>NZ_JAQZBC010000012.1 GCF_029239295.1 Sphingomonas sp.
TCGATGCTGCCAGGCGGGTTGTGCAACACCGCCCCGAGGGGCACCATACCAACCCCGGACTCCAGTTATGACTGGTAGAGCTTTGGGGAGCACGTCACCAGGCATGGCCTCAATCCCGACGCGGGCGGCTTCCTCCCGCGGGCTGAAGCGGAGCTGGCGGTCGGACTTCGCTGATGTGGACGATACTAGGCCGAAATCTCTTATCGTAAGATATTCTGGACGCGTGAAAAGTGAGCCCGCCGCAGGTGCATCGTGGCTGCGACCTCTAAGACGGTTCGGTAGTAGTGGTCCACAACTTAGCGGAAGTGGCTTCCATGGGACCAGAAGTTAGCGAAAATCGAGAGTTGGACCGAGCGGAAAATCTCATGGATCTCTTAGCAGCGTTGGTCCAGAAGGTAGCGCTCGTTACAGCCGCGCGGTGCGGATCTGCGGGCGACCTCGATCTATCAGGAAACGAGCGGACGCCACCCCTATGCGGCGCCCGCTCGACCGCCAGGTCAGGCCTTTACGTGGGCCGAGATGTACTTGTTCATCTCGAACATCGTGACCTTGTCCTTGCCGAAGACCTTCTGGAGCTTCTCGTCAGCCAGGATCTCGCGCTTGTTCTCGGGATTCTGCAGGTTGTTGGACTTGATGTATTCCCACACCTTGCTGATCACCTCGCTGCGCGGCAGCTTGTCGGTGCCGACGATTGCGCCGAGTTCGGGCGAGGGCTGGACAGGCGCATGAATGCCGCCGGTCTTGGGCTTGCCCTCCTCAGTCTTGGTCTTCGTAGCCATTGAATTCCTTCCTGTTGCGCCGGTCATCCGGCATCTCGCGGAATCACGCCGTTGCGAAGGCGTGACGTCCTTCTTGCGCTGACCGCGAGCGGTTGTCACGCCCTTGTATGAAGGTGGTGTAAACGTGGCGCTACCCTCGGGCGCCGGAAGGCCGGCGAGGAGTGGCCGTGCCGCGGCGAAGCGGCTACTCGGCGGGCAACAAACGACGGGAGCTAACGTGGAAACGATCAGCCAGAACAAGGCCTATGGCGGTGTGCAGGGTGTGTATCGCCATCAGTCCGCGACCACCGGGACGGACATGACCTTCTCGGTCTATGTACCGCCGCACGATGATGGCGCAAAGCTGCCGGTGCTTTGGTACCTCTCGGGTTTGACGTGCACTCACGCAAACGTGACCGACAAGGGCGAGTATCGCCGTTCGTGCGCCGAACGGGGAATCATCTTCGTCGCTCCCGACACCAGCCCCCGGGGAGGGGGCGTGCCCGACGACGAGAGCTGGGACTTTGGCCAGGGCGCGGGTTTCTACGTCGATGCGACGGAGGAGCCCTGGTCGACGAACTTCCGCATGCGGAGCTATATTGAGGATGAGCTGCCGGCGCTGATCGCGCGGGAGTTCCCAGCCGCCGACCTGTCGCGGCAAGGCATCATGGGTCATTCGATGGGCGGGCACGGTGCCTTGACGATCGCCCTGCGCAATCCCGCTCGGTTTCGTAGTGTCTCTGCCTTTGCCCCCATCGCCTCGCCGCTGAACTGCCCTTGGGGCGAAAAGGCACTGGGCGGGTATCTCGGGCCCGATCGCGGCGCATGGATGCCGTATGATGCCTGTGCGTTGATCGCTGGCGGAGCGCGACTGGACGCGCTGCTGATCGATCAAGGGGATGCCGATCCGTTCCTGAAGGAGCAGTTGAAGCCGGAGTTGTTGCAGCAGGCCTGTGACGAGGCGGGTATTCCGCTGACCCTGCGGATGCAGCCAGGCTATGACCACAGCTACTATTTCATCGCCACCTTCATGGACGATCATATTGCCTGGGCGGCCGAGCGGCTGCGCTGAGCTGGCACCGGCGGTAACGAAAACGGCGGGCCGTTGCCGACCCGCCGTTGTCCTTCGGAACATGAGGGGCGGTGTCGAAACCGCCCCCTGTTAGTGTCTTAGAAGCGGAAGCCGGCGCCAATGCCGTAACGGCGCGGTTCCAGCGTGAAGATGTTGGTGAACAGACCCGACGACTGATCGGTCAGGTACAGGCCGGTTGTTGCGTTGTTGTCGAAGATGTTCTGGATGAAGCCACGAACATACCAGCGGTCGTCCATGCCGTTCAGCTGGATCTGGGCATTGGCCTGCTCATAGCCCTGGATCCGGTTAACCCGGCCGTTGAAGATATTGCCGTAGCTCTCCCCGGTGTAGGTCAGGTCGAACCGCGGTACCAGGCTCATCCCGTTCGAGAATTCGAACGTCTTCTGGACGCCGGCCGAGAACTTCGCGATCGGCGCCTGCGGCAGTGAGTTGCCCTTGATGCTGACGCCGATGCCGTCGACCACCTGGATCAGATTGCCCGGGTTGAGCGGGCTGGTCGGGCCGGCCAGCGTCTGCAGGGTATTGCAGAGGCTGAACGCACCGGTGGGGGCACCGACGTTGGCGTCCACCGGATAAGGGGTGGGACCGCGCAGGCCGTTGGCCGCGGTCAGCCCGGCCGTCGTGTTGATCACGTTGTTCGCCGCACTGACAAAGGCTTCCGCCGCTGCCGCTGTGGGGCCACGAACGACGCAGTTGAAGGCGCCGCCAATGTCCTTGATGATCACGGTGTTGCGGTCGCCGCCCGACGGATCGCGCTGGTTGATGAACGGGCCATCCTCGCGGACACTTGTCTTCAGGTAGCTTGCGCCAAGGTTGATCGCCCAGTCACGCGCCGGCCGAATGATCGCTTCCGCTTCCACACCCCAGATGTTGGCATCGATGTTGTCGTTGATCGACGAACGGGCAACGATGCGGCTCAGCTGCAGGTTCTTGTACTGATAGTAGAAGCCGGTGACGTTCAGGGTAAGCTGTCCGTTGCCGAAGGTGTTCTTCGACCCGATTTCAAAGGCGTTGACGATTTCCGGCTCGAACGCGTCAGGGATGGTCAGGCCGGGAACCTGGACCGCAGGGTTGAACCCGCCCGACTTGTAGCCGCGCGAATAGGACGCATAGAGCAGGTTATTCGGCGTGAACTGGTAGTCGATGACGGCGCGGCCGGTGAATTCGTCAAAGGTGCGCTCGCGGATCTGGAACGGCTGGATGCCGGGGATCGTCGGATCCGCGTCATAGGTGCCATAGAAGGGCGAGTCGAAGGCGCTGCCAGTCTGCGTGTACGGCGTCAGGAAGCTGGCAAGCGTGCTGCGCGCACGGAGCGACTTGTTGTCGTTGTTGTAGCGCAGGCCCAGCGTCAGCTTCAGCTGGTCGGTGAAGGCGAAATAGGTTTCGCCGAAGATACCGTAAGACTTCAGCTTGAACTCTGGTGTGGCGTTCAGGAAGTAAGGCGTGGCGGAGAAGGATGGCGGTACGCCTGCTCCCGCCTGTGCGAGGCTCTGCAGCGATCCGAGCACGCCCGCGACGTAATCGATCGGGAAGGCGTTGACGTAATAGTCGCCGTTGGTGAGCTTGTTCTGGACGTAGATGCCGCCGAGCAGGAAGTTGAACATCCCGTCGAAGTCGCTCGAGATGATCGCTTCTGCTGACCATGCCTTCGTCTTCTGCGTCGAGCGGTCGAACGCCAGCGGCACGTTGTCGCAGCGCTTAAACCCACCATAGGCCCCAAGACCGTTGGGTACCGCATCCGATGTGCAAAGCGTTGAGCCGACACCATCCGGGATCAACGCATTGGCGATCGGTCGGAAATAGGGCGCGAGTGTCGGGCTGGCGGCAAAGGCAGAGAGGGCGGTCAGGCCAGGGATGATCCCCTGGGAGTTGCCGACGCCGAGCGAATAGTCCTGGCTCGAGTCGACGCTGGTCTCATGGTAGAAACCAGTCAACTGTGCGCGGACCGGCCCAAAATTGTGCTCTAGGCGGCCCTGCACCTGGAGTTCGTCGGTGAAGTAGGTGGGATTCACCGCCGAGGCGATCTTCCGGACGTCCGGCGAGTCAAGGTAGCCGGCGTAGGCGTCAGGACCGTAGAGGCTGTTGAGGCCCAGGAGCGAGGCATCGATGCCCGCCGCACGGAAGGCGCCAAAGGTAATGCCCAGGAACTCACGCGAGCCGAGCGTGCCGGTGAAGCTGGCGTTGGTGTTGCTGCGCTGGAAGTCGAGGCGTCCGTTCAGGCAGCCCAGCGTGCCGGTGGGATCGCGCTGACACTGCTGCTTCTGAATACGGAGACGGTCGTCCTTCTCGCGGAAGTAATAGCCCATGAGGTCAAGGGTCGTATCGACCGAGGGCTCCCAGCGGAACGAACCGCGGATCGCGTACATGTCGCGGCCATCGATCCGCGTGTCGTTGTAGATGTTCTCGGTATAGCCGTCGCGCTTCAGGTAGAAGCCGGCCAGGCGGACGGCCATCGTATCGCCCAGCGGGACGTTGATCATCCCCTTCAGCCGGATCGAATCGTAGTTGCCATATTCGGCGTCTCCGCTCGCGGAGAATTTGTCGGTGCGCGGCTTGGCAGTGATGAAGTTGATCACGCCCGAGGTCGCGCTGCGACCGAACAGCGTGCCCTGCGGACCGCGAAGCACCTCGACCCGCTCAAGATCGAAATATTCCGTTTCGAAGATGCGCGTGGCGAACAGCGGCGTGCCGTTGATATGGACGGCCGTGGCCGCATCGCACGAAATACCGACGCACAAATCGCCGATGCCACGGATCGTGAAGCTGGAACCCGTGAAGTTGCCCTTCGAGAAGGTGACGTTGGGCAATGACAGCTGGAGATCGGATGCGTTGTCGATCTGCTGCGCCTGCAATGTCTCGGCCGAGAAGGCGGAGACGGCGATCGGCACGTCCTGCAAGGTCTGCGCTTGGCGTTGTGCGGTGACCACGATATCCGACCCCCAGCCGGCTTCCTGGGCCGCTGGTGAGATACCCGGCGATCCGGGTGCCGGCTGGGCAGGTGCCGGCTGCGCATCAGACTGGGCAGGTGTCGTCTGGCCGAACGCGGTAGAAGGAAGCATCGCAAGCAACGCGACGGCGGAAGCAGAAAGCAGATCGATCTTGCGCATTGACATCCTCTCCTGGATCCGCGCCGGCTTTTTTCGCCGATCTGCGGTGTGCAATTTGCAGATAGGAAGGTAGCGCCATAACAATTCTTACGTCAAACAGATTTGCAGGCTTCACTTGCTTGTCTGATGATGTTTGTGACCGAAATGAAACAGTAGCCAATGTAAACCTTTGCTTCGGTGCAGCATTGGTCACATTGCATTGCACAAGGGTTTATCTTTGATGAGCGTTAAAGGGTCACCCGAAGATGGTGATATCGTTGGGGAAGACGGCAAGATTGCCGTCCCCGATCATGTTGCAAGTGCAATACGGACGCTCATCGAATGGGCGGGTGATGATCCGACGCGCGAAGGGCTGATCGATACGCCCAGGCGCGTTGCCCGCGCCTGGCGGGAATATTGCGCCGGTTATGCTGAGGATCCCGCGCATCACCTGGCGCGCATTTTCGAAGAGGTTGGGGGGTACGACGAGATCGTCCTGCTGAAGGACATCCCGTTCCAGTCGCATTGCGAGCACCATATGGCGCCGATCATCGGCCGTGCGCACATCGCGTACCTTCCCAGGAACCATGTCGTTGGCATCTCGAAGCTCGCACGCGTGCTGCATGCGTTTGCACGCCGTTTGCAGGTTCAGGAGCGACTGACCGCCGAGGTCGCCGACTGTATCTGGAACAGCCTGAAGCCGCAGGGCGTCGCGGTCGTGATCGAGGCCAGTCACGCCTGCATGACGGCGCGCGGCGTTCGGACGCCGGGTGTGTCGATGGTGACCAGCCGCATGATGGGCGTGTTCCGCGATGATGAGCGCAGCCGCAAGGAAGTGCTGGCGCTGATGGGTATGCAGGGGCGCGCGTGACGCGAACCGTTCTGGTGACTGGCGGCGGCCGGCGGCTGGGTGCGGCGATGTGTCGCGCCTGCGCTGCTTCTGGATGGCGCGTTGTCGTCCATCATGGCGCCTCGGGAGAGGATGCCGCAGCGCTGGCGGCGGAAATCGGCGGTATGACGGTGTCGGGCGATCTGTCGGACACCGCGCAGCTTGGCGAACTGTTCGACCGCGCCGTTACGGCTGCGGGTGGGCCAATCGCGGCGCTGGTAAACAGCGCCTCGCGCTTCGAGGAGGATCGCCCTGAAGCGATCGACCCCCGGCTTGCTGCGGAGCTCTACGCGGTGAACTGCACCGCGCCGACGCTGCTGGCAGCGGCGCTGGCGGCGCAGCCCGGCCTAGCCGATGGCGCGGTGGTCAACCTGCTCGACCAGAAGCTCGCCAACCCCAATCCCGACTTCTTCTCCTATTCCCTCACCAAATACGCTCTTGCTGGCGCGACGGAGATGATGGCGATGGCGTTCGCGCCGCGCATTCGGGTCAATGCCGTGGCGCCGGGTCTGACCCTGCCGAGCGGGGATCAGACGCCGGAGGAATTCGATCAGGTCGCACGCGAAAATCTGCTGCAGCGCCCGGTCGGTGCAGGGCAAGTGGCGGCCGCCGTTGCGTGGCTGCTGGATGCGCCAAGCATCACCGGACAGACAGTGTACGTGGACAGCGGGCAGCGTTTCGTGAAGCGCGACGGTGACGTCATGTTCGCTACCCGACGGGGAGCGGATCGTGGCTGAGTATTCGATCATTCTCGACCAGCTGGACGTCGCGATGCGGCTTGGCATTCATCCGCACGAGATGGTGCCGCAGCGGGTTCGCCTGTCGGTGGAAATGACCGTCCGCTATCCCCGGCCGTTGTCTGCGGACACAATCGACGAAGTCATGGATTACGACTTTGTTCGGGCGGGAATACAAGGACTTGCCGGCGGTCCGGGCTTCGCCTTGCAGGAAACGCTGGTGGAGGCGATCGCCGCGATGTGCCTGGCGGATCAGCGCGTGCAGCGGGTGAGAGTCCGCTCCATGAAGTTGGACGTCTACCCGGACGCGCGGGTGGGGTGCGAAGTGGTGCGGGAGCGTTCCGTTACGCCGTAGCGACGGGGCCGGTCAGCTGACCGGCCTAGGCTTTGCATCGGGATTGGTGAGGTCGACGATCTCAAACCCATCCATCGTCTGCCGACGCCGGGCGAGGCTGCCGATCGGGACTGTGTAGTTCGTGCGGCGCGTGAACCGTTCAACGCGATAGGTGCCCTCGTCACCAGCGTTTGCGACCGGAACGGGCGAGTAACGGCGGCCTTCCACCTGGGGAAGAATGGCCTGCGCCCATCGGTTGCCGGGTGACGCCTGGAGAACTTCGGCCTCGGCCGTGCGCCCGTCGGCTTTCACCCAAAAACCAATGTCGGCCCATTGCAGGCCGTCTTGTTCGCTGGAGGCGCGCGGGAGCGGGTCCGTGAAACCTTGCGAGCGCGACAGGAAGTTCGCGTCCGTATCGGCGACAAAATCATATGGGGGTTCCCAGACCAGGATCTGACGATCGCCCGCCGCACCGCCGACCTGATCCGCCAAATCGCCCGATTTGGCATTGTCGTCGAAGCGCGATTCGGCGCGAACTCGCATCACGCGGACCAGCTTTTTCAGCGACGGATCATTGGCGGCAGGCATTGCCTCGAGATCGTTGATCCGCTGCAAGGCGAGCGCCTTCTTACCCACGCCGATGTCGAGTCCCGCCAGCCGCATCCCGGTAAGGAAAGCAGCGCGGTCCTGGCCGTTCTGAAGTGCCGTCGCCTCGGCGGATCGATAGGCGTTCTGCGCGCGGCGATAGTCGCGCAGCTTCATCCACATATCGCCGAGCGCCACCGAGGAAGAGATAACCGCGTCGTCATCGGCGGGGAGGTTGTCGCGCAGCACCTGAACCTGATTGGCGACCGCTTCGCGGTAAGTAGTCCGATCGCCCTCGTGGATCGCCACGGTCGCATAGGCCTCATACAAAGCGGCGAGGGGGCGGGGATCAGTTGTTGCCTTCCCCTTGTTGCGCGAAACGGCAGCGGCGAGCAGCTTCTTCGCCTTCAAATAGTCGCCCTCGCGAAACTGCGATTCGGCCAGTGCGATCGTCGCCGTAGCGTCGCGCAGCGGCGTACAATTGCCTTTGGCACATTCCGCCTGAGCCTCGACCAATCGTTTACCAGTGATGACGATGTCGCCAGCCGCAGCCTGAACCATCAGCAACAGGGTCAAAATGGCGACTCTCCTCTAACCTGCATCATGTCCCGCTGGCGAATACTGTCAAGTCCAGCCGAGACTGTCGCAGATCGAGGAGAGTATCGCGTTCAGGCCCGATTGGCGGCGCTCAGCACCGCACGAACACTGGCGGTCGCGACATCGGTATCTATGCCGACGCCCCAGACGATCCGGCCGTCTGCGGTGCGACATTCAAGGTAGGCCGCGGCCTGCGCGCCCGCACCATGGCCGATCGCATGTTCGGCATAGTCTACCACGTCGAGCGTCGGCCCGGTCGTGTCCGCGAGCGCAGCGATGACGCCCGAGATCAGGCCATTGCCGCGGCCGGAGAGCGAGCGTTCCTCTCCGTCGATCGCGACGCGGCCGACGAAGCGGCGATCGCCGACGCTGCCGGTCTCGTCGTAATCGCGCAGAACGAAGCGATCCTTGTCGCCGGGCAGATAGATCCGCTCGAACGCGCCCCAGATGTCGCCGGCATTGAGCTCGCGGCTCGTCTCGTCGGCCAGCGCCTGGACGTGACGGCTGAAATCGGCCTGGAGGCGCTTCGGCAGCTTCAGCCCCTTGTCCTGCTCGATCACCCAGGCGACGCCGCCCTTGCCGGACTGCGAATTGACGCGGATCACCGCTTCATAGCTGCGGCCAAGATCCGCCGGGTCGATCGGCAGATAGGGGACTTCCCAGAAATCGTCGTTGCGTTCGGCCTGGGCGGTGAAGCCCTTCTTGATCGCGTCCTGGTGGCTACCGGAGAAGGCGGTGAACACCAGATCGCCGGCATAAGGCGTGCGCGGATGGACAGGAATGTTGGTGGCATATTCCACCGTCTTCACGATCCCGTCGATATCGCTGAGATCCAGCTTCGGATCGACGCCCTGCGTGTACATGTTGAGCGCGACGGTCACGAGGTCGCAATTGCCGGTACGCTCGCCATTGCCGAGCAGGCAGCCCTCGACGCGGTCGGCGCCCGCCATCAGCCCCAGTTCGGCCGCGGCGACGCCGGTGCCGCGATCGTTGTGGGTATGAAGGCTGATCACCACCGCCTCGCGGTTCGGGATGTGGCGACCGAAATATTCGATCTGGTCGGCATAGACATTGGGCGTCGCGCATTCGACCGTGGCGGGCAGGTTGAGGATGATCGGGCGCTCGGCCGTTGGCTGAAGCACGTCCATCACCGCGGCGCAGACCTCGATGCTGAAATCCACCTCCGCGGTGGAGAACGTCTCCGGACTGTATTCGAAGTGCCAGTCTACATTGGGCTGCTTGGCCGCTTCGTCGCACAGCACCTTTGCGCCCTCGATCGCGATGGCCTTCACTTCCTCGCGGCTCATGCCGAACACGATGCGGCGCCACGCGGGGCTGACCGCATTGTAGAGGTGGACAATCGCCGAATGCGCGCCGTGCAGGCTCTGGAAGCTGGTCTCGATCAGGTCGCGGCGCGACTGGGTCAGCACCTGGATCTTCACATCCTCGGGGACGCGATCCTGCTTGATCAGGCCGGAAATGAAATCGAACTCGGTAGCGCCGGCCGAGGGGAAGCCGACCTCGATCTCCTTCAGGCCCACTTTCACGAGCAGGTCGAAGAAGCGGGTCTTCTTCTCCGCATCCATCGGATCGATCAGCGCTTGGTTGCCGTCGCGAAGGTCAGTCGAGAGCCAGCGCGGCGCACGGGTGATCACCTGCGAAGGCCAGGTGCGGTCGGGGATGTTGATGGTCGGGAAGGGGCGGTATTTGGTCGACGGATCGCGCTGCATGGGTCGGCTCACTTCGCTTGAAGGGGCAGTTTCGGCTCTTCAGGTGCCCTTAGGCGCTTCGCGTGCCGCCCGCAGGGCGCACCGCGTTGGTCGCGCCTAAGGGCGCGTAAGTCGCAGAAGGAGGCCAAGTCCACGGATCATCGACATCAGGGGTGCCGCATTATAACCGGCTTGTCCACCCGCGGGCGCGACGATGTGCCGATCCGCCCCGGCAAAGTTGCGCCAGATTGGTAGCAAGACGCTGAATTTTGACGATTTCGTAAGGCATCGCTGACTAGCAAGGATGCGTCGGGAAAACGCAGAAGGACAACAGTGAGACAGCTTCTTTATATCAGTTCGGCCACTCCCGACGGGGCCGTTGATGTCGGAATCATCCTGTCAGTATCGATGCGCAACAATCGCCGTGACGGGGTGACGGGCCTGCTTTGGACCGACGAGCGCCGCTTCCTCCAGGTACTGGAGGGGGAGAGTGACGCCGTGCAGACGGTGTTCGATCGGATCAGCAGCGACCCACGCCATCGTGGCATCGTGGTGCTGCATGACCGCGCGATCGCGGTACGCGAATTCGGTACATGGGACATGGCGCGGCGCGGGCGCGCCGATACCGCCGATGCCTTCGATACCCGGATGCGGCATCACCTGGCCGCGGCGTCGCCGACCGTTCGGGGTACGTTCGAAGGATTGATCTCAGCGCGGCGCGCCGCCTGAGCCTGGAGATCGGGCGGCGCTGCGCGGGGCGATCCCGCCTCAGCGCCGCCAGTTCAGGTTTACTTCTGGAACGCGGCGGTGATCTTTAGCTTCACGTCGTCGCCGACCATCGGAATGCCGTAGCCGATGTTGAATTCGCTGCGGCGCAGCGACCCGGTAGCAGTGAAGCCGACATTCTCCTTGCCGCCCATCTGCGCGGGCGCCTTGCCGGCACCGTAGAAGCTGGCGTCCAGCACCACCGGGCGGGTGACGCCGTTGAGCGTCAGATTGCCCTCGATCCGTGCATTCTCGCCATTAGGCGTCACGCGCGTCGAGACGAAGCGGGCTGGCGCCGGCGCCGCGCCGAAGAAGTCGGCTGACTTGCCCGCCTCGGCCGGCTTCAGCATGTGCTTCGTCAGGCCGGCGCTTGCGGTCGTCACTTCGGCGACCGGAATGGACACGTCCACCTTCGATGCCGCCGGGTTCTTCGGATCAAGCGTCAGCGTGCCGGTGATGTTGCCGAACAGGCCGAAATACGGCGAGAAGCCGAGGTGATCGACGGTCCATTCGACCAGCGTGTGGCCGGCGTCGGCGGTGTAGGTGCCGCCACTGACGGCGGAAATGTTCTTCTGGCCGGGAATGGTGGGCGCGGGCGCCTGCTGCTGAGCGGCGAACACCGTGCCTGTAAGAAGAGCAGAGAAAATGAATGCATGTGCGATGCGCATGTGAATAGCCTCCCGGAAACGACCCAACCCTGGAGACCAGAACGCGCGGGCGCGGAAAAGGTCCGCGTGCGAAACGACCGGTTTCACTTATTTTCGATGCCGACCACGATATCGAACTTTATCCGCACCCACGCGCCGATCAGTGGCTTCCCGTTAACGCGCGGCGGGCGCACCAAGAACTGCCATGACGCGCGCCGCAGCCCACGGGCAATGCCCGATCCCGGCGTCTCGCCCATCTCGCGGCAATCCTCCACGCGATTACGCCCTACGGTGCGGCAGGCGATGATGCCCCAGCCGCTTTCCTGGCGTGCCGGCATGAAAGGGGAAAGCTCCGCCTTGGTCGGCTCGCGCACCCACTCGGCGGCATACAGCGTCTCGCCGTTCGGCCCGCCGCCGGCAACGCCCTCCGAGCCGCCACCCGACGCCGCAGCCTGGCCGGTGCCGCCGCTTTCGGCAGGCGCGCTGGGAATGCGGCCGATATCGGCGGAGGCATAATCGGATCGCGACAGCTTGATCACGCCGGGCAGCTCGATCGGTGGGTCGGGGATCGGCGGTGCGGGCGGGGTGACGGGGGGTGTTGGCGCGCGCTGTGGCGACGCCTTCGCCTTCTGCTGCGCGCGCGGTTGCGCCGCCTGCGGGGCGGGGCCGGGCGAGCTTACGTCAAAGGTCGACAGGATGCTGCCGTCGCCAGGCGGGCGACCCGGCCACGCACCCATCCGGATCAGCACCAGCACCAGCAGCGCGACCAGCAGCAGCGCGAGGCCCGACGATATCAGCCGCGCGCGCCAGGTCGGCCGGGCGCGGTACGTCGCATGAGTGGTGGACGCTCCCCGCATCGCCCGCCGCCTAATCGGTTGCGGCGGCGGGAACAATGCAGATGTGGCGGCCGATCAGTGTCGGCCGCCGGGGACGATCAGTTCTTTTCCTTGTCGACCAGTTTGTTCGCGCCGATCCACGGCATCATCGCGCGCAGTTCGGCGCCGGTCTTCTCGATCGGATGCGCTTCCGCGGCCTTGCGCGCGGCCTTCAGCTCGGGCTGGCCGGCGCGGTTGTCGAGCACGAAGTTCTTCACGAAGCGGCCCGACTGAATGTCAGCCAGGACGCGCTTCATTTCCTTCTTCGTCTCGTCGGTGATGATCCGCGGGCCGGTGGTGATGTCACCATATTCGGCGGTGTTGCTGATCGAATAGCGCATGTTGGCGATGCCGCCCTCATACAGCAGGTCGACGATCAGCTTGGTTTCGTGGAGGCATTCGAAATACGCCATCTCGGGGGCGTAGCCCGCCTCGACCAGCGTCTCGAATCCGGCCTGGATCAGGTGGGTGATGCCGCCGCACAGCACCGCCTGCTCGCCGAAGAGATCAGTCTCGCACTCTTCCTTGAAGTTCGTCTCGATGATGCCGGAACGGCCGCCGCCGACGCCGCTGGCATATGCGAGCGCGATGTCATGCGCATTGCCGCTCGCGTCCTGGTGGACGGCGATGAGGCACGGCACGCCGCCGCCCTTGACGTATTCGCTGCGCACGGTGTGGCCCGGGCCCTTGGGGGCGATCATGATCACGTCGAGGTCGGCCGGCGCCTCGATCAGGCCGAAGTGGATGTTGAGGCCGTGCGCGAAGGCGATCGCGGCGCCGGGCTTCATATTGCCCTTCAGGTCGTTCTCCCAGATCGCGGCCTGATGTTCGTCGGGCGCGAGGATCATGAGGATGTCGGCCCAGCCGGCGGCTTCCTTGTTGCTCATCACCTTGAAGCCGGCGTCCTCAGCCTTCTTCGCGGTGGCCGAGCCTTCACGAAGCGCGATCGCCACGTCCTTGACGCCGCTGTCGCGCAGGTTCTGGGCATGGGCATGGCCCTGCGAACCGTAGCCGACGATGGCGATCTTCTTGGCGGTGAGCAGGTTCAGATCGGCGTCACGATCGTAATAGACACGCATTGGTAGGTACTCCCTTGCTCGTCTCCCCGGATCCGATCCGGGGGCCCGGCGCACGGCCGGGCTGATGGGTTGGTTGATAGGTGGTGGTGAAACTCAGGCTGCCTCGTGGCCGCGGCCGATCGCGACGACGCCGGTGCGGGCGACTTCGATCAGGCCGACTTCGCCCATCAGCTCGACGAACTTGTCGATCTTCTCGATGCCCCCGGTCACTTCGAACACGAAGCTGGAGGTCGTCGCATCGACCACGCGGGCACGATAAACGTCCGCCAGGCGAAGCGCCTCAATGCGGTGGTCGCCCACGCCGCGGACCTTCACCAGCGCCAGCTCGCGCTCGACATGCGGCCCCTCGGCGGTGAGATCGCGGACCGTGTGGACGGGGACCAGCCGATCGAGCTGCGCCACGATCTGCTCCAGCATCGGCTTGCTGGCGGAGGTGACGATGGTGATCCGGCTGACCGCCTTGTCGGCGGTGATCTCGCTGACCGTTAGGCTCTCAATGTTATAGCCGCGCGCAGTGAACAGGCCGGCGATGCGGGCGAGGATGCCCGGTTCGTTATCGACGATGACGGCCAGCGTATGCCGTTCCGCGGTTTCCGATTTGATATGCATCGTAGGTCTCACGCCTCTCCCGCGCGCGGGAGAGGTTAGGGGAGGAAAAGTCTCGGGCGCTTCCCACGAAGGGGGAAGGGAGGGGGCGCTCAGACGAGCGCCTTGGCCTCATCGTCCATCGTGCCCGACACTTCGTTCGCCTGAAGGATCATGTCCGTATGGGCAGCACCGCTGGGGATCATCGGGAAGCAGTTGGCGAGCTTCGCCACCATGCAATCCACCATCACAGGCCCGTCATGCGCGAGCATGGCGGCAATGCCGTCCTCGAGCTGATCGGGGTGCTCGATGCGGATACCCTTCCAGCCATAGGCCTCCGCCAGCTTCACGAAATCGGGCAGCGAATCCGAATAGCTTTCGGCATAGCGGCTCTCATAGGTGAGCTCCTGCCACTGGCGGACCATCCCCATATATTCATTGTTGAGGATGAAG
Organism: Sphingomonas sp.; assembly: GCF_029239295.1. Classification (GTDB taxonomy): domain Bacteria; phylum Pseudomonadota; class Alphaproteobacteria; order Sphingomonadales; family Sphingomonadaceae; genus Sphingomonas. Next base: position 14,193 of record NZ_JAQZBC010000012.1, read on the forward strand.
ACCTTCACCGGCAGGCGATATTGTGTTGCCGTCGCCAGTTCCTGGATGTTCATCTGGATCGATGCTTCGCCGGCGATATCGATCACCAGCGCATTCGGATTCCCGAGCTGCGCCCCGATCGCCGCGGGCAGGCCATAGCCCATCGTGCCAAGGCCGCCGGACGTCAGCCACTTGTTCGGTTTTTCAAACCCGAAATGCTGCGCGGCCCACATCTGGTGCTGGCCGACCTCGGTGGTGATGATCGGCTCGCGCATATGCGTCGCCTCCCACAGCGCACGCACGGCGCGCTGCGGCATGATGACGTCATCGCTCTTTGGGAAGTTCAGGCACTGGACCGCGCGCCATCCCTCGATTCGGCGCCACCACTCGCGCGTGTCGGGTTTGGGATGCTGCCGCGCCTTCCAGATGCGCAGCATGTCTTCCATCGCATGGCCAGCGTCGGCGACAATGCCCAGATCAATGCGCACGGTCTTATTGATGCTCGACCGGTCGATGTCGATGTGCACCTTGCGGCTGTTCGGCGAGAAAGCATCGAGCCGGCCTGTGACGCGATCGTCGAAGCGCGCGCCGATCGCGACGATCAGGTCGGCCTGATTCATCGCCATATTGGCTTCATAGGTGCCGTGCATGCCCAGCATCCCCAGCCATTGCGGCGAGGTGGCGGGCAGGGCGCCCAGGCCCATCAACGTCGAGGTGACCGGAGCACCGGTGACCCGCGCCAGCTCGATCAGCAGCTGCGACGCCGCGGGACCGGCGTTGATCACGCCGCCGCCGGTGTAGAAGATCGGCCGCTCGGCAGCGCCGAGCATGTCCACGACCTGCTCGATCTCGCTTCGGTCAGCCTTCAGCGCGGGACGATACGTCTTGTGCTGGATCGGACCGGGCTTGGTATAGCTGGCGGTCGCGACCTGCACGTCCTTGGGAATATCGACCACCACCGGGCCCGGGCGGCCGGAGGTCGCGATGTGGAACGCCTCATGAATCACGCCGCCCAGCAGCGAGGGGTCCTTCACCAGGTAATTATGCTTTGTGCAGTGGCGCGTGATGCCGACGGTATCGGCCTCCTGAAAGGCGTCCGATCCGATCAATGCGGTAGGCACCTGGCCGGTGATCACGACCATCGGGATCGAATCCAGCAGCGCATCGGTGATGCCGGTAACGGCATTGGTCGCGCCCGGCCCGGAGGTGACCAGCACCACACCCGGCTTTCCGGTGGAGCGGGCATAGCCCTCCGCCGCGTGCGTTGCCGCCTGCTCGTGACGTACAAGAATGTGACGAATTCGCTTGGACCGGAAAAGAGCGTCGTAAATCGGTAGTACCGCGCCGCCAGGATAGCCGAAGATGACGTCCACGCCGAGATCGCACAGCGCCTCGACCAGGATGTCTGCTCCGCTTTTCTCAGTCACGTTCAAATTCCTTTCTCTACGTACACGCCCGGAGGAGCGGGCGAACGGGGGCGCTACGATCGCAAAAGTTGCGCGTCAAGGCAGAGTATTGAAATAATATTCCAGATCGATCGGCAAGGCTTTGGAGGTTCGCGGCCATTCCGACGGCGGTTGATGCCGAAACCACGTGTATTGGCGCTTGGCGTAACGCCGCGTGGAAAGGGCCACCCGCTCCTTTGCTTCGTCGCGCGACAGGGTGCCGGCGAGCATGGCGGCAACGTCTTCGACGCCGATCGCTCGGCGAACCGGCGCGGCAGGATCAACATCGTCGCGGGCGAGCAGCGCTGCGACTTCTTCCACCGCGCCATCCCCGAACATCGTCTCGACCCGCGCATCAATGCGGTGGTTCAGCAGATCGCGGTCAGGCAGCACGATCAAGGGGGCCAGCGTCACAGCGCCGCCGATCCCGCCGGCGCGCCTCGCCTGCCATTGCGCAAGCGTCCGACCGGTCGAGCGGACCACCTCCAGCGCGCGCGCGATCCGCGCCGTATCGCCGGGCGCCAGCCGCTGCGCCGCGGCAGGGTCCAGCACGGCCAGCTCCGCCTGTGCCTTAGTCACGGGGAGCGCGCGAACCGCCTCGCGAATGGCCGGGTCGATTTCCGGCACCGGGGCAATGCCGTCGAGCAGTGTGCGGATATACAGCCCTGTCCCCCCGGTCAGGATCGGCAGGCGGCCGGCGGCATGCGCCCGACCCACCGCCGCGCGTGCGTCCTCGGCCCAGCGAACCGCCGACCATGCCTCTGCCCCGTCGACATAGCCGTAGAGCTGATGCTCGGCGCGCGCCTCATCGCTCGCAGGGGGACGCGCCGTGATGACCGATAGGTCGCGATAGACCTGGCTGGCGTCCGCATTGATGATGACGCCGCCGGTTCGTTCGGCGAGCGCGAGCGCCAGCGACGACTTGCCGCTGGCCGTCGGCCCTGCAATGAGCGCCAGCGTCGGAAGGGAGTGCCGTTTGTTCACCGCAACGCTGATAGCAGCAGGGCGCCTGTCGCCCCAGACCCTGGCGGATGCCGTCGCCCGGCTGACGGACGCCGGCTGCATGCCGGGGGTAGTCGAATGGCTTGATGAGGGTGATGCCGCGGACATTCAGTTCGCCGGACAGCCGTCGGCCGCACGCGCGGCGCTGGAAGGCGGCGGGGACGGGGTGGATGTCGTCGTTCAGCCCATCGAAGGACGCGAAAAGCGCCTGCTGGTCGCCGACATGGATTCGACCATGATCACCGTCGAATGCATCGACGAGCTGGCCGACTACGCCGGGCTGAAGCCACAGATCGCCGAGATCACCGAGGCCGCAATGCGCGGCGAGCTGGATTTTGCCGCCGCGCTCGATGCGCGCGTCGCGCTGTTACGCGGGCTGGACGCCGGCGCGATTGACCGGTGCCGCGATGAGCGGGTCCGGTTGATGCCGGGCGCGGTCACGCTGGTTCGCACGATGCGCGCACGGGGCGCGACCACGGTCCTGGTATCTGGCGGCTTCACCGCCTTTGCCGATCCGGTCGGCGCACAGATCGGTTTCGATCGGGTGATCGCCAACCAGCTGATCGTCGCTGACGGCGCGTTGACCGGCACGGTTGCCAAGCCGATCGTCGATTCCGCCACCAAGGAGCGGACACTGCGTGACGCGCGCGCCGCGCTCGCCCTCGCCGATGCGGCGACGCTCGCGGTCGGTGATGGCGCGAACGATCTGGCGATGATCAACATCGCTGGGCTGGGCGTTGCGTATCATGCCAAGCCGATCGTCGCGGCGGCGGCAGGGGCCCGGATCGATCATAATGATCTGACGGCACTGTTGTGGGCGCAGGGGATCCGCCGGCGCGACTGGGCGTCAGGGTAACCGGCTGCGCCGACGTGCAGGACAGCGCCATCGTCCGCCTCGATCGGGAGAGCGCTCGCCCGTTCGGTCGTTGTGGATTGGCGTTGACGCGGTTGTAACCGGTTACGTAGACGGTCGCTCGATCAAGTTGCAAGTTTGGGGGGACGAGCGATGGCCGGAGCTACGATCCGCGATGTGGCGCGGTTGGCCGAAGTGTCGGTGGCATCGGTATCGCGTGCGCTGAACGGGCTGGCGAATGTCCACCCCGACACGCGCGCGCGTGTCCTCGCTGCGGCGAAGGAGCTGGGCTATGTTCCGCATGCGGGCGCGCGCAGCCTCAGCCTCGCGCGGACCAACGCGATCGGCGTCGTTCTACCCGATCTGCATGGCGAATTCTTTTCGGAACTGGTGCGCGGGCTCGACCGGGAGGCGAGCGCGCGCGGCTACCACTTGCTGCTCTCCAACATCCATGCCGATCGCGACCATGCGGCCAAGGCGCTGCGCACCATGCGCGGGCGGGTCGACGGGCTGGTGGTGTTGGCGCCCTATGCCGATCCGGTCGCTACCGCGGACCTGCTGCCGGCCAGTTTGCCCACGGTGATGATCAACACACCCTCGGCGCACGGCGGCGTCAGCCTCCGCATCGACAATCGCGCCGGGGCGGAGGCGATGGCGCATCATCTGGTCGCGATCGGGCGCCAGCGGATCGTTCATGTCACCGGCCCTGTCGGGAACACCGACGCGCAGGAACGGTTGGACGGTTTCCGAGCCGCTTTGCCAGAGGATATCGAGCTGATTGTCGTTCCGGGCGACTTTACCGAACCATCGGGGGAAGCGGCGGTCGCTCGACTGCAGGACGACGGCGTTGCCTATGATGCGATCTTTGCCGGCAACGATCTGATGGCAGTCGGGGCGCTTCGCGCCTTGCGGCAGGCGGGCCGCGCCGTGCCACAGGACGTGGCCGTCTGCGGCTTCGACGACGTGCCGCTCGCCGGTTATCTGTCGCTGACGACCATCCGGGTACACATGACGGCGGTGGGTGCGCGTGCGGCGGCGCGGCTGATCGATGCGTTGGAGGGTTGCGACGCGGGCGCGGCCGATGAATGGATCACCCCTGAACTGGTCGTGCGCGGCACCACCGTAACGGAGTCATGAATGCTTGATCGTCGCCTGTTTCTCGCGAACGCGTCGCTCGGGCTCGCGGGGGTGGTGGCGGGATGCAAGGATCCGGCGGTGCCGCTGGCGATCGGGGCAAAGGCACCCTCGTTGCCACTGCCGGATTTCTACGCCGAGATCGAGTATCGTACCTTCCGCTATTTCCGGGACACGGTGAACCCGCGCAACGGGCTGGTTCCTGAGCGCTGGCCGTCGCCCAGCGGCGCCAGCGTCGCGGCGGTCGGATGTGCGCTGACGATCTGGCCGATTGCCGTCGCGCGGGGATGGATCAAGCGCGAGCTGGCGCGGGACCTGACGCTGGCCACGCTGCGGTTCTTCGACACCGCGCCGCAAGGCGATGCTGCGACCGACGTCAGCGGCAATCGCGGCTTCTTCTATCGCTCGCTCGACATGAAGACGGGGCTGCGGCGCGGCAAGGCGGAGCTTTCCAGCATCGACACCGCCTTGCTCAACATGGGCATGTTGTTCGCCGCGGCATGGTGGACCGGGGACACGCCCGAGGAGCAGGAGATCCGGCGGCTGGGCGTCGACATCGCGGATCGCGCCGAATGGCTGTGGATGCAGAACGGCGGGTCCACCATCGCGCGCAGCTGGCGCCCGGAGGGTGGGTTCAGCAAGGAAGGCGTCGAGGGCTATGGCAACGGCATGGCGGCGGTCCTCCTGGCGCTCGGCTCCGGCCGGCATCCGGCGGAGGACGGTGCGTGGGAGGCGTGGTGCGCGCCCTATGTGCGGTTCTGGCGGGGCGAGGGCGAAACACGCCACCTCGCCTATGGCCCGCTGTCGGGGCATCAGCACAGCCACATGTGGATCGACTTTCGCGGCATCCGCGACACGGTGATGCGCGGCGCCGGGTTCGACTATCACGAGAACAGCCGCCGGGCGACCTATGCCAACCGTGCCTATTGCATCAGCAACCCGATGAAGTGGGACGGCTATTCCGGCGACCTGTGGGGCATCGCCGAATGCGAGGGGCCTGGCGCGTTCGCCCTGCCGTTCAAGGGCGAGAAGCGGACGTTCTTCGGCTATGGCCCGCGCGGGCCGCTTGATCAGCCTGGTGAACGCGACGATGGCACGATCGCCGCAACGGCGGCGCTGGGCAGCCTGCCGTTCGCGTCGGAGATCGTGATCCCTGCCGCGCGCGCGCTGGCATCGGTGCCGGGATTGTACCGCGAATACGGGCTGCTCGGCGCGTTCAACCGCAGCTTCCGCTACACCGATGAAAAGGTGTCGTCGGGTACGGTCAGTGCGGAAAACGGCTGGGTCGCACGGGATTACCTGGCGATGGGGCAGGCACCGGTCATCATCCAGGCGGGCAATTATCGTGACGAGTTCGTGTGGAAGGTGATGCGCCAGTCGCCGGTGCTCCGCCGCGGCCTCCAGCGCGCCTCCTTCACCAACGGCTGGCTGAAGTAGCCAAGGGGCCCCCAGAGGCTGCGCTGAACGCCCGCGTGGTCGCGCCGGGCGTTCAAGCCGCCCGACATTTCCCGTAACGCTGTCTCCAAGCCGATTCGATAGCGGCAAGGGAGAGAGATGATGCGACCTATTCCAGCGGTAACTTCGCGGCTCGACGGGGCGGGGGCAATCGTGACCGGCGCCGGCAGCGGCATGGGACGGGCTACCGCCATCCTGCTCGCGCGCGCCGGGGCGAAGGTCGCTGTGACGGACGTGACCCTCGCGAGCGCCCAGGCGGTGGCGGACGAAATCCTGGCCGAGGGCCTGTCAGCCCAGGCGTGGTCGTGCGACGTCTCCGATCCCGCAGCGATCCAGCGCGTGGTGGAGGAAAGCGCGGCGGCGTTCGGTGACCTGTCCATCATCGTCAACAACGCCGGCATTTCCGCCAATCTGCCGATCGACGATGATGGCTATGAGGCGCAATGGGACCGGCATCTGTCAATACTGCTCACCGCGCAGCAGCGGATGATCCGCGCTGCCCTGCCTTATCTGCGCAAGGCCGCAAACCCGCGGATCGTCAACATCGCGTCGACCGAGGGATTGGGTGCGACAGCCGGTTTCAGTGCCTATTCCGCGGCAAAGGCGGGGGTCATTGGCCTAACCCGGAGCCTGGCGGTCGAGCTTGGCAAGTCCGGTATCACGGTCAACTGCATCTGCCCGGGACCGGTCGAAACCGGCATGACCCAGGGCATTCCGGATGAAGCGAAGCAGGTTTACGCGGCGCGACGAACGGCGCTGCGGCGCTATGGCTTGCCGGAGGAAGTGGCCTTCATGACCGCCAGCCTGTGCGCGCCCGCCGCCGGGTTTGTCACCGGTGCGATCATTCCGGTCGACGGCGGGCTGATGGCGCGAAACGCTTAACGCTTCCCGGTCGGGGGGCTGGCGCTCGGGTCAGCCCACCGCCTTTTTCGCCGCCTGCTCCACCCGCTCGCGCGATGCCAGCATCAGCGTCGAGCTGGCCTTCGCCAGCACCTTGCCGTTGCTGTCGGTCAGGCGCCCTTCGAAGAAACAGGTGCTCCGCCCGCGACGCTCGACCCACCCCTCGGCAATCACTAGCCCGGGACGGGCAGGGGCGAAGAAGCTGACCTTCAGTTCCAGCGTCATGGGCGACACGTCCGGTCCGCCCATCGCGATGGCGGCATGCGCCATGGCTGCGTCGATCCAGCCGGTGACGAACCCGCCCTGCACGACGCCGCCCGAATGGCACATGTGGTTGCCCGCCTGATATTCCAGCGTCGCGCGCCCTTCGGGGTTCATCTCGACGATCCTGACCAGCCCCAGCGTGCGGCTCAGTTCATGCACCGATGGATCCTGATCAGCCATGCGCACCGCTCTCCCGTTTGTCTGTTGGTATGGATCTACAGTGTCGGGGGACGCGCGATCAGGCAAGCGGGACAATCAGGCCGCGAGGGCAAGCTGGTCCCGGCCACCGTTCTTCGCGCGGTACAGCGCCCGATCGGCGGCACGCAGCACCTCTTCGGCAGGCTGATCATCGCGATACGTCGCAACGCCCCCGCTGACGGTGACCGAGATGATGTTCTCATCCACCCGCATCCGCGCGTCGCCAATTGCCCGGCGCACACGGTCACACACCAGATGCGCCTGATCGATCGTGGCGTTGGGCAGGATAATGGCGAACTCCTCGCCGCCGAGCCGACCGATGATGTCCTGATCGCGGATGCTGGAGCGGGCGAGCGTCGCAAAACGGCGCAGCACCTCGTCGCCCGCCGCATGGCCATAGGTGTCGTTGACCTGCTTGAAATAGTCGAGATCGAGCAAGGCGACACAGCCGCCGCCGCCGGCCGTCAGCCGCTTGGCCAGTTCCTCGTCCAGCCCGCGGCGGTTGATCAGGCCGGTCAGGGGATCGGTCAACGCCGCGCGGGAGAGACGTTCCTCGGCGGCCTTGCGGTGAGTCACGTCGCGCACCGAACAGACGACACCGGTGACGTTCTTGTTGTCGTCCACCACCGCGCGGCTGTGGGTTTCGTACCAGCGAACCTCGCCCTCGCGGGTGCTTCCGCGAAATTCCTGGACGGCGATCATCTCCGGATCGTTCAGAATCTGGAGGAACAGCGTCTGCGACCTCACCAGATCCTCGCCCTTCAGCAGCGCGCTGAGCGGCTTGCCGATAAGGGCGTCGGGATCGAGCCCGTTGAGCTGGCGGATGGAGGCGGAAACGAATTGAAGCCGCCCATGCCGATCGATGTTGACGACGATGTCGGTCGAATTTTCGGTCAGGATGCGATAGCGCGCCTCGCTTTCACTCAACCGGCGGAACAGGCGCGCCCGCTGCTGAAGCTCCGCCGTCGCAGGCAGGATCGTCAGCATGGTGCAGGCGATATAGAGCTGGAGGAACTGCATCTGCGCGCCGATCGGCGCGTCGCTGAGCGTGACGGGGCCATAGCCGTTCAGCGTCGCGACACCGCCGATCACCGTCAGGATAACGATCGACGCGGCCGACGACAGCGCGCCGCCGCGAAACGTCGCCAGGACGATCGGCAGCATCGGCAGGAACAGCAGCGGCACCGTGGTCTGTGCAAAGGTGATCGCGCTGACCACGGCGACCAGCACGAGGAGCGCCGCCAGCTCCAGCAGCTTGCGCCCCTTCATCCGCTGGATCATTCGCGCCGCTTCGCCGTCCATCGCCATCATGAAGATCGGCATGAAGGCCAGGGTGCCGAGGGCATGGCCACTGTACCAGTGCAGCGCGTTCGCGAGGAAGGGTGCACCCAGAAGCGTCCACACCGCGGCCCCGGCCATCAGCGCGGAGAGCAGCGGCGCCGCGATCCCGTTCGCCGAAACGAAGACGATCAGCCAACGATGTGAATTGAGCACCTCCTGCTGGCGCACCAACCGGCGAAGGAATGCGGCGCCAATCGCGCTTTCCGTCATGTTCACCGCCGCCAGCGGCAGTGCAGTCACCCCGCCGAAGCCCCAGATCGATGACGCAATGACGCAGGCGGTGAAGCACGCGGCGATCGGCGCGGCCCATTCCCGCTCGGGAAGCGCCGTGAGCCGTGCCGTCAGCAGCGCGGTCGCGACCCACAGGAACGCCACCCCGCCATCGAATCGGGTAAGGCTGAGGGTGCCGGCCGCCAGAATGAAGTAGGCGCAGCCCAGGCATAACGCCTGCACCCAACCCAACGTTCGCTTCTCCATCAGCCGCGCGTACCAGCTCCGGGTAAACGCGGCGTTGCCGTCGCGCGGCGGTCAGGGGCCATTGGCGGCGAGCTCGGCAAGCCATGCGGTCGCCGTTCCGTCGGACGGCGCGCGCCAGTCGCCACGCGGCGAAACAGCGCCGCCCGCGGAAACCTTGGGCGAATTGGGCAGCGCCGACCGCTTGAACTGGCTGGTGCGGAAGAAGCGCACCAGAAAACGTTCGAGCCACAGCTTGATCGTGTCGAGATCGTAGCTGGTGCGCGCTTCCTCGGGATAGCCGATCGGCCAGCGGCCCGCCTCCATGTCGCGCCAGGCGTGCCACGCGAGGAAGGCGATCTTCGATGGCGCCAGCCCGTGACGCAGCACGTAATGCGCGAAGAAGTCGTTCAGCGCATAAGGGCCGATCTTGTCCTCCGTGCTCTGCATCGCGCCGCTTTCGTCGGCGGGGACGAGCTCGGGCGAAATCTCCTGCGCCAGGATCGCCTCCAGCACCGCGTCGGTCTCGGCATCATATTGATCGGTCGCGATGCACCAGCGGATCAGGAACTGGATCAGCGTCTTGGGCACGCCGGCGTTGACGCCATAATGGCTCATATGGTCGCCGACGCCATAGGTGCACCAGCCGAGCGCCAGCTCGCTGAGGTCGCCTGTGCCGACCACCAGGCCGTTGCGCTGATTGGCCAGGCGGAACAGATAATCGGTACGAAGTCCGGCCTGCACATTTTCGAACGCGATGTCATAGACCGGCTCGCCGCGTCCGAACGGATGCCCCATGCCTTCCAGCATGGTGCGCGCGGCGGGGCGGATATCGATCTCCTCCGCGCTGATCCCCAATGCGCGCATCAGCCGCCAGGCGTTGCCCTTCGTTCCCTCGCTGGTGGCGAAGCCGGGCATGGTAAAGCCCAGAATGTCGGTGCGTGGCCGACCGAGCCGATCGAGCGCCTTGGCCGCGACGATCAGCGCATGGGTCGAATCGAGCCCGCCGGACACGCCGATAACGAGCTTGTCGACCCCAGTCGCGGCAACGCGCTTCAGCAGACCCTCGACCTGAATGTTGAAGGCTTCGTAGCAGTCCTCGTCCAGCCGGGCCGGGGTGTCGGGAACGAACGGGAAGCGGCGGATCGCCCGCTTCAGGCCGACGTCGGCATAATCCGGCTGGCGATCGAAGAGGATTCGGCGAAAGCGGGTTTCCGGATGGCCGGAGAAGGTCGCGGCATCGCCGAAGGTGCCGTTGCGCAGCCGCTCCTGGATCAAGCGCTCGCAATCGACGTCAGCGATCAGCAGTTCGGGCTCCAGCGCGAAGCGAGTCGATTCGCCCAGTAGCTCGCCCAGTTCGTGGATCGTGCCTTGCCCGTCCCATGCGAGGTCGGTCGTGCTCTCGCCTGGACCGGCCGCCGAATAAACATAGGCGCAGATCGCCCGTGCCGATTGCGACGCGGACAACATCGCCCGCTCACGCGACTTGCCGATCACGACGTTGGACGCCGACAGGTTGCAGCACACCAAAGCCCCGGCCAGCGCGCCGGCGGTGGAGGGCGGCGTCGGCGACCAATAATCCTCGCAGATTTCCGCGTGGAAGATGAAGTGCGGCAGATCGGCAGCGGCAAAGATCAGGTCAGTGCCAAACGGCACCTCCTCCGCGCCGATCGTCATGGTCTGACCGGTGATCCCGGCACCGCTCGCGAACCAACGTTTCTCGTAATATTCGCGATAGTTGGGCAGGAATGTCTTGGGCACTACGCCCAGGATCCGGCCGCGGCCGATCGCCACGGCGCAATTGTACAGCCGCCCGTTGCGAACCAGCGCCGCGCCGACCAGCAGGACCGGCGCCAGCCCCTCGGTCGCTGTCGCTACCGTCTGCAACGCCTCCAGCGTCGACAGCTGCTGCGCCGTTTGCAGGTGAAGATCGTCGATCGCATAGGAAGTGATGCTGAGCTCGGGAAAGACGACCAGATCGACCGCCTCGTCATGCGCGCGCTGGGCGAGCGCAATCGCGGCCGCGGCATTGGCCGCGGCATCACCGACGCTCGCGATCGGCGTCGCGGCCGCCACACGCAGCATTCGATGGTGGTGGAGGGAGGTGAATCGTGCCTGCATCTGGTAAGCCGTATCTTTCCTAGCGCTATCCGCGATTGATCTACTTTGCCCCGGCGCCCGGCTGGGTTACGCAGCTATCATGGTTGATCCACCGTCCCACAACGGTCGTCTCGCCGCTTTGTTCGCAGCTGGCGGACAGATGGGCCAGCTTGTCAACGCCCACGACTGGTCGCAGTCTCCGCTCGGGCCGCCCGAGCACTGGCCTGAAACGCTGGTTGCCGTGACCAGCACGATCCTGGCGGCGGGCGCGGAGATCGTGCTGTTCTGGGGTCCGGAATATTGCGCGATCTACAACGATGCCTACGCCGCGACGGTCGGCGACAAGCATCCCCGCTCGCTCGGCCGGCCGGCGCGGGAGGCATGGTCGGAGCTATGGGACGATCTGGAGCCGCTGCTGCGCCACGTCCGCGAAACCGGCGAAACCTACAGCGCGCGCGATCGGCCCTTTTATATCGAGCGGGCGGGATACGGCGAGGAGGTGTTCTTCGACGTCTCCTATTCCGCTGTCCGCCTGCCTGACGGCAGCACCGGCGGCGTCCTGTGCATCGTGTCCGAAACGACCCAGCGGGTCCGCGCCGCGCGCGCCCTGATGGCGGATCGCGAGCGATTGTCGCAGATGTTCGATCAGGCGCCCAGCTTCATGTCTGTGCTGCGCGAGCCCGGGCACATCATCGAACTCGCCAACTCCTCCTACTTGCAACTGGTCGGCGATCGCGAGTTGATCGGTCGTCCGCTGGAGGAGGCGCTGCCCGAAGTGGCGCAGCAAGGGTTCGTCGACATCCTCGACAATGTGGTCGCCACAGGCTCGCCATTCCGCGGCGAAAATCTCAAGGTGCGGCTGCAACGATCGGCGGATGGTCCGTCGGAAAACCGCATCCTCGATTTCGTGTTTCAGCCGATCGCCGATGCCGAAGGGCGCGTTGCCGCGGTGTTCGTGGAAGGGATCGACGTCACCGAGCGCGAGCGGCGTGCCGACGCGCTGCGTGAAAGCGAAGTACGGTTCCGGATGCTCGCGAACAGCCTGCCGGCGCTGGTCTGGATCAATGATGCCGACGGGCAGGTCATCTTTGCCAGCCAGGCGTTCGGCACCATGCTGGGCGTCAACGCGGCCGATCTGCAGGAGAAGGGCTGGGGCTGTATCGTCCACCCGGACGACATGGCCGCTTTCGTCAAGACCGGGCGTCGCCACCTGCTGCAGCCGGCACGTTTCTCCCGCGATGTCCGGCTGCGCACCGCCGACGGCACCGATCGCTGGTTCCATATCGAAGCGCGTCCCCGCAAGCTGGGCGACACGTTCGAGGGGTATGTCGGCTGCGGTATCGACGTCACGGAAGCGCACCTGGTTGGCGAGGCGCTCGAGAAAAGGGTGGAGGAACGCACCGCTGCGCTCACCGAACAGATCGCGGAGCGCGAACAGGTCGAAGCGCGGCTGGCGCAGATGCAGCGGCTGGAGGCGATCGGCCAGCTGACCTCCGGCATCGCGCATGATTTCAACAACCTGCTGACGATTGTTCTGGGCAATGTCGCGATTATCGAGCGTACGTTCGACAAGATCGGTGTGGATGAAAAGACGCGGCAGCGGATCGCGCACGTTCGCGCTGCCTCCGAACGGGGCGCCAAGCTGACCGGCCAGCTGCTCGCCTTCTCCCGCCGCCAGCGGCTGGAATCGCGCGTCGTCTCGTTGAACGAAGTGGTCAGCGGGATGCAGGGGCTTCTGGAAAGCACGCTCGGCGGCGGCGTCGCGATCGAAACCGACCGGATGCCTGGCCTGTGGCCGGCGCTAGTCGATCCGACGCAGATCGAACTCATCATCCTCAATCTGGCGATCAACGCGCGCGACGCGATGGCGGTAGGCGGCACGTTGACCGTCACCACGCGCAACGTCGAACTGGGCCAGCCCACCCGCAGCGAGGAACCGGCGGCAGGGGATTATGTCGCCGTATCCGTATCCGATACCGGCAGCGGCATGACGCCCGAGGTGCTGGCCAAGGTGTTCGAACCTTTCTTCACCACCAAGGAGGTCGGCAAGGGATCGGGGCTCGGGCTGCCGCAGGTCTTCGGCTTTGCCAAGCAATCGGGCGGCGGGGTCAGGATCGACAGCACGCCAGGTGTGGGCACAACGGTCAGCGTCTTCCTGCCTCGCGCCGCGACGCTTGCGGAGCCAGTGGTGGTGGCGGCTGAGAAGGTGGAGGCCGCGGTAGATGTCGTGGGCCGAACAGTGCTGGTGCTCGACGACGATGACGCGGTGCGCGGCGTGACTGCGGAGGAACTGCGCGAGGCGGGGTGCCATGTGGTGGAGGCCGCATCGGGGCAGGCCGCGCTCAGCATGATCGGCGATGCCGCCGGCATCGACGCTGCGGTCGTTGATTTCGCCATGCCGGGGATGAACGGCGCGGATTTCGCCGCTCGCGTGCTGGAACGGCGCGCCGATCTGCCGATCGTGTTCGTAACCGGCTATGCCGATCTGGCGGCGCTGGCGCATGTCCCGGAAGAGAACATCGTGCAAAAACCGTTCAGTGCCGGGACGATCGCCGATCGCCTGCGCGCGCTGCTCGCCGCCGAGCCAGGATCACGACTGGCCAAAACGGCTGATCGTCCATTATGAGGCGCTGCAACGAAAACCTGTGAGGGGACTGTGCATGACGCCTGCCGAGATGACCGCCAAGATCGCTGACGGGGAGGGCTTCATTGCCGCTCTCGACCAGTCGGGCGGCTCCACGCCAAAGGCGCTGAAGGGCTATGGCATCGAAGAGGGCGCCTGGTCGACTGACGAAGAGATGTTCGGGCTCATCCACCAGATGCGCACCCGCATCATCACCTCGCCCGCCTTCACCGGCGACAAGGTGATCGGCGCGATCCTGTTCGAACGCACGATGGATGGTGAAGCCAGTGGAAAGCCGGTGCCGCAGGCGCTGCAGGACCGCGGCGTGGTGCCGTTCCTGAAGATCGACAAGGGTCTGGAGGAAGAGGCGAACGGCGTTCAGCTGATGAAGCCGATGCCCGATCTCGACGCGCTGCTCGATCGTGCGGCGAAGCTCGGCATCTTCGGTACCAAGGAGCGGTCGGTCATCAATCTCGCCAATCGCGAGGGGATTGCCGCCGTCGTCGCCCAGCAGTTCGAGGTGGCGCAGCAAGTGCTCAGCCACGGCCTGATGCCGATCATCGAGCCGGAAGTGAACATCAAGAGCCCGGAGCGCGCCGAGGCGGACGCGATCCTGCTCGACGAACTCACCAAGGCGCTCGACGCGATGCCGGGCGACGCCAAGGTCATGCTGAAGCTGTCGCTGCCGACCAAGCCCAACCTGTTCCTGCCGCTGGTGAAGCATCCCCGCGTCCTGCGCGTCGTTGCCCTGTCGGGCGGCTTCGCACGGCCCGAGGCATGCGTCGAACTCGCCAAGAACGAGGGCATCATCGCCAGCTTCAGCCGCGCGCTGCTCGAAGATCTGCGCCACGGCATGACCGACGCCGAATTCGACAAGGCGCTGGGTGACGCGATCGACCAGATCTGGACTGCCTCTGCGCGAAAGACGCCGCAAGCGGCCTGAGCCGCGAGAAGCGGGATGAAAAGGGCGGTTGGCGATCATCGATCGTCGACCGCCTGATCCCGAACGATCCAACACCGCGCCCCGCACAGCCAAGCCAAGCTGCCCAGCGACATAGACGTGAATGCGCCGCCTTGCGCGCAGCAACGCCCTGCTCGCGTTCGTGGTCAGCGATGGAAAGGGTGGAGCGGGTAACGGGAATCGAACCCGTGTATTCAGCTTGGAAGGCTGCTGCACTACCATTGTGCTATACCCGCCCGGTCGGGATGATCCGCTGGACCGCCCGACAAAGCCGCCGCCCGTTCGGTGAACAGGCGTCGTGCCGCTCCGTTACCGCGCACCTTTGAACCGGTCAACCGATGCAACGGTGCCGCGGTGCCTGGCCCACTTATCCGTTGCGTGTCGCCGGCGGCAGCATGTCAGGCGTGCGGTCATTGGTCTTCTTGCTGCTGAGGTTCATGCCGAAGAAGATCACGATCCAGATCGCCACCATCAGCCCGACGACGATGGCCGCCAGGCGCGCGCGCCGAGAGGGGGAAGGTTTCGTCATTCACTGCCAACGCAGCGACGGCGAAAGCGAGCCCCGCTTTGTGATTCACTCATGTTAGCTGCCGCGCCGATCGGCAGCGTGAACCGGAATCAATCCTCGAGCGAGGCGAACTGCAGCATCAGGGCGATCAGGTCCGCCGGCGCAAAGGGCGATCCATTGCCTTCGGCGAGCGCCAGCACCGGCGCGACCTGCGCCTCCACCAACGTGCGCGGCCCCGCATAAGCCATCGTCCAGCGCGCGAAGCGACGGCGCACCAGCCATTCCGTGTCGACCAGCGTGACCCTCGTGTGACGGGGATCGGCCCTGATGCTGTCCATCAGCGTCGCCACCGCGTCCGCCGAACCTTCCAGTACCTGCGCGAAATGGGTCTCCACGAACATCAGCGCGCCGGTCACCTCCAGCGCCGCATTACGTGCGCGCGCCACCGCGACGATGTCGTTCACCCGGTCTTCCTCTGCGGGCAGCCGGAGGCAGCTTGTGCTTACATAAAGAAGGGAAAGTAGCGACATCGTGGCGGTTTATAACCTGTGTTGGTGCGTGCGGGTGGGGTGATTAAATATTGCCGGATCCGTGACGGCGCTTATCGCATGATGCTATCCGCGCCGGATTGCGCCTTGAGGAGGGTTTCCATGGGTCAAGATCACCCATCATCGCCGCTGACCCTTTTCATCGAAAAGCTACAGCGACGTTGCACGCTGAGCGATGACGATTGCGAGGCGTTGAGGAGCCTGCCGTTCACGGTGCAGCGCCACGACGCAGCGCGCTATCTTGCGCGCGCCGGTGATCAGAACCTGTCGGTGATGGTCCTGGTGTCGGGCTATGTTCATCGCCATCGCGTGCTGTCGAACGGGTCGCGGCAGATCGTCGCGGTTCACCTCGCCGGCGATTTGCTCACGCTGCCGCACGCGGCGTCGCGCCGCGCGACCGAAAGCCTCCAGGCGCTGACCCCGATCAAGGTGGTCGAGATCGCCCCGGCGCCGATGATCGCGCTTTCCCGGGAACGCCCCGCCATCGCCGAGGCGCTGCTGCTGGAAAGCATCGCCGACGCCTCGATCTTCCGCGAATGGGTGATCAACCTTGGCCGGCGTGACGCGCGAACCCGTACCGCGCATCTGCTGTGCGAACTGGGCACGCGCAGCGCGGAGAACGATCTGGGCGACCGGACGACCTTCCGCCTGCCACTGACGCAGGAACAGCTTGCCGATATCCTCGGGCTCACCTCGGTCCATGTGAACCGCACGCTGCGCGGCATGAAGAGCAGCGGGCTGATCGACTATGGCAATGGCTGGGTGTCGGTGCCGGATTGGACGAAGCTGAGCAAGGAGGCGGATTTCGACGCCAGCTACCTCAGCATGGATCCCGTCTGATTGCAGCGGGCTGGGTAGGGTAGCGGGCGGGCAACCACCCGGCAGGTCGCGCTGAGTCCGCCCGGGTCCAAGCGTACGTCGCAATGGTCGCCTATTGTTTGCGCGGTTCGCGCGGTGGGCGTGACCCCGGTGTTGCCTCAATATGGTCGAGCCGCGCGAGCAGGTGATCGAAGTCCTGTACGTCCTCGACCGCGAAGACACGATTGAAACCCTCGCCTAGCACGCGCAGGTCGCGTTCGGTCAGCAGGCCGACGGCAATGATGCGTTCATGAGGCATGGTGACACAACGCGTGGGCCAACAATCGTTCCGTCGCGCCGCCAATCCGGCCCGGAAAAGCTGTAAAACAATTGAACAGGTGCGCTGGCGTCGGGTGTTCAGATGGGCGCGTTGCTGCGTCGTGCGCGGCCAGGTCTTGTGACGCGTCGGGCGATTTCTGACGCGGTCGGTTATCCTCGCGGGCGAGCACTTCACCGGAGGAGGAAATGGCGTTTGCCGTGAGTTCCCGCCGGGCGCCAGAGGCGCTCATCCGGCATGCGGGAAATGGTGGAAGGGACTGGATTCGAACCAGTGTACACTTGCGTGGGCAGATTTACAGTCTGCTGCCTTTAACCACTCGGCCACCCTTCCACAGGGCCGCTTCGTCAAAGCGAGGGCGCCCAATGCCGAAGCGAGACGGTCCTGTCAACGCACTGTCATCATGGTTGCGCGCATTCTTTTGGGCGAATAGCTACGGCACGCCATCCGGGCAGGAGATTTACCACCAATGCGTCATCTGCTTCTGGCCGCGATCGCGGTTTCAGCACCCGTCCACGCGCAGGACCGCAACGATACAGCGCGAATCATGGACGAGGGGTTGGCCCATTCGCAGGTGATGACGACGGCGCAGCACCTGACCGACGTGATTGGTCCGCGGCTGACCAATTCGCCGCAGATGCGTGCGGCGGAGGCATGGACCCAGGCCAAGTTCGCCGAATGGGGTCTGAAGAACGTCCGCAAGGAAGGGTTCGATTTCGGCCGGGGCTGGTCAATCGCCCGCTCCAGCGTCCGCATGGTCACGCCGCGCCCGATCCAGCTCACCGCGATCCCGATCGCTTGGACGCCGCCGACGCAGGGGACGCTCAGCGCGCCGATCATTGTGGCGCCGATGAAGAGCGCGCGTGATTTCGCCCGCTATCGGGGCCAGCTCGCCGGCAAGATCGTGCTCGTGTCGCCACCCGGGACGCCGTCGGAAAGCACGCGCGCGCCGTTCCGCCGCTACACCGACGAGGAGCTGGGGAAGCTCGGCGAATACAGGTTCCCGCGCCATGATCCCGCTGCCGATGCGAAGGAACTGCGTGAGGCCGATTTCGAGAAGCAGCGCGACGCCTTCCTGAAGGCGGAGGGCGCGCTCGCCTATGCCACCATCTCGTATCGCGACGGGAAGCTCGTCCACGGTGAAGGCTATATGTTCGAAGCCGGCAAGTCGCCGTCGCTGCCCGGCGTCGAGATCGCGGCGGAGGATTACCGTCGCCTCGCACGCCTCGCCAAGACCGGCCCGGCACCGACGCTCGAGATCATCAGCGACGTGCGCTACGACGACAGCGACCCGCAGGCATACAATATCTTCGCCGAAATCCCCGGCACTGATCCGAAGGCCGGCTATGTGATGGCTGGCGCGCATTTCGACAGCTGGGTCGCTGGCGATGGCGCCAGCGACAATGCGGCCGGCACAGCCGTCATCATGGAGGCGGCACGCATCCTCTCGAAGCTTGGCGTGCGCCCGAAGCGAACCATTCGCTTCGCGCTGTGGAACGGTGAGGAGCAGGCACTGCTCGGCAGCCTCGCCTGGGTGGAGAAGAACCTCGCGACGCGCGGCAGCCCCAACGATCCGCCGCTGGTCGGCGAGCGCCGCTATTATGAATGGGGCAAGCGCTGGCCGATCAACCCGCGCCCCGGGTTCAACGACCTCGCGGCCTATTTCAACGTCGACAATGGCTCGGGCCGGTTCCGCGGCATCTATGCCGAGAACAATCCCGCCGCGGCGGAGATCTTCCGCAGCTGGATGGCGCCGTTCAGCGGCCTTGGCATGTCCACCGTCGCCATCGGCCGCACGGCCGGCACCGACCATGTCTTCATGCAGTCGGTGGGGGCGCCAGGCTTCCAGTTCATCCAGGATCCGCTCGACTATAACAGCCGTGCGCACCATTCCTCGGCCGACACCTTCGATCATCTGAAGGAAGAGGATCTTCGCCAGGGCTCGACGATCCTCGCCACTTTCCTGTTGAACGCCGCCAATGCCGAAAAGGCGTTGCCGCGGCCGCCAATGCCGACGAAGCCGTCGGTTACCGATCCCTTTGCCTATCCCGATCCCGAGGAGCATAATTGATGGCACGCCGCGGACATCGTCCCAGCCAGGCACCGGCTGGCCGGCCCCGTTTCTGGGGGCGCCACGCCGTGTCGGCTGCGCTCGCCAACCCCAATCGCACGGTGCGCAAGCTGTGGGGCACGCGTGAGGCGCTTGCTCCGTTCGATCTGCCATCCGACCTGCCGGTCGTTTATGCCGATGTCGCCGATCTTGGCCGAATGGTGCCGGCCGATGCGCCGCACCAGGGGCTGGTGGCGGAGGTCGATCCACTGGATGAGATCTGGCTGGGCGACCTGTTGATGGAGGGGCGCGACGATCGCCGCCCGCTCGTCGTGCTGGATCAGGTCACTGATCCGCATAATGTCGGCGCGGTGCTCCGCTCCGCCGCGGCGTTCGACGCGCTGGGCATCGTCACGCAGGATCGCCACGCGCCGCCCGAATCAGGCGCGCTGGCGCGTGCCGCCTCGGGCGCGCTGGAAACCGTGCCCTGGGTGCGCGTCGTCAATCTGGCGCGCGCGCTGGACGAGATTGCGGAGGCTGGTTTCTGGCGGATCGGCCTGACCGGCCATGCCGATCAGACGCTGGGGCAGGTGATGGGCGAGGCGAAGGTTGCCATCGTGCTCGGCGCCGAAGGTGAGGGGATGCGCCAGAATACGGAGGCGCATTGCGACCAGTTGGCGAAGCTGCCGATCAGCTCGAAGGTGGAAAGCCTCAACGTGTCGAACGCCGCGGCGATCGCGCTGTACGCCGCCGCCGCTCGCTGAGCCGCGCTCACGCTGGCCGACAAGGAAAAGGGGCGGGTGCCACTGGCGCCCGCCCCTTTTGTCACTCGATGATCCGCTACTGGAAGGCGTGCGGGATCAATCCTCTTCGGCGATGCGCACCTTCAGCCCGTCCAGCTCGGGGCCGAACGGCAGCTGGCACGACAGCCGCGAATATTCGTCGCGCGTCGCGGAGGAATCGAGCAGGTCGTTCTCGTCCTCGCTGATCGGCGGCAATTTGGTGGCAAATTCCGGGTCGACATGGATGTGGCAGGTCGCACAGCTGCAGCATCCGCCGCACAGCGCCAGGATCTCATCAATGCCGCCGTCCCGAATGACTTCCATTACCGACAGGCCGGCGGTGCCGTCGATTTCACGTTCTTCCCCGTCACGCAGAGTGACGATAAGCTTGGGCATGCTGCTCTCCCCGAAAGTTGCCCGTTCCCTTGCCGATCTTGCGGGCCGCCCGCAATGGGGCTGAGCGACACGGCGCTGCGGGAGGGCGTCGATGCGCTCGCCGCGATCGAGCCGCGCTTCGGAGAGGCGCTGGCCCGCGTCGGCTATCCCCCGACCAGGATTCGCGAGCGCGGCTATGCCACGCTGATGCGCACCATCGTGGGACAGCAGGTCAGCGTGAAGGCGGCGGACGCAATATGGCGCAAGCTGACTGGCGTCATCGGCGATCCGGTCGATCTTCCGCGGCTGGCGGCGGCAAGCGACGAGGAATTGCGCGCCGCCGGCATGTCGCGGCAGAAATCGGGCTATCTGCGCAGCCTTGCCGAGGAAGTGACCAGCGGCCGGCTCGATTTCGATCACCTGCCGCTCGACGATGAGGAAGCCATCGCGCATCTCACCCGGGTGAAGGGGATCGGGCGCTGGTCGGCCGAAATCTACCTGCTATTCGCGGAGGGGCGGCCGGACATCTGGCCGGCAGGTGATCTGGCGGTCCAGATCGGGGTCGGCCGCATCCTGGGCCACGAAACCCGGCCGAGCGAGAAGCTGACCCGCACGCTGGCCGAACCGTGGCGTCCACATCGCGGCGCGGCGGCGATCTTCGCCTGGCATCATTATGGCGCCGGCGCGGACGCTGCACCGGTCTGAGGGCAGCGGCGGCCGAAACGCCGCACTCAGCGGTGGATCAGGACGCCGGCTTCCACGTCTGCGTCTGGCAGATGAACGAAATGCAGCCCTTCACCTTCAGCGACCCGTCCGCGGCGCGCGACACGATCGACTTGTAGCTCTTGCCGTTGCGCGGGTCGTAGATCCGGCCGCGCCAATCGTCGCCCGCATCGCTGAACCCGGTCAGGATCGGCATCCCGACGATCGGTCGGGTACGCAGCGCGGCGTCGGGATTGTTGACGTCGGTCGTCGGTGCGCCCGCCTTCGCCTTGATCACCTTGGCGATTCGCCCGCATGTTGATCCGCCGCACTGGCCAATCTGCACGATCGCGCTGCCATCCTGGGTCAGCCATTTACCGGCAATCGGTTGTGCAGCCTGCGCCGGCCCGGCAAGGGTAAGCGTAGCAAGCGAAAGCGCGACAGGCGCGGCGAGACGGGCGATCCTCATGATCGTCTTATCAGGGGACGGCGATGAACACGCAATGGACGATCGGGATCATCGGCGGCTCCGGCCTGTACGCGATCGAGGGGCTGGAGGACGCCGAATGGCGCACCGTCTCCTCCCCTTGGGGCGCGACCTCCGATGACATTCTGTTCGGCCGCATCGGCTCGGTAGGCTTGCGGTTCATGCCGCGTCACGGCCGTGGCCATCGCATCGCGCCCGGCGACATTCCCGTGCGCGCCAACATCGATGCGCTGAAGCGGGCCGGCTGCACCGACCTCATCGGCGTGTCGTCGGTCGGCTCACTGCGCGAGGAACTTGCCCCCGGCCGTTTCGTGATCGTCGACCAGTTCGTCGATCGCACCGTGGCGCGCCCGGCCAGCTTCTTCGGCACCGGGATGGTCACGCATGTCTCGCTCGCCGATCCGGTGTGCCAGCGCATGTCCGCCTTTGCCGCCGCCGCGGTCCAGGCGGCCGGCGGCCAGGTGACCGAAGGCTCGACCTATCTCGCGATGGAGGGCCCGCAATTCTCCACCCGCGCCGAAAGCGAGATCTTCCGCCAATGGGGCTGCGACGTCATCGGCATGACCGCCATGCCCGAGGCACGCCTCGCGCGTGAGGCGGAGCTGCCCTATGCTCTCGTCGGCATGGTCACCGATTACGATTGCTGGCGCGAGAATGAGCAGCCTGTGGAGGTGAGCGAGATCGTCGCTCAGATGGCCGCCAACGGCGTCATCGCCCGATCGATGATCCGCGCGCTGATCGCCGCCTTGCCGCCCGAACGCACCCCATCGCCGATCGATACGGCGCTGAACGGCGCGATCCTGACCGCCCCCGACCGCTGCGATCCCGCGCTCGCCGCGCGCAATTCCGCCATCCTGGCCCGACTAAACGGTTGAAACGCCATTCGGCGTCCCGCATGGCGAACGCGATGAAGCCTGACGCTGCTGAACCGTTGCGATCGCTTCCGGAGGTCTATGCCTCCATCCGCGTTCCCGAGGGCGCGGGATTCTGGCGGCGGCTGTTCGCCTTCGTCGGCCCCGGCTGGCTGGTCGCCGTCGGCTATATGGATCCGGGCAATTGGGCGACCGACATCGCCGGCGGCTCGGCCTTTGGCTATACGCTGCTCAGCGTCATCCTGCTGTCGAACCTCATGGCGATCGTGCTTCAGGCACTGTCCGCCCGGCTCGGTATCGGCGCTGGGCTGGATCTGGCGCAGGCGTGCCGGCGGCAATATTCGCGTCCGGTTTCGCTGGTCCTGTGGGTGCTGTGCGAGATCGCGATCATCGCCTGCGATCTGGCCGAGGTGCTGGGCACCGCGATCGCGCTGAAGCTGTTGTTCGGCCTGCCGCTGGTCGCCGGCGTCTGTGTCACGGCGGTCGACGTGTTCCTGATCCTCGCGCTGCAACGCTACGGCTTCCGCCGGCTGGAGGCGTTCGTCGCGGCGCTGCTGATCGTCATCGCCGGCTGTTTCGCCTTTGAGCTTGCCTGGGCCGGGCCGGATTGGGCTGCCGCCGCCGCCGGGCTGATCCCGTCGACCGAAATCGTCAGCAACCCGCTGATGCTGTACATCGCGATCGGCATCCTCGGCGCAACCGTGATGCCGCACAATCTCTATCTCCATTCCGCGATCGTGCAGACCCGCGCGGTGGGGAAGGGACTCGCGGAGAAGCGTGACGCGCTGAAGATGGCAACGATCGATTCGACCGTCAGCCTAGGCCTGGCCTTCTTCATCAATGCCGCGATCCTCGTCCTCGCCGCCGCGACCTTCCACGTCGCCGGCCGCACCGAGGTGGCTGAGATCGAGGAAGCGCATCAACTGCTCGCCCCCATGCTGGGCGTCGGCGCGGCCAGCGCGGTCTTCGCCATTGCGCTGCTCGCCAGCGGTCAGAATTCCACCGTCACCGGCACGCTCGCCGGTCAGATCGTGATGGAGGGGTTCCTCGAACTCCGCCTGCCGATGTGGCTGCGGCGGATGATCACCCGCGGCCTTGCCATCATCCCGGCCGTGGCCGGTGTGCTGATCGCAGGCGATTCGGGCGCAACGCAGCTGCTGGTGCTCAGCCAGGTGGTGTTGAGCCTGCAATTGCCCTTCGCGGTCCTGCCGCTCGTTGCCTTCACCGGCAGTCGCCGCCTGATGGGATCGATGGCCGCCCCGCGCTGGCTGATCGCGCTCGCCTGGGGGATCGCCGCAGTGATCGTCCTGCTGAACGGCTGGATGCTGTGGGGCCTGATGACAGGCGTGGGGGCTTGATGCCCGTACTGGGCTAAAGCGGCCGCCGGGCGCCAGCGCGGTAGCGAGGCACCCGGCCGGCCGAAGACGTCAGGCGAACACCGCCACCGACTGCATCTGTTCGGCGACCATTTCGCCCTTGCTGTTCCAGATCCCCATCTGCTGCGAGGAGCTTCCGGCCCGCGCATAATCGGCATTGGAGCGCAGCAGCCACCAGCCGTCCTCCGTCGATGGCGTCGGCCCCAGCACGTTCAGGATCCACGTCAGCGAGCTCATCGGCACGTTGCGCCCGATCAGGCGCAGCGCCGCGGGCGGCAGGCAATCGCCGACCGCGAGCAGCTCGACCATCGGGTCCAACCCCTCGCGCTCATTCAGCCGCGTCCAGCGCAGCCATTCGGCGGGCAACAGGTTCGGCCCTTCGCGCCGGTCGAGGAACTCGAAATTCTGCGTGAAGGCGACCGCCGGATGCCCCTTGAACGTCGTTTCCTCGGGGCCCGGTTTTGCGAAATCGGGCACCGTCGTCACGGCGTAATCAAGCTCGCTTTCGATCGCGCGCATGAACACAAAGGTGCAGCGCAGTCCCAGGCCCGCCTCGCTCTCGATATCAGCCTGGATGAACGCCGCGTTCTTGCCGCGCCGCAGCCGATGCGCGGTGACGAGGACCGGGCCGGCGAGCGGCCCGATGAAGCTCACCTGCGCGGACCGAAGCGGGGGCAGGTCGGTATCCGATTGCATCGCGCAGTGAAGCGCCATCGCGGCCGACAGCCCACCATAGCCGGTCCGCCCCTGCAGCCAGCCGTCGGGGATTTCCCCGCGCCAGCCGGGTCCGTCGCCCAGCGGCGTCAACCCGTCCAGGATTTGCTTCAGGCTCGTCATGCATTTTCCCCCTGGAATTCACCTTGGGCGAGCCGATCGCGCAGCTCGCGCTTCAATACCTTGCCGATCGCGCTGCGCGGCAGCTCGTCGGTGACATACAGCTTCGACAGTCGCTGGGTCTTGCCCAGCTTCTCGTTGGTCGCGGCGCGAACCTCCTCCGCGCTCGCATCCGCGCCGGGGCGGGGGACGTAGAAGCCGACCGGCGTCTCGCCCCATTCCTCGCTCGGCACGCCCACGACGGTGCAATCTGCCACCGCCGGATGCTGCGCCAGCACCGCTTCCAGGTCGGACGGATAGATGTTGAACCCGCCCGAAATGATCATGTCCTTCTTGCGGTCCATCAGGATCAGGAATCCGTCCTCGTCGATCCGCCCGACATCGCCGTGGCGGATCCAGCGCTTGCCCTCGGCATCGTAATACTCGGCCTCGCGCGTCGCGCCTTCACGCTTGTGATATCCGTTCATCATCGCCGGGGACCGGCCGACGATCTCGCCCATCTCGCCGGGCGCGACTTCATTGCCGTCCTCGTCGAGCAGCAACGCCTCATGCCCGGGCGACAGCTTGCCGACGGTATGCAGCTTGTCGGGGTTTTCGTCGGCGACCAGGATGAACGACGCGCCGCCCTCGGTCATGCCGTAATATTCCACCAGCTTGCCCGGCCAGCGGTTCAGGATGTCGCGCTTCAGCTCGGCCTTGAACGGCGCGGAGGTGCACGTCTTGAAGCGGAAGGCGCTGAGGTCGAAACTGTCGAAATCGGGCAGCGCCATGATGCGCTGATATTGCACCGGCACCAGCATCGTGTGCGTGGCACGATACTGCTGCGCCAGCTCCAGATAGCGGCGAGCATCGAACTTCTTCATCAGCACCACCGTGCCGCCCCAGGCGAGCGTCGGCAGGAAACTGACCAGCGTGGTGTTGGAATATAGCGGCGTCGCCAGCAGCGTGACGGCGGTGTCGAACCCGGCGGTGCTGTTGCGCGACAGATGCTGCCAGCGCATCGTATGGCTCTGCACGATCCCCTTGGGGATGCCGGTCGTGCCTGACGAATAGATGATGTTGAACCCGTCGAGCGGCGCGATCTCCACCGGCGCTGGCGTGCTGCCTTCCGGCGCCAGCCACGCGTCCAGTTCCTCCAGCATGACGATGGTCGCGGACAGCTTCTGGCCCGCCAGCGCATCGGCGTTGGCACGGTCGAGGAACACCAGGTTGGCGCCGCTGTCGCTCACCATGCCGGCGATCTGCTCCGGCGTCGCCGAAGGCTGGATCGGTGCGGCTACCGAACCCGCGCGCACTGCGGCCAGAAAGACGATCGACTGGGCAACGCTGGGATAGCTCACCATCGCCACCGCCTGTCCCTGTGCTGTGCCGTCGCGCTGAAGCGCGGCGGCCGCCCGGTCCATCGCCCGGTCGAGTTCGGCATAGGTGATTTGCGCATCGCCATCAGCGATCGCCAGCTTCTCGGGCTGGTTGACGGCGTGGCGGCGGATCAGGTCCGGCAGCGTGCCGAAATCCTGTGCGAGCAGGTCTGCGATACTCTCCATGAATCCCGCGCTAGCGGCGCTCGCTTCCGAATGCCATACGCGACATTCGAATTTTAAGGAGCGTCAAATGGATCAGGGAGTGGCAATCGTCACCGGCGGGGGTACCGGTATCGGGGCAGCGGTGGTTCGCCGGCTCGCCGCACGCGGCGTCCGTTGCGTGATCAACTATGCCCACAGTCGCGCTGAGGCGGAGGCGCTGGCCGCAGAGGTCGCCAACGGCTCGATCGCCGTGCAGGCCGACATCGCCGACGACGCCGAATGTCGGAAGCTCGTCGCCGCCGCCACCGACACCTTTGGTCGGCTCGATTTCCTCGTCAACAATGCCGGACGTACGAAACACGTCATGCATGAGGATCTCGACGGCCTCGATGCGGAGGATTTCATCGACATCTACCGGCTGAACACGATCGCCGCCTTTCAGATGGTCCGTGCCTGCGCGCCAGCCATGCGGGAGGGGCCGATGAGTGCGGTGGTGAACGTCGCGTCGATCGCCGGCATTCACGGCGTCGGCTCCTCGATCGCTTATGCCGCCTCGAAGGGCGCACTGATCACCATGACGCAAAGCCTCGCCCGCGTCCTCGCCCCGGCGATCCGCGTCAACGCGGTCGCGCCCGGCTATGTCGGCACCGGCTGGTTCGAAAAGTCGCTGGGCGTCGAAGGCAAGGCGAAGCTCGACGCCAATGTCGCGCGCCGCACGCCGATGGCGATGGCACCGCAGGCGGAGGATATCGCCGGCCCGATCGAGATGCTGCTCGACCCCGCCGGCCGCGCGATCACCGGCGAAACCTGGCGCGTCGATGCCGGCTTCCATCTCGACACCGGCGGCAGCCGCCGACCCGGTCGGGAGAATTGAGGCTTGCTGGCCGCGCGCCTTCGCGACGCGGCCAATAATCTCCGGTGACAGGCCGTCATACCCCGCCAGCAGGCCGGCGGGGTGTGACGGCAGGCCGCCTCAGCGGCCGGCGTTCGCGGTCTGCCCGAACAGCACCTTCTTCGCCTCGTCCGACATTGGCGCCGCCTTGGGCTGGATTTCCTTGCCCTTGGCGTACGCCCGCTCTGTCGCCGGTCGCGCCTTGATCGCCGCATGCCAGCGCGCGATGTTGGGGAAATCAGCCAGATCCTGTCCCTGCGCTTCGGGCAGGATCCAGGGGTAGCTCGCCATGTCCGCGATCGTGTAATCGTCCCCGGCAACGAACGGCCGATCTGCAAGACGGCGATCAAGTACGCCGTATAAGCGATTGGTTTCCTTCAGATAACGATCAATGGCATAGGGCACCTTCTCCGGCGCATAGTTGCGGAAATGGTGATTCTGCCCCAGCATCGGCCCCAGGCCGCCCATCTGCCACATCAGCCACTGGTTCACCTCGGCCCGCGCACGCATCGTGTCGCCGCCGAACTTACCGGTCTTTTCCGCCAAATACAGTAGGATAGCGCCGGATTCGAAGACGGATAATGGCCCGCCGCCGTCGGTCGGATCATGATCGACGATGGCCGGCATCCGGTTGTTCGGCGCGATCTGCAGAAAGTCCGGCTTGAACTGCTCGCCGGTCCCGATGTTGACTGGGATGATCTGGTAAGAAAGGCCTGCTTCCTCCAGAAATAGCGTGATCTTGTGCCCATTTGGGGTCGGCCAATAATGAAGGTCGATCATGCAAGTCTCCCGTGTGTCTGATGGGCGAGATGGGGGCGCTGCGACGTCAGGCAAGCTTCCCCCGCCGCAGTACGACGCCGGACAGGAACACCACGAACGTCGCTGCGCACAGCATCGAGGCCAGGAGGAAGGCGCCCCCCGGATGACCACGCTCAGCGCCGAATGCCAGCGCCTGCGTCATCACCAGCGGTCCGACGATCGCCGCCAGGCTGGCCAGGCTGGCGAGACCACCCTGCAACGCCCCTTGATTGGCCGCATCGACTCGCGATGACAGGATCGCGTTGATCGACGGCGCCACCAGTCCGGTGAGCGATCCAGCCGCGATCAGCGCGTAGATCTGCCACCCCTCGCCGGCGGAGGCGTATAGGCCAAAAACGATCACCCCGGCGGTGAGGCCGATCAGCACCGTTCGATCCTCGCCGAACCGCTTGATGGTGGGGCCGATCAGAAAAACCTGCGCCAGCATCATGGACACGCCGGAGGCGGCGAGCGACCAGCCGATCGCCTTGCTGTCCCAGCCGAGCGCGATGCTGACGTAGAACGACCAGGTCGACGGATAGACCATGTGAGCGATCTGCCACATCAACGATCCGATCAGCAGCGCCGCGGCGCCTCCTGCCGCGAACAAAGGCGCGAACGCGCCGACGGGATTGGCACGCCGCCAGTTGAAAGCCCGTCGATTTTCCGGCGGGAGCGTTTCCGGCATCAGGGTCAGGATCAGGCCAGCGTTGACGAACGCGAGCACCGCAGCAGCCACGAAGGGCGCACGCGGGCCGAGATCGCCCAATATCCCGCCGATCGCAGGACCCAGGATGAAACCGCCTCCAAATGCGGCGCCCAGCAGGCCGAACATCCTCCCGCGGCGCTCAGGGGGGGTGACATCCGCGATCACCGCATTTGCCGGTCCATAAGTGGCCCCGGCGATCCCGGCGATCGCCCGTCCGGCGAACAGCCAGGCGAGCGTCGGTGCAAAAGCCATGAAGGCGTAATCAATGCCGAAGCAGATCAGGCTGATCAGCAGCACGCGCCGCCGCCCGTAGCGATCTGAGAGGCTGCCGATCACCGGCCCGGCGAAGAAATGCGTCACGGCATAGATCGCCAGCAGATAGCCGCCAATCCTGCTCGCCTGCGCCAGGTCGACTTGGCCAAGATCCACGATCAACGACGGCAGGACGGGCAGCACGATCCCGAACCCGATCGAATCGATCAATATGGCAATCAACGCGATCGGGACTGCGGGATGATCGAATCGCATCATTCTACCTCTTGGCAAAACCGGATAGACGAACAGGCATCAGTTGTCGCTTTGCTTGCCACTGGAAACATGGCATGACGCCGCCATACCCGATCTTCAGAATCGGCTTCGGAGAAATGATTGATGGCAAGCGCCGCCGAACTGGACCGTTCCGCAGACACGATTGATGCTTTCCGCGCCGAGGCGCGCGCCTGGCTGGAGGAGAATTTTCCTGTCAGCCTGCGCGGCAAGGACAACGCCATGTCGGCCGTTGACGGCCCGACGGACGAAACCGCCGAGCAGAAGGCTTGGCGCGAAGCGATGGGCGCCAAGGGTTGGGGCGTACCCACCTGGCCTGCGCAATATGGCGGCGGTGGCCTGACGCGCGAGCAAGCCCGCGTGCTCGGTGAGGAAATGGCGCGCATCGGCGCGTACAACCCGATCGGCGGCATGGGCGTGATGATGTTCGGACCGACGCTGCTGGAATATGGCAGCGAAGAGCAGAAGCAGAAGCACATCCCGGGCATCGTTCGCGGTGAAGTGCGCTGGTGTCAGGGCTATTCGGAGCCGGGCGCCGGTTCGGATCTCGCCAGTCTGCAGACCTTCGCCGAGGACAAGGGCGATCATTACATCGTCAACGGGCAGAAGACCTGGACGAGCGGCGGGCAGTGGGCCGACAAGTGCTTTGCGCTGGTTCGTACCGACAAGACCCAGAAGCACGCCGGCATCAGCTTCCTGCTCATCGACATGGATGCAGAGGGTGTCGAGACACGCCCGATCAAGCTGATCTCGGGCGCATCACCCTTCTGCGAAACTTTCTTCACCAATGTGAAGGTGCCCAAGGAAAATCTGGTCGGCCAGGAAGGGCAGGGCTGGACGATCGGCACCCGCCTGCTGCAGCATGAGCGCAATTCGCTCTCGGGCGGGGGCGGCTCGCAGGGCCGGATGAACCAGGGTGAGCAGATCCCGGCGATCGCCAAGAAGTATCGCGGCGTCGATGGCGAGGGCAAGCTGGCGGACAGCGACCTGCGCACCCGGATCATCAAGCATGAAATGGATCAGCGCGCCTTCGCCCTGACTCTGCGTCGCGCGGCGCTGGAGTCAAAGGGCAACGCCGGGCCTTCTGCGGCGACCAGCGTAATGAAGAACGTCGGCGCCCGCATCACCCAGGATCGCGCGGAACTCGCGATCGAGATCATGGGCATGCAGGGGCTTGGCTGGGAAGGCGAGGGCTTCAACAACGAGGAACTGGCGGCCACCCGCACCTGGCTGTGGGGCAAGGCGGTGTCGATCTACGGTGGTTCCACCGAGATCCAGAACAACGTCATCGCCAAGCGCATTCTTGGGATGCTCGACCACCAGTAATCGCTGGATTTGGTTTCGGTTAGGCGCGGGCGAACGCGTCGGAGAGGGCCGGGTCGAGGAGCGGGCGCGAAGACGCCCGCCCTCCCCGGCAGGTCCTTCGAAAAAAGGTTTTACAAATGGCGTTGCTGAACGACGAACAGGTGATGTTGCGCGACATGGCGCGCGAATGGGCCGACAATGAATCGCCCACCACCGCATTCCGCAAGCTGCGCGATGCAGCACCGGCGCAGGGCTTCGATCCCGAGGCCTGGACCACGATCGGCCAGATGGGCTGGGCGGGGATCCTGATCCCCGAAGAGTTTGGCGGCTCCGCATTCGGGTATCTGTCCCTCGGCCTCGTGGTCGAGCAACTTGGCCGCAACTTGGCGGTAAGCCCATTGTCGTCAACGGCGGTGGCTGCCAGCGCGATCGCGATGGGATCATCGGACGCAGCGAAATCGTCCTGGCTGGGCAAGCTTGCCAGCGGCGAGGCGGTGGCGACGCTCGCGATCGACGAGGGGCCGCTGCACACTGGCGTCGAAGTGCTGGCAACGGCTGTCGCCGGTGGCAAATTGAGCGGCACCAAGAAGTTCGTGGCCGAGGGTGATGGGGCCGACGTGTTCGTCGTAGCCGCGGCCGACGGCCTGTATGCAGTGGCGAAGGGGGGGGGTGTCACCGTCCATTCGCGCCGCATGGCAGACAGCCGCAGCCATGCGGACGTCACCTTCGACAACGCGCCGGCGGAAAAGCTGGGTGGAGCGGATCTGACCCAGGCGATTGTTGATCGCGCGACGGCAGTCACCGCGGCGGAGATGCTGGGCATGGCGGACAGCGCCTTCAACCAGACGCTGGATTACCTGAAGCAGCGTGTTCAGTTCGGTCAGGTTCTGTCGACCTTCCAGGCGCTTCAGCACCGCATGGCCAAGATGAAGACCGAGGTCGAGCTGATGCGCTCCGCGGTCGAGGGGGCGCTGGAAGCGATCGATGCCGATCGTTCGGACGTGAACCAGTCCGTCAGCCTCGCCAAGGCCGTCGCGAACGACACGCTTCGTCTGGTCAGCCGCGAGATGGTGCAGCTGCACGGCGGCGTAGGCATGACCGACGAATATGATGCCGGCCTGTACCTGAAGCGTTCGGCCGTGCTGGAGACGATGTGGGGCAATGCCAGCTATCATCGCGACCGCTTTGCCCGGCTCAACGGATATTAAAACGCGTTCCAGTATTGCTGGTATGGAAGCGGGTGTTCTTTGCAACACCCGCTTTTTTTATGGGGAAGGGGCGCAACGGCTAACCTTTGTCGCTTGACGTAACGGAACGCCCATCGTCTATTCGATGATACGGTACGGCCCGAATAGAGGCCGACCGCATCAGGGAGAGAGATGATGGCGAAGGCGCTTTTCGTCCGTGGCACCGCATGTTCGGCGCTCGCGTGGGCTCTTTTATCCGCCGGTACGGCGCACGCTCAGATCGGCGGCGATCCTACCGCGATCCAGTCCGCCCCGTCGGCTGACGATAGTTCATCGGCTCCCGATATCGTGGTCACCGGTACGCTGATCCGCGGCACGCCTGAGAATTTGGCCGTGCCGGTCGATGTCATCTCGGGCGAGGAGCTTGCCCGTCAGGGTGCACCGACCGCCGTCGATCTTCTGAAGAATCTGACCGTTGCGAACGGCACCGTGGGTGACGCAAACCAGTTCGATACCCGCGCGCAAGGGTCGGAAGGCGTGGCATCCGTGAACCTGCGCGGCCTGGGGCCGCAGCGCACGCTCGTGCTGCTCAACGGCAAGCGGATGGTACCCTCGGGTCTTGGCATCCCGATCGTCGACGTG
The DNA here is from genome assembly GCF_029239295.1 of Sphingomonas sp. GTDB lineage: Bacteria > Pseudomonadota > Alphaproteobacteria > Sphingomonadales > Sphingomonadaceae > Sphingomonas. Next base: position 46,172 of record NZ_JAQZBC010000012.1, read on the forward strand.
AACATGTTCCCCAGCGCCGCGATCGGGCGGGTCGAGATCCTGAAGGACGGCGCGGCAGCCACCTATGGCTCGGACGCGATCGCCGGCGTCGTCAATTTCATCACCCGCACCGATCAGGAGGGCTTCTTGGTGTCCGGTGATTATCGCTGGATCGATGGATCGAAGGGCGACTACGGCGGCGCCGTATCTTTCGGGCATAAGCAGGACAACTTCCGAGTCTTCGCTTCTGTCGGGTACCAACGCCGCTCGGAGCTTCGCTTCACCGATCGCGATTTCGCCGTTCAGCCTTACCCGACGAACCCGCAGGGCGCCTGGACCGGCGGCGGCAGCCCAGGAAACTTCGACTTCAACGGAACTGTCGGTGGGATCAACCTGACGACGGACCTTGGATGCGTGGGCCTCGGCGGTTTCCGCAGCGCGCCTGGATCGAACACCGACCGTTGCTTCACGCAATTTGGGCAGTTCGATAATTTGGTCGAGCCTGAAGAACGCTTCCAGGCCTTCCTCGACACCGAATTCGATGTCGCGCACAACGCCACATTGCGGCTCACCGGATTGTATTCGTTCACCAACACGCGCGTGACGAGTTCGCCCAGCTATCTTCCCACGCTGCCGCCCTCCACCAACGCGGCGTTCGGCAATGGTTCGCTCTTCGTCATCCCCGGTTACGCTCCGGCACTGCGCGACTATTGCGCGCTATATGGGGCGCAGGCAGGCTGCTCCCGGTCGGCGTCGGGTGCGCTCGACAGCGCGGTTGCATTGCCGGTGCTGTTCCGCCCGTTCCTGCTCGGTGGCAATCCCTTGTTTGAAAACCGGACCAACGATCGCGGGTCTGCCATCTCGAAGCGCGATACCGACGCGATGCGCTTTACCGCCGACCTTCATATCGAACTCAGCAGCAATCTCGATTTCACGACGGGCTTCACCTTCAGCGAATATCATCGTGACTATGACGGCACCGACTCCTTTGGCGATCTGCTGCAGAATGCGATGGCTGGCTTCGGCGGTCCCAATTGCGCCTATGCGTCCACGGCGTCGCGCGCGGGATTGACCCCGGCACAGCTCGCCGGCCTCGCCGGCACCAACGGCTGTACGTTCTTCAACCCATTCTCGACCGCGATCCCCGCCAACGCAGTCACCGGTATCGTCAATCCAAACTATGCGGGGACGCGCAATCCCGCCGGGTTCAATCTGGCGCCCGGCGGCGGCCTGATCAACGATCTGGCGACAATCGATCTGTTCTTCCGCACGCCCAACACTCAGGTACGCACTCAGCAATATGTCGGCGACGCCGCGCTGTCGGGACGGACTGGTATCCGGCTGTGGGCTGACCGGGACATCGGCTTCGCCGTGGGTGGTCAGTACCGCAAGAACACGTTCCAGACCCTTCTGAACAATGATGCGAACATCGCCGTAAACCCGTGCCCGGGCACGCCGCTGAATCCCAACGCCACCTGCAACCCGCAGACCGGCGCGCTCGGCTTCCTCGGCACCAATCCTCAGCGCACGGCTTCAGCCGACGTCTATGCGCTGTTCGCCGAATTGCAGATCCCGATCATCAACGCGATCAACCTGCAATTGTCCGCTCGTTATGAGGATTACCGCGGCAACGTTGGCTCGACCTTTGACCCGCAGGCGCGCTTGAAGATCGAACTCACCGATTGGCTCGGCTTGCGCGGCGGCATCGGTACCAGTTTCCGCGGTCCGCCGCCGCAGAACCTGTCCGGTTCGGGCGTGTCGCTGCAGGTTATCGGTACCGGCTTCCGCGCCGTCGAGGTGTTCGGCAATCCCAATCTTCGTCCGGAAAGCGCCACCACCTACAATGGTGGCATCCTCATCGATCGTGGACCGTTCAATGCCAGCCTCGATTACTGGCGCTACGACCTGAAGGGACCGATCGAGGCGGAACCGGTATCGGGCCTTTCGAACGCCTTGTTCGGCACCAGCGGGACCGCCAATTGCGGCAACCCGGCCTATGCGGCGCTTCAATCGCGCTTCACCTTCAATGCTGCGGGCTGCGGCATCAACAACGTCAGCCGCCTGCGCACCCAGGTGTTCAACAGCGCCGACGTGAAGACCTCCGGCCTTGATCTGAACGCGACCTACCGCGATGAACTCGGGCCGGTCGAACTGACCGTTGGCGGCGCCGCCACTTATGTCATCGACTACAATATCAAGGATTTGCTGGTCGAAGGCATCCTGGTCCAGCCGGCGTTCGACGCCGTCGGCAAACTCAATTTCCAGACCACGGCCTATCCCATCCCGCAGTGGCGCGGAAACTGGTACGTCCAGGGCGACAGCGGGCCGCACTCGCTGCGCCTGCAGTTCAACTATGTGGACGGCTACACCGATCAGCGCGGGCCGGCAATTTTCGGTCCGAACCTCGGCGCTCTGGCCGGGGCCTCGGTTACGCGGGGTAAGGAAATCGGGTCGTGGCGCACGTTTGACGCGACCTACCGTCTCGCCCTCGATACCGGGACGACGTTCACGCTGGCAGCGGTGAACATCTTCGATCGCGACCCGCCGTTCGCCCGGCTTGACCCCAACTACGATGGTTTCACCGCGTCGCCCTTGGGCTTCACCTTGAAGGCAGCGGTATCCCAGGCATTTTGACCTATGCGCCGGCGGCTTTGTTGCGAAACATTGCCGTCGGCTGCAAGGCCACTGGTGTATTCCTTTCGGCGCGTTAAAGGTCGAAGGGCGAAATAAGCTTTAGGAGAGCGATATGGATGCCAGCACCACATGGGTGCATGATGACCGTGACAAGAAGGCGCTCGGCCGTCGCGGATGGACGCTGGCACTGCTGACCACGGCCTATTTCTTCAGCTTCATGGACCGGCAGATCCTCGCGATCCTGCTGGAGGCGATCAAGGCGGATCTCCACCTTTCGGATACTCAGCTCGGGCTTCTCTCCGGCCTCGTATTTGCGATCTTCTATGCAACGCTCGGACTGCCCATTGCGCGGCTTGCCGACCGATCCAGCCGAAGCAACATCATCGCCATCAGCATTGCCTTCTGGAGCGCGATGACCGCGCTATGCGGCTTCGCCCAGAATTTCCTTCATCTCATGTTTGCCCGCATCGGCGTCGGCATCGGGGAGGCCGGCTTCGGACCGCCCAGCCAGTCGATCATCGCTGATCTTTATCCGCCGGAGAAGCGCGCGAGCGCGATGGCGATCTACTCGCTGGGCGTTCTGCTCGGCGGTGGCCTTGGCATGGTGATCGGCGGGTTCGTCGCTCACTCTTATGGATGGCGCGTCGCGATGATGGTCGTCGGCCTGCCGGGTATCGTCCTTGCCGTGATCATGAAGCTGTTCGTCGTCGAGCCACGCCGCGGCCTTGCCGATGGAAAGGTGCCAGCCGCCCCGGCGGACGCGCCGGTCATCGGCATGTGGCAGGGCATTGCCTCGCTGTGGCACAACCGTGCTGCTTTCCACCTCGTCGCCGCCATCACCATCACCTCGCTCGTCGGCTACGCGGTGACGGGCTGGGGGCCCAGCTACATGCAGCGGTCGCTGGGAATGACGATCCTCGACGTGTCGAAGTACGTTGCGCTTCCGGCCGCGCTGATTGCTGGTTTCTCGGCGCTTCTGGGAGGCTGGCTTTGTGACCGCGTCGCAAAGACCAAGGGCATTTATGCTCAAAGCTACGTTGTCGTGGTCCTGAAGCTCGTAGCCTTCCCGTTCGCGTTGGCCTTCTACTTTGTCGATCACCTCTGGCTGGCGCTGGCCTCGTACTTTGTCGCGGCCATTTTCGCGGGCGCTTACATCGGGCCGACGTACGCGATGATCCAGCATCTCGCGCCGCTGCGACTTCGCGCGACCTGGGCGGCACTGACGCTGCTCGCGACGAGCCTACTGGGGCTTGGCATCGGGCCATTCGCGGTGGGCCAGATCAGCGATCTTCTGCGCCCGACCTATGGTGCCGAGTCGCTCCGCTGGGCCATGTTCTCGGTGGCGATGCTCACGCCTTGGGGCATTTTCCACTATTGGCGCGCCGGAGTTCTGATGAAGCGTCAGGAAGCAGCCGCCCGGGATGCCTGATCGGTCATTCTGGCGCCGTTCTGCGGCGCCAGAATGCTGCCAAGACAGTCGACCCCTCAGGGACATCGCCACCCATGATAATCAGGGGTGGCAGTTCAGCGTCGCGCAACCTACTTGAGCCTGCGGCATTCTATCTGAAACGTTGCTCAAGGTTGCCGACATGAGACAGATTGTTCCGCTCGTTCTCGCCCTGATTCCGCTCGCTGCGGTGGTTGGAGCCTACGTCGCGGTTCCCTGACCACGTCCACCAGATGTGACCACGATGCCCGCTTTCCTTGTGAAAGCGGGCGTCGTCGCGTTGGCACGCTTTCCTTGTGAAAGCGGGCGTCGTCGCGTTGGCACGATGTTTTACTTGCAATCCGGTTGTGCACAACCAAATGTGTTCGTGATTGAACGGAGGTTGGTATGAGCACGTTGTACACGACGAAGGTGACGGCCGTTGGCGGGCGGAACGGCACTGTCCGCAGTGAGGACGGTGTTCTGGATCTGGTGCTTGCCATGCCCAAGGAACTCGGCGGCAAGGGGGGCGCTACCAATCCCGAGCAGCTGTTCGCGGCCGGCTATGCAGCCTGCTTCGAAAACGCCGTTATTCACGTCACGCGCGGCAAGGAAGCGAGTGTCCGCGACAGTGACATCGAAGTGGTCGGAGACGTCGGCCTTCAGCCCGGCGCTGGCGGTGGATTTGCACTGTCCGTCGCACTTGACGTGACGATCGCGGGCGTCGATCAGGCACAGGCAGAAGAGATCGTTCAGGCGGCTCACGCTGTATGTCCCTATTCGAACGCGGTGCGCGGCAATGTCGACGTAAAGATCAACGTCTCGACACGATAGAACGGACGGCGCCGCTCGCAGGCGGCGCCCACCCCGATGGCGCGCACGGGCTCCGGGCCATGTCGGCGGCTCGCTAATGGCCATCGCGTAAGGCGCATCGCTCCCGGCGGTTATCGAGTGCCGCTCGGGCTCGTCGCAACCGGCGCACGTTACGGCTGCCAGCTGAAACAAATCATTGGCATTTGCGTGAGCGTTGGGGCAGCGGACCCCGCGATGTTGCCCCGCCTGTGCGAAACCAATGAAGTAAAGCGAAGTTGTGCCGCCTTGATGCCCAAGGTCGCCCATCGTTGCGCGTCTACTCATCGGTGCGTTCACGCGGGGCTTTACCGTTGATGAACAGTGCCGATCCACCGATGCCTTTTCTGATTAGTCCGCCGCGCTTTCTGTTACACTATGTTGCCGCCCGGCCGTGGATTTTCCTGCTGTTGGGGCTTCTGGTCGCGGGTGCGTCGGTCAGCTCGATCGGCGTGCAATATGCGATGAAGGTGTTGATCGACACCATGACCGGCGAGGAACGGATCCGAGCCGCGGTCTATACCGCACTGGCCTCGTTCCTCGGGCTCGTCATTCTCGAAAGCCTGTTGCAGCGGCTTGCCGCGCTGACGCTCGGCCAGGCGACGGTGGTCTCGGGGGTCGCGATCCGGCTCGATATGGTAAACTACCTTACCGGTCACCAGATGCCCTTCTTCCAGAACCAGCGCGCTGGTTCGCTTGGGCACCGAATCTCAGGGCTGGCCGGGATATTCGGGGCGATCATCCATCGATTGCTGCAGGAGGTGACGCCGCCACTGATCGTGTTCGTCGGCGCGATCTTGATCTTCGTCACAATCGACGTCCGCATGGCGATCGTCCTCGGCGGCATCTTTGTCATCGTGACGCTCGGCCTGGTCCTGCTCGGGCTTCGCGGGCATGTTCATCACAAGGCCTTTGCGGAACATGCCGGGACGGTCGGCGGAGAGCTGGTCGATTTCATCGGCAATATCTGGGTGGTGAAGGCATTTGCCGCGGGTGAGCGTGAACTCTCACGACTTCGCGGGTTCCTGGATGACGAGGCGATTGCCCAGCGACGTGGGTGGTTTTTCGTCGAGCGGATGCGCGGGTTGCACGATCTGTCGCTGGCGATCTTTGTCGGCGGTACGCTGATCTGGGCGATCGGCCGCTGGTCCAGCGGCGCCATCACCACCGGCGACGTTGTCGTCATCAGCACACTGACGTTCCGCATCCTCCATGGCTCTCGCGATCTTGCCATGGCGCTGATCGATGTCAGTCAGCAGTTCAGTTACTTGCGAGAGACGCTGGACATCATCGGCGTGCCGCAGACCCTCAGCGACGCCCCCGGCGCCACCCGCCTGCGCGTGGGTGAGGGGAGGGTCGAGTTCAACCACGTCACGTTCGGTTACGATCCGCGCCATCCGATCCTGCACGATCTCTCGCTGGCGATACCGGCAGGGCAGAAGGTCGGGATTGTTGGCCCTTCAGGTGCGGGCAAATCATCGATGCTTCAGCTGGTTCAGCGATTTCACGATCCGCAGGCCGGTCACGTCATGATCGACGGTCAGCGTGTGGACAGCGTGACGCAGGAAAGCCTTCGCGATGCGGTCGCGGTCGTGCCGCAGGAGGTGCTGCTCTTTCACCGGACGGTGATGGAGAACATCCGCTTTGCTCGGTCCGACGCCGACGATGACGAGGTGTACCGTGCGGCCGAAGCCGCGGGCTGTGACGAATTCATCCGGCGCCTCCCGCATGGCTATGACAGCATCGTGGGTGAGCGGGGGACCAATCTGTCCGGCGGGCAGCGGCAGCGGATCGGTATCGCACGGGCTTTCCTGAAGAACGCCCGCATCGTCCTGCTCGATGAAGCGACATCCGCGCTCGACTCGGAGTCGGAACTGGAGGTTCAGAACGGGCTGGAGGCACTGATCCAGAACCGCACCGTCATTGCGGTTGCGCACCGCCTGTCCACGATCGTCAACTTCGATCGCGTGGTGGTCGTCTCGGCGGGTCGGGTGATCGAGGACGGTCCGCCGCAGCAACTCCTCCGGCGGCCAGACGGTGCGTTCCGCGCCTTGTGGGTCATGCAGGTCGAGGGGCTGGATCGTTCGTCCGGCATTTCGGCCGCTGGTGAGCGGCTCCGTGCGCTATCGGAACGCAGCCGCGCCCGGGTGCAGCGCATGATGCGCAGCGCGTGGCAGGGCGTCAGCGAGCGGAACTGAGTGGCGCCTGGCGCTAGTCGGCGTTGAGGGCGTTGGCCTGAGGTGTTCAGCCTTCGCGGCTCGTCTCCCTCCGACCGGCCTCGGATCGCGAGGTCGGGTCATTCAGCACCAGCCTCTGATCATGGGGAATGTCGGCGCACCAAGTCTGTAGCGCGTATGCCCCGGAAGGTGAGCACATCGCGCACCGCCGGCCCGACAATGCCGAAAGAAAAGGCCCGCCCGACAAAGCTGTCGGGCGGGCCATTCCTGATCGATTCAGATCCGTGGGATCAGGCCTCAGCCTGCTCCTCGCGAACTTCCGCGGTCGAGCCAGGCTCGGCGTGCGCGTCATAGTCCTCGGTGAAGCCGCCCTGGTCCCGGCCTTCTTCGAAGACCTGCGCCATGACGTCAACGCCAGCCGCCTGCATCTCGGCCTCTTCAGGCGAGCGTGCGACGTTGACCTTGACCGGCACCGACACTTCCGGGTGAAGAGCGACCTTTACCTCGTAAACGCCGATCGCCTTGATCGGACGATCCAGAACAACCGCTGCCTTGGACACCTTGTGGCCGGCGTCGTTCAGTGCGTCGACCAGATCGCGAACCGCGACCGAGCCGTACAGCTGGCCAACGTTCGAAGCCTGACGGATGATGGTGACCGATGCGTCCTTGAAGCTCTTCGCTTCCTTCTCGGCTTCGCCGCGACGGTTGGCGTTTTCCGCCTCGATCCGCGCACGGTTAGCTTCGAAGACCTTGCGGTTCGCTTCGTTGGCGCGCAGCGCCTTCTTGTTCGGCAGGAGGTAGTTGCGGGCGAAGCCGTCCTTCACCTTCACTACGTCGCCGATGGCGCCGAGCTTTTCGACGCGCTCAAGCAGAATGACGTCCATCTGCTCTTCTCCTTACTTAACGACGTAGGGCAGCAGGCCCAGGTGCCGGGCGCGCTTGATCGCCTGGGCGAGCTCACGCTGCTTCTTCGCGCTCACCGAGGTGATGCGCGACGGGACGATCTTGCCACGCTCGGACACGAAGCCCTGCAGCAGACGTACGTCCTTATAGTCGATCCGGGGAGCGTCCTTCGCCGAGAAGGGGCAGCTCTTACGACGACGGAAGAAGGGGCGTGCCATTATGCGTTCTCCTCTTCACGACGACGGCCGCGCTCGCGGTCGCGTTCCTGCTTGCGCATCATCACCGACGGGCCCTGCTCATGCGCGTCAACCTTGACGGTCATGTAGCGGATCACGTCTTCGCTGATGGAGTGCTGACGCTCGATTTCGGCGACGGTGTCACCGGGCGCGTCGATCTCGAGCATGACGTAGTGAGCCTTGCGGTTCTTGGCCATGCGATAGGCCATGGAGCGCAAGCCCCAGGTCTCGGTCTTGATGACCTTGCCCTGATGATCTTCGACAATCTTGGTGACGGCTTCTGCCATCGCGTCCACCTGCGCCTGTGCCAAATCTTGGCGCGCAAGGAACACGTGCTCGTATAGAGCCATGTGCTTTCCTTCGTTGGCCGATCGCTGACATGGCCCCGTGCCATGCCCCTCCGGCTGTCGTCCACAACAGCAAAAGGCGAGGAGTCGACGCTCCCCGCCCATGCTCTGTGCTCCTCTACCGGGAGCGGCTCGAATTGCAAGCCTTAGCGGAAGGCCCCGCGGATCACGTTGATGATCTGGCCGTTGCGACCGATCAGCAGTGCGTCTCCGCCCGATCGCACCCACTGCTGGCCACGCTGCGGCGCGTAGAGGCGCTTGCCGCGGAACTGGCGATGGTCGACGACGCGATAGTTGCGAGCATAGCGTCGATCGAAGCGTTCACCCTTGCGCCAGTCGCGATAGGTCGGTTGACGCGTAACGGTGGTATGCTTCATGACCGTCCCGTTGCCGCGATGCTGAACCGTGCGAGTAACCTCGCGGTGCTGCGCCTGCGCGGCGCTGGCGATCACCGGGGTGGCGACCAGCGAGGCGGCGACAGTCGCCTTGATCAGATTCTTGAACATCTCACTGCTCCTCTTTCACTTTGTACCGGCGCCGGCGTCTCGGCGTCGGATATCTATCTGGGGCAGGGATGTATCGCAGCTGTCACAGCGCGCGCACTAAATGGTCGCGATTTGTCGCAGATCGCGATCCAGCCTGAACCGTGGTTCAGAAATGCAATCATTTCTACACGTGGTGGGCGTACAATGGGCGTGATGGCGACACTCTTTACGCGCGGATCGTGGAACGGCAGCTCGCCTCTGTCTGCGTCCGACGGCTCTATTCTCGACGCGAAAACCCGACGCCTCTGGGCCATGTTCCTGTTCCTTGCGATCGGGGCAGCCCTGTTCATAGGCTGGGTTGGCTTCATGGCCTCCGACGACTCGCTTTATTATGCAGGCGCGCTGCGGTGGCTGACCGATCCGCCCTTTGCTGGCAGCGATCACTGGTCGACCCGCTTTCCCCTGACGCTCACCTTTGCCGCGATGCTGGCGGCGTTCGGGCGCAATTACGTAGCGTTGGGCATGACGGCGGTCCTGTTCTACGTCGTGCTGGTGGCGCTCGTTGGCCGCTTCACCGCTGGTCTGACAGGGGAGCGAAGCGGGTGGATCGCCGCACTGCTGACCGCGACGCTGCCGGTGGTGGTCAGCCATGCAACCACAGTCAGCGTGGATCTGATCGAAGTTGCGGCGCTGGTCGGCGGTGCCTGGCTGGTCGGCCGTGCCAGCGATGATCGCGTCGGCCTTGTCCGCGCTGCCGCTGGTGGGGCGCTGTTCGGCATCGCCGTACTGTGCCGCGAGACAAGCGTTCTAGCGCTGGCGGCGCTTGGCCCACTGTTGCTGATCGGCCGGCCGATATCGCGCCGCGTGTTGATCGCCTGCGCCGTTGGTGCCGCAGCCATTCTGGCGGGAGAGGCCTTGTTCCAATGGGCGATGACGGGTGAACCGCTGCGCCGCTACACGATCGCCTTCCATCACGACGAACACATCGACCGGGCCGCGAACAGAGAGGGTAATTTCCTTCTCTGGCCGCCGATCGATCCCTTGCTCGTCCTCCTCATCAATGATGATTTCGGCCTGTTGTTCTGGCTGTTGCCGGTAGCATTCGCCCGCGGCGCGTGGGCGCTGATCCCCCGCGCGCGCCGCGTACCGCTGACCCTGCTGTCGATCATGGCGGGCGTCAGCTTTTTGCTCGTCGCTGCACTTTATACGAAGCTGGTCTTGAACCCCCGCTACTTCATGCTGGCCGCTATCGTCGGGTTGATCGTGCTCGCCATCTGGATCAATCGGCTTCCTGCGCGCGTGGCGGCGTTGATCCTGACCATCCTTGTATCGACCAACCTATTGTTGATGAGCGTCGGCAACGCGCATCCACGCTGGCCGATGGAAGCTCTGGTCCTGGCGGCGCAGGCTAACCCCGGAGAGGTCGTCGCGGCGGACGAGGGCATCGTGCATCGCGCGGCCATATCGATGGCCTTCATCGGTCAGGACAACATCCGCCCCTTGCCGACAGATCCTGCCGATCAGGCAGTGCCTCATCTCGTCGTGACGAAAGCGGGCGAGGCGCCGGCCGGGCGGATCGTGGCCAGGTATCCGTCACCGCCGACGCGGCTCGGTTCTTTGCTGCGTACGCTGGGGCTCGCACCGTTGGTGCCCTCCGCCATCGCCCACAGAATGTTTTCGCCCAGCCCCGAAATGGTCCTCGTCCGAACCTCTGGCGGTTGACCGTAGCGCCTCGCCCCGCCTACCGCGCGCCTCTTCCAATTCAGGAGAGACCGATGCGAGCGTTCATCTTTCCGGGTCAGGGCAGCCAGGCTGTCGGCATGGGCCAGGCACTGTCAGCTGCCAGCCCCGCCGCGCGTGAGGTTTTCGGCGAGGTTGACGAGGCACTTGGCCAGAACCTCTTCCGGCTCATGGCCGAGGGGCCGGCTGACGAGTTGACGCTGACCGAGAATGCGCAGCCGGCGATCATGGCCAACGCCATCGCTACCTTGCGCGTGCTCGAAAAGGAGGGTGGTATTCGCCTCGCGGACAAGGCGGACTTTGTAGCCGGTCACAGCCTGGGCGAATATACCGCGCTGTGCGCTGCCGGCGCGTTCGACGTCGCAACGACGGCTCGCCTGCTGAAGCTGCGCGGTCAGGCGATGCAGGCTGCCGTCCCGGTGGGCGAGGGTGGCATGGCCGCCTTGCTGGGCGCCGACCTGATGAAGGCGCAGGCGATTGCATCCGCCGCTGCTGAGGGCGAGGTGTGCACCGTCGCGAATGACAATGATCCATCGCAGGTCGTCATTTCCGGCGCGAAGGCCGCGATTGATCGGGCGATTGCCATTGCCAAGGATCATGGTGCGAAGCGCGGGATCGCGTTGCCGGTGTCGGCACCTTTCCACTGCTCGCTGATGCAGCCCGCGGCCGATGCCATGGCCACGGCGCTGGCAGACGCGCGCATCGCCGCGCCGCTCGTGCCGGTCTATGCCAATGTTCTCGCCGCCCCGGTCAGCGATCCCGATACGATCCGCCGCCTGCTGGTGGAGCAGGTCACCGGCATGGTCCGCTGGCGCGAATCGGTGCTGGCGATGGTCGAGGCGGACGTGACCGATTTCGTCGAATTCGGCGGTAAGGTTCTAGGACCGATGGTCAAGCGGACCGCACCGGATGCGAACGCGATCAGCGTCGTGTCCATGGATGATATCGAGGCGCTGCTGAAGGCGCTGTGAAGGAGGAAGTTTGATGTTCGACCTCACGGGCATGACGGCGCTGGTAACCGGCGCATCGGGCGGGATCGGTTCCGCCGTTGCGCAAGCGCTGGCGGCGCAGGGCGCTCGGATCGCGGTATCCGGTTCCAACCTCGACAAGCTGGAGGCATTTCGCGCCAGCCTGGCGGGTGATCACGTCGCGATCCCGGCGAACCTTTCGGATTCGGCGGCCGTCGATGCACTTGTGCCCGCCGCGGTAGAGGCGCTGGGTGGCCGTCTCGACATCCTGGTCAACAATGCCGGCGTTACCCGTGACAACCTCACGATGCGCATGAAGGATGACGAATGGGATCAGGTGATCCGCGTCAACCTGGAAGCCGCTTTCCGCCTGATCCGCGCCGCGGCGAAGCCGATGATGAAGCAGCGTTTCGGTCGCATCGTGTCGATCACGTCGGTGGTCGGGCAGACCGGCAATCCGGGTCAGGCGAATTATGCCGCGTCCAAGGCCGGTCTGGTCGGCATGTCGAAGGCAGTTGCACAGGAACTGGCGAGCCGGGGCGTGACCGTGAATTGCGTCGCCCCGGGCTTCATCCGGTCGGCGATGACCGACGTCTTGCCGGATGCGCAAAAGTCGGCACTGCTTACCAAGATTCCGGCTGGTGATCTTGGCCGCGGAGAGGATATCGGGGCAGCCGTCGTTTACCTTGCATCGCGCGAGGCGGGCTATGTCACGGGCCAGACATTGCACGTCAATGGCGGCATGGCGATGATTTAAAGCAGACTTGTATCGCAGCGAGGCCCGTTCTACCTGCGTTCAGGATTCAACAACCCCCCGACGAAACAAAGGGAATTATTATGAGCGAGACCGCCGACCGCGTGAAGAAGATCGTCGTCGAGCATCTCGGCGTCGAGGCCGACAAGGTGACCGAGGATGCGAGCTTCATCGACGATCTCGGCGCGGACAGCCTCGACATTGTCGAGCTGGTGATGGCGTTCGAAGAAGAGTTCGGGGTAGAAATTCCCGATGACGCCGCCGAGAAGATCACCACCGTGCGCGATGCGATCACCTACATCGACGAGCACAAGGGCTGATCGCCCGCGGGGCGGGGCGGCATGACGTTCGCTCCTGCTTCGCACTGGATTTGAGCGGCTCCCCGTCCCCGTCTAGAGGGCGGGGGGCCGTTTCGTTGTAATGTTCATGGAGTTGCGCAATGCGCCGCGTCGTTGTCACAGGTCTTGGTCTCGTCACCCCGTTGGGGGCAGACGTGGAAACAGCATGGGCCAATATCATCGCTGGCAAGTCGGGCGCAGGCCCGATCACGCGATTTGATGCATCGGACCAGAAATGCCGCATCGCCTGCGAGGTGAAGCCGGCGGATCATCCGTACGGCTTTGATGCCAGCAAGCGGGTCGATCACAAGATCCAGCGCCAGGTCGATCCATTCATCGTGTTCGGCATCGATGCGGCCGGGCAGGCACTCGAGGACGCGGGCCTGACGGAGATGTCGGAACAGGAGCGTTTTCGGGCAGGTTGTTCGATCGGCGCTGGCATCGGCGGATTGCCAGGTATCGCCAGCGAATCGATCGTGCTCCATGAAAAGGGTCCCAGCCGCGTCAGCCCGCACTTCGTGCACGGGCGCCTGATCAATCTGATCTCGGGTCAGGTCAGCATCAAATATGGCTTGATGGGGCCGAACCATGCGGTCGTGACCGCCTGCTCGACCGGGGCGCATTCAATCGGCGATGCCGCTCGGATGATCGCCATGGACGATGCGGACGTCATGCTGGCCGGTGGCTCGGAAGGCGCGATCTGCCCGCTTGGCATTGCCGGCTTCGCCCAGGCGCGCGCACTCAGCACGAACTACAACGATACCCCTGAGAAGGCCAGTCGCCCGTACGACAAGGACCGCGACGGCTTTGTGATGGGCGAGGGCGCTGGCGTGGTCGTGCTCGAAGAATATGAGCGCGCCAAGGCTCGCGGTGCGAAGATCTATGCCGAAGTGATCGGCTATGGTCTTTCCGGCGACGCCTATCACGTCACCGCGCCCCATCCCGAAGGTTCGGGTGCGTTCCGCTCGATGGAGATGGCGATGCGCAAGTCGGGACTCCGGCTTGAGGATATCGACTACATCAACGCGCACGGCACCTCGACGCCGCTGGGTGATGAACTGGAGCTTGGCGCGGTCCGTCGCCTGTTCGGCGATCATATCGGCTCGCTTTCCATGTCCTCGACGAAGTCGGCGATCGGTCACTTGCTCGGCGGCGCGGGCGCGGTCGAAAGCATCTTCTGCATCCTGGCGATGCGCGACCAGATCGTGCCCCCGACGCTCAACCTCGACAATCCAAGCGACAATTGCGCGGGCGTCGATCTGGTGCCGCACACCGCCAAAAAGCGTCAGGTGCGCGCCGTGCTCAACAACAGCTTCGGCTTTGGCGGCACGAACGCATCGCTGGTGATGAAGGCGATCTGACGGTCGGCGCGGGCCGCGTGAGGCTGGCCGGCTGAGCGCCGGCCGCCCGCGGCACGTGCCATCACCAGGGTAAATGCATGCGCAAGACTGGGTGTTTCGGACTGCTGATCGGGCTGGTGTTGATCGCCGGCCTGTTCTGGATCGCGCGTGACTGGTCGGGTCCGGGTCCGTCCCCGAAACCCTTGTCCGTCGTGGTACCCGCCGGGGCCAGCCTCGCGCGGGCGGCGATCGAGCTGGAGAAGCAGGGCGCGATCCGCTCTGCCCAGCGCTTCCGCGGCTATGCTCGTGTGTTCGGCAGCGGAACCCCGATCAAGGCCGGCGAATATGCAATCCCGAAAGGCGCCAGCGCCGCCGACATCCTGACGCTGCTCGAAGACGGCAAGGTCCGCCAGCGCCTGGTGCCTGTGCCCGAGGGCTATCCCTCGATCATGGTGCATGAGGCGCTGATGCGTGCCGAGGGCCTCCGCGGCGACGTGGCGGTGCCGGGCGAAGGGTCGATCCTGCCCGATAGTTACGCCTATCAGCTCAACGATACCCGAGCGGCTGTCGTCGCGCGGATGCAGAGGGCGATGAGCGATTATCTCGCCGCTGCCTGGAAGAAGCGCGAGCCGGGCATCGCGGTCTCTACCCCGCAGGAAGCCGTCATTCTCGCGTCGATCGTCGAGAAGGAGACCAGCAAGCCGTCGGAACGGCGGATGGTCGCGGCGGTTTACACCAATCGATTAAAGCGTGGCATGCCGCTTCAGGCGGATCCGACGGTCATATACCCGATCACCAAGGGCAAGCCGCTCGGCCGCCGCATCCTTCGCTCGGAGCTTCAGGCGAAGAACGGCTACAATACCTATGCCAGCGCCGGCTTGCCGGTCGGGCCGATCGCCAATCCAGGCCGCGAATCGATCGACGCCGTCCTCGATCCTGAGACCAGCTCCGCGCTTTACTTCGTCGCGGACGGCACTGGTGGCCATGTCTTTGCGGACACGTTGCAGCAGCACAACGCCAACGTCGCTAAATGGTATGCCATTCGCCGGGCGCGCGGCGAGATGTAAGCTGTTCACATCGGTCGATCCGCGCGTAGAAAGGGGAACGACCTAACGGACACGCCGATTTCCTTTGACCACTCCCATGTTGATCGTTGCGGGCTTGATCCTGCTGCTGCTGGTGGCGGGAGCCTCGGCGGCACTGTATCACGGCCTGAGGCTCAGCGGCGCGGCGACTCGTGAGCGGGAGCGGTGGCAAGCCACCCAAGCGCTGCTTGCCCATGCGCCGATGCAGCCGGTCCTGGTCCGCCCCGACCTGCGGCTCGACATGCCGCCCCGCGTGGCGGATCTCTTCGGCCTCGTTCAGCCGGCGACCGATCTCGATGGCCTGAGCTCGGCCGGCGGCGGTCTCGACCCGCTCGATGTGGAGCGGATCATGGCCGATCTTCTGGCCATGCAGCGGTCCGGCCGCCCGTTTGTTCGGCAAGTGCGCCCCCGCGGCGCTGCCCGGACACTGACCCTTCGGGGCGAACGTACACCGACCGGGCGGCAAGGGACCGATCTCGTTTTGTGGGTGCATGACGCCAGCGAGGAGCAGGCAGAGGTCGAACGCCTCGCTAACGAACAGTCGCAGGTGCGCGAGGCGTTCGAGGCGCTGACCGGTCTGATAGAGGCCGCTCCCATGCCCATGTGGTACCGTGGACCCGACCTTCGCTTGTCGATGGTCAACACGGCCTATGTGCAGGGGGTGGAGGGCAGCGATGCGGCCGATGTCGTCGGCCGCGGGGTGGAATTGATCGAGGGATCGGGGCACGGTGGCCCGCTGGCCGGCGCCATCGCCGCCCGTGAGACCGGCCGGCCTGAGGTGCGGGTCCTCCCGGCTACCATCGGCGGCGCGCGACGCTCCATGTTGCTCCATGATGTGCCGCTGCCCAACGGCGGCGTTGCCGGCTTCGCAATTGACATCGAGGAGCTGGAGCAGGCGAGGGCGCGCGAGCGGCGGTTTGCCGACGCGCAGCGGGCGATGCTGGATCGATTGTCCGCCGGCGTCGCCCAGTTCGGCCGTGATCGCTCCTTGGTATTCTGCAACCAGCCATTCCGCCGCATGTTCGCGATGCGCAGCGAATGGCTCTCCGATCGTCCGGAATTCGACCGCGTGATTGAGCGGAT
Organism: Sphingomonas sp.; assembly: GCF_029239295.1. Taxonomy (GTDB): domain Bacteria; phylum Pseudomonadota; class Alphaproteobacteria; order Sphingomonadales; family Sphingomonadaceae; genus Sphingomonas. The sequence goes on from NZ_JAQZBC010000012.1 coordinate 62,516, forward strand.
GCGGGAGGCGAATCGGCTGCCCGAGGTGCGCGACTTCCCGGGATGGAAGGCGGAGCGCCGCGAATGGTTCACGCGCACCGATGCAGCCGTCGAGGAAACGTGGCACCTCCCCAACGGCGTCTATATCCGTGTGGTCGCGCAGCTGCTCCCCGATGGCGGGCTCCTGTTGATCTTCGAGGATCGTACCGAGGAGGTGCAACTGGCATCGGCGCGCGACACGCTGTTGCGCGTCCGGACCGCTACCTTCGACAATCTCTTTGAGGCGCTGGGTGTCTTTGCCGCCGATGGTCGCCTCCAACTCTGGAACAACCGCTTCCGTGCCCTGTGGGAGCTGGAAGAGGAGTTTCTCAACGGCCATCCCCGCGTCGATGCGGTCGCGGAAAAGATCGCACCCAAATTGCGCACCCCCAACCGGGCAAAGCTCGTGACCGACCTGGTCCGTTCAGCGACCAGCGACCGGCAGCAGCGCGGTGGCCGTGTGGCGCTGGCAGATGGACGACATTACGAATTCGCTGCGGTTCCACTGCCGGATGGCAATGCCCTCTTTACCATGCTGGACATCACCGACAGCCGGCGTGCGGAGCAGGCGCTGCGCGATCGCGCCGCCGCGCTCGAGGCGGCCGACAAGGTGAAGACCGCCTTTGTCGCGAACATGAGCTACGAACTGCGCACCCCGCTTACGTCGATCAGCGGCTTCGCGGAAATGCTCCACGCTGGCTACGCCGGCACCCTGTCCGATCAGGGCACGCAATATGTCGGCGCGATCCTCGATTCGGTCGAGCGGCTCGGCTTGTTGATCGATGACGTGCTGAACCTGACCCAGGCGGAGGGGGAACCGGCGCTGACCCGTGAGGAGGTTGTGCTCGCCGACCTGCTCGCCGCCGCCGCCGAGGCCCGGCGAAGCGATGCCGATCTGCGCGCGATCGATCTGGTCACGGCCATCGATCCGGGTGTCGGCAAGGTGGTGGGTGATCCGCAGCGGCTGCGCGAGGCGGTGGATCATCTGCTGCGCAACGCCCTGAACGCGACGGGCGGCGGAGGCCGGGTGCTCTTGCACGCGGATGGCGACGGGCGCGCGGCGCGGATCATCGTCTCGGACGACGGTGCCGGCCTCGATGCCGACGCCGTCAGCCGCGTCTTTGACCGGTTCGCCCAGGCAGCCAGCGCCGACACCGGTCGAACGCTCGACCTTGGTCTCCCGCTGGCCAAGCAATTTGTCGAGGCGCATGGCGGCTCGATCACGATGGTCAGCGAACCGGGCGTCGGATCGCTCGTAACGGTGGAGCTTCCGCGATGAACCGCGGCGAGCGCATGCTGTCCGATCCGGCCGCTAGCGAAGCTGTCGGGGCGGAGGTCGCCAGCGTTCTACGCGTCGGTGATGTGGTTCTGCTCGAGGGGCAGCTCGGCGCGGGAAAGACCAGCATCGCGCGCGGGCTGCTGGCCGCCCTCGGCTTGCAGGGCGAGGCACCCAGCCCCAGCTTCGCGATCGTCCAGCCCTATGACGTGCCCGAGGTTCGCCTGCCGGTGCTTCACGTCGATCTCTACCGGCTGGACGATCCTTCCGAAATGCCCGAACTGGGGCTGGACGATGCGCTTTATGACAGCGCACTTGTGGTCGAATGGCCGGATCGCGCAGGGCCCGGCGCATGGCCGGATGCGCTCCGTCTGGCGCTTTCCATCGAACCGGATGGCGCGCGGCGCTTGACTTGGGAAGCGCCGGCGGCATGGGAGCGGCGATGGCCCTCGATATGACTCCGCCCCCGCACGCGCGCCCGTTTCTGGCCGCCCATGGATGGGGACAGGCGGAAATTCTGCCGCTTGCTGGCGATGCTTCCTTTCGCCGGTATTTCCGTGTCGTAGATGGCCATCGTCGGGCTGTGTTGATGGATGCGCCGCCGCCGCAAGAGGACCCACGTCCCTTTCTGGCGGTAGCCAAATGGCTTTCCGGACACGGCTTTGGTGCGCCGACCATCTATGCGGCCGACGATGATCGCGGGCTCGTGTTGCTCGAGGATTTCGGCGACAACCGCATGCGTGAGGCAATCGATCGCGATCCCGCCGCGGCTGAGGGCTTGTACCAGAATGCCGTCGACATCCTGATCGCGCTTCGCGGCCACGCGGCGGGCGACTGGCGGCCCTATGATCGTGCGGAACTGCACCGCGAGGCTGCGCTGCTGGTTGAATGGTATTGCCCTGCGCTGTCGTTGGAGGTCGATCTTCCCGGCTATACCGCCGCATGGGACGCGGTGTTCGATCATGCGATTTTCGACCGCCCCGTTACGGTGCTGCGCGACTATCACGTCGAAAACCTGATGCTCGTCGGCGATCCGCATCGCCTTGGGCTCCTCGACTTCCAGGACGCGCTCGCCGGTCACCCGGCCTATGATCTGGTTTCGCTGCTTCAGGACGCCCGCCGCGACGTGGCGCCCGAACTCGAAGGCGCGATGATCGCGCGCTACTGCAATGCGACGGGGGAGGGGGAGGCGTTCATGCGCGCCTATCACGTGCTTGGCGCACAACGTAACGCGAAGATCATCGGGATCTTCACGCGCTTGTGGCAGCGCGATGGCAAGCCGCGCTATCCCAGCCTTTGCCCGCGCGTCTGGACCTATCTCGAACGCGATCTGGCTCAGCCCGCACTGGCGCCGGTTGCCGCCTGGTTTGATGCCAATGTTCCCGCGGCGCTTCGCGGCGATCCGCTTCAACTGAGCGCGCGATGACCAAACCCCGCGCGATCCGGCCGAAGCTGCCGGTGGTGGTGCCGAGCACTGCGATGGTCATGGCGGCCGGGTTGGGCAAGAGGATGCGGCCGTTGACGGCCACCCGTCCCAAGCCGCTGATCCCGGTGGCGGGCAAGCCGCTGCTTGATCACGCGCTGGACCATCTTCGCGCCGCCGGCGTCAAGCGCGCCGTGGTCAATGTTCATTACCTCGCCGACACGTTGGAGGCGCATCTCTCGACAATCGACGGGCTCGACATCGTGGTGTCGGATGAGCGCGGCCAACTGCTGGAAACCGGCGGCGGCCTGATCAAGGCGCGTCCGTTGCTCGGCGATGATCCGATCTTCGTCGTGAACAGCGACAATTTCTGGCTGGATGGGCCGGTTGATGCACTGTCGCTGCTGGCTGACCGTTGGGACCCCAAGATCATGGATGTCCTGTTGTTGCTGGTGCCGCTGGCCCGCGCGCACTGCCATGGCGGTCAGGGCGATTTCTACCTCGACGCCACGGGGCGGATCACCTCTCGCCGCAAACCAGGTCGGGTGGCGCCCTACGTCTTCATCGGCGTGCAAATTCTGAATCCGGCCATTCTCGTCGATGCACCGGAACCGCCATTTTCGACCATGATTTTCTGGGAACGCGCGATCGCCGAAGGTCGCGCTTACGGCGTGGTCCATCAGGGGCTCTGGGTTGATGTCGGCACGCCCGCGGCGGTCGCGCGGGCGGAGGAATTGCTCGGGAATGGCTGATCGGCACCGGCCGCGGATCTATACGATCCCGGCGCACCGTGCCTTCGCCGACGCGCTCGTCGCAGGGCTGATCCGCCGGTTCGGCGATGATCAGCTGGGCCTTGCCCGTGGGCTAATCCTTTTGCCCAACAACCGCGCGAAGCTTGCGGTGAACAACGCCTTTGTCCGGGCTCGCGGCGGCGCGCTGATCCTGCCGCGGCTCGTCGCGATCGGTGCCGAAGATATCGGCGAGGCGATTGGCGCAGCGCTCGATCCCGCGGACACTGATCCGCCGCCGCCCGCGATCGCGCCGCTCGCGCGTCAAATGATCCTCGCGCGACTGGTTCAGGACGAGCGCCCGTCGCTCGACGCGCCCGAAGCGGTGCGGCTCGCCGGTGAGCTTGCCCGAACGCTCGACCAATTGACTGTCGAAGAGGTGGATCCAGCACGCCTCGCCACGCTCGATCTGGGCGACCTGACCGCTCATTGGCGAACCGCGCTGGATCTGTTCCGGATCGTGATCGATCAATGGCCGGAAGAACTGAAGCGCTTGGGACGCATCGATGCCAGCACGCGACGCGTGCTGCTGCTCCGCCGCTTGGCTGAGCGGTGGCGTACGGCGCCGCCCGACGGATTTGTCTGCGCCGCCGGTATTACCGATGCGGCACCCTCGGTCGCGACGATGATGGGATGCGTCGCGACGATGGATCGCGGGCTGGTGGTGCTGGCCGGATTGGATCGGGCCATGGCCGATGATGAATGGGCCGCGTTAGGCCCGCATCAGGCCGATCCTGTCACAGGAAAGGCCGAACGCGCCATTGAAGTGCACCCCCAATTCCATCTGAAGCAGCTGCTTGCGCGAATGGGAATGGCGCGCGAGGACGTGGCGCTGTGGCCCGACGGCAGCGATCACGACGCCTCCGCCGCCCGGGGCCGGACGATCGCAACCGCTCTCGCACCGGCCGAATACACTGCGCGTTGGACCGAATTGCCGCCACAGCAACGGCAGTTGGCTGGCGTTCGGGTCGCCGAGCTCGCGACCCCGGCCGACGAGGCGCAGGCAATCGCGCTCGCCTTGCGTGAGGCGCTGGAAGTACCGGAACGCACCGCCGCGCTGGTGACGCCTGATCGTGCTCTGGCACGCCGCGTATCGGCCCATTGTGCGAGGTGGAACATCGCTGTCGACGACAGCGCCGGCCGTCCGCTTTCGATCCTCCCGCCCGGCACGTTGCTGATTGCGATCGTCGAGGCTGCGGCCGAGGGATTTGCGCCGCTCGCGTTGTTGACGCTGCTCAAACACCCGCTGGTTCGCGCTGGGGATCAGCGCGGGCGTTGGCTGGAGGGCGTGCGCCGGCTTGATCGTCGCTTGCGCGGCCCACGTCCTGCAGTCGGACTGGCCGGCATTGAAGCGCATCTCGCTGAAAAGGCAGGGCCCTGGTGGGTGGAGGTACGGACCCTGCTGGATCCGCTCGCCGCGGTCTTCGCTTCCGACGCCCATTCCCTTCGCGACCTGATCGCTGCGGTTCGGGATGCGGCGACTGCCTTGGCAGGCGACGAAGCTTGGCGCGGACCCGCGGGGCGTGCGGCAGCTGATCTCCTGGCCGATCTCGAGTCCGAGGCTGATCGCGGGCCCCGCGGTGTTTCGGCGGTGGGGCTCGCTCCGCTGCTTCGGCTTCTGATGGACCAGGTGGCTGTCCGTCCGCAGGGCGGACATGCGCGTCTCGCCATCTACGGATTGATCGAGGCGCGCCTTCAATCGGCTGACTTTATGATCCTCGGCGGGCTGAACGAGGGCGTATGGCCCGGTGCTGCGGCCCCTGATCCTTGGCTGGCCCCCAGGATCAGGACGATGCTGGGCTTGCCCGGGCTGGAGCGTTCGATCGGCGTGGCCGCGCATGATTTCGGTCAGGCACTGGGCGCACGCGAAGTTCTTATCACCCGCGCGCGGCGGGACGCGCGCTCGCCCGCTATCCCTTCGCGCTTGTGGCTTCGCCTCGCGGCGATGGCGGGCGACGAATTTGATCGTGCGCGTGATGTGGCGCTGGAGCAATGGACGCGGGAGATCGATGACGGCGGCACGCCACATCCGGTAAGCCGTCCTGCGCCTTCTCCACCGCGCCGGCTCAGGCCTACTGCCATGTCAGTCACGCACGTCGACCGGCTAAAGGCCGATCCGTTCGCGTTCTATGCCCAGCGAATTTTGGGCCTGCGACAGCTCGACCCGGTAGATGCCGATCCAAGCGCGGCGTGGCGCGGCACCGCCGTTCACAGCATTTTGGAGGCTTGGGCACGCGATGACGCATGCCGCGTCGACCTGTTGGCCCCGCGTGCACTTCAGATGCTTGGCGAACCAACGACGCACCCGTTGCTCCGGGCGTTGTGGCAGCCGCGCCTGCTTGCTGCCGTCGAGTGGATCGCCACCAGGATGGCCGCAGAGCAGGCGAACGGTCGAACAGTGTTGGCGGCAGAAGGAAAGGGGAGTGTTACGATTGCCGGGATCGAGCTATCGGGACGGTTCGACCGCATCGACCGGATGAGCGACGGCACGCTGGCAATCGTTGACTACAAAACCGGCAAAGCGCCATCCGCTGCGGCAGCCCGGGCAGGTTTCTCGATGCAATTGGGTCTGCTTGGCGCGATTGCCGAGGTCGGCGGGTTTCCAAACATTCGCGGCACGGCCCGAGCCTTTGAATATTGGTCCTTGGCGCGGTACCGTGACACGTTCGGCAGCATAACGACGCCGGTTGATCCCGTTGGGAAGGGCGACCGAATTATCACGTCGGAGTTCGTCGATCGCGCGCGGGCCGTCTTCGTAGAGGCGGCAGAACGCTGGCTGCTGGGCGATGAGCCTTTCACGGCCAAACTACACCCCGAATACGCTCCCTATACCGAGTATGATCAGTTGATGCGGCGACACGAGTGGTACGGTCGTGACCAGTAGTGGCTCGTCTCGCATTCGGCCGCTGCCGCCCCTGCGCGGTGAGCAGCGTCGGGCCAGCGCGCCCGACGCACATGTGTGGCTTTCAGCGTCCGCGGGCACGGGGAAGACCCAGGTTCTGTCGGCGCGCGTTTTCCGTTTGCTGCTGCGCGGCGTTGATCCGGCCGCCATTCTCTGCCTGACCTTCACCAAGGCAGGAGCCGCCGAAATGGCGGCGCGCGTCAGCCAGCGCCTGGCGGCCTGGGTGCGAATGAAGGATCGCGATCTGTTCGCAGACCTTCAGGCGTTGGGCGAGGCGGCTGACCCGGCGCAACGCGATCGTGCGCGCACCTTGTTCGCCAAGGTGCTCGATGCGCCCGGTGGTGGCCTGCGTATCCAGACGATCCATGGCTTCTGCCAGAGCCTTCTCGCGGCTTTTCCAACCGAGGCTGGGCTCGTCCCTGGCTTCCGACCGATGGAGGCGCGCGAAGAAGGCGTATTGGCGCGCGCCACCCTAGCAGACCTGCTCGTCACCGCAGAACGGGAGGGGCGAGCAGGGCCGGTGGAGGCGATCGGTAAACTTAGCCTGCGGCTCGGTGAGATGGGCGCAGACCGGTTCCTCAACGATTGTGCGCGCGCAGGGCCGGCCTTGGAGCAGCTGCCAAGCGGCATTCAGCCATGGCTCCGTCATGCTCTCGATCTTCCCTCCGGGGACGTCGAGGAACATATCAGAACGGCTTGCGACGATGACCTGATAGACCGAACGGCCCTGGAAGCTATCAGCCAGCTGAACGCCTCTTGGGCAACGAAGAACGGGTTGGCGCGCGCCGAAACGATATCGCTATGGCTCGCCGCCGGCGCGGAAGAGCGTGCCGAAACGCTCGAGAAGCTACATCACGTCTGGGCCAAGGCCGACGGCGATCTGCGCTCCTTTGGCAAGGGGCAAGCGCCCGTAGACCCCGCCTACGCGGATCTGGCCACAAGGTTGCACGGTCGTTGCGCCGAGCTGCTTAGCCTCAGGGTGCGTGCCGCCTATGCTGATCTTCTGGCGGAGGCACTTACCGTCGGGCGCGAATATGCGCGGGCCTATACGGCCACCAAGCGCCGGGGGGGGCTCGTCGACTTTGACGATCTGATCGCCGCGACGATTGGACTGCTTGATCAGCCCGGCATTGGCGAATGGGTACGATTCAAACTGGATCAAACGACCGAGCATGTCTTGATCGACGAGGCGCAGGACACAAACGTTGCACAATGGCGGATCGTCCGCGCGCTGGTCGACGAATACTTCGTCGGACGTGGGGTGTATGCTCCATCAGTCCGTACCCTCTTCACCGTAGGCGACCACAAGCAGGCGATCTTCGGATTTCAGGGCACTGACCCGATCAATTTTCGTGCGGCAGAATTGCACTTCGCGCGAAAGGCAGCAGACGTCCGCGGTCACGACCGGATGCCGGATGACGAACGGGGGCTTCCTTTCGAGCGCCTGTCGTTGGTGTCCTCCTTCCGTTCCACCCGGCCGATCTTGCAGTTTGTCGATGCCGCAATCGAAACCTTAGAGCAGGACGCTCTTGGCCCTGGCGTGGAGTTGCGAGAGCACGCCAGCGAGGTTCGGGGGCCGGGAATAGTCGAGCTATGGCCGCCGATCGTTTCCGGCGAGGTCGAAGAGGAGGGGCCGGAAGACTGGATCGATGATGCCGTCCGCCGGAACGCGACTCGGATTGCGCGGCAGATACGCGGCTGGCTCGATCAGGGCGTCATGCTGGAGAGCAAGGGTCGTCCGATCCGTCCTGAAGACATCATGATCCTGGTGAAGCGCCGCGGAGAGATCGCGCAGCTGATCGTCGCCCGCCTGTATGCAGAAGGCGTCCCTGTGGCGGGTGTTGACCGGCTGCGGCTGAATGCGCCGCTGGCGGTGCAAGATCTGCTGGCTGCGATCCGCTTCGTCCTGCAGCCAGACGATGACCTTAGCCTGGCAAGTCTGCTGGTATCGCCACTGATCGGCTGGACTCAGGAAGAGCTGCTCGATCGTGCGATCCCGCGAGCCGGCAGCCTGTGGCGCCATCTATCGGATCATCATCGCGACTTGCTGGCCCCACTCGATGCCATGCTGGCGCGCGCGGACTTTTCGACGCCATATCGCTTCCTTGAAGAATTGCTGTCGGGCCCGCTCGGTGGCCGCAAGAGGCTACTTGCCCGACTTGGCGAAGAGGCGCGGGACCCGATCGAGGAACTGTTGAGCGCAGCGCTGGAGTTCGAAACAAGCTCTACGCCTTCGCTACAACGCTTCCTGGACTGGTTCGACCGTGGGGAAGTTGAGGTAAAGCGAGAGGCGGAGGGGGTCTTGAACGCCGTCCGCGTCATGACAGCTCACGGGGCAAAGGGCCTGCAGGCGCCGGTGGTCATTCTGGCCGACGCGACAGCGGACCCTGATGGAACGCGCGGCGGCAACTTGATGTGGGCGCCGGAAGGGGCGTCAGCGCCTATCCCGGTGTTCCCGCCTCGCGCCAGCGAACGGGCAGGCCCGATCGCTGACACCGTCGCCGCGACGGCAGCGCGGGAGCGGCAGGAGCATTGGCGACTGTTCTATGTCGCCGCTACGCGCGCTGAAGAGCGCTTGGTGATTGCCGGCTCTCTGGGCCCGAAGTACCGCAACAGCGGTCCGCCGGCGCAAAGCTGGCATGTCGCCGCAAGCCAGGCATTCGATGCGCTCGGCGTAGGGGCACCTGATGACAAGGGTGTACGCACCTTTCACGGCGATCCTCCGGCGGCTGCCGTCGCGCCTCAACAGCCCGGCACAACGGAGGCGGCGGTGCCGGCAGCGCTACCCGATTGGGCCCGAGAAGTCGCACCACCAGAGGCGAGGCCTCCACGACCGCTTGCCCCGTCCTCGATGGGCGAAGACGAAGTTGCTGATCCGCCTCCCACGCCAGCGATGCGCGCAGCCGCTGAGCGGGGACGGTTGATCCACGGCTTGTTCGAACGTCTACCCTCGGTCGACAAAGACGTTCGTCGCAACGTAGCAGATCGCTGGCTCTCGCAGGTGGGAGGTGTCGCAGACCTTACAGAGCGCGCGCGCCTCACCGACGTGGTCTGCGGGATTCTCTCGGATGATCGCTTTGCCGCACTCTTCGGTCCCGGGTCGTTGGGAGAAGCGCCAATCAGCGCGATCGTTGATGGCGGATTGGTGATCGCCGGAACCGTTGATCGCTTGCTGGTCACGGCGGACCGTGTGCAGGTTGTCGACTTCAAAACCGGGCGCGTCGCCCCAGATCGGCTGGAGGATGTGCCGAGCTATCACGTTCGGCAAATGGCCGCCTATGTCGCCGTTCTCGCCGTCATCTTTCCTGACCGCGTGATCGAAGCCGCACTGCTTTACACGGCCGGGCCGAGGATGATCGCACTGCCGCCCGAGCTCCTGTCGCGGCACAAGCCGGGCTTTTCAGGAGCGGAGCAAAGCTTGATCACTGATCGTTGAGTGTAGCGCATTGCGAACCTAAATGGGGCGCAAAGGAGATTTGTAGCATGGCCACTAAGAAGATCACGGACGAGAGCTTCCACGCTGATGTCCTCCAGTCTGACAAGCCGGTGCTGGTCGACTTCTGGGCGGAATGGTGCGGGCCGTGCAAAATGATCGGGCCGAGCCTGGAGGAGATTTCCGACGAGCTCGGCGAGCAGGTTACGATCGCGAAGATCAACATCGATGAAAATCCCGATGCACCGGGACGCTATGGCGTGCGCGGCATCCCGACCATGATCCTGTTCAAGGGCGGGAATCCGGCAGCGACCAAGGTTGGCGCCGAGCCGAAGGGCCGCATCAAGGCCTGGCTAGAAGGCGAACTGGCCTGAAGATCTTAGCGGCGATGGTCGTGCCTTGGCATGGACCGTCGCCGCTTAAGTCCATCAGCTGCGGTAGTCGGCGTTGATGGAAATATATCCATGTGTCAGGTCGCACGTCCAAACGGTTGCTCGTCCTTCGCCGAGCCCCAAGTCGACGCCGATCGTGACCTCGTTCCCCTTTAGATGAGCGGCGACCGGCGCCTCGTCATAGCCTTCAACGGCTAATCCGTTGCTGGCGACCTGCGTATTCCCGAAGCGGATCGACAGCCGATCACGTTCCGCCATTTCTCCCGCTTTCCCTACCGCCATGACCACGCGGCCCCAATTGGCGTCCTCTCCGGCAACGGCCGTTTTCACCAAAGGCGAATTGGCGATGGACATTGCGATGCGATGTGCTGAACGATCGCTCTCCGCGCCCTCTACCGATATCTCGATCAGTTTGGATGCGCCCTCTCCATCGCGGACAACCAGTTGGGCTAGCTGGTGGCAGAGATCAGACAACGCCGCACGGAAGGCGTCCCCACCGGGGCTATCTTCGTTCGTCAGCGGCGAATTGCCGGCTTGGCCGGTGGCAAAGGCAAGTACCGTATCACTGGTCGAAGTATCCCCATCGACCGTGATGCAGGAAAACGTCCGAGCGTTTGCGCCCGAGAGCGCGGCCTGAAGAAATGCGGCATCCACCGCCGCGTCGGTGAAGATGAAGCCGAGCATGGTCGCCATGTCAGGCGCGATCATGCCTGACCCCTTGATCACGCCGACGAGGGTGACAGTCTTGCCGTCGACGATGGCCGTGGTGGCCGCTCCCTTCGGGTAAGTGTCCGTCGTTCCGATCGCTTCAGCAACCTGGCGCCAATCGCAGGGCTGTGCGCTGAAGGCTGCGTCCAGTCCGGCTTCAGCCTTATCGATCGGCAGTGGAACGCCGATTACGCCTGTGGATGCGACAAAGACATCAGACGGCTTGCAGTCGAGATGTGCCGCCGCCCTGGCCGCAATCGCCTCAACCGCCGCACGGCCGCGGTTTCCGGTGAACGCGTTCGAATTTCCGGCATTCACCACCAGCGCACGTGCTTCGCCGAGCACCAGCGCCTTACGGCACCATTCCACCTCCGGTGACGGGCATTTTGACTGGGTCAGCACGCCTGCGACAGTCGTGCCGGGATCAAGGGCAACAAAGGTCAGATCACAGCGGTCCCACGCCTTGTAGCGCGCACGAGCAACATGTGGCGTCGCGCCCGCAATCGGCGCGAGTTCGGGGAAGGGCAGGGCGAGCGGAGACATGACGTGGGACATGCGGACGCCATGCCGCGAACCGCGAAGAGAGTCATCACGCTTGTACAAGCAGTGCAGGTCGGGCGGCGATGACGAAGCAGGCTGGACCATTGTACAAGCGGCGCATTGCGCATCTTGCACCGCTCGGTGACGCTTTTGGGTTGGCCGAGCCGCCTCGCCATCCTATGTCCGGCCGCGTGAACATCCTGCTGCTTCTCTCTGCACTGCTATCGGCGCTGACCGGGATCAGCGGCAGTGCGCGCGCTCAGGATCAGGCACGCGCAGTTGCAGAGGGGGCGGTTACCGCCGCCAGCGTGGCGACGGCGCCCCGGGCGGCTACATGGCATCCGACTTCCGTTCTCGTCTCGCTTGCCGAGGCATCGCGCGCATTCTCCGGCAAGCCATTCATGCTCGAGGCGATTGAGCCCGCATTCGCTAGCCGTCGGCGCGAATAGGCAGCGATCCGCCCACCACCGGGGCCAATACCGCTCTTCCTTTGCGCGCGCCTAGATGGCTGCCGCGCCGCTATGATATCAGGAACAGATCCATGTTCGGCAACATCGCCAAGTCGCTTTTCGGCTCGTCCAACGACCGCTACGTCCGCTCGCTCAATCCCATCGTGGCCAAGATCGCGTCTTTCGAGCCCACGCTCCAAGCTATGGACGACGCGACACTCGCGCAGCAGACGACGCTGTTTCGTGAGCGGCTCGCTCGCGGCGAGAAGCTCGACAGCCTCCTGCCAGAAGCGTTCGCTACGGTTCGAGAAGCCGCACGGCGCGTGCTCGGGCAGCGGCACTATGATGTCCAGATGATCGGCGGCATCGTACTTCACCGTGGCGAGATCGCGGAGATGCGGACCGGTGAAGGCAAGACGCTTGTCGCCACGCTTGCGACCTATCTCAATGCGCTGCCCGGAAACGGCGTCCACGTCATCACGGTCAACGACTATCTTGCTGCCCGCGATGCTGACTGGATGGGTCGCGTTTATCGCTTCCTAGGACTGACCGTGGGCGTGATTGTCCCCAACCTGTCGGATGATGAGCGTCGCGACGCCTATGCCGCGGACATTACCTACGGAACGAACAACGAGTTCGGCTTCGACTATCTGCGCGACAACATGAAGTATGACCGCGCCTCGATGGTGCAGCGGCCGTTCGCCATGGCGATCGTCGACGAGGTCGATTCGGTGCTGATCGACGAGGCGCGTACGCCGCTGATCATTTCCGGTCCGACGGACGACAAGAGCGAGCTTTACATATCCGTCGATGCCGTCGTGAAGCAGATTACGCCCGACGACTACGAGAAGGACGAGAAGCAGAAAACGATCGTCCTGACGGAGGACGGCACGGAGCGTGTGGAGCGGCTCTTGGAGGCGGCGGGCCTGCTGGAAGGCGCAAACCTCTACGATTTCGAGAATACCCAGGTGGTTCACCACTTGAACCAGTCGCTGCGCGCGAACGTGATGTTCAAGCGCGACATCGATTACATCGTGAAGGACGGGAAGGTAATCATCATCGATGAGTTCACCGGCCGAATGATGGATGGTCGGCGTTGGTCTGACGGTCTTCACCAGGCCGTGGAGGCGAAGGAGGGTGTCCAGATCGAGCCCGAGAACCAGACCATGGCCTCGATCACCTTCCAGAACTACTTCCGCATGTATCCGAAGCTCGCCGGCATGACCGGCACGGCAGCGACTGAAGCGGCCGAGTTCTTCGACATCTACAAGATGAACGTCGTCACGATTCCGACGAACAATCCGATCCGGCGTGTCGACGAAGAGGACGAGTTCTACAAGGATACGCACGACAAGTTCCGCGCGATTGCAAAGCGCATTCGCCAGCACGCTGAAAAGGGTCAGCCGGTCCTCGTCGGCACCGTCTCGATCGAAAAGTCAGAAATGTTGAGCGACTTTTTGAAGCAGGAAGGCGTCGACCATTCGGTGCTGAACGCGCGCTACCATGAGCAGGAAGCGCATATCGTGGCGCAGGCTGGCCGATTGGGCGCTGTGACGATCGCGACGAACATGGCAGGTCGCGGCACCGACATTCAGCTCGGTGGCAATCTTGAATTCCGCGTCGAGGACGAGCTGTCGGGAATGCCGGAAGGGCCGGAGCGCGACGCGGCGATTGAGCAGATCCGCGCAGAGATCGCGGCGGAAAAGGCGAGGGTGCTTGAGGCCGGGGGGCTTTTCGTCCTCGGAACCGAACGACACGAAAGCCGCCGAATCGATAATCAGCTACGGGGCCGGTCGGGCCGCCAAGGTGATCCCGGCCTCAGCCGTTTTTACCTCAGCCTCGACGATGACCTGCTGCGTATCTTCGGCCCGGACACGCTGTTCGCCCGCATGATGCGCAACAACATCGAGGATGGCGAGGCGATCGGCAGCAAGTGGCTGTCGAAGGCGATCGAGACTGCGCAACGTAAGGTCGAAGCACGCAATTACGACATCCGCAAACAGGTCGTCGAATATGACGACGTCATGAATGACCAGCGTAAGGTCATCTACGAGCAGCGCGCGGACATCATGGATGCGGAGACGGTTGGCGATGTCGTAACCGACATGCGCGCCGAGACGGTCAACGCGATCGTGGGCGATGCTTGCCCGGTTGGCTCTTATCCGGAGCAATGGGATGTGGAGGGCATGAAGGACCGGCTTGCCGAGATCCTGAACCTGACGCCGCGTATCGATGATTGGCTGTCCGAGGACGCTGTTGATCCCGAGATGATTACGGAGCGCGTCCAGGCAGAGGCGGATGCGATGGTTGCCTCAAAGGCGGCAGAGCTGGAGCCGGAAACCTGGACGCAGGTCGAGAAGTCGATCCTACTCCAGAACCTAGACCATCACTGGAAGGAGCATCTGGCCACGCTCGACGCGCTTCGCCAGGTTGTGCACCTGCGCGCCTACGCGCAGAAGACTCCGATTAACGAATATAAGCAGGAAGCCTTCGCGCTGTTCCAGCGGATGCTCGATTCGATCCGCGAGGACGTGACCAAGACGATCGCGCATGCTCAGTTCCAGCTGCAGGCCCCGCCGCCGTTGCCTGATCTGCCGGACTTCATCACCACACACTTCGATCCATTCTCGGGCGAAGACAATTCTTCTGACATCGACGCTGGAACGCTGGGCCTAATCCAGACGCAGGTGCCTCCCATGCAAATTCCGCAACCTTCCGGCGTTGAGGTGGGAGAAGACCCGGAAAGCTGGAAGGGTGTGGTAAGCCGCAATTCGCCGTGTCCCTGCGGATCGGGGCGTAAGTACAAGCACTGCCACGGCGCGGTTTGATACGAGCGGGCGGGCCAGTGAGCTCGCCCACCTAAACTCGGGTGCTTGTTCAGGCACAAAAATAGGGCTTCGTCAGGTCAACTGACGAAGCCCTTTTTGGGAGTATGTCCTCGTGATTAGCGCCGGCGCTGTTCCGGCAACCTGATCGTGGGACCTAGCCGCTCGATGACGTCACGCGCGTTGAAAGCGCGTACTTCGCCGCGAGGCGGAGTGCCCTTGCCCATGACGATCTCGGCAGACGCCTCGTAGCGATCAACGGTGCGCACGTCGAAGTCGTTGAAGCCGCCACCCCAAGGACCCCATCCGCCCCAGCCGCCCCACGGGCGACCATAGAAGCGCCACGAAGGGCCCCAGTACCCGCCCAAGCCACCGTAGCCCCAGCCGGGACCAAAGCCTGCACCAGGGGTGGCATAGGTACGTGCCTGCCGGTCCGTTTGCCGGTCGACCGTGATGAAGTAATCGTAGCCGTTCTGCAGCGTCAGTTCGGCAGCGCGATACAGAAGGTACCGCTCGACGGTGTCACGGTCAGTGACCGTATTGCCAGCGAAGTTGACGAGATACCGATTGGCTTCAATCTGCTGATCACTGAAGCCGGTGCGATAGAATCCCTGCCCCGTTGCAGGACGATACGGCGTCTCGGTTGCGCAACCAGCAACCAGTAGCGCGCCGGAAGCGGCCGCCGCCAAAAGCAGCCTACGACCGGTACGGTTCATGCTCATTGTGTCATCTCCGATACCCGCCGGAACGGCGGAAGCTGACTTCAGCTAAATGATAAACTTGGAACGGGCGATGAACGGATTGGCTCCGTTACGTCTCGTTTCGTCGCAGCAGGGTCTGCTTAGCCATCAGCTTTCCGACGCCGTTCTTCCATCAGGTCCAGATAGGTGGAAAGGACCGCCTCATTGATGATGTCCCAGCGATAGCTCGCCGCCTTGTCGCATCCCTTGTGGCCCATGCGCAGTCGTTCATCGGGTGAAGCGATCAATCCCGCGATAGCATCCGCATAGGCAGGGATATCACGTGGTTCTACGAGCCGGCCCGTCTGGCCGTCGTCGATCAATCCCAATGCGCCTGAGGCACGTGCGGCGACAACAGGCACTCCCGAAGCCATGGCCTCAAGGGTGACGTTGCCGAATGTCTCCGTCACACTCGGATTGAAGAAGATATCCATCGACGCAACGGCCCGGCCCAGGTCATCACCTGTCTGGAAGCCGGCAAAGGCGGCATCAGGCACCTGCTCGGCAAACCAATCACGTGCGGGGCCTTCTCCGATCACCAGTACCCGATGGGGCACATCACGTCTGCAAAGCTCGGCAGTCACCTCCGCGAAGATGTCCAGGCCCTTTTCTTTTACCAGCCGCCCAAGAAATCCGACGGCCACTTCGTTGTCCGCAATGCCCAGGCTGCGGCGCCAGTCTAGGTCTCGCCGGCTCGGGGAGAAGCGATCGTGATTGACCCCGCGAGACCAGACGGCGGTCGGCGTGTGGACGCCCCAACTCCGCAGGATCTCAGCCAACAGCGGCCCCGGCACCAGGACCCGTTCGGCACGATTGTAGAAGCGCGTCAGCAAATGCTCGACCATCGGCTCCAGAAAACCCAAGCCGTAATAACGCGGGTACGTTTCAAACCTGGTGTGAAGCGAGGCCACCCGGGCTATGCCGCGGCGCCGCGCGTAGCTGATCGCGCGGTGACCCAGAATGTCCGGTGCAGACACGTGGATCAGATTTGGTGCGAACGCCTTTAGGTCGCGACGGGCTTTCAGCGGCAACCCACGCGCCAACCGGTACTCGCCACGGTCGCCAGGCAGCGGCAATGCCGGCACGTCGACGAGGTCGCCCGTCGGTGCAAAGGCGGGCTCATCCACCGTTGGCGAATAGACACGCACGTGAACGCCACGAGACAGAAGATGCCCGACCAGGAGGTTGAGCGCCTGATTGGCCCCATCACGAGTGTAGTTATAATTGCCGCTGAATAGCGCGACACGAAGGTCCGACGGCTGCATGATGACGCGCCGCTAACCCCTGATTGCGGCGATCACGGGGCAGATCGGATCAGCCGCGGTGCAGACTTCCGAGGTCGGACAGCCGGGGGAGGCGACGAATGCGAGGTTCGCGCTCCAAGTCGGCTTGTTCGCGGATGGTCTGACGCAGCTCATCCCTTTTCTCGTGAATCGACGCGATGACTGGTCCCATCGCAACGCCGAGGTCAACCAGCACCGCTTCGGAAAGCTGAAGCGAACTTTCCAGCGTCTCCGGCACCGCGTCGGTGACGCCGGCGCGGTAGAGTTCGGCGGCGTGCGCTGCGTCGCGGGCACGAGCAATGATGGGCAGATCGGGCGCAAGCGCCCGCACGCGCCGCGCCATTCTTACCGATAGCGGCGGATCATCCATAGTCAGGATGAGCGCGCGCGCATTTGGCAGGTCGAGTCTGTCCACCAACTGTGAACGGACAACGTCGCCGTAGATGATCGCATGTCCAGCGGCACGGCCTGCCTTGACCGCGTCTATGTTGGCCTCAACCGCAATGTAGGGCTGATCGTGGACCGCCAGCAGCTCAGCGACTAGCTGGCCCACCCTCCCGAACCCGATGATCACCGCTCGCTTTGTGCCCTCGGGGGGCTCGTCGAGCGGTTCGCTCCGCCCTTCGATGCGGCGGGAGATGGCGCTGCCGGCAAAGGCGAGGAGCGGCGTTATCGTCAGGCCGATCGCCGTGACCGTCTGCCAAAATGCCGCAGTGGACGGCTGGATAAGCTGCGCCTGCGCCGCGGTTGCCAGCACGATTAATGTGGTTTCAGAGGGGCTACCCATCAGTAGCCCCGTCTCAGCGGCTACACCTCGGCGCGCGTTCCCGACCCGAAGAAGGAGATAGGTGACGACCGTCTTGATCGATACCACGGCAGCAACCGCGAGCAGCAGCTCGTGCCAGTTTTGGGCAATCAGCCGAAGGTCGAGGCTCATCCCAACGGTGATTAGGAACACCCCGAGCGCGAGGCCCTTGAACGGCGCGGTGATAACTTCGACTTCAGTATGATATTCGGTTTCGGCGATCAGTAATCCGGCGAGAAGCGCCCCGACGATCGGCGAAAGTCCTGCAGCGGTCGTGGCCACACTTGCGACGATCACGACCAGCAGTGACGCTGCGAGGAAAAGCTCGGGGCTTTTGGTTCGTGCTGCTTGTCCGAACAGGCGGGGCAGGATCAGCCGGCCCGCAACATACATCGCAACTACGGTGAGCCCGCCCCGTAGCGCAACGATGCCGATTTCCGCCAAGCCGCCTTCGCCAGCGGACGGCGCCAGCGCGCCAAGTGCGAAGATGATCGGCACAAGCGCGAGATCTTCGAACAAAAGCATCGCAAACGCGCCGCGCCCTACGGCGCTGGCCGAACCCACGAGTGGTAGGACCAGGGCGGTCGAGGAAAGTGCCAGAGCTAGGCCCAAGCCGATCGCGCCGGACCAGCTTTGCCCAACGTAATGCAACGTGATCCCAATGATGAGCGCGGACCCGAGTAGTTCGGCCGGCCCAATGCCGAAAACCAGGCGGCGCATCGCCCATAACCGCCTGAAGGAAAGTTCCAGCCCGATCGAAAACAGCAACAGGATGATGCCAAATTCGGCGAATGGTCGCACGAACTCAGGATCAGATATTGTTACATAATATAGCCAGGGCGCGCGATCGATCTGACTCCCTAGGCCCGCTGGCCCGACTAGCAGGCCGACTAGGATGAAGCCGATAACCGGGCTAATCCTAAACCGGGCAAACGCGGGGATAACCAACCCCGCTGCTCCCAGAACGACCAGCGCATCTGAAAAGCCGGGGTTGTCGAGACCAATTGCCATAACACATTCATGCAGACTGCGCCGGCGGTTGTCAGCAGCCGTGTTTCGGCCCGTGTCGCGTTCGTTCCCGGAACACAGCCACGGCCAGCGTGACTAAGATCCCCGTCACCACCGCGACGTAATAGAGCGCGCGGCCACCGCCCGCCCGATCCCACAACACACCGAGGGCGTAGGTGGCGAGCAGACCCGCCGCAAAGCAGTCCAGGCTGTGACGGCCGATCAGCGCGGTCCAGCGCAGCGGCGCAGACCGAAGTATCCTGCCTGCCATTGCTAGTAGGCTCGCATATAGCAGTAGCATCAGGATGGCGTGGCCGAGCCGTAGGAGATTGAGCCCATAGCGCCCTGTGAGCCATTCCGGCCGGGCTACGTCTTGCACCTTTGCCAGCGCCCCCGCCGCAAAAATAATGACGAGGAGGACCAGCATCGGCCAATTTTCCTCAAGCCATTTGAAGAGGGTGGTGTGAACACGCCACGCGCCGAGTCCCATTGCCCCGAAAAACAATAGCTGCCAGCTCATCAGCTTTAGAATGCCATCATCGTTGTTCGTTGGATCAGCCGACACGTGCCGGATCGTCAGCAACTGTGCCAGAAGGTACAGCGCGATCGTCGTGGCCATCAGAGCACGCGGCGAACGGTGATGAATCGCAATCGCAGCGGGTGCCAGCAGCATAAGGGTGATGTACAACAGCAGAATGTCGAGGAGCCGCGGCGCTCTCTGCAGGGTCACGAACTGGAAGATCGAACGGGCTGGGTCGTCGAGAAATGAGCCCAGCCGCCAGAAACTCAGCTCAGCCGGCGTCATGATGGTGGCAAGCGGAAGCACGAGCACGAGCAGGGCCAAGTTATAGACCCAAAGAGTTCGAGCGCGACGTAGGACTGCCGTCATCGCGTGTGGGCGAGAGAGATAGACCAGCCCGACCATATAGCCGGACATGACGACGAACAGCTCAGCTGCGGTCGAATAACCGTAGCGGGTCGGAGTTGGCACCAGCCACGTCGAAAGGCCGCCGGCCTCAACAACTTGACTGAGGTGATTGATCAGGATTGTGATGAGCGCCCAGCCGCGCAGGATATCGATCCGAAGTTCGCGCGACGCCGGCTGCAACGACGAAGGCCCCGGTGATCCACCGGGGCCTTGCATCATCATTGGCGTACGCAGGCTTATGCCCAGTTAGCCATCTTGTTCTCGAGGTTGACGCGGACCGCCTCAAAGAACTGCTCGGTCGTCATCCACTTCTGATCGGGTCCGATCAGGATCGCGAGATCCTTCGTCATGTCGCCGTTCTCAACCGTCTCGATGCAGACCTGCTCCAGCGTTTCGGCAAAGCGGGTCACATCAGGGGTGCCGTCGAACTTGCCGCGGAACTTGAGACCGCCGGTCCAGGCGAAGATCGACGCGATCGGATTGGTCGACGTCGCCTTGCCCTGCTGATGCTGGCGATAGTGACGGGTGACGGTGCCGTGCGCGGCTTCCGCCTCGATCGTCTTGCCGTCCGGCGTCATCAGCACCGAGGTCATCAGGCCCAGCGAGCCGAAGCCCTGTGCAACCTGATCGGACTGCACGTCGCCGTCATAGTTCTTGCAAGCCCAAACGAACTCACCGTTCCACTTCAGCGCCGACGCGACCATGTCGTCGATCAGGCGGTGCTCGTAGGTGATGCCCAGTTCCTTGAACTTCTCGGCGAACTCCGCCTCATAGATCTCGGCGAAGATATCCTTGAAGCGGCCGTCGTATGCCTTGAGGATGGTGTTCTTGGTCGACAGGTACACTGGCCAGTGGCGGTTGATGCCGTAGTTCAACGAGGCGCGCGCGAAATCGCGGATCGACTCGTCGAGGTTGTACATGCCCATCGCGACGCCCGCGCCCGGAAAATCGAACACTTCGCGCTCGATCTCCTGACCGTCTTCGCCCGTCCACTTCATCGTGAGCTTGCCTGCCCCCGGGACCTTGAAGTCGGTTGCGCGGTACTGGTCGCCAAACGCGTGGCGGCCAACGACGATCGGGTGGGTCCAGCCCGGGATCAAGCGGGGTACGTTCTTGATGACGATCGGCTCACGGAAAACGACGCCGCCCAGGATGTTGCGGATCGTGCCATTGGGCGACTTCCACATCTGCTTGAGGCCGAATTCCTCGACGCGCGCCTCGTCGGGCGTGATCGTGGCGCACTTCACGCCAACGCCGTACTTCTGGATCGCCTTGGCGCTGTCGACAGTCACCTTGTCGTCGGTGGCGTCGCGGTGCTCCATCCCAAGATCGTAATAGTCGAGATCGATATCGAGGTACGGCTTGATCAGGCGCTCGCGGATCCATTCCCAGATGATCCGGGTCATCTCGTCGCCGTCGATCTCCACGACGGGCGTTTTTACCTTGATCTTCGCCATTGTGCGTATCCTTTGAAGGGGAGTGTTTGGGGCGGTCGATAGGGGGAAGGGGGCGGAGGATCAACCACCGCCGGGGCTGTCGCCAGTGCGCCGCCGCAGATCGCCTGCGTTGTATGACGGCAACACCCTCGCTACACGGATCATATGCCGTCTTTACCGAAGCCCGAGGAACAGGGCCTGCCAGTGACCACCACCGTCAGGTGGCGCTTCCCCGCGATTCATCCGGAGGGGCAAAAGTTCACCGCGATCGCATTTGGCATCACGCTGCTGATGACGATCGTCCACAACATCTTCTTCTGGCCGCTGCTGGGTTTAACGCTCTGGGTGGCAGCGTTCTTCCGGGATCCGATCCGTACCACACCGCGCGGTGAAGACCTGATCGTGTCACCCGCAGACGGCTTGGTCACAATGATCGCCGAAGTACCCGTACCGCGCGAATTGATTGCAGAGTTGGGAGCCGAGCGGATGACACGGGTTTCGGTCTTCATGAGTGTGTTCGACGTTCACATCAATCGTTCCCCGATCGCAGGTACCATCCGCCAAGTGGTTTACATCTCTGGCAGGTTCCTCAACGCGGATCTCGACAAGGCTTCTGAGGACAATGAACGCCAGCACTTTGTGGTTGAGGGACATGATGGACGCAAGGTGGCCTTCACTCAGATTGCCGGGTTAGTGGCCCGCCGCATCATGGGGTTCGTTAAGGCCGGCGACATGGTTGCCGCGGGCCAACGCATCGGCCTGATCCGCTTCGGCAGCCGCGTCGACGTCTACCTACCGGTTGGATACGCGCCGCAGGTTGCGCTCGGTCAGCGGGCCATTGCCGGAGAAACGGTGTTGGCGCGAGCCGGTGCGTTCGCCGTCGCGGGGGTGGCGCAGTGAGGCGTCCGGTTCGTGCCCGACGCGGCATTCCGCTGCGCGCCGTTGCACCCAACGCGATCACCGCGCTTGCCCTTTGCTCAGGATTGAGCGGTGTGCAATTCGCGATCAAGGCGCGGATGATGGAGAATGATCTCCTCCTTCACCAAGGCGCAGCGTTCGCTGCGATGCAGGACCGTATCGGAACTCACTGGCAACTCGCGGTCATGTTCGTGCTTGTAGCCGGCATTCTGGATGGGATCGATGGGCGTATAGCTCGCCTTCTACATGGGGAGAGCCGCTTCGGTGCAGAGCTGGATTCCCTTGCCGATGCGATCTCGTTTGGGGTCTCGCCAGCGCTGATCTTGTATCTCTGGTCGCTGTCATCGTTGCCGAGGTTCGGGTGGATTGCTGCGCTTATGCTGGCCGTTTTTGCGGCGTTACGCTTGGCCCGGTTTAACGCCGCGATCGACTCCGGTGATCAGCCCCATAAATCGGCTGGCTTCCTCACCGGCGTACCTGCCCCAGCAGGCGCTGGCCTGGCGTTGCTGCCGATGTTCCTGTGGTTCTGGACTGATGAGCCTGTGTTGCGCTCATCCTATGTTGTTGCACCTTGGACCGCGCTCGCGGCCATTTTGATGGTATCCAGCATCGCAACATGGTCTTGGACCTCGCTGCGCCTGCGCCGAAACATAAGATTTGAGGCACTTGCGGTCGTAGTGATCGTGGCCGCGGCGGCGGTTACTGCTCCTTGGCATACCACCAGTGCACTCAGTATCGCCTACTTGCTGGCAATACCATTCAGCATGGCCGCTTACGGAAAGGTCAAGCGGCTGCGCGCGAAGTCGATGACACCGAGCGTGCGGGGGTCGCCGCCCACCGCCTGACGGCGATGCGCTGCTCGGCGCGGACCAAAGCGGCAAGCGGCTGATGTTGAGGTAACTCACCGCGGAGCGCAGCCAGAATACGGTCCGCGCGTGGAACGATCGTCGATACAATCGCGTAAATTGATATGCCAAATGTTCCGGCAAACACAGCGAAACTCATCACCGACAGCATTGCTCGCCTCCGACTCAACCTGCGAACCGTGCACTCTAAACCGCTGAAAACATGTCTCGTTCCGGACGTAAGCAACTGATCAGTCACTATTCGACCGGGACTGCAACACGCTTCGTCGCTTTAAGACTGCAAGTTCCCCCTCTGTTCCGATCGATGTTCCACTTGCGTTCGCTTTAGTCAAGCGTGAATATGGCTTGCCTAATTCGGCCAGTTTCGCTAACCGCGCGGCCTCAACCCCGCATGGGAAGCATTAAACCACCGGTGTGCTGGCCTTTGAGGCTCGCACCAGCCGCTTCCCAGAGGCATAACCGGAAGGAAAATTATCATGGCGGCACCTGTCGTCTCGATGCAGCAGCTTATCGAAACCGGCGCTCACTTTGGACACCAGACTCACCGCTGGAACCCGAAGATGAAGCCGTATCTGTTCGGTGATCGCAACGGCGTCCACATCATCGACCTGTCGCAGACCGTTCCGCTCTTTGCGCGCGCGCTTGAGTTCATCAGCTCGACCGTTGCGTCGGGTGGCAAGGTTCTGTTCGTCGGGACGAAGCGTCAGGCGCAGGAGCCGGTAGCAGACGCTGCGCGTCGCTCGGGTCAGCACTTCGTGAACCATCGGTGGCTGGGCGGTATGCTCACCAACTGGAAGACGATCTCGAATTCGATCAAGCGTCTCAAGGCTCTTGAGGAGCAGCTGTCGGGTGACACGCACGGCCTGACCAAGAAGGAAGTGTTGCAGCTCACCCGTGAGCGCGACAAGCTTGAGATGAGCTTGGGTGGCATTCGCGACATGGGCGGCGTTCCCGACATCATGTTCGTGATCGATGCCAACAAGGAAGAGCTCGCGATCAAGGAGGCCAACACGCTCGGTATTCCGGTCGTAGCGATCCTGGACTCGAACGTGTCGCCGGATGGTATCGCGTTCCCGGTCCCCGCTAACGACGACGCCGCTCGCGCGATCCGGCTGTACTGCGAGGCAGTCGCCATCGCAGCGACCCGCGGCAATGCCGAACAGCAGCGCCGCGGCGGTGCTGATCTGGGTGCCATGGCGGAGCCGCCGGTCGAAGAGTCGCTCGGCAGCGACCCGGCAGTCGCTGCTGCTGGCACTGAGGAATCGCGCCAGGTCGACGCGTAAGCGTCAGCTTCGACAAGCTTTTCACCGTTCGTGCCGGGCTTGTCGGGGCGCCGTCTTCTTGCCGCAACCCAGCGGGAAGAAGATGGCACTTGGGCAGCCCGGGCGGACGGGTTTTCATATGAGCTGATCCCTGCCGAGGGGGTCGATAAGAAGGACTAGGACGATGGCCGATATCACGGCAGCAATGGTCAAGGAGCTGCGCGAGAAGAGCGGCGCCGGCATGATGGATTGCAAGAAGGCGCTCAATGAGACCGGCGGCGACATGGATGCGGCGATGGACTGGTTGCGCACCAAGGGTTTGGCTGCTGCGGCGAAGAAGTCCAGCCGGACCGCCGCTGAGGGGTTGGTCGGGATTGCCGTTCGCGGTACCAAGGGTGCTGCGGTTGAGGTGAACTCCGAAACTGACTTCGTCGCCAAGAACGATCAGTTCCAGCAGTTTGTTCGCGAAGTAACCGAGATCGCCCTCACGACCGGTGCTGATGTCGATGCGCTGAAGGGCGAGAAGATGCCCAGCGGCAAGACCGTTGACGAGGTTCTGACGAACAACGTCGCGACGATCGGTGAGAACCAGTCGCTACGCCGTGCAAAGACGCTCGAAGTGTTGAAGGGTGCGGTCGTGGGTTACGTCCACAATCAGCAGGCGCCGGGGCTCGGCAAGATTGGCGTGCTCGTCGCACTGGAGAGCGAGGCGTCGGACGAAGCTCTTCAGGCGCTCGGCAAGCAGTTGGCGATGCACGTCGCAGCGGCTTTCCCGAAGGCGTTGAACGAAGAAGATCTGGACGAAGCCGAGATCGAGCGTGAGCGCGCGATCGCTGCCGAAAAGGCCGGCGAGAGCGGCAAGCCAGCCGACATCATCGCGAAGATGGTTGAGGGTTCGATCGCCAAGTACCGCAAGGAGCATGCGCTGGTCAGCCAGCTGTTCGTAATGGACGGCAAGACCAAGATCAGCGACGTCGTGGCGAAGGCCGGCAAGGATGCTGGCACGCCGATCGTGCTCAAGGACTACGTCCGCTTTCAGCTCGGTGAAGGCATTGAGAAGGAAACGTCTGACTTCGCAGCGGAAGTTGCGGCAGCATCGGGCGTCCCGCAGGGCAAGCAGGCCGAGCCGGCTGCCTGAGTGCGGCGCCAGCGGCTTAGCCCGCCACGTTAAGAAATAATCGTCAGGTTTCGGGCCTGTCTCGGCGTTGGCTTGCTTCCCCTTCCAAGGGAGCATCCCACCGCGGGGCAGGTCCGATCCATGTTAGGCGTTGCGGGCCGTATCAGTGACACAGTGGTTGCGGGCTTTGGCACGCATCCCTAAGGTCCGCTCCGCTCTTCCCAACCCACATCGGAACACATGACCAGCCCCAAGTACAAGCGTATTCTCCTGAAACTCTCGGGCGAGGTGTTGATGGGGCCAGACGGGATCGCCATCGACCCGGCGGTCACCGCGCGCGTTGCGGAAGAGATCGCAGACGTGAAGGCGCAGGGCTATGAGTTGTGCGTCGTCGTGGGGGGCGGGAACATCTTCCGCGGGCTTGCCGCTGCGGCGCAGGGATTTGAGCGCGCGACGGCCGATTACATGGGCATGTTGGCCACCGTGATGAACGCTCTCGCGGTTCAGAACGCGCTGGAGCAGATCGGTGTCGACACGCGCGTGCAATCCGCGATCCCGATGCACTCGGTCTGCGAGCCGTTCATTCGCCGGCGTGCCGTTCGCCACCTTGAGAAAAACCGTGTGGTGATTTTTGCCGCGGGTGTCGGTTCGCCGTTCTTTACCACCGACAGCGGCGCGGCACTGCGCGCCGCGGAGATGAATTGCGACGCTCTCTTCAAGGGGACGAGTGTGGATGGCATCTATGATGCCGACCCCAAGAAGGTGGCCGGTGCATCGCGTTTCGAGACCATCTCGTACAACACCGTTTTGTCCAAGAACCTGAAGGTGATGGACGCCAGCGCGGTCGCCTTGTGCCGAGATTCCAATATTCCGATCGTCGTGTTCAACATCCGGGAGCATGGCAATTTCGCTGCCGTGCTCCGAGGTGAGGGCGTATCGACGATCGTCACCAACGAACAGGAGATGATCGATGCCCGCGTATAATAAGGCGGATCTCGAGCGCCGCATGGCCGGTGCGGTCGACGCACTGAAGAGCGATCTTTCCGGCCTTCGTACCGGTCGTGCGTCGACTGCCTTGCTCGATCCTGTCACGGTCGAGGTGTATGGATCGCACATGCCGCTGAATCAGGTGGCGACTGTTTCCGTGCCCGAACCTCGGATGCTGACGGTGCAGGTTTGGGACAAAAGCAACGTCGGCCCGGTTGAAAAGGCAATTCGATCGGCCGGTCTCGGCCTCAACCCGATCAACGACGGCACCACGCTGCGTCTTCCGATCCCGGACCTCACCGAAGAGCGCCGCAAGGAGCTCGCAAAGCTCGCCGGCTCCTACTCGGAGAAGGCAAAGATTGCGGTACGCAACGTTCGCCGCGACGGCATGGACAATCTGAAGACCGACGAGAAGAAGGGCGTCTTCGGAGAGGACGAGCGCAAGCGGCATGAAACCGAGGTTCAGAAACTGACTGACGCGACCATCGCGGAGATCGACGTCGCTGCTGCCGCGAAGGAAAAGGAAATCCTCGGAAAGTGACCGGGGAACAGCGAATGCTGTTGGAGGGGTCCGGGGGGGACGTCTCCGCCGTCTGCTCGATGAGGGCAGGGCGTTGACCGCTGCGCCTGTTCTGGCGACCGGCGGCGGTCCCGCTTTGCCGCGCCATGTTGCTATCATCATGGATGGTAACGGGCGCTGGGCTAAAAAGCGGCTGCTGCCACGTGCCGCTGGCCACAAGGCCGGCGTTGAAGCGGTGCGCCGCGTCACGCGCCATGCGCGGGCAATTGGTATCGAGGCGCTGACTATCTACGCGTTCTCATCCGAAAACTGGCGCCGACCAGCTGAAGAAGTCGGCGATCTAATGGGATTGCTGCGGCTGTTCATTCGTAGCGATCTTACGGAGCTGATCCGTGAGAACGTGCGGCTGAAGATCCTGGGCGACTATCGGAAATTCCCAAGCGACGTCGTGGCCTTGATCGACGATGCGGTTGTTCGATGCAGAGCGAATACCGGACCCGTGCTGGCAATCGCGCTCAACTATGGCGCGCAGGCTGAGCTGGTGCGCGCAGCCCGTCGCCTGGCCGAGTGCAAGGCGCCCGAGGAAATCGACGCTGCCGCGATCGAGGCGGAGCTTGAAACGCGTGACATGCCGCCGCTTGATCTTCTGATCCGTACGTCGGGCGAACACCGGCTATCGAACTTCCTGCTGTGGCAGGCTGCGTATGCGGAGTTGTTGTTCGTGGACACGCTCTGGCCAGATTTCGGACCTGCGGACCTAGACGCGGCCGTGGTCGCCTTCGGCAACCGGCAGCGGCGGTTCGGAGGCCTGTGACAACACCTGACGCAAAGTTGCGCACGCCATCCAATCTGCGGATGCGCATGATGGCGAGCGTGGTGATGATCGCAGTGGCAAGCGCCGCCCTGTGGTTCGGTGACATTCCCTTCTGGCTACTGGCGGTCGTCATCGCATTGTTCATGATGGCCGAATGGTCGGACTTGCAAAAGGTGACCGCTCGCGAAAAGCGGCTGGCACAATATAGCTTGTCGGTGCCGCTTGCGGTGATGGCACCGGCCAGTCTGGTGCTGGAAGTGCACGATTTTTTCGCCCTGGGGCTGTTGGTCGGCGCGGCGTTCTTCGTCGCCATCGCTACCAAGCGCCCCGCGCTGGGCCAGGGGGTGATCTATTGCGGCTTGCCGGTACTGGCGCTCATCTTCCTGCGACGGCAGGATGAGGGACTGCTGTGGGCGTTCTGGGCGCTGTCGCTGGTTTGGGCGACAGACATCGGCGCGTTCTTCGCCGGCCGCTCGATCGGGGGGGCGAAACTCGCGCCCAAGCTGTCGCCTAACAAGACATGGGCGGGTTTGATAGGCGGCGTTATCGCGGCAACCGTCCTGGCCGTGGCTCTGCACGTCCAATATGGCTTGCCTTGGCGGATGACGCTCGCCACGCCGTTCCTGGCGGTACTGGCGCAGGGAGGCGATCTTTATGAAAGTTGGCTCAAGAGGCGCGCTGGCGTGAAGGACTCGGGCAACATTCTGCCTGGCCATGGCGGCTTGCTAGACCGGCTGGATGGTGTCGTACCGGTTGCCCCGGTCGCCGCGCTCCTCGTTGTGGTGCCGTACCTGTACCGATGAAAACAGTCACGATCCTTGGTGCCACCGGCTCGGTTGGCACGTCCACGCTCGACCTGGTTGAGCGCGCGCCCGGTGCGTTCGAGGTGGTCGCGCTTACTGCCAATTGCGACGTCGAGGGGTTGGCCGCGGCCGCGATCCGCACTCGCGCCAAGCGCGCAGTTGTCGCCGATGTAAGCTGTCTTGAGTCCCTCAAGGAGGCGCTGTCGGGCACCGGTGTGGAAGCGACAGGCGGTGCTGCGGCTGTTGAAGAAGCCGCTGCCATGGGAGCCGACGTCACCGTCGCCGCCATCGTGGGTTGCGCCGGACTAAAGCCGGTTATGGCAGCAGTAGAGCAGGGCGGCACATTGGCACTGGCGAACAAGGAAGCGCTCGTCTCGGCCGGTGAAGTGATGAACCGCGCCGTCCGGCAAAGTGGCGCGACGCTGCTGCCGGTCGACAGCGAACATAGCGCGATCTTCCAGTGCCTTGATGCAAGACTGGCGGAGCGCGTGAGTCGGATCATCCTGACCGCCAGCGGGGGCCCGTTCCGTGACCGCCCGTTGAGTGAAATGCAGGACATCTCGCCCGAGCAGGCGGTCGCGCACCCGAATTGGTCGATGGGCGCCAAAATCTCCGTCGATTCGGCAACCATGATGAACAAGGGCCTCGAGCTTATCGAGGCGTATCATCTCTTCCCGGTTACATCCGACCAGATCGAGATTGTCGTTCATCGGCAGTCGGTGATCCATTCGATGGTCGAATATGTCGACGGATCGGTGCTGGCGCAGCTTGGCACCCCCGACATGCGAACCCCGATTGCGTGCGCGCTGGCGTGGCCGGACCGCATGGCGACACCGGGGGACCGCCTCGATCTGATCAAGGTTGCTCGTCTGGATTTTGAAGCCCCGGACGAGGAGCGTTTCCCAGCGCTGCGGCTGGCCCGCGAGGCCTTGAATGAGGGTGGCGGACGGCCCGCGATCCTTAATGCCGCCAACGAGATCGCCGTGGCGGCGTTTCTCGCAGGCCGAATTGGGTACCTCGAAATTGCCGCAATCGTTGCGGATACACTGGGTCGCTTCGCCCCGACGGCACCCGACACCCTTGATGCGGTCCTGGAAGTCGACCGGGAAGCAAGGGTGATCGCGGAGGAGCGTGTGAAGGAACGCGTCGCTTGATCGAAACTCCCGGCCTGCTGCTTACGCTGCTCGCCTTCGTCCTGGTCATTGGCCCACTGGTCTTCGTGCATGAGCTGGGTCACTACCTTGCTGCGCGATGGTTTGGCGTAAAGTCCGATGCATTCTCGATCGGGTTCGGCCGTGAGATCGCCGGCTGGACTGACCGCCGGGGCACTCGCTGGAAGCTCGGCTGGATGCCGCTGGGCGGCTATGTACGCTTTGCCGGCGACATGAACGCCGTCAGTCAACCTTCGGCCGAGTGGCTCGCCATGCCGGAAGAGGAACGCAACCAGACGTTCCAGGCGAAGCCGGTTTGGCAGCGTGCAATCATTGTGGCTGCTGGCCCCATCGTCAATTTTCTGCTGGCGATGCTGATTCTCGGTGGTTTTGCGATGGCCTATGGCGACACGCGCACACCGCCAGTCGTCGGGACGGTGGTGGAGGGCAGTGCGGCCGCGAGCGCCGGGTTGAAGCCGGGGGACCGGATCGTCCGGTTGGGCGATCGGGACATCGACGTCTTTGAGGACATGCTTGCGTTCACCCGCATCCATCCAGAGGAGAAGACGACGGTCGTCTTCGAGCGGGACGGACAGGTCCAGACGCTGCCGGTCACGATCGGCGTGGACCAGCAAACCGACCGGTTCGGCAATCACTATCGGATTGGCATGCTCGGCATCGCCCGCGGAGAGCGTGCAGCGGTACCAGTCGGATTGCTCGAGGCTCCTATCGTGGCGGTCCGGCGAACCGGTGAAATCGTCTCAATGATGGTGCAGACCATTGGTCAGATCATCACCGGCCGGCGTTCCGTCAAGGAACTCGGCGGGCCGCTGTCGATTGCGAAGGTCTCGGGTGAGCAGATCACGCTGGGCGCCGAAGCGTTCGTCTTCTTGATCGCGCTGGTTTCCATCAACCTTGGGTTCATCAATCTGCTGCCAGTTCCGATGCTCGATGGCGGCCACCTCCTCTTCTATGCGGTCGAGGCGGTGCGTCGTAAGCCGGTGGGCCCTGAAGTTCAGGAGTGGGCATTTCGCGGTGGACTGGCAGCGATCCTGGGTCTCATGTTGCTGGTGACCTTCAACGATCTTGGAAATTTCGGACTGTGGCAAAGCCTCGCAAGCTTGATCGGCTGACGATTCAAGGGCAGGGCGCGTGCAGGGGCTTGTTTGGGCTTACCGGGGTGGAATGGTGACTATTTTGAACACTTCGTTTGCTCGACCGCGCGCTGCGGCCATGTTGCTTGGCTGCACGATGCTGGCTGGTGTCCCGACGATCGCCGCTGCTCAGAGCGTGCCCGCCGGTGCAGCGACTCAGGCGCCGCAGCAGCAGTCTGCTGCTCCGACACCTGTCGCACCGCCAGTCGAACGGACGATCCGTTCGCTTCGGGTTGAGGGCTCGCAGCGAATCGAGCCGGACACCGCGCTTAGCTACACCAAGCTGCGGGTCGGCCAGACGTATACCAACGAGTCGCTGGATCAGGCGATCAAGGATCTCTACGCCAGCGACCTGTTTGCTGACGTGACCGTGGCCGGAGCTGAAACCGGCGACATCATCCTTCGTGTGCGCGAAAATCCGATCATCAACCGGGTGATCCTTGAGGGTAACAAGCGCCTCAAGGACGACAAGATCACGAAGGAAATCAAGCTCAAGCCGCGCCAGGTCTTCACTCGTACCGCTGTTCGTCAGGACGTGGCGCGGATCGTGGAGCTGTATCGCCGTCAGGGCCGGTTTGGCGCGAGCGTCGAGCCGAAAATGGTGTCGCTCGACCAGAACCGTGTCGATGTCGTGTTCGAGATCAGCGAAGGGCCAAAATCCAAGGTCCGTCAGATCAACATCATCGGCAACGAGGTGTTCGACGACGACAAGCTGCGCGAGCAGATGGCGACGAAGCAGGCGCGCATCTTCCGCCTGCTGTCATCCAACACGACCTACGATCAGGATCGTCTGGCCTACGACCAGCAGAAGCTGCGTCAGTTCTATCTGACGCAGGGCTATGCAGATTTCCGCGTGACCAGTGCCGTCGCGGAGCTGACCCCCGATAAGGAAGACTTCATCATCACTTATGTGGTGGAGGAGGGGCCTCGCTATAAGTTCGGCGATATCACCGTTGACAGCGATATCCGCGACTTCGACGACAAGGCGCTGGCGAAGACGCTGCCGCTGAAGAAGGGCGATTGGTACAATGCCAAGCTGGTCGAGGACACGGTCGACAGCTTGAGCCAGACCACCGGTCTGTTTGGCTACGCCTTCACGGAGATCAGTCCGGAGTTCCAGCGCGATCGCGACGCGTTGACCATGTCGATCAACTTCCACATTGGCGAGGCGAAGCGAACCTACGTCGAGCGGATCGAGATCACCGGCAACACGCAGACGCAGGATAAGGTAATCCGCCGCGAAATCCGGCTGGCGGAAGGCGATGCCTTCAACAGCTTCCAGGTGCGCCGTTCGCAGGATCGTATCAACAGCCTTGGCTTCTTCCAGGACAAGTTCGAGATCAAGCAGACGCCGGGCTCGACGCCCGATCGCGTCGTGCTGACCGCCAATGTCGAGGAACGCGCGACCGGCGAATTGCAGCTGTCCGCTGGTTTTTCGAGCCTTGAGCGGTTCATTCTTCAGTTCAACCTCACGCAGCGCAACTTCCGCGGCAAGGGGCAGGAACTTCGCTTTGGCGTGAACTATTCCAGCTACTCGAAGTCGGTCGAGCTGGGGTTCACCGAGCCTTACCTGTTCGACAAGAACATCGCCGTCGGCGTCGATGTGTTCCGTCGTGACTTCAATGCGTTCAACTTCGTCAACAATCGCCGCGAGACGACTTACAGCCAGGTTTCGACTGGGTTCCAGGTTCGCGCCGGCGTTCCGCTGACCGAATATTGGTCGCTGTCGGCTCGCTACGGCCTGTCGTACGACGAAGTGACGCTCGACCGGACGGCATTCTTCCGTGACGGGCAGTGCGATCCGCTGCTGGCGGGTAGGTATCTGTGCGATGCCCTGGGCAATCGCCTGACGTCCTCGGTTGGCTATTCGTTGATCTACGACAGCCTCAACAGCCGCTTGCGGCCTTCTGCTGGCCAGCGGTTCACTTTCAGCCAGGACTTTGCTGGTCTGGGCGGCGACGTGAAGTACCTGCGTACTCGTGCAGATGCCGCCAAATATTGGGGCATCGGTGGCGGCTTCATCCTCTCTGCGCTCGCGGAAGGTGGCTACATCCACCCGCTTGAGGATAGCCCGCGTCCGGGCGTCGACCCGATCCGCATCACTGATCGCTTCTATTTGGGCGAGCCGCAGTTTCGCGGTTTCGACATCCGCGGCGTTGGCCCTCGCGTGCTTCGTCAGTATTTCACGACCGACCCGAATGGCGCGCAGGTACTGATTACGGATCGCGACCAGATCATCGACGACGCGCTGGGTGGCAAGGCTTACTACCTTGGTCGGATCGAGCTGGAGATTCCGCTTGGCTCGGGCGCGCGTGAGCTTGGCTTGCGGCCGTCGGTCTATGTGCAGGCCGGCAGCCTGTTCAATATTACCCGGCCAGAGCCGACGGCGGTATTCCCGACAACGACCGATGCGAACGGCAACACGATCGTGCTGCCGCTCCCTCTCAAGGACGCCGCGGGTAACCCGCTGTACTTCTACTCGACGCCGGCGGGGGCGAATGTATCCACCACGTGCGCGGCAGGTCTACCGGACGGCAGCGGCGGGTGTAACGGCATCATCCCGAACTCGCCGCAGATCGCATCGCAGCCATTTGTCGAAACCTTCCTCGGCAATTCAGCAAAGCCGCGCCTGTCGGTCGGCTTCGGCGTGAACTGGACATCGCCCTTCGGGCCGCTTCGGATCGATGTGGCCAAGGCCCTGATCCAGCAGCGCGGCGACGACGACAAGCTTATCACTTTCAACGTAGGGACTCAGTTCTGATGACCAAGTTCAAGCTCATGCTGATGGCCGCCGCGATCGCGGTCCCCGGTACCATTGCTGCGGGCAGTGCCTCTGCACAGGTTTCCGGCATTGCTGTTGCAAACCCTGAGCAGGCGATCGCCAACTCGAAGGCATGGACTGCTGCCCGCGCACAGATCCAGTCCACCTACAAGACGCAGCTGGATCAGGCGAATGCTCGCCGCAACGCGATCCAGGCTGAGCTTCAGCCGCTCGTGACGGCCTATCAGACCGCAGCACGCGCGCCGGGCGCTTCCGAGGCATCGCTGCGTCCACAGGCGCAGGCTATCCAAACCAAGCAGCAGGCTGCACAGCAGGAACTCACCCGGCTGACCCAGCCGGCGCAGCGCGCCGAAGCCTATGCGATCGAGCAGATCAGCGCGAAGCTGAATGACGCGGTTCAGGCGGCAGTGCGCGCCCGCAACGTCTCGTTGCTGCTGCGCCCGGAGGCCGCCCTGTTCGCCCAGCCGGCAGCTGACATCACGTCGTCGATCACGGCAGAACTCGACAAATCCGTGCCGAGCGTCGGCATCACGCCGCCTGCCAACTGGCAGCCGGGTGGCCAGGGCCAGCAGGGCGCCGCGCCAGCACCGGCCGCACAGCCGCAGGGCCGCTGAGCTAGTCGCAAATGACTGATGTGCAGACAAATGCCGCCATCGGCCCGTTTGATGTAACCCGGGTGATGGCGGCCCTGCCGCATCGCTATCCGATGCTGCTTGTCGACCGAATCGAGACGCTGGTTCCGGACCAATCGATCGTCGCCATCAAGGCAGTGACGATCAATGAGGGCTTCTTCCAGGGACATTTCCCTGGTCGGCCGATCATGCCCGGCGTGTTGATCGTAGAGGCGCTGGCCCAGGCGGCGGGGGTACTCGCCGTCGAGAGCCTTGGCCTCGCGGGCACTGGCAAACTGGTCTACTTCATGTCGATCGATGGCGTGAAGTTCAGGAAGCCAGTCGAGCCGGGGGTGCTGCTTCGTCTTGATGTCAGCTTCGTCCAGAAGCGCGCGCGTGTTTGCAAATTTGCCGGGCGCGCCTTGATCGATGGCGATCTGGCGGCTGAATGCGAATTCACTGCGATGATTGCGGATCCTCCCGCCGCGTGATCCCAATGGCCTATTAGCATCCATTTGCATCGGCCGCGGCCCTCTGTTAGGCGCGCCGCTTCCTTTAGGCTGGTCGGTAACCAGCCACTTCGGAGATTGAAACGTGAAGAAAGATATCCACCCCGATTACCACATGATCAAGGTCCAGATGACCGACGGCACGGTGTACGAGACTCGCTCCACCTGGGGCAAGGAAGGCGACACCATGACGCTCGAGATTGATCCGCTGGCGCACCCGGCTTGGACCGGCGGCAAGGGTCAGATGCTCGATGCTGGGGGCCAGGTGGCCCGCTTCAACAAGCGGTTTGGTGGCGGACTTACGCTTCGCAAGTAATCCTTGCCCGCTAAATAAATGCTGCGCCGTAGCTACGGCTATCGAAAGGCTGGCACCTTTGCAGGTGTCAGCCTTTCTTATTGTCGATACAACTTTAAACAGGAGGGCGGGGGTTGCAGTGACGTTTTAGCGTTGGTCGCGCAGGACCAGGCATCTGCTAACCGCGAAGTTGACATCTGCGCTCGGGCCTGTGGGTTAATGAAGCAGGCGTCACTGCTATCAATGGGGCCTCAATCATCTTTCAGCCAGTTCAAGACTCGTCCGCTGAAATCAGTCAGATGGATCAGGAATAATGAGAACTTGTAGAGGCTTGGGTTAAGCAGATCAGGCAGCGAGGTTCTCAGTTGCTCATTCGAAGCTGCGCATCTCATTGATGCACGTCCTAAATAGAAGGCAGCCGGACGGGGTGGGATTCGAACCCACGGTAGGCGGAACCTACGGCGGTTTTCAAGACCGCTGCCTTAAACCACTCGGCCACCCGTCCAGGCGAGGGCTCCTAACCACCCCAATCTGTTAACGCTAGTGGTTTAGCGAACGTACAAGCCACTTTTGGCCGCTTAAGGGCAGGTTTAAGCCCTGCTTTGAAACTGGCGAGCTCAGTCTGCCTACGCTGGCAGGCTCGAATTCCTGACCTAGAGTCATTTTGCTGGGGATGAGGGCCGCGGCTGCGCAGCTCCTTCTGGTGCCCAGGCTTATCGTCGAACCCATCATGGCCGCTCTCCAGATGTAGGCGCGCACCGTGCAGAGGATCTGACGTCGAGTTCCCCAGGACTTGGGCCCTCATGATGACCTTGCGGCCGGCGCACCCTGGGGAGCGACAACAAAGTCGTATGGCTATAAGCTCCGTACATGAGCCGTGGCTTGCCACCGGTGGCACGCTACCGTGCTTTCACGGCAGCAGGGCGCACGGTAAGCTGGAAGGCGCCGCTTTCCGGTCCTTAGGGCCACCTGTGCCACTTCGTGCGCTCTGTGATGCGCCGGCTAGCGCAACCGGTGCAGCAGACCATCCCGTTGGTTGTGACTGCAGCAACTATACCGCTCACACGAGGATACAGTCGCTTCCGACACCACGAAATTTAGTCGAGGGTAGTGGATCGCCGGCACGGCTTGTCAGGTGTCGCCTAGCGCGGTTTATACTCCTGTAGCGAATATGAGCCGCCTACTTACCGTCAAGTTGGAGGCGCGGGATTCGCGGCGTAGCGCAGTTTGATGGTTGGCATCGTTGAGCGCCTTAGCGTCGCCCGCTCGACCCTTTCTAAGGGCGCCCGCTCGGCGGAGACGAGACACAACAAATTGTAGTTGACAGGAAAAAGCGGTCCACCTAGATGGGTGTCACCGCAGCGGTGGCCCGGACGGGTTGCTGGAGTGGTTAGCGAAAACAAGGCGCCATGGCCGCCCCGGTAAAAGGGGGTTAGCTAAGCCAAGCCTGACCTGTATGTCCTTTGTTACTTATCCACAGTAATAATTTGTGCAGGTTGGGCTCCCTGAGATGCCTGCCTTGATCTGGCTATTCCGCTGGGTTGGGGTGGTGACATGAACTTGAGAGTTTGATCATGGCTCAGAATGAACGCTGGCGGCATGCCTAACACATGCAAGTCGAACGAAGGCTTCGGCCTTAGTGGCGCACGGGTGCGTAACGCGTGGGAATCTGCCCCTTGGTTCGGAATAACAGTTAGAAATGACTGCTAATACCGGATGACGACGTAAGTCCAAAGATTTATCGCCGAGGGATGAGCCCGCGTAGGATTAGCTAGTTGGTGTGGTAAAGGCGCACCAAGGCGACGATCCTTAGCTGGTCTGAGAGGATG
This sequence comes from Sphingomonas sp., assembly GCF_029239295.1. GTDB lineage: Bacteria > Pseudomonadota > Alphaproteobacteria > Sphingomonadales > Sphingomonadaceae > Sphingomonas. The sequence continues at coordinate 99,088 of NZ_JAQZBC010000012.1, forward strand.
ATCAGCCACACTGGGACTGAGACACGGCCCAGACTCCTACGGGAGGCAGCAGTGGGGAATATT
>NZ_JAQZBC010000026.1 GCF_029239295.1 Sphingomonas sp.
ACCATGGGTCACCTCAACAATGTCGCCTACGCAGCGCTGTTCGAGGATGCACGGGTGCGCATGAATCAGGAACTCGGGCGAGTGAACCGCGGCATGATGGCAGACGGCTCGTTCCGTGCTGTCGTTGCTCGCAACGAAATCAATTACCTGGCGGAAGGCAGCTTTCCCGAAGACGTCGAGATCGCGCTGGGGATCGGCCGCATCGGCAATCGCAGCTTCGAAATGCTTGCCGCTGCCTTTCAGTCCGGCATCTGCATCGCGACGTGCGACACTACGATCGTGATGACGGATCCGAAAACCGAACCACTGCCCACGGCCTTCGTAGAGCGGTTGAAAGCAGTTCAGGTAAAGGGCGACTAAGGGCGTCTCAAGCGATCCACCGCTCCAGCGGGTCTGCCCCTTTACCCGCAGGCTAGGTGCCTGCCGGCAGCTTAGCCACCGGCGGCACCAAAAACCCGCATTCACCTGTTATGGCGCAGGCTTATTTGCCGCGCAGCGTGCCTAGCGTTGCCAGGCCCAGTACGCCTACCAGCGCTGCCGTGGCCCATGGGCGCTCCTTGGCGAAGGCCTTTGCCTGCCCGACGACAGCCGGCTGGCCATCGGTGCCGGGCGCCATCGCCTTCTGCACCGAACCTTTCAGCTGATCGAACATGCCGCTTGCCTGCATCGAACGGTCGTTCGTTGCCGCGCCCGCGGTTTCCTTAACCTTGCCCGTGATCGAGTTGATGTCGCCAGTAAGTGCGTCAGCCATGATCAATATCCTCCGAGATGAGCCGGAGGGTACAACCGACGAGGCGGCTTTTTGTGCCGATTATCCCAGGCGCCCGTCTCCGGCTTCCATGACCAGCGACGGGCGCAAGCGGCTCAGTCGACGAACACGGGTGCCCGCTTCTCCATATGGGCCTTCACCGCCTCCACCTGGTTGGGCGAACGCATCAGCTTGACCTGCTCGTCGCTCTCACCCTGCAATACCGTTGCCGTATCGCCACCCGCCATCAGGTTGATCAGCCGCTTGGATGCCTTCACGGCATCGGGATTGCGACCCGCGATCTCGCGCGCCAGTTCGAACGCGGCGGCGCGTGGATCGTCCGCCAGTCGCGTGACGAAGCCATAACGCTCGGCCTGCTCACCGGTGAATTCGCGCGCACTATAGGTGAGGTCGCGAAGCACATCATCGCGTGCCAACGTCCGCCACAGCGCGAGGCCTGCCATGTCCGGCACCAGCCCCCAATAGGTCTCGCGGATCGACATGCGCGTGTCCGGCCGGGCGATGCGAACGCAGGCGCCCGACATGATCTGGAAACCACCGCCCAGCGCAACGCCATGAACCGCGGCGATCACCGGCATCGGCAAGGTACGCCAGCCCCAGGCGACATTCTGCGCCGTGTTCGCGACGCCGTGGCTGCGCTTGCCCAGATCGTTACCGGAGCCGCCAGCGGCCATTGAACCCATGTCGAGGCCCGCGCAGAACGCGCGCCCTTCGCCGGATAGTACGGCAACGCGCACTTCCTTCATGCCGGCCAACCGCTCGATCGCAGCATTGATGCCGGCGAACATCGCGGGATCGAGGGCATTCATCTTGTCCGGACGGTTCAGCCGCACGTCGGCGATGCCATTGTCGACCGTGATCGTAACGCGCTCTTCCATCTCGCTCTCCCGCAAATTGATACGATCGACTTAGACAACCCTGCGGCCTGCATCAATGCCGCCAATATTGCGCTGTCAGGGTGCGGGTGTATCAGCGCCTGCATGAAGATCGAGACGGCATTGGGCGACCTGCCCGGTATGGAAGACGTCCGCTTCGGCGGCCATGGCGGGCGGCTCGGCATCGCCTACCACGCACACGGACCCGACTGGTGCGAACTGACCCTTCCCTATCATCCCGATATGATCGGCGATGAGGACAGTGGCGTGATCGCTTCGGGTCCGATCTTCGCCTTGATGGATATCGCGACCAGCCTGGCGACGATGCGAAAGCTGGGCCGCTTCGTACCGCATGCGACGCTGGACCTCCGGGTGGATTACCTGCGCCCGGCCACGCCGGGGCGCACAGTGATCGGCCATGGCGAATGCTATGCGATCAAGCGGTCGATCAGCTTCGTACGCGGTCAGGCGCACGATGGCGATCCGAACGACCCCGTCGCGCACGTGTCCGGCACCTTCATGTTTCTGGGAGAGGGGGCATGAAGCTTCCCCCCTATGCCGACCTGCTCGGCGCCACGTTGGAATGGGAAAACGGCCTTCCCATCCTCGCCATGCCCTTTGGCCCCGCCGTGATCGGCCGCCCCGGCTTCGTCCAGGGCGGGGCGATAACCGGACTCATCGAAATGGCAGCGCTCGCCGCCCTGCGGCATCAGATGGCGAGCGAAAGTGGCAGTGACGCCAACCGGCGGGTAAAGCCGATCAACGTCACCATCGATTTCATGCGCGGCGGGCGGGAACGGCTCACCTACGCGGCGGGCACCGTCACGCGGCTCGGCAATCGCATTGCCAACGTCGAGGCGATCGCCTGGCAGGAAAGCCGGGCCAAGCCGATCGCCTCGGCGCGCATGAACTATCTCATCGCGCGGGGGTGAGCCGCAGCATCCGGCCCTGCGATCCCTGCGCGCCATCTTCCAGCACGTAGATCGATCCGTCGGGCCCCTGCTCCACCTCACGGATGCGCGCACCCATGTCCCATTGATCGCCCTTGCGCGCGTTGGTGCCGTCCAGATCGACGCGCACCAGCGCCTTGGACGATAGACCGCCGATAAAGGCATCGCCCTTCCACTGCGGGAACAGATTGCCCGAATAGATCATCAGCCCGCCCGGCGAGATCACCGGCGTCCAGAACACCTTGGGCGCTTCGAAGCCGTCACCCGGCGCATGGTCGGGGATCGGGCGGCCGTCATAATGGTCGCCGTTCGACACCTTCGGATAGCCATAGTTGCGGCCCGGCAGGACGAGGTTCAGCTCGTCGCCGCCCTTGGGTCCCATCTCCTGCTCCCACAGGTTGCCCTGCGCATCGAAGGCGATGCCGAGCAGATTGCGATGGCCATAGCTCCACACCGCCGGGTGGAAGCCCTTCGCCGCCAGCGGGTTACCCCCCGCCGGCTTTCCTTCCAGAGTCAGGCGAAGGACCTTGCCCAATGTAGCCTTGGGGTCCTGCGCTGGGTCGAACTTCTGGCGCTCGCCGTTGGTGAAGAACAGGTAGCGGCCGTCGGGCGAGAAGGCGATGCGCCCCGAATAGTGGCCGTTCCCTTCGACAAACGGCGTTGCCCGAAACAGCTCCTCGATCTGGCGCAGCTTGGCCGCGCCGGCGGTCGAATCATCAAGCACGCCGCGCGCCAGGACAACGCCCTTGCCGCCCGGGCCGGTGGCGGACCAGCTGAGGTAAACCCGCTTCGACTGGGCAAAATCCGGCGCCAGGACGACGTCCATCAACCCGCCCTGACCCGCCGAATCGACGGTGAGGGTCGCGATCGTCTGGCGCGCTGTGCCGTCCGCCGACACCAGCAGAAGCCGTCCGTCCTTTTCCGTCACCAGCATGCGGCCATCGGGCAGGAACGTCATCGCCCATGGCGCATCGAAATCGGCAACCACCGTCTCGACAAACGGCTTGGCGCTGGTGGCCGCGGTGGGAGTATTCGTCGCATTGCCGGTCTGCGGCTCTGCGGAACAGGCGGTGGCGGCCAGCAGGGCCGCAACGAACGGGCTGCGCGAGATCACGATAACTCCTCGGAAGGGTAAGCAGATGGAATACCGTCGCAGTGTCGATGCGGTTCCGCAACAGATCACACGAGGCGAACAGGCGATGATCCGCACTTCGGCTGGCGGCGCCATTTTGCTATGGGCGAACACAATCCACCCTGAGAAAGCCACTTCCCCAATATGCCCGGCCTGAAGCACGAACGCCTGTATCTCGCACCCGTCGCCGGCGTGGACGAGGCTGGCCGCGGTCCGCTGGCGGGGCCGGTCGTGGCAGCCGCCGTGATCTTGCCCGACAAGGGCGTGCCCCGAGGTATCGACGATTCGAAGAAGCTGTCCGCGAACGAGCGCGCGCGATTGTGCGGCCGGCTTCTGGACTGCGCGGCCGTCGGCGTCGGCATCATCGAAGCGGACGAGATCGACACGCTCAACATCTACTGGGCGACGATGAAGGCGATGACCGTCGCGGTGGATCAGCTCGCCGCGACGCTCGGCTGTGCTCCGGGGCATGTCCTGGTGGACGGGAACCGGCTGCCACGCTGGGGCTATGCGGCAACACCGATCGTCGGTGGCGACGCGCTGAGCCGTTCGATCGCCGCCGCATCGATCGTCGCCAAGCACACGCGCGACACGATCATGATTCGGCATCACGAATCATATCCGCACTACAATTGGGCCTCCAACAAGGGGTACGGTTGCGCCACTCACCGCCGCGCATTGGCTGAACACGGCCCCTCCCCGCTCCATCGACGGAGCTTCGCACCCGTGGCGCAGACGGTTCTTCCGTTCTGAGTCTTTTGCGCCACACCCCATTGCTAGAGTCTCGCACCTGCGGTTGACTCAACATGTTGGAGCGGGCCCGGAATGTTCCGCGACTTTAACGTTTCCGCAGCTTTCATGATTAACCATTGATCGCTTGACGGCGAGTCCACCACGCGGCGACGGTCGCGTGCGAGAAGGGGGAACCGCATGAGTGTCATTGAGAAAACGCGCGTGCGTCGCGCCCCGGCCAAGACGTCGGGAAAGGATACGGCAGAGGCTGCCGTCCTGCCGCTCGACCGGATTCTGACGGGTGATTGCATCGCGCAGATGCGTGCGCTGCCGGCGAAGTCGGTGGACATGATCTTCGCCGATCCGCCGTACAATCTGCAGCTCGGGGGTGAGCTGTTTCGTCCGGACGGCAGCCATGTGGATGCCGTCACCGACGATTGGGACAAGTTCGATACGTTCGCGGCCTATGATGCGTTCACGCGCGCCTGGCTGGCGGAGGCGCATCGTATTCTGAAGGACAACGGCACGATCTGGGTGATCGGCAGCTATCACAACATCTTCCGGGTCGGCACGGCGGTACAGGATCTGGGCTATTGGATCCTGAACGACATCGTCTGGCGCAAGAACAATCCGATGCCCAATTTCCGCGGCACGCGCTTCACCAATGCGCATGAAACGCTGATCTGGGCGTCCAAGGGCGAGAAGGCGAAGTACACCTTCAACTATCGCTCAATGAAGACGCTGAACGACGAGCTTCAGATGCGCTCGGATTGGGAATTCCCGATCTGTGGTGGCCAGGAACGACTGAAGGGTGCTGACGGGCACAAGGTGCACCCCACGCAGAAGCCGGAGGCGCTCATCTACCGCGTCCTTCTCGCCTGCACGAAGCCGGGCGATGTCGTCCTTGACCCCTTCTTCGGCACCGGGACGACGGGCGCCGTGGCAAAGCGCCTCGGCCGTCGCTGGATCGGCATCGAGCGTGAGGGCGTGTACATCGACGCCGCTCAGGCGCGCATTGATGCCGCCCTGCCGCTCGACGAGTCGGCGCTGCGCACGATGCAAAGCCCCAAGCAGCAGCCCAAGGTCGCCTTCGGCGTGCTGGTGGAAAACTGCTACCTGCCCGCCGGCAGCATCGTGGTGGATGCAAAGCGGCGGTTCCGCGCGACTGTGTGCGCCGACGGCAGCCTCGCGTCCGACTGCGGCACCACCGGATCGATCCACAAGCTTGGCGCTACCCTGCAGGGCGCGCCGACCTGCAATGGCTGGAGCTTCTGGCATTATGAGGTCGATGGCGCGCTCAAGCCGATCGACGCCCTGCGCCAGACCTATTTGCTCGCGACCCAGGTCTGAGCATTCGCTGATTGCTCGGGGAACGCTTCCCCGAGTGGTCAGGTTCGCGCCACCCGCCGTCGGCGCAGTACGTTGCACCTTCGAAGTCGGCGGCGGTCGAATTCCTATTCCAGAGCCTCGTGCGAAGTTCGCGTCGTCGGCCACGGCCCAGATCTCGATCGCAGCTGACCCCGCGCGAATTGGCCCTCTCCACAAATGGTCAGTCGGCCCCCCTCATCGTCATCACGCCGCCTCGCTTGCCCCCCGCCCCTCTTCGCCGCAGAAGGCCCGTCTCAACAGAAAGACGCCCATGCACCTTCGCCCGGTCCATTTTGTCGACGCACCCTTCGCTTATGATGATGGTGCGGTGGCGCGGCTTGCCGGCGGAATGCAGTGGTTCGCTGCCTATGAAGTGCAGGATGCCGGCACGAAGCGTATCGTTCCGGTGGCAGAGATCGAACGGCTTGGCGCCCGCGCCACCGCCCTCCATGCACGCTTCGTTGCGGCGCGGCCCGCGCTGGAACTTGGCGAACGCACGCTTCGGTTCGACCAGCCCGTCGTCGCCGCGATCCTGAACATCACGCCCGACAGCTTCTCGGACGGCGGTACGCACCGGGACGATCCTGCCGCCGCGGCGGCGGCAGGGATGGAAATGGCTGGTGCCGGCGCTGCGCTGATCGACGTCGGCGGCGAATCCACCCGCCCCGGTGCAGCCGCGGTCTGGGAAGAAGACGAGGCGGCGCGTGTCGTTCCCGTGATCGACCGGCTGGCGCGTGCCGGGGCGCTGGTGTCGATCGACACGCGCAAGGCGCTCGTCATGGAGCGCGCGCTATCCGCCGGGGCTGCGATCGTGAACGACGTCTCCGCCCTCTTGTGGGACAAGCGCGCCGTTGAGGTGGTCGCGCGTGCCGGCTGCCCCGTGATCGTGATGCACTCGCCCGATCCGGAAAAGGGCGGCCATGGCGCCGCGGCCTACCGCAATGTCGCGATGGAGGTGTTCGACTGGCTCGATGCGCGCATAGACGCGCTCACGGCGGCCGGCATTGATCGTTCCCGGATCATCGTCGATCCCGGCATCGGCTTCGGCAAGTCGCTGCAGGACAATCTCGCCCTCATCAATGCGCTGGCCATGTTCCACGGGCTGGGTTGCCCGATCATGCTGGGGGCGAGCCGCAAGCGCCTGATCGGCGCCTTGTCCAACGAGGCACCGGTCGGCGAGCGGCTGGGTGGCTCGGTCGCCCTCGCGCTCAAGGGCGCCGAAGCGGGCGTACAGTTGCTGCGCGTTCACGATGTGCCGGAGACGCTCCAGGCCCTGCGGGTTTGGCGTGGCCTGCGCGATCGAGCGTTCGGCGGATGAGCACTTTTCCCACTGCCACGTCGAGGTACGGCCCATGCTAGCCTTGGCCGGGGAAACGCGCTGATGTGTGTGGTCGCGGTGGCATATCGCGCCCACCCCCGCTGGCGCTTGGTCGTCGCGGCGAACCGCGATGAATATCATGCGCGCCCCTCCGCCCCGCTCGCGCGCTGGGCAGATGCGCCGGCCATCGCGGCCGGGCGTGATCTCTTGTCCGGCGGAACCTGGATCGGCGTGTCGGACCCCGGCCGCTTCGCAGTGGTGACCAACGCCGCTGGCCATCCCCGGGGCGAGGATGCACCCTCGCGTGGCGCGCTGGTGACGGATTACCTGCGCGACGGCACCGTGCCAACGGATGATCAACTGTGCGCCTATGGCGGCTTCAGCCTGATCACCTGTGGCCTTGCGGCAGAATATTGCACCAATCAGCCGGTAAGTGCCCGCCGCGTACTGACACCGGGTCTGCACGGCATCTCCAACGGTCCGCTGGACCCACCATCGCTGCGCACCCGGGCGGTCACGACCGGGCTGGCGAGTTGGCTCACCGCGGGGCAATCCGTTGATCGCCTGCTAGACCTCCTCGTGGACGAGGCGCCTGCACCAACGGGCGAACGCCCGATCTTCATCCGCGACCCAATCTATGGAACACGGTGCAGCACCGTGATCGCGGTCGACAATCAGGGGCACGGATCGATTATCGAGCGTCGGTTTGGCGCCGACGGTACGGTCGACGGAACCACCTCTCTCTCCTTCCGCTGACCCAGCGACTGAGCCGCGACGCCAGCCCAACGGCGTCATTCCAGGCACGGCATTGCCGCAAGCGCTCGAATCCTGGATAGTCGCTCCACGAACAGGATGGAGTGGACGCCATGTCGAGCGCGACGGCCGTCATGCCAAACCATTGGTCGATCATCACGATCGCCGCTACCGACAGCGGCGCCCCGGCGTGGAACACGCGTTTGCGCTGGCCGGCGGAGGGCGATGATCACGTCGTGCTTCACGATGGCGATCGGCGTAGCCTGTGGGCCGCGCAACTCGATGCTGCCGTGATGCGCGCCGATCGGACGGTGGTTCTGGTCGCGGAAGGGCTCGGCTGCCACGCCGCCTCGTGGTGGGCGCGGCTCTCCCCGGCCAGCTATGTTTCGCGGATCGCCGGCGCGCTGTTGTTCGATCCGCCGGAGGACGGCGCCGGTGAGCGCCAGCCCTTCGCGTCACCAGCGACGGCGCTCCCCTTCCCCTCGCTCGTTCTGTCGGGAACGGATGCCGCCGCGACCATCCCGGCGATCGAGGGATGGGGCAGCCGGCTGTTGCGCGGTGATCGGCAACGTCACGGCGACCTTCGTCCCTGGCGAAGCGCGCAGCGGCTGATCCAGCGAGCAACGGCGCGCGTCGTCGATCGCGACGTGGAACGGGCCATCGCCATCCACCCGATGTTCCACCGCGATCGGTAAAGCGCAGGAGCGCACACTGACTGTTGCCCTGCCGCGCCCCGCTCGCTAACCGCCGGCAATGGCGCACGTCGGCATCATCATGGGTTCCACCTCGGACTGGGAGACAATGCGGCACGCTGCCGACATTCTCACCGCGCTGGAGATCCCGCACGAAACACGCGTCGTCTCCGCCCACCGTACGCCGCAGCGGCTGTATGACTATGCAACGGGCGCGGCGGATCGCGGGCTCAAGGTGCTGATCGCCGGCGCTGGCGGCGCGGCTCATTTGCCCGGCATGGCCGCGGCGATGACGCATCTGCCGGTCCTTGGTGTGCCCGTCGAATCCCACGCGCTGAAGGGCATGGATAGTCTGCTGTCGATCGTTCAGATGCCTGGCGGCATACCGGTGGGAACGCTGGCGATCGGCAAGGCTGGCGCAATCAACTCCGGCCTACTCGCCGCTGCCATTCTCGCTATCTCCGATCCCGCGTTGGCGGAGCGGCTGAAGGCGTGGCGGGCGGCGCAGACCGACAACGTGGTGGAGCAGCCCCAGTGAACCCTCTGCCTCCAGGCTCGACCATCGGGATCCTCGGCGGCGGACAATTGGGGCGAATGATCGCCACCGCCGCGGCGCAGCTCGGCTATCGAACACATGTTCTGGCGCCCGACCGCGAAAGCGTGGCGGCACAAACCGCCTCGTCGCTCACCCGCGCCGACTACCACAACCGCGTCGTGCTCGCCGATTTCGCCGCGCAATGCGACGTGGTCACCTACGAGTTCGAGAATATCGCTGCCGAACCGGTCGAGTGGCTGGCGGATCGTGTCCCCGTCCACCCCTCCCCGACCAGCTTGCGCGTGGCTCAGGATCGCGCGGCCGAGAAAAGCTTTGTCGAGGATCTCGGCGGGAAGCCGGCTCGTTGGGCGCCAGTAGACACGCGCGCGGCGCTCGATGCCGCGATTGAACGGATCGGCACGCCGGCGATCCTCAAGACCACCCGCATGGGCTATGACGGCAAGGGACAGGCAAGGATCAGCGATCCGTCAGAGGCCGATGCCGCGTGGGAGGCGGTCGGCGGGCCTGCGGTGCTCGAGGCCTTGGTTCCGTTCACCCACGAGTTCTCGATCATCCTGGTGCGCGGTCATGATGGCACGATAGTCAGCTATCCGCCTGCATGGAACGAACATGTGGACGGCATCCTGTCGCGTTCCACCGTGCCCGCGCCGGCAGAGATCGCCGCGCACTGGACAGAGGCCGCAGCGCTGACCGGCCGGATTGCCGACGCGCTTGGACATGTCGGCGTCCTGACGTGCGAGTTCTTCGCGACCGCCGACGGCCCCGTGTTCAACGAAATGGCGCCGCGCGTTCACAATTCGGGCCATTGGACGATCGAAGGCGCGGAGACGTCGCAGTTCGAGAATCACGTTCGCGCCATCCTTGGCCTGCCCTTGGGCAGCGTCACCCTAACCGGCCGCCACGTGACGATGGACAATCTGATCGGTGCCGAGGCTGATGGCTGGGCTGACGTGTTGGCGGAGGTCGGCGCGCACCTGCACCTCTACGGTAAGCGTGAAGTCCGCCCGGGCCGTAAGATGGGCCATGTCACTCGGGTGACCGGTCACAGCGACTGAGGCCGCGCTGCCCGTCACTGCCGGTGCTGGGCACCCCTTGAAACCGTTCATGCCGAGCCGAGGCGCCGAGCACTGGGATCGCTTTGCGGTGCCAGACCGACGCGGAAGAGGCGCGGCCTAGAACCTGCCTCTGCCCCAAAGCCGCGTCACTCGGCGGCAACCTAGTTGATGCCGGCGCAACAACACCCGACCGCGAGGACGGGCAAGCGGGCCGCCCTGCCGCAAGTCGATCCCGCATCCCCGTCCCGACGTGTCCGACCGAACCGGGCTCACGTCCGCCATACCCCGACCGAGCAGGTACAAAAAAAGAGGGGCCGGCGAACCGACCCCTCTCTCTTTTCGTCCGATCGACGAAGGTCTTACATGCCCGCGCCGGGGCCGTAGGTAACCTCCACGCGACGGTTCTGAACCTCGCGGACGCCGTCTGCGGTCGGCACGCGCGGGTTGCTCTCACCGAACGCTTCGGTGGTGATGACGTTACCCGGGATCGACTTCGATTCGAGGTACGACTTCACCGCGTCAGCGCGACGCTGCGAGAGACCGACGTTGTACTGAGCCGAACCCGAACGGTCGGTGTAACCGGCGACCATCACCTGGGCGTTGCCGCAGGTCTGGTACTGGGTCACGGCGTTGTCGAGGATCGACGCTGCCTCAGGCGTGATGTCCGACTTGTCCCACTCGAAGAAGACAATGAACGGACCCGGCGAGCACACCACTTCCGGCGGCGGCGGCGGCGGCGGCGGCGGCGGGGGAGGCGGCGGCGGCGGCGGCGGCGGCGGCGGTGCAACCGGCTCGCCGAAGTTGTAGGTCAGACCGCCCAGGATGCTGTGCGACCGGAAACGGCCGTCGAAGGCACGGTTCTGGAAGTCGACCAGCTTCACGTTGCTCGCGTTGAAGAAGCGATACTTCAGCGTTGCATCGAGGTTGTCGGTCAGCGGAGCGCGCACACCTGCGATACCCTGCCATGCGAACACGGTGTCAGAGTCGTCGAGGAAGCTGCCACGCTGGTTCAGAGCGATACGCGACTTGACGCGTGCCACACCGACACCGCCGCCGATGAAGCCCTGGATGCTGTCATCGTCACCGAAGTCCAGCAAACCGTTGACCATGAAGCTCAGCGCCGAGGTACGGCCGCCAGCGAAGTCATAGGTGCCCGGAGCTGCGGTGCCCGGGAAAGCCGGCGTGCCGACGGTCGACGAATAACCGTCAACGACTGCCGACTTGTAAGCGACTTCTGCTTCCAGTCGGAAGCTGCCGAAGTCGTAACCGGTGATGCCACCGACGTCATAGCCATACTTGCTATCGACGGTGCCGGTGCCGCTGGTGGCGGCGGTGATGTCGTACTCGATGTCCTCGACGATCATCCCACCGAACTCGGCGCCTACATACCACGCGTTGTCGCGGGCAAGTGCAGGCGAGGCGAGTGCGGTAGAAGCGAATGCCAGAACTACGGCAAGCTTCCGCATAAAAATTCCCCTTTCCATGGTGTCACTACGGACAGTGCTAACTCAGTAAAGAAGGGATAGTTTCCACGCAAGGCAACAAAAACGGCCGACTGTTGCACGTTTGACACACCCTCATCGAGCGATCAAACCGTGCGCCCGAAGCGCCTCCAGAACAAGGGAAAGAGTGGCCCGTGCGGAGGAATCGACGTTAGTTCCGACAGTTGGGTCCGAAATGGCGGGCTGTTGCGCCGCGACCACGCGGGTTCCGCCGACAAAAACTGCGCCCGCATGTAGTTCCCCGACAATCCAATTTCCGTCTTCAAAGCGCGCAACCAGGCCATCCTCGCGGCAGGTCACCGTCATGCCGAAGCGGGGAACAAGGAACCGCCACCCACCGGCGGTCCACCCTGCTAGCGCGTTGTAGTAGCCCTCCCACGCGCCGATTGGAGCCGAACCGACGATCCAGCATTGCCCTTCGGTCGGTTCCTCTGGCGGCTCGTTCACCCCGACCGCCTCGACACTGGCGTGAAGCGCCAGGTCGATCAGCGCCAGTGCCTCATTGTGATCAGTCTCTTTCTGCGCCTGGCCTGCATGCAGGAGCGGCAGCGACAGCCGCGGCGTCACACTCACCATTTCAGATCCCCTCAAAGTGTCAGCAGCGCCGCCCGCGACGCGCCATTGTTGCCGATCTGCCGCACCGCAACGTGAACCGGCGCGCTGCCGAGCGTGGCGAGCGGAACCACCAGCTCCGGCCGCGCGGTCGCGACATGACAGGGCTCGCTGGCGGCTGTCGTGATCGTGACCTGATACGCTTCGCGCTCTTCTCCCAGCAGTGTGTTTACTTCGTCGCGCCACGACCAATCGGTCCGGCTGCGCCGCCGCCACTGCAGCGTCAGCACTCCATCGCCGATGCGGGCGGAGAGGCGCACCGGGGCTGGTGGCAGGATCGAGGCTCCGTCCAGCACCACCGCCTCCTCGACCCCGCTGTCATCCCCAACACCGCGCGCCATGACACGAACACTGGCCCCGACCGCGGCATCGGGCGCGATCGACAGCAGCGCATCGGGCTCGATCAGGACGAAGCGCGCGCCGGCCGATATCGGCGCGGGGAGGGTGCCGCGCCTGCCACGCCACAGGTCCGACACACGCCAGCGGCGCGGTCCTATCTGCCGCACGGTGCCGAACTGCAGCAGCTCGTCGCCGACCAGCGCCAGGTTCGCGCCCCGATCGCGCGCGGTGGCATCGGCGCTGGTCAGCATCATGCCGTCATGCGCCAGCAGCAGTTCGATCGTGTGGCGCCGATCCTCCAGCGTGGCGGGCGCCGCCCCTGCCCCCGCAGCAACCGCTCCGACAATGCCCGGCGCCGCCGTCGTACCGGCCGGGATCCATGTCGTTCCGTCATCGACGCTGTAGTGGATCGACGCGCGCCGCCAGTGCGCGGTGCTGCCAGCCGCCACAATCGCGATCGCGGGGCGGCGCCCCTCGTTCGCCATGCCCGGCAGTTCCGCCGCATGCAGGATCGTCGCGCCGCTCGGCGCATCGGCTTGGCGGAGCACCCGGCCCGACGTCGCCGGCATCGTCGCGCTCGACGGCAGCAAGGCCACCAGGTCGATCGCTATCCTGAAGCGCTCGATGTCCACGGAGCGGACCCGCCATGCTCCGTTTGGCGGTCGGCACGAACAGTTCGGGGCCGCGCTCGCCCACCCAAAACGGGCGCCCGGGCGACACCGGCCCGCCCGTCGCCCGCCCTGGCGCACCCAGCGCGGCGAGCAACACGCTCGCCAAGCCGCCCCCACCCACACCCGCTCCCGCACCTGCCCCGATCACGCTGCCGATGCCGCTGCGCAGCGCATGGGTCGCGATCTCGCCCATCGCCGACAGGGCAACGCTCTTCAGATCCTCGAACCCCAGCTTGCCGGTGCGTACGGCGCGCGCCAGCGTCGTCTCGATCGCGCGTCCCGCCCGATTCGCGCCCACCGCCAGCGGCCCTTCCAGCGCCGCGCGCATCTCGCCCACGTCGCGCGCAAAGGCGGCGGTATCCGCCCGCACGCTCACCAGCATGCGATCCATGTCCTCATCCATCAGGAAATTGCTCCTTCAGCCGGGCCAGCGTCGCGCCGTCGGGGGGCGTGCTCGCATCCCGATCAGCGTTCCTGCCAGTGTTCCCGCCAGCGCCCCCGCCAGCATCTCTGTCGGCGCGCGCAGTTCGGCGGGCGTCACCCGCCAGAAGGCGTCGGGCGTCCAGCCGAACAGCACCCCCGACAGTCCCGCCAGCCGCACCGCCGCCTTGGCGAACGTCCCCGCCGGCCGCGCTGCGGCCTGTGCGACGATCATCGCCCCGCCAGTATCTGCCCGATCAGCATCTTCAGCGGTGCCATGGCGCGGGTCAGCCCCTGCGCCGTCACCGCGTCGCCCAGCGTGTCGCGCGTCAGCGCCGCCGGCCGATCCCGCAGGCAATGCCAGAACAGCCCCACCATCTCGCCCAGCGCCAGCCGCCCCTCGGCGGCACGCTCGACCAATGCGAACAGCGGTCCCAGTTCCTCTTCCGCCGCCACCAGCGCGGCAAAGCTTGGCCGCAGCACCAGCGTTTCGCCCGCCACGCGCAGCACCGCCTCACCGCGCAGCGGATTGGCCGCCGCCTCCCCGCGCTCACGCTGCCACCACCGGGCCGGAGCTTTCCAGGCTCAGGGTGTAACTACGCTCGCCGTTGAAATCGCCGGCATAGTCCAGCCGGGTGACCAGGAACCGCCCGGTCAGCGTCTCGCCGCTTTCGAAGCTCAGCCGGTAATCGTCGATCGTGCCGGCCAGCGCATTGGTCTTCACCCGCGTTTCAGCCGACGATCCGGTGAACACCCCCGCCGCCGACACGCTGACGCTACGCACGCCCGCACCGGACAGCAGATCGCGCCAGCCGCCCGATCCCTTGTGAGTCACCCCCACCGCCTCGCCATTGATGCTCAGCTGAGTCGTGCGCATCCCCGCAACCGTCGCGAACACAGGCGTCACCGCCCCGTCGCCGACCTTCAGCAGGAAGGCCGAACCTTTCTCCACCGCCATCGTCATCCCTCCCGGTATAGTTTCACCGCAAACTCGCGCGTTGCGGTCCAGCGGTCGCCGCCGCCGTTCCCGCCACCGCTCCGGTGCGTTCGTCCGCCCACCAGCCGCAGCGCCACGACGCGCCACCCGCCGCCGATCTCGCCCGACAGCATCGTCACCGCCGCCTCGACATCGGCGGCCAGCGTTCGCAGCCGCACCGGCCGCTCGCCGGCATCGTGCAGCACGATCCGCACCCGTCCGTCGCGCCCGTCGATTCCCGCACCGCCCCCCCGCCGCGCACCATCCGCGCCACGTCAGGATCGACGACGCACGCCTCGATCCACAGCCCGCGCGCGTCCTCGCCGATCGCCCAGATCTCCCCCACCGGCGCGCCGCGATGCTGCATCAGCAGCGGCACCGGCACCGCATCGGCAAACACACCGCTGCGAAACACATCGCCGGCGCGGTCCACCCGGTCGAACACCGCGGCATAGCCCTGGACGCGCAGGCTCATCGCACCCACTCCCCAAACCCCAGCTTCACCGCCAGCACGGCGAGCAGCAGCGCCGCCGCCCAGCCAGCGAACGCCTTCCACGCGCTGCGCTTCGCATCGCGCCACGCGGTCAGCAGCTCGCGCAGTTCCGCCAGGTCACGCGACGCGGCATCATCGGCCAGCCCCAGCCGGGTCATCGCCCGCGTCGCCCCCAGCTCCCCTGCCTCCTCGGCAATCGCGCGCAGCGTCGCCATGTCGGCGCCCGATGCGGCGCCCTGCGCGATCAGCTGCGCCAGGATGTTTCCCGTCCCGCCAGCACCCGTCATTGCGCCCACCCCACCATCTGCCGCTTTTCGTCGGCGGAAATGAAGTCGGCCGCGGACACCATCGCCCACAACCGCTCGCGATCCTCCACCAGTGCCGGCACGCGATCGGGATCGATCTCGATCCGCGCCTCGGCGAACCACCCCCGCAGCCCCGCCGCCAGCGCACCGAACACCGCATCCGCCAGCGGCAGCACGGTCAGCCGCCACAGCGCGCGGTTCGCCTCGCGATAATTGGCGTAGGTCGCGTCGCCCGGCAGCCCCAGCAGCATCGGCGGCACGCCAAACGCCAGCGCGACTCCCGCGCCGCCGCCGATTTCAGCGCGACGAAATCCATGTCGGCCGGCGACAGGCTCAGCGCCTGCCACTTGAGGCCCCCTTCCAGCAGCATTGGCCGCCCGGCATTGCCGGTCCCGGCAAAGCCCGCCTCCATCTCCTCGCGCAGCCGCTTGAACTGCTCGGCCGACAGCGCCGATCCATCGCCGGGATCATAGACCAGCGCCCCCGACGGCCGCGCCGCATTGTCGAGCAGCGCCTTGTTCCAGCGGCCAGCGGCATTGTGCACCGCGATCGCCCCCGATGCCGCGCCCAGGCACCCCAACCCGTAATGATCGTCCAGCGGGTGGAAACCGCGCACATGGATCACCGCATCGAGCGCGATATCGCTCACGCGCCCGCCCACGGTGTAGCGATATCCCGCGACCCAGCCGCTGGCATCCAGCACCACGCCGACCCGCTCGGGCCGCAGCGGATACAGCTCTGCCACCGCCCCCGTCTCATCGCGCAGCACCTGGATGAAGGCATTGCCGTGCAGCAGCACCTGCGCCGCCACGACCTCGGCCAGCCGCCCGCCGCCGCTGCGCGCCGTCACCAGCGCCAGCAGCGCGGGATCGCTCGCATCCAACGGCGCCGATCCCACCGCCTCCGCCACCAGCCGCACCGCGCGCTGAGCGACTGCATTGCCAAGATAGCCGGCGCGCACCTGCGCCTCATATCCCGACGGCCATTCCCCCTGCGCGAACGCCGCCGCGCCACGCGACCCCGCCCCACGCGAAAGGGCCGGGCGCGATTCCTCACGCCCGGCCCTCATGCCGAACCATTTCATGCTCATCCCTCCTGAATTGTCAGGTCACGCAGCGCCGCCGCGCTAGATCGCGCGCACCCCGGCCCGCACGCGCCGCCCCAGCATCAGCTCATTGAGCGCCCAGACCAGCGCATCGGCCCGATCGGGCGATCGCCCCGACCCTTCATAGCCGCCACCGACGGCCAGCCCGCACAGCTCGTCCTCCAGCATCGGGAAGACGCCCGCATGGCGCACGCGCCCCGCCTCATACAGCGCCGCCACCGGCTCGGCCCGCGCCACCTTGCCGCGGCTGGCATGGACCAGCCTGACCGGCAGCCCGGTGTCGGCGGCGTGAAGCACCGATCGCACCATCTCGCCGCCCTGGTTCGCCTCCGCGACTACCCGGTCGGCACCATGCCGGGCGGCGCAGCCCGCCACCGCGCGTGCCCAGCCCTCGGGCGTCGCGCCGGTGACACTCGCATCCTCGATCACATGGCCGGCGCCAGCGGCGTCCAACCCCGCGGCAACGATCCCGCAGGCGTCACCACCCACGCCCGCCGGCGGATCGACCCCCACTACCACGCGCACCAGCACCGGCGCCGCGGCGATGCGACAATCCTCGATCATTGCGCGAGTCCACAGCGCCCCCGCGACCGTCTCGATCATCTCGCCGTCCAGCTCCTGCCGGCCAAGCGCCGTCCCGCCATAGCTTTCAGTCATCGTCTCGATGAACGCCGCCGGCAAATGGACGTTGTCGCCGGTTCGCCCGGTCGTCTGGTGCAGCCGCGGCAGCGCCATCACCCGCCGCATCAGCGCGGTCGATCGCGGCGTCGTCGTCACCATCACCTGCGGCTGTTTCCCGAGCCGCATCGTCATCATCAGATTGTCCCACGCCGCTTCGCCGCGCTGCCATTTGGCCAGCTCGTCGCACCAGGCGGCATGATGTTCCGGCCCGCGCAGCCCCTCCGGCGAATCCGCCGAATAGACGGTGGCGATCGCCCCGCCCGGCCAGCGCACCTCTCCCTTGCTAGCCGCCTAGGCCGGCCGCATGTCGAGCCGCGCGGTCGCCAGCACCCCGCTCGGCCCCTCCACCATCACCCGCCGCGCCTCGTCCGCGGTGGCAGCGACCAGCGCGATGCGCGCCTCGGGAATCCGCCGCGCGACGCCGTTGACCCATTCCGCCCCGGCGCGCGTCTTGCCGAACCCGCGCCCCGCACGGACCAGCCACACGCGCCACGCCTCCTTCGACCAATATTGTCCCCCATGCGCGAACGTGTACCAGCGCCCCGCCATCTCGACCTTCATCGGCATCGACAGGGCGGCGATCACCCGGTCGCGCTCATCAGGCGGCAGCAGCGCCAGCCGCATCAACGGATCGTCGCTCATGACGCCGCCCCCCGCCGCGCCAGCCCGTCGAGCGCGCGCTTCAGCGCGGCATCGCTCTCCGCCTCGGTCGGCATCCTGACCGGCAGCATCTGGCCGCGCCGGCCGCCATCGGCCGTGCGATGCCGCTGCAACATGCCGACCGCCAGTTGCAGGTCGCCGTTGCTGATGCTCGCGCCTGCCGCCCCGGCGGCCACCGCGTCGACCTTGCCGATCGCATAGACCAGCAGCGCATTTTCCAGCCGGTCGTATCCCATCGCCAGCGCCTCGTCCCACGCCGCGGCAAAGGCCGCATCGACGCTGCGCCAGCGATGGACCGTCGCCAGCGTCCGCCCCGCCGACGCGGCCGCCGCCGCCACGTTGCACGTCTCCGCCAGCACCCTGGCAAAGCGCAGCTGCCGCAGCCGCGTGGTATGCCCGCTCAATCCCGCGCTTCTCGTCGCGCGGCCACCCGGTCGCGTCCGACGCCCCGCCAGCCTCATCCTCAAGCATTGCAGAGAACGTCGCGGTGTCAGGCACGACATCCACGCCGCCGGCCGGCGAGACTACGCCGGGCGCTTCGCTATCGCTGCGCGCTTTCCTTGTCGGCTCGCTGCCTGTCGCAGCCACGCCGGGCTTATGCGCCTTGGCTCGCGCGGCATCGTCTTGCGTGGCGCCGCGCACCGCCTGCTTGGGTCGCGCCAGATCGGCAGGCACGTCCTTCCGCGCGCCGGTGCCGCCAATGCGCACCATCCCCTCCGCTGCGCCCCCCTCCGCCACGCCCTTGTTCATCGCGCCTCTCCCCCGCTGCGGTGGCAGGCCCGCCGTTCGGACTGGCCCCCAAACGCCGACGGGCCGGGAGCGACAGGGCTTATCCCCGCGCTCACCGGCCCGTCGCCGCATCGAGTTGGCGGCGCTGCTCAACCGCGCCTGCACTTTCTAGAGGTTCCTGTTTTGTACACAAACAGCGTAGCGCTGTCAAGCGCGTTTCACTTGCCCTTGGCGGCGCCCCCGCGCAGGAACAGCCGCGAATGACGGCGGGGAGGACGAATGAGCATCTATGACGTGGTGATCGTCGGTGCCGGCCATGGCGGCGCTCAGGCCGCCATCGCGCTGCGCCAGGCGAAGTTCGACGGCACGATCGCGGTGATCGGTGCAGAGCCGGAACTGCCCTACGAACGCCCGCCCTTGTCCAAGGAATATCTCGCCGGCGACAAGGCGTTCGACCGTATCCTGATCCGCCCGGCGGCTTTCTGGCAGGAACGCGCCGTCGATATGCTGCTCGGCCGCGAAGTCACCGCTGTCGATCCCGCCGCGCATACCATAACCACCGCCGATGGCGCGACGATCGGCTACCGCCACCTCATCTGGGCGACCGGCGGCAGCCCGCGTCGCCTCAGCTGCGCCGGCCATGATCTCGCCGGCGTCCACACCGTACGCACCCGCGCCGATGCCGACCGCATGATGGCGGAGCTTCCCGGCGTGACCGACGCGGTCGTGATCGGCGGCGGCTATATCGGACTGGAGGCCGCCGCCGTCCTCGCCAAATTCGGCAAGCAGGTCGTGTTGCTCGAGGCGCTCGACCGCGTCCTCGCCCGAGTCGCCGGCCCTGACCTCTCCCGCTTCTACGAGGCGGAGCATCGCGCCCACGGCGTCGACGTGCGGCTCGGCGTCGCGGTCGATTGCATCGTCGGGGAAGATGGAAAGGCCACCGGCGTGCGCCTCGCCGATGGCACCATCATCCCCGCGCAGCTCGTCATCGTCGGCATCGGCATCATTCCCGCGGTGGTGCCCTTGCTCGCGGCGGGAGCGGCCGGTGGCAACGGCGTTCTGGTCGATGCACAATGCCGCACCAGCCTCCCCGACATCTTCGCGATCGGCGATTGCGCGCTCCACGCCAACGGCTTTGCCGACGATGCGGAAATCCGGCTCGAATCGGTGCAGAACGCCAATGACCAGGCCAATGTCGTCGCCAAGACGATCACTGGCCAGGACGCCGCCTATCACGCGGTGCCGTGGTTCTGGTCCAACCAGTACGATCTGAAACTGCAGACCGTCGGCCTCTCGATCGGCCATGACGCCACCATCCTGCGCGGCGACCCGGCTGCGCGCAGCTTCTCGATCATCTACCTCAAGGCCGGCCGCGTCATCGCGCTCGACTGCGTCAACGCGATCAAGGATTACGTGCAGGGCCGAAAGCTCGTCGAGGCCCGCGCTGCGCCCGATCCCGCGCGGCTGGCGGATGCGGCCACCCCGCTGAAGGAACTCGCCGCGTAATCACGGCGCAGACAAAAAAGGGGGCGCCGGCAAATCCGCCAGCGCCCCCTTTTCGCTTTTCGTCCAGATCAGCCGATCAGATGTGGATCGGCTTGCCCTGCACCGCCATCGCGGCTTCCTTCATTGCTTCCGAATGCGTCGGGTGCGCGTGGCAGGTGTAGGCGATGTCCTCGCTGGTCGCGCCGAACTCCATCGCCTGCGCCGCCTGCGCGATCATCGTGCCCGCGACGCTCGCGATGCACCACACGCCCAGCACGCGATCGGTCTTGGCGTCGGCGATCACCTTCACGAAGCCGTCGGGCTCATGATTGGTCTTGGCGCGGCTGTTGGCCATCATCGGGAACTTGCCGACCTTGATCTCGCCCTTCTCCTTGGCGGCTTCCTCGGTCAGCCCGACGCCGGCAATCTCCGGCCAGGTGTAGACCACCGACGGGATCACATCATGGTTCACGATGCCATGCTGGCCCGCGATATTCTCCGCGACGGCAATGCCCTCGTCCTCGGCCTTGTGCGCCAGCATCGGGCCAGGGATCACGTCGCCGATCGCCCAGACACCCGAAACCGAGGTGCGGAAATCATGGTCGGTCTCGATCTGACCGCGGTTGTTCGGGGTGAGGCCGATCTTCTCCAGCCCCAGGCCGTCGGTGTTCGGCTTGCGGCCGATCGACACCAGCACGCAATCCGCCTCGATCGTCGATGCCTCGCCGCCGGCGGCCGGCTCGACCGTCAGCGTCGCGGTGTCGCCATTGACCGAAACGTTGGTGACCTTGGTGCCCAGCTTGAACTCGATCCCCTGCTTCTTGAAGATCTTGTTCGCTTCCTTGCGCACGTCGCCATCGAAGCCCGGCAGGATTTGGTCGAGGAATTCGACGCAGGTCACCTTCGCACCCAGACGCCGCCAGACCGAGCCAAGCTCCAGCCCGATCACGCCGCCGCCGATGACCACCATGTGCTGGGGAACCTTGGGTAATTCGAGCGCGCCGGTCGAATCGACCACCACCTTCTGATCGATCGTCACGCCCGGCAGCGGGGTCACGCTCGAACCGGTCGCGATCACGATGTTCTTCGCCGTCACCTTCTGGCCATCGACGGTAACCGTATGCGCATCCTCGAAGCTGGCGCGGCCCTTCAGCCACGTCACCTTGTTCTTCTTGAACAGGAATTCGATCCCGCCGGTCAGGCCCTTCACCGATTCGCGGCGCTGACCATGCATTGCGTCCAGATCCAGCTCCGGCGTAACCTTCACGCCCATCTTGGCCATCGAGCCGTTCGCGGCCGCATCAAAATATTCGCTTGCGTGCAGCATCGCCTTGGACGGGATGCAGCCGACGTTGAGGCAGGTGCCGCCCAGCGTCTCGCGGCTCTCGGCGCACGCCACCTTCAGGCCCAGCTGCGCCGCCCGGATTGCCGCGACATAACCACCCGGACCGGCGCCGATCACGAGAACGTCATAGTCGAATTCGTCAGCCATCGGGTGCACTCGCCTCTGGATTAGGGAAACCGGCTGCGACATAGACCCTCATGACGGGGGTGCAACCCCGCGAGGACATAGGAGAGGCCGGATGGACCTGAAGTGGAGCCCTGAAGAACAGGCGTTCGAGGCGGAGGTGCGCGATTTTCTCGCCACCGCGCTCACCCCTGACCTGCAGCGCGCCGGACGCCTCTCGACCAGCGTCTATGCCGATCACCACGCCAGCATGAAATGGCAGGAAATCCTCGTCGAAAAGGGCTGGGCTGCCCCGCACTGGGCACCCGAGCATGGCGGCACTGACTGGACTGTGGCGCAGCATTACATCTGGAATCGCGAGCGCATCGCCGCGGGGGCGCCGGGCCTCTCACCGATGGGCATTTCGATGGTGGCCTATGTCATCATGAAATATGGCACGCCCGAACAGCAGCGTTTCTTTCTCCCCCGCATCCTGTCGGGCGAGATCTTCTTCTGCCAGGGCTATTCCGAACCCGGCTCCGGCAGCGACCTCGCGTCCTTGCAGACCAGCGCGGTCGACGATGGCGATGATCTCATCATCAACGGCCAGAAGGTCTGGACCACCCATGCCAGCGAGGCGAACTGGATCTTCGCGCTGGTCCGCACGTCGAAGGAAGGCCGCCCGCAGCAGGGCATCACCTTCCTCCTCATCGACATGACCACCCCCGGCGTCGAGGTTCGCCCCTTCACCATGGCCTCGGGTGAGCAGATCCAGAATGCGGTCTTCTTCACCGATGTGCGCGTGCCCAAGACGAACGTCATGGGAGAAATCGACCGCGGCTGGAGCGTCGCCAAATATCTTCTCGAGTTCGAACGTGGCGGCAACGCCTACGCCCCGGCGCTGAAGGCCCGTGCCGATGCGATCGCGCGCCATGCCGCTGAGACGACCGGCAGCGATGGCCATCCGTTGATCGACGACCCTGTATTCGCGACCAAGCTCGCCCGCGCCCGCATCCGTGCCGACGTCCTGGAAATCATGGAGCTTCGCCTGCTGTCAGCGGCCAACAATGACGGCAGCGTCGGCGCGCTGTCGTCGATGATGAAGATCATGGGCACCGAACTTGCCGGCACGCTCACCGAACTGACGATGGAGGCCGCCGGTGATCGCGGCCTCGTCTACCAGCCGCACGCTACGATGCCGGGCGGCCCGGTCCCGCGCCATACGCCGCCGACCGACGGCTATGTCTCCGGCGAGGAATGGCACGCGCTCACACCGCTGCGCTACATGAACGAGCGCGCCGGCCCGATCTACGCTGGCTCGAACGAGATCCAGCGCAACATCATCGCCAAGCAGGTGCTGGGGCTCTGACTGGGGCCATCGTTCGCGAACCATGAAAACGGGGCCCCGACCTGCGTCGGAGCCCCCCTTCTTTCGCCTGATGCGCGGATCAGAAGTGCCCGATCACGCCCAGCATCGGACGCACCGTCTCGAAATCACCCGTGGTGGCGATTTCGGCGCGGATGCGGATGCCTTCCTTCTTCACCAGCCCGTCAAGGCCGATGGCCGACGGGCCGAACTCGCCGCCGATGCCGTAGGAGATACGGCCATAGTCGCGGCTGTCATTGCCGTAGCGATCGAAATTGACCCAACGGTAGCCGGCCTTCACGTAGATGAGGCCAGTCTCACCGGCACGCGCGCCGACCCTGCCATGAACGCCATATTCCCAGTCGATGTCGCCGGTGAAGCCCTTGGCTGCATTGCCTTCCACGCCGACGAAGAAGCTGTTGAGCGGCACGTTCACGCCGACGACGCCCTCGACCAGGCCACCCTTCAGGCGGTTGCCCGGCTGCGACACGGGAATCCCGCCGCCCGGCGCGCTCTCAAAGCCCTCATAGCCGCCAAGCACGCCGACATAGGGATCGATCCCGAACGCGCGCGAACCATCGCTGGTGGTCTCCTGCGCCGCGGCCATCGACGGAATCACAAAAGCGGCGGCAACGGCCGCCGAAAGCAACTTCTTCATACAATACCTTTTACCAGGCCGCCGCTTGATGCGCGGTCCGCAGGTTCAAACCGCTGGCGTGCTCGCAAGTTGCTGGCCGGGCAAGGTAAAGTCATCCTGTTGCAATGCAGCAACAGTGGTGTGGCCGGAACGGGACGACCTAGAACAACCGCCCACCGTCCGGTACCGCGATGGTCGGTGCGGCCAGCACGACCTTTCCCGCCTCATCCGGAAAGCCCAGCGTCAGCACTTCGCTCATCACCGGGCCGATCTGCCGTGGCGGGAAGTTCACCACCGCCATCACCTGCCGCCCCACCAGATCAGCCGCCGAATGGTTCTCGGTGATCTGCGCCGACGATTTCTTTCGCCCGATCGCTGGGCCGAAATCGATCAGCAGCTTCAGCGCCGGCTTGCGCGCCTCGGGGAACGACTCGGCCGACACGATCGTACCGACCCGGATATCAACCTTCAGGAAATCGTCGAAGCTGATCGTCTCGGCCGCCGGCGCGGTCGCATCATGATGGGCGTGCATCAGAAATCCGGGTTTTCGTAATAATCGGGCGGTTCGATCCCGCTCATCCGCTCGGCCAGTAGCGGGCGGAAGCTGCGCCGGCTCTTGAACGCCGAATACCACGCCTTGGCGTGGGTATGCCCGGACCAATCGATCCCGCCGAGGTAATCCGCCACCGAGATATGCGCTGCGGCAGCGAGATCGGCGAGGCTGATCGTCGCGCCGGCCATCCATTTTCGGTGATCGAGCAGGTAATCGATGTAGTCGAGGTGCCCGATCGCCGATTTCATCGCCTCGCGCAGCCGCGCGGCGTTTGGCGACTGGCGCAGCACCAGCCGCTTCACCATGCGCTCCTCGATCAGCGGCTGGCTGACGTCGCGAAAGAACTGCGCATCGAACCAGGTCGTCAGCCGGCGAATCTCGGCGCGATTCGCGGCCGATCCGTTGATCATCGCTGCACGATCGACGGTCTCTTCGAAATATTCGCAGATCGCCATGGAATCGATCAACACCGTGCCGCGTTCGCCATCCACCATCACCGGAGTTTGCCCGGCGGGGTTCAGATGGAGGAACTCGTCACGACGCGACCACGGTATCTCCCGCACCAGCTCATAGCCGACGTCCTTTTCGCCCAGCAGGATGCGGACCTTGCGGGTGAAGGGACACAATGGGAATTGATGCAGCTGCCACATACGTCTTCGTTAAGCCGCGAAGCCGGACAGCGAAAGGCGCTTCGACGAACTTGCGCCACCGCATAGCGTGCGGGCCTGTGCCGCGTTATGCCTCACCTCAAGCGGACCTGCAGGATCCGCATTATCAGGGAGAGGCCGATGACCTTTGAACAGATCCGCTACACGATCGATGGCCCGATTGCGACGATCATGCTCGCGCGTCCGGAAAAGATGAACGCCTACACGGCGATCATGGGCGCGGAGCTTGCCGAGGCGGTGCGCAAGGCGGGTACCGAGGAAAAGGTGCGCGTCATCATCCTGACGGGCGAGGGGCGCGGCTTCTGCGCCGGCGCGGACATTTCCGGCGGCGCGGACAGCTTCGGCAGCGGCGGTCCCAATTTTGCCGCCGAGGGAAAGCCGCGCCAGGACGGCGGCGGCTTCGTCGGTGCGCTGTTCGACAGCCCCAAACCGATCATCGCCGCGATCAACGGCGCTGCCGTCGGCGTCGGCGCCACGCTCACCCTGCCGTGCGACATCCGCATCGCCGCCGATACTGCGCGCTTTGGCTTCGTCTTCGCGCGCCGCGGCCTCGTGCCGGAAGCAGGCAGCGCTTGGTTTCTGCCGCAGCTCGTCGGCTTGCCGCAGGCGTTGCGCTGGTGCCTGTCAGGCGCGCTGTTCGACGCCGAGGAGGCGCTGCGCGGCGGGCTGGTCAGCGAAGTCGTGCCGGCAGAGGATCTGCTCGCGCGCGCTCAGGAGATCGCGCGGGAGATTGCGCAAAATACAGCGCCCGTTTCCATCGCGCTGACACGCCAGATGCTGTGGCGCTTCGCCGGTGAGGCATCGCCCGCCGCGGCACTCAAGGTCGATGGCGCCTATGCGATGACCCTGGGAGCAGGTCCCGACGTTCGCGAAGGAGTCGCCGCTTTCCTTGAAAAGCGTGCGCCGGCCTTCCCGGGGCGGATCGCGACCGACATGCCGCCCGGCTATCCCTGGTGGCGCGGCTAACGCCCGCCTCGGGGCACCACCTCTCACCGGGGCGGTGATCGCTGCCCTGCGTCTCACGCCGCACCCATGCCCGAACTGCAATGCTGCGCGCACGAACCATTCTTGCGCGCCGCCACCCGCCGCGCTTCAACCGACTGTCCACCCGGAGTAACTCAATGCGCCGCTACGCTTTTCTCCTTGCCTGTTCCGTTCTCGCTACCCCCGTTCCGGCGCTTGCCCAGCAGCAGGCCACTGCCGCGCCGGCCGCCGGGCCGAGCCACACCTTCACCGGCAACGATCTGTTCGGCCTGTCGATTGCCGCCGATCCGCAGATCAGCCCCGACGGCCGCACCATCGTCTACGTCCGCCGCACCGGCGACATCATGACCGATCGGATGCAATCCTCGCTCTGGCTGATCGACCTCGCGAGCGGCAAGCAGACGCCCTTCTCCGCCAACGGCGGCAGCCCACGCTGGTCGCCGGACGGCTCGCGCATCGCCTATGTCGCCTCCGACGGAGACCGCGCGCAGTTGTTTGTGCGCTGGGTCGCAAGCGGCGCCAGCACGCGGGTTACCAGCCTGCCTGGTGATCCCAACAGCCTGTCCTGGTCGCCCGACGGCACCCGCCTCGCCTATATTGCAACCGTATCGGGCGAAGCGACGAAGCTGGGCAAGGCCCCGGCAAAGCCCGACGGCGCGAAATGGGCCGAGCCGCTCGAGGTGATCGATCGCATCACCTATCGCAACGACGGCCCCGGCTACCGCAAGCCCGGCTATGACCATGTCTTCGTCGTCGCGGCGGAAGGCGGCGCGGCGCAGCAGCTGACCTTTGGCCCATTCGACGATGGTGGCCCGCTGTCGTGGAGCGCAGATGGCCGCACGATCCTGTTCTCTGCCATCCGCGGTCCGGATGCCGAGCGACAGGTGATGAATTCCGAAGTGATCGCGGTCGACGTCACCTCGGGCGCGCTACGCACCCTCACCAGCCGCGATGGTCCGGACGGCTCACCGCGCTTCTCCAGCGACGGCAGCCGGATCGCCTGGATCGGCTTCGACGACAAGCGCCGCGCCTATACCAACGCCGAACTGTACGTGGGCGATGCCAATGCGGCAGCACCGCGCTCGCTCACTGCCTCGCTCGATCGCTCGATCGACGACGCGCAATGGTCGGGCGATGGCCGCGCGCTCTACGCCAGCTATGACGACAAGGGTCAGCGCAAGATCGCGCGGATCGGCCTCGACGGCCGCTCGACGGTGCTGGCCGACAACCTTGCCGGCGGCGGACTGGACCGGCCCTATACCGGTGGCGATTTCTCCGTCTCGCGGGGCGGCACCATCGCCTACACCGGTGGGGACGCGACCGCCCCGGCCGACGTGTGGGTATGGAACGGCGGCAAGGCGCGTCGCCTGACGAACCTAAACGCCGTGCTCACCGCTTCCAAGACCCTCGCGCCGGTACGCAAGGTTGCGGTGACGGCGCCGGACGGCCGACCGATCGATGCGTGGCTCGCCACCCCGCCGGGTTGGCAGCCGGGCACCCGCGTGCCGCTGATCCTTGAAATCCACGGTGGCCCGCACTCGGCTTACGGCGCCAGCTTCGCCACTGACGTCCAGCTCTACGCCTCGGGCGGTTACGCCGTACTGTGGACCAACCCGCGCGGATCGACCTCTTACGGCGCCGAATTCGCCAATCTGATCGACAAGAACTACCCCAGCCAGGACTATGACGATCTGATGGCCGCAGTCGACGCGACGATCGCGGAGGGCGTTGCGGATCCCAACAACCTGTTCGTCACGGGTGGCTCGGGCGGCGGCGTGCTGACGTCGTGGATCGTCGGCAAGACCGATCGTTTCAAGGCGGCGGCCACGCAGAAACCGGTGATCAACTGGATCAGCGAGGCGCTGACGATGGACAACACCCTCTTCACGTCGCGCTACTGGTTCACCAAGCTGCCGTGGGAGGATCCGATGGGCTATTGGAACCGCTCGCCGCTCAGCCTCGTCGGCAACGTCAAGACGCCGACGCTGGTCGTCGTGGGCAGCGAGGATTATCGCACGCCCGTCAGCGAGAGCGAGCAATATTACGCCGCGCTGCAAATCGCCAACGTGCCCACCGCGCTCGTCAAGGTGCCGGGTGCCAGCCACGGCGGCTTTACCAGCCGCCCGTCGCAATCTGCAGCAAAGGCAAGCGCGATCCTCGCCTGGTTCGATCGCTATCGCAACGCTGCGCCGGCGGTGACCACCCCGGCGAACTGAGCATCGGCATGGCGGCGGATCCGTGCGTTCGCCGCCATGCCGTGATCGATTGCGCGACTCGCCGCCAAGGCGTATTGTCGCACCCATGGAAAAGCGCCGTCAGTTCGCGATTGTCGCTGGCACCTTGTCGCTGGCCGCCCTCGCGATGATGGATCCGCCGAGCGCAGACATCCGCATCCTGACGCACGAGCGCGCCGACACCTCGCCCGCCCGCTTCCAGGCCGGCGTTGATCTGGGGCTCGCCAGCGCGTCCATCCTGGTCACCTGGACCACCAATCACCTGACGCGCTGAGCCACCGCCGGCCGGACGACGATGGCCCCGCTAGCTTTATTCAGGCGGCGCGCTGTTCCAGCGCCTGCGCCGCTTCCGCCATCAGCGCCGCGATGATATCGGCGAGCGGTTCTTCCTTGCTCACCATGCCGACCGACTGACCAGCCATCACGCTGCCATGCTCGACATCGCCGTCGATCACCGCGCGGCGCAGCGCGCCCGCCCAATAATGTTCGATCTGCAGCTGTGCTTCGGCCATCGCCAGACCGCCCTCGTCCAGCGCCTGCGCCACTTCGCGCTGCTTGGCGGTGAACAGCTCGCCGCCGGCATTCTTCAGCGCGCGCACCGGGATCACCGGCAGCCGCGGGTCGATTTGCACGCTCGCCACCGCGTCGCGCGCAGAGGCGCGGATGAAGGCCTGCTTGAACTTGGGATGCGCGATCGATTCGGTCGCACAGACGAAGCGCGTACCGAGCTGAACGCCGGCCGCACCCATATCGAGATAGCCCGCGATCGCCTCGCCGCGGCCGATGCCGCCGGCGATGAACACCGGCACGTCATTGGCGATCGCCGGCAGGATCTCCTGCGCCAGCACGCTCGTCGATACCGGGCCGATATGCCCGCCCGCCTCCGAACCCTCGATCACCAGCGCATCGACGCCCGAGCGGATCAGCTTCTTCGCCAGCGCCAGCGTCGGCGCAAAGCAGATGACCTTGGCGCCGCTCGCCTTGATCGCCTCCAGCGAGCCCTTGGGCGGCAGCCCTCCCGCCAGCACCACATGGCCGACCTCGTGCTTCGCGCACACCTCGATCAGCACCATCAGGTCCGGGTGCATGGTGATCAGGTTCACGCCGAACGGCTTGTCGGTCAGCGCCTTGGTCGCGGCGATCTCCTTGTCGAGCAGCTCGACCGTCATCGCGCCGCACGCGATCACGCCGAAACCGCCGGCGTTCGACATCGCGGCGACGAGGTTGCGCTCGCTCACCCAACTCATCGCGCCAGCCATGATGGCCACTTCGCTGCCGAGGAATGCGGCGCCGCGCTCCATGCGGCGGGCGAGACGGGCGGAACCGGCCTGAGGGGAACTTGGGCGCTCGATCGTGGTATCGTTCATCACCGCGCCGCTACACGGGTCGCGCGGCGGAGACAAACATGCGGCAACACGCCACCGAATTGATTGTTACCTCGCCCGGCCAGGGCCTTCACGAATTCACCCGCGACGTCACCGGCTGGGTCGCCTCGACCGGTGTCGATCGGGGCCTCCTCACCCTCTTCATCCGCCACACCTCCGCCTCGCTGCTGATCCAGGAGAATGCCGCCCCCGCGGCGCGCCGCGACATGGAACGCTACCTTGCCCGCATCGCGCCGGAATCGCGCGAGTACGAGCATGACGACGAGGGGCCGGATGACATGCCGGCGCACCTCCGCGCGGCGCTCACCGCCACCAGCCTCTCGATCCCCGTCGCCAAACGCCGCCCGGTGCTCGGCACGTGGCAGGGCATCTACCTCTTCGAGCATCGCCGCGCGTCGCACCGCCGGCAGGTCGCGCTTCAACTGATCGGCGAGTGAGGCGATGCTGGGAACGCTGAAAGTCGCCGCCCGCGATCGCGCCCGGCTGGGCGAAGTCGGCGCCGTCATGTCGCGCTTCGGCCTCGACGTGCTGCTCGCCCGCCTCGGCCTTGGCAGCGCGCAGGACCAACCCGAGCCGTTCGACCTCCCCGATCGCACCCGCCGCGCGCTCGAGGCGCTCGGCCCCACCTGGGTGAAGCTCGGCCAGATCATGGCGACCCGCGCGGATATCCTGCCGCCGGAATGGATCGCCGCGTTCGAACAGCTGCAAAGCGCCGCCCCGCGCGTGCCGTTCGAGGAACTGCGCCCCGCCGTGGAGGCCGCCCTCGGCGAGCCGCCCGAGACGGTGTTCGCCCAGTTCGACGCCGAACCGCTCGCTGCTGCGTCGATGGCGCAGGTCCACCGCGCCACGCTGCACGATGGCACAGCCGTGGTGGTCAAGATCCGCCGCCCCGGCATCCGCCCGCGGATGGAGGCTGACCTTCGCCTGCTCGGCGAAGTCGCGCGCGTCATGGAGCGCTCGAATGCGGAGGCCCGCCGCTTCGGCGCGACCAAGCTGATCCGCCAGCTTGGCAGCGCGATCCTGGGCGAGCTCGATTTCGCCAACGAGGGCCGCAACGCCGATCTGCTGCGGGAGGATTTCGCCCGCGACGCCCGCGTCCTCATCCCGCGCATCCATTGGGATTATACGTCCGAAGCGCTGATCGTGATGGATCACATCCCGGGCGTGCCGCCGCGCAATGCGCAGGTGCTGCGCGATGCCGGGATCGACCCCGCC
>NZ_JAQZBC010000027.1 GCF_029239295.1 Sphingomonas sp.
GTCGCGCTCCGTCCACTATTCAATCAGACGCTGGCGCTGCTGGAGCGGGAGGCCGGACCGGCGCCGGTCAGCCGTCCAACCGGCGGCTTTGGACGCCGCGCCGCGCCAAGTGGATTGAACCGATAAGCGTTGCACCGGGGTGCGCGGTTTGCGGGCCCGTTCGCTGGGACTGAAAGGCAGCAGGCGCCATCGCGGTGACGGCGCCTGTACCCGGATCAGCCGTGCGGCTTGTCCGCCTCGGCATTCAGCTGGATGTAGTTCGGCAAGCCCATCCGCTCGATCATTTCGAACTGGCGTTCCAGCGTATCGACATGCTCTTCCTCGCTGATGAGGATGCGGGTGAACAGATCGCGACTGCCGAAGTCCTTGACCTCTTCGCAATAGGTGATCGCAGCCTTCAACTGGGCGACAGCCTCGATCTCCATCGCGAGATCGGCCTTCAGAACTTCCTCGACCGTCTCGCCGATGCGCAGGCGACCAAGCAGCTGGAAGTTGGGCAGGCCATCAAGGAAGAGAATCCGCTCGGCAAGCCAATCGGCGTGCTTCATTTCATCGATGGATTCATTCCGCTCATATTCGGCGAGCTTCTTGACGCCCCAATGTTCGAGCAGGCGATAGTGCAACCAATATTGATTGATCGCCGTCAGCTCGTTCTTCAGCGTCTCGTTCAGAAATTCGATGACGCGTGCGTCGCCCTTCATTGAAATACCTCCATGTCGCCCCCGTCTTACCGCGGACGTGGAAGGATCAGCAATCAATAAATGGCGGATTTCTGCGGTTTATTAAAGGTGCGAATGTTATGCAGCAGCACGTTCTTCATCGATAATCGCTCGCGCGAACGGCGTGCATTGACCGCATTTCGGCTGGCGCCCGAGTGAGCGATAAGCCTGGCAGGCGGTTGTTGAACCGGCGCGGGCAGCCTCACGTACCTGGCACTCACGAATAGCATTGCAAACGCAAACAACCATGAACAGCACCTTTCCTGACGAGGTGCATACCGCTCATGCGAACAGGTCGCAACTATAATTGCGTCTAATTCGCAAAAGAAGGTTGGCCGATGCCTTGTTAGCGGCGAACGGCCGGGAGCTTACCCATCGTCAGGCCGCGCCAGAGCCACTCCAGCGGCCCCATGGCGAATCGATCGAGCCACGGTTTTGACCAGAGGAGGATCAACAGCCAGACAAGGCAGACGATGGGATAAAGCTGCCATCGTTCAAGATAGCCGAACCAGCCGAGGCCATAGCCGTAGAAGAGAAGCGTGCAGATGATGCTGGTCATCAGATAGTTGGTGAACGCCATCCGTCCGGCGGCGGTGAGCCGCAGCGAAAGCCAGCCGGACGGCACACGGGAGATCAACGCGATGATCAGTGTGGCATGCGCCATGGCCATCGGGGGGCGCAGCAGGGCAAGATGCAGCGGCTCTGCGAGCAGCAGGACCATCGGGTCGAAACCGGAGCGGCGGATCCACCACGCGATCGCGACATAGCCCGGCAGGCAGAGGCCGTAGCCGACCGCCAGCGTTGCGCGGTACCAGGAGGCCGGCCACCCACCGCTGAAGAAGCCGGTGCGAAACAGGACCATGCCAAGAAGCATGAGGCCGATCGTTTCAGCCGCCATGTCCGGAAAGATCCGGCGTTGGGCTTGCCACGCCAACTCCACACGCATCGCGGACACCTGCTGCCAATCGCCACGAAAGGCGCTGAGCTCCGCCGGCACTGTTGCATTGATACTGGCCACGTCAGCCTGGTAGCGCGCCCATTCGGCCAGCACCGCGGGCGAGGCGCCTGGCGCGGTGGCGAGCGCCTGGAAGTGCTGGAGCGCGGCATAGTCGAGCGCAGCGCTGGCAAGCGGGGCGATCATCAGGAGCGCGGCGACGGCGAGCTGGCGCGGAACATCCCAGCGTCGGGCGAGAAAAACGATCGCGCCGCTCAGGGCATAGAGGACCAGGATGTCGCCTGACCAGATGAGGTAGGCGTGCACGAGGCCGATCCCCAGCAGGCTGACCATGCGCGCGTAATGGGTGCGCGTGGGCGAGGTGCCCGATTGCCCGGCACGATCCGCGATCAACAGGGTCGACGCGCCGAACAACATTGTGAAGAGGCCGCGCATCTTGCCATCGGCCAGGATGAACGTCAGCGCCCAGACCCACCAATTGGCTCCGGTCGTCCCGCCGTAGAGCGTCGGATCGACATAGGCGTAGCTGGGCATGGCGAACGCGACGATGTTGAGCAGGAGGATGCCGAGAACGGCGAAGCCGCGAACGCCGTCGATCGTCGCGATCCGACGCGAGGTGTCAGGGGCGCTCACGGTAGGGCTCTTTCAGCCGGAGCGGGCGCGATGCGCCGCGCCGAGACTGGAATGTACCAGCAATCATCGCGGCGAAGGTCAGCGCGCAAGAAGAGTGATGTTCCTGCGTCGCGCGGCATGACGCGCGGCGAGGTAAACGGCGCCGGCCGAAGAGAGTGCGAGGAAGCCCACCACCAGGGAATCGATTGTGACTGCCAGCCACACGATCCATTCCGGTGCGCCGATCGGTAAGGCGTTCAGCAATTGATGGACGGCCGCCAGCGGCAGGAAGCCCGCAAGCATGTAGATCAGCGCCCGCCAGAAGCTGCCGATCATCACCGCAATGGAGCGCAGCGGGCCGATCGCCGAATTGCCGAGCGGCCACGCGACCCACCAGGCCGCCAGGTAGATGCCGAGCATCACCCCAAGCGCGCCGAGAAGCAGCGAGGCATGATCCCACAGATGCGGCGGCAAGCCGAGGACTAGCCCGGGGGGAGGGCCGAACAGGCTGAGCCACTGCGCCATGGCGAGCAGCGCGAACTGGACGCCGTACAGAGTCGCCGCCGGGCGTTCGATCTTTCTTGCCCAGTCGGCATCGCGGCGCGAGGCCATGAAGCGGACGAACCAATAGGCCGGGAGCAGCATCGCAAGGCTTTTTGCGAAGCCGAGCGACAGGCGACGCTGATCGAACGCCGCGGCTGCGCCCAATCCTTGCGAGAAGAGGCCCAGTTTGATCTCCACGACATGCTGCGCGAATTCGAGCACGGCGGGAACGGAGAACAGGATCGGGAGCGCCAGCGCGAACGCGCCGCAATCCGCGTATAATTGCCTGATGTCCCGCCACATTGTCCCGTTGTCACCCATCCCGGCAGGGGGTGGGCGACAGCGGTTTGGCTTTCAAGCGAGAAATGGCGCGTCGGGAATGCGGGGGGCTGTGTTTGGTGCCCCCGGCATCCGGAACGATCAGGCAGGCAGCAGCCGCTTCTCGCCGGCGACCTTCATCATCGCCTTTTGCAGTTTTTCGAAGGCGCGCACCTCGATCTGGCGGACGCGTTCGCGGCTGACGCCATAGACCTGGCTGAGTTCCTCCAGCGTCTTAGGATCGTCGGTCAGGCGGCGCTCGGTCAGGATGTGCTTTTCACGATCGTTCAGGCTGTCCATCGCGCTGACAAGCATGTCGTGGCGGACTTCAGCCTCCTGCGCATCGGCAACGATCTGATCCTGCAGGGGCGAATCGTCCTGCAGCCAATCCTGCCACTGGCCCTCGCCATCCTCGCGCATGGAGACGTTGAGCGACGTGTCGCCGCCCATCGCCATGCGGCGGTTCATGCTGACCACGTCGGCCTCGCTGACCCCGAGATCGGTGGCGATCTTGGTCAGGTCCTCCGGCTTCAGATCGCCGTCCTCGAACGCGTCCAGACGGGCCTTCATGCGGCGCAGGTTGAAGAACAGCTTCTTCTGCGCGGCCGTGGTGCCCATCTTCACGAGGCTCCACGAGCGCAGGATGAATTCCTGGATCGAGGCGCGGATCCACCACATCGCATAAGTGGCGAGGCGGAAGCCGCGATCGGGCTCAAACTTCTTCACACCCTGCATCAGGCCGATGTTGCCTTCGCTGATCAGCTCGGACACGGGCAGGCCATAGCCGCGATAGCCCATTGCGATCTTCGCAACGAGACGCAGGTGGCTGGTGACGAGCTGGGCTGCCGCCTCAGGATCGCCATGCTCCTGGAAACGCTTGGCGAGCATATACTCCTGCTCCGGCGCCAGGATGGGGAACTTCTTGATCTCGGCGAGATAGCGATTGAGGCTCTGCTCGCCGCCGAGTGCGGGGATCGTCGCTGGGACGTTGCCGCTAGCCATGAGTACCTAATCTCCCTTTCCGGGGAATCACCTCGCGCAGGTCGGCGCAGGCGCTTACACCCAATACGTCGAGTTGACTGAACAGTTCCTGCATGTCTGCAGGCATCGCGCTTTCGAACGACAAAGCGGTGCTTGTGATCGGATGAACGAACCCCAGCCGGGCTGCGTGGAGCGCCTGTCGCCGGAATGAAAGTTCATCAAGTTGACGCTTATGAACTGGTTTTGTTCTACCATAGACCGGGTCGCCCAGCAAGGCGTGGCCGATCGAGGCCATGTGGACGCGGACCTGGTGGGTGCGGCCGGTTTCGAGCCGGCATTCCACCAGCGCCGCATCGCGCAGCAGATGTTCGGTCCGGTAATGGGTGACCGCACGCTTGCCACCCTCGACGATCGCAACCTTCTTGCGATTGTGCGGCGAACGCGCGAGCGGCGCATCGACCTTGCCCGCGGGGGGCATCGGGCGGCCGCCGACGATCGCCTTGTAGCGCCGGTCGATGGTATGCGCGGCGAATTGCTTCGCCAGCCCTTCGTGGGTGCGATCGGTCTTCGCCGCCACCATCAGGCCCGAGGTATCCTTGTCGATCCGGTGGACGATGCCCGGCCGCGCGACGCCGCCAATCCCGGAGAGCGAGCCGCCACAATGATGCAGCAGCGCATTGACGAGCGTGCCGTCGAAATTGCCCGCCGCAGGGTGGACGACCAGCCCGGCGGGCTTGTCGATCACGATCAGATGTTCGTCTTCGTAGGCGACCACCAGCGGTATATCCTGCGGCTCATTATGCGCCGGCGTGGGTGCCGGCACGGCCACATTATAGATATCGCCCGCAGCGGCGCGACGCGCAGGATCACGTACTGCAAGCCCGTCGCGGGTGACCTGGCCGGCGTTGATCAACACCTTCAACCGCTCACGCGAAAGCGTCGGCACGGCCTCGGCGAGCGCACGGTCAAGCCGCCATCCGTCGGCAGCCTGTGCGATCGTCGCTTGAATGATGGAAACCCCCCGGTCCATGAGGTGTGCTAGATGGGTGAGACGCTGCAAATTTCAAGATCGCTGGTGAGTGGAATCATTTCGTCTGCGGCACGAAGCGCGGACGAGATCTGCGGGCTGCTGTTGGGTGAGGAAGGCCATGTGACGCAGGTGCGTGCGTGCCGCAATGTTCATTCCACCCCGGCGACGCATTTCGAGCTGGATCCGGCGGCGCTTTTTGCCGCGCTGCGCAGCGCGCGGGCGGGCGGCCCGGCGGTGATCGGCCATTACCATTCGCACCCCTCCGGACGCGCCGATCCATCGCCCACCGATGCGGCGGCGGCGGCGCCCGATGGCAGCATCTGGATCATCGTGGCAGGCAAGGACGTGACCGCGTGGAAGGCCGTCCGCGACGGAGCGGTGCACGGCCGCTTCGATCCGCTTCCGCTCGCCATTGCGCGCTAAAGTCCGGTAGGTCATTGAACGGCCATGACCATCGATCCCGTCGACTTCGCCAGCCTGCTCTGCTCCCGCTTATGCCATGATCTTCTGTCGCCCATCGGCGCGCTGAACAACGGGCTGGAGCTGCTGGCAGACGAGACCGATCCCAAGATGCGCGAACGGTGCATGGAGTTGATGGCGGAGAGCGCGCGCACCTCGGCGGCGAAGCTGAAGTTCTTTCGCCTGGCGTTCGGCGCGGCGGGTGGGTTCGGCGAGGCGGTCGACACGCGCGAGGCGCAACAGGCGATCGAGGGGCTGTTCGGCGAAACCAAGCGACTGAAGGTCAATTGGCTGGTCGAGGAGCCGATGCTGCCCAAGGCGGCGATCAAGGTGCTGCTGAACATGGCAATGATCGCCGGCGACACGCTGGTGCGCGGCGGATCGCTGGATATCGGCAGCGAGAGCGGCGACACGGCGATCGAGATTGTGATGAAGGCAGAAGGGCCGCGCATCACGCTGGACGACGAATTGCGCACCACGCTCGTCGACGGCCGTTCCTCCGACGCAGTCACGCCGCGGGCGGCAGCGGCGTTTCTGGTGCATGAGATGGTGAAGGCCGCCAACGGCCGCGTGCTGGTGAGCGCGCCCGACGAGACGGTGATGCTGTTCGGCGCAACGATGCGGCCGAACTGATCCAGACGCGTCCGCGCCAACGATCTGCAAGAGCTCGCTCGGCGATCGACACAGCAATCGGCGGGGCGGCCTGACGTAATAAACGTGGAATTTACCGGCGGTGCTTCATCACCGCCGGGCAATGGACGATCTGCTGCAGGAATTCACCGCGGAAACCCGCGAAACGCTCGACGCGCTGGCGGGGGAGATCGTCGCGTGGGAGGCGGATCCGTCTGACCGCGCCCGGCTCGATTCGATCTTCCGCTTCGTCCATACGGTGAAGGGGAGCTGCGGCTTTCTGGACCTGCCGCGGCTCGCCCGCCTAAGCCATGCGGCGGAAGACGTGCTGCAAAGCGTTCGATCAGGCGAGCGCGCCGCCGATCCGGCGCTGGTCAATGCGGTGCTGGCGATCGTCGACCGCATCGGCGAGATCGTGGAAGCGATCGACGCGGGCGCCGCACTGGACGATTCGGCCGAGGAGCAATTGCTCGCCGCGCTCGAAGGTAAGGCGGACGCCGCGCCCGACCCCATCGTCGTACCGATCACCAGCGCGCCAAGGGCGCCGGCGCGCAGCATCCGCCTGTCGGTCGATCTGCTCGACCGGATGATGAACGGCGTGTCCGAGATGGTGCTAGCGCGCAACGAGCTTGCCCGTCGGCTGCGTGACAGTGGTGACACGACGCTGGAATCGGCGGTGGATCGCCTGTCGCTGACCGTGGCGGAATTGCGCGACACCGTCACCCGCACGCGGATGCAGACGATCGATTCGCTGTTTTCAGCCTTGCCGCGGCTGGTGCGCGATACCGCCTCGGCACTGGGCAAGAAGGTGTCTCTTTCGATCGGCGGCGCGGATGTCGAGCTGGACCGCGAGATGATCGAGCTGCTGCGCGATCCGCTGGTCCATATCGTTCGCAACGCGATTGATCACGGCATCGAGGAACCCGAGGGCCGCCGCCGCGCGGGCAAGGCAGAGACCGGCCGCTTGGCGATCGTCGCGCGGCAATCGGGCAATCGCATCATCGTCGAGGTGGCGGATGACGGCCGGGGGATCGATACCGCGAAGCTGCTGGCCAAGCGTATCGAGCAGGAGCCGGCACGCGCGGCCGAGCTGAATGCACTGAATGCGCGCGCGCGGCTGAACCTGGTGTTCGAACCGGGGCTGTCGACCCGCGATGTGGCGACCACCACGTCGGGCCGCGGCGTCGGCATGGATGTGGTGCGCACCAACGTCGAACAGATCGGCGGCAGCATCCGGCTGGACAATGTCGTCGGGCGCGGGCTGACCACGACGATCGAAGTGCCCCTGACGCTCGCGATCCTTTCCGCGATCGTGATCGAGGCCGGCGGGAACAGCTATGCGGTGCCGCGCCAGGCGATCGAGGAGATTGTCGCGGTCGGATCCGATGCGGTGCGGATTGATGCGGTGGGCGACACGCTGCTGGTCACGGTGCGCGGCCGCCGCCTGCCGGTAATCCGGTTGAACCGGATGCTGGGGCAGGGCGATGCCGTCGGCACGATGCTGATGATCGTCAACCTTGCGCACGGCAGCTACGCGCTGGGCGTGGACGCGGTCGATGACACGCAGGAACTGGTCGTGAAGCCGGTGGCGCCGGCGGTGATGGCGGCAGGTATCTATGCCGGGCAGATGCTGCTCGATACGGGCCGGCCGTTGCTGCTGCTGGATTGCGCGGGGGTGGCCGAGCGGGCGGGCCTGACCTTCGAGCGGGTGATCGCGGTGGAGGAGCCGGAAGAAGAGCCGGCGGCGCCAGGCATCCCGGCGCTGATGATCGAGACGCTGGATGGCCGCAAGCGCGCGGTCGCCCTGTCGGCGGTGGAGCGGATCGAGGCCGTCGAGCCGGGGACGCTGCGCCAGGCGGGGGGACGCTGGTGGGCGCGCGGCCGGCAGGGAACCGTGGCGCTGGTCGTCGATCCGGGCAGCGTGGATGCCGCGACCGCGCCGACGTCGGGCGAACTGACGATGCTGATGCTTCCCGAGACGGGCGAGGCGACCGGTTATCTGGTGCGCCGCGCGCTCGACATCGTTACCTTGCAGGACGACCTGCTTCCCTCCGCCGACCCGCGGGTCTGCGGGGTGGCCGTGATCGAGGGCGAACCGATCGAACTGATCGATGCCGCCTGGTGGGCGGCCCACGGGCACCGTGCGCCGCGACCGATCTGCCTGGTGCAGGGCGTCGACAGCCATTGGACCGACACGATGCTTCGGCCGATGATCGAGGCGGCCGGCTATCGCGTCGCGCGCGACCTGGCACCGGGCGAGACCGCGGTCGTGACGTTGGCCGCGGATGACGAGACGGCCGCGGTGGGACGGGTCGTTCGGATGGCGCGAGATGCCGCGACGGGCCAGCCGACGCTGGATTCGAGCGTGCTGGCGCAGGCGCTGTCGGCGGGGGCCGGGCGATGAATGGCGCTGTAACCGGCCGGGTGAGCGTGGCATCGAGCGGTCCGGTGAGCGGCGGGCTGCATCTTCTGGCACGGCTGGGCGGCCAGGCAATCGCGGTGCCCGCCGAAGCGGTGGAATCCGTCGTCGATATCGAAGCGGTGGTGCCCGCGCCGTGCAGCCATCCGGCCGTGCGCGGCCTGGCCGCGCTTCGCAGCCGCGTGGTGACGGTGGTCGACACCTGGCAGCTCCTGAACCTGCGACGCGGCGAGGGCGAGGTGCAGCGCGCGATCATCACCGTGGTCGACGGGCACCACCATGCAATGCTGGTCGATACGCTGGACGATGTCGCGCCGCTGGACGTGACGCCCATTCCCGCCGGACTGGCGCTGGGGCCGCGCTGGTCGCGCGTCGCAACAGGGGCGGCGGAGCGCAATGGCGAGCCGCTGCTGGTGATCGATCTGGCCGCGCTGGTCGGCGCGATGGCGCATGGGGTTGATTTCGCCCCGGATTAACGTGGTCCTTACGGTTGGCACCGCATGGCTGCGCAGAACAGATGGTAGGGGTTAGCGTCATGAAATCGTGTCTGGTGGTCGACGATTCGAAAGTGATCCGAAAGGTCGCCCGCCATATCCTGGAGGGGCTCGATTTCACCGTCAGCGAAGCGGCGGATGGGCGCGAGGCGCTGGACGCGTGCAATGCCAGCATCCCCGACGTGATCCTGCTCGACTGGAACATGCCGGTGATGAGCGGCATGGAGTTCCTGCGCGCCCTGCGCGAAACCGACGTATCGCCGCGACCGAAAGTGGTGTTTTGCACTACTGAGAACGGCGTGGCGCACATCCGCGCCGCGATCGAGGCGGGCGCCGACGAATATGTCATGAAGCCGTTCGATCGCGAGACGCTGCAAAGCAAGCTGCAGATCGTTGGCCTCGCCTGAACCCGTGATCGGTCGGACGACCATGGATCCGACCGGGAGGCCGGCCGGACAAGCTACGGCGGCTGGCATTCCCCGCGTGCTGATCGTCGATGATTCGCTCGTCGCCCGCACGGTGCTCACCCGCATCGCGCAGGATGGCGGCGGGTGCCAGGTGGCCGCCGCGGTAGCGGACGTGCCCTCGGCGCTCCGGTTTCTCGCCAGCGAGATGGTCGACGTGATCCTGCTCGACCTGGAGATGCCCGGGATCGACGGGCTGAGCGGCCTGCCTGACCTGCTGACGGCGGGCGGCGGCGCGCGGGTTCTGGTGGTCTCATCGGCGGCGGGCGCGGGGGCCGCGGCGACCGTTCAGGCGCTGGCGCTGGGCGCGGCGGATACGCTGGTGAAGCCAGGCGGCAGCATCTGCGCGGGCAATTTCGCGAAGGTGCTGGCCGAGAAGATCGCGCGCCTCACGGACCCGAAGGAGCCGCTGAGCGGCGCGGCAGCTGCTGCTGGATTGGCGGCGCGCGCCTTTGACGCGGTGGCGATCGGCGCATCGACGGGCGGTATTCACGCGCTGAACAAGGTGCTGATCGAACTGCCGCCGACCTTTCACGCGCCGATCATGGTGACCCAGCATCTCCCGCTGGCGTTCGTTTCGCATTTCGCCGGCCAGCTGCACACCGCCACGGGCCGCCGCTGTGTCGTGGCGACCGATCGGATGGCGCTGGAGGATGACATGATCGTGGTGGCACCGGGAGACGCGCATCTGATGGTGGCGCCGCGGCGCACCGGGCGGACGACGCTGCGGTTGTCGCGCACACCCGTCGCGAACGGCAATCTGCCGTCGGTCGACCCGATGTTCGAAAGCGGCGCGGCGCATTTCGGCGCGCGGCTGCTCGCGATCGTGCTGAGCGGGATGGGGCGCGATGGCTTGGATGGCGCGCGCGAGGTTCACCGCGCGGGCGGCACGGTGGTCGTGCAGGATCGCGAAAGCTCCGTCGTCTGGGGCATGCCCGGCGCCGTCGCCGCAGCGGGGCTGGCCGATGCCGTCCTGTCGCCCAGCGCGATCGG
The DNA here is from genome assembly GCF_029239295.1 of Sphingomonas sp. GTDB lineage: Bacteria > Pseudomonadota > Alphaproteobacteria > Sphingomonadales > Sphingomonadaceae > Sphingomonas. The sequence continues at coordinate 10,618 of NZ_JAQZBC010000027.1, forward strand.
CGGCTTCGTCGCCGGCCAGATGGGAGCCGCGGCATGCCGCTGAGCCAGGTAACCACCCAGCCGCAGGCGAGCGCGACGACGATGGCGGCACTCGCCAGCCTGCTGGAATCGCGAACCGGGCAGCAGATCGCCGCCAACCGCGCGTGGCGGATCGACACCGCGCTGCGCCCGCTGGCGACCGCGAGCGGTGTAGCGTCGGTCGATGAACTGGTGGCGCATGTCCGCCATGGGCGGAACCCGGCGCTGGCCGACCGGATTGTCGACGCGCTGCTGAACCAGGAAACTTCGTTTTTCCGCGACGGCGAGGCGATCGGTGCGGCGGCGGCGGCGATTGCCGCCAATGCGGACGGCGTGCCGCGGATCTGGTGTGCTGGCTGCGCGACCGGGCAGGAGCCGCTGTCGCTGGCGATCGCCTTTGCCGAGCGCGGCGGCGCAGCGCCCGAGATCATCGCCAGTGACGTATCGGCGGCGGCCATCGCGCGCGCGCGGACAGGCCGCTTCTCGCATTTCGAGATCCAGCGTGGGCTGCCGATCGGCCGAATGGTGCGCTGGTTCGACCAGGAGGGCGAGGATTGGGTGGCGCAGCCTGCGCTGGTTCGCGGTATTTCGTGGCGGCGAAGCAACCTGGTGCTTGATCCCCCGCCAGCCGGGCGGCTCGATGCTGTATTCTGCCGCAACGTGCTGTTCTACCTGGCGCCCGAGTTGCGGTCGCGCGTGCTGGATACAATCGCGCGCAGCCTGAAGCCGGGCGGGCTGTTGATGCTGGGCGCAGGCGAGACCGTTATCGGGCAATCCGACCGGTTCGTGCCGAGCAAGCAGTTCCGTGGGCTCTACGAGCTGGTCGCCGCACGCTGAACGGCATGGCGGGGGACGCGCCGGCGATGTAAGGCGGACGCTGTGACGAGCGGCCCGCAGGAGTATCCATGACGCCAATCGAGGCGCCATCGCCCAATTTCGACGAGCGCACGCTGCCGATCACGATGATCGTGCTTCACTACACCGGCATGGAGGACGGACCGTCCGCCATCGCGCGCCTGCGCGACCCGGAGGCGAAGGTTTCCGCGCATTATGTAGTGGAGGAGGACGGCACGATCCTTCGCCTAGTACCGGAGGAGAAGCGCGCGTGGCACGCCGGCAAGTCGCACTGGCGCGACATAACCGACGTAAACTCCGCGTCGATCGGGATTGAGATCGTCAATCCTGGGCATGAATTCGGCTACCGTCCCTTTCCGGATGCACAGATCGACGCGGTGATCCGCTTGGTCCACGTGATCAAGGATCGATACGAGATCACGCGCGGCAATATCGTGGCGCATTCGGACATTGCGCCGGCCCGAAAGCGTGATCCGGGTGAGCTGTTCCCCTGGGGCAAGCTGGCGCGCCTCCGCCTGGCGCTACCTCGGCCGACCAGGAACCTGATGGATCCGATGTGGGGGGAGGCCGCGTTCCTGCTGGCGCTCGAGCGGTTCGGCTATGACGTGAGCGATAAGATGGCGGCGATCGTCGCGTTCCAGCGACGGTTTCGGCCGGAGCTGATCGATGGCGAGATCGACGCGGAGTGCCGCATGATCCTGCTGGCGCTGCTATTGCCCAAGCCGCAGGGCGACGACTGACAGGCGCGCCCTGAGGGTTGGCTACGCAAAGAGTGGTTTTGCCACGAAGCGCGGAGCCTGTGTGGCTTTGCCTGTGTGGTGGTGGTGATCGGTTGAAACGGCAGATTTCGCCCATGGGGGGCGTTCAGGCCGGCGATCCGGGCTCCGCAATGACGGCCATTCGTTAAGCGCGGCACGCCTATCAGCTCCGCTATACCTGTCGGGATCAAGCGACCGCTGCCGCCATCGTGGCAAGCTTCGTGACCGTGTTCATGTTTCGCGCCGTTCCGTGCTTTTCGCTGGGTATGCGAAGACGGCTGTTTGCCATTCCGTCGGGGTAGAGGACGAACAACTCGCGCTTTCCCAAGCGCACCTGTTCGTCCCTAATCCCGGTCACACTGTCGAGGGGGTCAGCCGGAAGCGGCCCATCCACGAACAGTGTCATGACACGATTGCCTGGTGCGCCCACGAACGGGTTGCGAGCCAGCGTGTCGGCAATTTCGGCAGCGGTTCTCACGAAGACGCCGACGCTTTTGCCGGCATATGTCTGTAGCTGCTCTTCCATTGCGGATCGCACCTGATCCTCTGCCGCCCCGCTTTGGAAAACCACGTTGCCGCTCGCGATATAGGTTTTCACCTTCTCGAACCCGACCGCTTCACACATCTGTGCCAGCACTGTCATCGGCAGCTTGCCGGTGCCACCGACGTTCACCGCGCGAATAAGGGCTACATATCCGGTCAACGTCGCACCTCCTGTCTTACGATCACCGTCACGATACAGCGTGACCTGCAATTCTCGAGGTTCGATCTGTGTTATAACGCGCTGCCGTGTCGCGGAGTGACATTTAGCGCCGAGACCGACAGCCTCTGGGAAAAGCGCGCGCGCCGGTTTCGCCGACCGTTTGAGAGATCTTGAGCACCTTCCCGCTCATAAAAGTGAGCATTGGAGGGGGGATACCCCGCGGCTTGCGCACTATCCGCCGATCGGGAAGGTGCCCGCGCCTGTGCCTCTATCCGGGTGAGGCGGCGGAGCCGGCCAGCAGGCCGCCGTCGATGGTGACTTCGGTCCCGGTGACATAGGTGGCCTCGTCCGATGCCAGCATCGCAGCAATGGCGGCAACTTCCTCAGGCAGGCCGAAGCGCTTCAACGGCGTGTCCGCGACGAGCGCCTGCATCCTTGCCTCGCGGTCTGGACCGTCGCCCAGCATCGGCTCCCAGATCGGCGTGAGGATCGCCGCCGGGTGGATCGAGTTGCAGCGTATCTTCCAGCCCTGCTGCGCGCAGTAGAGCGCGACGGTCTTGCTGTGGTTGCGGATCGCGGCCTTGGAGGAGGCATAGGCCGCCGCGCCGGGAATGCCGACCAGCCCGGAGCGAGAGGATATGTTGATGATGGAGCCTGTGCCCGCTGCCTTCATCGCGGCGATCGCGTAGCGACAGCCCAGGAACGTGCCGTCGAGGTTGACGCGATGGACCTCGCGCCAGTCGGCAAGACTGGCGTGTTCGGGATCATGGGCTGCCATGCCGCCCTCGAAACCGGTCACGCCGGCGTTGTTGACCACCACGTCCGCGACCGGGACGAGGGCCGCCAGTCGTGCCCAGTCGGCCTCCTCGCGCACGTCGAGCGGCGCGAAGCGACAGCCGATTTCTGCCGCCGTCGCTGCGCCGAGCGGCTGGTCAATATCGGTGACGATGACGATCGCCCCTTCGTCATGGAAGCGGGCGGCGATGGCGCGGCCGATGCCACGTGCCGCGCCAGTGACGACGCACGTCTTGTTCTTCAATCGTTGCATGATGTTCTCGAAAATAGAGCTTGGTCAGCCGGCGGATCGCGCCGCTGGCAGATGGTCATGTTCCGCTTCAGCGGTGACGCTGGATCATCTCGACAAGCTCCTGAGAACGCGGGCACCGTAGGCGATCATGCGTGCGGCCGCAATTCCCGGCGCCTGATCCTCCGCGGGCAGCGATTGCATTCCGCGGGCGCCACGCTACAGCCGCCGCACACCAGAGGGCCGGGCGGCCGCGTCGTGGACTTGTTCCACGCCGAGGAAAGTCCGGGCTCCATGGAACAACGGTGGCGGGTAACGCCCGCCGGGGGTGACCCCAGGGAAAGTGCCACAGAGAGCAGACCGCCCAATCTTCGGATGAAGGCTTCGGCCAGGCAAGGGTGAAAGGGTGCGGTAAAAGCGCACCGCGCGGCCGGTAACGGCGGCGGCATGGCAAACCCCACCGGGAGCAAGACCGAATAGGGGCGGCATGGGGACTTGATCCCCGGGGTGTGTTCCCACCTGCTGCCCGGGTTGGTTGCTGGAGTGCGTCGGCAACGGCGCACCGAGAGGAATGGTCGCCTATCCCGCAAGGGTGGACAGAACCCGGCTTACAGGCCCTCTGGTGTCACCTTTAACCTTTGGCCCACAATCGCTAGATCGGGGGCAATGGCGCGTTCCTCCCGATCCAACGACTGGGGCTTTCCCCGCTGGCGCAGTTATGGCGCATCCCGTGAAGCCACTGCGGTGCGGCTGTGCGACCGGCACGGCTGCGACGAGCCGGGCAATTGCCCCGCCCCCAAATCCCCCAACAGCCCCGAACGCTGGTATTTCTGCCAGACGCATGCCGGCGAATACAATCGCGGCTGGAATTACTTCGAGGGGCTGGACGCCGAGGAAGCGGCGGCGCGCGAGCAGGATGAGCGGCGCGATGCGTCGGGCTATGAACAGTCCCGCTACCAGAGCTGGGCCGGATCGGGCGACGGCAGCCGATCACGCGACGAGATGCGTGCGCTGGAGGTGCTGGAGCTGGAGACGGACGCGACGTTCGAGGACGTGCGGCTGGCGTGGCGGCGGCTGGCCAAGACCAACCATCCCGACGTGCGCCCCGGCGATGCCGAGGCCGCCAAGCGGTTTCAGGCGATCCAGGCGGCCTATGAGGTGCTGCGTACGGCGGAAGAGCGGCGGACCTGGAAGCCGGCGTGAAACGCGCGAAGTCCAACTGGACCGACGCGGTCCTGGTGTGCGCCAAATGCTCCAAGAAGATCGACGGCGGCTTTGGTGAGAAGGGGCATGACGGGCTGGCCAAGGCGCTGCGGCGCGAGCCGGGGTTCGGCAAGAAGCGCAAGGCGCAGGTCGGCGTGATCGAGGTGAAATGCCTGGGGCTGTGCCCGAAGAATGCGGTGACGGTGGTGGATACGCGCAAGCCGCACGAGTGGCTGGTAGTGGGGCCCGGCGAGGATGTGGCGGCGCTGGCGGCACGCTTTGCGGCGCCGGAGCAGCCAGAGGACTGATCGCGCCTGCTCGCTCCCGTTCCGGGGGCTGAGCGGTCCTTTTGATTGGATTTATGTGGCTGCCGTTTGTGGTGGCGGCGTTTCCTTGCGGGTAAGGTGCGGGGGCGGGGCAAGGCAGGGCGGCGTTGCCTCGCTGCCCTGCGCGCTGTCAGCTGTCGCCGCCTCTCGGCGGCGTCCGCGGGCGGGGTGTGGCCGCCCGCGACGCCGCGGCGCGTATTGCCTGATCTCAGGCCGCGAGCGGGCCGGAACGGGCTGGGAAGGTCTTGCCGGTCTGCTTGTCCAGTCCACGCGCCACCCAGGTGTCGAGGGCAAGTGCACCGACGACAAAGGCCAGCGTGCCCCAGGCGGCGCGATTGTTCGGGCTGTTGCGGACGGCGGCGCCCGCGGCGGCGATATCCATGACATCGCCGGCCGCGCGGTTCCAGACGTTGGTGGCGACGGCGGGAGCGGCGAGCAGGTTGGCCCCGGCGAGCAATTCGCGCGCGCCGAATGCCTTGACCAGAGTTTCATGCCCCTCGGCATCGAGCGTGCGGGTGATCCGCCGCGCCGCCACCAGCTCAGCCACGCCAAGCGCGATCGAGAACAGGCCGAGGCCGAAGCCCATCTTCTTGTAATCCATGTTAATTCTCCGCGGACGTGGGTGTCTGCGGAGGCAACGGGGGCGAGGGGGGAGGGTTCCGCTTGGGCGGCGGAGAGGTGCTGTCTGGTCTCGCTGGAGCGGAGCTGCGGGCATCGACCAGCGCCTGCCAGTGGCGGACGGCATCGAGGCTGGTGTCGCTGATCGGCGCGTGGGTGGGAAAGGGAGGGATGGCGGCAGGATGCGGCATCGGCTTCGTCCTCGCGGGTGATCGCTGGACGGGGGAGTTATACCGAAAAGGGGGTTGTAGGACAGGCCGCGCCGCAAGGCTGTAGCCCAGCTACAGCCAAGCGCCCCGGCGCGGCCACGGCCAGCGGCGCCAAGCGCCGACTGACGACGCGGCTTTGCCGCGGCGGGGCTGCTCGACCTCCCCTGTCGCCGTGAAGGTCTTTGATGAAGGACTGCGAATGCTGTGAGAATAACGATCGACTTAACAAGACGTATTGCGCAATCTTGCCGCAGCAAATACGCTGCTGAAGTGGGCGGTTTGGCATTCGCCATTAGCCCCGCGTCGAAACGGGGTTGTCCTATCGCTGAGTTCGTCTGAGCCTGCGCTTTCTTCTTCGGAGGAATTAGTGATCCATTGTATGCGCCCACAACATGGCTGAAAACGCCCAAGAAGAACGAATATATATAACTTACAAGACGCGCATGACGACCGAGGCACGGCTAAGGTCAAATGCGCGTCTTTGGCATAGGCTTTTAAGTTATTATGCTTTTTGCATGATATTATATTCGCTGATTGAGCTATCCGGAAATTACAGCACTGGTAATTCCCAAATAATAATGGCGCCACTCTCGGTGGCAACATTTGGATTATCGCTCTATATTTCCGGAGAAAGATATCAAGAACGGGCGGACCAGTTCAAAAACTGCTATCTGAGGCTCCAGGCGCTGTATAATAATAAAGGCATGTCTACAGATGAAAAGATGGCAAGATATGCTGAGATATTAGATCTATATGAGAATCAATCCGATGATGACTATGATGAAATCCTGTTTGATATTTTCCTGCGTCGCCAGAAATTAAGCAATGCCGTCGGAGAGGTTGAGATTCCAAAGAATCTCATATTTCGTGTAGGGGGCAGGAGGTTGGCACGTAAAGGATTTGCCTTCCTTCTGTTCGCGGTGACGTGCTCCCCAAAGCTCTACCAGTCATAACTGGAGTCCGGGGTTGGTATGGTGCCCCTCGGGGCGGTGTTGCACAACCCGCCTGGCAGCATCGA
>NZ_JAQZBC010000028.1 GCF_029239295.1 Sphingomonas sp.
TGATCGCCGCGACAATGTCTGCTGACCGGTCACACATGCAGACTGCGCCTCTGCGCGCCTGGTGACCCCTACGGGACTCGAACCCGTGTTTTCGCCGTGAGAGGGCGACGTCCTAGACCGCTAGACGAAGGGGCCGTGTAAGCGGGAGCGGCGCCTCTACGGGGGTCGCGGCGAGCCGTCAAGCCGTCGCGACTCCGTTTTTCTGGTCAGGCCGCTGCCTTGCGGCGTTCAGCCATCTCCGCATTCAGCATTTCGGCCAGCAGGAAGGCCAGTTCCAGGCTTTGCCCGGCGTTAAGACGCGGGTCGCAATGCGTGTGGTAGCGATCAGCGAGCGTCTGTTCGGTCACGTCAATCGCACCGCCGGTGCATTCGGTGACGTTCTGTCCAGTCATCTCGGCGTGGATGCCGCCAGCGTGCGTGCCTTCTGCACGGTGCACCGCGAAGAAGCCGCGGACTTCCGCCAGGATCCGCTCGAACGGGCGGGTCTTATAGCCATTCGCCGCCTTGACGACGTTGCCGTGCATGGGATCGCAGCTCCACACCACCGGATGCCCTTCACGCGTGACGGCGCGCAGCAGCTTGGGGAACGCGGCCTCGATCTTGTCGTGACCATAGCGGGTAATCAGCGTCATCCGACCGGGGATGCGACCAGGGTTGAGCGTGTCGAGCAGGCGCAGCAGCACGTCCGGCTCCAGCGTCGGGCCACACTTCACGCCGATCGGATTGCCAATTCCGCGCAGGAACTCGACATGCGCCGACCCTTCGAAGCGGGTGCGATCGCCGATCCACAGGAAGTGCGCGGAGGTGTCGTACCAGTCACCGGTCAACGAATCCTGGCGGGTCATCGCCTCTTCATAAGGCAGCAGCAGCGCCTCGTGGCTGGTGTAGAAGCTGGTCTGGGCAAGCTGGGGCACGGTTTCGGGATCGATGCCGCAGGCCGCCATGAAATCCAGCGCTTCACCGATCCGATCAGCTGTCTCGGCATATTTTGTCGCCCAGGGGCTGCGACCCATATAGTCGAGCGTCCAGCGGTGCACCTGCGCGAGATTGGCGTAGCCGCCCTGTGCAAAGGCGCGTAGCAGGTTCAGAGTCGCGGCGGACTGGGCGTAGCCCTGAACCATCCGCTTCGGATCAGGAATGCGCGATTCCGCGCTGAAGCCGATGTCGTTGACGTTGTCGCCGCGGTAGCTGGGCAGTTCCACGCCATCGATCGTTTCCGTCGGTGCCGAACGCGGCTTCGCGAACTGACCTGCCATACGGCCAAGCTTCACCACCGGCAGCTTCGACGCATAGGTCAGGACCACGGCCATCTGCAGGATGACGCGGAACGTGTCGCGAATGTTGTTGGGGTGGAATTCGGCAAAACTCTCCGCGCAATCGCCGCCCTGAAGCAGAAAGGCGTCGCCAGCTGCGACCCGAGCCAGCTCTGCCGTGAGGTTGCGTGCCTCGCCGGCAAAAACAAGCGGCGGATAGGTGCGCAGCGTGTCGGTCGCCGCGGTCAGCGCGGCCTGATCGGGGTAATCGGGGAGTTGGCGAGCCTCATGCGAGGTCCAGCTTTGAGGGGCCCAATTGGAGGCCATGGCAAGTTTCCTTTCGGCGCGCGGCCATGCAAGAAAATGTCGCAGCGCGCAAACAAGCTGTACTTTATAGCACGCCGGGGTAGGCGCCACCATCGATCAGGAGGCTCTGCCCGGTGATGAAACCGGCCTGTGCCGAACACAGGAAGGCGCAAGCTGCGCCGAATTCGGCCGGGTCGCCGAAGCGTCGGGCCGGAATGCGATCGCGGCTGCGCGCCTCCGCGGTTTCTACATCGATCGCCTGCGCCTGCGCCGCGAAGTTTATGACGGCAGGAAGGCGGCGGGTGGCGAACAGGCCGGGTAAGAGGAAATTGATCGTGACGTTGGCATTCGCCACTTCGCGCGCGACGCCCGCCAGAAAGCCGGTCAGGCCGATCCGCGCGCCGCTCGACAGATCAAGGCCACCCGCTGGCGCCTTCACCGAGCCAGAGGTGATGCACACGATGCGTCCAAAGCGTCGCTCGATCATCCCGTCGACGACCTGCTGAACCAGCCGGATCGGCGTCACCATATTAGCGTCCAGCCCGGCATGGATGGCGGCTTCATCGAGATCGCGAAACCCGCGCGGCGGCGGGCCGCCATTGTTGTTGACGAGAATGTCGGGCTGGCCGGCGGCAGCAATCAGATCGGCCTGGACGGTCGGATCACCGATGTCACCGCCGACGGTTATCACCTCTGCCGCGGTGTCACGCCGCAACGCTGTCGCCGCACGCTCGAGCGCCTCTGCATCGCGGCCATTGATGACAAGGCGGCAGCCCGCGCGGGCGAGTTCCTGCGCGCAGGCGTAGCCCAATCCCTGACTGGAGGCGCAAACGATGGCAGTTTTGCCCGACAGGCCAAGATCCATGAACATTCTCCCAATCGAGCGCCATTCATAAGGGGCAAAGGCGACTGCCGTCACCACCGCAGCGTCGCGCGTGCCGCATCCCGCGCTTGCTGCCGGGTGCTCGCCTGCCTAAATCCAGATCATGGCGCATGCTCATCATCATCACGAACCGCAGGGCGCGGACCTGGCCCAGGCGGCCCAAGCGACGCTGGAGCGTGCGGGCGAGCAGTGGACCGCCATGCGCGCCAGCGTCTTTGGTGCACTGGCGGGCTTCGACAAACCGGCCAGCGCCTATGATATCGCCGATGCGGTGTCCCGGGCCGAAGGGCGCCGGGTGGCGGCCAACAGCGTCTATCGTATCCTCGACCTCTTCGTTGGGGCGAACCTTGCCCGCAAGGTCGAGAGCGCGAACGCCTATGTCGCCAACGCCCACCCCGATTGCATGCATGACTGCATTTTCCTGGTCTGCGATTCGTGCGGACAGACGACCCATCTGGACGATGATCGGCTGACCGGCGGTGTCCGTCAGGCGGCCTCAGCGGCGGGCTTTTCTCCAGTGCGCCCGGTGATCGAGGTTCGCGGACGTTGTGCCGCCTGCGTAGGCGCCGAGCAGTGACGCAAGTGCCCGAAATCCGTAGCATTCGACACGATCAAGCCGCTGGGGTAAGCGCAGCACGATGACCGATCTGCCTCAGACGCCTTTGCTCGATACCGTTTCGACGCCGGCCGACCTTCGAAAGTTGGCTCCTGAACAGCTTCGCCAACTGGCTGACGAATTGCGGGCGGAAACCATTTCTGCGGTGGGCTCGACCGGCGGGCATCTCGGGTCCGGGCTGGGCGTGGTCGAACTGACGACGGCGATCCATTATGTCTTTGATACGCCGCGCGACCGGCTGATCTGGGACGTCGGGCACCAATGTTATCCGCACAAGATCCTGACCGGCCGGCGTGATCGGATCCGTACGCTTCGCCAGGGCGGCGGGCTGAGCGGCTTCACCAAGCGCAGCGAGAGCGAATACGACCCGTTCGGCGCCGCGCACAGCTCCACGTCCATCTCCGCCGCCCTCGGTTTTGCCATGGCGAACAAGCTGGCGGACCAGCCCGGCAAGGCGATCGCGGTCATTGGCGACGGCGCCATGTCGGCCGGTATGGCCTATGAGGCGATGAACAACGCCGAGGCTGCCGGAAATCGCCTGGTTGTCATCCTGAACGACAATGACATGTCGATTGCGCCGCCGGTGGGCGGGCTGTCGGCGTATCTGTCGCGGATCGTTTCCAGCCGTGAATTCCTGTCGGTGCGCGAGCTGATGAAGAAGCTGGCCCGCCGCCTTCCGCGTCCGTTCCACAATGCCGCGCGCAAGACCGACGAGTTCGCTCGCGGCATGACGATGGGCGGCACGCTGTTCGAGGAACTCGGCTTTTATTACGTTGGCCCGATCGACGGCCACAATCTCGAACATCTGATCCCGGTGCTCGAGAATGTGCGCGACGCCGAGGAAGGGCCGATCCTGGTCCATGTGGTGACCAAGAAGGGCAAGGGCTATGCGCCTGCCGAGGCCGCGTCCGACAAATATCATGGCGTCCAGAAGTTCGATGTCGTCACCGGCGCGCAGGCCAAGGCGCCGCCGGGGCCGCCGGCGTACCAGAACGTGTTCGGCGATGCGCTGGCCGACGAGGCTGACCGCGACCCGCGCATCTGCGCGATCACTGCGGCGATGCCGTCCGGCACTGGCATCGATCGCTTTGCGCAGCGACATCCCGATCGCGCATTCGACGTTGGCATTGCCGAACAGCATGGCGTGACCTTTGCGGCCGGCCTGGCAGCGCAGGGCATGCGTCCATTCTGCGCAATTTATTCGACGTTCCTGCAGCGTGCCTATGACCAGGTCGTCCATGATGTCGCGATCCAGAATTTGCCGGTTCGCTTTGCGATCGATCGCGCCGGACTGGTCGGCGCCGATGGCGCAACCCACGCTGGGTCGTTTGACATCACCTATCTGGCGAGCCTGCCCAATTTTGTCGTGATGGCAGCGGCCGACGAGGCCGAGCTGGTTCACATGGTCCATACCTGCGTCGAGCATGACACGGGCCCCATCGCCGTGCGCTATCCGCGCGGCAATGGCGTTGGCGTGCCGCTGCCGGAAACGCCCGAGCTGCTTGAGATCGGCAAGGGTCGCATCGTGCGCGAGGGCAAGACGGTGGCGATCCTGTCGCTCGGTACCCGCCTTGCCGAAGCGCTGAAGGCGGCCGATCAGCTGGAGGCCAAGGGGCTATCGACGACGGTCGCGGATCTTCGCTTCGCCAAGCCGCTGGACGAGGCGATGATCCGTCGCCTGCTTTCCAACCATGAGGTTGCCGTGACGATCGAGGAAGGATCGATTGGCGGCCTGGGCGCACACGTGCTGACGATGGCGTCAGACGAGGGGCTGATCGACGGCGGTCTGAAGCTGCGGACGCTGCGCCTGCCCGACGTTTTCCAGGATCAGGATTCGCCCCAGGCGCAATATGCGGCCGCTGGTCTTGATGCCGACGGGATCGTTGGAACGGTGCTGAAGGCGCTGCGCTGGAATGAAGCCGGCGCTGCCGTGGGCGCGTGAGCGGCTGGACCAAGGTCTTCCTCGCTACCGCCATCCTGGTGGTAGCGATGGCTGGCTTCAATCTTGCGCTGTGGCGTCGCCTGAAAGAAGCGCGGCGAATTGCGGCGGAAAATGCCGATCAGGAAAGCGGCGACGCGCTGCCACCTTCGTGATCGCTTACGCCGGAGCGTGATCAGTTGTGTGCCTGGACCCCAGCGTGGTTCCGGTGTCGTGCCAGGATGGCGCGGGCGTCGCCCGGTGCGCGCACCTCGCCGTGCGGGCCGCCCGCTGCCTCGATCACCCGGTCAAGGAGCGTCTGACCCTCCGGCCACCAGCCGAGGCCGCTGGCCGCGTTGAGGTGACCCTGCGCACCCGCATCGACGAAGTGACTGCCCCAATCCGCCGCCAAGCTGTGCGCCCGATCGATGGTGATCCAGGGATCGTCCGCGCTGGCAACCAGGATCGAGGGGAAAGGCAGGGGCACTCGCGGGGCGGGGGCGAAGGTGGCCAATTCCGCCGGCGCATCCTCGCGGTCCACATCGGCTGGCGCGACGAGCAGGGCGCCCGCCACTGGCCAACCATAGGGTTGCGGACTGAGCGATGCCCACCACGCAATTGCTTGGCACCCCAGGCTGTGACCAACGAGGATAACGGGGGCTTGCGCGCGGGACACTGCCTGATCGAGCTTCGTCACCCAGGCGTTCCGGTGCGGCGCGTTCCACATGCCAAGATCAACGCGGTGGGTATCGAGGCGGCTTTGCTCCCACAGCGTCTGCCAGTGAGCGGCGCCTGAATTTCCAAGACCTGGGACCGTCAGCATAGTGGGTGCGCCGGTGATGCTGGACGAATGATGGCCCATGATTGGTGCTCCTGTCCGTCGGGGCGAGGCCGCGGTGCCAGTGCTCTAGGGGGACGCCCGGCATCGCGACCTCAACACCCGTTCTATATCCTACCAAATCTATGGGCAATGACTCAGTTCCGCGACAAAGCCGGATCGACCAGTGCTTGCGACGAAGCGATCAGGGCACGATAGGACGCGCATGGCAAAGTCTCGCATTGATCAGATGCTCGTCGATCGCGGCCTCGCCGAATCGCGTACGCGTGCCCAGGCGTTGATCATGGCGGGTCTGGTCTATGTCGGCGATCGGAAGGTCGAGAAGCCGGGGCAGAGCTTTCCCGATGACGTCGCGCTGGACGTGCGAGGCCGTGATCACCCGTGGGTGTCGCGTGGTGGGATCAAGCTGGCGCACGGACTGGATCATTTCGGGTGGGACGTGACCGATGCGGTCGCCATCGATGTGGGGTCGTCCACCGGTGGTTTTACCGACGTGCTGCTCAGCCGTGGTGCGGCGCGCGTCTATGCGGTCGACAGCGGAACGAACCAGCTTGCGTGGAAGCTGCGGCAGGATCCACGGGTGATCGTGCATGAGCAGACCAGCGCGCGCATCCTGACCGAAACGCATATCCCCGAGCAGGTCGATCTGATTGTCTGCGACGCCAGCTTTATCGGAATTTCCAAGGTGCTGGACGTCCCGCTACGCTTTGCCAAACCGGCGGCGCGGGCGCTGACGCTCGTGAAGCCGCAGTTCGAGGCGGGGCGCGACGAGGTGGGGAAGGGCGGCGTTGTGCGTGATCCCGCCGTTCATCACCGCGTGTGTGAAGAAGTGTCTGCCTGGTTCGAAGAACAGGGCTGGCACGTCACAGGCATCAGCGAAAGCCCGATCAAGGGACCGGAGGGAAACATCGAGTTCCTGCTCGCAGCTGTCCGCAATTGAGGCACTTGCGCAATTGTTGATGGTCATTGCGCGGTTTACGATCGTCGTCCGCCATGGTTAGGCGACCCAAATCGTCGCGGAGGATGTGTGGGGGGAATTGCGTCTAAGGGTCAGTTGCGCATGTCATTTGTGCGATGGGCGCTCGTCTGTGTCCCACTGATCATGTTGCTGGGGTTTCTATCGGGCCTGAGCGTCGCATCCGGCGACCAGAACATCTGGTATCAGGCGCTGAAAAAGCCTGCAGTGACGCCGCCAGGATGGGTGTTTCCACTCGCGTGGACGACGCTCTACATTCTCCTGGGGCTGGCCCTCGCTTCCGTGCTGAACGCACGCGGCGCAACCGGGCGTGGCGCGGCGGTGACGCTGTTCGTCCTGCAGTTCGCCCTAAACCTCGCGTGGACGCCGCTTTTCTTCGGTGCGCATCTGGTGGGCGTGGCGCTGCTGGTGATCGCCGCCATGCTTCTGCTGGCGATCGCCACGACCATCGCCTTTGGCCGCATCCGCCAAGCCGCCGCGTGGATGATGGTGCCTTATCTGGTGTGGCTGAGCTTCGCTGCCGTGCTGACGTGGCGTATCGACCAGCTCAATCCCCACGCAGAGACCCTTGTGCCCAGCGCTCGAACCTCCCAAGTCATTGGTTGATTCTCTACCGAAAGGCTTTGGCGACATGCAGTCCGAAAACCGGCTGTTCGATGATCTGGCAAAATTGGTGAACGGCGCAGCCGGAACGCTGGCGGGTGTGGGTCGTGAGGCGCAATCCGGCGCGCGGGATCGCGCGCGCGAGTGGATCGGTGGTCTGGATTTTGTCAGCCGCGATGAATTCGAGGCGGTGAAGGCGATGGCCGCAGCTGCGCGTGACGAAGCCGATGCGCTGCGGGCGCGGCTGGACGCGCTAGAGGCGCGACAGAAGGACTGATCTATCCACAACTGTCTGCGTTCCGAACTTTGCCTTGCGGGGCGAACCCGTGCGATAAGGTGGTGATGCTCGACGAAGCCGATCACGATCACGAACCCGAAGCCCCGCTGGACATGCTCGAAAACTACTTCTCGGCGCATGGCTGGTCGTATGACCGCCATGACGACGAGATCAATGCGAGCGTGAAAGGCAGCTGGACCGAATATGAGCTTCGCGCGCTGTGGCGTGAAGAGGATGGCGTGCTGCAATTCCTGGCGTTTCCGGACGTGAAGGTGGCGGAGCACGCGCGTTCGGCGGTCTATGAGACAATCGGGCTCGTCAACGAACAGCTGTGGCTTGGCCATTTCGAGATGTGGTCGTCTAGCGGCATTCTGCTGTACCGTCATGCGGCCGTGGTCGATCAGGCGGACGAGGAAGCGACGCTGTCACTCGCGGCTGCGCAGGTGCTGGTCGAGACTGCGATCGACGAGTGCGAGCGCTTCTACCCCGTGTTTCAGTTCGTTCTATGGGGCGGGAAATCACCGCGTGAGGCGATTGCTGCGGCTCTGATCGAAACGCAGGGCGAGGCGTGATCGCGCGATGACGCTCCCCCGTTCCCTGTGGTTGATCGGCTGCGGCAACATGGGCGGCGCGATGCTGCGCGGCTGGATAGGCCAGGGCATGGCAGCCGAGGCGATCACCGTCGTCGATCCCGGCGCGCCGGCAGTTCCCGCGGGTGTGCGGACGCTATCGGCTCCCCCAGAAGAGCCAGCGCCCGAGGTGATCGTGTTGGCGGTCAAGCCGCAGTTGCTTGACGCGGTTGCGCCGTCGATCGCTGCGGTCGGCCCCGCAATCCTGCTTTCAATCTTGGCAGGAGTGGAAGAGTCGGCGCTAGAGGCGCGCATCGCGGCGAAGACGATCGTCCGAGCCATGCCGAACCTGCCAGTCGCGATCGGCAAGGGAGTGACGGCGCTTCATACGATGTCGGCGGATGCTGCTGCGCGCGACATGGCAGAGGCGTTGGTACGCCCGCTCGGCAAGGTCGAATGGATCGCGGATGAGGCCATGTTCGATGCGGTAACCGCATTGTCGGGCTGTGGGCCGGGCTTTGTATTCAGGTTCATCGATGCCCTTGCCGCCGCTGGCGAGGCGCTGGGCCTTCCCCATGAGCAGGCGGCCCGGCTTGCGCTCGCGACCGTCGAGGGGTCGGCGATCATGGCTGCGGGTGCCGACGAGGGGCCGGCTGTGCTGGCGGATCGGGTGGCCAGCCCGGGTGGCTCGACGCGCGAGGGGCTCAATGTGCTTGATCGCGACGAGGCGCTGAACCGGCTGCTTGCCGCAACGCTGAAAGCCAGCTGTGAGCGCAATGAGGCTCTGGCGGCTGCGGCGCGGGGCTGACCTGATTCTTTGATGTGACCGCGGCAGCCGCCGATAGGCAGCCCGGACAATCAGCCGCGAAGCGCGTCGATCCGGGGGCGCTCGTCCTCGGGAATAAGTCCCAGCAGGACGGCCCAGAAACCTCCGACCGCGCCCTGGCCGGCCTCCAGATAGGCGGCAGCCAGCCGCTCACGCAGCGCCTCGTACAGCCCGGCCTCGAAGGCTTCTCCCTCCTTGGTAAGGCGGAGAAGACGTTGCCGGCGATCCCGTTCGCCCGGACGAGCTTCGACATAACCGCGCTCGGTCAGTTCGCTCAGCACGCGTCCAAGCGACTGTTTCGTGATCCCGAGCAGCGCGAGCAGGTCAGACACGGCCATGTCCGGCTTTCGCGCGATGAAATACAGCGCGCGATGGTGCGCGCGCCCAAGCCCATGGCGGGCCAGCCCCCGATCGATCGAACGGGTGATGTGCGCGCTGCCGAAATAGAGCAGTTCCAGCCCGCGTCGGATTTCAGGCTCACGAAGGAAGAGCGGGGAGGCGGAGGACGTCGGGGCAGCCATGTTGACCGGCATTGCCATCGGGCCTACCCGACCGCAACCCCGTCAACGGCGCGGTTGCTGCGCCCGTCAGGAGCTTTTCCCTTGTCGACGCCTGCGCAATTCGTCTTTGAACCCAATCCGGCGCCGATCCCGGCGAGCGAACGTACCGCTCAGATCAGCGACCCGGCGTTCGGCCGCGTTTTCACCGATCATATGGCGGTGGTGCGTTGGAACGAGGCGAAGGGCTGGCACGACGCAAAGGTGACCGCGCGCACGACGCTGTCGGTCGATCCGGCGACGGCGGTGCTTCATTATGCCCAGGAAATCTTCGAAGGGCTGAAGGCGTATCAGCACGACGACGGCTCGTTTGCCTTGTTTCGCCCCAGCGCGAATGCGGCGCGCTTTCGCAATTCGGCCCGTCGGATGGCCATGCCGGAGCTGCCGGACGACCTGTTCATCGGTTCGATCGAAGCATTGGTGAAGACCGACGCTGACTGGTTCCCCGCAGTCGAGGGCGGATCGCTGTACCTGCGGCCCTTCATGATCGCGAGCGAAGTGTTCCTGGGCGTGAAGCCGGCGGGCGAATATCTCTACATGGTATTGGCGTCGGCCGCGGGTTCCTATTGGAAGGGCGGGGTTCGCCCGATTTCGCTGTGGGTGAGCCACGAATACTCGCGTGCTGCCCCGGGGGGAACGGGCGCCGCAAAGTGCGGCGGGAACTATGCCACCAGCCTCGTTGCGCAGCAGGAGGCGATCCGTCGCGGATGTGATCAGGTGGTATTCCTGGACGCCACTGAGCGCCGCTGGATTGAAGAACTGGGCGGCATGAACATCTTCTTCGTGTTCGACGACGGCTCGATCCAGACCCCGCCGCTGACGGGAACGATCCTTCCCGGCATCACACGCGATTCCATCCTGCAGCTCGCCCGCGATGCCGGCCTGACGGTGCGCGAGGAACTCTATTCGATCGATCAATGGCGTGCGGATGCTGAGAGCGGGCGGCTGGTGGAGAGTTTCGCCTGCGGCACGGCGGCAGTGATCACGCCCGTCGGGCAGGTGTCCGGCCCCGATTACAATTTCACGATCGGTACGGGGGGCACCGGGCAGGTGACACAGCGCTTCCTCGACGGGCTGACGGCCATTCAGCGGGGCCGCGCGGCCGATGCGCATAATTGGCTGCATCCGATCGCCTAATACCATTGCACTTCGCGCGCGCCCGATATAGGCGCCCGCGTTCTGCTGGGGCGTCGCCAAGTGGTAAGGCACCGGTTTTTGGTACCGGCATTCGCAGGTTCGAATCCTGCCGCCCCAGCCAATCCACGAAAGACTTTGTATTTCAATGGCTTAGTCGCTTCGTTGTAGCAGTGTGTTGTGGCAGTTGTTGTAGCAGCGAAGAAGCGCCGGTTTACGTGCCTGTGACGTGGTCGCCCATTACGATCGAATCGAGTTTGATGGCG
Organism: Sphingomonas sp.; assembly: GCF_029239295.1. Taxonomy (GTDB): domain Bacteria; phylum Pseudomonadota; class Alphaproteobacteria; order Sphingomonadales; family Sphingomonadaceae; genus Sphingomonas. The sequence goes on from NZ_JAQZBC010000028.1 coordinate 11,023, forward strand.
GTGGAGTTTCTGCGAGCGGTGCGATAGCAGGCCCTTGGCTATGTTTACCTCGGCGACAGCTCCTTGAGCGTTCATCGAAAAAGTGGATCCCGAGCGGCGCGCGGGCGTGAGGCCCGACGACTGAACCGAGACCGGAAAATCTACATGAATCTGCGGCGAGCTCGGCTTCGGTCCGACTTCTTCCACCGCGTTTATCGGGAGCCTCTGGAGCCGCTATCAGTATATGGTGGTAAGCCCGACACCCAGCCAGATCTGAAGCTGACGCAGTTTCCAATACGCCAGCAAGCGAATGGCCGACCCATGCCGCACTGGAATGACCTGTCGGGGTGGATGAAGGTCCAGTTGGCGATCATGGCGATGAACAACTGGTCGGTGCAGACATTCAACATCCACATTCACCCGGATCTGGAAGCCGCTTGGATCTCATCGGGTAAGGATCCCCGCGTGATGATGCGCGACAGGATGCGAAAGGAGTTCGATAGGCTGGTCCGACCGCGGCTCGACTGGTTCTTCATGATTGAGGGTTGGAGCCCTAGGACCCGTAGTCAAACGGTGCTGCATGTGCATGGCGCTGCTGTGGTCTTCGAGCCGGGTGAAGACGAAGCTATCATGAATGCTGCGGCGCGGGCTGCCGGGCATGGTCTCAGGGGATATGCTGTTATGCCTCGAGCGGTGCATGGCCGCCCATTCAGGCGAGAACGTGCCGCATATGCCAACTACCTGTTCAAGGCTGCCCGGCGCCAAGATGATCGTTTGGGCCACCGGCGTCTGACGATGTCCCGCAGCATGGTGGGGGGCGCAAGAGAGTTCTGGGAACTGATAACGGGCCAGTAGCAGGGCTGGGGCTCGCAAGTTCGCTAAACGCCCGGGAGAGCGCTTCTGGACGCGATCCTGGGGCTTGCGTTGGGGATTGTAGCCCAACGTCTCCGAACGTTGCTGGAGCGCTCTGACGTGTCATTACCCACCCGCATCCAAGCAGCGACTGCATCATGGTCGTCTCGTCACCACGACGAGAGGTAACGTAATGCACCTATTTGAAGTCGCATCGCTCAACCGGAGGGAGGCGTGGAGCCTCCCCGTCTTCGCTGTCAGCTACGACATGGCTGCGCAGTACTTCATGATCTGGTGGGCCTCCCACCGCTCTGGGGGGCTCCCAGACTTCGAGGTGAAGATGCGTAATCCAGATTGGCCCGCCTTGGACCGCGAACTCCTTCAAGAGGCGCTTAACCGGAAGACCTCGGGCTATGCACGCTTCGACCAGCAGAGTGGTTGGGAGATCGTCGATCTTGATGAAGCAAGCCTGAGTGACTCGCAATGATGGCCTTCGATGTCTCCGTGGACGGGACCGCCGGTCAGCTCACAATCTTCGCCACGGGCGAGCGCCACGCGTTCAACCTATACTGTGATCATCATGAGGCAACTCACGGGGCAATGCCGAGTAGCTTCTCCATGAAACGCCGAAGCATCAGTCGCGAACTCAACAAGCGCTGGCTCCGCGAGGCGCTTCAACAAGGGCGAGCGGGGTTAGGTATCCTTTGCGACAGCGGATGGATTATCAAGCCTATAAGCGCGAGATAGTGAATGCGTCTATTCGATCTACGGATCTAAAAGGGTTGTGCCCTACACGACGGCATCGATAAACCGTGATCTTTCACGTATTTGTCACTGAGCTGCGCCGGGGGCTAGGTTGACGATAGTTGAACGAAAGTTGTCGACTCCTGACGCTTTACCGTCAACCGCGGCTTCGTCATTATTGGTCGTTACACGGCCGCCGCGCATCGTATGAGGGCGGCGCAGGTTGGTATCGAGGGTGATCGGAAGTGCTGCTACGGAGATCACGTCCCCGTTTGAAGTTGGGGCCCTCGTGGCCCTGCTCGGGGAAGGAATCTCGAGCGCGCGTCGAAGATTGGACCTACCAGTTGGAGGGGGAGGCACGCGCCGCCCGTCTTTCGCCTTATAGATCAGCAGGTTGAGGGCGGGGCGCCACCGTCAGGCCGCATGTGTCTCGATCAAGCACCGAATAGGCGCCGTGTCGCTCAGGCAGTCCGCACGTCCACGACCTCGTGGGTGTGGTACAGCTCGGTCAGATGGGCGTGCTTGATGCGGAACTGGCTCCTTTGCTTGATCTCCATCACGCGCTCCTCCTCCTCAACCAGCTTGATTCCCGGATCGTAGTAGACCTTGCCCGCGACGAAGGCCTTCAGGAACAGGATGAAGTCCGTCTGCTCGCACATCAGAACGGGGTAGCCGTACTGGTACTGCCTAGCCGGGTTCTGGCAAATTGAGGGAACGTAGACCGCTTGGGCGTGCTTGCGGTTCCAGTGTTCCATCATGTCCCGGATGGACCACGCGGCCGCGTCCTCGCCCGCGGTTCGGCGCAGGTAGATGCCCCCGTCGATGTCGGCGATCTTGCCCGTTGCCGGGTCGAAGCCCTCGACGAAGACTGAGCAACCCGTCCTCGCATGAGGCGCGCCGCCGTAGCGATAGATGCCTCCAAAGTTCAGTCGGCCCTGACGCCCACGCGTGTCCGGGTAGCCGAACCTGCGAATGAACGCCTCCACCCCCTCGGCGCGATACACGCCCGCGGTCGGTTCGGGCGTCATCAGCGTCACAGGTGACTTGGGCGTGTATCTCGTGAAGTTCGTGACGCCGTACTGCTTGACCTCCCATCCCATGAAGTCGGGTTCTGCGATTCCGTTTGGGCTGACGCCGAGCTCTGCCTCCAGAGTATAGCCGCCGGCATTCGGCGCCGAGTACGGCACCTTGGCTCCTCCGCGAAGCCTCTGACCGGCTATCCAGCCCAACTCGTGGACCCGCCTGAGCTCGGCAAGTAGCGTGGCCCGCGGGTCGGGGCCCAAGCGCGCGGACAGCTCTAGGAATATGCCCAGCCGCTGCCACTGCGTGGCTTTGACCTCATTTGCCAGCGGATGGCCGTCGGGGACCACGTGCCCGAGCACCTTCCCGTCTTGGGTGACGCCAAAGAACATGACGCGGCCGTGGAGCCGCTGGTTCATGAGGTTGCTCGGTGCCGGCCGGCATCCGCGCAGGAACCCCGACATCCGCACCTCAGGGTAGTCAGGATAGAGGATCAGGTTTGCCCAAGGCGCCAGATGGCGGCCATCGCTGTCTATCCAGTAGAACTCTACGGCAGCCTTGGGGCGATCCAGCTTGCTGCCCGCCCGCTCTTCCCTGTCCACGAATATCTCGCCGTGGGGGATGACGTTGAGTGCGCCGAAGCCGCTGCCAAGGTACACTTGGTTCTTGCGGTTGTCGTTGGCTGCTAGTTCTTTTGCGTAGAGCCGGATGGCCCCGTATTCGCGCATCAGCCCTACAAGTTGTTCAAGTGATGTGACCAATCTCCGCCGCCCCTAATCACGATGGTGTCTTCGCCTTCGCGGACCCATTGTGCTAGGGACTGCATCGCAGCCTGTCCATCGAGCTTTGCTCTTCCCTTCAAGGCGCACTCCCAAACCGTGGCCACGCGCCATCCATCTGCCCGCAGCCTCTGCATGGACAGTCCGTCCCTCTCAACGTTTCGGCCGATCTTCTCGCGCCAGAACTCCTCATTTGACGACGGCCACTTGAACAGGTCGCAGCCGTGGCCATGAAAGAAGCACCCGTGGACGAACACGACGGCCCGGTGGCGCGGCAGCACGATGTCAGGGCGTCCCGGCAGGCCGCCCACGTGTAGCCTGAATCGGAGGCCAAGCGCGTGCAGAGCGCGCCGCACGAACAGCTCAGGCTTCGTGTCGGTCCCCCGGATCGCGGCCATGTTGCGGCTGCGGGTCGCCGGGTCATGGACGTCGGGCACTAGGCCACTTCGAGCTGGCGCGGCCTTTCGAGGACCGCTTGGATGTGAGGCCGCATCAGGCGGGCCACCTCTTGGAAGACAGGAACGGCCACCGAGTTGCCGAACTGCTTGTACGCCTGCGTGTCGGACACTGGGATGCGGAAGTCGTCAGGGTAGCCCATGAGGCGGGCGCACTCACGCGGCGTAAGGCGGCGCGGGTTCGACCGCTTGCCCTGGTTGACCAGAATCTCGGAGCCATCCTTGTAGTAGCGGGCGGAGAGGGTCCGGGCGACGTCTTCCGGGCCAACTAGGCCGAACCCGAACCCGTTGCCCTTCGCCCGGTGTCCCTCCGCATAGTCCTTCAGATACTGCCACAGCTTGTTGGTGAGCGTGTACTTGCCGTTGACCAGTCCGGTCGGCCCGAGCGTGTATGGCGACTCTGCGGCCTCAGAACCGTCCTCTGGGTGGAGGATGGTCCGCAACCGTTTCGACCCCTTGGGCGGCAAATTGAGACCGTCCCAACTGAAGGGCACGTCGTCCTTGAAGCCGACGATGACGACACGCTCGCGGTGCTGCGGGACGAAGTGCTGCGCGTCGATCACCCGGTGCCAGACCCTATAGCCCAGTTCTTCTCGAAGGGTGCGCATTATCACATCGAAAGTCCGGCCCTTATCGTGGCTGGCGAGGTTCTTCACGTTCTCGAGCAGGAAGGCGGCGGGGCGCTTCGTATCCAGTATCCGCGCCACGTCGAAGAACAGGGTCCCCTGGGCCTCGCAGGCGAACCCGTGGCTCCGGCCGAGCGAGTTTTTCTTGGACACCCCGGCGATCGAGAAGGGCTGGCAAGGAAAGCCCGCCACGAGCACGTCATGATCCGGGACCTCGTCCGCGTCGGCCAGCGTCGTGATGTCGCCAAAGATAGGGTAATTATCGCGGAAGTTCGCAGCGTAAGTTTGCTGCGCGAACTTGTTGTACTCGGAAGTGAACACGCAGTGGCCGCCGATGCTGTCGAACGCCTTCCGCAGGCCACCAATACCTGCAAACAGGTCAATGAAGTTGAAGCGCGTCGGGCCCGGCGCGGGCCTGCCCGCCGCAGCCATAGAGCGCAGCAGGGACACTGCCGCTTCGCGCGGTCGTCCCTCGCCAGCCTCCCAGCGATAAACGTGCCGAGTGCTGTAGCCGAGCAGCGCGGCAGCATCCTCGACAGTCAGCCCGGCTTGAATACGAAGTTGCGTTAGTTCGTTCGTGGACATTGTGCCTCTGGGTCGATTTGTGACAGGATGGCATCACATGGCCTCGCTATCGCGACTAGGTCAGCTTGGAAAGTGAAAAGTTCACTTAATGTTCCGGCCTTCTCCAGATCTGCCAGCGGTCATGAAGAAGCTCATTGGGCGACCGTTCGCGTCGGCAACGCGCAGCTTCGTGTTCACTCCACCTTTGGTGCGGCCAGTCCGGCTGCCAAGATCCCCTTTTCAGTCCGCTGACTCGATGCCGTACTGTGCGCGTTCCGGCAGGTCACGCCGATCATCACTGTCCTGAGTTCGGAACCAAACCCGGCAATTCCTTCCATCATCCGCGTGAACACGCTCGTCCAGCATCGCTTTCCGACTGCGCCAAATTCATCGTGAGCAATTGAAGAGTTGTTGGAGGGGCCGTGGGGCCCAGCGTCTCGCGGGGGTATACGCTAAAGGGACGGTAAAGTGAGACACGCGCCTATTCTCCTGTCCGTCTCAATAAGGTTGACTCCGACGTTTTGGGACACAATGGTCGTGTAATCTAGAGATCATTGAGACAGGGGGCGTACATGCTAGTGGGATATGCTCGGGTGAGTTCGGTCGGGCAGTCTTTGGAAGTCCAGCTCGATTCATTGCGCGCGGCCGGCTGTGAGAAGGTGTTTGCCGAAAAGCGCAGCGGCACCAGCACCGACGGGCGCGTAGAGTTGGCTGATGCTCTCTCGTTCGTCCGGGAAGGTGACACACTTGTAGTCACGCGCCTCGACCGACTTGCTCGGTCTGCGGGCGATCTACACGCGATCGTTAAGCAACTCGCTGAAAAGGGTTGTGGGTTTGACTGCTTGCAACAGCCGGGAATGTGCACGACCAGTTCGACCGGCAAGCTCTTACTGGGTGTGCTTGCCTCCATCGCCGAGTTTGAGGCCGACATTCGACGTGAGCGTCAGCGGGAAGGTATCGAGCGCGCCAAAGCCGCTGGAGTTTACAAAGGTCGCAAGCCGACGGTGGACGTGGCAGCGGTGCGAGCGCTGCGGAATCAGGGGCTCGGGGGCACGCAGATCGCGCAGAAGCTTGGGATTGGACGCGCGAGTGTCTACCGAGCGTTGAATCAGTGAGCTGGTCGCCTCCACGGCAAAGGGGCCTCTGTAAAGAGGAGGTCCTAGGGCTGGCGCACGTATCTGACCCTGGTGCTGCCTATGTAAGCGTGGCGTGAGGGCCGCCTTGCCCGTTTGGCCGTAGCCGGGATGCTTATCGTCTTTGACGAGGGCGCGGGCGGTGCGGGAAGTTTTCGGTTCTG
>NZ_JAQZBC010000002.1 GCF_029239295.1 Sphingomonas sp.
TCAGCTAACCCCCTTTTACCGGGGCGGCCATGGCGCCTTGTTTTCGCTAACCACTCCAGCAACCCGTCCGGGCCACCGCTGCGGTGACACCCATCTAGGAGGACCCAACCTACCCGTCAAACACTTTTTACAACTTTCCTACACTCACCCTCAAAAACAACGGTTTTCCGCCGGTTTTGGTCCGTCTCCGTCGCGAGTTGCGGGATTTCGCCTCGGTCGAATCGTCTTGGGCCCCGGGGCGAATCTGGGCTGGCTTTGGCGAAGGCCGGCCTGGTGCTGGAGAAAAACGGCCTCGAACCATCGCGGGACGGCCGTACGGTCAGAGTGGCGTCGTTCGTCCGGTAGATCCACGCACGAGCAGCTGATGCTCCAGCCTGACCGCCTGCTTGATCGGACGCTTTTCTATGACGGCGAGCAATGCATCGGTGGCGGCGTGCGCCATGTCATAGGTCGGCTGATGGATCGTGGTGAGCTGCGGCCATGTGACCCGTGAGATCAGACTGTCGTCAAACCCGGCGACCGATACATGGCCGGGCACGTCGAGCCCCGCCTCCTTTGCGGCAACCACCACGCCCGCCGCCATGTCGTCGTTCGCAGCAAAGACGGCCGTCGGGCGCTGACGATCGGCAAAGATCCGGCGCCCGGCGGCAAGCCCGGATTCGAAGGTATAATTCCCCTGCTCGATCAACCGCTCTTCGACGGTCGCCCCCGCCGCGGCCATCGCCGCGCGGAAGCTTTCCAGCCGCTGGGTATTGGATGGGTGCGCGGGATCCCCCTGCACGAAGGCGATCCGCCGGTGACCGAGCGACAGAAGATGGTCGGTCATTTCCCGCGCCGCGGCCCGATCGTCGATCCCCACGGTCGGAGAGGCATCGAGCGCGGTGGTCGGCGCGATCCGGACAAAGGGTATCCGCGCCTCGACCAGTTCGTTCACCGTATGGGGATCGTCGCCCAGCGGGGGCGCCAGCACGATCCCCTCCACCCCCGAGGTCCGCGCCAGTTGCAACAGCTTGCCTGAGACAACGCGCGCACTCTCGCATGGGAAGAGCAGCAGGCGGTACCGTTCGTCGTGTAGCCGATCCAGCGCCCCCGTCTGCAAGTCCACGACATAGTTGGGACTGGGGTTCTCGTAGAAGAGGCCGATCAGGAACGACCGGCCCCGAACCAGGCTGCGCGCCGCCATGTTGGGATGGTAATCGAGCGCGGCTGCCGCATCGAGGACGCGTTTACGCGTTTCAGGCCGGACAAACGGCTCATCGTTGAAGACGCGTGACACCGTCTTGATCGAAGTGCCGGATCGCTCCGCCACGTCGGTGATGGTCGCCCGTCCCTGCCCCCTGCCGTCAGCCATCGGATCCCTGAAACCCCATCCCCGGCCGAGGCCGTCAGTGATTATGTCTTGGCGCGCCGGCCGTATGCCGTGTCGTGCCGCCATCCGTCAGTGCCCGTGTCGCCGCGATCATGTCACGCGGGGCACCGTACCCCTTGTGCCGCCCCAGACAAGGCATCCGCACCTGGCGGGATCGCCAGCACCGACTTCAAAATTGACAACGTTGCCAAACAGCTGTTTAGACAACGCTGTCAAGACGCCGTCCCGCAGACGCCGGCAGCACGGCGTCCGGGCATCGTGGTTTTGCTGAGGGGATGGACGTGCTGAAAGTGCTGGATCGCGTGGGCTATATCGCGTTGGCGGTTGCCATGGTCGGTGCCACTGCGCACGCCCAAACCGCTCAGCCTCAGGCCGCGTCCGCAACGCCGGCAAGCACCACCGCCAATCCCGCCAGCTGGGCGACCCCTGCCCTGCCCGCGACGCGCGATGCCAAGGTCGAGAAGGTCGTCGAGGATCTGCTGCGCCGCATGTCGCTGGAGCAAAAGGTCGGCCAGGTCGTGCAGGCCGATATCGCCAGCGTCACGCCGGAAGACGTCTATCGCTACCATCTGGGTTCGGTGCTGAATGGCGGCAATTCCAAGCCGGGCGACGGGCACCACGTGACCGCGCCGGCCTGGATCGCCGCCGCCGATGCTTTCTATGAAGCGTCGATGCGGCCGAGCGGCAAGCTGCCGCGCATTCCGGTGATCTGGGGCTCGGACGCGGTTCACGGCCACAATAATGTCGTGGGCGCGACGCTGTTTCCGCACAACATCGGGCTGGGCGCGACGCGCAATCCCGAGCTGATGCGGCAGATCGGCGAAGTAACGGCCACGGAAATGCGTGTCACCGGCCTCGACTGGACGTTTGCGCCGACGCTGGCCGTGGTGCGCGACGATCGCTGGGGGCGCACCTATGAAGGGTTCGGCGAGGATCCCGAAATCGCCACCGCCTATGCGCGCCCGCTGATCGAGGGATTGCAGGGCAAGGTTGGCGACCCCGACTGGCTGCGGGGCGGGCACATCATCGCCACCGCCAAACACTTCCTCGGCGATGGCGGCACCGCCGGCGGCAAGGACCAGGGCGACGCGCGTACCGACGAGGCGACGCTGCGCCGCCTGTTCGCCGCACCATATATCCCCGCGATCGAGGCAGGTGTGCAGTCGATCATGGTCAGCTTTTCCAGCTGGAACGGCGCCAAGATGCACGGCAACCGATCGCTGCTGCGCGGCGTGATCAAGGATCGCTGGGGCTTCGACGGTTTCCTGGTCGGCGACTGGAACGGCCATGGCCAGGTCGATGGCTGCAAGCCCGACAATTGCTACCAGACGTTCACCGCCGGGCTCGACATGGCGATGGCGCCCGACAGCTGGAAGGGGCTGTGGCACAATACGCTGGCGCAGGCGAAGGACGGCCGGCTGCCCAAGACCGTCCTCGACGATGCGGTGCGCCGTATCCTGCGGGTGAAGGTACGCGCCGGATTGATGGAGGCGGGCAAGCCTTCCACCCGCCCGCTCGCCGGCAAGTATGACCTCCTCGGCAGTGCCGAACATCGCGCCGTGGCGCGCGAGGCAGTGCGCCAGTCGCTGGTCCTGCTGAAGAACGCCGGCAGCGTCCTGCCGCTGAAGCCGGGCGCGCGCATCCTGCTGGCCGGCGACGGCGCGGACAACATGACCAAGCAGACCGGCGGCTGGACGCTGACCTGGCAGGGCACCGGCACTAACCGCGCCGACTTCCCCAACGCGCAGACCATTGCCGAAGGCGTGCGCGAAGTGGCCAAGGGCGTCGGCGCGACCGTCGACCTCGCGGCGGACGGCAAGTTCACACAGAAGCCCGATGTTGCCGTGGTGGTGTTCGGCGAGGATCCCTATGCCGAATTCCAGGGCGATCGCGCCGACGTCGGCTTTGACGATGCGCAGGACAATCTGGCGCTGCTGAAGCGGTTGAAGGCGGCCGGCATTCCGACCGTATCGGTGTTCCTGTCGGGTCGTCCGCTATGGGTGAACCCGTACCTCAACGCCTCCGACGCCTTTGTCGCGGCGTGGCTGCCGGGCAGCGAGGGCGGCGGCGTGGCAGACGTACTGTTCGGCAAGGCCGATTTCCGCGGCAAGCTGCCGTACAGCTGGCCGCGCACGTCAGATCAGACTGCGGTCAACGTTGGCGACACCGACTATAATCCGCTGTTCCCTTATGGCTTTGGCCTGACGCTGAAGGACCGCGGCGACCTGGCGCCGCTGCCCGAACAGCGCGCGACGCTGGCCAGCGGCGACCGCACGATCCTGTTCGATGCCGGGCGGCCAGGCGCCGGCCGGCGGCTGTTGATCGGCGCGCCGGGCGAGTTGTCCCCCAATCCGGGGCCCGACCTCATCACCGCACGCGGCGCCGACCGCCGCGCGCAGGAAGACAGCGTCCGCCTGACCTGGACCGGTCGCGGCAAGGCCGTGGCAGCGTTCGTCGACAGCGCGCCGGTGGATCTGATGCGCGAGACCAATGGTGCGCTCGCCGTCCAGATCGATCTCAAGGTGGATGGCGCGCCCAGCCGCACGGTGACCGCGGGCGTCGCATGCGGTGCGACCTGCACCGGCGACGTGCCGATCACGGACGCGCTGCGTGCCGCGAAACCCGGCGCGTGGACCACCATCACCGTTCCGCTTTCCTGCTTCGCCAAGGCCGGTGCCGACATGCGCCAGGTCACGGCACCGCTTTCTCTGACCACGGACGGCACGCTCGACCTGACGATTTCTCGCGCGCGGCTCGTGCAGGCGAACGGCGCGGGCACCGCATGCCCGAACAACAACCAATAATAAAAAACAAAACGTCTCAGGGAGTTACCATGACAAAGAACAAGTATTTGCCATTGGCTGCGCTTCTTCTGTCCGGCACCGCAATGCCGGCCGTCGCGCAGGTGATCGAAACCCCGCAGCAGGACCAGTCGACCAGTCCGACCTCGCCGCTGGCAATCGAGCAGGGCAGCGACGACATCGTCGTTACCGCCAACCGTCGCGAACAGAATCTGCAGGACGTGTCTGGCGTGGTGCAGGCGCTCAGTGCCGATGACCTGCGCAAGAGCGGTATTACCGACGTCCGCAACCTGGGCGTGGCCGTGCCGGGGCTCAACATTGCCAACCAGGAAGGCAATATCGAGATCTTCATTCGCGGCGTCGGCTCGTCGAACAACACCGAGCTGGGCGATCCGGGCGCCGCACCGCACCTCAACGGCTCCTATATCCCGCGTCCGCGCGGCCTGGGCCTGATGTTCTACGATCTGGAACGGGTCGAAGTGAACAAGGGGCCGCAGGGCACGCTTTATGGCCGCAACGCGCTGGCCGGCACGCTCAACATCATCACTGCCAAGCCGCAGTTCGACCGCGTCAGCGGCTATGCCCAGGCCGAATATGGCAATCGCGACAGCTATGCCGCCGAAGGCGCGCTGAACGTCCCGCTGGGCGACAATTTCGCCGCGCGTGTCGCCGGCTATTATGTGAACAAGGACTATGGCTTCAAGAACGCCTCGCCCGATCCGCAGGCGAGCCGCCTGAAGCCGGCCGGCCTTGAGGAAAATTACGCTGGCCGTCTGTCGCTACGCTGGGAGCCGACCGACCGCCTCTCCTTCTCGGTGATCGGCGATTACGGCAAGGAAACCGGCACCGGCTATCCGGGCGCGAACATCTTCGCCGCGGTCCAGGCGACCGGGCTGCGCGCCGAGCAGCTCGACCTGCGCAAGGTCGTCTATCGCGGCCAGCAGGGCGACATGGAGAACGAGCTCTGGGGCGTCCAGGGCAAGATCGGCTATCGCTTCGACACCTTCTCGGTCGAGGCGACCGGCAGCTATCGCTCGGTTGATTTCATGCAGGTCAATGCCAGCAGCGAGAGCATCGCGTGGAACGGCCGCGATTATTCGACGGTGCAGTTCGACAATTTCTCCAACAACTTCTGGCAGACCCGTTCGCAGAGCCAGGTCTATGAACTGCGCGCCAGCGCCGATTCCGATCAGGCGCTGCGCTGGAACCTGGGCGGCTTCTACTTCAAGGAGAAGCAGCAGGTCGGTTACATGGCCGTCGCCGATCGCGGTTACTGCTGCTATTCGGGCACCGAATTCACGATGCCGGACGTCGACGGCGAAAGCTTCGCCTTCTTCGCCGACGGCACCTATGACATTACCGATCGCCTGCGCGTGATCGGCGGCATCCGCTACACCGACGAAAAGAAGTCGCGGTACGGCATCGGCGGCAATTGGGCGCTGACGCTGGGCGGCGCGGACGACGCATGCTGCGTCAGCACGCGTCTGGGCACCGAGGGCTTCAGCCCCGCGCTGCTCGACCGGCCGAACTTCAACGTTTCCGGCCTCACCACGCCGCAGCAATATGCGCAGTTCCTGATCGAGGGGATCAAGACGCCGGGCGCGCGCGACACGCTGATCCAGCAGATCGGCTCGATCGCCAATGGCACCAACCCGAACGGCACCTGCTTCACCCGGCCGGACATCGACAATGGCTTCGTCACCTGCCCGACGGGTACCAACGGTGGGTTCAGCTATGCCAATCTGACTATCCCGGGGCAGCAGCGCGGCTCGGCGAAGTTCAACTTCGTCGATTATCGCGTCGGGCTGGAATATGACGTCACGTCGGACAACATGCTCTACGCCAAGGTGTCGACCGGCCATAAGTCGGGCGGGTTCAACGACACGTTCCAGACATCGCCGATTCCCGAAACGTTCAAGCCGGAAAACCTGACGGTGTTCGAGGCCGGTTCGCGCAACAGCTTCAGCCTCTTCGGCCGCCGTGCGTATCTGAACCTGACCGGCTTCTATTATGACTATCAGGACCAGGTGTTCCAGGACCTGACCTGCATCAACCTTGATCAGACGCAGACCCCGCCGGTCTGCAACGGTTACTCGCTGGTGAACCGCAACATCGGTGCCTCGCGCATCTATGGTCTGGAGGCCGAGGCGCGCTTCAACCTGCCGGGCAACTTCTCGCTCGACACCAATGTCGCGTTCCTGGACACCAAGATCACGCGCGGCACGGTGGCCGACGCGCGCGGGCAGAACAACGAGACGGGCGAATCGCCGCTCATCGACCTGACGGGCAACCGTCTGCCGCTGGCGTCGAAGTTCAACGTCAGCGTGAAGCTGGCACAGTGGTTCAACATCGGGGCCGGCCGCTTCGACTGGCAGGCGCTGCTGAACTATCGTTCGTCCTACTTCCTGTCGCAGTTCAACGAGCGGGACATCGTCTTCCTCGATGGCGAGCGCCAGAACGCGTTGCAGGCGGGCTTCCCGGATCGCCAGGCCGGCTACACCACGCTGAACCTGGGTGTCGGCTACACGCTGGGCAATTACCGGCTTGAGGCTTGGGCGACGAACTTCACCGACCAGCAGGCCTCGACCAAGGCGCTGGTGGGCTCCGCGCTCAACATCCGCTTCCTGAACGACGCGCAGAGCTACGGCGTTCGGGCGCGCGTGAACTTCTGATCCGCCACTGTTCGCAGGCGCTGCCCCCGCAAGGGCGGCGTCTGCGGATACCGATGGTCAGAAGCGCAACCGTTTTTCCCACCTTCCCAAACCTGAAAGGCGTGCTGCTCGTCCCCCGAGCGGCGCGCCTTATTGTTTGGCGGCCGCTGCCCTGTTCAGCCGTCGCACCCGCCACAGAAACGCCGCGGCATAGCAAACGGCCAGCCCGGCCATCACGCAGAACGGCCCCCACGCCTCTGCCAGAGTGGCACCCATTTGATTGAAGCGGATGAAGAGGTGCGTTGCGGGGGTCGCCGGGGACAGCCATGCCGCGGTCGCGAGCCATTGCGGCATCGCGTAGAGCGGCCAGGCGAAGCCCCCCAGGAACAGCAGCGGCAGCGACGTGGGAAGGAGCACCTTCAGCGCATCGTCACCGGTGCGGAACAGGCTGCCGAGCAGCATGCCGAGGCTCGCGACGCCAACGGCGAACAGCGGGATCGCGAGGAGCAGCCCCGGCATGTTGCCGCCGCGCGGCACACCCTGCACCCAATAGACGAAGCCAAAGTAGAAGCCCGACGCCAGCGTCCCGATGATGGCGGCGGCCACCAGCATGCCCAACGCCTCCGCCCGCCGCATCAGCGTCCAGCCGCGTTGGCGGCGATCCGCCACCAACCGCGCCGACGCCGCGAGCAACGTCTGTTGCAGGATGATGTTGGCGACCGCCGGAAAGACATAGTCACGGTAGCCGCCGGTGGTGAAGATCGGCTGCACCAGCACCTCGGGCGCGCGCTGCCGCGCGATTGCCGGCACCGCGTCGGCCAGCTCGTTCACGGTATCGAGCGCCACCTCGGCCAGAGTCTCCCCGATCGCTTCTGCCCGCACGAAATAGGCGCCGTTCAGCCACAGTGCGATGCCGGTCCCGCCGCCGCGGGAGAGGACGCGCTGTTGCAGGTGCGGGGCGAGGTACAAGACGCCGTCCGCCTGGCGCGCGCGGACCAGCTCTCGCGCCTCGCCGAGATTGCCCGTCTCCACCACGACAAAGACGGCCCGGGTATCCGACAGGTGACGCACCAGAGCGCGCGACAGCGGCGAGCGATCCGCATCCACCACCACCAGCGCGATGTCGGTCGCGGTCTGCTGCTGATAGGGCGTGGGGTAATAAAAGGCGTAGAACAGCACGGAGACGATCGCGAGCATCAGCAACTCGCGCGTGCGCAGGATGCGCAGCAGCGTTTGTTCGATCGCGCCGATGAAGCTCATGCCGGGCGTTTCGATCGCAGGACCAGCACCATGCCGATCGTGCCGCCGATCAGCGGATAGAGCAGCAGCGCGATCATCGGCGTCAGATCCGCGCGCGCGGTGACACCGATCAACTGGTCCATCTGCAGCATGATGAAATGGGTGAGCGGCAACACCTTGCTCCAGTCCTGCGCGAACCAGAGCCCGCCGCTAAGCGGCAGCGTCGCGCCGGAATAGGCGAGCGCCGAGCCGGCGACGATGACCGCCCCGGAAAAGGAGGTGCCGACTTCCTTCGTCACCGCGATGAACAGCAGGCCGATTGCTGCGGTCGCGATGAACAACAGCACGAAGCCGACCACGATCAGCGCCACGCTCCCTTCTGGGCGATAGCCGCGCGCCAGCGTCATCCATAGCAGCCAGGCGATGGCCCAGAGGATGCCGGCCACGACATGAACCGCCAGCCGTCCCGACAGCGCGGCCACCGGTGCCCGCGTGTCGCGGACGTACGCGCCGAACGATTTGTCACGCATCAGCAGGCCGAGCGAGCCGATGCACGAAATGGCGATCACCAGATGCAGGATGCTCGGCCCGATCAACATGCCCAGGAACCATTCGAGGCTGAGCGTCGGATTGCCGAGCAGCGTGATCTGGATCGTCGGCAAGGTACGCTGGGCGACCGATGCCCCCGTGACCCCCAGGTTGCGCGGCGCTTGGGATAGCAAGGTCGCCGTGGTGACGAGCCGCAGATAGGTGGAGGCGACCGAGCCGGTCGACAGGAATACCGCCTCGTAGAACACGGTAATCGGCGGGTCGGTCGACGACCGCGTGCCGACGCCTTTCGGGATGACCATATAGGCGACGGCCTGTTCGCGCCGGACCATGGCCAGTGCCTCGGCCCGCTGCGGCGTCTGCGCGACTACTTCCAGATAGGGCGTGGCATCGATGTTGCGCGTGATGGTGCGGGCGAGTGGCCCGCCGTCCTGATCGACGATGACGACCGGCAGATTGGTCAGCGTACCGCCCCACATCATCGCCGCCATCGATCCCAGCATGGCGAGCGGGAACAGCGTCAACAGGAGAAGATCGACCGGTGTGCGGGCGATCCGCGCGGCTTCCTGCCTGAAGGACGCCGCGAAGACGCTCATTGTGGCCAGTCGAACAGGACGCTCATGCCGGGGCGCAGCCCCTTCACGCGCTGCGTCGGCTCCAGCTTCACGGCAAAGGCGTGGACGTCATAGCCCGACGATTGCCGCGTGGCGCGGAAGGTCGCGTAGCTGCCCTGCGGCGCAATGTTGGTGACGCGAAAATCGACCGTCTGGCCGAGCGCGGGGATCGAGCCGCGCAGCACGCGGCCCTGCGTCATGCCCTTGAAATCATCCTCCTGAATGTTGACGGTCACCCATGGGCGATCGATCGCGATCAGCTGGATGGCGGGAAGGATCGGGCTGACGATCTCGCCCGGCTGCACCAGCCGCCGCGACACTTCCCCGTCGATCGGCGAGACGAGCTGCGTCTCGCGCTGCATCGCGGTGGCGGCGGACACCAGCGCCTGCGCCGAGCGGACCTGCGCGGCGGCGACTTCCTTGTTTTCCTTGCGCGTGCCAGCGGCGACCTTCTCATATTGCAGCCTGGCCGCTTCCGCGATCCGCGCGCTCGACACCATCGCCGCGCGCGCCTCATCGCGTCGCTGCGCTGCCACCACGCCCTGCTGGTAGAGGCTGTCGACACGGCGGCTGGTCGTCGCAGCCAGGTTCGCGGTGGCCTTGGCCGCCTCCCAATTCGCCCGCAGCGCCGCGATGTCCTGTTCGCGTGCGCCCTGGTCGGCGATTTCCTGCAAGGCGCGGGCGCTTTCCAGCGCGGCGTCAGCCTGCTGCGCGCCGCTTTCCACCTCCGGGGCATTCAGGATGGCGAGCACTTCGCCGCGCCGCACACGATCTCCTTCGGACACCATGATTCGGCTGAGCCGCGACAGTGCCTTGGTGGCGACGTTGACCTCCTCCGCCTCGACCTCCCCCTGCAACGGCGGGGCAGCGGGGCGGCTGGCGAGCCACAGGCCGATCGCGACGGCAATGGCGACGACGGCGAGGCCGCCCCACAGCAGCCAGCGCGTGCGCCGCGCGGGAGGCGCTTCGTCCGCGCTCGCCGTCTCCGGAGCAGGCCGATCGTTCATCGTGTCGCCAAGATCGGGACCCGGACGTTGGCCGCTGCCAGATAGCCCGGAAAAGAGTCGAGACGCCCCGCCGCGGTCAGCAACGCGGCAAGTGCGAGATCATATTCATACGCCGTGGCCACCCGCTGCGTACGCGTCGCCGCCAGCGCCGCCTCTGCCCCCGTTACCTCCGTCACGGTTCCCTCCCCTTCGCGGAAGCTGATCCGCTGGACGCGCAAATTCTCGGTCGCCGCTGCGAGGCTGCTGTCGAGCGAGACAAAGGATCGGCGCGCGCTTTCCACCAGGTTCCACGCGCGCAACGTTGCCGTACGGCTCGTCTGCCGCGCGCCGCGCGCGGTTTCGTCGGCGGCGGCCTCCTGCTCGCGGGCAGCCGCAACCGCCTGCGACCGCCCGACATTGGAGAGCAGCGTGTAACGCACGCCGACGCCCAGAATCCAATCCGGCTCCACCGGCAAGGCGTTGGAACGATTGAGATTGTATTCGCCGAACGCGAACGCCTGCGGCCGCTGACGCGACCTCGCCAGATCGACGCCAGCGCGCGCCACCGCCTTGGCCGCATCCGCCTCACGCGTTTGCGGCAGGTCGTCTTCGCCGCCCAGGAACTCACTCGATGGAGGCAGCGGCGCTGTCTGTACGAACAAGGACGTCGTGGGCGTCACGCCCTCCACCTCGAGCAGCCCCGCAAGGTCGCTGCGCGCGCTGTCATGCGCCAAAACTGCGCGCTCATATTGCCGTTCGGCAGCGTCGCGGGCGACCTGCGCCTCCAGCCGCCGCGCACGCGGGATGAAGCCCGCCATCTCCAGCTTCACCGCATCGGACAGCAGATCATCGAGCGCCTCGAGCGATTGCCGCGTCGAATCCTCGAGCGAGGCGGCGGCGAGCTGGCCGAAATAGGCGCGGATCAGATTTACTTGCGTCAGATCGCGCGCCGACCGCGCGCGCGCTTCACTCAGCGCGGTCCCCGCCTCCGCGCCCCGCTTGATCGCCGATATGGCCCCCCCGGTGTAGATCGGCAGGATCCCCTGCACCGTCGGGCGGAACACGTCCTGCCGGAAGCGGTAGGACAATTCGCTCGGCAAAGCGGAGAACAGGCCCGGCAGCGCCTGCGAAATCCGGCCTACGACGTCGGCAGCGATTGCCTGGAACTCTGGCGCGACCGAGCCGGGGATCGAATTCAGGAAGCTGTTCGTGCTGTCGAGCGCGTCGCGGCGGGGACCGGTGAGGTCCAGCGACAGCGTCTTTTGATATTCGACATATTGCGCCGAGACGGTGACGATCGGGCGGTTGAGCGTGGACAGCGATTCTTCGGTGAGCCGCGCGGCGTTCTGGGCATGTTTGGCGGCGGCCAGGGCCGGCGCCACCCGGTCCGATCGCTCAAGCGCCGCGCTGAAGCTCATCGCGACCGGCTGGGCCATGGCGGCGGGGGCGCTGCATAGCGTGGCGGCTGTGACCAGGGCGATCCAGCGCCCGTTACCCCGGCGAAAACCGCAATCGTGCCCGCCCGTAAGCGAGGGGACCGGATCGCAGCGGCGGGGGACCCCTCTCCACATCGCGGCAGCGTACGCCGGTTCCCTGGCGAATGCCAACTGAGGGAGAACCGATAGAAGGAAGGATCATGGCGGTGGGGGACCAACCCGATTTCGGGCGTTCCCCCGCGCTGTGTCGGGAGCCCGAACAGGCGAAGGAATGGACGGTCACAAATAAAAGAAAGTGGCG
The DNA here is from genome assembly GCF_029239295.1 of Sphingomonas sp. Taxonomy (GTDB): domain Bacteria; phylum Pseudomonadota; class Alphaproteobacteria; order Sphingomonadales; family Sphingomonadaceae; genus Sphingomonas. The sequence continues at coordinate 11,947 of NZ_JAQZBC010000002.1, forward strand.
GAGAGGGTGGGATTCGAACCCACGGTACCCGTAAAGGCACAACGGTTTTCGAGACCGTCCCAATCGACCACTCTGGCACCTCTCCGCGAGGGTCCGGCCAACGCAATAAAGCGCGAACCGGCGGTCGAAGGCGGCGCCTCTAACGCGCTTGTTTGCATTGCGCAAGCGGCTGCTTGTGCAGCGCGCAACAACCACTAGATTGGTATCATGCCTTCTGCCCCCAGTTCCTTGTCGACGACGTCCCTGTCGGTCACCTCCGTGTCGGTCACCGATGCGCCGGCACCGCCGACGATTGCGCATGCGCGCTTCTCGATCGGAGACATCGTGCGTCACCGCATGCTCGATTTTCGCGGGGTGGTGTTCGACGTCGATCCGGTCTTCGCGAATACCGAGGAATGGTATCAGTCGATTCCAGAGGGGATCCGGCCGAACAAGGACCAGCCGTTCTACCATCTGCTCGCGGAGAACGCCGAATCGACCTATGTCGCATACGTCAGCCAGCAGAATCTGGTGCATGACGCCAGCGACGAGCCGGTCGATCACCCGGCGATCCCCGGCCTCTTCACGGGGCTGAGCGAGGGTCGCTACCTGTTACGGCGTGAGCACCGCCACTGAACGCTGATCAGGGGTAATTGCCGTCGACGCCCCTGTGCGGCGTTGACAAACCGGCGCGACTCTCCTAGCTGCGCCCTTCCTCCTGGCCCGGCAATCCGGACCGGGCACAAGCATTTGGATAGAGTCAGGCCATGTTCGCAGTCGTGCGCACGGGCGGCAAGCAGTATCGCGTTGCCGCCGGAGACAAGATCGTCGTCGAGAAGCTGGAGGGCGATGCCGGCGCCTCCGTCACGCTGAGCGACGTACTGCTGGCCGGCGAAGGTTCGGAGCTGAAGCCGACCGACGGACTCACCGTCGCTGCCGAGATCATCGCGCAGGCCAAGGGCGAGAAGGTCATCGTCTTCAAGAAGCGCCGCCGTCACAACTATCGCCGCCGCAATGGCCACCGCCAGAATCACACGATCCTGAAGATCGTGTCGATCGGCGCGCAGGCATAACGCGAAGCGTAAGGAGCAAGCACCATGGCACATAAGAAAGCAGGCGGCTCGTCGCGTAACGGTCGTGATTCGGCCGGTCGTCGTCTTGGCGTGAAGAAGTTCGGCGGTCAGGAAGCGATCGCAGGCAACATCCTCGTGCGTCAGCGCGGGACGAAGTTCTATCCGGGCCGCAACGTCGGCATCGGCAAGGACCACACCCTTTTCGCGCTCGTCGACGGCCGCGTGGTATTCCACGACGGTAAGCTCGGCCGTAAATTCTGTTCGGTCGACATGATTGCCGAGGCGGCAGAATAACATCGGGCGACCATCCGGGTTGCCCACCAGGGCGATCCGGAGCCTCCATCAGGGAGGCCAGCCACCAATTAAGGGAGCCGGGTCCGCCCAGGCTCCCTTTTTTATTGCTCCCTCAATCCATCGCGCTGTCGCCGGCCCGTCATCGGACCCGGCTAGCGGCGCGTCAGGCGAGGAGGGCGCAGATGTTCGCGCGGACGAAGAGATTGACGTTGCGGCCGGGATGGCCGGAAGAGGCCGAGAGCCTGCACCAAACGATCGCCCACGAAGCGGTGGCGATGAAGCTGGCGCAGCTACCCTGGCCCTATACGCAGGCCGATGCGGAGGCATTTCTGTCCATGCCGCGCGGCGCGGCCGACGCGCGCTTCCTGATCCTGACGCATGACGCCGCTTATCCGCAAATGGTGGGTGGCATCGCGCTGACCGATCATGGCAGCGGGTTGATGGAGCTTGGCTATTGGCTGACACCAACGGCCTGGGGCCGCGGCTATGCGACCGAGGCCGCGCGTGCGGTGGTCGACATGGCGCGCCATGCCCTGCCCGCGCGGCGGATCGAGGCGCGGCATCATCTCGACAATGCGCCCTCGCGCCGCGTGCTCGAGAAGCTCGGTTTTCGCGAGATCCGGCGCGAGCCGAGCTATTCGGTGGCGCAGGGGCGCGATGTCGATAGCGCGGTCATGGCACTCGACCTTGGGCAGGACGAAGAGGTGCCGACCCGAATGGCGATCGCCGCCTGACCGCCTGATCGGCTCCCTTCCGCCTTTGAAATGCGCGATTCGTGCCATGGCGTGGCGCGGTGACGGATGCCCTCCCGTGCGTCGCCCCGCCCGCCCTGCCGCTGCGTAAACCAAAGGATTGCAAAACATTTCCGATGCGCCGACACGCCCGATGATGTCCGTGACCCCGCTTCGCCGTCGCATGAGTCCCGAGGAGTCGCGCAGCGCCGCGCTGTCGGCGGCACGCGAACTGCTGGTGGAGGTCGGTCCCCAGGCCGTGACCCTGAAAGCGGTCGGTGCGCGGATCGGGCGGACCCATGCCAACCTCCTTCACCATTTCGGCTCGGCCGAGGGGCTGCAGAAGGCGTTGATACAGGATCTGGCGGCGCGCATCGTCGGCACGATCAAGGCGGCTGTACTCCGCTCCCGCGAGGCCGAGGATCCTGCCGAGGTCGTCGACCTGACCTTTGACGCGTTTGGCCGCAACGGCGCCGGCGCCCTGGCCAGCTGGATGATCCTTTCCGGAAACGAGAATGCGCTCGATCCCATTCTGACGGCGATCCACGATCTGGTCGAGGATCTGGCGCAGGACCATCACGGCGGTGCGCCGATTCGTGAGGAAACGCTTCAGCTCGTGCTGATGGCGCTGGGCGATGCGCTGCTTGGCGCACCTATGGCCAAGGCGCTTGGGCTGCCGCGCGACACCGCCCGCCACCTGGCCCGCGGCATGTTGCTGGCCGATCGCGGCCGACCGGACCGCTAGACGATCAGCAGGCCGATCACCGCACCGGCCTGGATAGCGACGATCAGCAAAAGTCTGGTCGAAAATGGCTCCTTGCGCGTCTTGTGCCGGAACAGTCGCCGCGCCAGCAGCGCGCCTGGCGAACCGCCCAGCATGGCGAGTTGCAGCAGATTGGCTTCCGAAATCCTGCGCTGCCCCGCGACGGCGCGACGCTTGTCGGACCGGAAGGCTGCCACCGTGGCGATGTTGATCACCAGCAGCACGAAGAACAGGAACAGGATGATATCGCCCTTCATGATGCAGCCTTTTGGGACACGGTCGGCGCATGATGGCGCCCCCTCGCCCGTTCATGTCGCTTTACCCCTGCTAATTCGCTAAGCGGCTCCCCATGCATTTCCTCGATCAAGCAAAGATCTTCGTCCGCTCGGGCTCGGGTGGCCCTGGTGCGGTCAGCTTCCGCCGTGAAAAGTTCATCGAATATGGCGGCCCCGACGGCGGCAACGGGGGCAAGGGTGGCGACATCATCTTCGAAGCGGTCGCCGGCCTCAATACGCTGATCGATTTCCGCTATACGCAGCATTTCCGCGCCGAGCGCGGTCATGGCGGATCGGGATCGAATCGCACCGGCGCTGGCGGCGAGGATCTGGTCATCAAGGTGCCGGTCGGCACGCAGGTGCTGGCCGACGATGAGGATCGCACGCTGCTGCTCGACCTGACCGAGGTGGGCCAGCGCGAAGTGTTCCTGCGCGGCGGCGATGGCGGGCGCGGCAATGCGAGCTACAAGACCTCCACGAACCGGGCACCGCGGCAGCACGGCACCGGCTGGCCCAATGAGGAGGCATGGGTCTGGCTGCGGCTGAAGCTGCTCGCCGACGCCGGGCTGGTTGGCCTGCCCAATGCCGGCAAGTCGACCTTCATCAACGCGGTGACCAATGCGCAGGCAAAGGTTGGTGCCTATGCCTTCACCACCACGCGGCCACAGCTGGGCGTGGTGCGCCACAAGGGCCAGGAATTCGTCGTCGCCGACATCCCGGGCCTGATCGCGGGCGCGGCTGAAGGCGCAGGGATTGGTGACCGCTTCCTTGGTCACATCGAGCGGTGCCGGGTCCTCCTCCACCTCATCGATGCCAATGACGAAGACGTCGGCGAAAGCTACCGCATCGTGCGCGAGGAGCTCAACGCCTATGGCGCCGGGCTGGAGGACAAGCCGGTCGTCATTGCGCTGAACAAGATCGACACCCTGGATGACGAGCTGATCGCTGCGCTGTCGGCGGAGCTGGAGGAGGCGAGCGGCGCCGAGGTGATCCCGCTGTCTGGCGCCAGCGGCACCGGCGTCGACTGGGTATTGGACAAGCTGCTCGAGGCAATCGGCCCTGACCACGCGAAGGTCGCGGCGGATGATGAGGGCGAGGAACCGGTCGAATGGTCGCCGGTCTGAGCCGCCCGATTCGCTGCCCGGGCGGGCAGCGGGCGCGTTGCGCTTGGCAGGGGCGCCCGCGCGCCCTACTCGCCCGGCCATGACTGTCCGTTCGTTATTCCCGACCCATTTCTACGAAGCTGACCTCGGCGACGCGTCGCTGCTGGAGGAGCTGGAGGAATCGGTTCGGGCGTTGGCGGCCGACGATACGGCCGGGCGACGCTGGTCCAAGGAGCATGGCTATCGCGGCTATACCTCCTACGCCTCGCTCGACGATCTGCCGCAGCGTGACCCGGCGTTCGCCGACCTGAAGCGGCACCTCGATCGGCATGTAGCGCGCTTTGCCGAGGCCTGTGGATTCCAGCTCGGCGGTCGCAAGCTCAAGCTGGATAGCCTGTGGGTCAATCTGCTGAAGCCCGGCGGCGCGCACAGCGGCCACATCCACCCGCACAGCGTGGTATCGGGCACGATCTATGTCACCGTGCCGCCCGGCGCCGGGGCGCTCCGGCTGGAGGATCCGCGCCTTGGGCTGATGATGGCCGCCCCGCCGCGCGAGGATACCTTCGTCCATGCGGTGCCGGCCCCCGGCTCGATCTTCCTGTGGGAAAGCTGGCTGCGCCACGAGGTGATGCCCAGCACGGCAAAGTCCGATCGGATCAGCGTCAGCTTCAACTACCGCTGGTAACGCCTGCATCGGTGAGGCTGGCGTGGCGCGGCATCGCGCATTAAGGCCGCCGCAACACCTAATCTCAAGGATCTATCATGGGTTTTCGCTGCGGCATCGTGGGCCTGCCCAATGTGGGCAAGTCCACTCTCTTCAACGCGCTGACCGAAACGGCCGCGGCGCAGGCGGCGAATTATCCGTTCTGCACGATCGAGCCGAACGTCGGCAATGTCGGCGTGCCCGACCCCCGGCTGCAGAAGCTGGCGGAGATCGCCAAATCGGCGAAGGTCATCGAGACACAGCTCGCCTTCGTCGACATCGCTGGCCTGGTGCGCGGCGCGTCAAAGGGCGAAGGCCTGGGCAACCAGTTCCTCGGCAACATCCGCGAGGTGGACGCGATCGTCCATGTCCTGCGTTGCTTCGAGGACGGCGACGTGACTCACGTCGAGGGCAAGATCGATCCGATCGCCGATGCCGAGACGGTCGAGACCGAGCTGATGCTCGCCGACCTGGAAAGCCTGGAGAAGCGGGTGCCCAACCTCATCAAGAAGGGGCAGCAGGGCGACAAGGAAGCCAAGATCGGCGCCAGCGTCCTCGGCCAGGCGCTTGAGCTGCTGCGCGAGGGCAAGCCTGCCCGACTGACCCAGCCCAAGGACGTGGAGGAAGAACGCGTCTTCTCCCAGGCGCAGCTCATCACCGCCAAGCCGGTGCTGTACGTCTGCAACGTCGACGAGGCCCATGCCGCAAACGGCAATGAGCTGTCCGCGCGCGTGTTCGAGAAGGCCGCTGCCGAGGGCGCCGAGGCAGTCGTCGTCTCCGCCGCGATCGAGGCGGAAATCGCCACCATGCCGGCCGAGGATCGCGGCGAGTTCCTGTCCGAACTGGGGCTGGAGGAAACCGGCCTCGCCCGCGTCATCCGCGCCGGGTACAAGCTGCTCAACTTGCTGACCTTCTTCACCGTCGGCCCCAAGGAAGCACGCGCCTGGACGATCCCTGCGGGGTCGAAGGCGCCGCAGGCCGCCGGCGCGATCCACAGCGATTTCGAGCGCGGCTTCATTCGTGCCGAGACGATCGCATTCGACGATTACGTCGCATGCGGCGGCGAAGCGGGCGCGCGCGAGTCGGGCAAGCTGCGCCAGGAAGGCAAGGAATATGTCGTCCACGACGGCGACGTGATGCTTTTCCGCTTCAACGTCTGATCAACAACAAGAAACCGCCGGCAGCGCGCTGACGCTGCCGGCGGTTTCTGTTTGGCCGGACTGAGAATTTCTGGCGCGGGGTGAGCGGCGTCAGCGCGCTCCGCCCGCGATCAGGCGCTCACGCTTCCAGGTCGCGCATCAGCGCGCGCACTGCGCTATCCACATCGCCATCGGTATCGCGCAATTCCTCGATCCGCCGCACGGCATGGATCACGGTGGAATGGTCGCGACCGCCGAACTTGCGCCCGATCTCGGGCAGCGATCGCGTGGTCAGCCGCTTGGCGAGATACATGGCGATCTGCCGTGGCCGCGCCACCGCCCGCGCGCGGCGTGCAGAGATCAGGTCCAGCGGCTTCAGATCGAAATGCTGCGACACCCGCTTCTGGATTTCGTCGATCGTCACGCGGCGCTGGCTGCCGCGCAGCACGTCGCCCAGCGTGGCAATGGCAAAATCCAGATCCAGCGTCTCGCCGGTCAGCTGCGCATAGGCGATGACCCGGTTCAGCGCGCCTTCCAGCTCGCGGATATTGTTGGTGATCCGCCCGGCCAGCATGTCCAGCACGTCACCCGGCACGCGGGTGTCGGGCATGTCGGCGATCTTGCGGTCGAGCAGCGTACGGCGCAGTTCGAGCGACGGCGGCTTGATGTCCGCGACGAGGCCCATCGCCATCCGGCCGATGATGCGCTGCTCGATGCCGTCCAGCGCCTGCGGGGAGCGATCGGCCGAAATGACCAGCCGCTTGCCAGCGCCCATGATCTCATTGACCGTATGGAAGAACTCTTCCTGCGTCGCGTCCTTGCCGGCGATGAACTGCAGATCGTCGATCAGCAGCAGGTCGGCGGAGCGCAGGCGGATCTTGAATGCAAAGGTATCGCGCGCGCGCAGCGCGGCGACGAAATCGAACATGAACCGCTCGGCCGACATCGCGATCACCCGCGCGCCGGGGACCGCCGCCATGAAGGCATGGCCAATGGCGTGCATCAGGTGGGTCTTGCCCTGCCCGGTGCCGCCATGAAGGAACAACGGGCTGAAGCGGACGGCGCCAGGCTTGGCCAATTGCTTGGCTGCGTTGAATGCGACCTTGTTCGACGCGTCGACGACGAACCGGTCAAAGGTGTAGCGCGGCTCCAGCGCCGGACGCTCGAAATCGATACCCGGCGTCGCCGCGACAGGTGCCGGAGCCGGCACGGCGGCCGGCGCGGCCGCCAGCGCAATCACTGCGGCACCGGGGCGTGCGGCCGCCGTCTCGATCTCCACCGACCGGATGTCGGGCATGATCGCGCGGAACTCGTGGAACAGCCGCTCGGCATAATGGCTGCGGACCCAGTTCGTGGCGAAGGCCGACGGCAACGTCAGCCGCACCCGATCCGGGTCGCCTGCTTCGTCGAGCTGCATCGGCTTCAGCCACTGATCGAACAGGCGGACGCCGGCAGACTCGCGCAGGTTGGCGCGCACCCGCGCCCAAGCCTTTGCGAGGTCAGTACCTTCGTCAGCAGTTCGGTTATGTGACAATGGCACGCGCACCCTTCCTCGGGCCGCGACACGGGTCGCAGCCACAGATCGACAAAGCAAAAATGTCCCCCGATGTGGCCCCCGCCACGGTCGGCTACGACGATGGTTCAAATGAGCGCCGCTGGCAGATGGCCGCGGCGACTGACACGGGTTTAGGAACAGCCGCGTGAGTCGATCAAGTCCGGCTCGTGCCACATTTTCGAAATATACCGCCTTGACTCTATGCCGCCCGCGCAAATGCGTCGAAAAACGCACAATCGGCTGAAATTGCTAGATAAAATGGGAACGGCGCAAAATCCGCCATGCGCGAATCGCGAGATTCCCTCGCCTTTCGGTACGGACCCGTTTCGTTCCAGCAGGCTTCCGCCGCGTACAAAATAGGTCCGCTGGCGAAGGTCTGATCGCTGCATGTGAACGGGTGCCCAACAGCGGCTACGTAATCACCCCAAGGTCACCAGCGCCTTGACGAATCCGCCCGGCTTGTCGCGAGTCGCGACGAGCGCTTCGTCCAGCTGATCGAGCGAGTAGCGACCCGTGTACAACGGCGTCGGATCGAGCCGGCCGCTTGCCACCAGGTCGATCGCCTCGCGTAAGCCGCGCAGCTGAACCGCGGGGTCGCGCTCATGCGCGTTGACGACGTCGATCCCTTTCCAGTTCCAGTTCTGGACGTTCACCTGGCGTGGGCCATCCTGGTGATAGCCGGCGATCACCAGCCGCCCGCCGAATCCAATCAGCTCGCCGGCCAGATCGAGCGGCCACTGCTTGCCCACCGCCTCGATGACTCGCGGGCAGAACGTGCCGCCGGTCCGCTGCCCGACTTCGCCGATGATCTTGTAATGGTCGATCATCGGGATCGTCACTTCCGCACCAAATCGACGCGCGAGATCGAGCGATTCCTCGCGGCGCGAGATCGCGATCACGCGCGCGCCCGCCTCGCTGGCCAGCCTGGTCAAAATTGCGCCGAGAAATCCGATGCCGATGATCGCCACCCATTGCCCCGCTTCGATCTGGGACCGGCGGAAGATGTTGACCGCGCAGGCGATCGGCTCGCCCGGGAACGGTTGCCCATCGAGCGCCGGGGGCAGCGGGACGACCTTCTCCGCCGGGGCAACATCATAGCCGGCGAACGCCCGTTCGGAGAGCATGGCGACACGCGTGCCGACGGCCACGTCCGCGCCCTGCCCGACCGCATCGACGACGCCCCAGGCCTCATGCCCCAGCCCGCCCGGCGCACCCGGCCAGCTCGACCATGGCTGCCCCTCCCACGGCTCGACATTGGAGGCGCAGACGCCGCACCCCTCGATCCTGACACGCACTTCGCCCGGTCCCGGCTGCGGCACCGGCACCTGCTCGACACTGATCTTTCCCGGCGCCTGGAGCACCGCCGCCTGCATCATTTCCGTCACGATCTTTTTCGTCCCTTGCCCGATCGAATGTGATCGATGTTGGTGTTCCCGGCGTTCTGCCGCGGCATGATCGCCAATATGTCGCCTCCAACGCCGCGCGCGCCAGCCGAAGCGCACATGACCCGCACGCTGCGCGAGAATATCGAGCGGCTGACCGAACGGGCCGAACGGCACGCCCAGGACGCGCCGCTGGGCGATCGCGTGGCCGACACGATCACGCGGTTCGCGGGATCGATGCGCTTCGTCCTGCTCCACGCGGTGCTCTTCGGCGGGTGGATCGTCTGGAACCTGGGCTGGATCCCCGGGCTCGCGCCATTCGATCCGACCTTTGTCGTCCTCGCCATGGAGGCGTCGGTCGAAGCGATCTTCCTGTCCACCTTCGTGCTCATCTCGCAGAACCGGATGGCGGCGGCAGCCGATCGGCGCGGGGACCTGGATCTGCACATCTCGCTGCTCACCGAACATGAGCTGACCCGGCTGGCCGGCCTCGTCGAACGGATCGCGGCAAAGGTAGGCGCCGAGAGCGATCCGGAGATCGACGAGATCAAGCGCGACGTCTCGCCCGAACAGGTGCTCGACCTTCTGGACGAGAAAAGCAGCGACTGAGCGCGCGTCATCCGGCGTGAACGTTCAGCGCCAGCAGGTGCCCGCCCCACTCGCCCACCACCAGGCTGGTGATCGACCCCGGATCGACATCGAACGCCAGGATCCGGTCGAGCGACAGCCCCAGGTAATGCGCGACAGCCCCGCGGATGATGTCGGCATGCGACACGCAGACGATTCCCCCCGGCCAGTTCGCCTTGCCCAGCATGTCGAGGTGCGCGACCGCGCGAGTGACCGCGTCGGTCATCCGCTCACCACCGGGGATTTGCGCGACGGAGCGTTCGCTGTTCCACCCGATCCAATCGGGATCATCTGCCAGATCGGCGATCGCTCGGCCCGTCCAGCGGCCAAAATCCAGTTCATTCAGAGCCGGCACCACGTGCGGCTCCCCCAGTCCAAACTGCGCTGCGATGATCCGGGCGGTTTCGCTGGTGCGCCGCTGCGAGCTTGTTTCCACCCGCACCACATTGGTTAGGCGCTTTGACGCCCAATGCGCCTGATCCAGCCCGGACGGCGCCAGGCCGAGCGGGCTGCCCCGCCCGGTCAGCACCCGCCCCGCCTCGGCATGGGCGCCGTGCCGCACCAGATGGATCGTTGCTGCCACCGCCCCCGAACACCGACCTTTGTTGAAGATGCAACGCTGAACGGACCGTCCGGTCGGGCGTTCCGCAGAAACTGCTTAATCTGAGTCAACAAGTCGTTGAGCACCCGCAATCAAGCGGAACCAAGCATAGATGAAGATGTTCAAGCTGAGGTGGGAGCGCTTCTAAGAGAGCGGAAATCCAAGATAAAAAGCGAAGCGGGGATCAATGAGCGAACATGTTCTCATCACGGGCGGCGCCGGCTTCATCGGTCGCTTCGTAACCGAAGAATTGCTTCGCCGCGGCCACCGCATCCGTATCCTCGACAATCTCCTGCCGCAAGTTCACGGCGACGGGGGCCGACCGGCTAATCTGTCGGCTGATGCCGAGCTGATCGTCGCCGATGTGCGCGATGGCGATGCGGTGGCAAAGGCGCTCGACGGGGTCGACAGCGTCATTCACCTTGCTGCCGAGGTTGGCGTCGGCCAGTCGATGTACGAGGTGGAACGCTATACCTCGGTCAACGACGTTGGCACGGCGGTGCTGTTCGAACGATTGATCGACAAGCCCGTCCGGCGCGTCGTTACCGCCTCCTCGATGAGCATCTATGGCGAGGGTCTTTATCGTGACGCCGATGGCCAGCTGGTGGAGGATGCCGCACGCGGGATGATCCGCGACGGCCAGCGGCAGTGGGACCCGACCGATGCGCAGGGCCGCCCACTCACCCCGGTGGCAACACCCGAGACGAAGCGTCCCGCGCTTTCCTCGATCTATGCGCTCAACAAATATGTGCAGGAACGCACGACCCATATCATGGGCGCGCCCTACGGCATCGAAAGCGTCTGCCTGCGGCTGTTCAACGTCTACGGCCCCGGTCAGGCGCTCTCCAATCCCTATACCGGCGTCTTGGCGATCTTCGCCTCGCGGCTGCTCAACAAGCAGCGCCCGATGGTGTTCGAGGATGGCGAGCAGCGCCGCGACTTTGTCCATGTCGGCGATGTCGCCCGCGCCTTTGCCGACGCGCTCGTCCTGCCGGAGGCGGTCGGCGGCACGTTCAACATCGGCTCGGGCCACGACCGCTCGGTGACCGAAGTGGCCGAGGCGCTCGGCCGCGCGATGGGCCAGAATGACGCAACGCCGGAAATCGTCGGCAAGGCACGCGTGGGCGATATCCGCCACTGTTTCTGCGACACCTCGCTGGCCCAAGAGAAATTGGGCTTCAGCGCCGCTGCCGATTTCGAAACAGAATTGGCGGTGCTGGCCGACTGGGTCGCGCAACAGACAGCCGAGGATCGCGTCGGCCAGGCGCGCGCCGAGCTCGAGAAGCGCGGACTCGTCGCATGACGGCTGCCCCTCAGGCGCGCGACGAGCGCCCGATCCTCGTCACCGGAGGTGCCGGCTTCATCGGCAGCAATATCGCGCACCGGCTGGCGCGCGAGGGGCACCGCGTGATCGTCTATGATGCGCTGGTCCGAGACGGCGTGAAGCGCAACCTCGACTGGCTGAAGACGAACCACGGCGATCTGATCGACGTGCGTGTCGCCGACATCCGCGACGAAGCCGCGATCACCGATGCGGTGCAAGCGTCGCAGGCGGTGTTCCACATGGCAGCGCAGGTCGCGGTGACGACCAGCCTTGCCGACCCTCGCGACGATTTCGCGATCAACATCGCCGGCACACTTAACGTGTTGGAGGCTGCGCGCCTTTCGCCTGAGGCGCCGGCGGTGATCTTCGCCTCGACCAACAAGGTATATGGCGATCTTGCCGACCTGGCGTTTGACGAGACCGCCAACGGCTATCAGCCGGTCGATCCGCTGGTGAACGCTTACGGAATTGGTGAATCGCGGCCGCTCGATTTCCACACGCCCTATGGCTGTTCGAAGGGTGCCGCCGACCAATATGTCCTGGATTATGCCCGCAGCTACGGCGTGCCGGGCGCCGTCCTGCGGATGAGCTGCATCTATGGCGAACGCCAGATGGGCACCGAGGATCAGGGATGGGTCGCGCACTTCCTGATCCGCGCGCTCGAAGGGCGCGCGATCGACATCTACGGCGACGGCCATCAGGTGCGCGACATCCTGGAGGTGGGCGACGCAGTCGACGCTTATCTCGCGCTCTGGTCACAGATCGATCGCCATGCCGGTCACGTCTTCAATCTGGGCGGCGGGCCGGACAATGCGGTCAGCCTGCGCATGCTGCTGACCGAGATCGAGGCAATCGTCGGCCATTCGATTGATTTGCGCTTCGGCGATTGGCGCGCGGGCGACCAGCGCTATTTCGTCGCTGACCGGCGCGCCGCCGATGCCGCGCTCGGGCTTGGCACGCCGGCCGACTGGCGCACCGGCCTGCGCCGGCTGGCCGCCTGGCTATCCGCCGAACGCAATCTTCCCCTCGGCAGGTCGCAGCCCCCGGCGATGAAGGTGGCGGTGTGACGCATCGCTTGCGCCGCATCCTGATGACGGTCGATGCGGTGGGCGGCGTCTGGCGCTACGCCGTCGATCTGTCCGGCGCGCTGGCTGCCGCTGGCATCGAAACCGTGCTTGCCGTGCTCGGCCCCCCCGCATCCGAGGGTCAGCGGGCGGAGGTGGCGGCGCTACCCGGCGTTACGCTCGTCGATACGGGCGAGCCGCTTGACTGGCTGACCGACGATGCCGTGGCCGTGCGCCATGCGGCGACCACCATCGCCGCGCTCGCCACCCGTCACCGCGTTGACCTGATCCACGCCAATCAGCCGGCGCTGGCCGCCGGCCTGACCGGCGATCTTCCTGTGGTGGCGGTCGCCCATGGATGCGTTTCCACCTGGTGGGAAGCTGCCCGGCCCGGCACGCTGCTCGATCCCGGCTTTGGCTGGCACCGTGCGCTCGTGGCGGAGGGGCTCCGCCGCGCCGCCCGCGTCGTGGCGCCGAGCGAAAGCTATGCGCGGACGGTCGCGCGCCATTACGGCCTGACGGTACCGCCCCTCGCAGTTCACAACGGCCGAACACCCGCGCCGGTGCAGGCCGCGCCGATGCGACCGATCGCCTTCACTGCTGGCCGCCTGTGGGATGAGGTAAAGCGCACCCCGCTGCTGGACGCCGCGGCCGGGCGCCTCGCGGTTCCGCTCTACGCCGCCGGCGCCACCCGCGCGCCCCATGGCGCCTCCGTACCGGTCGAGCATCTCCACTTGCTTGGCGAACTGACGCCGGACGGTATCGCCGCCATGCTGGCGGCACGGCCGGTCTTCGTTTCCGCGGCCTCGTTCGAACCCTTTGGCCTCGCCGTGCTGGAGGCGGCGCAGGCCGGCTGCCCGCTGATCCTGTCGGATATCGACACCTTTCGGGAGCTGTGGGACGGCGCCGCCCGCTTCGTTGCCGGCGATGATCCCGCTGCTTGGGCAGATACCATCGCCGAGGTGATGGGCGATAATGCCGAGCGGACCCGCCTCGCCGACGCCGCGCTGGCGCGCGGCGCGCATTTCACCGTGAACGCCACCGCCACCGCGATGCGCGGGATTTACGCCGACGCCGCAGCAGCGGCGAGCACCGGATACGCGGCCGGCACCAGGGAGAGGGTCGCCGCATGAAGATCATCTATTTCACCCACAGCCTCGCCTCCTGCTGGAACCATGGCAATGCGCACTTCCTGCGCGGCGTGCTCAGCGAGCTGGTCGCGCGTGGCCATGATGTCGTTGCTTATGAGCCGGAGGGCGCGTGGAGCCTCGCCAATCTGCTCGCCGATCATGGTGAGGCAGGGCTCTCAGCGTGGCGCAGCAGCTATCCAGAGCTCACCGCCAGCACCTATGATCCGACCACACCGGTCGATCAGCTGACTGATGGCGCCGATCTCGTCATCGTGCATGAGTGGAACGATCATGCGCTGGTCGCCGCGCTGGGCGAGCAGCGCAAACGCGGCGCCCGCCACACGCTCCTCTTCCACGACACGCATCATCGCGCGGTCAGTGAGCCCGAATCGATGCGCGCCTACGACCTGTCGGGCTATGACGGCGTGCTCGCCTTCGGGGAGACGCTGAGCGAGATCTACCGCGGCTGGGGCTGGGGCAAGCGCGTCTGGACGTGGCACGAGGCGGCCGACCTGCGCCGCTTTCACCCGCCCGAGGTGGAGGGCGAACGCGAAGGTCTCGTCTGGATCGGCAATTGGGGCGATGGAGAGCGGACCGATGAGCTGGAGCGCTTCCTCTTCGCGCCGGCGCAAGCGGCCAAGCTGCCGCTCGACATCTATGGCGTGCGTTATCCCGCGGAAGCGCTGACGACGCTCGATCGCTACGGCGTGCGCTATCACGGCTGGGCGCCCAACGCCGCTGCGCCGGGTATCTTCGCCCGGCATCTCGCCACCGTCCACGTGCCGCGGCGCTTCTATTCCACCATCCTGCCCGGCATCCCCACGATCCGCGTGTTCGAGGCGCTGGCCTGCGGCATCCCCTTGGTCTCCGCGCCGTGGGACGACGCCGAGGGCCTGTTCAGCCCGTGGCGCGACTATCTGGTCGCCCGAGACGGCGCGGAGATGACCCGCCACCTCACCGTGCTGCGCGACGACGCTGGCCTGCGCCAGTCGCTCGCCAAACACGGCCTCGCGACGATCAAGGCGCGCCACACCTGCGCGCACCGCGTCGATCAGCTGCTGGCCATCGTTGCCAGCCTGCACACGCCCGCACAGACAAAGGATGCCGCATGAAGATCGCCTTTTACGGGTCGAGCCTGCTGTCCTCCTATTGGAACGGCGCCGCCACTTATTACCGCGGCATCCTGAAGGGGCTCGCCGCGCACGGGCATGAGATCACCTTCTACGAACCCGACGCCTTTGATCGCCAGTCGAACCGCGACATCGACCCGCCCGAATATGCAACCTCGGTGGTCTATCCAGCTACGCAGGAAGGGCTGCGCGCCGTCCTGGCGGAGGCACGCCACGCCGACGTCGTGGTCAAGGCGAGCGGCGTCGGCGTGTTCGACGATGAACTGATCGCCGGCATCGTCGAACATGCCCGCCCCGGCGCGCTCAAGATCTTCTGGGATGTCGACGCAGCGGCCACGCTGGACGAGATCCGCGCCGATCCTGCCCATCCCATCCGCGCGGCGCTGCCGCAGCTTGACATGGTGCTCACCTATGGCGGAGGGCCGCCCGTCGTTGAGACCTATGAGGCGCTCGGCGCCGCGCGCTGCATCCCGGTCTACAACGCCGTTGACCCGGAAACGCATCATCCGGTCGCGCCCGATCATCGTTTCGCCTGCGATCTCGCCTTCCTCGGCAATCGCCTGCCCGATCGTGAGGCGCGCGTGGAACAGTTTTTCCTCGCCGCTGCCGCTGCGCTTCCCGAGCAGCGCTTCCTGATCGGCGGCAGCGGCTGGCACGACAAGCATATGCCCGCCAACGTGCGTCACCTCGGCCATGTCGGCACCGCCGATCACAACGCGTTCAACTGCACCCCGCGCGCCGTGCTCAACATCGCGCGCGATTCTATGGCGGCAGTGGGTTTTTCGCCCGCCACGCGCGTGTTCGAGGCGGCAGGTGCGGGCGCTTGCCTGATCACCGATTACTGGGAGGGCATTGAGCAATTCCTGATTCCCGGGGAGGAAGTGCTCGTCGCCCATACCGGGCAGGACGTCGCCGACCTGCTGGCCGGTCTCACCACCGAACGCGCCCGCGCCATCGGCGACGCGGCGCGACGCCGCGTCCTTGCCGAGCACACCTATGAACTGCGCGCCAAGCAGGTCGATGATCTACTGCGGACCCACGCAGCGGCTGAGCAGGTGGCGGCATGAAGCTGGTCGTCCTTGGTCTCAGCCTCGGCTCGTCCTGGGGCAACGGCCACGCCACCACCTGGCGCGCGCTCCTGTCCGGGCTTGCCGCGCGCGGGCATGACATCCAGTTCCTCGAACGCACCGTCCCTTGGTACGAGGGCGACCGGCGCGACCTCACCGATCCCGATTTCTGCCGGCTCGACTATTATGCCGATCTCGCCGATCTGCAGAACTGGCGCGAGGAGATCGCCAGCGCGGACGCAGTGCTTGTCGGCTCCTATGTCCCCGATGGCGTTGAGGTCGCACGCTACGTGCAGGCGACCGCCACCGGCGTTACCGGCTTCTACGATATCGACACGCCCGTAACGCTCGCGAAGCTGGAGCGCGGCGACTTCGAATATCTCTCGCCCGATGTGATCCCCGGCTTCGACCTGTATCTGTCATTCACCGGCGGCCCGACGCTCGACCGGATCGAGCAGCAATACGGCGCGAAGGCCGCCCGCGCGCTCTACTGCACCGTCGATGCCGACCGGTACCAGCCGCTCGACACCGCCAAGCGCTGGGCGCTCTCCTATCTCGGCACCTACAGCCCTGATCGCCAGCCGACGCTCGAACGCTTGCTGATCGAGCCGGCGCGCCGCCGCCCGGACCTGCAATTCGCCGTGGCGGGGCCGCAATATCCCGATGACATCGACTGGCCGGCCAATGTCACCCGGATCGATCACTTGCCGCCGGCCGATCATCCGGCCTTCTACAGCGCGTCGCGGATGACGCTGAACGTCACGCGGGCGGACATGATTGCCGCCGGCTGGTCGCCCTCGGTCCGCCTGTTCGAGGCCGGCGCCTGCGGCACGCCGATCCTGTCCGATCGCTGGGACGGGATCGATGATCTGTTCACGCCGGGCAGCGAAATCATGCTCGCGGACACGACCGAACAGGCGCTCGCCGCGCTCGACCAGGATGCCGTGGCGCTCGGCCACGCCGCCCGCGCGCGCGTGCTGGCCGCCCACACTGCGCCGCACCGCGCGGCTGAACTCGAAACCTATCTCATCGATGCGGCAAACCCCCAACCCCGCCGGAGCACGACCAGCATGGACACCAATGACGCGCCCGTCACTCTCGTCGCCGGCGGAGCCGGGTTCATCGGCTCGCATCTCTGCCAGGCGCTGCTGGAACGCGGCGAGCATGTCCTGTGCCTCGACAATCTCCAGACGTCGCGCGCCACCAACCTCGACGATCTGCTCGATCATCCGCGCTTCAGCTTCGTCAAGGCGGACGTGATCGAGAAGCTGCCGGCTGCGGTCACCGATCTCACCAGCCGTATTACGCGGGTGTACAATCTCGCCTGCGCGGCCTCGCCCCCGCATTATCAGGCGGACCCCGAACACACGATGCTGACCTGCGTCGTCGGGACCGATCACTTGCTGCGGCTCGCGGAACAGTCGGGCGCACGCTTCCTCCTCACCTCGACCAGCGAGGTCTATGGCGACCCCGAGGTGCACCCGCAGCGCGAGGATTATCGCGGCGCAGTCAGCTGCACCGGTCCGCGCGCCTGTTATGACGAGGGGAAGCGCGCAGCCGAGGCGATGGCGCTCGATTTCGCGCGGCTCGGCCGTGCCGACGTCCGCATCGCGCGCATCTTCAACACCTATGGCCCGCGCATGCACCCTGACGACGGCCGCGTGGTGTCGAACTTCATTTGTCAGGCGCTCTCCAGCGATACGCTGACGGTCTATGGCGATGGCAGCCAGACGCGCAGCTTCTGCTATGTCAGCGATCTGGTCGACGGGCTGATCCGGCTGATGGACAGCGACACCGTCGGGGCCGAGCCGGTGAACCTCGGCAACCCCAACGAACTGACCGTCGGCGATCTGGTGAACCGCATTGTCGCGATGACCGGCACCACCGCGCAGGTCCATTACCAGCCGCTGCCCGTCGACGATCCGCGCCGGCGAAAGCCGGACATCACCCGCGCCACGACGATGCTCGGCTGGGCGCCGCTGGTACCGCTGGAAGCAGGGCTGTCGCGCACCTGCGCTTGGTTCGCCGAGGAACTGCGCCAGACGGATCGATTGCCCTTGCTGTCGGTTGCCGCCGAATAAGGAGAGCGATCATGGACAAGCGTGAAACCACCGAGGCCAAGCGGCCCAACCTGTCGACCGAGCATCAGAAGGAAGGCGACGCGCGGCGCCCGTCCGACACGCTCGACAAGGGGCAGACCAACGATCAGTCGATCGAGCGCAAGACCTCGCTCACCCGCAACGAGTAGCATGCCCCAGGTGAGGCGCGGCAATATAGGTTAGTGACATTGCCGCGCCCACCCCGGCCATGGACCACAGCGTTGCCGGCGAAAGCGCGCTTTTCCCGTGCAGTTTCAATGACTAGTCATTTGTATTGCACAATCGTTACGGTCGCCATAGTTCATGGCTGGCGATGACCAGCAACCCCAACCAGCATCTGCTCGCAATGGAAACGGAACGCCGGTCCCAGCTGCTGCTGGATGCGGTCCGGGACTACGCCATCTATCTGCTCGACGCCGATGGGCATGTGGTCAGCTGGAACGCCGGGGCGCAGCGGTTCAAGGGCTACCGCGCCCACGAGATCATCGGCGAGCATTTCTCCCGCTTCTACACGCCGGAAGACCGCGCGACCGGGCTGCCCGCGCGCGCGCTGCAGACCGCCGCGACCGAGGGGAAGTTCGAGGCCGAGGGCTGGCGGATGCGAAAGGATGGAACGCGCTTCTGGGCCAGCGTCGTCATCGATCCGGTCCACAACGATGATGGCACGATCATCGGCTATGCCAAGGTCACGCGCGACATCAGCGACAAGAAGGACGCGGAACGCGCGCTGTTCAACAGCGAGCAGCAATTCCGCCTGCTGGTGCAGGGCGTACGCGATTACGCCATCTACATGCTCGATCCCGACGGCAACGTCTCCAGCTGGAACGCCGGGGCGCAGGCGATCAAGGGCTATACCGCGGACGAGATCATCGGCGCGCATTTCTCCCGCTTCTACACGCCCGAAGACCGGGAGAAGGGAGAACCGGCCAAGGCGCTGCGCGCCGCGCTGACCCACGGCACCTTCGAGAAGGAGGCGCTGCGGCTGCGCAAGGACGGCAGCACCTTCTGGGCGCATGTCGTCATTGATCCGATCTACGACGATGCCGGCGTGCTGACCGGCTTCACCAAAATCACCCGCGACGTGACGGAGCGTCGCCATGCCCAGGAAGAACTGGACACTGCGCGCGAGGCACTGGCGCAAAGCCAAAAGATGGAGGCGATCGGCCGGCTGACCGGCGGGGTGGCGCATGATTTCAACAATCTGCTCACCGTGATCCGATCCTCCGCCGATCTGCTGCAATTACCCAATCAGAGCGAGGAAAAGCGGCAGCGCTATATCGCTGCCATTGCCGAGACCGCCGACCGCGCGGCGCAACTGACCGGTCAATTGCTCGCCTTTGCGCGCCGCCAGCCGCTGGAACCCGAGACCTTCGTGGTAGGTGACCGCGTGCTCGGCCTG
The DNA here is from genome assembly GCF_029239295.1 of Sphingomonas sp. Classification (GTDB taxonomy): domain Bacteria; phylum Pseudomonadota; class Alphaproteobacteria; order Sphingomonadales; family Sphingomonadaceae; genus Sphingomonas. Next base: position 31,385 of record NZ_JAQZBC010000002.1, read on the forward strand.
GAGCGGCTGATCACCACCACCGTCGGATCCCCGGTTAAGGTGGAGGTGACGATCGCCGGTGATGTCGGCTGCGTGACCGCCGATCCCAATCAGTTCGAGTCCGCCGTGCTCAACATCGCGATCAATGCTCGAGACGCGATGCCCGATGGCGGCGTGCTGCGGATCACCGCGCGCAATACGACCCATGTCCCATCGGTGCGCCGCCATGCCGCGGTGGAGGGTGATTTTGTCGCCGTCGACATCAGCGACAGCGGCACCGGCATGGATGCGGAGACACAGGGCCGCATCTTCGAACCGTTCTTCACGACCAAGGCGATCGGGCGTGGCACTGGCCTCGGCCTCAGCCAGGCGTACGGCTTTGCCAAGCAATCGGGTGGCGAGATCAGCGTGTGCAGCCGCCCGGGCCAGGGCAGCACCTTCACCATCTACCTGCCTCGCGCCGCCGCCGTGGCGCCGGCGCGGGAGCCACTGACGCCTGCCGCGCTGCGTCATGCGTTGCCGACGCAGCGTGTCCTGATGGTGGAGGACAATGAAGTGGTTGGTCGCTTCGCGCGCACGCTGCTCGAGGAACTGGGCCAGTCGACCACCTGGGCCACCAATGGCGAGTCCGCGCTTCGCTTGCTGGAGGAGGCGGACGGCGCCTTCGACCTGCTATTCACCGACGTCGTGATGCCGGGCATGAGCGGGATCGATCTGGCGAAGGAAGTGGAACACCGCTGGCCGCATTGCCGCGTGGTGCTGACCAGTGGCTACAGCCACGTGCTGGCGGAAGAAGGAAACCACGGCTTCCCGCTGCTGCGCAAACCCTATTCGCTGGACAAGCTGATGTCGGTGCTGGGCCTGGTGCCCGCGAAGCTGGCATCCTGAACACCGCCCTTCGGGTGCCTTATCCGCTCGCGTCGCGGATCGTTTCCATCACCACATAGGTCGACGTGCTCGCCACATGCGGCAGCGTCGAAATGCGCTCGCCCAGCACCGCGCGATAGCTGCGGATGTCGGCCGTCCGCACCTTCAGCAGATAATCGAAATGGCTGGCGATCATGTGGCACTCCTCCACCTCGGGAATCGCCAGCACACCGCGGCGGAACTCCTCCAGCGCCGCCTCGCGCGTGTCGGACAGCTTCACTTCGGTGAACGCGACATGCCCCTGCCCCAGCCGGGCCGGATCGATCACTGCCCGGAACCCTCGAATGATCTTGCGATCGGTCAGTCGGCCCAGGCGAACCTGGCACGGCGTCTTTGACAGGCCCACGCGCTTCGCCAGTTCGGTGACGGACAGCCGCCCGTCCTCCCGCAGCACCTGGATGATCTTTCGGTCGAACTGGTCCAGTTCATTGGGATCGGAAGGCGAAACGTCCATGAAGTGCCTCAACTACAAACCGTCTGACCTGCGGCATGGCCCATCATAAGTCAGATCGCCCGACGACGCATCGCTATATTATGGCCTCAACTTCCCGGACTGAGACCATGGCCGATCTCCCCCCGCTGTTTGCCGATTTCGCCCCGCCGATCCGCCCCGCCACCCCGTTGCGCGCGGCCATCACCGCTGCCACCCGCCGGTCGGAGCCCGAGGCGCTCGCCCCGTTGCTCGATGAGGCGTCCTTGCCGGAATCGCTGAAGGCGCAGGCCCTCGCCACCGCGACCAAGCTGATCACGGCGCTGCGGGCCAAGCACAAGGGCACCGGCGTCGAGGGTCTGGTGCAGGAATATGCCCTGTCCAGCCAGGAAGGCGTCGCCTTGATGTGCCTCGCCGAAGCCCTGCTGCGCATCCCCGACGACGACACGCGCGACGCGCTGATCCGGGACAAGATCGCCGGCGGCGATTGGCGCAGCCACATGGGCGACGGCCGCTCGCTGTTCGTCAATGCCGCTACCTGGGGCCTCGTGGTCACCGGCAAGCTCACCAGCAGCGTCAACGATCGCGGCCTTGCCGCTGCCCTCACCCGCCTGATTGCCCGCGCGGGCGAGCCGGTCATCCGCCGCGGCGTTGATATGGCGATGCGCATGATGGGCGAACAGTTCGTCACCGGCGAGACGATCGGCGAGGCGCTGAAACGCGCCCGTCCGCTCGAAACGCGCGGTTTCGGCTACAGCTACGACATGCTCGGCGAGGCGGCGACCACCGCCGCCGACGCCGACCGCTACTATCGCGATTACGAAACGGCGGTCCACGCGATCGGCAAGGCGTCGGCCGGCCGCGGCGTCTATGCCGGCCCCGGTATCTCGATCAAGCTCTCCGCCCTCCACCCCCGCTATGCCCGCGCCCAGGCCGACCGGGTCATGGCAGAACTGCTGCCCAAGGTCCGCGACCTCGCACTGATCGCCAAGGGCTATGACATCGGCTTCAACATCGACGCGGAGGAGGCTGACCGCCTCGAACTCTCGCTCGACCTGCTGGAAAGCCTGTCGCTCGATCCCGCACTCGCCGGCTGGAACGGCCTCGGCTTCGTCATCCAGGCCTATGGCAAGCGCTGCCCGTTCGTGATCGACTGGATCGTCGACCTAGCTCGCCGCTCGAACCGCCGGATCATGGTCCGGCTGGTCAAGGGCGCCTATTGGGACGCCGAGATCAAGCGCGCGCAGGTCGATGGCCAGGTGGATTTCCCCGTCTATACGCGCAAGATCCACACCGACGTATCCTACATCGCCTGCGCCCGCCGCCTGCTCGCGAACCGCGACGCCGTGTTCCCGCAATTCGCCACCCACAATGCGCAGACGCTGGCGACCGTCCACGCCATGGCCGGGCCGGACTTCACCATCGGCGATTACGAGTTTCAGTGCCTCCACGGCATGGGCGAACCGCTGTATGACGAGGTGGTCGGCGCGGACAAATTGAACCGCCCCTGCCGCATCTACGCCCCCGTCGGCACGCATGAGACATTGCTCGCCTATCTCGTCCGCCGCCTGCTGGAAAATGGCGCGAATTCGTCGTTCGTGAACCGCATCGCCGATCCGGAGGTGTCGATCGCCGACCTCGTCGCCGACCCCGTCGCGATCGTCCGCGCCAGCGATACGCCGGGTCAGAAGCATGCCGCCATCGCGCTGCCGGCTGATCTCTACCCCCGCCGCCGCAATTCAGACGGCCTCGACCTCGCCGACGAACGCGCGCTCGCGGCGCTTGCCGCAACGATGCAGGCCGGCGCGCACAGCGACTGGCGCGCCGCCCCCAATGATGGTCAGGGCACCGCTCGCCCCGTGCTGAACCCTGCCGACCACCGCGACACCGTCGGCACCGTCGTAGAGGCGAGCGCCGCGCAAGCCACCGCTGCCGCCCGCACGGCAGCGGCCGCCGCCCCGGCCTGGGCCGCCGTTCTCCCCGCCGAGCGGGCGGCGATCCTCGATCGCGCCGCCGACACAATGCAGACGCGCATGGCCGACCTCATCGGGCTGACCGTGCGCGAGGCCGGCAAGTCGATCCCCAATGCGATCGGTGAGGTGCGCGAGGCGATCGATTTCCTGCGCTATTACGCCGATCAGGCGCGGCGCAGCTTCGGCCCTGCGCACCAGCCGCTCGGCACCGTGACCTGCATCAGCCCGTGGAACTTCCCGCTGGCGATCTTCACCGGTCAGGTCGCCGCCGCGCTGGTCGCCGGCAACACCGTGCTGGCCAAGCCTGCCGAGGAAACCCCGCTGATCGCCGCGCAGGGCGTCGCCATCCTGCATGAGGCAGGCGTTCCGGCCGACGTGCTTCAGCTCGTTCCCGGTGACGGTTCGATCGGCGCCGCGCTGGTCGCTGCGCCGGAAACGGCGGCGGTGATGTTTACCGGCTCCACCGAAGTCGCGCGCCTTATTCAGCGCGAACTCGCCACCCGCCTCTCGGCTGAGGGCACCCCGATCCCGCTGATCGCCGAGACCGGCGGCCAGAATGCGATGATCGTCGACAGCTCCGCGCTCGCCGAACAGGTGGTGGCAGACGTCATTGCCTCCGCCTTCGACAGCGCCGGCCAGCGCTGCTCGGCGCTGCGCGTCCTGTGCCTGCAGGAAGAAGTCGCCGACCGCATCCTCACGATGCTGCGCGGTGCGCTTCAGGAGCTGCGCCTCGGCCGTACCGATCGGTTGGCAGTGGACATCGGACCCGTCATCACTGCCGAGGCGCAAGCCAACATCACGCGCCATATCGAGGCAATGCGCAGCCGCGGCCACAAGGTGGATTCGCTGCCGCTAACCGACGAGACCGCCCATGGCACCTTCGTCGCGCCGACGATCATCGAACTGTCCGACATCGCCGAGCTGCAGCGCGAGGTGTTCGGGCCGGTGCTCCACGTCGTCCGGTACAAGCGCAGCGGCCTCGACGCGCTGATCGACCGGATCAACGCCACTGGCTATGGCCTCACCTTCGGCCTCCACACCCGGCTGGACGAGACGATCGCCCATGTCACCGCACGGGTGAAGGCGGGCAATCTCTACATCAACCGCAACGTCATCGGTGCGATCGTCGGGGTGCAGCCGTTCGGCGGACGTGGCCTTTCGGGTACCGGGCCAAAGGCCGGCGGGCCGCTGTATCTCGGCCGGCTGGTGCGCGGCCCGATCGAGGCGCCGGCCGGCACCTCGACCATTGCCGATGCCGCCACGCGTGACCTGGCGCTGTGGCTGGAGGGTCGCGGGAACGGGGCGGAAGCGGATCGTGCGCGCGAGATCGCCGCCGCCTCCCCATTGGGGCTCGAGACAGAACTCGATGGCCCTGTGGGTGAGCGCAACCTCTATGCGCTGCATCCGCGCGGCCGCATCCTGCTGCTGCCCCAAACCAGCGCCGGACTCATGGCGCAGCTCGCCGCCGCGCTCGCCACCGGTAACGATCTGGTGGTGGACGCCGCGCGGCGCACCGATCTGCCCGCGCCCATCGCTGCCCGGGTTCGCTGGAGCGACGATTGGAGCAAGGACGGCCCCTATGCCGGTGCGCTGATCGAGGGAGACGCGGCGCGCGTCCGCGATCTGCAACAGCGCATCGCCACGCTCGACGGGCCGATCGTTCTCACCCAGGCGAACAATTATCGGCTCGAATGGCTGGTGGAGGAGGTCTCCACCTCGATCAACACCACCGCCGCGGGCGGCAATGCCAGCCTCATGGCGATGACCTGATCGATCGCCGGAAGCGCGCGCATGGCGGGGCCCGGCGGGTCTAGCTTTTCCCCCGCGATCCCGCTATGCGCGCGCTCTTCCAGGTAATTCCCTGGAACGCTTGCGGGAGGGTGCGGCAACGCGCCCGCGACCACCGCTAAACTTAAAGAGAGTGACATGGCGAAGAAAATCACAGGCTATATCAAGCTGCAGGTGCCTGCCGGCGCTGCAAACCCGTCGCCGCCGATCGGCCCGGCGCTGGGTCAGCGCGGCGTGAACATCATGGAGTTCTGCAAGGCGTTCAACGCGCAGACGGCTGACATGGAAAAGGGTTCGCCCCTCCCCACCGTCATCACCGTGTACGCTGACCGCTCGTTCAGCTTCGAGACGAAGACGCCGCCGGCGACCTTCCTCATCAAGAAGGCGCTGAACCTGAAGTCGGGTTCGAAGGAGCCGGGCAAGACCTCGGCCGGCACCATCAAGCGCTCGCAGCTGTCGGAAATCGCTCAGGCCAAGATGAAGGACCTGAACGCCAACGACATCGAAGCAGCAACGAAGATCATCGAAGGCTCCGCTCGCGCGATGGGCCTCCAGGTTGTGGAGGGCTAAGAACATGGCGAAGCTCACGAAGAAGCAGAAGTCGATCACGGTCGACCGCGAGAAGCTGCACGGCGTTGACGAGGCGATCAGCCTCGCAAAGTCGGGTGCGACCTCGAAGTTCGACGAGACGATCGAAGTCGCGCTGAACCTCGGCGTTGATCCGCGTCACGCTGACCAGATGGTCCGCGGCGTCGTCACCCTGCCCAAGGGCACCGGCAAGACCGTTCGCGTCGGCGTGTTCGCTCGCGGCGCAAAGGCTGAAGAGGCTTTGGCTGCCGGCGCCGACGTCGTCGGTGCGGAAGACCTGATGGAAACCATCCAGGGCGGCAAGATCGACTTCGATCGCTGCATCGCGACCCCGGACATGATGGGCATCGTCGGCCGTCTCGGTAAGGTTCTGGGTCCGAAGGGCCTGATGCCGAACCCAAAGCTCGGCACTGTGACGATGAACGTCGCCGAGGCGGTGAAGGCTGCCAAGGGCGGTCAGGTTGAGTATCGCGTCGAGAAGGCCGGTATCATCCATTCCGGCATCGGCAAGGCAAGCTTCCCGGCCGAAGATCTGCGCGCGAACTTCGACGCGCTGGTCGATGCGGTGGTCAAGGCAAAGCCGGCTGGCGCCAAGGGCAAGTACGTCCGCAAGGTCGCGATCTCCAGCACCATGGGTGCCGGCATCAAGATCGACGTGGCGGAAGTCGCCTCGGCCTGATCCGGGCTTTTCAGTTTGCGTAACAAAGGAGGCCGGGGGCAACCCCGGCCTTTTTTGTTGCCCGCTGCCGCCGTCGGCATCGCCCGCGTGAACCCATCCATTGCCGGGGCGTTACGACCGGCATGAGCGAGGGCACCCCCGCTGCGCCCTGGTGGAAGCGCGGCGTCATCTACCAGGTCTATCCGCGCTCCTTTGCGGACAGCGATGGTGACGGCATTGGTGATCTCGCCGGGATCGAGGCGCATCTCGATCACATCGCGTCGCTCGGCGTCGACGCAATCTGGCTCTCGCCGATCTTCCCTTCGCCGATGGCGGACTTCGGCTATGACGTGGCCGACTATACCGGCGTCGAGCCGATGTTCGGCGATCTCGCCGCCTTCGATCGCCTGCTCGCCGCGGTCCATGCACGCGGGCTCAAGCTGCTGCTCGATTTCGTCCCCAACCATTCCTCGACCCAGCATCCCTGGTTTGTCGAGAGCCGCTCCAGCCGCGACAATCCGAAGCGGGACTGGTATTTCTGGCGCGATCCGGCGCCCGGCGGCGGCCCGCCCAACAACTGGATCAGCGACATGGGCGGCCCCGCATGGGAGCTCGACCGCACCACTGGCCAATATTATCTCCACACCTTCCTGAAGGAACAGGCCGACCTCAACTGGCGCAACCCTGATGTCGCGCAGGCGATGACTGATGTGCTGCGCTTCTGGCTTGACCGCGGTGTCGACGGCTTCCGCATCGATGTGCTGTGGCACCTGGTGAAGGCCGAGGGGCTGCCCGACAATCCGCCCAACCCCGATTGGCGCGAAGGGATGGCCGAGAAGCTTCGCCTCATCCAGCTCAACTCGACCGACCAGCCCGAGGCCTATGCCATCGCGCGCCACTTCCGCGAGCTTGCCGACAGCTATGGTGATACTGTGCTGGTCGGTGAAATCTTCCTTCCGCTCGATCGCCTGATGCGTTGGTACGGCACGCCGGATCAGCCCTATGTGCAGCTCCCCTTCAACTTCGAGTTGATCGAGAACCGCTGGGATCGCGACACGCTCGCCGCGCTGATCGCCAGCTACGACGCGGCGATCCCCGAACACGGCTGGCCCAATTGGGTGATCGGCAGCCACGATGCGCCGCGTATCGCTGCCCGCATCGGGGAAGCGCAGGCGCGCGTCGCTGCCATGCTGCTGCTCACCCTGCGCGGCACGCCGACCCTTTATCAGGGCGATGAGATCGGCATCGGGAAGGTCGACATCCCCCCGGAACGGGTGCGCGATCCGCAGGATCTTCGCCAGCCCGGCATGGGCCTTGGCCGCGACCGCTCGCGAACGCCGATGGCCTGGGACGCCTCCCCGCACGCGGGCTTTTCGACGGCTGAACCATGGCTGCCGCTCCATCCGGACTGGCCAACCCGTAATGTCGCCGCGCAGGAGGCTGATCCGGCCTCGATGCTGTGGCTCTACCGTCGCCTGCTCGCAGCGCGTCGTGCCAGCGGCGCACTGTCGCTCGGCGCCATGGCGCTGCACGAGGCGCCCTCCGACGTGCTCGCCTATGAGCGGCGGCTGGGCGATGAGCGCGTGTTCGTGGTGCTCAACCTTGGCGCCCGGCAGCAAGACATCGTGCTGCCCGCCGGTGCGCGCGCGGGGCGGATCATCGTCGCCACCGGCACGCGCGACGCGTTCGATGGCACGCTCGATGCTGATGAAGGATATGTCGTGGAGCTGCTGACCTGATGCGCATTGCCATGTTGTCGTCGATCTCCTGGGCGACGCCGCCGACCGGCTATGGCCCGTGGGAATTGGTGACGAGCCTGCTGACCGAGGCGCTGGTCGCGCGCGGTGTCGATGTCACGCTCTTCGCCACGCAGAATTCGCACACTGCCGGAAAGATGGAGGGCGTGGCGCCGCGCGGCTATTCGGAGCCGCCGCACCTTGACGCCAAGGTGTGGGAGGCGATGCACATCGCACACTGCATTGAGCGCGCGGGCGACTTCGACCTCATCCACAACCAGGCCGATTTCATGCCGCTCGCCTGGTCCCGGCTGATCGACACGCCGATGCTGACGACGATCCACGGCTTTTCCTCCGAGCGGATCGTGCCAGTGTACCAGCGCTATGACGATCACGTTCACTACGTCTCGATCAGCGACGCCGATCGCCACCCGTCGCTGAGCTATGCCGCGACGATCCATCACGGCATTCCGCTCGACGATTTTCCCTTTGACGCGGCTGGTGGCCAGGACCTGCTCTTTTTTGGCCGAATTCACCCGGATAAAGGCCCGCACGCGGCCATTGCCGCTGCAAAAGCGGCCGGTAGGCGGCTGGTCATGGCGGGCCTCGTGCAGGACCACGACTATCACGAACGCGACGTCGCGCCGCACATCGACGATGACCGCGTCGTCTTCCGCGGCGTCGTCGGCGGCGACGAACGCATCCGCACCCTCGGCCAGGCCAGCGCCCTCCTCCACCTCATCGGCTTCGACGAACCCTTCGGCCTTTCCGTGGTGGAGGCAATGGCCTGCGGCACCCCCGTCATCGCGTTCAACCGCGGCTCGATGCCCGAATTGATCGAACATGGCGTCACCGGCTTCCTCGTCGATACGGTGGACGAAGCGGTCGAGGCAATCGAGCGGATCGGCGAGATCGATCGCGCCGCCTGCCGCGCCCACGTCGCCGAACGGTTCAGCGTCGAGCGCATGGCGGACGATTACATAAGGCTATATCGGCAGCTTATCGGCTAACCGCTTTTCTCCCGGCAAGGCGTGACAACGGCCCTTTGGGTCGCGACAATGCGGCCAAAGGAGAGCGTAGCCCATGCCGCATTACGGCGACCTGCAAACCCAGATCTATGGCGCCGGCCTGTCCGGCATCGTCCCCACCTATCCGGTCGATTTCGCAACGCTGGAAAAACGCGCGCAATCTGCGCTGCCCCCGCATGTGCTGACCTATGTCCAGGGTGGCTGCGGAGACGAATATACGCAGGACGAGAATGCACGCGCCTTCCGCCATTGGGGGATGGTGCCGCGGATGATGGTGGACGCGACGCACCGCGACCTGTCAATCGAGCTGTTCGGGCTGACGCTCCCCTCCCCGCTGTTCATGGCGCCGATCGGCGTCACCGGCATGATGACGCAGGACCAGCATGGCGACGTGGCCGCGGCGCAGGCCTCGGCGGCCACCGGCGTGCCGCTGACCGCCTCGACACTGTCGAACGATCCCCTGGAGGACGTGAAGGCCGCCTGCGGCGAGACCCCGGCCTTCTTCCAGCTCTACACGCCGCGCGACAAGGAACTGGCGGAGAGCCTGGTCGGGCGCGCGGAGGCCGCCGGGTACAAGGCGATCGTCGTCACGCTCGATACCTGGGTCACCGGCTGGCGGCCGCGCGATCTCAACCCGTCGAACTTCCCGCAGCTTCGCGGCCATGTGCTGCAGAATTACTTCGTCGATCCGCGCTTTCGCCAGATGCTCGGCGGCAAGGCGCCCGAGGAGGATCTGCGCACCGCGATCGGCACCTGGGGCGCGACGTTCGGCAAGGTGCTGACGTGGGACGACATGGCCTGGCTGAAGTCGATCACGAAGCTGCCGATCGTGCTGAAGGGCATCTGTCATCCCGAGGACGCGCGCCGCGCGATCGATAGCGGCGCCGACGGCATCTATGTTTCCAATCACGGCGGGCGGCAGGCGAATGGCGGGATCGCGGCGATCGACATGCTGCCCGAAGTCGCCCGGGCTGTCGCCGGCCGGGTGCCGGTGTTGTTCGACTCGGGCATCCGCTCCGGTACTGATGTGGTCAAGGCAATCGCGCTCGGCGCCGATGCGGTCGGGGTGGGCCGGCCGTACTCCTACGGGCTTGCACTGGGCGGCGCAGAGGGCTGCGCCCACGTCCTGAAGTGCCTCCTTGCAGAGGCGGATCTGTTGATGGCCGTCAATGGCTGGCCGACACTCGCCGCCGTTCGCGAGGCCGGCGCGATCCGCACGGACCGCTGACCGCCGAGGCCGACCGGCGACCGCCCGCCCCGTCCGGGCGGGCGGCGCCAAGGCTCAGATCCCCACTAGCCCGCCGTCCTGGCGTGTGATCACGATGGTCGCCGAACGCGGCCGGCTGGCCGCTGCCGCCGTGCCGCTCTGCGTGGCCGGCCAGCTCGAGGTGATATTGTCGGGTCCGCCATTCTCACCCGGATGCTGGATGTTGACGAACAGCGCCTTACCGTCGGGCGTCGAGGTGATGCCGGTGATCTCGCACTCCTTCGGGCCGACCAGGAAGCGCTTCAGCGTCGCACCCGGCGCCTTGCCGATCCGCGTGCTCGCCGTGCTGGTGCCGGCCGGCGTCGCGTTGTTCACCGTCTTTACGCCGCCGTCACCCACCCGGCCCGGGATCGCGGCCAGCATCTGGTTGTTCGTAACATCGGTGAAGGCCCCGTCGTCCGTCTGCAGCCACATGACTGGGCTCGTCCCCTGTCCCGCGACATTGGACGGCAGGCTGAACCACAGGCCGTCGGGCGAGGAGAAGTCGTTGCTGTCGTCCAGCCCGGACAGGTTGATGGTATCCTTGTTCAGGTCGCTGCCCGCACCAAAGGCATAAACGTCCCAGGTGAAAGCCGTTGCTTCGGACGTGTCGCCATTCTCGCGCAGGCGGATGACATGGCCGTTGACGTTGCCCGCGCTGTTGCTGCGCCCGTCGGTGCGCGGATCGACATAGGATCGCGGGTTGGCCGCGTCAGTGCGCGACGGGCTGCGCGAGGAATTGTTGGTGAGCGTGCAATACATCTCGCCATTCGCCGGGTTCACCGCGGTCCATTCCGGCCGATCCATCGGCGTTGCGCCCAGGAGATCCGCGGCAAGGCGCGCATTGATCAGCACGTCCGCCTGATCCGCGAATGGATAGGTCGCATTGCCGCTGGTCAGCGGTCCCGATCCGAAGGTCAGCGGCAGCCACTGGCCCCTGCCATCGGCGTTGAACTTCGCGACATAGAGCGTGCCGGCGTCGAGATACTTGTCGCCCACCGCCAGCCGATCAGCGGCATTGGCGTCGGTGGCCGACCAGGGCGTGCTCGACACGAACTTGTAGATATATTCGTTCTGCGCATCGTCTCCCATGTAGAAGGCGGGCTTGACGCCAGCGATCATACGGCTCGGCTCGACACCCTCATGGTTCATGCGGCCCAGCGCCGTGCGCTTGCGCGGCGTCGAACGCGGATCATACGGATCAATCTCGACGATCCAGCCATATTGGAAGGGCTCGTGGCGGAAGTCGGCCGTACCATCGGCCGCCGCATCGGCAACGGCGGTCGCATTCCACTTGCGGAAGATGGTGCTGCTCGGGTCAGCCGGCGTCACCGTGGTCCAGCCGTAATTGCCGGCGCGTCCTTCGCTGATCCCATAGCGCGACAGGCTGGCATTCTCCTTTGTCCGCCCCGCCGCAGTACGCGCCGCTGCGTCGCCCCGGTCGCGGCGGAAATAGCCCGCCCAATTCTCCTCCGCGGTGGCATAGGTGCCCCACGGCATCGTGCCATTGGCACAATTGTTGATCGTGCCGCGTCCCTGCGTTCCGTCCTTGGAATAAACGGTTCGCAGCAGCGCGTTGCCCCGCGCCGGGCCGTTGAACGTCATCGGCGTATTGGGCGTGATACGGCGGTTGAGCGCCGAGGACTGGACATAGCTCCAGGCGGAGGCGCCGCGGGTCACTTCGATCACCGACACGCCATGTGCCTCGATCTCCTTGATCGCTTCTGGCTCGGGCCGGACGCCGCCGGTGGTCGTCTGGCCACGCGGATGGAGGTAGCTTTCGGTGATATTCTCGTGGTTGAGCACCAGCAGACCGCGCGTGCTCCCCGACGCATCGCGCGCGGCCCCGGTGGCTCCCAATCCGAAGAAGCTCATGCCGTCGTGGTGATCCCCCGCACGGGCGGCGAAATCGGCGTCAGTGCCGTCATTGGCATAGGCCGGGGTCGCGGCGTTGATCGGATCGCCCATGCGATACAGCACGGTGACCAGATAGCCTGTGGGGACGGTGACCAGGTCGTTGCGGTTCTTGGCCACCGCCACGAAGTCCAGCGTCGCGGGTGTGACCGTAATCGTCGTGTCCGCGGTCGCCGTATCCCCGATCCCGGTCGCGCCGGTGAAGCGGAACACCAGCGGGGTCGCGGCGCTGACGGCTGGCGCGGTGAAGGTGGCCGTCGCGCTGGCGGCGTTGTTCAGCGTCACTTGCGGTCCGCTCACCTGAGTCCACCGCACCGACTGTGCCGTGCTGCTGGCGGTCCGCTGCAGCGTAACCGTCTTGCCCGCGCTCGTCGTTGCCGCCTGCCCGGCCGAAACGGTGATCGTCTCGCGCGTCAGATCGCTGTCGTCGTCGCAGCCTGCCAGCAACACGCCGCCGAATACCGCCGTGGTCATTGCGGTGAGGCCACCGCGCAGCGTCTGCCGGCGCGAATAGCGGCGCGCGATCAAGTCGTTGAGATGCTGGTTGGCACTGCCGTTCGTATCGATGTCACCGTCATCATAGACGAAACGCGAATCGGTCATCTTCTGCTTCCCCTCAAAGGCATGATCGTTTCCGTGCCTCTGCCGGGGATGGATGACGCGCCCGTGGCGCCACCGCGTCTGATCCATTGCACTTCGATGGTAGTTTGACGACACTTGACCAGCGCGCGTTTTCCGCTAGGGACCGCCGCTTGTCATGGCCTTGATGGCTGTGACGCCGTCCGAGACAGCGGGAGGGCCCCAGCGCCCTTAATTCCCCGCCGAGACGGGGACAGGATTTTGCCGCAGCGCCCCGGTGCTTCGGTTTGCCGCATCGCCCACGGGATCATCCCGGGCCGTGCGACTGCTTCCCATTCCCCTTCGCTGGACAACCCGTTCGCGCGGTTTCGTGCGGACGGATCGTAACCGGCCGCAGCCTTCGGGCCGCGGTCAAAGTGTGGAGAATGGCATGGATCGTGCTCAAAAGGCCGCAGCCGTCGCCGAACTCAAGCAGACCTTCTCCGAGGTCGGCGTGGTGGTCGTCACCCGCAACCTCGGCCTCACCGTTGCGCAGTCGACGCAGCTGAGGACGAAGATGCGTGAGGCCGGCGCCGTCTACAAGGTCTCGAAGAACAAGCTTGCCAAGATCGCGCTCGATGGCACCGACTATGACGGTCTGGGTGAATATTTCACCGGTCCGGTCGGTCTCGCGACTTCGGTCGACCCCGTTGCGGCTGCCAAGGTGGCCGTGGACTTCGCCAAGACGACCGACAAGTTCGAGATCGTCGGTGGCGGCATGGGTGCGACCAAGCTCGACGTGGAGGGCGTGAAGGCGCTCGCCACGATGCCGTCGCTCGACGAGCTCCGGGCGAAGATCGTCGGTCTTATCGTGGCCCCGGCCACCAAGATCGCGACCATCACCCAGGCGCCCGCCGCGCAGATCGCGCGCGTGCTTGCAGCTTACTCGGAAAAGGAAGCCGCCTGATCCTTCAGGCAGCATCGTTTCATTCGAACGTTTCAAAGGAAGTATATCATGGCAGACCTGAACGCGCTGGTTGACCAGCTGTCCGAACTGACCGTCCTCGAGGCGGCTGAGCTCTCGAAGCTCCTCGAAGAGAAGTGGGGCGTCTCGGCCGCAGCAGCGGTTGCAGCAGCTCCGGCAGCTGGCGGCGCCGCCGCTCCGGCCGCTGAAGAGAAGACCGAGTTCGACGTGATCCTCACCGGCGACGGTGGCAAGAAGATCAACGTCATCAAGGAAGTCCGCGCGATCACGGGCCTGGGCCTGACCGAAGCGAAGACCCTCGTTGAGTCGGCTCCGAAGGCGATCAAGGAAGGCGTCTCGAAGGACGAGGCCGAGAAGGTCAAGAAGCAGCTTGAAGAAGCTGGCGCGACCGTCGAGGTTAAGTAATCGAACGCGGGGGTGCGGGCCACGCGGCCTGCACCTCCGTCGGCCGATCTCGGGCAGGCCAGCCTGCCGCGATCGACCACAAAGAAAAGGCGGCTCCTGCAAAGGAAGCCGCCTTTTCTTTTGCCTGGCTTAGCTGAAGCGCGCGAGCGCCGCTGAGGTCAGCGGCGGCCGGCGGCGCCCCATTTACCGGCCGGTGTGGGGCCGCACGCCGATCGTGTCGAACATGCGCGACGGCTGATCGAGCCAGAACGGGCCGAGCTTCGCCTGACCGGCGCGCTCGATGCCCAGCGCGTGAACCGACGTCGTCTGCCCTCCGCCATGAACTGCCCGGATCGCGACAACCGGCACGAACATCGGACGATCGCCCGCCTGCAGCACGGTGATGCCGTCACGGGGCATGGTGGCGACGGCGCGGACCCGACGCGACTCGCCGGGCATCAGGTCGAACGGCGGCACGGCAGGGCGGCCGATGGGTTCGGCGAACATCGCCGCGAGCACGGCGTCCTGGCCGGGCTGCGCACTGGTCAAGCGGATCTCCACGGCAACTCCGCGCGCAGGCACGTCCGACACGTTGCGCACCTCCACCGTCACGTCGGCAGTGGCGGTGACCATGTTGAGCCCTGCGCGGCTGACCGTCGGCACTTCCAGGTCGAGCCGCGCGGCCGGCGCCGGCGCGGGAGGCGGCGGAGCATCCTGCGCGCGATCCAGGAACCGCGGTGACACCGCGACGGGCGCCGCAGTGGCATCCGGGGTTGGGGCCGTACTCGGCGCGGCTGGCTGAACCGGTTCAGGCGCAGGCAAAACGCCGGCCCGGTCGACCACGGCCGCTTCCTCCCCCTTGGATCGCCGGCGGCGCAGGTACAGTGCCGCGATCGCCAGCAGTCCCAGGCCGATCAGTACCGGCCACAACCATGGCACGCGCGCTGGCTCCTCCGCCGCCGGCAGATCCGCATTCTCGACAGGTCCGTCGGGCAATGGCTCAGACGTGGTGGTCGCGATCGCGGCAGGTGAAGCTTCGTCGATCGGGTCAGGAGTCGGGAGGGCGGCCGGCTGCTCATCGCTCTGGCGGACCGGCGCGGCGGTCGGCGTCTCGGTCGGGGTCGGCGTCGCCCGCGGGCTGGGACTCGTCCGCGGCGTCGGTGTGGCAGTCGGCACGGGCGCGGGCGTCGCTCGCGCGGTCGGCGCCGCAGTGGGCGTGGCGCGCGGCGCTGGAGGCGCGGGGCGCACGACCGGGATGGGCGCATTGGTCGGCGGCGCGTCATTCGCTGGGCCGACCGGCACCACGGTGGGCGTCGGCGTCGGCCGCGACGGGGGCAGGCTGAAGTTACCCAGGTCCGCCGTGCCGGGTGGCACCTCCTGAGCGACCGCTACGCCGGCCGCTCCGGCGAGCCAGGCGCTAGCCACCAGCGCCAGGCGCCCCCTCTTCATCGTCCCTGCCATCTTCATCGCGCTATCGTTTCAACCCTGAACCCGGGGCAACTGAATCACTGTCCCGCCTGCGCCTGTACGTCGGAGACGACCGCTAGCCAAACGAGCGTGCGCGCAGGCCGCCGCAGCCCTGCGTCGCATGGGCTTCTTCCAGTTCACGCCAAGGCCGGGTGAACACGACGTCACCTGCAGCGGTGACGCTCATGCGCACTCGCCTGAAACGCCCTGATCCGTGGCGCGGTGGTTGACGGAGAATGACCCGCCACCTATATCCGGGCGGTTACCACAGCTTCGGGAAATGACATGGCGTCGCGCACTATGTCGAACGGATTGGAGCAGGTGGGTTCATAAGACGCTGTAAGGCTGCCGTTTGTTCCGATGCCGGAACATGACGCGCGGCCTTTTCGCGTCTTGTCCTGCGCCCGGACAAGTTAGACCAAGGCAGACAGCTACATGGCAACCAAGGCGATCGAAGGCGGCACCGCAAAGCGCCGCATCCGCAAGGTTTTCGGCAACATCCACGAAGTGGTTCAGATGCCGAACCTGATCGAGGTGCAGCGCGAAAGCTACGAACAGTTCCTGCGGTCCGATCCGTCGATCGGCTACGTCTCGGGTCTCGAGAAGACGCTGCGCAGCGTGTTCCCGATCCGCGACTTCGCCGGCACGGCAGAGCTCGATTTCGTGAACTACGAACTCGAACCGCCGAAGTTCGACGTCGAGGAATGCCGCCAGCGTGGCATCACCTATGCCGCCCCGATGCGCGTGACGCTTCGCCTCATCGTGTTCGAGGTGGATCCCGAGACGGAAACCCGCTCGGTGCTCGATATCAAGGAGCAGGACGTCTACATGGGCGACATGCCGCTGATGACGGAGAACGGCACGTTCTTCATCAACGGCACGGAGCGCGTGATCGTCAGCCAGATGCACCGTTCGCCGGGCGTCCTCTTCGATCATGACCGCGGCAAGACCCACGCTTCGGGCAAGTATCTCTTCGCCGCGCGCGTGATCCCGTATCGCGGTTCGTGGCTCGATTTCGAGTTCGACGCCAAGGACATCGTCAACGTCCGTATCGACCGCAAGCGCAAGCTGCCGGTCACGGCGCTGCTCTATGCGCTGGGCCTCAACAGCGAGGAAATCCTCAACCACTTCTACAACCGCGTCACCTATGTGCGCGGTGAGGGTGGCTGGCGCATTCCGTTCGCGGCCGAGAACTGGCGCGGCGTGAAGCCGACGTTCGACCTCGTCGATGCGAACTCGGGCGAAGTGGTGTTCCCGATGGGCACCAAGGTCACGCCGCGCGCTGCCAACAAGGCGGCCAAGGACGGCCTGACCGATCTCCTCATCCCGACCGAGGAAATCTACGGCCGCTATTCGGCCTATGACCTCATCAACGAGAGCACGGGCGAGATCTACGTCGAGGCCGGTGATGAAGTCGGCCCGGACAATCTCGAGAAGCTGGATCGCGCCGGCATCGACCGGATCGAACTGCTCGACATCGATCACGTCACCACCGGTCCGTGGATCCGCAACACGCTGAAGGCCGACAAGGCCGAAGAGCGCGAGCAGGCCCTGTCGGACATCTACCGCGTGATGCGTCCTGGCGAGCCGCCCACGCTCGAAACGGCGGAATCGCTGTTCGCCGGCCTGTTCTTCGATCCGGATCGCTACGATCTGTCGGCGGTTGGCCGCGTGAAGCTCAACATGCGCCTTGACCTCGATGCCGAGGACACGGTGACGACGCTGCGCACCGAGGACATTCTGGCGGTCGTGAAGACCCTCGTCGACCTGAAGGACGGCAAGGGCGAGATCGACGACATCGACAACCTCGGCAACCGTCGCGTGCGTTCGGTGGGCGAGCTGCTCGAGAACCAGTATCGCGTCGGCCTGCTCCGCATGGAGCGCGCCGTGAAGGAGCGCATGAGCTCGGTGGACGTGTCCACCGTCATGCCGAACGACCTCATCAACGCGAAGCCGGCCGTCGCCGCGGTCCGCGAATTCTTCGGCTCGTCGCAGCTGTCGCAGTTCATGGATCAGACGAACCCGCTCTCCGAAGTGACGCACAAGCGTCGTGTTTCGGCGCTCGGGCCGGGCGGTCTGACGCGTGAGCGTGCGGGCTTCGAAGTCCGCGACGTTCACCCGACGCACTATGGCCGTATCTGCCCGATCGAGACGCCGGAAGGCCCGAACATCGGTCTGATCAACTCGCTGTCGACCTTCGCTCGCGTCAACAAGTACGGCTTCATCGAGACGCCGTACCGCCGCGTCGTCGACGGCAAGGTCACCGGCGAGGTCGTGTACCTTTCCGCAATGGAAGAGCAGAAGCACACGGTCGCGCAGGCGAACGCAGAGCTCGACGGCGAAGGCCGTTTCACTGAGGAACTGATCTCCGCCCGTCAGGCCGGCGAATTCCTCATGGCGTTGCCTGAGACGATCACGCTCATGGACGTGTCGCCGAAGCAGCTGGTTTCGGTCGCCGCATCGCTCATTCCGTTCCTGGAAAACGATGACGCCAACCGCGCGCTGATGGGCTCGAACATGCAGCGTCAGGCCGTGCCGCTGGTGAAGGCGGAAGCGCCGTTCGTCGGCACCGGCATGGAAGAGACGGTGGCACGCGATTCGGGCGCTGCGATCTCCGCACGTCGCGCCGGCATCGTCGACCAGGTCGACGCCAGCCGTATCGTGATCCGCGCCACGGGTGAGGTCGATGCCGGCAAGTCGGGCGTCGACATCTACTCGCTGATGAAGTTCCAGCGTTCCAACCAGTCGACCTGCATCAACCAGCGTCCGCTGGTGAAGGTGGGCGATGTGGTCAACGCCGGCGACATCCTCGCTGATGGTCCGTCGACCGAGTTCGGCGAGCTGGCACTCGGCCGCAACGCGCTCGTCGCGTTCATGCCGTGGAATGGCTACAACTACGAGGACTCGATCCTCATCTCCGAGCGGATCGTGAAGGACGACGTGTTCACGTCGATCCACATCGACGAGTTCGAGGTGATGGCTCGTGACACGAAGCTGGGACCGGAGGACATCACCCGCGATATCCCGAACGTCGGCGAGGAAGCGCTTCGCAACCTCGACGAAGCGGGCATCGTGTACGTCGGTGCCGAGGTTGAGCCGGGCGACATTCTCGTCGGCAAGATCACGCCAAAGGGCGAAAGCCCGATGACGCCGGAGGAAAAGCTGCTGCGCGCGATCTTCGGTGAAAAGGCCAGCGATGTGCGTGACACCTCGCTTCGCCTTCCGCCGGGCGTTGCCGGTACGATTGTCGACGTTCGCGTCTTCAACCGTCACGGCATCGACAAGGACGAGCGTGCGATGGCGATCGAGCGCGAAGAGATCGAGCGCCTGAAGAAGGACTCGGACGACGAGCGCACGATCCTCAATCGTGCCACCTGGTCGCGCCTGCGTGACATGCTGATCGGCCAGACCGCGACCGCGGTGCCGAAGGGCGGCCCCAAGAAGGGTGCCGTGATCGATCAGGACACGCTCGACAGCGTTGACCGTCACGAATGGTGGAAGTTCGCGGTCGCCGACGACAAGGTCCAGTCGGATCTCGAAGCGGTGAAGACGCAGTATGACGAGGCTGCCAAGCTGATCCGCGAGAAGTTCGAGGATCGGCGCGAGAAGCTCGAGCGTGGCGACGAGCTGCCGCCGGGCGTGCTGAAGATGGTCAAGGTGTTCGTCGCGGTGAAGCGCAAGCTGCAGCCGGGCGACAAGATGGCCGGCCGTCACGGCAACAAGGGCGTCATCAGCCGCATCCTGCCGGTCGAGGACATGCCGTTCCTCGCCGACGGGACGCCGGTCGATCTCGTGCTGAACCCGCTGGGCGTGCCGTCGCGCATGAACGTCGGTCAGATCTTCGAGACTCACCTTGGCTGGGCCGCTCGCGGCCTGGGTCAGCAGATCGCGCAGCAGCTCGAGGACTGGCGTGAGGCCAATCCGGATGCCACCGCGGGCACCATGCCCGAGGCGGTCAAGGAGCGGCTGAAGACGATCTACGGCGAGCATTATGTCGACGAGATCGACGCACGGGATGCGCAGGGCATCATCGAGCTGGCGAACAACCTGAAGCCGGGCATCCCGATGGGCACCCCGGTGTTCGACGGCGCGGTCGAGGCAGACGTTTCGGCGATGCTGGAGCTGGCGGGTCTCGATCCGTCGGGTCAGTCGGATCTGTTCGACGGGCGTACCGGCGATCAGTTCGACCGCAAGGTGACGGTGGGCATCATCTACATGCTCAAGCTGCACCACCTTGTGGACGACAAGATCCACGCGCGTTCGATCGGCCCGTACAGCCTCGTCACCCAGCAGCCGCTGGGCGGTAAGGCGCAGTTCGGCGGTCAGCGCTTCGGCGAAATGGAGGTGTGGGCGCTGCAGGCTTATGGTGCTGCGTACACGCTCCAGGAAATGCTGACGGTGAAGTCGGACGACGTGGTCGGCCGTACCAAGGTCTACGAGGCGATCGTCAAGGGCGACGACACGTTCGAGGCAGGCATTCCGGAGAGCTTCAACGTGCTCGTCAAGGAAATGCGTTCGCTGGGCCTCAACGTCGAGCTGAAGAGCATGGAAGAGGCGGAGGATGGCGACCTGGCCGAAGCGGCCGAGTAACCACCTACCTCCGACGATCGACCATCCCTCCCCTAGCCCCTCCCGCCTGAGCTGGAGGGGGAAGAGGTAGAAAAATGAACGAACTTACGAATTTCGCGAATCCGGTCGCCAAGACGGAGACCTTCGACCAGATCCAGATCGGCATCGCGTCCCCGGACCGTATCCGCTCCTGGTCGTTCGGCGAGATCAAGAAGCCCGAGACGATCAACTATCGCACGTTCAAGCCTGAGCGTGACGGCCTGTTCTGCGCGCGCATCTTCGGTCCGATCAAGGATTACGAATGCTTGTGCGGCAAGTACAAGCGCATGAAGTACAAGGGCATTGTCTGCGAAAAGTGCGGCGTCGAGGTTACCGTCTCGAAGGTCCGTCGTGAGCGGATGGGCCACATCGAGCTCGCCGCCCCGGTCGCGCACATCTGGTTCCTGAAGTCGCTGCCGTCGCGCATCGGCCTGCTGCTCGACATGCAGCTCAAGCAGCTCGAGCGCGTGTTGTACTTCGAGGCGTATATCGTCATCGAACCGGGCCTGACCCCGCTCGAGAAGTTCCAGCTGCTGACCGAGGACGAACTCCTCGAGGCGCAGGACGAATATGGTGAAGACGCTTTCTCCGCCGGCATCGGCGCTGAGGCGGTGCGCATCATGCTCGAGAGCCTGGACCTCGAAGGCGAGAAGACCGCGCTGCTCGAAGAGCTCGCCGTCACCAAGTCCGAGCTGAAGCCCAAGAAGATCATCAAGCGGCTGAAGGTCGTCGAGAGCTTCCTGGAATCGGGCAACCGTCCGGAGTGGATGATCCTCGAGGTCGTGCCGGTCATCCCGCCCGAGCTTCGCCCGCTGGTGCCGCTCGACGGTGGCCGTTTCGCGACGTCGGATCTGAACGATCTGTATCGCCGCGTCATCAACCGTAACAACCGTCTGAAGCGGCTGATGGAGCTGCGTGCGCCGGACATCATCGTCCGCAACGAAAAGCGCATGCTGCAGGAAGCCGTCGACGCCTTGTTCGACAACGGCCGTCGCGGTCGCACGATCACGGGCGCCAACAAGCGTCCGCTGAAGTCGCTGTCCGACATGCTGAAGGGTAAGCAGGGCCGCTTCCGTCAGAACCTGCTCGGCAAGCGCGTCGACTATTCGGGCCGTTCGGTCATCGTGACCGGTCCGGAGCTCAAGCTGCACCAGTGCGGCCTGCCGAAGAAGATGGCGCTCGAGCTGTTCAAGCCGTTCATCTACGCCCGTCTCGACGCCAAGGGTCTGTCCATGACCCTGAAGCAGGCGAAGAAGTGGGTCGAGAAGGAGCGCAAGGAAGTCTGGGACATCCTGGACGAGGTGATCCGCGAGCACCCGGTTCTGCTGAACCGCGCGCCGACGCTTCACCGTCTGGGCATCCAGGCGTTCGAGCCGGTGCTGATCGAGGGCAAGGCGATCCAGCTTCACCCGCTGGTCTGCTCGGCCTTCAACGCCGACTTCGACGGTGACCAGATGGCCGTGCACGTACCGCTTAGCCTTGAGGCGCAGCTGGAAGCACGCGTGCTGATGATGTCGACCAACAACATCCTCAGCCCCGCGAACGGCAAGCCGATCATCGTGCCGTCGCAGGACATGGTGCTGGGTCTCTATTACCTGTCGATGCTCAAGGAAAACGAGCCGGGCCAGGGCATGCTGATTTCCGACATGTCGGAAGTTCACCAGGCGCTGAACGCCGGTTCGGTGACGCTGCACACCAAGATCATCAGCCGCGTTCCGCAGACCGACGAGGACGGCAACCAGTACCTCAAGCGCTTCGAGACCACGCCGGGCCGCATGCTGCTCGGCGAGTGCCTGCCGAAGAGCCACAAGGTGCCGTTCGACGTCGTCAACCGTCTGCTGACCAAGAAGGACGTCACCGACGTCATCGACGAGGTGTATCGTCACACCGGTCAGAAGGAGACGGTGCTGTTCGCCGACGCGATCATGGCGCTGGGCTTCCGTCACGCGTTCAAGGCCGGCATCTCGTTCGGCAAGGACGACATGATCATTGCGCCGGACAAGACCAAGCTGGTCGATGAAACGCGCGATCAGGTGAAGGACTTCGAGCAGCAGTATCAGGACGGCCTGATCACGCAGCAGGAGAAGTACAACAAGGTGATCGACGCCTGGAGCCGTTGCGGTGATCAGGTGGCGAACTCGATGATGAACGAGATCAAGGCCGTTCGCATCGACGAGGAGACCGGCCGTGAGAAGCCGATCAACTCGATCTACATGATGGCGCACTCCGGTGCGCGTGGTTCGCAGGCGCAGATCAAGCAGCTTGCGGGCATGCGCGGCCTGATGGCCAAGCCGTCGGGCGAGATCATCGAAACGCCGATCATCTCGAACTTCAAGGAAGGCCTGACCGTCCTTGAATACTTCAACTCCACCCACGGCGCTCGTAAGGGCCTCGCGGATACGGCGTTGAAGACGGCGAACTCGGGCTACCTCACCCGCCGTCTCGTCGACGTGTCGCAGGATTGCGTCATCGTCGAGGACGATTGCGGCACCGAGCGCGCGCTGGAGATGAAGGCGATCGTTCAGGGCGGCTCGGTCATCGCGTCGCTTGGCGAGCGTATCCTTGGTCGTACGACCGCGGAGGACATCGTTGAGGCGAAGACGGGCGAGGTCGTGATCCCGATCGGCACCCTGCTCGACGAGCCGATGGTGGCGCAGATCGAGGCGACTGGTGTTCAGGCCGTCAAGATCCGCTCGCCGCTGGTCTGCGAAAGCAAGATCGGCGTCTGCGGCAAGTGCTACGGGCGTGATCTCGCTCGCGGTACGCCGGTGAACATCGGTGAGGCCGTCGGCGTCATCGCGGCGCAGTCGATCGGTGAGCCGGGCACGCAGCTGACGATGCGTACCTTCCACATCGGCGGCGCGGCGCAGCTGAACGAGCAGTCGAACCTCGAAGCGCCGGTCGACGGCACGATCGAGTATCGCGATCTGCGCATCATCGTCGACCAGCGTGGTCGCCGCGTGGTGCTCAGCCGTTCGGGCGAAGTCGCGATCGTCGACATGGATGGCCGCGAGCTGGCGGTGCACAAGATCCCGTACGGCGCGAACGTGCTGTGCGACGACGGGCACATCATCAGCGCTGGCGATCGCATCGCCGAATGGGATCCGTTCACCATGCCGGTGATCACGGAAACCGGCGGCACCGTGAAGTATCAGGACCTCATCGAGGGCAAGACGCTGACCGAGCAGGTCGACGAGGCAACGGGCATCGCCCAGCGCGTCGTGATCGAATATCGTGCAGCTGGCCGGTCGAAGGAGGATCTGCGTCCGCGCATCACTCTGCTCGACGAGGGTTCGGGTGAATCCGCCCGCTACATGCTGGCGCCGGGCGCAGTGCTTTCGGTGGACGACAATTCGACTGTCTATGCCGGCGACGTGGTTGCCCGTGTTGCGCGCGAGTCCGCCAAGACCCGCGACATCACCGGCGGTCTGCCGCGCGTCGCGGAGCTGTTCGAAGCGCGCAAGCCGAAGGAAAATGCGATCATCGCGAAGGTCTCTGGCCGCGTGGTGTTCGGCAAGGACTATAAGGCGAAGCGCAAGATCGGCATCCAGCCCGAGGACGGCGGCGAGGTGGTGGAATACCTCATTCCGAAGTCGAAGGTGATCGACGTTCAGGAAGGCGACTACGTCAAGCGTGGCGACAACCTGATCGGCGGCAGCCCGGATCCGCACGACATTCTCGAGGTGCTCGGTATCGAGCCGCTCGCGGAATATCTCGTGTCGGAAATCCAGGAAGTCTATCGACTGCAGGGCGTGAAGATCAACGACAAGCACATCGAGACGATCGTTCGTCAGATGCTGCAGAAGGTTGAGATCACCGAAGCCGGCGACACCACCCTGCTCCCCGGCGAGCAGGTGGACCGTGCGGAGATGGACGAGGTTAACGCGAAGCTCGGCAAGAACGAGGCGCCCGCCCAGGGCAAGCCGATCCTGCTCGGCATCACCAAGGCGTCGCTGCAGACCCGGTCGTTCATCTCGGCCGCGTCGTTCCAGGAGACCACCCGCGTCCTCACCGAGGCGGCGGTCCAGGGCAAGCAGGACACGCTGATGGGCCTGAAGGAAAACGTCATCGTCGGCCGGCTCATCCCGGCAGGCACTGGGGCCGGCATGAACCGCCTGCGCGTGGCGGCTTCCTCGCGCGACGCGGCGCTTCGTGCCCAGCAGAAGAAGCTGGCCGATGCGATGATCGTTGCGCCGTCGAGCGCGGACGAGCTGCGTGCCGCCGAAAAGGCGCGTAGCCCGCGTGAAGACGTCGGCACCGGCGACGATCCGCTCGCCACCGTCGTCCCGTCGGGCGACGGCAGCGACGAGGCTGCTGGCGAGTATCTGAACGACTGATCCTCGCGATCAACCTGATGCAATCAGCCCCGCCGGAGCGATCCGGCGGGGCTTTTTGTTGGACAGGCGGGCGAGGCCAACCCTGCGCAGACGTTTGCAGAGCGCCAGCAGACGAAGAACCATCGTCCACCATAACCAGCCGGACGCGCCGGTTCGCGCAGCTCGATCACAGCTATCTCGGTGAGAACACGGCTCGCACAATGCGCTGGGTGAGGCCCATGGCTGCCCACGCCGGGCGCGGACCGTCGTGATTGCCTATGCCCAGCACGGCTACCCGGCAGCTCCAGCGCGACGACTATGACTGAAGTGTCCAAGACGGGACTGCGGGTCGGGGCTCAAAATTACCGCAGCGCGTGCGCCGAACGACCGTGACGTAGATCTGGCGCGGCGAGCCGGCACAATGACATCTCGCATCATTGGGTGACTGTCAGCCGCCCCTCCCCTGACGCCATCAGGGTAGCGGGATCACCCCCGCCCGGTGTTCCTCGACGCAGACGGCCGCCACTCGTCGCGTAGCAGGCCCCAGATCACGCTGTCGCGCACGCCAATATGGGTGTGCCATTCCGCGCGCAGCAGCCCCTCGCGCTGGAAACCCAGGTCCTGCAACAGCGCGATCGAACGCTTGTTGTCGGGATCGGTATCGGCGAACACCCGCCGTGCGCCTTCTGCGAACAACAGGTCGATCAGCGCGCCGACTGCCTCGCGGCCATATCCCTTGCCCGATGCAATCGGCGCCAGCAGGTAGCCGATTTCCATCACGCCGCGGCGCCGCTCGCCAGCCGCCAGCGTACCGATCGCGCGACCGCTCGAACGCTCCTCGATCACCCACTGGCGCCACTGGTCGTCGACGTGCGGGGTCACATAAGCGATCGTGTCCGCCACCGATTCATGCGGCGGGCTGGACCAGAAGCGCATGACACCCTGGTCGCGATATGCCTCGTACAGCGCGGGCGCGTCGTCATGCGTCGGCGCCCGCATCAGCAGGCGCTCGCTCTCGAACGGATCGGCCCTCATCCCGTCGGTCAACCTGCCAGCGCCTCGACCAGCGTCTGGACCTTTTGCTGCCGCCACTGCGGCAGCGGGGCAACCAGCCAATATCCCAATCGCGACGGCCGCGGCTCACCCACCAATGCCACCCTGCCCGATGCAATATCACTCGACGCGAGCAGCTCGGGCACCGTTGCCCGGCCCAGTCCACGCGCCGCGGCGTCCAGCGCCAGCCCAGCGTCGCCTACCCGGACCAGTGCGGCCGCATCATCCATGCCGTCGCCCGGCCAGGCAATGATCGCCGACGCGCCGCCGCCGGGACGCTCGACCGTCACCATCCCCTCGCTCTCGATCGCCTCGCCTTCGTGCAGGCCGGGGCCCTCGCCCCAGGTGATCGCCATATCCAGATTGGCCTCGGTGAAATCGGGCGCCACGTCGGCGGTCACCAGCACGAAACGCAGGTCGCTGTCGCGCTCGGCGATCGTCGCCAGCCGCGGCAGCAGCCACTTCTCCGTCAGGTCGCGCGGCGCGGCGATGGTCAGCGACTTGGACGATTGCCCCGCCTGCATCGCCCGCACCGCTTCCTCGAACTGGAGAAAGCCGTGGCGCAGGGCAGACAGGCCGGCTTCGCCCTCGGGCGTCAGTTCCAGCCCCTTGGTCGTACGGCGAAACAGAACGACGCCCAGCGTGTCCTCCAGCGCGCGGACCTGCTGGCCCACCGCTGCCGGGGTCACCGCCAGTTCGTCGGCGGCACGGGTAAAGGACAGGTGCCGCGCGGCGGCATCCAGCACGCGCAGCCCGTTAAGCGGAAGGTGCGTGCGCTTCACTTGGCGGCATCCTTCCGGCGGCGCGATCCGTTGCTGATGTCTGCGTGGCTGTTCACCATGGCGCCTGCCATGCCGCGCGCCGGCCTCACTCGCAAGCGACGCTGCTCAGCCACGTTCTCCACCCGTCACCGCCGGCGCGATCAGCGCGAACTTCGGAATTGCCACATCGAACGTCATGCCCGCGGCATCGACCATGCGGTAGCTGCCCTGCATCGATCCGGCGGGCGTCGCGAGCGGACACCCGGACACATAGTCATAGCTGCCGCCCGGCTCGATGAGCGGCTGCTCGCCGACCACGCCCTCGCCTTCCACCGAATGGCGCGCACCGCGCCCGTCGATGATGATCCAGTGCCGCGTCAGAAGTTGCACCGCCGCTGGCCCGTCGTTTTCGATGCGGATATGATAGGCCCAGAACCAGCGCCCACGCTCCGGCTCCGACTGTTCGGGCAGATAGCTGACCGACACGCGCACGGTCACTCCCCGCGTCGTCTGTGACGAAGGGAAAAATGCCTTCACAGGCCCACCGTCCGAAGCGCCTGGTCAAGATCGTCGATCACGTCGGCGGGATCTTCCAGCCCGACGTTCAGCCGCAACATGCCCTCGCTGATCCCCATCTCCTCGCGCTTCTCGGGTGTGACCGATGCGTGCGTGGTGGAGGCAGGATGCGTCATCAGCGATCGGGAATCGCCGATGTTGTTGGAAATATCGACCAGCGCCAGCGCATCGAGCAACCCATGTGCCTGGCTCCGCCCGCCATCGACTTCAAAGGCGAAGATCGGCCCCGCCGCTTCCATCTGCGACATGGCAAGCTCATGCTGCGGATGGCTGGGGAGGCCGGGATGAAGGATCCGCGCCACGCGCTTTTCGAGGAAAGCGCCGACCTTCAGCGCATTTTCGGACTGGCGCCGGATCCGGAGGTCCAGCGTCTCCAGCCCCTTCAGCACGACCCAGGCATTGAACGGCGACAGCGTCGGCCCGGTGTTGCGCGTGAACGGCAACAGCGTGTTGTCGATGAAATCCTTCGTGCCACACACGGCGCCGGCGAGCACGCGGCCCTGCCCGTCCATCATCTTGGTCGCAGAATAAGCGGTGACGTCCGCGCCGAACTCCATCGGGCGCTGCAACGCTGGGGTGGCAAAGGCATTGTCGACGACGCTGGTGATCCCGCGCGCCCGTGCGATGTCACACACCGCGCGCAGATCGACCACATCCATCGTCGGATTGGCCGGCGTTTCGAAGAAGAACACCTTTGTCTCGGGCCGCACCGCATCCTCGAACTGCTGTGGGTCGCGCGCGTCGACGACGGTGGTGGCGATGCCGAACTTGGGCAGCAGATTGTCGACCAGCCAGCGGCATGATCCGAACGCCGCGCGGCCGGCCACCACATGGTCACCCGCCTGCAACTGGCTCAGCAGCACCGCGGTCATCGCTGCCATGCCGCTCGCCATCGTGCGGCAAGCCTCCGCCCCTTCCAGCAGGGCGATGCGATGCTCCAGCATTTCGACCGTCGGGTTCTGCAGCCGGGAATAGGTCATCCCCTCCTGCTCGCCGGCGAAACGCGCGGCGGCGTCACCGGCGCAGTCATAGGCATAGCCGGAGGTGACGAAGATCGCCTCGGAGGTTTCGCCGAATTCGGAGCGGACGGTGCCGCCGCGGATCGCGCGGGTCGCCGGGCGCCAGGTGTCAGTGATCGAGCGGTCTTGTCCGGTGCGGCGCTTCATGCCGGCTGCTTTCGGCCAATTGCCGCGGGCTTTCAAGCATGACGCGCGGGGCACAGTCACCCATTCGCCCCCGCCACGTTGGCGCGGCGGCATCAGGCGGCTAAGCGTGAACCATGCTGCGCCGCCCCCTGCCGCTCGGGATCATCGTCTTCCTGCTGGCGGAGGCATTGTTCCTCATCCATCTGACGGTCCCGCACCAGTTCGTGTTTGATGAGGTGCATTACGTGCCTGCCGCACGCGCCCTCATCGCGCTCGACGGCCCTGTGAACATCGAGCATCCGCTGCTCGCCAAATGGCTGATCGCTCAAGGGATCCTGCTGTTCGGCGACAATGCGTTCGGTTGGCGGATCATGTCGACGCTGGCCGGCAGCGCGACTGTCGCTTCGATGTTCGCCATCATCTGGCAGATCACGCATCGTCGCCGCCCCAGCCTGATCGCAGCCGCGCTCACCGTGCTTGGCTTCACCGTGTTCGTGCAGGCACGGATCGCGATGCTGGACGGCTTCATGCTCGCCTTCCTGACCTCGGCGATCGCAATGGCAGCATGGACGCTCCGTGCCGGTGGCCTCGCGCGCTGGTCGGCGGCATCGGTGCTGCTGGGGGCCGCAACTGCCTGCAAGTGGCTGGCCGCGCCCTATGTCGCCTTTGCCGCCATCGCCTTCGTGCTGCTGAAGCGCGAGGATTCGCGCCGTTTCCCCGGGCTCTCCGTCCCGCTCGCGCTCGGCACGCTCGCGCTGCTGTCCGCCGCGACATACCTCGCCACTTTTGCGCCGGCCTTCTTCTATCGCGATGCGCCGCTGACGCTGGCGACGCTGCTGCCGTTCCAGCTCGACATGTTCGAACGGCAGACGCAGCTTCTGCCGACCCACGCCTATCAGTCGAACTGGTGGACGTGGCCGCTGCTGATCCGCCCGATCTGGTATCTGTACGAGCCAGCCGACGGCGCGCAGCGCGGCATCCTGCTGCTGGGCAATCCGGCCATCATGTGGTCGGGCCTTGTCGCCGTCCTTGCCTGCTGGTGGGGCTGGGTACGCTCAGGCTCGCCCCGTCTGCTCGCCGCCGCCGCGTTATGGACCGGCAGCCTCGGCATCTGGGCAATCATCCCAAAATCGCTCGGCTTCTATTATTATTACTATCCGTCCAGCGTCTTCATCGTGATCCCGATCGTGGTCGCGCTCGATCATTGGCGCGACCGGACGCGCGGCTGGGACATCGCGCTGCTGGCGATCTCGATGGCACTCGGGATCTATTTCTACCCGGTGCTCGCAGCACTGCCGCTGCCGGACGCGAACGCCTTCCGCTACTGGACCTGGTTCTCGACGTGGATCTGACGGGGGATCTGAGGGGGCCTCAATACCGCCCCCAGACGAAGCGCGACGACAGGGCATAATTCCACACCGCGCCGACGAACACACCGGCCAGCGCCGACGCCGCCCAGGCTCCGTAATGGAAGTCGTACAGGAACGCCGCCACCCCGACATTCGCCACCGCGCCGACCGAGCAGACGACACAGAAGGACACCCACCCGTCGAGCAGCTGACGCCACCCCTTCAAGCGCCGGTCACGATAGGTCAGCGCATTGTTGAGCAGGAAGTTGAACGTCATCGCGACCACCGTCGCGGCGATCTGCCCCAGCAGGAACGTCGTCCCCGCGACGAGGTAAAACAGCGCCAGCACCCCCATGTGGATGCCCACGCCGATCACGCCGATGGCAGAGAACATGGCGAAGCGTACTGGCACCAGCTTGCCGAACCGGCGATCGTACAGCGCGATCAGATATTCCAGCGCCACGACGTGATCGAGCTTCGATTCGCCCTCGGTCCGGATGCGAAAGACATAGGGCAGTTCGCGATATTGGAGCGGCCGATCCCCCGCCGCCATGATGTCGAGCAGGATCTTGAACCCGATGCCGGCCAGATGCGGCGCCCGCGCGCGCAGGACGTCGGTTCGAACCATGAAGAACCCGCTCATCGGGTCGGTCAGCCCAACGTTCAGCACGCGCTGCGACAATCGTGTCGCCAGCGCCGACTTGGCGACACGATCACGATCCCAGTCGCCCGTTCCCCCACCCGCCACGAACCGAGACCCCACGACGATATCAAGCGCCGGGTCGGCGCGCAGTGCCGCCAGCATGTCGGGCAAAATCGTCTCGTCGTGCTGCAGATCGCCGTCGATCACTGCGACCGCCGGGGCGGCGGTGGCGCACATCCCCTCGATACAGGCGGTAGCCAGTCCGCGCCGCCCGATCCGCTGGATCACCCTGACGCGCCGGTCGATCCGCGCAATCTCGCGCGCGGCATCGGCCGTCCCGTCGGGGCTGTCATCGTCGACGAAGATCGCTTCCCAATTGATCCCGGCCAGCGCCTGGTCCAGCCGGGCGATCAGAACGGGGACATTGCCCTTCTCATTGAACGTCGGGATGACGACCGCGAGGTCGAGCAGGTCGCTCACGCGCGATTACAGCGCGGCAAGAACCGCATCACCCATCGCGCGGGTCGAACAGGTGCCGCCCAGGTCGGCGGTGCGATGGGTGGCAAGCGCGCTGGCGACCGCCGCCTCCACCCGGTCCGCCGCGTCGGGCAGTTCCAGCGAATGACGCAACATCATCGCCGCAGACAGGATCGCGGCGCATGGATTGGCCTTCCCCTGCCCGGCAATATCCGGCGCGGAGCCGTGGATCGGCTCATACAGCCCCTTGCCCGTGTCATCGAGCGAGGCGGACGGCAGCAGCCCGATCGACCCGACACACATCGACGCCTGATCGGACAGGATGTCGCCGAACAGATTGCCCGTCACGATCACGTCGAACTGGCCCGGATCGCGCACCAGCTGCATCGCCGCGTTGTCGACGTACATGTGCGTCAGCGTGACGTCAGGATATTCCTGCGCCACCTCGGTCACCACGTCGCGCCACAATTGCGACGTTTCCAGCACATTGGCCTTGTCCACCGAGCAGAGCTGCCCGCCCCGTCGCCGCGCCGCTTCGAAGCCGGCGAGGGCGATCCGGGCGACCTCGCTTTCGTCATAGCTCATCAGGTCATAGCCCTGCCGCAGCCCCGCGGGCGTGGTGCGCATGCCCTTTTCGCCGAAATAGACATCGCCGTTCAGCTCGCGCACGATGAGCAGGTCGATCGTGCGTGCGACTTCCGGCCGCAGCGCGGAGGCATCCTCCAGCCCCGGAAACAGCTTCGCCGGTCGCAGGTTCGCGAACAGCGTCAATTCCTTGCGCAGTCCCAGGATCGCCTGCTCGGGGCGAAGCCCTCGCTCCAGCGCGTCGCAGCTCGGGTCACCGACCGATCCGAACAGGATCGCGTCCGCGCGATGCGCCAGGTCCAGCGTGTCAGGCGGCAGCGGGTGGCCCGCCGCGTGATAGGCCGCGCCGCCGACCAGCGCCGTCTCGAACGCCAGCGGCAGCTCCAATGCCTCGAGCACCCGGCGCGCTTCCGCGGTCACCTCGGGTCCGATGCCGTCACCCGGCAATATTGCGATCAGGGCCATGCGTGCCTCCAGACGGATACGGAATGCGAACGGTACCGTTCCTTGCCCACCGCCATGATCTCACGCAACCGCTCTGTGCAGCCGGTCGATCAGCCGCTCGCGTGCGGCCAGCGTTTCGGCGTGGCGATCAACCATGATGCTGCGCGCCAGGAACCGCCCGGTGATCGCCAGCCCGGCGAAGATATCAGCCCAATCCGCCTCGCCGCCTGCTGACAGGAACGCCGGCAGCGGCAACAGGCGATCCTCATAGCCGATCGCCGCCGGGCGGCTTACCGCGCCGCCGGTCTTGGGGCTGATATAGCCAATGTTCTCCACCGCTCCCGTCACCACGCAGCGTTGCAGATCGAGGCCAAAGCCAAGCTCGGACAGCAGCAACAGCTCGTATCGCGCCAGCGGGCCAGCCCACCCCCGCGCCGCCGGCGCCGCATCGATCGCGTCCAGCAGGCCGGACAGCGCCTGGTACAGTCGGGGATAGGGATGCCCTTCTGGCAGCGCGGCGGCGGTCAGTGCGGTCAGCCACTCCAGCGCGGCGGCGGGCAACGGCTCCCCGTGTAGCGGCGCGCGGCTGCGAACCATTTCGGCGGTGAGCGCGGGAAGCTGTGCATCGGTCCGCGCGCGCCATTCCCCGATGATGATGTTGGCTGGCTGCAGGATCGGGCGGAGGCCCCGCGATCGTCCGCCCCGCACATAACCCGCCTGCACCCCGTCGTCGGCAGTCAGCGCGCGAACGATCGCGCCATGCTCACCATGCGCCCTGCTCGACAGGACGATGGCAGTCGCGCTCAGCCGCATAGTGACGCCGGTTGGCGACAGGCGGTCATGTCAGCGCGCCGCCACTTTCTACGGTTCACCATTGCGCCGGCCTGGAACGACCTGCACCGGCGCGTCGGCGTCACCGCTTCCAGGAAACCTTGTCGCCTTCTGCGATCCCCAGCTCGGCGGATCGCCCGCCGTTCAGTTCCAGCACTGCGCTGACCGGCTCGCCCGAGGGCACCTGCGCTTCGGAGAAGGGCACGGTGTTTTCCGCAATGCGCGCAATCGTGCCGTCAGGGCGGATGAAGATGATGTCGAGTGGCGAGGGCGTGTTCTTCATCCAGAAGCTCGCCTCGCGCGGCCCGCCGCCCTCCGGCGGATAGGGCGCGAACAACATGCCGCCATCCTTGGGAATATCCGTCCGGAACATCAGCCCGCGCTGCTGCTTGTCCTGCGTGTCCGCCAGCTCCACGCGGAACACGTGCGGTCCGTTCGCGCTGGTGATGGTCACTTCGGTCAGCGCCGCCCTCGCACGCTCATCGCCAGCCGTGGCGGCAGCGTCTTGGCCGGTGCACGCCGCCGCCCCCAGCAGGAACGCCAGCGACGCCATGGCAATGAGCTTCATCGTCAATTCTCCCGTGTAACGCTCACGGCCATCGGCCCCTTGCGTCCATCCACCACCCGCGCGCGCAGCCGCTGTTCGGGCATCACCTCGCCGATATCACCGCGGCGAAGCGTTTCCATGTGGACGAAGATATCTCCTGGCACGTCATCCCGCACCAGAAATCCATATCCCTTCAGCCGATTGAACCATTTCACCGCCACCGGCTCCCAGTCGCCCGCTTCGTCGATCAGCGAAGCCGGGTCGATGCGCGTCGTCGGCCGCACCACCGGCTCCACTGCGGTGGTCGTGTCGATCGCCAGGATTTCGCGTGCCTGGTACCCGCGCTCGCGACGTACGACCATCGCGTCGATGCGGGTTCCTTCGGGCAGGCTGCGGCGGCCCAGCGGCTGCAGCACGGAGAAATGGATAAGCACGTCGCCATAGGCGTCTTCGTCCGGCACCAGGAAGCCGAAGCCGCGCGTCACGTCGAACCACTTCAACGCGCCCGCGATGCGCACGCCATCATCTTCGCCAGCACTGGCGGCGTCGGGGCCTTGGTTGGCCTCGGACGGTTCGCTTTGCATTGTTCTTTCCCCTGGACCGAACGCTAGCATGGTTGTCGCGCCGCACAATATCCTCGTGTGAAAACAAGGGCTGGGCTCACGGTTCCAGGACGTCGCCGGGGGCAGCTGCCACGATCCGCCGCGCCAGCGTGAAGGAATGGCCCGCGCGCAGCATCGCGGCCATGTGTCGCTGCCGGCCGCGCTCATCCACCGGCAGGGTCGCGAACGGGCCGATCCGGCGGCGGCGGGCGAACGCCAGCGCGCTTTCCAGCGCCTGCTCCTCGCTCTGCTCGATCACTTCGCCGATGTCGTCCTGCGCGATTCGGGCTGCCTTCAGCGCTTGGCCGACCCGCCCGGCGCCATAGCCGCGCCGCGCCAGCGACCGTGCGCGCGCCTCGGCGAAGGCGCGATCGTCGATATAGCCCAGCCCCGCCATCCGCTCGGCGATCTCTTTGGGGTCGGCGAGCGGCCCGTCCCAGCCGCGCTCGCGCACTTTGCGCGCCAGATAATCGGCCAACTTCCCACGGGTTGTGGCGAAACGACCAACATAGCGTAATGCCAAATCCTCCAGTGCACGGCGGTCGAGCGGGGGCGGCGGGCGGCGGCTGTTGGTCATGCGCCTTTATGTTGCCACACTGACATCGGAATTTGAACGTGGCGAACCGTCAGTTGGCCGGCCTCCGGAATGATCCGGTGTGCAGGTCCGAAACAGCACCCGAACGAGATTTTGAGCAACCGACCATGACGAGCGCGACCCTGATCCCCACCCCGAGCAGCGACGCCCGGCCGCGTCGCTTTGCCGATTTCGAGACGCTGGGCGAGGCGCTGGATTATGCCGCTCAGGGCGATCGCGGGCTGAATTTCCACGATGCGCGCGGCACGCTGGTGCGCCCCTATCCGTTCCGCGAGCTTCAGGGTGATGCGACGCAGGCGGCCTATCGCCTGATCGCGGCGGGCATCAAGCCGGGCGACCGCGTCGCGCTGGTCGCTGAAACCAGCGCAGAATTCGCCGCCTTGTTCTTCGGCACGGTCTATGCCGGCGCCTGGCCGGTGCCGCTGCCACTGCCCACCTCGTTCGGTGGCAAGGATTCCTATATCGATCAACTGCGCGTTCAGCTGACGAGCTGCGATCCCGTCATGCTGATCTATCCGCCCGAACTGGCGGAGATGGCTGGCGCGGCGGCGACTGCGGTCGGTACGCAGGGCATCGACTGGGCCGATCTGCTCGCGCGACCGGCGGCGGCGGTCGATCTGCCGCAGGCTTCAGGCACCGACATCGCCTATCTGCAATATTCCAGCGGCTCGACGCGCTTCCCGCACGGCGTCGCGATCACTCACCACGCGCTGCTCAACAATCTCGCCGCGCACGCCCATGGCATGGAGCTGATCGAAACCGATCGCTGCATCTCCTGGCTGCCGTGGTACCATGACATGGGCCTCGTCGGCTGCTTCCTGTCACCGATCGCCAATCAGGTGTCAGTCGATTATCTGAAGACCGAGGATTTCGCCCGCCGCCCGCTCGCGTGGCTCGATCTCATCAGCCGCAATCCCGGCACGTCGATCAGCTATTCGCCGACCTTCGGCTACGACATCTGCTCGCGCCGCATGTCGAGCCAGACGAAGGCGGCCGACCGCTTCGACCTGTCGCGCTGGCGCCTCGCCGGCAATGGCGCGGACATGATCCGGCCCGACGTGATGCAGGGCTTCGTCGACGCCTTCGCCGATGCCGGCTTCCAGGCAAGCGCCTTCCTCCCCTCCTACGGGCTCGCCGAAGCGACGCTCGCCGTGTCGATCATGCCGCCGGGTGAGGGCATCCGCGTCGAACTGGTCGAGGAAACCCAGCTTTCGGGCGTGCCGGCGGGTCAGGATCGGCCGCAACGCTACCGTGCGATCGTCAATTGCGGGAAGCCGGTGCGCGACATGCTGGTCGAGGTGCGCGAGGAGGACGGCAGCGTCCTGCCGGAGCGTGCGATCGGCAAATTGTGGTGCAGCGGCCCGTCGCTGATGGTCGGGTACTTCCGTGACGATGCCGCGACCGAGGCATGCATGGTCGATGGCTGGCTCGACACCGGCGACATGGGCTACATCTCGGACGGCTACATCTACATCGTCGGCCGTGCCAAGGACATGATCATCGTCAACGGCCGCAACCATTGGCCGCAGGACATCGAATGGGCGGTGGAGCAGCTCCCCGGCTTCAAGCAGGGCGATATCGCGGCCTTCGCGATCACCACGCCGGGCGGTGAGGAAACCCCCGCCGTTCTCGTGCAGTGCCGCACCTCCGACGTCGAGGAGCGCAGCCGCCTGCGCGACGAGATCCGCGATCGTGTGCGCGCGGTGACGGGCATGAACTGCGTGATCGAACTCGTGCCGCCGCGCACGCTCCCGCGCACCAGCTCGGGCAAGCTGAGCCGGGCAAAGGCACGCAACCTGTATCTGTCGGGCGAGATCAAGCCGTACGCGGTCGCCGCCTAAGACAACCGTCGAGATCCAGCTGAAACAGGCCGCTACTCAGGGCAGCGGCCGACTGGCGCCGGCGTCCCTTGCGGGGCACCGGCACCGGTCTGCAGCGGTATCAGGCGATGTGCAGGTCCAGCTCGCGGCGATGCGCGCGGGCCTTGGCAGTCAATACGATATGACCACGCTTTTCCTGCACCCAACCCTGCCGGGTCAGGGCGTTGAGCGTCATCGGACAATCACCGCGCGAGATCATGAGATTAGGTCCTGCGGCTCGCGCTGAGCCGAGGATACGTTCGAGCAACTCAGCGGTCAGCCAAGCGCCATCATCTTGCTGTCCCAAAGTGACCCCCCAAGGGTTTACGGCAGCTGTTGTTATTCCCGCTAAAGGACAACGATCCCTTAACGAAATCAACCGATTCGCGACCAAGGAGCGACCGGGCGCGCTGAATCGTTGGCAGGCTGCGTCGCCCGGCGAAATGGGCCGGCGGCGAGCCGGAAAACGGCCCGCTCATCGGTCTTGCCGGCCTTTGCTGAACGCTTATCCTCCCGGCCGGAAAACGGCCGAGTCGCGCGCTCAATGCTGCCGGTTGGCCACCAGATCGTCGACCACCGACGGGTCCGCCAGTGTCGAGGTATCGCCCAGGCTGTCGACCTCGCCTTCCGCGATCTTGCGCAGGATGCGCCGCATGATCTTGCCGCTGCGCGTCTTGGGCAGGCCGGGCGCGAACTGAACCGCGTCGGGTGTGGCGATCGGGCCGATCTCCTTGCGCACCCATGTCCGCAGGTCCGCGGCCAGATCGTCCGACGCTGCCTCGCCGGAGTTCAGCGTGACATAGGCGTAGATGCCCTGCCCCTTCACGTCGTGCGGCATGCCCACCACCGCCGCCTCGGCGACCTTGGGGTGAAGCACCAGCGCGCTCTCCACCTCCGCCGTGCCCATCCGGTGGCCTGAGACATTCAGCACGTCATCGACGCGCCCGGTGATCCAATAATAGCCATGCTCGTCGCGGCGGCATCCGTCGCCGGTGAAATATTTGCCGCGATAAGTGGTGAAATATGTCTGGAAGAACCGCTCATGGTCGCCCCACACCGTGCGCATCTGCCCCGGCCAACTTGCCGTGATGCACAGATTGCCGCTCACCGCCCCGTCCAGCACCGCGCCCGCCTCATCCACCAGCTGCGGATGCACCCCCGGCAGCGGCTTGGTCGCCGATCCGGGCTTCAGGTCGGTCGCGCCCGGCAGCGGTGCGATCAATGCGCCGCCGGTCTCGGTCTGCCACCAGGTATCGACGATCGGCGAGCGCCCCTCGCCCACGACATGGTGATACCAGCGCCATGCCTCCGGGTTGATCGGCTCGCCGACGGTGCCGAGCAGCTTCAGGCTGGCGCGGCTGGTCGCCTTCACCGGCGCATCGCCTTCCTTCATCAGTGAACGCAGCGCGGTCGGCGCGGTGAAGACGGTGTGCACCTGATGACGGTCGACCACCTGCCAGATGCGGCTCGCATCGGGCCAGTTGGGCAGGCCTTCGTACATCAGCGTCGTCGCGCCGTTCGCCAGCGGGCCATAGACGACATAGGTGTGCCCCGTGACCCAGCCGATGTCGGCGGCACACCAGAAGACGTTCTCGGGTCGGTGGTCGAACACCAGATCGTGGGTGTAGCTGGCCCACAACAGATAGCCGCCGGTGGTATGCAGCACGCCCTTCGGCTTGCCCGTCGATCCAGAGGTATACAGGATGAACAGCGGGTCCTCGGCGTTCATCGGCTCGGGCACGCACTCGCTCGACACGCCCTCCGCGGCCTCATGATACCAGACGTCCCGATCGTGCATCAGCACGTCGTCGCCGGTCGCCTTGATCACGATCACCCGCTCCAGGCTGGGCGCGCGCTCGGCGGCAGCATCGACATTCGCCTTCAGCGCGATCCGCTTGCCGCCGCGCCGCCCGGCGTCCGCGGTGATGACCAGCTTGGAATCGCAATCCTGGATCCGGCCCGCCAGGGCATCCGGGGAAAAGCCGCCGAACACCACCGAATGGATCGCGCCGATCCGCGTGCAGGCCAGCAGCGCAAAGGCGGCTTCGGGGATCATCGGCAGATAGACGGTGACGCGGTCGCCCTTGCGCACGCCCTGCGCCTTCAGGACATTGGCGAACCGCCCAACCTCCTCATGCACCTGGCGGTAGGTGAAGCGGCGCGGCTCCTCTTGCGGAACATCCGGCTCCCAGATGATCGCGACCTGATCGGCGCGCTCGGCCAGATGGCGGTCGACGCAGTTCGCGGACACGTTGAGCACGCCGTCCTTGAACCATTCGATGTGGAAATCATCCTCGTCGAACGACCAGTCGCCCGCCACCGTCGGCGCCTTGATCCAGTCCAACCGCTTGGCCTCTTCCAGCCAGAAGGCGTTGGGATCGGCCGCCGCGGCGGCGTACAGCGCGTCATAGGCGGCGCGATCGACTTTCGCGTTGGCCGCCCAGTGTTCTGGGACGGCGTACAGCTGCTGGTCGGCCATGGATCATCTCCTTTTTTGTGCCTGATGGCCGCTGAAGGTGATGATTGGCAACTGTCTTGGTGGCGCCATCGGCCCGCGGCCCGATGGCCGGGGTGGGATGGCGGTGCGGCTCAGCCCAGCTGCGCCTGCACCCCGTCGATCACGAACTGCACCGCCAGCGCGGCGAGCAGCACGCCCAGCAGCCGCGTGATGACCGCCTCGATCTTGTGCCCCATCAACCGCATCAGCGGCCCCGCGGCGATCAGCGCGACCAGCGTGATCAGCAGCACCACGGCCAGCGCGGCGAACACGACCAGCGACTGGTTCAACCCGTTGCTGCCGCTCATCAGCAGCATGACGCTGGCGATCGATCCCGGCCCAGCGATCATCGGCATCGCCATGGGGAAGATCGACACGTCCTCCACCTCTTCCAGCGCGACGGCGGCGGCACGATCCTCACGGCGCTGCGTGCGCTTCTCGAACACCATTTCCAGCGCGATCAGGAACAGCATGATGCCGCCCGCGATCTGGAACGACGCGAGCTCGATCCCCAGGCCCTTCAGCAATTTCTCGCCGAACAACGCGAACACCAGCAGGATGCCGGTCGCCACGCCTACCGCACGGATCGCCATCGACCGGCGCTGCTGCGCGGAGGCATCGGTGGTCAGCCCGGCGTAGATCGGCGCGCAGCCGGGCGGATCGATAATCACGAAAAACGTGATGAAGGAGGAGATGAACAGCTCAACCATGATGATGCCCCCCCAGGCAGACCGTTCGGGCGTGTACCGACGCCCGGCGCCGCGATGCCGCCGGCATCAGATCTGCTTCGCCAGCGTGATCCCTTCGCGGCGTGCCGCGGATACCAGCGTATTGCGCAGCAGCACCGCGATGGTCATCGGGCCGACCCCGCCGGGCACTGGCGTCATTGCGCCCGCCACTTCGGCGCAGGCCGGATCGACATCGCCGACCAGGCCATCTTCGGTGCGGTTGATGCCGACATCGATCAGCGTCGCCCCCGGCTTGATCCAGTCGGGCTTCACCATCTTGGCGCGGCCCACCGCCGCCACGACGATGTCGGCGCGCTTCACCACGGCTGGCAGGTCGCGGGTGCGCGAATGCGCGACCGTCACGGTGCAGCTCTCTCCGATCAGCAATTGCGCCATCGGCTTGCCGACGATGTTCGACCGGCCGATCACCACCGCGTCCTTGCCGCTGAGGTCACCCAGCACATCGCGCAGCAGCAACAGGCAGCCATAAGGCGTGCAGGGCACGAACCCGGGCAGCCCGGTGGCCAGCCGCCCGGCGTTCACCGGATGGAATCCGTCGACGTCCTTGTCGGGATCGATGCGCGTGATGATCGCGCTTTCGTTCAGATGCTTGGGCAGCGGCAGCTGCACCAGGATGCCGTCCACTGCGGGATCGGCATTCAGCTGGTCGACCAGCGCCTCCAGCGTCTCCTGCGTCGTATCCGCTGGCAGCCGATGCTCGATGCTTTCCATGCCGGCGGCGAGCGTCGCCTTGCCCTTCGACCGGACATAGACGGCGGAGGCGGGATCCTCGCCGACCAGCACGACGGCCAGCCCCGGCTTGCGCCCTGCTTCGCCCGCGACTTGCGCCACGCCTTCTGCCACCCGCGCGCGCAAATCCGCCGCGAAGGCTTTTCCGTCGATGATCCGTGCCGTCATGGCACAGCGCCATAGAGGCTCGCCGCCCGGCGCGCCAGCATGTCGCTGTCCCCGGTGATCAGAAGCCGCTTGATCCGCGCGGTATCCCCGCCGGCCAGCCGGACGGCGCTACGCGGCACCTGAAATGCCTTGGCGACCAGCGCGATGACCGCCGTGTTGGCGGCGCCGTCGACCGGCGGCGCACAGACCCGCGCCGCCAGATGGTGTTCGGTTCCTGCCGCCAGCACATCGCGGGCGGCGCGCGGCGTCACTCTGACCGCAATCGCCAGCCCTTCAGGAACAGGACGCCAAGCGCTCAGACGCCGCCCATCACCACGCTGGCGGCGATGTTGTTCAGGATGATCGTCAGGATCGCGATGCCGATCAGCACCACCGCGGGCGCGAAATCGATCCCGCCGGTCTGCGGCAGGATGCGGCGGATCGGGCGATACAGTGGCTCCGTCAGCCGATCGAGACCGGCATAGAGCGAGCGGACGAAGTTCGACTGCATGTTGACGACGTTGAACGTCACCAGCAGCGACAGCACGAACTGGATGATGATCACCCACCACACCACGTTCAGCAGCACCTGCAGGATCTGGACGAGGGTTAGCATCAGCAAGGGCGGTCTCCGTTCGGGTGTATCATTACCATAGCACAGTTGGGCATCGCGCGCGTCGCGATCAAGCCCGGCGGATCAGCGTGCCCGCCCCGCGCCGTGTGAAGATCTCAAGCAACATACCGTGCGGCACCCGCCCGTCCAGAACCACCGCCGCGTCGACGCCCGATTCCACCGCCGCCACGCACGTCTCCAGCTTCGGGATC
This sequence comes from Sphingomonas sp., assembly GCF_029239295.1. Taxonomy (GTDB): domain Bacteria; phylum Pseudomonadota; class Alphaproteobacteria; order Sphingomonadales; family Sphingomonadaceae; genus Sphingomonas. The sequence goes on from NZ_JAQZBC010000002.1 coordinate 72,384, forward strand.
ATGCCGCCCGAAATGGTGCCATCGGCGCGCAACCGGGCTACGTCCGGCGGCGTCAGGTCGGTCACCAGATCGCCCTGCTTGTCGAGCACGCCGGCGACATCGGTCAGCAGGAAGAAGCGCTTGGCGCCCAGCGCCGATGCGATCGCCCCGGCCATCGTGTCGGCGTTGATATTATAGGTGTGGCCATCGGCGCCGATGCCGATCGGCGCGATCACCGGGATGATCCCGTCGCGGCTCAGCGTGTCGATGATCCGCCGGTCGACCGCCACCGGCTCGCCGACGAAGCCCAGGTCCACCTTGCGCTCGATCCCCTGCCGCTGATCGGGTTCGCTGCGCCCGACCTTCTCGGCCTGCACCAGCCCGGCGTCCTTGCCGGAAATGCCGACCGCCCGGCCGCCGGCCGCCGCGATCCACGACACGATCTGTTTGTTGATCGATCCCGCCAACACCATTTCGGCGATCTGCGCGGTTTCCTCGTCGGTCACGCGCAGCCCGTCAACGAAACGCGATTCGACGCCCAGCCGCTTCAGCATCGATCCGATCTGCGGCCCGCCACCGTGCACGACGACAGGGTTGATCCCCACCGCCTTCATCAACACGACGTCCTCGGCGAAGTCGCGCTGCGCCTCGGGGTCGCCCATGGCATGGCCGCCGTATTTCACGACAAAGGTCGCGCCGGCATAGCGCTGCAGATAAGGAAGCGCCTCGACGAGCGTTTCGGCTTTCGCGAGCAGTTCGGGCGCGGGCGTATGGTCGTTCATGCCGGTGCCCTTAATCACATCGCCCGGCGCGCGAAAGGCGGCTGTGCCGCGGCATTCGCGCGTCCGGCCCGCGTCTTACCGGTCCAGCCGGCGCCCCAGCGCCACAAAGGCGTAGATCAGCGGCGGCACCAGCACGACCGACAGGACGACCTTGGCGATCATCTGCCCGACCATCAGCTCGCCGATCGGGAACACGCCGTAAAAGGCGATCGTCACGAACAGCAGCGTGTCGACCACCTGCGACAGGACGCTGGCGATCGCCGCGCGCAACCACAGGAACCGCCCGCCCTCGCGCCCCTTCAGCGCGGCGAAGATCGTCACGTTCAGCGTCTGCGACGTGCCATAGGCGATGATCCCGCCGACCCAGATGCGCGGCGTGCCGGTCATCATCAGCTCGAACGCATTGAGTCGCTCCGGCTCCATCGCCGGCGAGGCGGGCACCGCCAGCACGATCAGCGTCAGGAACAGCGATACGATCAGCGGAATGAAGCCGATCTGCACCAGCCGGCTGGCGATCTGCCGCCCATGCAGCTCGGCGATCGCGCTCGATGTCACCACCAGCAGCAGAAAGGCGAAGATCCCCGCCTCCACCGCCAGCGGGCCGAGCGCCACCTGCTTGTTGCCCAGCACCCCGGCGATGCAGACCATGCCGCCGTAGAAGATCGAGAAGCCGAAAAGCGAGCGCGCGATCGGCGCGGGAGCGCGGGATTCCATCGGCCGCCGGTACATCGTGCGGCGCGATGGTAAAAGGGCGTTGTTGCAGGATCATGGCAAGCAAGCGGTTGAATGCTTGTCGAACCGGTCGCCAATTCCCTATGAGAGCGCGCGAAAAGTGATCAGGCGGCACAGCTCCGCCCGTAGCGGGGATGAGTCGCAGTTGAGCCGTTTTCTGATCGGTATCGCCGGTATTCTGGTGATCCTCGCGCTGGCGCTGGCCTTGTCCACCGATCGGCGCGCCATTCGCCCACGCGTCGTCCTCAGCGCCTTTGCGCTTCAGGTCGGCATTGCCGTGCTGGTGCTATACGTCGATTGGGGCAAAAGGATCCTGTCGGGCATGTCGGCGGGCGTCTCCAGCCTGCTAGGCTATGCCAAGGCGGGGGTCGATTTTCTCTTCGGCCCGCTCGCCTCGCCTGAAATCGGCGGCAACAGCTTTGCGATCGCCGCGCTGCCAGTGATCATCTTCTTCGCCAGCCTGGTGTCGATTCTCTATTATCTCGGCATCATGCAGTTCGTCGTCCGCTGGCTTGGCGGCGCGATCGAAAAGGTGATCGGCGTGTCAAAGGTCGAAAGCCTGTGCGCCGCCGCCAACGTCTTCGTCGGGCAGAGCGAATCGCCGCTCGTGATCCGTCCCTATCTCGCCGGCCTCACCCCGCCGCAGCTGTTCACCGTCATGACCAGCGGCATGGCCGGCGTCGCGGGCACGATCCTCGCCGCCTATGCCTCGATGGGCATTCGCATCGATTATCTGCTGGCCGCCAGCTTCATGGCCGCGCCGGGCGGCATCCTGATGGCAAAGATCATCATGCCCGACCGCAGCGTGCCGCCGGAGGGCGAATTGCCGCTCGGCGACCTGCCCGATCCCGATGTCGAGATCCGCGTGTCGGAGGCGCGCATCGCCGGCAACACCATCGCCGCGCTCCCCGATGAGCTCACCCCCGGCGAACCGATGCCGCAGGCGACGCATGACGAGGAAGCGCCAGCGAACCTCATCATGGCCGCGGCGCAAGGCGCTCAGACCGGCGTCCGCCTGGCGGTCGCGGTCGGCGCGATGGTGCTTGCCTTCGTCGCGCTGGTCGCGCTGGCGAACGGCATCCTTGGCGGGGTCGGCGGCCTGTTCGGCTATCCGGATCTCAGCTTCCAGCAACTGCTCGGCTATGTCTTCGCGCCGGTGATGTTCCTCATCAACGTGCCCTGGGACGAGGCGCTGCGCGCCGGCGGCATGTTCGGTCAGAAGATCGTGCTGAACGAATTCGTCGCCTATATCGATCTGGGTCGGCAGGCCGACGCGCTCTCGCCGCGTACCGTGGCGATCGTCACCTTCGCGCTGTGCGGCTTCGCCAATTTCTCCTCCATCGCGATCCAGATGGCGGTGACCGGCAATCTCGCGCCCAACCAGCGGCCGATGATCGCGAAGCTCGGCATCCGCGCCCTCCTCGCCGGCAGCCTCGCCAATCTGATGTCGGCGGCGCTGGCCGGCCTGCTGATCGCCTGACGCCAGCACGTTCGGCTGACGCCAGCGCGCCCGGCTGACGTCAGGCGATCGCGCGGCGTCAGCGGCGCGTCTTGCGCATCCGCTTGCGCAGGCTGCCCGGCAGCCAGCGCGCGGCAAAGGACAGGCGGCGCGCGGTCTTGCCCACCAGCGTGTGGACCCGCCCGCCATGGACGGCATCCCACGCCGCCTCGGCGACCGCCTCCACCGGGGTGAATTCCAGCCCCGCCTCGACCACCGTCTCGCGTACGCTGCGGTTGCTCGCGCCGACCATCTCGCGCAGCAACGGCGTATCGATGAAACCGGGCATCAGGCTGCGGACGCGAATGTCGTCGCCCGCCCATTCGCCGTCCAGCGCCTCGGTCAGCCCGCGCACCGCAAACTTGGTGGCGGAATAGATCGCTGCTCCGGCCGTGCCATAGATGCCCGCTGCCGACGCGGTATTGAGCAGGCACGATCCCGGCGTCGCCGCCAGAAACGGATAGGCCATCCGCGCGCCATACAGCACGCCCTTCAGATTGACGTCCACCGCCCGGTCAATGTCCTCCAGCGCCGCCGCGCCGAACGGCCCGCCCACCGCCACGCCGGCGTTGTTGAACAGCACGTCCAGCCGTCCGCCGCTGACCTCGGTGAATTCGGTCAGCACCTCCTCCCAGTCCTCCGGGGATCGCACGTCCATGACGTGACAGGTGGTCTGCTCCGCCGGCAGCATCGCAGCGGTTTCCTTCAGCGCCGCGCTATCGCGATCCGCCAGGCCGACGCGCCATCCCCGCTCGGCGAACAATTGCGCCGCTGCCCGTCCGATTCCGGAACCCCCGCCGGTGATCAGGATCGCCTTCATAACTGAACCCTCATGTTTGACGCCGGTGGCGGCATCCCGCATCCTGCCGGCCGATGCCCGTGGACTTATCCGGCCCGGCGGTGGCTTTCCACCGCGTCTCGAAACACTATGCCGGTGGCACGGCGGCCGTCGATGACGTGACCCTTCACATCGATGGCGGCAGCTTCGTCGCACTGGTCGGCAGTTCGGGCTCGGGCAAGTCGACCCTGCTGAAGATGATCAATCGCCTGGCGGAGCCGACCGGCGGCCATGTCACCGTCGCGGACACGTTGGTGACTGAGCAGCCTCCCGCCATCCTGCGCCGCTCGATCGGTTACGTTTTCCAGAATGTTGGGCTTTTCCCGCATTTGACCGTCGCGGAGAATATCGCCCTCCCGCTGCGCATCGCCGCTGATCGCCCGACGGCGGTGGATCGCGACAACCGCGTCGGGGACATGCTCGATCTTGTCGATCTGCCCCGGACACTGGGCGCGCGCCTCCCCGATGCGCTGTCGGGCGGGCAGCGCCAGCGCGTCGGCGTCGCACGCGCACTCGTCACCGGGCCGCGCCTGCTGCTGCTCGACGAACCGTTCGGCGCGCTCGATCCGATCACGCGCAGCGCGCTGGGCGACGCGGTCCATGCGCTTCACCATCGGCTTGGCCTCACCACCATCATGGTCACGCATGACATGGCGGAGGCGCTGCTGCTCGCCGATCGTATCCTGGTGATGAGCCACGGCCAGATCGTCGCCGACGAAACGCCGGCCGCGCTGCTTGCCGGCGCCGGCGGGGATCAGGCGCAGGCGCTCGTCGCCGTCCCGCGCGATCAGGCGCTTCGCCTTGCGAGCCTTTCCCGATGACTGACGCCTGGGGCCGCGTCCCCGATCTCGCCGCGCAGCATTTCCTGCTGGCCATGGCCGCGCTGGCGGCTGGCGTCCTGATCGCCGTCCCGCTTGGTTTCTGGTCGGCCCGCCGGCCCACCGCGGCGCGGATCGCGCTTGGCGCGGCCAGCCTCGTCCAGACGATCCCCAGCCTCGCGCTGCTCGCCTTATTCTACCCGATCCTCTTGTGGATCGGTGGCTTGCCCGCGCTCGGTTTCCTGCCGTCGGTGCTCGCGCTGACGCTCTATGCGATCCTCCCGATCCTGCGAAACGTCGTCACCGGGTTGCAGGGGCTCGACCCCGCGGTGATCGAGGCCGCCGACGGGATCGGCATGACCGGCTGGCAGAAACGCCGGCTGGTCGAGGCACCACTGGTGCTGCCGATGGTGATGGCGGGGGTACGCACCGCCGCCGTCTGGACAATTGGTGCAGCCACCCTCTCCACCACCGTTGGTCAGCCGAGCCTCGGCGATCTGATCTTCGCCGGGTTGCAGACGCAATCCTGGCCGCTGGTGCTCGCCGGCTGCATCGCCTCGGCCGGGCTCGCGCTCGCGACCGACGCGCTGCTCGGCGCCTCCGAATGGGGTATCGTTCACCGCCGCCGCTGGATCGCGCTGCTGTCGCTCGGGCTGATCGTCGCGGCAACGATCGCCGCCGCCGCGCCGCTCTGGCGCAGCGATCAGGATCGGGTGATCGTCGGCGCGAAGAATTTCTCCGAACAATTCATCCTCGCGCGCCTCATCGGCGATCGGCTGCGCGATGCCGGCTATGCGGTCGAGTACCGCGACGGCCTCGGCTCCGCGGTCGCCTTTGGCGCGATCAAGAGCGGCGCGATCGACGTCTATGTCGATTATGCCGGCACGATCTGGACCGGTGAGATGAAGCGCACTGACACCCCGCCGCGCGAGCAACAGGTGCGTGCGATCGCGGACTGGGCGCGCCAGCAGCATGGGGTCGCGCTGCTCGGCTCGCTCGGCTTCGAAAACGCTTATGCCTTTGCGATGCGGCGGCAGGATGCGGCACGCCGCGGCATTGCCAACCTCGACGATCTCGCGCGGCAATCGCCACAGCTACGCCTGGGCGCTGATCTCGAATTTCTCGACCGCGCCGAATGGGCCGCGATCCGCCGCGCCTATCCGATGCGCTTCGCCGCGACGACGCCCTACAGCCCCACCTTCATGTATCGTGCGCTCGCCAGCGGCCGCGCCGATGTGATCAGCGCCTTTTCGTCGGACGGCCGGATCGCGGCGGACGATCTGGTCGTGCTGCCCGATCCGCGCGGCGCGATCCCGGGCTATGACGCGATCCTGCTGTTATCGCCGCGGCGGGCGCAGGACGCGCGCTTCGTGAACGCGCTTCGCCCGCTGATCGGCGCGATCACCCCTGCGATGATGCGCGCCGCCAACTATCAGGTCGATCGCGATACCGACAAATCGACCCCGGAAATCGCTGCTGGCCAGCTCGCCACGCAGATCGGCCAATCTTCTCCGGAAGGCGGCCGGAACTAGCCCATCGTCAGGACGATCTTCCCCACGTGATCGCCGGCTTCCATGCGGCGATGCGCCTCTGCCGCCTGTTCCAGCGGGAACACCTTGTCCATCACCGGCTTCAATCGCCCCGCCTCGACATGCGGCCACACGGTGCGCGCCAGTTCGTCGGCGACCATCGCCTTGAACCCGGTGTCACGCGCGCGCAGCGTCGATCCGGTCAGCGTCAGCCGCTTCATCATCAGCTCGAAAATCGGGATCGTCGCCTTCGCGCCGCCCTGCACCGCGATCGACACATGCCGCCCGTCCGGCGCCAGGCACTTGAGATTGCGGGCAACATAGTCGCCGCCCACCATGTCGAGCACCGCGGCGCAGCCAGCGCCTCCGGTGATTTCCTTCACCCGCTCGACGAAATCCTCGGTCTTGTAATTGATCGCGTGATCCGCCCCTAGCGCCTTGGCCGCCGCCACTTTCTCATCCGAGCCCGCAGTGACGATGATCGTGACGCCAAAGGTGTTGCACAGCGCGATCGCCATCGTGCCGATCCCGCTCGTCCCGCCATGCACCAGCACGGTATCGCCTTCCGAGGCATAGGCCCGCTCGAACAGGTTGGTCCACACGGTGAACAGCGTCTCGGGCATCGCGGCTGCTTCTTCCATCGACAGCAGCTCGGGCACGGGCAGACATTGTCCCGCCGGCGCAGTGACATAGTCGGCATAGCCGCCGCCGGCGATCAGCGCGCACACCGGCTGCCCCACCATCAGCTGGTGGACGTCATCACTCAGCGCGACCACCGTTCCCGACACTTCCAGGCCAAAGATGCTCGGCGCACCGGGGGGTGGCGGATAGGCGCCCTTGCGCTGCATCACGTCCGGGCGATTGACGCCGGCAGCGGCAACGCGGATCAGCACCTCGCCAGCCTGCACGACAGGAACGGGACGTTCGACGATCTGGAGCACCTCGGGCCCGCCCGGTGCCTCCGGATCGATCGCCCGCATTGTCGCAGGAATGGTGTACATTCGCCTCCCCCTTCATCGCCCTGTGCGCGCCTTATTGACTTCGCACCCGCAGCGGTCAACGATGGGGGCTATGGATCTGGATGATATCCTCGGGTCCCGGCCCGACGATCCGCTGACCGCCCTCGTGCGTGAGGATCTCGATCGCCTCTCGGTTGCCGAGCTGGAGGCGCGTATCACGGTGCTGGAGGGCGAAATCGCCCGCAGCCGGCGCAAGATTGAACTGGCCTCGAACACGCGCGCTTCTGCGGACGCCTTGTTCAGGCAATGATCCGGCGGGCATCCGCCCGGCGACACGCCACCCCCCGGTGCCGAGCCGCGCTTCTTGATGCCGGCCATCGCAATCACGACATGGTGAGAAAGGGCCAGGCGCCTGCCTGCCGCCCGGTTGGAGTATCCTGAATGCCATCCTTTGCCAGCGCTCTCGAGACCACGCTGCACAAGGCACTCGAGGCCGCGTCGTCCCGGCGCCATGAATATGCCACGCTCGAACATCTGCTGTTCGCGCTCGTCGATGATGAGCACGCCAGCCAGGTGATGACCGCGTGCGGCGTCGACCTTGGCGAACTCAAGACCACCGTCGCGCACTATCTCGATACCGAGCTTGGCGCGCTGAAGGTCGATCAGCAGACCGATCCCTCCCCCACCAGCGGTTTCCAGCGCGTCGTTCAGCGCGCCATCCTGCACGTCCAGTCTTCCGGTCGCGATGAAGTGACCGGTGCCAACGTGCTCGTCGCGCTGTTTTCCGAACGCGAAAGCTATGCGGTCTATTTCCTGCAGCAGCAGGACATGAGCCGCCTCGATGCCGTCAGCTTCATCAGCCACGGCGTCGGCAAGGGCGCGTCGGCACCTGAAGCCTCCACCCCCAAGGGCGCCGAGGACAAGGAAGAGAAGAAGCCGGCGGAGAAGGGCGGCAAGGGCGAAAGCGCGCTCAAGCAGTTCACCGTCGACCTCAATGAAAAGGCCCGCAACGGCAAGGTCGATCCGCTGATCGGTCGTGGTCCGGAGGTCGACCGCACGGTGCAGATCCTGTGCCGCCGGTCGAAGAACAACCCGCTGTATGTGGGCGATCCGGGCGTCGGCAAGACCGCCATTGCGGAGGGCCTGGCGCGCAAGATCGTCGAGGGCGACGTGCCCGACGTGCTGAAGCCAGCCGTCATCTATTCGCTCGACATGGGCGCGCTGCTTGCCGGCACGCGCTACCGCGGCGATTTCGAGGAACGGCTGAAGCAGGTCGTTAACGAGCTGGAGAAGCTGCCCGACGCGGTGCTCTTCATTGATGAGATCCACACCGTGATCGGTGCCGGCGCGACCAGCGGCGGCGCGATGGATGCATCGAACCTGCTGAAGCCGGCGCTGTCCGGCGGCACGATCCGCTGCATCGGCTCGACCACCTACAAGGAGTTCCGCAACCACTTCGAAAAGGATCGCGCGCTGCTGCGCCGGTTCCAGAAGATCGACGTGAACGAGCCGACGATCGAGGATACGATCAAGATCCTCGCCGGCCTGCGTTCGGCGTTCGAGAGCCACCACGACGTCAAGTACACGCCCGACGCGATCAAGTCGGCGGTGGAGCTGTCAGCGCGCTACATCAATGACCGCAAGCTGCCCGACAAGGCGATCGACGTGATCGACGAGGTCGGCGCGATGCAGATGCTGGTGGCGCCGTCTAAGAGGAAGAAGACGATCACGCCCAAGGAGATCGAGCAGGTCATCGCGACCATGGCGCGCATCCCGCCGAAGAGCGTGTCGACCGACGACAAGAAGGTGCTCGAGACGCTCGAGACCGACCTGAAGCGTGTCGTCTTCGGCCAGAACAAGGCGATCGAGAACCTCGCCTCGGCGATCAAGCTCAGCCGTGCAGGCCTGCGCGATCCCGAGAAGCCGATCGGCAACTATCTGTTCACCGGCCCTACCGGCGTCGGCAAGACCGAGGTTGCCAAGCAGCTTGCGACGATCATGGGCATCCCGCTGCAGCGGTTCGACATGTCCGAATATATGGAGCGCCACTCAGTCAGCCGGCTGATCGGTGCGCCTCCGGGCTATGTCGGGTTCGACCAGGGCGGCCTGCTGACCGACGCGGTCGACCAGAACCCGCATTGTGTGCTGCTGCTGGACGAGATCGAGAAGGCGCATCCCGACCTGTTCAACATCCTCTTGCAGGTGATGGACAACGGCCGCCTGACCGATCAGCACGGCAAGACGGTCGATTTCCGCAACGTCATCCTGATCATGACGACCAATGCGGGCGCTTCCGACATGGCGCGCGAGACTTTGGGCTTCGGCAACCTTTCCCGCGAGGGCGAGGACGAGCAGGCCGTGCAGAAGCTGTTCACGCCGGAATTCCGCAACCGTCTCGATGCGATCGTGCCGTTCAGCTACCTTCCGACCGAAGTGGTCGCCCGGGTGGTGGACAAGTTCATCCTTCAGCTGGAGCTCCAGCTGGCGGACCGCGACGTCCACATCAAGCTCGACGACGAGGCGCGCCAGTGGCTGACCACCAAGGGCTATGACAAGCTCTATGGCGCACGCCCGATGGGCCGCCTGATCCAGGAGAAGATCAAGCAGCCGCTGGCCGAGGAATTGCTGTTCGGCAAGCTGGTCCATGGCGGCGAGGTCGTGGTGAAGCTGAAGGACAATGCGCTGACGTTCGAGATCGTCGGCGCGGCGCCCAAGAAGCCGAAGCGCAAGGGCGGCAAGGCAAAGGTCGCGGTGGAATAAACCAGAAGGGCGCCGGTCGATCGACCGGCGCCCTTTCTGTCTCTCTGGATGTCGGATGAACCGCCGGCGCTGCCGCCGCCGCAATCGGTTCAGCCCTTCGGCTGGCCCTTGTCCTTGGCCACCCACTGCGGCCCGCTAGCGCGGCACGCGGCGCTGATTACCGGAAACATAAGGTCGGTATTACGCGCCAGAGCGGCAGGCGCCGCTGCCCGGCATTGCTGTACCGTAGCGAAGCGAACCGGCTCAATCCGCGCCTCGGCGCAGCCGGACTGATCGTCCCCGCAGCCCATGATCGCCAGTACGAAAAAGATCGGTTGCACACGCGCCTCCACTCTCCTCCAACAACCCGCGACGCCGTCAGACTGTTCCATGAATGCGCTTGCAGGTGTGCTGCCACACTGACACACTAAAAGGATGAAAATGGGGAGGAACAATCATGCTGTCCGTGACGAAGGCCGCGCTTGCCGCGACCGCGCTGATGCTTGCAGGGGCACCCGCCATGAGTGCTGAGGTGCCACTCATCGAACGGACGAAGCTGTTCGGAAACCCTGAGAAAACCAGCGGGCGCCTCTCCCCCGATGGCAAGTGGATCAGCTTCATCGCGCCGCGCGATGGCGTGCTCAACGTCTGGGTTGCACCCGCCTCTGATCCCGCCGCTGCCCGCCCGCTGACCGCGGAGAAACAGCGCCCGATCCGGCAGACCTTCTGGGCACCCGACTCAAGCCAGATCCTGTTCGTCAACGACAAGGGCGGCGACGAGAATTTCCGGCTCTACGGCGCTCCCGTCACCGGTGGCGAGGCGCGCGATTACACGCCGTTCGACAAGGTTCGCGTCATGCCGATCGGGCAGAGTACGGTCATCAAGGACCGTATCCTCATCGGCCTCAACAACCGCGATCCGCGCTGGCACGACGTCTACAGCCTCGATCTGAAGACGGGCAAGCTGACGCTGGTGATGCAGAACGACGGCTATGGCGGCTTCCTCGCGGACGACCAACTGAACGTGCGCCTCGCCTCCCGGCCGCGCGCCGACGGCGGCGACGACTGGTTCCGCGTCGTCAACAACAAGGTGGAGGCGACCCCCGCGGTTTCTTACGGCCTCGACGACAGCCTGACCACGATGCCGCTCGCCTTCACCACCGACGGCCGGACGATCTACTGGATGGATTCGCGCGATCGCGACACCGCCGCGATCATGGCGCAGGATGCATCGGGCAAGATGACGCCGATCGCTCAGGATCCCCGCGTCGATCTGGAGGCCGGGCTGTTCAACCCGAAGACGGGCGAGATCGAGGCGTACCGGCAGGAGTATCTGCGGGGCGAATATGTCCCCGTCGGCGATGCCGTAAAGGCGGACATCGCCTTTCTGAAGGCGCAGAACAAGGGTGAGTTCACCGTCACCAGCCGCACCGATGCCGATGACACCTGGCTTGTCTCTTTCGATGCGGTCTCCGCCCCTGCGTCGACCTGGGTCTATGACCGCACGGCAAAGACGCTGAAGCAGCTCTATGTATCGCGTCCCGCGCTGGTCGGCGCCCCGCTGGTGCCGATGCACCCGACCGTGATCAAAGCGCGCGACGGGCTCGACCTTGTCTCCTATCTCACCTTGCCGAAGGACGCCGATGCCAATGGCGATGGCAAGGCGGATCGGCCCGTGCCGATGGTGCTGTTCGTCCATGGCGGGCCATGGGGCCGCGACGTCTACGGCTATAACAGCTACCACCAGTGGCTCGCGAACCGCGGCTATGCGGTGCTGTCGGTCAACTTCCGCGCCTCCACCGGTTTCGGGAAGAAATTCCTCGCCGCCGGGAACATGGAATGGGGCAAGAAGATGCATGACGATCTGCTCGACGCGGTCGACTGGGCCGTCGCGCAGGGCGTCACGACCAAGGACAAGGTCGCGATCATGGGCGGCTCGTACGGCGGCTATGCAACGCTCGCCGGCCTCGCCTTCACGCCCGACACCTTCGCCTGCGGCGTCGATATCGTCGGCCCGTCCAATCTGCATACGCTGCTCGGCTCGATTCCCGCCTATTGGGAGGCGGGCAAGCAGCAGATGTACCGGCGCATGGGTGATCCGAACACGGCAGAAGGCCAGGCGGTCCTCAAGGAACGCTCACCACTGTTCGCCGCCGACAGGATCAAGAAGCCGCTGCTGATCGGTCAGGGCGCCAACGATCCGCGCGTCAACGTGCGCGAAAGCGATCAGATCGTGGACGCAATGAAGGCGAAGAACATCCCTGTGACCTATGTCGTCTTCCCCGACGAAGGCCATGGTTTCGCCCGACCGGTGAACAACATCGCGTTCAACGCCGTGACGGAGAACTTCCTCGCCCCGTGCCTCGGCGGACGCGCCGAGCCGATCGGCGACGCGCTGCAGGGCTCCACCGCGGAGATCCGCCACGGCGCCGATCATGTGAAGGGTCTTGGTTCGACCAGGTCCGCCGCGAAGTAACGCTCGCGCATCGACGAACCGGCAGGGCCGTCACCCCGATCGCCTCGGGGTGGCGGCTCCTTCGCATCAACTGCGCTTCACCCCATTGCACGCGCCCCTCCGGGCTACGACATAAGCAACAATGCCACCGACCGACCCGACCGGGACCAGCACCGAGCGTCCGCTTGGCCCAACGCTGCGCCGCTTCCTGCCCTATCTCTGGCCCTCCGACGCGCCGGGCATGAAGCTGCGCGTGACGGGCGCGATGCTGCTCGTCCTCATGTCGAAGCTGGTTCAGGTCTATGGCGCCCCCTTTGCGTTGCAGGGCGCGGTGGACGGCATGGCGACGCTGCCACGCTCGCCGGCGATGCTCGTGATCCTGCTTGTCGTCGGCTACGCTGCGGCACGCTTCGGCAGCACGCTGTTCGACAATCTGCGCAACACCGTGTTCGAAAGCGTCGGGCAGGAGGCAACTCGCCGGCTTGCCAGCCAGGTGTTCCGCCACCTCCACGATCTGTCGCTGCGCTTCCATCTCGAACGGCGCACCGGCGCCGTCACCAAGGTGGTCGAACGCGGCACCAAGAGCATCGACACGATGCTCTACTTCCTCCTGTTCAACATCGCGCCGACCATCCTTGAACTGACGCTGGTCCTCGGCATCTTCTGGGTGAAGTTCGGCTGGCCACTGGTCGCCGCCACCGTGGTGATGGTGGTCGTCTACATCTGGTTCACCCGGAAAGTGACCGACTGGCGGGCCAATTTGCGCCAGCGGATGAACGATCTCGATACCGGGGCCGTCGCCCATGCGGTCGATTCGTTGCTGAACTTTGAAACGGTAAAATATTTCAGCGCCGAGGATCGCGAGGCGCGGCGCTACGATGCCGCGATGCAGGCCTATGCGACGGCCGCCGTAAAATCCGAAAACAGCCTCGCCTGGCTCAACATCGGCCAGGCCGCGATCACCAACCTGATGCTTGGCGGCGGCATGGCGTTCGTCGTCTGGGGCTGGTCGCAAGGGCGCTTCTCCGCCGGCGACGTGGTGCTCGTATCGACCCTGTTGTCGCAGCTCTTCCGTCCGCTCGACCTGCTCGGCATGGTCTATCGCACGATCCGCCAAGGCGTGATCGACATGGGCGCGATGTTCGATCTGGTCGACACCCCGTCCGAAGTGGTCGATCCGCCGGGCGCTCGCCCGCTACGCGTCGGCGCGGGGCATCTCCGCTTCGAAAATGTTCGCTTCGGCTACGAACCCGGCCGTGACATTCTGAAGGGCATCACGCTCGATATTCCGGCCGGCAGCACCGTCGCCGTCGTTGGCCCGTCGGGCGCCGGAAAATCGACGCTCGCGCGCCTGCTGTACCGCTTCTACGACCTGACTGGCGGCAGGATCACGATCGACGGGCAGGATATCGCCGCCGTAACGCAGGCGAGCCTGCGCAGCGCGATCGGCATTGTCCCGCAGGATACGGTGCTCTTCAACGACACCATCGGCTACAATATCGCATACGGGCGCGAGGGCGCCGACGATGCGGACATCCGCGCCGCCGCGCGCGGGGCCGCTATCGCCGGTTTCATCGAGGCGCAGCCTGATGGCTATGCGACCCGCGTCGGCGAGCGCGGCCTGAAGCTGTCCGGCGGTGAGAAGCAGCGCGTGGCGATCGCCCGCACCCTGCTCAAGAACCCGCCCGTCCTGATCCTGGACGAAGCAACCTCGGCGCTCGACAGCCGTACCGAGGCGGACATCATGGCGACGCTGGAGGCGATCGAGCGCGGCCGTACCACCATCGTTATCGCCCACCGTCTCTCGACCGTCGTACATGCCGACAAGATCGTCGTGCTGGAGGCCGGCCGGGTGACCGAACAGGGCACGCATGAGGAACTGCTGCGCGCCGGCGGCACCTACGCCGAGCTATGGGCGCGGCAGGCGAGCGAGAATGCCAGCGAAGAAACCGAGAGCGCCGAATAGCCGCGGCGGCGCGCCGCGCCTTATGCTCTGACGCCCCCGTTCAGCCGACGAGGTCGCGATATTCGGGATGCCGGCGGATGAACGCCGCCACGAACGTGCATTGCGGCACGACCTTCAGCCCCTGGTCACGCGCACTGTCCAGCGCCGCCCGGATCAGCTTCGATGCCACCCCGCGCCCCTCGATCTCGGGCGGGACGACGGTGTGGGTGAAGACGATCCGCTCGCCCTCGCGCTGATAGGCGGCAAGCGCGCGATAGCCGCCGACGTCCAGTTCGAATTCCTGTTCGGCACGATTGTCGCGGACCTTGTTCATGCGCCGCATGTAGTGCGTCCCGCCGCCGGGTAAACTGCTGCGGATCAAGCGGCGGCATCGCGGTTGCCGCCTCCGTTCGCGACGCGTAGAGCCGCATCGAATGGCCGCCGACCCCGTTTCCGTCCTCCAGAAGCTGTTTGGTTTCCCCGATTTCCGCGGTGTTCAGCGCAACGTCGTTGATCGCGTGCTGGCGGGCCAGTCGACGCTCGCCGTGATGCCGACCGGCGCCGGCAAATCGCTGACCTATCAGCTGCCCGCGACGATGCTCGACGGTACCTGCATCGTCGTCTCGCCGCTCATCGCCCTGATGCATGATCAGCTGCGCGCGGCGGAAGCGGTCGGGATCCGCGCCGCCACGCTCACCAGTGTCGATGAGAATAAGGCCGAGACGCGCGGCCGCTTCCTCGATGGCGATCTCGACCTTCTCTACATCGCGCCCGAACGCGCCTCCACGGCCGACTTCCGCGATCTGCTGGAGCGCGGCCGGGTGGCGCTGTTCGCGATCGACGAGGCGCATTGCGTCAGCGAATGGGGCCATGACTTCCGCCCCGACTATCGCCTGCTGCGCCCGCTGCTGGATCGCTACCCGGATGTGCCCCGGCTCGCGCTGACCGCGACGGCGGACGAGCATACTCGCGCCGACATCCTCGATCAGCTCGGCATTCCGGCGGAGGGCATGATCGTCGCCGGGTTCGACCGGCCCAACATTCGCTACGCCATCACCCCGCGCGACAACACCACGCGGCAGATCGCCGACATCATCCGCGACACCCCCGGCCCAGGCATCGTCTATGCCCAGACCCGCGCCGGGACGGAGAAGCTGGCCGATTCGCTGCGCCAGGCGACGGGCCGCCCGGTACGGGCCTATCACGCCGGCCTCGACGCGGAGATCCGCCGCCGCAACCAGGCTGCATTCGTCGCCAGCGAGGACATGGTGATCGTCGCCACCGTCGCGTTCGGGATGGGGATCGACAAGCCGGACGTGCGCTTCGTCGCACATGCCGGGCTGCCCAAATCGATCGAGGCCTACTACCAGGAAACGGGCCGCGCAGGCCGTGACGGCGACCCGGCGGTCGCGCATCTGTTCTGGGGCGCCGAAGACTTCGCCCGCGCACGCCAGCGCATCGCGGAGGTCGAGCCGCAGCGCCAGCCGGGTGAGCGGCAGCGCCTCAACGCACTCGGGGCGCTGGCCGAAACCGCGGGGTGCCGTCGCCGCATCCTGCTGGCGCATTTCGGTGAGCAGCCGCCCGCGACGTGCGGAAACTGCGACAACTGCCTCTCGCCGCCCAATGCGATCGACGCCACCGAAACCGCGCGCAAATACCTCTCCGCCGTCTTCCGCACCGGCCAAAGCTATGGCGCGACCTATGTCGAGGAAGTGCTGACCGGCAAATCGTCGGAACGCAGCCTGATGAACGGGCATGAGGCGCTGTCGGTCTGGAACATCGTCGACGGCGATGAGACAACCTTGCTGAAGCCGGTCGGCCGTGCGCTGCTGCTGCGCGACGCGCTGCGCACCAATCCGCATGGCGGGCTGGAGTTCGGCCCCGCCGCCCGTGGGCTGATCAAGGGCGAGGATAATCTGAAGCTCGTCATGCCGCCCAAGCGCGCGCGCCGCCGCCGCGGCGATCAGGCAGCCAATCCCGTCAACGATCCGCTGTTCGAGGCGTTGCGCACCTGCCGTCGCGAACTGGCGCTGGAGGCGGGCGTGCCTCCCTATGTGATCTTCCACGATTCGGTGCTGCGCGAGATGGCGGCCACCCGTCCCACCAGCCTGTCGGCGCTCGGCCGCCTGACCGGTGTCGGGCAGCGCAAGCTCGACGCCTATGGCGAACCTTTTCTGCGGGTGATCCGCGAACAGTGAGCCGCGTAAAAACCGGTGGATAACGCACCGGTGCCGGTTCTCCCCTGCGCGAAGCTGCGCTATCGCTGGTGCCATGCTAGATATTCGCCGCATCGACGACCGCATCTCGGTCGCCCAGCAGATCGCACCGGAGGACATCCCGGCGATCAAGGCCGCTGGCTTCGCGGCGATCATCAACAATCGTCCCGATGGCGAGGAGGATACGCAGCCAACCGGCGACGCCATCCGCGCTGCCGCGGAGGATCAAGGGCTCGCCTATTCGTCGATTCCGGTCACTCACGCCGGCTTCTCGATGCCGCAGGTCACCGCAATGATCGACGCGCTCGGCGCGGCAAGCGGCCCGGTGCTGGCGTTTTGCCGGTCCGGCACGCGCTCGTGCAACCTGTGGGCCTTGTCGCAGGCCGGTCTGGGGGTCGATCCGGATTCGCTGACCCAGCAGGCACGCGGCGCCGGCTATGATCTCACCGCCCTTCGTCCGTTGATGGACGCGGTCGCGCCTCCCAGATGATCTGGATCATGGCGGGCGCGGCCATCGCTGCGCTGGCCGGGTTGGGGGCGTTCGTCTGGTGGCTGCTGCTGCGTCGCGGTGGCGGGCAGCGGCTGACCGACCCCGACCAGGCGATCTCCGCCACGGCAGAGCTGCTCGGCGGCTTCCTGCCGGTATCCGCGGTGCTCGGCACCGACGGACAGGCCGCGCTCATCGTCGGCGACGGCTTGCGCGTCGCGGTTCTCGCGATCCGTGGCAAGGGCCCCGCCGCGCGTGAGATCGCCTGGCGCGACGTCCAGGCCACGCGGGAGGGGCTGCGCGTCGCCACGCGCGACCGGCGGCTCGGCACGGTCCTGGTGCTTGGCGTCGACAATCTCGACGTGCGCCGCCTGGCACCGCAGCTGCGGCACCTCTAGGCGGCGGCGCCCGCCCGGCCGCTCAGTCCGTGGCGGTCGCGTCCAGCGGCTTCATCCCCTTCTGGCTGGCGGCGACAGCCTCGACCCGCTCCATCACCCGCAGGACATTGCCCTGCGCCAGCGCGCCCAGCTCCGCATCGCTCCAGCCGCGCCGCGCGAGTTCAGCGAACAGGCGCGGGTAGCCATCCACGCCCGTCATGTCGGCCGGCGCCGTGCCGCCGATCCCATCATAATCGCCGCCGATCCCGACCGCCCCCTTGCCGGCGATGCGGGCGATGTGCTCGACATGGTCAGCCACATTGGCGGCGGTGACATGCGGCATGGGATGCGCCGCGTCCCAGGCGATCATCGGCGCCGGCGCCTTGGGCCCGTACACGTCGGTCGCCAGCCCCTGCGCCTTGCCAAAGGCCGTGCGCTCACGATCCCACTTGCGCCATTCCTCCGACACGAATGCCGGGTACACGTTGACCATCACCACGCCGCCGGCCTTGCCGATCCGTGCCAGCAGATCGTCGGGAATGTTGCGCGGCACGTCGGCGACGGCCCGCGCGCCCGAATGCGACGCGATCACCGGCGCCTTTGTCACGTCAAGCACCGCCGCCATCGTCGCGTCCGAGATATGGCTGACGTCGACGATCATGCCGATCCGGTTCATCTCCGCCACGACCGAGCGGCCGAAATCGGTCAGCCCGTTGGCGCGCGGCGTGTCGGTGGACGAATCCGCCCAGCTCAGGCTCTTGCCGTGCGTCAGCGTCATATAGCCAACGCCCAGTTCCTTCATCTGGCGCAGCACCGACAGCCGTCCGTCGATCTGGTGCCCACCCTCGATCCCGATCATCGACGCGATGCGACCCGCCTTCTGCGCCGCGCGCGCCTCAGCCGCGGTCGTGACGAGCGCGAAGGCGCTGGGGTTCGCTGCGGCGACCCGGCGCACGATGTCGATCTGCTCCAGCGTCATTTCCACCGCGCGCGGCCCGGTGGTCGTCGCCGGGATCCACACCGACCAGAATTGCCCGCCCACGCCGCCGCGCCGCAGCCGCGGAATGTCGGTCTGCAAGGGATAGGGCAGCGCGGAGGTATCGCGCGTCAGGTCAAGCTCCTCGACCTTGCCATCGTGCCGGTCGCGAATTTCCCACGCCAGGTCGTTGTGTCCGTCGATCACGGGATAACGCTTCAGCAAGGACGTGATGCGCGCCGGCACTGCCGGCTGGGCGGCGGCGGTGACCGGCGTTGCGGAGGGCACGAAGGCTGTTGCTGCTTGGGCGACAAACAGAAGGGCAATCAGCGACATGACATCTCCGGCTGTGCGGGCCGTGCAGGAACAATCCGCCAGCCCATATGTTGTGTGGTGAAGCCCGGTGAAGAACCGGGCCTCCGATGGTCTGCGAAAGCAGCTGTCGGTGCAAGCAATAAACCAGCCTCGTCGCCGTCTGCGACGGGGTTTCCTTGTCTGTAGAATAGAAGATGGAGAGCAGAAGAACATTGCGCTTCAGCAACAATGAACGCAGCTTTCGGGCGCTTTTTCTTTGATTATTGATTTGGTTGATTTCGCACTCCCGGCAACCGGGCTACGGTCTCAATCGGGAGATGGAGTGAGTTTCGTGGACGACGACAAGGAATATTATTATCGCCGCGCCGAGTCGGAGCTCGAAATGGCGCAGCGCACCGAAAATCCCGAAGCGGTGAAGGCTCATTACACTTTGGCCGGTTATTATCTCGACAAGGTGTACAATGATGATGCCGCCGCGATCATGGCGTTGAACGATGCCATGATGAACGCCGCCCCGCCCGGTGCCTCGCTGAGCTAGGACGGACGCGACAGGCCGGGCCACCCGCTGGCCCGGTCGACCAGTTACGCGCTGCAGCGAAATCCGCCGAAAAACGCCGCGTGGCGCGACAATATCGTGTCGATATCGCCCGGCTGCGGAACGGCCACTCGCTCCCCGCGCTCGAACGTGCCGCCGCAGACGATGCCGTCCGGCCGCGGAAACATATATCCCATCTGGCCGCCAAAGGCGTAATTCACCTCGGGCTGGGGCAACAGGATCGCCAGCTGGCCGCGCACGGGGATAAGGTCGCGATCGCCAAACAGCGCCGCCGCACCCAGGCCGGTGCAATTGAACACCAGCCGCTCAGGCAGGGCGTCGACGTCCGCCGCGCTGTCGAAGTTGCGAACGACGATACGTCCACCTGCGATCCGAACGTCCTGCTCCAGCTTGCGAAGCAGCCGCCCGGTCTCGGCGTACATTGTGTCGAAACGGATCACATGGCCGCTGATCGGGAACGGATGCTCTGCCGTGTCGAGGTAGCGTAGGCCCGGCATGTAGCGCGCTGACGCTCGCGCCTGACCCGGCGGCGTCCGGGTCTGCTGATAGGTTGGTACCCAGCGGATGCCATAATCCTCGCCGACCATGATCTGGAACCGGCGCCAGCTATATTCCAGCGCCTGTGCATATTGCGCGCGCCATTCGGGCGTCACCATATCCTCGGCGAAATGGCTGGCGGGCTCCCATTGCCCACCCGCAATGTTGGATGTCGTGTCGGGCGGCAGCGCCTTGGTGTACAGCGTGACCGGAAAACCGGCCTCCTGGCACAGCCGTGCGGTGGTCAGGCCCATGATGCCGGCGCCGATCACCGCCACGCTCCCGCTATGGCCGGGCAGGCCAGCATCCACGGCCAGGCGTGACGTACCCCAGGACAGCGTAATGCCGGCGCCGCCATGACCGTAATTGTGCACGACGCGCTTGTCGCCGAACGGATCAGCCCGGACCACGAACCCGCCCGCGCGATAGGGCCTGAGGCCAGCCACCGTTCGGATCACCCGGTCCGCGGCGACCCGCACCGGCGCGAGGCAGGCCGACGCTGGCGATGCGATCGGCCGCGCGCGTGTCGTGGTGCAGGCCGGCAGAATCAGCGGGGCAGCGGCAAGGACCGCGCGGCGATCCAGCATCAGGCTGGGCCGTCGCTGATGAATGGCGCTGCCACGTCCGCGCGTACCCGCAGCAGCCGGCCACTCGCCCGGTCCAGCAGCGCCCAGGTCGTCACCCCCTCCACCAGCGTTCGGCCATCCGCGCTGGTAAAGCGGAAATGACGGTCGAACCGCGCGCCGCGCGGAGGCTCCGGCACCCACGTGGCGCCCGTCGCCTGTTGCCCCTCAGCCAGATTGCCGCGGTAATCGATCTCGTGCCGCGTCACGACCCAGATATAGGCCTCGCGATGCTCCTGCGGCGCCACCGCCTCCCAATGCGCGACCGCCAGTTCCTGGATCCACCGCACCCACACGGCATTGTTCACATGGCCCAGCTCATCGATGTCGGCCGCATCGGCGACAAAGGTCTTGGTGAAGGTCATCGCTTTCGCCACCATCGCAGGATCTGCAGGATCGCAAAGACGCCGCCCAGCATCGCCACGCCCATCAGCAGCGTTTCGCGGCTTGGCTGTAACCGTCCGGCCAGCTCCGTCACCGCCTCGCCGAACCAGTAACCCAGCGCCGTGAACAGCGCCGCCCACACCGTCGCGGCGACGGCGTTGATCACGACGAAGGTCGATGTCGGCACCTGGCTCGTCCCGATCGCGATCGGGCTGACGGTGCGGAATCCATACAGGAAGCGAAATCCGAAGATGAACCCGGTGGGGTATCGCTCCAGCAGCCGCAGCGCCTTGGCAAAGGCGCTTTTCTGCGTCCATCGCTTCACCGTCGGACTATCGCGATAACGCCTGCCCGCCGCGAAGAAGAACTGGTCGGACAGGAACGAGCCGACCGCCGCCGCGACAAAGGCAAGCGGCCAGTGCAACAGCCCCTGGTGGGACAGCAATCCCCCGGCAAGCACCGCCGTCTCGCCCTCGATCATCGCGCCGGCGAAAACCGCCACCACGCCCCAATGCGCGACGATCTCCTCGATCGTCACAGGCGACGGATCCGGCGCAGGGCGATCATCACTCCTCTACCCCCAGCTGCCACAGCACGAACGCATGCTCCTCGGCCGCTTCACGCAGGCTCTCGAACCGGCCGGACTTCCCGCCATGACCTGCGCCCATGTTGGTCTTCAGCAGCAGGATATTGTCGTCGGTCTTGGTCGCGCGCAGCTTGGCAGCCCATTTCGCCGGCTCCCAATAGGTCACGCGCGGATCGTTCAGCCCGCCGGAAATGAACAGCGGCGGATAATCCTGCGCGCGGACATTGTCGTACGGGCTGTAGCTGCGGATCAGCTGGAATGCGGCCGGATCGGTGATCGGATCGCCCCATTCGGGCCATTCGCCCGGCGTCAGCGGCAGGCTTTCGTCCATCATCGTGTTCAGCACGTCGACGAATGGCACGTCCGCTATCACCGCACCCCATAGTTCGGGATCGGAATTGACCACCGCGCCCATCAGTTCGCCGCCCGCTGACCGCCCGGCGATCGCGATGCGCCCCGCGCTGGTCCACTTGCCGTCGATCAGCCCGCGCGCCACGTCGACGAAATCGGTGAAGGTGTTGGTCCGCTTGGCGAGCTTCCCGTCATGGTACCATTGCTGGCCCAGATCGTCGCCGCCGCGGATATGCGCGATGGCATAGGCGAAGCCGCGATCAAGCAGGCTCAGCCGGCCGGTCGAGAACCCGGGCGGGATGGCATGACCGTAGGCGCCATAGGCGTACAGGAACAACGGCCTGCTGCCGTCACGCGGGAAATCGGCCGGATAGACGATCGATACCGGCACCTCGGTGCCATCGCGCGCCGTGATGTGCAGCCGCTCGGTGCGATACTTCCCCGCCTCATAGCCGGACGGGATCTCCTGCACCTTCAGCACGGTCAGCCCGCGAGTGGCCGTATCATAATCATAGACGGTGCCCGGCGTGACCATCGATTCATAACCGACGCGCAGAACCGTCTGCTCATATTCGGGATTGTCCCCCAGCCCGGCCGCGTAGCTCGCCTCGGGGAAGTCGATGCGCTCGGCCACGGTGGGCGCGTCGTAGCGATGGATCGCCACCTGATCGAGCCCGTCCTCGCGCCCCTCGACCACGAAGAAGTCGCGGTAGCACTCGACGCCGGTCATGTAGAAATGGCGGCTCGGCGCGATCAGTTCGGTCCACTCGCCCGGCGCGCTGATCGGCGCGGTCACCAGCCGCCACATCGGGTCAATGTCGTTGGTGTGGATGAACAGCGTGTCGCCGTGCGCATCCACGTCATATTCGCGACCCGACTGGCGTGGCGCCACGACGATCGGCTCGGCCAGCGGATTATCCGCGGGCAGCAGGCGCACCTCGCTCGTCACATGATCGCCGGTCGCGATCACGATCCATCGCCGGTCGCTCGTCTCTGCCACGGCGACGCGATAGCCCTCGTCATCCTCGTGGTAGAGCTCGACATCCTCGGCCGGATCGCTGCCCAAACGGTGGAACCGCGCATTGTCGGTGCGCCATTCCTTGTTGGCTAGGCCGTAGAGAAATCCGGCGTCGTCCGCGGTCCACACGATGTCGGACAGCATCCCCGGGATCGTGTCAGGCAATAGCGCGCCCGTCGCCAGATCCTTCACATGGATGGTGAAGCGTTCCGATCCATTGTCGTCGATCGCATAGGCCAGCTTCATGCCGTCGTTCGACACGGCAAAGGCGCCCAGCCGGAAATACTCCTTCCCCGCCGCCAGGGCCGGCTCGTCCAGCAGCAACTCGTCCGCACTGCCGTCGTCGGTCGACCCGACCGGCCGGCGCCACCATTTGCGATACTCGCCGCCTGTCTCGAACGCGGTCCAGTACAGCCAGTCGCCGTCCTTCTGCGGCACGGAGGATTCATCCTCCTTGATGCGCGCCTTCATCTCTTCGTACAGCCGGTCGACCAGCGGTCGGTGCGGCGCCATCGCCTGTTCGAAATAGGCGTTCTCCGCCTCCAGATACGCCAGCACGTCCTTGTCGGAGACGTCCGGGTAATTCGCGTCCTTCAGCCAAGCCCAGGGATCCTCGATGGTAACACCATGAGCGGTGAAGGCGTGCGAACGGGTGGCGGCAATCGGCGGGGAAATCGTCATTTCCCTTCTTAACCCGCATCGGTGCGAAGTCGATGCCACGCCTTGCGATGCAATTTATGCAACCGGTTACATGCAACTTTGCACTTGCAGCGAATCATGCTGCAGTGCACAAGTGCCAGGCCTTTCAGGCATCCTCTCCTAAAAACTTTCATGGCCGATCCCTCCGGGGGTCGGCCTTTTTTCTTGGCGCCGCGTTGTCCGCCCCTTGCCGCTACGCGCGTTCGCCAATAGCGGCGGCGAAGGATTGAAGGATCAGATCAGATGGCTGGTGGCCTGGTTGCGTTGCTGGATGACATTGCGGCGCTGGCCAAGCTGGCCGCCGCCAGCCTGGATGACGTCGCCGGCGCCTCGGCAAAGGCGGGGACGAAGGCGGTCGGCGTGGTCATCGACGACACCGCCGTCACGCCGCGCTACGTCACCGGGCTCAGCCCAGCGCGCGAACTGCCGATCATCTGGAAAATCGCGCTCGGCTCGCTGCGTAACAAGCTGATCCTGCTCCTTCCCGCGGCGCTCATCCTGTCCGCCTTCGCGCCTTGGGCAATCACCCCGATCCTGATGGCCGGCGGCACCTTCCTGTGCTTCGAAGGCGCCGAAAAGGTGATCGAGGCGCTGACCGGCACTCACCATGGCGAGGAAGCGTGCGCGGTCACCGATCCCAAGCAGCTTGAGGATCGTCAGGTTTCCGGCGCCATTCGCACCGACCTCATCCTGTCGGGTGAAATCATGGCGATCGCCCTGTCCGAACTCGCCGACCAGACGATCGTGAACCAGGCGATCGCGCTTGCGCTCGTCGGCATCGCGATCACCATCGGCGTCTATGGCGTCGTCGCGCTGATCGTGAAGATGGACGACATCGGGCTGGCGCTGGCGAAGCGCGAGAACAGCGGCACCCGGGCGATCGGCCGCGGTCTCGTGGCCGCCATGCCGGTCGTCCTGAAGTGGCTCGGTATCATCGGCACGGCCGCGATGCTGTGGGTCGGCGGGCAAATCATCGTCCACGGGCTTCACGAATTCCACCTGACGCCGATCCCCGAATGGATCGAACATGCCGCGGAAGGCGCCCGCCACGCGGTGCCCGCCGCCGGGGGTGTCGTCGCCTGGATCGTCAACGCCGCCCTGTCGGCGGTGTTCGGCATCATCGTCGGTGCGATCGTCGCCGGCCTGCTTCACCTGAAGCCCAAGAAGGCCGCCGCCAAGCAATGATGCCGCCGCGGCGCCGGGCCACGTCAGCGGCCGGTCAGGCCGCTCGCGTCAGGCTCAGGAACACGTCCTCCAGGTCGGCCTCGCGCGTCGACACATCGACGATGCCAAAGCCCGCGCCCTGCACCGCGGCCAGCACCTCGCCGGCGTTCACCTGATCCTTGGAGTAAGTGATCGACAGCGTGCGCTCACCCTTCAGCGCGATCTTCTGGAAGCATGCCGCCTCGGGCAGCGCCGTCACGTCACGCTCGACGGTCACATCGACCACCTTCTCCTGCGCGCGGCTCAGCAGCTGCCGGGTCGGCTCGTTGGCGACGACCGTGCCGTGATTGATGATCGCGATGCGATCGCACAATTCCTCGGCCTCTTCGAGATAATGGGTCGTCAGCACCACCGTCACGCCACCGGCGTTCAGTTCGCGGACATAGGCCCATAATTGCTGGCGCAGCTCGATGTCGACGCCCGCCGTCGGCTCGTCGAGCACCAGCACGGGCGGCGAATGGACCATTGCTTTCGCCACCATCAACCGTCGCTTCATCCCGCCTGACAGCGTGCGGGCATAGGCCTTCGCCTTATCCTCCAGATGCACCGCGCGCAGCAGCTCCATCGACCGCCGCTGGGCCTTCGGGATGCCGTACAGCCCGGCCTGGATCTCCAGCGTTTCCAGCGGCGTGAAGAACGGATCGAACAGGATCTCCTGGTTGACGATCCCGATCGATGCCTTGGCATTGCGCGGGTGGGCGTCGATGTCGAAGCCCCAGATCGACGCCGTGCCGCTGGTCTTGTTCACCAGCCCGGCCAGAATGTTGATCAGCGTCGATTTGCCGGCGCCGTTCGGCCCCAGCAGGCCGAATATGGTCCCTTGCGGCACGTCGAAACTGACCCCGTCGAGCGCGCGCTTGCCGCCCTGATAGGTCTTGCAAAGATCCTGGATGGCGATCGCAGCGTCGGTCATGGTCGGGGTGGTTACGCCCGGCCGCGCGCGAATGCTAGGCAAGTCATTGCTTGCGCAGCACGACGTTGCTAACGCGGGCCCATGTTGCCGCCGCCCCAGATCAGCCGTGTTTCGCACCACCGCGTCGCCTGTGATGGCGCGCATGACGGGATCCCCGCAGCGCTCGGCCACCCGCGCGTCTGGCTGGAAATCTCGGAACTGGGCTATGTCGACTGCGGCTATTGCGATCGCCGTTTCGTGCTGATCGGCGGCCCGGCCGATGGCGTCGACCCGTCGACCCTCCCCGATCACGGCGACGGCGCCGGGCGCTAACCCGCCCGTCGACGCGACATAGGAACCACCTGCTGCGTTGTGCGGCGGGGGCTTCCGCTGCGTCGGAACGTCGCGCTGCCGTCGCTGCGGCCGATCAGCACAACGACAAGCCTGAAGGTACGCCGCGGCGCGGATTGAACGCGGACTTGCGCCGCCCGTGCGTGACGCCCGTGTGCCCTGGCGGCCCGCAGCCCAGGCATTTGCTCCGCCTCCTTCCGCCAGAAACGCGGCAAAACCGTCGAACGGCGCCACCACGCCGTCGTTCGAAGCCGCGCGCCCCGGCCTCGTCGGCCGACCACCCCACGCCAAACCCTTAGGATCGCTGGCATTGCCACGCTGTGCACAGCCCATGCACAGGCTGTTCACACGTTATCCACAGCCCACCCACGCCTTATCCACAGTCCGTTCAGCCGATATCCACAGGTCGCTCACATCTTGCCCACGGCTTATCCGGAACCGATCCACATAGTTGCGCACAGCTTTATCCACAGGCTTTGCGCGGCGCCTCATGCACCCTACATTCCAACGATGACCGCACTCGATCCCCGCTCGTTCCTTTACCGCGACTCGCTGGATCCGGAGGCCGCGCTGTCGCTCACCGCGGGCGCCCTCTCGCGCGCCGACGACGGGGAGCTGTTCCTGCAATATCGCAAGTCGGAAGCGTTCG
Source organism: Sphingomonas sp. (assembly GCF_029239295.1). GTDB lineage: Bacteria > Pseudomonadota > Alphaproteobacteria > Sphingomonadales > Sphingomonadaceae > Sphingomonas. The sequence goes on from NZ_JAQZBC010000002.1 coordinate 98,899, forward strand.
GCTTTGACGACGGCCGGCTGAAAACCGCCAGCTACGATACCCATTCCGGCTTCGGCCTGCGCGCCGTCTCGGGGGAGATGACCGCCTTCGCTCATGCCAGCGAACTGTCGGAGGCGGCGATCAAGCGCGCGGCGGAAACGATGCAGCTGATCGATAGGTCGACCAGCGCCAAGGCGCCGCCGCCGACCGGCACCAACCAGCGGCTCTACACCGATGGCGACCCGCTTGATCTCGTCCCGTTCGCCGACAAGGTGAACCTGTGCCAGACGATTGATGCCGCCGCGCGTGCGCGCGATCCGCGCGTCGCGCAGGTGTCGGTCGGCCTGTCGGGCACCTGGAGCGTGGTGGAAATCGTCCGCCCGGACGGTTTCGTCGCCACTGACGTTCGCCCGCTGGTGCGGCTCAACGTGTCGATCGTGGTCGAACAGAATGGCCGCCGCGAAACCGGCACCTTCGGCATTGGCGGCCGCTATCTCTACGATTCGCTGCTCGATCCGGCCACGTGGAACCGCGCGATTGATGAGGCGCTGGCACAGGCCTTGGTCAATCTCGAATCGGTTGCGGCGCCGGCCGGCGAATTCACCGTGCTCTTCGGACCCGGCTGGCCCGGCATCCTCCTGCACGAGGCGATCGGCCACGGGCTGGAGGGCGATTTCAACCGCAAGGGTACCAGCGCCTTTTCGGGCCGCATCGGCGAGCAGGTCGCCGCGCGCGGCGTTACGGTCGTCGACGACGGCTCGATCCGCGATCGCCGCGGCTCGCTGACCATCGACGACGAAGGCACGCCGACTCGCGAGACGATCCTGATCGAGGACGGCTTCCTGAAGGGCTATATGCAGGATCGCCTCAACGCCCGCCTGATGGGCGTCGAGGCGACCGGCAACGGCCGTCGCGAAAGCTTCGCGCACGCACCCATGCCGCGCATGACCAACACCTTCATGAAGGGCGGCAACGACGATCCGACGGAGCTGCTCTCCCGCGTGAAGAACGGCATCTATGCCAAGTCGTTCGGCGGCGGCCAGGTCGACATCGTCTCGGGCAAGTTCGTCTTCTCCTGCACCGAGGCGTATAAGGTGGAGAACGGCCGCATCGGCGCGCCGATCAAGGGCGCGACGCTGATCGGCGATGGTCCGACCGTACTCACCAAGGTGCTTGGCGTCGGCAACGACTTCGCGCTGGATGAGGGGATCGGCATGTGCGGCAAGGGTGGGCAGAGCGTGCCCGCCGGCGTCGGTCAGCCGACGCTGCTGGTCGGCGGCCTGACGGTGGGCGGCACGGCCGCCTGAGCCGCCAACTGACGGCTAGGTAAATCAGGGTAACGCGCATGCAGACGATCACGGCCGTCCCGGCCGCGTCTGCCGCGCCGTCGCGGCCTAGCTGTTGCTCAGCGCCACGATATGGTCGAACACCGCCGGGTGCAGCGGCTTCGTGAAGGCGCAGCCGTAGCGATATTTGTCACGCCACGCGACCACCGCTTCCAGCCCGGCGAGACCCGGCAGGGTCAGCCACACCGTCGTTCCCGGCCATAGCGTGAAGCTGGTCTGCGCGCGGAAACCGGTGGTGGACAGGTCGACCACCTCGATCTCGAAACGCGTGGTGCCGCGATCACGCAGATGCGCGCGCATCTTGACCGCCTTGCGCAACGCGCCGCGGTTTTCATCGCCCTCGCCCGGGCTGGGAAGTGGGATGGCGTGGTCCATGGCACCCTTATCCCCCGCGAAGGTTACTTTTCGGCAAACGTCCGATCCGAACCGGCGGGGGCACGAACCCCTGCCCGCCCGCGCCGCTTCAGCTCTGCCTTCAGCTCTTCCGGCTTGGGCGCGACGAGGAAGCCGAAGCTGACCGTGCCTTCCTTGGTATTCACGACATGGTGCAATCGGTGCGCCTGCACGATCCGCTTCATATAGCTGGATTTCGGCAGATACCGCGTGCGCACGCGCTCATGCACGATGATGTCGTGGAACCCGAAATAGATCGCGCCATAGGCGGCGATACCCGCGCCGATCCAGGCATAGCCTTCCCACCAACCACCCTGCACCCCGCCCCAGATCAGCACGATCGACGGCACGGCGAAGATCGCGCCGTACAGGTCGTTCAGTTCGAACCGGCCAGTGCGTGGTCGATGATGGCTGGCATGCAGGAACCAGCCCGGCCCATGCATCACCCAGCGGTGCATGACATAGGCGAAACCCTCCATCCCGGCGACGGTGAGGAGCAACAGGAGAAGGCCGGACCAGATCGACATGCGTTGCCCATATAGCCATCGCGCGCCCGCGTCGCTACGTCGCACCACGTTATGACAGACGCATTCGATCCCGAACGGCGCGCCGCAGCGCTCGAGTCCAAGGCCTGGCCCTATGAGGAAGCGCGAAAGCTTCTGAAGCGCTGGCCGGAAGGCAAGCCGAACGGTGAACCGATGCTATTCGAAACCGGCTACGGCCCGTCGGGCCTGCCGCACATCGGCACCTTTCAGGAGGTGCTGCGCACCACCATGGTCCGCCGCGCCTATGAGGAAATGACCGGCCGGCCGACCCGGCTGGTGGCGTTCAGCGACGACATGGACGGCCTGCGCAAGGTGCCGGACAATGTGCCCAACAAGGAACTGCTGGAGGCGAACCTCGGCAAGCCGCTGTCGCGCGTCCCCGATCCCTTCGGCAAGTTCGACAGCTTCGCCGCGCACAACAACGCCATGCTGCGCGACTTCCTCGATCGCTTCGGCTTCGACTACGAATTCGTCTCGTCGACCGATTACTATACCTCGGGCCGCTTCGACGAGAAGCTGCGCGACGTGCTGCGCAACTACGACAAGATCATGGCCGTCATGCTGCCGACGCTCCGCGCTGAACGGCAGGCGACCTATTCCCCCGTCCTGCCGATCAGCCCCACGTCCGGCATCGTGCTTCAGGTCCCGGTCGAGGTGGTCGACGCCGAAGCCGGCATCATCCGCTTCGTCGACACCTCCGTTCCCGGCGGCGAGACGGTCGAGCAGTCGATCCTCGGCGGCAAGGCAAAGCTGCAGTGGAAGCCCGACTGGGGCATGCGCTGGGCCGCGCTCGGCGTCGATTATGAGATGTACGGCAAGGACCTGATCGATTCGGGCATCCTCGGCGGCAAGATCGCGCAGATCCTCGGCGGCTGTAAGCCCGAGGGGCTGATCTACGAGCTGTTCCTGGACGCCAAGGGTGAGAAGATCTCCAAGTCCAAGGGCAACGGCCTCTCGATCGAGGAATGGCTCACCTACGGCCCTGACGAAAGCCTCGCCTTCTACATCTATCGCGAACCGAAGAAGGCGAAGTCGCTTCACCTCGGCCTCATCCCCCGCGCCGTCGACGATTACTGGCAGTTCCGCGCCAACTATCCGGCCCAGGGCTGGAAGGAAAAGCTCGGCAACCCGGTCCACCACGTCCACACCGGCAACGTGCCTGCGGCAACGCTCCCGGTTACCTTCGGGCTGCTACTCAACCTGGTCGGCGTGATGGGCGAAGGCGCCACCAAGGAGCAGGTCTGGGGCTATCTCGGCAATTACCTCGCCGATGCGAACCCCGCCGCGCACCCTGAGCTCGACCGGATGATCGGCTATGCCTTGGCCTATCACCGCGACTTCATTGCCCCCACGCTGAAGCGCCGCGCGCCGCAGGGGGTGGAAGTAGCCGCGCTTCAGCGGCTCGACGCCGATCTCGCCGCGCTCGGCGAAGATGCCTCGGCGGAGGACATCCAGAACGCGGTCTATGAAATCGGCAAGACTGGCGACTTTGCGGAGCTGCGCGACTGGTTCAAGGCGCTCTACGAAACCCTGCTCGGCTCCAGCCAGGGGCCGCGCATGGGCAGCTTCATCAAGCTGTACGGCGTCGCCAACACCCGCCGCCTGATCGCCGAGGCGCTGGCCGCCAAGTAACCCGCTCGCCGGCGCCGCCCTCCCGCAGGGCGGGTTGGCGCCGGCCGCTGCGATCCGCTAACCTCTGGCACATGTGCAACGAGGCCGCCCGCCGCATCGCCATCGGCGAATTGCGCAACGACTGGGGTGAGACACGCATGCCGCTCGTCTTTCCCGAGGGCGTCCCCAACATGGCGCCGCTCGAGAGCGTGCGCATCACCGATCCCACCATCATCATCCGCGGCGTCGATGGCCGCGCGGACGAGGCAGAATGCGTCACCCGCCGCTGGAGCTGGCCCGGCTCGGGCGGAAAGCCGGTGTACAATTTCCGCTCCGACGGTCGCGATCTGCGCACCGGCCGCTGCCTGATCCCGGTCGACAGCTTTTTCGAATTCACCAAGCCCGCCGATCCCAAGGCGAAGCGCAAGGACAAATGGGCGTTCCGCCTCGTCGGTCACGACTGGTTCTGCATCGCCGGCCTGTGGCGCAAGGATCCGGAGGTGGGGGAGGCCTTCACCATGCTGACCTGTGAACCGGGACCTGACATCGCCCCTTATCACGCGCGGCAAGTGGTCGTGCTCGGCCGCGACGCCTGGGCCGCCTGGCTCGACCCCGCCGTGCCGTCGCGCGAACTGTGCCAGCCGCTCCCCCCCGGCAGCCTCACCGTCGCGCCCGCCAGATAGTGCGCGTTACGTTGCCAGGATCGTCGCCGCGCCGGCCATGATCATGCCCACTGCGACCCCGCGCTGCCACGACACCCGTTCTCCCAGCGCGAAGATCGCGATCGCCAGCGCGGTGACCATCCCTGTCTCGCGCAGCGCGGCAAGCGGCGCGGTCGGCCCCATCGAAAAGGCGATCAGCGCCAATCCATAGGTGACGATCGACAGCGCGCCGGCAATCGCCCCCGGCCGCCACTGGCTGCGCACCGCGCCGAACACGCGCCCCTTGGTCGCGACGCCGAACATCACCGGCGTCACCGCGCCCATCATCACGAACAGCCACGCGATATAGCCGGTCGGCGTCGGCGCCGCGCGCACGCCCCAGGCATCGATCACCGTATAGGTCGCGATCATCGCCCCCGTCAGCAGCGACCAGCCGAGCGACGCCCGGTCCAGATGCCGCCCGATCACCAGCAGGAACATCGCCCCCGCGATCAGCGCGATGCCAACGAGATCGCCCGCACTCGCCGGCTCCCCCAGCAGCCCGATCGTCACGATCGCGGTCAGCACCGGCGCCGTCCCGCGCAGTACGGGGTAAGCAGTGGAGAAATCGGTGCGCTCATAGGCGCGGATCAGCGCGTACAGATAAATGCCGTGCACCAACGCGCTGGCGGCCAGCCACCCCCAAGCGCCATCGGGCATGGTGACGAAGGGTAGTGCGGGCAGCATGATGATCGCGCCCGATCCATCGGTCAGCGCCCGCGCCGCCGCCTTGTCGCGGCCACCCTTCACGATCCCGTTGACCAGCGCGTGGATCGAACCCGACGCAATCATCATCAACGAGGCAAGCAGCATCGGCGACATCAGACCCTAGTAACGTGCCTAAGCGCCTTCGTCCCACTTGGAAATATGACGCCCACTGGACCCCTCATTCGAATGAATGTTACGGCTCCCATCGGTTACGCCTCTCGCGAGAAAGTATAACCTTTGGGCTTCTTTAGTTCGCTCCTTAAGGCACTTGGCCGAGAGAGGATCAACGACGGCTTCGATCGACATCGACTGCCGAAAAACTGGTGGAAGATCGATGGCTTCTTTCCGCTCGCTACCGGGGGCCAAATCGAGATCGTAGGAGAGAGCCACTTCCAAGAAACATTCGAGACGGTGATCGGGGATCGTTGGCGTGGAGGAGTATATTGGCACGTCGTCGCTCAGCTTTTTCTCATCGACGACAACGCTGCTGATCCGAACGCGGTTGGTATTATGATCGAGGGCATGCCTGCTGGTTATATTCCACGCGATCAGGCTCAGGAGATACGCACTGCCGTCTTGCAGGCGAACCCGGAGCGACTGCCGGTTATCTGCAAGGGAGAGATTATCGGCGGCTTCGTTCGAGGATCAAAGCGAGGCGCCTACGGCCTTGTGCTTGATGTTTCCCAACCGCTCCGTCGAAAGACACGCTGACAAGCGACACTGGGTTTTCGCGGGCGCATCGGCTCGATCGTTGCTTTCTGGCTACGCTAGCCTCCGGCAGACCCGCTATTTATGTCACCAGCCGCCGCAATCCTGCAAGCGTGTCGGCTTCCGCCGCCGGCTTGTCAGTCCTGATCCGCGCGATCCGGGGGAAGCGCATCGCGACGCCCGATTTGTGCCGCTTCGATTCGTGGATCGAATCGAACGCCACTTCCAGCACCAGGCTTTTCTCCACCTCGCGCACCGGGCCGAAGCGATTGAGCGTGTTGTTGCGCACGAACTTGTCGAGCTGCTTCAGCTCCTCGTCGGTGATCCCGGAATAGGCCTTGCCGACGGGCAGCAGCTCGCCATCCTCGGTCCAGCAGCCAAAGGTATAGTCGCTGTAGAAGGATGATCGCCGGCCATTGCCGCGCTGGGCGTACATCATCACGCAATCGGCGGTCAGCGGGTCGCGCTTCCACTTGTACCACAGCCCCGCGCGCCGCCCGGTGACATAGGGCGAATCGCGCCGCTTCAGCATCACGCCTTCGATCGCCGCATCGCGCGCGCCGGCCCTGATGCCTTCCAATGCGGTGAAATCCGGTGCCTCGATCAGAACGGAAACATCGAACCGCTCGGGGTTCAATCGCGTGGCGAACGCCTCCAGCCGCCCGCGCCGTTCGTGCCACGGCAGCGCGCGCAGATCCTCCTCGCCGTCCAGCAGGATATCGTACAGCCGGACGAACGCCGGCGCTTCTTCCAGCATCTTCGCCGACACCACCTTGCGCCCCAGCCGCTGCTGAAGCGCGTTGAAGCTCGCCGCGCCGCCGCCCTCGTCCCCGCCGTTCTTGCTCAGCGCGCCGCCCTGCGCCTCGCCCTTCACCAGCAGTTCGCCGTCCACCGCGCCTGTTTCGGCAAAGGCGGCGGCAACATCGGGGAAGGCGCGGGTCACATCATCGCCGGTGCGGCTGTACAGCCGCGTCTCGCCGGCGACATGCACGATCTGGACGCGGATCCCGTCCCATTTCCACTCCGCGGCATACTCCGTCAGATCGAAGCGCAGATCCTCCAGCGGATGCGCCAGCATGAAGGGGCGGAATACCGGCACATTGGCGGGCGTCGGCTGTTCGCCCTTCCCCTCGGCCCAGGCGAACAGGCTTTCATAGGGCGGGTCGATCCCGTGCCACACCTCTTCCACCGCATCGACATCGATCCCGAAGGCATCCGCCAGCGCCTGCTTGGCCAGCCGCGCCGACACGCCGACCCGCAGCGCCCCGGTCGCCATCTTGAGCAGTGCGAAACGTTCCTCGGAGTCGGCCTGGTCCAGCATCTGCGCCAGCGCCGCGGGCGCCTGTCCGCGCGGCAGCGTCAGCAACCGTTCGACCACCGCCCCGACAGACAGCGGCGCCGCCTGGACCGGCGTCTCCGGCGTGGGCCACAACAACGCGACCGTTTCCGCCGAATCGCCCACGAAATCGCGGCTCATCCGGTACAGCACCGGGTCGACGCGCTCCTCGATCAGCCCGCGGATCACCGCCGGTTTGATCCCCGGAATGTCGAGCTCGCCGGTCAGTGCGGCCATCGCCCAGCCGCGATCGGGATCGGGCGTCGTTTTCAGATAATCACCGATCAATCTTAGCTTCGCAGTCCGCGACCGGGTGTAGATCAGCGAATCGAGAAGCTGCGCAAAGGCGTGCATGGCGGCTCCAACGCACGGCAGGCCCGAACCGCTCCGGTGATGGTGTCGCGCGCCCGCGAACGCTAGCGACGCCGGATGATCCGCAGGCACCCTCTCCTTGTCACACTTCTTGTCCTCGCCATTGCCGCCGCCAGTGTCCTGGCCGTCTTCGCCTGGCGCGAGGCGCATCGCGATCCGGTGATCCGCCATGCGTCGGTGCCGCTGCCCGGCTGGCCGGCCGGCCAGCCGCCGGTCACGATCGCGCTGGCCAGCGACATTCACATCGGCGGCGGCGCGATGGACGGCGCCCGCCTCGCGCGCATCGTCGCGCAGATCAACGCCGCAGCGCCCGACCTGATCGTTCTCGCGGGCGACTTCATCGACGGTCATGACGCGCAGACCGCGCGCGACAATGCCCCGGTGCTGACGGAGGCGCTCCGCGGGCTGCGCGCCCGGCTCGGCACCATCGCGGTGCTCGGCAATCACGATCATGACAGCGATCCCGCCGTCGTCGCAGCCGCGCTGGCGGCCGCGGACATTTCGGTCCTCGACAATGCCGCCACGCAGCGCGGCCCGCTCGCCATCGGCGTGGTGGGGGACGCCTATAGCGGGAACGATGATCTGCCGGTGACTTTGCGCGCGCTCGCCCGCCTGTCGGGCCCGCGGCTGCTCGTCACCCATTCCCCCGACATCGCCCCGGCCATGCCGGCCGACATTCCCCTCCTGCTCGCCGGGCACACGCATTGCGGGCAAATCGTCCTGCCGGTGGTCGGCGCCTTGTGGGTGCCGTCGCGCTATGGCGATCGCTATCGCTGCGGGATGGTTCGGGAGGGCGCGCGCACCGTCCTCACCACTGCGGGTCTTGGCACCAGCCTGCTCCCGCTGCGCTACGGCGCGCCACCCGACATCTGGCTGCTGCGCGTCGGTGCCGATTGACGTTCCATATACGCTTTGTATACGCGCCGGATGGTGATCGGAGGGCTACATGCATGGGCATTGTGAAGATTGACGACGTTCTGCACGAGGATATCCGCCGCGCGAGTGCGGTGATGTGCCGGTCGATCAATGCCCAGGCGGAATTCTGGATGAAGATCGGCATGCTCGCCGAAACCAACCCCACCCTCTCCTTCAACGAGATCATCAAGGCGCAGCTCGCCGCCGTACCGGCCGATCTGCCACGGCTGTCGATCGCCTGACATGATCAAGACTCCCGACGAACTGGCGTTGATGCGCGTGTCAGGCCGCCTGCTCGCCAGCGTGTTCGAAATGCTCGACGCACAGAACCTGGCCGGCATGTCGACGCTGGCGGTCAACGATATGGTCGAACGGTTCATCACCGTCGATCTCGCCGCGCGCCCGGCCAGCAAGGGGCAATATGGCTATGGCTATGTGCTGAACTGCTCCCGCAACGAAGTCGTCTGCCACGGCGTGCCGAGCGCGGACGAGATCATCCGCGATGGCGACATCATCAATCTCGACATCACGCTCGAAAAGAACGGCTTCATCGCCGATTCCAGCAAGACCTATCTGGTCGGCACCGTCGCCCCGCCCGCCCGCCGGTTGGCGCGCGTGGCGCAGGAGGCGATGTGGCAGGGCATCAGGCAGGTTCGCCCCGGCGCCCACATTGGCGACATCGGCTTCGCGATCGAGCGTCACGCCAAGAAGAACGGCTATTCGGTCGTGCGCGAATATTGCGGCCACGGGATCGGACGCGAGATGCACGAGGAACCGCAGGTCCTGAACTTCGGCAAGGCCGGTTCAGGCCCGCCGATCCGCACCGGCATGGTGTTCACCGTCGAACCGATGATCAATCAGGGGAGCCGCAAGGTGGCAACGCTCGACGACGAATGGACCGTCGTCACCGCGGACCGCAAACTGTCGGCGCAGTTCGAACATACCGTCGCGGTGACGGATACAGGCGTTGAGGTCCTGACACTGCGCCGGGACGAGCGGCCAGCGCGTCCATAGAGGGTTAGCCACCGCCACCCGGCGCGGCAGGGCACCTGGCCCGCCCGCGCCGGATAACGGCAGCGTCAGTCGATCGCGTCCTTGATCGCCCGTCCGGTCATCAGCGCGAGGACCAGGAGAATGACGAAGATCGCGATCGCGATGAAGAACAGCACCTTCGCGATACCGACGAACGCGCCGCCGATCCCGCCAAAGCCCAGCGCCCCCAGCACGAGGCCGGCGACGAGGAAAATCAGAGCCCATTTCAACATCGGAGGTTACTTCCGGCCCTTGCGGCTGGCCTCGAACAGGAACCAGGCGCGCTCTTCGGCCTGATCGGTCCATTCGTCGACGATCCCGCTGGTCGCATTGTCCTTCGCTTCCTCGGCGGCTTCCTTCACCGCGCGGAAGCTCTCGACCAGCTTCAGATTGTCGTCGCGCAGCTCGGCCAGCATCTCGTCGGCCGGCACGAAATCGCGGTCGTTGTCGGTGATCGTCTGGCGGCGCGAGATGTCGCCGATCGACCGCAACGTGACGTTGCCGGTCTTGCGGACGCGCTCGGCGATCGCGTCGGTTACGCCCAGGATCTGCGTCGCCTGATCGTCCAGCATCAGGTGGTAGTCGCGGAAATGCGGCCCCGACACATGCCAGTGGAAGTTCTTCGTCTTCAGATACAGCGCATAGCAATTCGCCAGCGAGGTATTGAGCGCCTCACCCACCGTGCGCGTGTCGTTGCGCGGCAGGTCAGAGGGGGTTTTCAGGTCAGGCGCGATGTCGGCCACGGTGCATACCTTTCACAGATCGGGAATTCGTTGCGACAACGGTCTGACCGGCGTTTCTATCCCTCCCTCGTGGAATCCCGGAGCGAGGCGCGCATCATGCCAGCCGCAACGCGCTCAGCCCGGCGATGACGCCGGTCACGACAAGCACGCTTGCCGACACGATCCTGATGATCGGCTGGGGCAGCGCCAGCCAGCGGCGTTCCCCGATCAGCGCCGCCGGTGCCACCACGGCCAGCGCGCCCAGCGTCCCGCCGACCGCCGCCAGCCAGGGCAAGTCGCTGCGCGCCGCCAGGCCCAGGACGACGAACTGCATCCGGTCACCGACGATCATGATCGCCAGCCCCAGTACGCTCGTCCCCAGTGCCCCCAGCCGCCAGCCGCTCAGCCGGTCAGGCGTGCGCGAACGAAGCGTCGTGCTCAGCCCCGCCAGCACCAGCGCCAATGCCAGCAGCAACTGGCGCGCTTCGGTGGTCAGCAGCGGCGCGATCCACAGCGCGGCGACCACCCCGATGGCGTAATTTGCCGCCAGCGCCACCGCAGCGGCGGCAATCACCAGCGCGGGTGAGCGGAATCGGTCCGCCAGGATAGCGGCAAGCCACGGCGTCTTGTCCCCCGCCTGGCAGATCGCACCCAGCACCAGTGCCGCCATCAGTGCATCCACGATCGTCGTCCCTTTTCCCCTGGCCGATCTTGCCCCGGCCATTCTCTGCAACGCCGATTCGGCCCGCGATCGCGGTGGAGCCCGCGGCTCCGGCGGTCCATGGTCGCGTCCTTATTGACTGAATCCCCCTGAAGGCGGCGTTAAGCCATGCGCCTGCTTGACTTCCCGGGCCCCTTCCTTCATTCCGCCGACCGTTGGAAGCGGCGCGCCCACGTTCGCCGCTCCTTTTTTGTTTGCTACAGAACAGGATTCGCGGGTCATGGCTAAGCCGACCACCGTCAAGATCAAGCTCGTCAGCTCGGCCGATACCGGCTTCTTCTACGTAACGAAGAAGAATCCGCGGACCAAGACGGAGAAGCTTAGCTTCAACAAGTACGATCCCGTCGTGCGCAAGCACGTCGAGTTCAAGGAAGCGAAGATCAAGTAAGTCGCGATCGGTCGTGCCCCGCGGGGCATGACGCTGATCGACTGATTATCGCCGGCGGCATCGCCCACGGGCTTGAGCCGCCGGATGGTACCGTCCGGCCTATTTCGCGGCCGGCCTATTTCGCGACCAGCTTGCCACAGCTTACCGGGCCACCCCCGGCAGCGCGCACGGTACAGGTTGCGTTGCCCGCGACAGTCACCTTCCCCAGCCCGGCATTCGTCACCGATGCCGTGTAGCGTGCGGCTGCGCGCGTTTCGCCCGGCCCGGTCAGCAGCACGGTCAGATCCTTGACCGCCAGCTTCGATGCATCGATCACGCCGGGCCCGTCAGTGATCAGGCGGGCGCGATTGGCCTGCCCGCCCGCGGTGATCGTACCCGCGCCGACCAGTGACGCGCTGAACTGATCGGCATCGATCCGCTCGGCCACCACACTGCCCGATCCGGCCAGCGACACATCCACTTTCTGCGACGCCAGGCGGTTCACCGTCACGCGCGCGCCCGCCGAAACAGCCAGCGTGCCCAGTCGCGGCGTCCGAAGGATGATGACCGGCGGCGTCGCGTTGTCGGCGCGGAACGTCTCGCCCCAACCGCCGGTGCCCAGCCGTACCGATAGCGTTCCGCCATTTACCGCGATCGCAATCCGCTCGATCAGTTGGCGGTCGCCGCTGGCTGTCGCGCCCGGGGACTCGCCGGTGACGATCCGCACTTCGAACGGGCCATCCACTCTGACTCGTTCAAAGCTGCCGACGGAAAAGACGCGATCGGCCGCGAGCGCGGGAACAGGGGCCAGCAGAAGCGGGAGGGCAAGCACGCGAGGGTTCATCGGCGGCAGGTGGCACCAGTTCACCGCCGCCCGCAAGCACTCATCCGCCGCAGCGCACATCTCCCGTGCCCATCTTGCGCACCTCGCAGCGCGCCTTGGGGCCAAGGTCCACGTCGCCAGTGCCCATGATCGACACGCTCGCATTGCCATCGATCGCGGCACGAACATTGCCGGTGCCTGCGATCCGGATCGACGCCTTGGTCCCGCGCAGCTGCTCGCCGGCCACGTCACCCGCGCCGGCGATCGACACGTCGATGTCCTGCGCCTCTCCGGCCGCGGTCACCGTTCCCGATCCGTCGATCGACAGCTTCAGCGTGTCGACCGTCACGCGGTTCAGGGCCAGTGAGCCCGCACCGGAGATCGCGCCGTCAAAGGCCGCTCCGTCGACCCGGTCGATCGTCACATCGCCTGCCCCGGCTAGGCGCGCCGCCTCGATCCGCGGCATGGTGACATAGACTTTTGCCGATCCGCTATCCCAGTTGATCCCGCTGTTCGACGATCGCGTGATCCGCAGGCGGTCACCGTCCAGCACGATCTTCAGCAGCTCGACCGCCTTCGGGTCTCCTTCCGCCCTGACGGAGAAGCCCGCGCCGACCCTGACGTCCACGTCATCCGGGCCACGCTGGTCGATCTTCGTGAAGTTGGAGACGGCATAGGTGCGGGTACCGCCGGCTCCATCGCCGCGGACCCCCGGCGTATCGTCGCCGCTCGATCGCGCGCTGCCGCACGCCGCCACCGGCACCAGTATCGCGAGCGCCAGCCAATAGCTGAGCGAGCGCCCGCGCGCACGATCAAGGCGGCGACCATGCGTCACACCAGTGCCGGCATTCCGGCGGGAGACGGTGCGGTCAAATGAATGCTTTGGATCGGATTTCATCATTGCAACCTGCCTAGGTGTGTTTGCAGCATAATACACCCGTTGCTGCGAAAGGCAAAGGCCAGCGGGTTATGGATGACGCCCCAAAGCGAAAGGGCGGCCTTCCCGAAGGAAGACCGCCCTTTCGATCACCGCCGCCGTGCGGCAGTATCAGCCGGTTCAGGCCGGCACCTTGTCCTTGTTGTAGATCGCCGCGGCTTCGCGAAGGATCTCCAGGATCTTTTCCTGCGCAGCCGGCTCGTCGATCTGCTCCATCGCGGCAAGCTCGCGCGCCAGACGGCTGCACGCGCCTTCGAAGATCTGCCGCTCGGAATAGCTCTGCTCGGGCTGGTCGTCGGCACGGAACAGGTCACGGACCACTTCGGCAATCGACACCAGGTCGCCCGAATTGATCTTCGCTTCATATTCCTGGGCGCGGCGCGACCACATGGTGCGCTTGACCTTGGGCTTGCCCTTCAGCGTCTCCATCGCCTCGCGCATCGTCTTGTCGGACGACAGCTTACGCATGCCCACGCTCTCCGCCTTGTTGGTCGGAACGCGCAGCGTCATCTTTTCCTTTTCGAAGCGCAGCACGTAGAGCTCGAGCTGCATGCCGGCAATTTCTTGTTTCTGCAGCTCGATCACCCGGCCCACGCCGTGCTTGGGATAAACGACATAATCACCGACATCGAAATGCAGCGCCTTGGCAGCCATAGGATCCGGATCCTCCGGGTTGATTCACGCCGGGGCAAAGCTTTGTGCGGACAATTGCCCGCTTGAGCCCATGCACAATTGACGTGAAAGGTTAGCGACTCCAGCGGACGCGCGAGAACAATGCGCCCGTCACGGACTCATATAGCAGCGTTGCAACAATATTACCAGAGTCGATCAGTCAGCATCGCTGGCATTTCGCCAGCGATCCACGCTTCACCACCATCGTCGCGGTAGCTATCGGGGATTCTACGCGGTCGCCGCCGCGACGATCGGCCTCAGCACGAACGCTTTTCGCGCTCCGCCGGCCCGATCACCGGCGCGGGCTCAGTCGCCGGTGCCGGGCTCCGCGGAGAAATACTTGTCGTACTTCCCGTCGGCGCCCTTGAACTCGTCCGCGTCGGGCGGCGTCTGATCCGCCTTGCGCGTGACATTGGGCCATTGCGCGGAGAAGGTCGCGTTCAGTTCAAGCCATTGCTCAAGGCCGCTCTCGGTATCGGGCAGGATCGCTTCGGCCGGGCATTCCGGCTCGCACACACCGCAGTCGATGCATTCGCTGGGATTGATGACGAGCATGTTCTCGCCCTCATAGAAGCAATCGACCGGACACACCTCCACGCAATCCATATATTTGCAACGGATGCATGCGTCGGTGACGACATAGGTCATGGCCGGTTCAACTCCTCCATCGATCAGCAGATCGGGCGCCGCTGCTATGCGTGCTGCTTGCCAGCGTCAATCGTCGTCGCACTTGGGCGACGCGTAATCGATCTTTGCCTCCAGCTCGCGATAGCAGGCCTGCGCCTCTGCTGCAGGCCCGCGACGTAGGGGCAATGCCTCGATCTGCAAGACGCGAACGCTGCCTGCCTTCATGAACGTCAGGATATTGCCGACCCGCACCGGCGCGTGCGCGCGCTCGATCCGGCGCCCGTCGATCCGCAGCCGCCCCTGCACCGCCATGTCCTGCGCGATCTCGCGCGTCTTCGCCAGGCGAACGAACCACAGGTAGCGGTCAAGCCGCATCGTGGCGTCGTCGCCGGGAGGATTAGCCAAAGGTCAGTTCCGACAAGGCGGCAAAGGCATTGTCGCTGCGTGGCTGCACCGTTTTGGCCGGTGGGCGCCCGCGCCATGCCCATCGTCCTTCCGACAGCGCGCGAAAGCCCAGTTCGGTCATCAGCCGCGCGATGGTCGCTGGTTCCAGCCCCATCGATGTCGCCAGCGCAGGGTCGGGCGTGAATGCGCCGCGGCCCTTGCGCCCGTCATGTGCCGCGCGCGCGATCCGCTCGACCAGGTCGATCCGCACCGCCTGGGCGCCCAACGGGCGATACCCGGCCATCAGCACCGCACCAGGGGCGCCGCGCGGCAGGACGGAGGCGCCGCCGGGCGGCACACCCTTCAGCGGCTGGCCCGCCGCCTGCAGCAGCGCGGCGCGCCACTGATAGGCGCGCGCCTTCATCGTCCGGGGGTCGAACAGGTCAAGCGCGCCGATCGTCACCCCCGCCTTGCGCAGCCGCTGGCGTTCCTCCGGGCTCAGCGCCTCGACCGCGCTACGGATCGGCAGCCGCTGGGTCATTCCTGCCCCTGCCTCGATCGCGCGGGCCACGCTGCGCAGCGCGCCGGTCGCCGCCGGGTCGCTCGCCATCGTCGCCAGCCGCGCGACCACCGGCAGTTGCGCCGCAACCGCATCGTCGACCCAGCGCTGGAGCCGCGCATTGGCAGCCTTGCGCACCGCCGCCGCCAGGCAATCCAGCGCATCGTTCAGCATGACAACCGGCCGCCCCGCCGATCGTCCCCGCGCCAATCGGCCGACAGCATGCCCCTGCCAGGTAATCACGCCCTCCGCGTTCAGCGCGAACGCCTGGTCCTCATCGCCGATCAGCGCCGCGCCGCGCGCGTCGCGCTCCTTGGAAAGCTGTTTCTCCGCCGTCGACAGCAGCAACCTCTTGTCGGCTGCCCTGGCATCCGGCGCCACCACAAAGCGGAACCCGTCGAGCCGGCCGATCGAATGCGTATCGATCGTCACTTCGCCCTCGGCACCGATCTCCACCGGCAAGGCGCCGGCCCCGGCGCCGATCTGCTTCATCAGAACGCTGGTGCGCTTGTCGACGAACCGCTGCGTCAGGCTGGTGTGCAGCGCGTCGGACAGCCGTTCCTCGACCGCGCTCGTGCGCGCCGCCCAATGCTCCGGATCGGCCAGCCAGCCCTTACGCTGCGCGATATAGGCCCAGGTCCGGATCGCCGCGACGCGCCCGGCGATCGTCTCGACGTCCCCATCGACCCGGTCGAGCCGCGCGACTTCGTCGGCGAACCACTGATGCGGCAGATAGCCGGTCGACAGATGGTCGAAGACGCGCCCGACGAACCGGGCATGCGGCTCCGCGCCCAGCTTCTGGAAATCGGGAATCCCGCAAACCGCCCAGAAACGCTCCACTTGCCCGCGCGCTTGGGCCCGGACCTTGGGGTCGGCCGAAAGACGCCGCGCCACGGCCAGATCAAGCGCCTCCGGGGCCGCGCGCAGCCGCTCGTGATCCGGCGGCTCCGACAGCGAGGCCAACAGGGTGTCTACGGTCGACAGGTCGGGGCGGCCGTTGCGCCAGTACAGCCAGTCGAGCGCCGGGAAGCGATGCTCCTCGATCGCCAGCACTTCTTCGGGCAGAAACGCGTCCGGCCCTTCTTCGGTGACTGCGCCAAAGGTGCCGTCGCGCTGGTGCCGCCCGGCACGTCCCGCGATCTGCGCCATCTCGGAAACGGTCAGCCGCCGCCGTCGCTTGCCGTCGAACTTGTGCAAGCCGGCAAAGGCGACATGCGCGACATCCATGTTCAGCCCCATGCCGATCGCGTCGGTGGCGACCAGATAGTCGACCTCCCCGGCCTGGAACATCGCCACCTGCGCGTTGCGCGTGCGCGGGCTGAGCGCCCCCATCACCACCGCCGCGCCGCCGCGTAGGCGCCGCAGCATCTCCGCCACGGCATAGACTTCCTCGGCGCTGAACGCGACGATCGCCGACCGCCGCGGCAGCCGGCTGATCTTCTTGGCGCCGGCATAGGACAGGTCGGAGAACCGAGGCCGCTCGACGATCTCGGCGCGCGGGATCAAGGCGCGCACCACCGGTTTCAGCGCCGCTGACCCCAGGATCATGGTTTCCTCACGCCCGCGGGCATGAAGCAGCCGGTCGGTGAACACATGCCCGCGCTCGGCGTCAGCGCCCAGCTGCGCCTCGTCCAGCGCCACGAACGCAACGTCGCGGTCCACCGGCATGCTCTCGGCGGTGCACAGGAACCAGCGCGCGTCCTTCGGCACGATCCGCTCTTCGCCGGTGATCAGCGCGACGCGCTCGGGCCCCTTCATCGCGACCACCCGGTCATACACCTCGCGCGCCAGCAGCCGTAGCGGGAAGCCGATCATGCCACTCGAATGCGCCACCATCCGCTCCACGGCGAGGTGAGTCTTGCCGGTGTTGGTCGGCCCGAGAACCGCTGTGACGCGGAGGTTGTCGTGGGGAGCCATGGTGCCAGCAACATCGGGCGCAAGCACCTATGAATCAACCATTCCATTTCATCCCGCCAATCCAACGGGCCGGCGCAGCGGCGACTCGCAGGCTCGCGGGTTAATTTGACTTTAGGACCTTGCAGCCACAACGCCTTGGCCTGCGCCGGGGGTTGATCGGCGACGTTTATGTGCTTGGGGGCGCCTCTCTCTCCGTGTTCTTGCGTGAGCAGCCTGGACTGGAAATGGCTGGTGCAGCCGGCGCCCGCAGCTTCGGGCGTGCCGTTGCGCCCGTGCGCGTCCTCCCCTGGCCCGACCGCCTCCGCCTCGCGCTGCATCAGACCGACTGGGTGCCCGATCTGGGCGCGCGCATCGGCAGCCGTGACTGGTGGCGCGGCCTGGCGACCTGCGGCGGCCTGATCGCCGCTGCGACGCTGACCGCGCCGGGCATCCGCCCGCTTCCGGGCAGCATTGCCACGCAAATGATCGGCGCCGAGCGCGAAGAGGCGCGCACCCTGTCGATCGCCCCGCTCGGCCTTGGCGCCTCGAGCGGGCGGCGCATGGCCGCCAACGATCTCGTCCGCCCGCTGTCCGAAACACCCGAGCGTCCAACGATCGAATTGTCGGCCTCGCTGAGCAACGGCGACAGCTTTGGCGCAGCCTTGCAACGCGCCGGTGTCGGCCGCGCCGATGCCGCCCGCGCCGCCGCGCTGGTCGCGAGCGAAGTGGGCCTGAAGGATCTGAAGCCCGGCACCGTCCTCGATCTGACGCTCGGCCGCCGCCACGATCGCCGCACTGCCCGGCCGCTCGAAAAGCTCGCCTTCCGCGCCCGCTTCGACCTCAATCTCGTGCTGCATCGCCAGGCAGAGGGGCTGACGCTGGAGCGGCGCCCGATCGCGATCGACAATACGCCGCTGCGGATCAAGGGCCAGGTCGGCTCCAGCCTCTACCGCTCGGCCCGCGCCGCCGGCGCCCCCGCGAAACTGGTCGAGGCTTATATCAAGGCGATCGCCGCGCGGACCTCAGTCGGCTCGATCCCCGCCAGCGCCACCTTCGACATGATTGCCGATCACGCCCGCGCCGCCACCGGCGAGGTGCAGGTCGGCCAGCTCCAATATGCCGGTCTCGACCAGGGCCGCACGAAATTGCGGCTCGTGCGCTGGGAGGGTGGCGACGGCAACGGCGGGCAGTTCTGGGACGCCAATGGCCAGGTTAAGCGCCAGGGCTTCATGGGCATGCCGGTCACCGGGCGGATTTCCTCCACCTTTGGCATGCGGCGCCACCCGCTGCTGGGCTTCCTGCGGATGCACAAGGGCCTCGATCTCGCCGCGCCGCACGGCTCGCCGATCTACGCCCCGATCGACGGCCGGGTCGTCATGGCGGCGCGCAACCGCGGCTATGGCAATTTCATCAAGCTGGACCATTCCAGCGGCATTTCGAGCGGCTATGGCCATCTCAGCCGCTTTGCCGTGCGCGCCGGCCAGCAGGTCTCGCGCGGCCAGGTGATCGGCTATGTCGGCTCCACCGGCATGTCGACCGGACCGCATCTGCACTGGGAAGTGTGGAAGAACGGCAAGAACGTCAATCCGCGCTCGATTCCGCTGTCCAGCGTCGCGACGCTGTCGGGTGAAAAGCTGCGCGCGTTCAAGAAAAAGACCGCGCAACTTCTTGCGGCACCCGTCGCCAACTGACGAACATTGCCGTTCTGCCGGGTCTATGCCGGATCTCTGGCCGGCTTTGACTTGCCGGCACGCCTTTCGCTTCACCACAAACCCGCCTAACGCGCGGTCATCATGGAGATCGCCGCCAATCCTCCGCTGACCGATACGCGTCCGGTGACCGACCGGGCCGAACTGTCGGCACTGGTCCGGCTGGCGGGGCCGCTGGTCGGGGCGAATCTGCTCCAGATGGCGGTCAGCGCGGTGGACGTGATCTTCGTCGCGCGGCTGGGCACCGTTGAGCTCGCCGCCGCCACGCTCGGCGTCTTCCTCTTCAACCTGTGCATGTATGCGCTGATCGGGCTGACCAGCGCAGCGGCCCCGCTGATCGCGGCCGAGCTTGGCCGCCGCCGCCACGCCGTGCGCGAGGTTCGCCGCAGTGTGCGCATGGCCTTCTGGGTCGGTGCGGCCGGCTGCGTCCCGGTGGTCCTCCTCCTCGCCAATGGCGAAACGGTGCTGCTGCTGTTCGGTCAGGATCCGGAGGTTTCGCGCCGCGCGGGCAGTTTTCTCGACATCATCCTGCTGGCCATTCCGATGGGCGTCGCCGCCGGGGTGATGCGCACCGCCGCCGCCGCGCTGGGCCGGCCCGGCTGGGCCTTCGTGGTGACGGGGCTGTCGCTCGGCGTCAGCATCCTGGCCAATTGGATGCTGGTGTTCGGCAATCTCGGCGCCCCCGCGCTCGGGCTGGAGGGGTCCGCCTGGGCCAGCGTCATCAGCCTGACTGCCATGGCGCTTGCCTATGTGGCGATCCTGCTCCTCGATCCGCGCCTTCGCCGTTACCGGCTGTTCGGCCGCTGGTGGGTCACCGAATGGTCGCGCTTTCGGGAGATCGTGCGGCTGGGCGTGCCGATCATGCTGACCTGGGTGTTCGAAGGCGCGCTGTTCGGTGGCGCCGCGATCCTGATGGGGTTGATCGGCGTGAACGAGGTGGCGGCGCATGCCGTCGCGCTGAACATCGCCGCCATTGCCTTCCAGGTGCCGTTCGGCATTGCCCAGGCGGCAACCATCCGCGTCGGCATGGCCTATGGCGCGGCCGATGCGGCATGGATCGCCCGGGCGGGGCGCGTCGCGCTCGTGCTCGGCATCGGCTTCATGGGCGTGACGGCGCTCGCGATCTGGCTGGCGCCTCGCCTGTTCGTCAGCGCCTATGTCGATGTCGATGCGCCGCAGAACGCGGTGGTTGTCGGCCTGGCCGTGAAGTTCCTCGCGGTGGCCGCGATGTTCCAGCTGGTCGACGGGGCGCAGGCGGTGGCCGCCGGCGTGCTGCGCGGCCTGCAGGATACGCGCGTACCGATGATCATCGCGCTTTTCGGCTATTGGGTGATCGGCTTCGGCACCTCGGGCCTGCTCGGCTTCTATTTCGGGCTGGACGGCGTCGGCATCTGGCTTGGGCTGGCCGTTGGCCTCCTCGCCGTCTCGATCCTGTTGCTGTGGCGTTGGCGCGCCCGTGAACGGCTTGGTCTGCTGCCACGCACCTCCTGACGAATTGTTCCAGAATTTTGTGCGCGTCCCCGTTGACGCTGCTCACCCTCAATCACATATCGCTGTCGCTGGCACTCGCATCAGGGGAGTGCCAACGAACTGTTATACTCCGCTCAAAGAGAGGGAATCCGCATGAACTTCCGTCCGCTGCACGACCGCGTGCTTGTGCGCCGCGTCGAGGCCGAGGAAAAGACCGCAGGCGGCATCATCATTCCGGACACCGCCAAGGAAAAGCCGCAGGAAGGCGAAGTCGTCGCCGCCGGTGCTGGCTCCAAGGCTGAGGATGGCAAGGTTACCCCGCTGGACGTCAAGGCCGGTGATCGCATCCTGTTCGGCAAGTGGTCGGGCACCGAGGTTAAGGTCAACGGTGAAGACCTGCTGATCATGAAGGAATCGGACATCCTCGGCATTCTCGCCTGAGCGATCCGCAACCTCTTCATATTTTACAACATTCGTTCATTTGAAAGGGTAGCCACATGGCAGCCAAGGACGTGAAATTCGGCCGTGACGCACGCGAGCGCATTCTGCGCGGCGTCGACATTCTCGCCGATGCAGTGAAGGTGACGCTTGGTCCGAAGGGCCGTAACGTCGTCATCGACAAGAGCTTCGGCGCACCGCGCATCACCAAGGACGGCGTCACCGTCGCCAAGGAGATCGAGCTCAAGGACAAGTTCGAGAACATGGGCGCCCAGATGGTGCGCGAAGTGGCCTCGAAGACCAACGACATCGCCGGTGACGGCACCACCACCGCGACCGTCCTCGCCCAGGCGATCGTTCGCGAGGGCATGAAGTCGGTGGCCGCCGGCATGAACCCGATGGATCTGAAGCGCGGCATCGACATCGCCGTGACCAAGGTGGTCGAGGACGTGAAGGCACGCTCGAAGCCGGTTTCGGGTTCGCAGGAAGTTGCCCAGGTCGGCATCATCTCCGCGAACGGCGACCGTGAAGTCGGCGAGAAGATCGCCGAGGCCATGGAAAAGGTCGGCAAGGAAGGCGTGATCACCGTCGAAGAGGCGAAGGGTCTCGAATTCGAGCTCGACGTCGTCGAGGGCATGCAGTTCGACCGCGGCTACCTGTCGCCGTACTTCATCACCAACCCGGAAAAGATGTCGGTCGAACTCACCGATCCGTACATCCTGATCCATGAGAAGAAGCTGTCGAACCTGCAGGCGATGCTCCCGATCCTGGAAGCAGTCGTTCAGTCGGGTCGTCCGCTGCTGATCATCGCCGAGGACATCGAGGGTGAGGCTTTGGCCACGCTCGTCGTGAACAAGCTGCGCGGTGGCCTGAAGGTCGCAGCGGTCAAGGCACCGGGCTTCGGCGATCGTCGCAAGGCGATGCTGGAAGACATCGCGATCCTGACCAAGGGCGAAGTCATCAGCGAGGATCTCGGCATCAAGCTCGAGACCGTCACGCTTGGCATGCTCGGCACCGCCAAGCGCGTCACGATCGACAAGGACAACACCACCATCGTCGATGGCGCTGGTGATGCCGAAGCGATCAAGGGCCGCACCGAGGCGATCCGTCAGCAGATCGAGGTCACGACCTCGGACTATGACCGTGAGAAGCTGCAGGAGCGTCTCGCCAAGCTTGCTGGCGGCGTCGCCGTGATCAAGGTCGGCGGTGCGACCGAGGTTGAGGTCAAGGAGCGCAAGGATCGCGTCGACGACGCGCTGCACGCGACCCGCGCTGCGGTTGAAGAGGGCATCGTCCCGGGTGGCGGCACGGCGCTGCTGTACGCGACCAAGGCTCTCGAGGGCCTGAAGGGTGCCAACGAGGACCAGACCCGCGGCATCGACATCGTTCGCAAGTCGCTGACGGCGCTGGTTCGCCAGATCGCTCAGAACGCTGGCCAGGACGGCGCGGTCGTTTCGGGCAAGCTGCTTGACCAGAATGACACGTCGTTCGGCTTCAACGCCGCAACCGACACCTATGAGAACCTGGTGCAGGCCGGCGTGATCGATCCGACCAAGGTCGTTCGTACCGCGCTCCAGAACGCCGCATCGGTGGCGGGTCTCCTCATCACCACCGAGGCGACCGTTTCCGAGCTGCCGGAAGACAAGCCCTCGATGCCGGCAATGCCGGGCGGCGGCATGGGCGGCATGGACTTCTGATTTCGGACCGGGGCAGCGAACGCTGCCCCGGACACGATATCGGATCCGCAGTGGCCCAGCCGCTGCGCCATTCGCAAAAAGAAAGGGGCCGGACGCACCATGCGTCCGGCCCCTTTCGTTGCGCGCGCCAGATGGATCGTCAGTGGTGGCCACGCCCGTGTGAAACGAGGCCGATGGCAGGCCGACGGCAGGCCGCCTGCATGCCGGCCGCGGCCGATCTTCTCCGCTAGCAGGCCGGCATTCAGGCTTGCTCCCGCTCCGCCAGCAGTGGGCTCGCCGCCTTCTGCCGCAACGCCACCACCAGCACCCCGGCCAGCGCCAGCATCGCTCCGGCGATCATCCGGCCATCCAATTTGTCCCCGGTCAGCATCACCCCGAAGGCGATGGTGAAAATCGGCGTCATCAGCGTCAGCGGCGCCAGCATATTGGCCTCATACCGCCGGATCAGCCCGTAATAACTGGTGTGCCCCAGTACGGAGACGACAAGCGCCGCGAACAGCACCGCGCCGACGAACGGCCACCCGACCGCCGCCGCGCTGCTCCACTGCCCTGTTTCGAAGAGCGCTGACGCGAGCGCCAGCGGCAGGAACGATACCAGGCCCACCCACGCCTGGAAGCGCAGCGGCGCGACATTCTCCACCTGCTTCATCAACACCGCCCCCAGCGAGCCGGTAAACGCCGCCCCCACGACGAACCACAGCCCGGTCGACAGCGCGATGCCGTTGGGATTCCACACCACCAGCAGCACGCCGGCCAGCGTCAGCGAAATGCCCAGCCCGCGCCGCCAATGGATCCGTTCGCCCAGCATCACAATCGACAGCAGCGTGGTGAACGGCACGCCGATCTGGATCACCACCGCGGCCGCTGAGGGGGAAGCTGTCTGCAAGCCGATGAAAAGAAGCGCGAAATTGCCCGCCCCCATCAGGATACCGATTGCCACGATCCGCCAGCGCGGTCGGGGCATCGGCAGCAACCACGGCAGCGTCACCGCGATCACCACGGCAAAGCGGATTGCGGCGAAGAACAGCGGCGGGATCGCCCAGTTACCGACGACGATCTTGCTGAGCACATTGCTGTAGCCCCAGACGAGACAGATCAGGACCAGCAGCAGGAAATCGCGAAGCTTCATGGGCATCTCCGTGGCAGAGCCGCCGGGGCCGCGCCAGTTCCTGCGTCGCTGGGCGCGATGATCCAGCCGGACATTGCCCGATAATCCATGCGCGGCGCGTCACGGCGCTTGGCGCATCGGCCCAGCCCGCCTATCTGGCGCCTCATGGCAGCCCCGATCCTTGCATATGAAAACCTCGGCCTCGTTCAGGGGGCCGGCTGGCTGTTCCGCCACCTCGACATCCACGTCGGTCCGCGGGACCGGCTGGCGCTGATCGGCCGTAACGGCGCCGGCAAGACGACATTGCTGAAGCTGATCGCGGGAACCGTCGACAGCGACGAGGGCAGCCGCATGATCGTCCCGGGCACACGGGTGGTCCTGCTGGAGCAGGATCCGGATCTCAGCGGCTTCGCCACGCTCGCGGACTATGTCCTGGCCGGCAGCGACGCGCCCCAGCATTTCGAGGCCGATGCCATCGCCGACCAGCTGGGCATCGATCTGTCGCGCGAAGCCGCCACCGCCTCGGGCGGCGAGCGCCGCCGCGCCGCCATCGTCAGGGCGCTGGCGCAGGACCCGGACGTGCTGCTGCTCGACGAGCCGACCAACCATCTCGACATCGGCGCGATCGAATGGCTGGAGGAGTGGCTGAACCGCTATCGCGGGGCATTCGTCGTGATCAGCCACGACCGTACGTTCCTGACACGGCTGACGAAGCAGACACTGTGGCTCGACCGCGGCAACCTTCGGCGGGCCGAGGTAGGCTTCGGCGGTTTCGACGCCTGGACCGAGCAGGTCTATGCCGAGGAACAGCGCGCCGCCGAGAAGCTCGACGCCAGGCTCAAGCTCGAGGAACATTGGCTGCTGCGCGGTGTCACCGGGCGCCGCCGCCGCAACCAGGGACGCTTGACCAAGCTCAAGGAAATGCGCGCCGCACGCGCTGCGATGATCGGCCCGCAGGGCGCTGCCGCGCTCGCCATGGGCCATGACGACAACAAGACGAAGGTCGTGATCGACGCGGAGCACGTCACCAAAGAATATGGCGGCCGCACAATCATCCGCGATTTCACTTTCCGGGTAACGCGCGGCGACCGGATCGGCATCGTCGGACGCAATGGCGCAGGCAAGACCACGCTGCTTCGCCTGCTGACCGGCGAACTCGCACCGGACACCGGCACGGTGAAGCTCGCCAAGACGCTGGACGGCATCATCATCGATCAGCAGCGCAAGCTGATGTCGCCCGAGAAAACGGTGCGCGAGGTGCTGGCGGACGGCGGCGACTGGATCGATGTGCTCGGTACCAAGAAGCACATTCACGGCTATCTCAAGGAATTCCTGTTTGATCCCAGCCTGACCGAGGCGAAGATCGCCTCGCTCTCCGGCGGTGAGCGCTCGCGCCTGTTGCTCGCGCGCGAATTCGCCCGCCATTCCAATCTTCTGGTGCTGGACGAGCCCACCAACGATCTCGATCTCGAAACGCTCGATCTGCTGCAGGAAGTGATCGGCGATTACGACGGCACGGTGCTGATCGTCAGCCACGATCGTGACTTCCTCGATCGTACGGTCACCGTCACGCTCGGTCTCGACGGGTCGGGCAAGGTCGACATTGTCGCCGGCGGCTATGAGGATTGGGAACGCCAGCGGGCGCCCCGCGCGGAGGCGAAAAAGGCCGCTGCGAAGGGCGCCAGTTCGCCTTCCACTCCCGCGCAGGCCAAGACCAAGCTGAGCTACAAGGACCAGCGCGACTACGATCAGCTGCCCAAGCGGATCGAGGCCTTGGACGCAGCGATTGCGCGCGATGAGGCATTGTTGGCCGATCCGACCCTCTACGCGCGCGATCCCGCCGCGTTCGACAGGCTCATGAAGGCGATCGCGGCAGCGCGCGACGAAAAGGACGCTGCCGAGCTGAGGTGGTTGGAACTCGCGGAGATGGCCGAAGCGCTCGCCTGATGCCGCGGCGAACCTGGTCGGTTACCTAGACCGCCTTGCCCGCGCGTCCAGCCAGATCGACCACATATTGCCACGCGACACGGCCCGAGCGGCTGCCGCGCCGGGCCGCCCAGAGCAGCGCGTCGGACGGATCGAAAGGCAGGTCATTCGCCGCGGCATAGGACCGCACGATCTCGAGATAGAGTGGCTGGTCGACGACGTGAAAGCCGAGGCTCAGGCCAAACCGGTCGGCGAGCGCGAGATGATCGTCGATCGAATCGCGCGGATTGATCGCGTTTTCCTGCTCGTGCACGTCGCGCGGGATCAGATGGCGGCGGTTCGAGGTGACGACGAGGCGCGAGTTGCCGGGCCGAGCCTCTGCCCCCCCTTCCAGCAGCGATCGTAACGCTCGGGCGTCCGAGGCTGCGTCAAATCCCAGATCGTCGACAAACAAGACGAAGGCGCGCGGCACCCCGGCTATGGAATCGAACAAGGCCGGAAGGCGGCCAAGTTGATCGGGTGCGACCTCGACCAGCGCGAGCGCCCCGCCTTGGGCCTGAACCTGCCCCACAGACGCTTTGACCAGTGCCGATTTGCCGGTGCCGCGGGCGCCCCATAACAGGGTGTCCTGTGCGGCATGGCCGGCGGCGAGACGCTCCATATTGGCCAACAAGGCGGCGCGCTGCGCATCGACGCCCAGGATCAACTCCAGCGGCAACGGCGCGAACGCACGCGCCGCCACCAGCCCGCCATCACGCCAGACATAGGCCGGATGCGCCAGCGCGTCCGCCGCCGGCTCCGGAGCCGGAGCGATGCGCTCAAGCGCGGCAGCGATACGGGCGATGTCGTCCATTGCCCTGCTGCTACGACCGGCCAAGCGCTCGCGCAACGCCGTCACAGCCTCAGCCGCCAATCGCTCGCAGCAGCGCCTCGGCCGGCGCACGCGGCTGGAAACGCGAGTCACCAAGAAGCGAGCGGATCGCGCGCTGCGCCGCCGCAGTCCGCCCTGCCTCCGCCAATGCCTGCGCTTCATGCCAGCGGATCGCGGGGTCGCCCGGCGCCAGCGCTACCGCCTTCGCCAGCAGTTGAAGCGCGCCTTCGATATTCCCGGTCTCGTACAATGCCCAGCCATAGGCGTCTGCGACACCAGGGTTCATCGGCAGCATGCCATAGGCTCGCCGGGCATATGCCAATCCGCTCTGCGGATCGCCTGCCTCGGTGTAGGCTTGGGCGAGTTGTGCCAGGACGAACGCATCACGCTGAGCACCCCCGCTCCGCAATTCTTCCAGCGTCGTCACGGCAGCGTCCCAGTCGCCGCTTGCAAGCTGCAGATTGCCGAGCAAGCGATAACCAAGAAGCGCGTGGGGGTTCTGTGACAGGTACAATGTCAGTGCCCCCGCCCCGTCGCGCGGACGGGCGGCGCGGACAGCCGCCTCTGACAAGCGAAGCAACGAGGGCCCGTCGAACCGCAGGTCCGCCGCAAGACGATAGCGTTCCAGCGCCGCGGACCACTGCCCGGTTGCCGCATGCACATCGCCTGCGAGCAATTGCGCGTCAGACGCGCCGCGTGACGCGTTGGCAACCACGTCCGCCGCCCGCTGCGCCGCCCCCGGTTCACCAGCTTCCAGCAGGCTGCGAACATTGGCTACCGCCAGCGCCGGATCGTCAGGCGCGCGCGCCACCGCGGCGGCGGCGGCTGCCGCGCCGAGGTCGCTGGCGAACGGCGATGGATCGCCGATCGCAGGCCGGTTGGCGCGATCAAGGAAGCGAGCGGCCCAATCCCGTTCTCCATTGGCCTCGAAGGCGCGAGCGACCAGCATCAGCGTATAACTGTCCGCGTCGGAGCGGAGCGCCATCGGTCGCAGCGTATCGAGCGCGCCCCGCACATCGCCGGTGCGCAACAACGATGCGCCGAGCAGTCGGCGGGCGACAAGGTTCATCGGCTGACGGCCAACGATCTCACGGAAGCTGACCACCGCCTGCTCATACGCGCCATCTGCATAGGCCAGCAGCCCTGCGAGCAGCACGACGCCCGGAATGTCGATCCCGTCGTCACCCGTCTTTGCAAGCATCGCCCTCGCGAGGTCACGCTTGCCCGCCCGAGCGGCAAGCACCGCCTGAAGATACAGCGCCGGAACGCTGCCGGGCCGGGTCGCCAGCGCCTTTCTGCTCGCGTCCAGCATGATGCCATATTGACCCGCGTCCCCGGCCGTCGCCGCATATTCAATCAGCGCGGGATAGTAATATGCGTCGCTCTCCAGCGCGCGTGCGAACCACGGCAAGGCGGCGACCAGCCCATATCGGCTTCGGATCACCTGCCCCGCGACGACGACGGCGCCGAGATTTGTCGGGTCGACGGCGAGCGCGGAGCGTGCGGCAACTTCGGCGCCCAGCACGTCGCCCGCCTCCATGCGAAGCCGTGCCAAATCGCCATTGGCCCGGCTGTTGCGCGGATCAGCGTTGACGAGGCCGGTCAGTTGCGCCGTTGCGCCGGCAAGATCGCCCTTGGCCGCTAGCGCAAGGGCACGCACCCGCCGTGCTTCGGCGGCCATCGGTCCAGCGGCGCGGCTGGCGGTGGCGAGCGCGCGGTCGGGGTCACCTTGGAGCAGAAAGGCTTCGGCCAGCAGGGGGTTGATCCGTGCCGCAGGCAGACCGGCAGCGACAGCGCGATTGAGCGCCGCCTCCGCAGCAGAGCCATCCTCCATCAGCAGGTTCACGCGCCCAAGGAGGACATTTGCGCGCGCGGGATCATCGGTGCCGACAGCGGCAATCAGCGCGTGGTTTCGTGCCGCACTGTAATTGCCTCGCGCGAGTGCCGCCACGCCCTCCTCATACGCGCGGGCAGGATCAGGCGCGCTGGCGCGCCGGGCAAGGATCACGATTCCCCCCAGCACCAACGCAGCAAGTACCAACACCGCCAGCAACCGGAGCGGCATCCGACGGGCGTGATCCGGGCCGCGCTGGGTCGATCGCCGACGACGGCGGCGCAGCAGGGGATAGCGGGCGCTCAGATCATGCATGCAGATCGTAACTCTTGAGCAGATCGTAGAGCGTTGGGCGACTGACGCCCAGCAGCCGTGCGGTCTGCGAGATGTTTCCGTCGGTGCGGGCAAGCGCACGGTGAATGGCGCGGCGATCGGCCGCCTCGCGCGCCGCGCGCAGGCTGACCGGGCGATCATCGCCGTTCGTCAAATCCAGATCGGTTGCGATAATCAGGCGGGCATCCGCCATGATGACGGCGCGCTTCACCCGGTTCTCCAGCTCGCGCACGTTGCCTGGCCACGTATGGGCATCGATCGCTGCGATCGCATCCGCCGCCAAACCGCGCACCACAGGGTTCATCGAGGGCGCGAACTGGGCAACGAAATGCCGTGCGAGCAGCACCGCGTCACCGGGTCGCTGGCTCAGCGGCGGGATTGGCACGACGACCTGCGCCAGTCGGTAATAGAGGTCTTCGCGGAACTGGCCATGGGCGACCATCTGATCGATATCGCGATGCGTGGCGCAGACGATCCGTGTATCGACCACGATCTGGCGGCGTCCGCCGATCCGCTCGATGGCATGTTCCTGCAGGAAGCGAAGCAGCTTCACCTGAAGCGCGAGCGGCACGTCGCCTATCTCGTCCAGGAACAAGGTCCCGCCCGCCGCCTGTTCGATCTTGCCCGGCGTCGTCCTGATCGCGCCGGTAAACGCGCCCTTCTCGTGCCCGAACAGCTCACTTTCCAGCAAAGTATCCGGGATCGCGGCGCAATTGATCGCGACAAAGGCACCGCGCGCGCGCGGTGAGGCGGCGTGCAGGTGGAGTGCGAGCAACTCCTTGCCCGTGCCACTTGCCCCCGAGAGCAGGACCGACACGTCGGCCCGCGCGACACGGCCGACCGTGCGAAGAACCTGCGTCATTTCCGGTGCAGCAGTGATCAGCCCGCCGACGGATACCGGGGCGTCGCTGTCCACAGATCTGCTGGCTTCGACCTCCAGTTCGTGGACACGAAAGGCGCGCGCGACGATCAGGCCGAGCGCGGCGGCGTCGATTGGCGGATGATAGACATCCCATGCGCCCGCCGCGATCGCGTCGCGTGCCACGCCGCGAGCGTCGGGCGGGCATAGAAGGATGATCTTGAGCGCCGGGTGAGGTCGCAGCAGTGCCGCAATGATCCCCGGCCCTGCTCCCCCGTCAGTCGCCGCCACAAGGAACCCGCTGTCGATGATCACGACCCCGGCGTTCGTTGAGCCTGCCAGTTCGATCAGGCGTTCGCTGTCCGCAGCGATTTGGATCGGCCAGCGGGCGAAGGCAACGCCAGCCTCGTCGAGCAGTGCCCGATTACTGCTGGCGAGCAGAAGGACGGGCTGATCGTCGTGATGAGCCGGAACCGCCAACGCGGTTTCCGCGGCCTCCGCATAAGCGCGGGTCACCGAGCACCTGACGGCCAGAGCACCACGCGGAGCGTCTGAAGCAGGATGAGCATGTCGAGGAACGGCGAATAGTTCTTGGCGTAGTACAGATCGTATTCGAGCTTGTGACGCGCATCCTCGATCGATGCGCCGTAGGGATAGTTGATCTGCGCCCAGCCGGTAATGCCGGGCTTCACCATGTGACGTTCGGCATAATAGGGAAGCTGCTGTTCCAGCTCTTCGACGAACTGCGGGCGTTCGGGGCGCGGCCCGACGAAGCTCATCTCGCCCTTCAACACGCTCCAGCATTGCGGCAGTTCGTCGATCCGGACCTTGCGGATGAACCGCCCGATGCGGGTGACGCGCGGATCACGCTCCTGCGCCCAGACCGGCTGGCCCGCGACCTCCGCGTCCTGCCGCATCGAACGCAGCTTCGGAATGTCGAACGGCTCATTATAGAGGCCGACCCTGCGCTGACGATAAAAGGCAGGGCCACGGCTCTCCAACCGGATCGCGATGGCGGTGATGAGGATCAACGGCCCAGCGACGAGCAGCAACAAGGAGCTGACCACGATATCGAACGCCCGCTTGGCGACCCCGGAGAGCATCCGCCCCGAAGCGAAGCCGTCCGAAAAGATCAGCCAAGACGGGTTAAGGCTCGCCAGATCGATCCGCCCCGTCTCCCGCTCCAGAAAGGTCGAATAATCGCTCACGTGGACACCCGTCGTTTTCACGCGCAGCAAATCCTTGAGCGGAAGGGCGTTGCGCCGTTCCTCGATCGCAAGCACCACCTCCGTCGCGCGCCGCTCCACGACAAAGCCGGCGAGGTTCGCGATGTCGCTGCGCGACACGGCTCCTTCGACTTCCGGGGCGGCCTCACTCATCGCGACCACTCCGCCAATGACGAAGCTGGCGCCATTAGCCTGCGCCAACCGCTGCAGACGCGCCGCCCGCGTGCCGGCACCAAGCACCACCACCCGGCGGCGAAAGCGCTCGCCGCCCAGCAGTCGTCCAAAAAGCAGGCGGGCGATGATCAGCCCGGCAATCGCAAACAGCATCGCGTAGAAGAGGCTGGACCGCCAGAACGTGACCGACGGCATGAAGAAATAGAGCAGGCTGAGGAAAATCACCCCGACGCAAACCGCGACGATCAACCGCATCACCGCCTGGCGGACGGAAACCAGGACATCGGCGTGATAAGCGCCAACCGCCAGCATCGCGACTGAAAGCGGCACGGCGAACGCAAACAGCTCCGGTACCCGCGTGTAAATCGGTTCTGGCACCATCTCCAGCTGCGCGGCACGTACCAGCCAGCCAAGCTCCGCCGCGCACAGCAGGATGATGAAATCGATCAGCCCGACCAGCGCCACCGCATTCGGCACATAGTGTTTGAAAATCCTGATCATCGCCTGCGCCTGCCTGGTCGGTGTAAGGAAATCCGACAGGCTCGTGTCGCAGCAAATGACAAAGAAAGGCTGAATGCGAAAGCGTGGATCGTTTTTGCGCTATGCGCATTGAAACGCCTGGGGGAACTTCAACTTACCGTGCGTCGGCGATGCCCCCTGTCGGCCGACTTTCACCATCTGCAAAGGAGCCAGCGCGCATGTCGCCAATCGTTCCCGTTATCCTGTCGGGCGGGTCGGGCACGCGCTTATGGCCGATGTCCACATCGGAACGGCCCAAGCAGATGCTACCGCTGACCGCTGACCAGACGATGCTCCAGCTGACTGCGATGCGCGCCGTGGGCGACCGGTTCGAAGCGCCGATCGTCGTTGCCAATGCCCGGCACGTAGAGATGATCGATGCTCAATTGGCAGCGGTTGGCTGCCGCCCGCAGGCAGTGATCCTAGAGCCACTGGGCCGCAATACGGCGCCGGCGATCGCGCTGGCCGCGCTTTGCGCCAGCGATGCCGCAGCCCCGCTGCTGGTAATGCCGTCAGATCATGTGATTCACGACGTTGATGCCTTTCACGCCGCGATCGAAGCGGCACGACCACTGGTCGAAGAAGGCTGGCTGGTGACGTTCGGCATCACGCCAGACTCACCTGAGACCGGCTATGGCTACATCAAGGTCGGGGAAATGGTCGCCGATCGCGTCCATCGCGTCGATCGGTTTGTGGAGAAGCCGCCGCGCGATG
The DNA here is from genome assembly GCF_029239295.1 of Sphingomonas sp. Taxonomy (GTDB): domain Bacteria; phylum Pseudomonadota; class Alphaproteobacteria; order Sphingomonadales; family Sphingomonadaceae; genus Sphingomonas. The sequence goes on from NZ_JAQZBC010000002.1 coordinate 131,131, forward strand.
CAGCCGAAGCAATGCTCGAGTCGGGCGACCATGTCTGGAACGGGGGCATCTTCCTCTTTAGGGCCGACGCCTATCTCGATGCCCTCGCCCGGTTCGAACCGGCAATGCTGGACGCGGTACGGCGCTCTGTCGCGGACGGGGAGCGTTCCGGTTCATACACCCGCCCGGCCGCCCTCGCCTTCTCCGAAGCACCCAATCAGTCGATCGATTATGCCGTCATGGAGAAGTCGGATCAGGTCGCAGTCGTTCCCGTCACCATGGGCTGGAACGATGTCGGCAGCTGGGATGCTTTGCACTCCATCAGCGCGCGCGACGATTCGGAGAACGCCATTCGCGGCGAAGTGATCGCGCTCGACTCGACCAATTGTCTGGTGCGTAGCGATGGCGCGCGGATCGCGATGGTGGGGGTGAAGGACCTGATCGTAGTTGCGTCAGGCAATGACATATTGATCCTGCCTCGGGGCCGCAGCCAGGAGGTCAAGTCGCTCCTCGACGCCATGCAGAATAGGGCGTGAGAGGTAGGCGCTGATCATCGTCCAACCGCTTGCCTGCGAGAGGAGTCCGACTTTACCTGGTCAGACTTCCTCGCCGGCAAGCAAGGCTGCCGTATCCAGATCCAGCAACTCGATATAGGCGCGGATTCGGGGCCATTGCTGCGTCACGAACATGTCGCGCTCTGCGATGCGAAGCCGCTCCGCAGCGCCCGGCAGAACAAACATTCCCACCCCGCGCCGCACCTCGACATAGCCGGCGTCCTGAAACGACTGATAGGCCTTCGCGACCGTCAGCGGATTGGCGCCATGTTCCGCCGCAAGCGCGCGAACCGAGGGCAGCTGATCCCCCGCCCGATAGTCGCCGCGAAGGATTCCGGCGGCGATCGTGCCACGGAGCCGAATATAGACCGGGCTGTCTTCGTTACTCAGCGCTGTCATGCTGCCTTAATACAGCAAAAGAGCTGGAAGATCGAGCCTTATCGGACATGATCCCGGCGGGGCCGCTTCCACACCGCCTCGCCGCTTCCGCACAGGCCGGACTCAGTCGAGAATGTGCATCCACAAAGGCTCGCCAGCGAGGCTTTGCGATCCACGCAGTCGCTCCAGCGCGGCCTCGATATGGGACCCCGGCGCTTCATGAGTGACGATCACGACTAACGCTGTGCCCTCTACCGGCACGGCACGTTGAATCAGGCTCTCGATCGAAACGCCGGCGTCGCGCATCGCCGCCGCGATTTCGGCGAGCACGCCGATCCGGTCGGCCACGGCGAAACGCAGATAGGCCCGGCCGCGCTGCGCACCGGCCGCTGCCGGGGCAATTTCGGCCAGCGACGCCACTGGCATGGCGTAAGGTGGTCCAAATTCGCCGCGCGCGATGTCGATCAGATCGGCAACCACGGCGCTGGCCGTCGGACCATCGCCCGCGCCCGCGCCCTGGAACAGCAGCCTGCCGACGAAATTACCTTCCGCCACAACTGCGTTGGTGGATCCCGTAACGTGCGCCAGTGGATGATCGTGGGGGACGAGATGCGCGTGAACGCGCTGGAACAGACCGTTCGCATCGGCATGTGCCATGCCAACCAGTCGCACACGATAGCCTAGCGCCTGCGCCTCGGCGACGTCGGCCGCGGTCACGTTCCGGATGCCGCCAATCGCAACGTCGCCGAAGGCCGGACGCGTTCCGAACGCAATCGACGACAGGATCGACAGCTTGTGCGCGGCATCAACGCCATCAATGTCGAAGGACGGGTCTGACTCGGCAAAGCCCAGCGCTTGCGCCTCCGCCAGAACCTCGGCGAAGTCACGGCCCTCCTGCTCCATCTTGGTGAGGATGAAATTGCAGGTGCCGTTGAGAATGCCATAGACCCGCGCGACTGCATTGGCTGCGACACCTTCGCGCAGTCCCTTGATAACGGGAATGCCGCCGGCCACCGCGGCCTCGAACTTCAAGGGGACGCGGGCGGCCTCCGCCATCTCGGCCAGTTCGATACCGTGATGAGCCAGCATCGCCTTGTTCGCAGTCACGAAACCCTTGCCGCCGGCGAGGGTAGCGCGCGCCAACGCCAACGCCGGGCCGTCAGCGCCACCGACCAGCTCGACCACTACATCGGCATCGCACCGCGCGAGCGCGGTCGTGTCGTCGACCCATTCATAGCCGCTGACATCGACGCCGCGATCCTTGGTCCGATCGCGCGCGGAGACGGCGACGATCTCGATCGGGCGGCCGGCACGACGGGCGATCAACTCGCGATTGGTCTCCAGCACCCGGATGACCCCGCCCCCCACGGTACCCAATCCTGCCAAAGCCACCCGCAACGCCGTCGTCATGACCCACCTCTTTCAACAAGGCGCCGGGCCTAAGCGGTCCACGCGGCCCTGTCGACCGTCGGCAGGGGTTTGGTGTCAGCGGGACGCTTTCGTGCGCAGGCGTGGCGGATCAGGCGGCCTTCGCGAAGACCTGTTCCGCTTGGCGTTCCGGCTGGGGCTCACTCACGTCGACCAGCGCCTGCGGTGCGGCGGCCCGCTGCGGGCGAATGACGATACGCGAGATCAACACAGCGGCGCCGAGCGCCAGATACAAGGTGACGATGGCGACCGGTTGAAGCACGAAGGCCGCCCCCAGCGCGAGACGGAGCCACAGGGGATTGAAGCCGAAGTCTTCGCCCAGCGCATTGCAGATGCCGAGCAGATTGTCCTTCGAAGTGGCGCGCGGCGAGGTGTCGGTCATCGTGGTTGCTCCGGTACATGTGCAGGCTAGGGGCCTGATTGACCGAGCGCTTTGCAGCCATCGTGCCAACTATGATTATGGCTGAATATCAGCGACTTGGGCTCAACGAGCTTTGAACAGCCCGCCTTTTTACATGGGAATTGGCGCTGACAGATGGCGTGGAGCGCCAACTCATGACTGGCGCCCCAGCTTTCCGATGACGCCTACATCAGTTCGAGAAGCTTCTCGATCTCAACAAAGGCGAAGCCCACCGAGCTGTCAGCGATCCCGTACGGGATAAACAGCTTGTCGCCGTGCCGCATAGCGCCGCAGGTATAGACAACGTTGGGTACATAGCCCTCACGGTCCTGGTCGGCCGCGGCAAGGATCGGCTCGCGCGTCCGGCCGATCACCTTCGACGGATCGTTCTTGTCGAGCAATGCCGCGCCGATCGAGTATTTGCGCATCGCGCCCACCCCGTGGGTGAGCAGGAGCCATCCCTCATCCACCTCGATCGGCGGACCGCAATTGCCGATTTGCACGAGCTCCCACGGGAAAACCGGCGTCAGGATAAGTTCGCCATCGTCCCAGTGATCCAGACGGTCCGAGCGCAGCAGGTACAGATTCTCGCCGTCCTGCCGTCCGATCGACAAATATTCGCCGTTCACGGTCCGCGGAAAAAGCGCGATCCCCTTGTTGCGCGCGGCGCTGCCGGTCATCGGCACCAGGTCGAACGCGCGGAAATCCCGCGTCCGCATCAGCTCGGACTGGATTCGGGCGCCATTATAGGCGGTGTAGGTGCCCAGCCACTCACCCGAACCATCATCATGGGTGAAATGCACAAGGCGAAGGTCCTCGAGGCCCTTCGACTGCGCCTCGGTGATCGGAAAGATGACCGTCCCGGACAGCGTCGAATCGCGATCGCGATGGACGGTCACGACGCCGCTCGGCATTTCGGGGCCATCAATTCCATAGCCGTCGGCGGCCGTGGCGAAGGGCGGCTCCGGTGCGAGAATCAGTTCATTCTCGTCCGTGATGATGCCTTCGCGAAACGCGACGGAAGAGATGTGGCCTTCCCCGACGGCACGAAGGCTCATGAGGATGCGCTGCGATCCCTCCGGCATGCCGGACTGATCGTAATGAGGTACCGCGCTCGGGTTCATCAGCGCCGCCGCGGCGTAGCTGTATTCGTGACAGAAATATGCGCCGATCAGCTGACGCTTTTCGTCTCCCAGCGCGCTGTCATCGATCCCGTGGATCTCTGCGATCTCGCGATAGCGGGTCATGAACACCCGCCGCGTCTGCCAGTGCCGCGCCTCGAAATCCTTGAGGACGAGGCTGAGCTGCTCACCAGCCTGAACCGCTGTCATCGCCAGCACTTCGTCGATCATGCGCTGGGCGCGGCTTTGGCCCTGCCCGTTCAAAGCGGTGCTGGAGATATGGAACGGGCGTACCACGACGCGCGACGGATCGGCATGCAGCCGGAGCCGATGATTGTACAAGTCCAAAGGAAAAGGCCTCGCGTTGCGGTCCGTGGGCGACGCGCCGTGTGGAAGCGGTGACTTAAGCGACGGCGCGGCCTGTCCCTGCCACGCCTTGGGTCACCTTTGAAAGCCCCGAAATTGCACAACTCGACAGTTGCAGCGCCAAAATCGACTCTGCGCCCTGGTTGCGGTTGAGCCCGGTGGGCATCAGGCCGTCGAAGCACCCGCCGTCGTGAACCGAGGCGAGCGGGAGATCGAGATCGTTGTGGCCGAGATACCAGCCATAAGCGCGCTCAGCCTCTGCGCGCCACTTCTCGTCACCAGTTACGCCATACGCCGCACAGCAAGCCTCGATGGTGGCCTGCGCCTCAAGCGGCTGCTGATCGAACGGCAACGGCGGGGCGTACGGCCTGCCGAAGCTCTCCGAGCCCACGGCGCGGAACCGGCCCTCGGGATTCTTCTGCTGCGAAATGATCCAGTCGAGCGTCTCCAGCCCGGTCTCGACCACATCGCGCCGCCCCAGCGCCTTACCCGCGCGGATCAGCGCCTCCGGCAGACGGGCGTTGTCATAAGCCAGCACGACCTCGAACCACACCCAGTCGGGACGGCGAGCCGTATCGAGGAGCGCCATATGCTCATCCGGAAAGCGCGACAGGATCGCATGGGCAAGCTGATGCCCGGGCGACGCCTCCAGCATCGCCGCCGCGCCTAGCATCGCAAACGACTGCGCACGCGGGCTGCCCAGCTCGAACGCCAGACTGGCGGTCATGTCGAACATCATCGTCGCCCAGTCGCGATGCTTCCGCGTACGGGCATCGCGCGCCGTGACGCCAAGCGCCCAGAGGGCGCGACCGTTCGAATCCTCCGACCCGGTATCCTCACACCATGTCCGGTCGAAGTTCATGAAATTTCGGAAACGGCGCTTCTGCGGGTTCCACGCATATTGGACGAACGACGCATAGACCGTCATCCATTTGTCGCGCGTGACGTCGTCGAGCTTCTCGATCGCGCTCATCAGGATCAGCGCGCGCGCATTGTCATCGATGCAATAGCCGTGGCGCCGATCGGGCACCGAATAGATCGAATGCTGCAGCATGCCGGTCGAATCACTCATGCGCTCAACCGCGGCGATATCGGGCGCCAGCGGCTTTATCGGCGACGGCGCGCCGATCCGCTGTGGTCGCCCCTCGATGATGGCCGCGATCTCATTCATCGCCCGCTCGGCCACACGCGACCAGGTCATCGTGCGGCCGCGATCATAGGCGCGCTGCGACAGCCGCGTACGATTGCGCTCGCTACCCAGCAGATTGTTGATCTCGCGCGCGAACGCAGCGACGTCGCGAAAATCGACCAGCACGCCATGGCCGTCCGCCAGGATCTCCGTCGCATGGACGTAAGGGGTCGAGATCACTGCCTTCCCCACACCCACGGCGTAGGACAGCGTCCCGCTCGTGATCTGCGCCGGGTTCAGATAGGGCGTCACATACAGATCCGCCGCCTGGAGATAGTCGATCAGTTCGTCATGTTCGACGAAAGCATCGATGAAGGCGACATTGTCGCGAACACCCTTCTCTGCTGCCAAATCGAGCAGCGAATCGCGATACTTCTCGCCTTCATGCGCAACGAGGTTCGGGTGCGTCGCGCCCAGCACCACGTACATCGCATCGGGATGCTGCGCGACGACGTCGGGCATCGCCTCGATCACCGTTTCGATGCCCTTGCCCGGCGCGAGCAAGCCGAAGGTCAGGATGATCTTGTGCCCTTCCCAGCCGAACCGCGGCTTGAAGGCATCAGGGTCGGCAAATTCGCGGTCGGGCACGCCGTGCGGAATGGTGACGATCGCGCGCGGATTGGCGCCATAGACACGGGTCAGGATTTCCTGCCCCCGCTCGGCCATGACGATCACCTTGGAGGCGCGGCGCAGCAGCCCTTCCATGACCGAACGTTCGTCCGCACTCGGCTTTTCCAGCACGGTGTGCAGAGTCACGATCAGCGGCAGCGTGGTACGGTCGAGCAGCGCCAGGATATGCTCGCCAGCCGCGCCGCCATAGATGCCGTATTCGTGCTGCAGCCAGATCGCCTGCGCGCCAGATTCCTCGATCTTGCGCGCCGTATCCATATAGGCCGACCGATCCTGCTGCGGGATCGTGCTCGTGACGGCAGGCGGATAGTCATACCGTCCGACGTGATCGTCCATCGCATAAACGTCGACGGCCAGGTCCGGGAACCGGCTGGCCATCGCGTTGTACGTATCAGTGGTGAAAGTCGCCAAGCCGCACTTGCGCGGCAGGAAGTTACCGATGAGGGCAATGCGCTTGATGCCGTCCAGTGCGACCGCCTGATTCATCCTGGTGTGCCTTCGCTGGTGAAAAGACGCCCTGTTCACAAAGCGTTCAACCAGCGATAACGGGCGAACCGCCGCTTGGTTGCGCTTTATGTTGCATTGCAAGATGAGTTGTTGGGTGCCTCAGATTAGCCGCGGCCGCGGTACGACGGCACCCCCTGTTCCGGCACCCAGACCTCCGCCGGCGGCGCACCAGTCTGCCAGAAAACGTCGATCGGGATGCCACCACGCGGATACCAATAGCCGCCGATACGCAGCCACACCGGGCTCATCTCGGCCACCAGACGCGCCCCGATGCCGACCGTACAATCCTCGTGAAACGCCGCATGGTTGCGGAAGCTGCCCAGGAACAGCTTCAGCGACTTCGATTCGACAATCGTCTCACCCGGCACGTAATCGATCACCAGATGCGCGAAATCTGGTTGTGCAGTGACCGGGCAGAGCGAGGTAAATTCCGGCGCAACAAACCGCACCAGGTAATTGCGACCCGGGCGCGGATTGGGAACATAGTCGAGCACCGCTTCTTCCGGGGACTGCGGGAGCGGAGTGGCCTTGCCGAGATGAAGTGTCATGCCGCGCGAGATAGTCGCACCGACGCGTCGGCGCCAGTTGCAGGAAAACACCGGCGCCCCCTGTTTCTTCGACTTCACGCAGGCGGAGGGTAAAGAGACGACATGGACGCATTAGTTTCAACCGAATGGCTCGCGGACGCGATCGGGGATCCCGACCTGAGGATCGCCGATTGCACGTGGTTCCTCCCCGGCGAGGGCCGCGATGCCGCCGCGGAATATGCGCACGGGCACATCCCCGGCGCGATATTCATGGACCTCGCAGAGATCGTCGACACCGATGCCGACGCCCCCATGATGCTGCCACCACGCGAGAAGTTCGTCAGCCGGCTGTCGCGGCTGGGTCTCGGCGATGGCACGCGGATCATCCTGTACGATCAATCGCCGCATCACACGGCGGCGCGCGGCTGGGCGATGCTGCGCAGCTTCGGGATTACCGACGTGGCGCTGCTGGACGGCGGACTGGCCAAGTGGCGCGCAGAGGGAAAGCCGCTCGTCGGTGATGCCACCCCGCCGAAGGCGCGCCACCTCACCCCGCCATCGCAGGGAGCGTTGATCCGAACCCTGGCGGAAATGAAGCAGATCCTCGCTGAGGGGAGCGAACAGATCGTCGACGCGCGATCGCCCAGCCGTTTCGCAGGCGCCGAGCCGGAGCCTCGCCCCGGCGTGGAGCCGGGACACATCCCGGGGTCGACCAACCTGCACTACCCGCGCTTCTTCCACGACGACGGCACGTGGAAGCAGGGCGCCGAACTGGCGCAGGTCTTCGCCGAGACGGGCATCGATCTGGACCAGCCGATCGTAGCCACCTGCGGCTCGGGCGTCACGGCATCGGTCATCGCCTTTGCGGGCCATCTGCTCGGACGCGAGATCCCGATCTATGACGGCAGCTGGTCTGAGTGGGGCGCTGACCCGACGACGCCGAAGGAAACCGGCCGATGAGTGACGACAAGCCCGTTGGTGACGCGACGCGGGTCGTCGGCGCCGGCCGCCGTCCCGAATGGACGCAGGGCGTGGTCAACACGCCGGTGTGGCGTGCATCGACTCACCTGTACGACACGGTTGGTGACTTGCGCGCAGCAGGCGGCCGGGACACGCATCACCGCCTGTTCTACGGCCGCAAAGGCGCGCCGACCCAATGGAGTCTGGCCGAGGCCCTGACCGAACTGGAGCCAGGCGCGGAAGCGACGTTCCTGTACCCATCGGGCGTTGCCGCCATCGCTGCGGCGCTGATGTCGGTCCTGTCGCCGGGTGACGAGCTGCTGCTAACCGATTCGGCCTATGATCCCACCCGTTCGATGGCCAACGGCTTGCTGAAGCGGTTCGGCATCAGCACGCGATTCTACGATCCGCTCGTCGGCGCCGGCATCGCTGACCTCATCGGTGACAAGACGCGCGCCATTTTCATGGAAAGTCCCGGCAGCCTGACGTTTGAGGTGCAGGACGTTCCCGCCATCGTCGCGGCCGCAAAGGCCCGCGGGGTGACAACGCTGCTAGACAACACGTGGGCAACGCCGCTGCATTTCCGCGCACTCGAACATGGCGTCGACCTTTCGATTCTGGCCTGCACCAAATATGTGGTTGGTCATTCCGACGTCATGCTCGGCAGCGTGACGGCTAGCCCCACGCACTGGCGCAAGCTGCGGGAAACCAGCTTCCAGCTGGGGCAGGTCGTCAGCCCCGACGATGCGTGGTTGGGGTCACGCGGCCTTCGCACCATGGCCGTTCGCCTCGCCCACCATCAGGCCAGCGCGCTAAAGATCGCGCATTGGCTGGAGAGCCGCCCAGAGGTGGACAGGGTGCTTCACCCTGCGTTGCCTTCATGCCCGGGCTACGCCCTGTTTGCGCGCGACTTCCGCGGATCGAGCGGGCTGTTTTCGTTCGTGCTTGCCGGCGGTGACGAGTCCGCACGCGCTGCCCTCATCGACGGCCTGCAGCATTTCGGCATCGGCTATTCGTGGGGCGGGTTTGAAAGCCTCGCGATTCCCGTCGATCCGGCCAACTATCGCACGGCGACACGGCCCGACTTTGCCGGGCCGCTCGTCCGCTTGCAGATAGGGCTGGAGGACAGCGACGATCTGATCGCCGATCTGGCCGCGGGATTGGAGCGTTTCGCCGCCGCGCGGGGCTGACCCCGCTGGCGGCCCTCGCTCAGCGCGGTGCGTTGGCCCGCGCATCCTGACCGTCGCCTTCCGGCGCGGCGATGATGTCGCGGGTCGTCTGACCCTTGTCGACGACGTTGGTCTGCGGATCGCCAGCGGAGGAGCGGATGCCCGCGTCCGCCGTATCGCCACCGGCCGCCTGCACCACGGCGGTCTCACCGGCGCTACGCGGCGCGCTGCCGAACAGCGCGTCGAGCGTCTGGGCCTGAGCGGCAGTCGCAGACTGAACACGTGCTGCACCCGGCGTCGGCGGCACCAGCGCGAAGTCAGGCGGGATGATCAGCGAAGGCTGGCGCGCCACCGCGAACTCGTCCGGCCGATCGCGGTTGAGGCCATTGCTCGCACATCCGGCCAGCAGCACCGCAAGGCCTGCACCCATGACGATCGACTTACGCATTCACATTCTCCGAAGCCATCTTGTCCGGCTTTGCCGCTGGCTTATCGCGAATCAGCAGCGCGCGCACCAGCAGAATGAGCACACCGATGGTGATCGCCGCATCCGCCACGTTGAAGACCAGGAACGGCCGCCATTCGCCGAAATGCAGATCGGCGAAGTCCACGACATAGCCGAACCGCACCCGATCAACGATATTCCCCAACGCGCCGCCCAGTACGAGGCCGAGCGCCAGCTTGTCCGCCGCTTTTTCCTCGCGCCACATCCAGAAGGTGACCGCGCCGGCAATCGCCGCCGTCATCACCACCAGCCCCCAGCGCGCGAGCTCACTCTCCGCGCGCAGCAGCCCCAGGCTGACACCCATGTTCTGCACGAAGCGAAGATCGAAGAAGGACACGATCTCGCGCGAGGCACCCAGGAAATTGATCCCCAGCGGCCCAGTCACCAGCCACTTGGTCAGCTGGTCGAGCAGGAACACGGCTACCGCGACGGCCAGGCCAACCGCAGGCACGCCACGCTTCACGCCGCCACCTCGTCGCTCACCACGTCGGCACAGCGGTCGCACAACGCGCTGTCCTCGACCACCTCAGGCAGCAAGCGCCAGCAGCGCCCACACTTGTGATAATCAGTCCGGCTCACCGTCACTTCATCGCCCGGCGATACCTTCGCGACGATGAACGCCTCGGCCAGCTGGTCGACCGGCAGCGGCGTATCGGTGACGGTCACATCCGCCTCCAGGCTGGAGCGCACGATCTTCTCGCGGCGAAGCGGCTCGATCGCCTCGGTCACGCGCTCGCGAAGGCTGCGTACCTCTAGCCAGCGGACGCTGACGTCCTCGCCCGCTTCCGCCGGCAGTTCCGGCCAGTCGAGGAAATGCACCGAGCCATCCTCGCTCGGGAAGCGCGATTGCCACACTTCCTCGGCGGTGAAGACCAGCACCGGCGCGGCCCAGCGCACCATCGCGTGGAACAGCACATCCAGCATCGTGCGATAGGCACGCCGCTTCACGTCGTCCGGCGCGTCGCAATAGAGCGAATCCTTGCGGATATCGAAGAAGAAGGCCGACAGGTCTTCGTTCGCGAAATCGCTCAGCAAGCGGACGTAACCGTTGAAGTCGTAATCGGCGATCGCGCGCTTGAGCTGCTTGTCGAGCGCATGGACCAGATGGAGCATATACCGCTCCAGCTCAGGCCACTCGCTGACCGGCAGCTTCTCGCGATCGTCGAACCCGTCAAGCGCACCCAGCAGATAGCGGAAGGTGTTCCTGAGCTTGCGATACTGGTCCGCGACACCAGCCAGGATCTCCTTGCCGATGCGGTGATCCTCGGTGAAATCCACCGACAGCGCCCACAGCCGCAGGATGTCAGCGCCATAATCGCGCATCAGATCGAGCGGGTTGATCGTGTTGCCCAGGCTCTTGGACATCTTCATGCCCTTGGCGTCCATCGTGAAGCCGTGCGTCAGCACCGCATCATAGGGCGCCCGCCCGCGCGTGCCGCAGCTTTCCAGCAGCGAAGATTGGAACCAGCCGCGATGCTGATCCGATCCTTCGAGATACAGGTCCGCCGGCCACGACAATTCCGGCCAGCGCCCGCTTCCCAGCACAAAGGCATGGGTGCAGCCCGAATCGAACCACACGTCGAGAATGTCGGTGACGCGCTCGTAATCCGCGGAGTCGCGACCTTCGCCGAGGAAGCCAGCCATCGCCTCGTCGGTCCAGGCATCGACGCCCTTCTCGCGGAAGGCCTCGACGATGCGCGCATTCACGTCCGCATCGACCAGCAACTCGCCCGTCGCACGATGAACGAACAGCGCGATCGGTACGCCCCAGGCACGCTGGCGGCTGATCACCCAGTCCGGCCGCCCCTCGACCATCGCACCGATGCGGTTGCGCCCCTTTTCGGGCACGAAGCGAGTCGCAACGATCGCCGCCACGGCCTTCTGCCGCAGCGTGTCGCCACCCTCGATCGGCTTGTCGACCGCAATGAACCACTGCGGCGTGCAGCGGAAGATCACCTTGGCCTTGGAGCGCCAGGAATGCGGGTAGCTGTGCTTGAAATCGTCGCTCGCCGCGACCAGCGCGCCCGCTTCGCGCAGGTCGGTGCAGATCGGGCCATCGCTGGCGACGAACTTCTTGTTGATGACGCTGCCCTGGCCGCCGAGCCACAGCCAGTCCGGCCGGTACATGCCAGCAGCATCCACCGCGAAGACCGGGTCGATGCCATGAGCCTTGCACAGCTCGAAATCGTCCTCGCCATGGTCGGGCGCCATGTGGACGAGGCCCGTGCCCGCATCAGTGGTGACGAAATCGCCCGGCAGGAACGGACGTGGCTTGGCAAAGAAGCCGCCCAGTTCATGCATCGGATGCCGCGCCACCGCGCCCGCCAGCTTCTCGCCGGTGAACGCCGCCAGCACCGTCACCGTGCCCGCCGCATCGCCGATCTTCACCACCACCGGATGCCCGATCCGCGCGCCGAAGCTCTCCAGCAGATCGCGCGCCACCAGCAGCGTGCGCGGCCCCTCCACCATGTCGTCGAAGCGCGCGAGGACGTATTCGACCTCCGGGCCGTAGGCGAGCGCCTGGTTGACCGGGATCGTCCACGGCGTCGTGGTCCAGATCACCGCATGCGCGCCGACCAACTCCGGCGCGTTCGGCGCCTCGGTGATCTCGAACGCAACGTCGATCTGTGTCGACACCACGTCCTCATATTCAACCTCGGCTTCGGCCAGCGCGGTCTTCTCGACCGGGCTCCACATCACCGGCTTGGCGCCGCGATACAGCTGGCCCGTCTCGGCAAACTTCATCAGCTCGGAAACGATCGTCGCTTCCGCGGCAAAGTCCATCGTCAGGTACGGCTTGTCCCAGTCACCGTTGACGCCCAGCCGCTTCAGCTGCTCGCGCTGCGTATCGACCCACTTTTGGGCATAGGCGCGGCACTCGGCACGAAATTCCGCCGGCGGCACCTCGTCCTTGTTCAGCTTCTTCTTGCGATATTCTTCCTCAACCTTCCATTCGATCGGAAGGCCATGGCAATCCCAGCCGGGCACATACGGCGCGTTCTTGCCCAGCAGCGTCTGGGTGCGCACCACCATATCCTTCAGGATATGGTTCAGCGCGTGGCCGATGTGCATGTCGCCATTGGCGTACGGCGGACCATCGTGGAGGATGAACTTCTCGCGCCCGGCGCGCTGTTCGCGCAGCCGCTGGTACAGGCCCAGCCGCTGCCACCGCTCCAGAATCGCGGGCTCCTTCTGCGGCAGACCTGCCTTCATCGGGAAAGCAGTCTTCGGCAGGAAGACAGTGTCGCGCCAATCCTTCTGATCGGCAGTCGGTGCGGAGGGTGTATCGTCGGCCATGGGTGCCGCGCGCATTACGGCTTTACCTCCCCTCCCTGCAAGGAGGGTTAGCGCGCCAGCAGTTCGCGCGCCTTGTCGCAGTCCGCCGCCATTTGCGTAGTCAGCGCCTCAAGCGTGTCGAATTTTGCCTCCGGCCGCAGAAAATCGACCAGCGCGACGTCGATCACCTGCCCGTAAAGATCGCCGGAAAAATCGAACAGATATGGCTCAAGCAGTTCCTTGGGCGGATCGAAGCTCGGCCGGATCCCCAGGTTCGCCGCGCCATCGAACACGCGTCCGTCCTCCAACGTCACTCGCACCGCGTAGATGCCGTAAGCGGGCCGCAGATAGTTGCCGAGATCGACATTGGCGGTGGGGTAGCCGATCTCACGTCCCAGCTTGTCGCCGTGACGCACCTCGCCGCGAATGGTGAACGGCCGCGTCAGCAGTCGCGCGGCGTCGCGTGGACGCCCTTGGCGCAGCGCGCTGCGAATGCTGGTGGATGACACCTTTTCTCCGTCGAGCGCGACTGCGCCGACGGTATCTGCGGACAGTCCGAGATCGCGGCCCAATGCGGCGAGCATGGCCACGTCGCCCGATCGCCCCTTGCCGAAGGTGAAGTCGGCGCCGGTCACCACACCCGCCGCGCCAACCTGGCCGATCAGCCGCGACGTGACGAACGCCTCCGCCGATTCCGCCGCAAGCGCCGCGTCAAAGTGAAACACAAGCAGCGCATCCGCGCCGGCCTGTCGGACCAGCTCGGCCCGCTGATCAAGCGTTGTCAGCCGGAACCACGGCGTGTCGGGCTTGAAGAACCGCATCGGATGCGGATCAAATGTTGCGACCAAGGCTGGACGCCCCTCAGCGCGGGCGCGCTCCACGGCACGTCCGACCACTGCCTGATGGCCAAGGTGAAAGCCGTCGAAATTGCCCAGAGCGACGATCGCGCCGCGCAACGGCTCGGGCAACGCCTCGCTATCGTCCAGCCTGATGGGTCCCTGCCGCTCCATTGCAGCGGCGCATAGCGGCCTGTGGGTCAGCGCACCAGTGTCACGAAGCTGAAGGCGGGCCGGTCGCCCTCGGCGGGATGATCCTCGCGAAAGATCTCGCGCCAGCCGGTGAAGGGAGGCACGATCGTCTCGCCGTCAGGCGTCGCATGAACCTCCGTCAGTTCGACGCGGTCGGCACGATTGGAGAAGAGCGCGAACACGTCCGCGCCGCCGATCACAGCGGCATCGTTCCCGGCGAGCGAAAGCGCTTCTTCAGGGCTATGCGCGACCTCTGCACCCGCCGCCTGCCAAGCGGTATCGCGGGTCAGAACGATATGGCGCCGGCCGGGTAGTGGGGACGGGAAGCTCTCGAACGTCTTGCGCCCCATGATCATCGGACGACCAAGGGTCTGCGCCTTGAACCGCTTGAGATCCGCCGGCAGATGCCACGGCAGCCCGCCATCACGTCCGATGACGCCATTGGCCGCACGCGCTAGATGAAGCGTCAGGGTGGCAGGCGCTGACATCTTACCGAGCGCCGCCTTCGTTCGCGACCGGCGCAGCGGCGTTCGACGGAGCTGGAGGGCTACCGAACTGAAGCAGCAAGGCGGCAAGAGTCGCCGTGCTGATGGTGATGAGATATTCGCGCATCCTGACCTCCCGAACTACGATTACAGATGTAGTCTTAGTCGCTGAACCGGAGGTGAACTGCAAGGTCATACTGCGACCGGCGCCTTGATATGCGGCTGCGCTTCGTAGCCGTGGAGCGCGTAATCCTCATATTCATACTGGTCGATACCGGCGGGCTTCCGCAGGATCTCGAGTCGCGGCAACGTGCTCGGCTCGCGCGTCAGCTGAAGCCGCGCCTGCTCCAGATGATTGGAATACAGGTGGCAATCGCCGCCGGTCCAGATGAACTCGCCAACCTCCAGCCCGCATTGCTGCGCCAGCATGTGCGTGAGCAATGCGTAGCTCGCGATGTTGAACGGCACCCCCAGGAAGATGTCGGCCGACCGTTGATAAAGCTGCAGCGACAAACGGCCGTTCGCGACATGGGTCTGGAACAGGCAATGGCACGGCGCCAACGCCATGGCGTGCAAGTCGCCGGGGTTCCAAGCGGTTACGATCTGACGGCGCGAGGCGGGATTGGTGCGGATGTCCTCGATCAACCCCTTGATCTGGTCGATATGGCGACCGTCCGGGGTCTCCCAATCGCGCCACTGCTTGCCATAGACGGGCCCAAGATCGCCGCTGTCGTCGGCCCATTCGTCCCAGATGCTGACCTTGCGGTCCTGCAGCCAGCGCACGTTGGTGTCGCCGCGCAGGAACCACAGCAGCTCGATGATGATCGACCGCAAATGCAGCTTCTTGGTGGTGAGTACCGGGAACCCCTTGGCCAGATCGAACCGCATCTGATGGCCGAAGACGCTGAGCGTTCCCGTGCCCGTGCGGTCCATCTGCTCGACGCCCGAATCGAGCACGCGAGCCATTAGGTCGAGATATTGGCGCATCGCGACGGCCTACAGCCACCGCGGTGCGGTTCCAAGCACCCTGGTCGCGTGCGGTGGGATAGCGCCGTTACGGAGCCATGGCCTTGCGCCACGCGGTGACGCCCGGAGAAGCGAAGGAGATGCAGAATCTTGACCCCGCGACGGTGCAGCACCTTCAAACCCTGGCGGGGGCAAGGCACGAGTCGGTAGCCTTCGTCTTTCTCAACACGGCCGGGGCGACGCTGGGGCTTCAGCACGTGTCCTCATGCGAGATGGCATCGGTGGAGGTGCCGCTCCGCTCGGTGGTGGGCGTGGCCCTCGCGATGGGCGCGCGCGAGATCGTAATGGCGCACAATCATCCCTCCGGCGATCCCGAGCCAACGGCGGAGGATTTTCGTACGACCCGCCGTGTGGCGGATGTGCTGAGCAGCCTAGGGATTCGGCTCGTCGACCATCTCGTGCTGGCTGGCGACGCCATGGTCAGCTTTCGCGCCCGTGGTCTTTTGTGACGGCGGAAGGCGGCAGGATTTGATATCCTTTGGTTCGGGCCGCTCACCCACCGCCCGGAACGTCGCAAGATACCCCCCGGCCGAGGCCATCGGGGTCATCGCGACCAGTTGATATCCCACCGCCCCGAATTCGCAGCGGAGCAGCGCGGGCGGCGTGCCGTGGTTCGCCGTCGGGCGATCCGCATCTACCACTACCACCAACCCACCCGGGCGAAGCGCGGGGCGCATACGCCAGAGGAACTCATACGGCTCCTCGATCTCATGATACATATGCACCATGAAAATGCGGTCGAAGCTGTTTTCCGGCAGTTTGGGATCCGCGCCCTCACCCAGCTTCACGCTCACATTGTCCAGCCGTTCGCGTGCCACGCGCTCGGCCAATGTGTCGCGGACCGCGGGGATCACGTCCTGCGCTAGAACGCGGCCCTCCTCTCCCACCTTCTGCGCCAGGCGAATGGTATAATATCCCTCGCCCGCGCCGATGTCGGCCACGGTAATGCCCGGCTTGATCTCGGCCTTGGCCATCACCGCCGCGGCCTCGTTCAGCCGGTCACGCGCTTCTTCGTTCGACCACCGCGACGACACGATGGTCGCCACAGGACGATCGGCAACCGGGAACGGGCCAGGCTCCTTCGGCTCCTTCTTGATGAGCGGCTCACCCCCATCACAGGCAGCAAGCAGGAGCAGCGCCAGCGCCAACGCACGGCGCCGGCCGGTGCGCTGGCGTGGAAGAGAATGAGGGGAGGCGTCGGGCACGCTCAGTCGACGTCTTCCACCTCGACTGCCTCACCCGTCACGCGCTGCGCCAGCGCGGCGGCCATGAAGTCGTCGAGATCCCCGTCGAGCACGTCGCCCGGCGAGGTCGATGTTGCGCCCGTGCGCAGATCCTTCACCAGCTGATACGGCTGAAGCACATAGGATCGGATCTGGTGGCCCCAGCCAATGTCGGTCTTCGCCGCATTGATCGTGTTGGCCTCTTCCTCACGCTTGCGCAGTTCGTGCTCGTACAGGCGCGCGCGCAGCTGATTGTAGGCCTCGGCCTTGTTCTTGTGCTGCGATCGCTGGTTCTGGCAGGCGACCACGATACCGGTCGGCAAGTGAGTGATACGCACCGCCGAGTCGGTCGTGTTGATGTGCTGCCCACCCGCACCCGACGCACGATAGGTGTCGATGCGCAGCTCGCTGTCGTTGATCTCGATGTCGATCGAATCGTCGATCACCGGATAGACCCACACGCTCGAAAAGCTGGTGTGGCGGCGTGCCGAGCTGTCATACGGGCTGATGCGGACCAGACGGTGCACACCGCTTTCGACCTTGGCATAGCCATAGGCGTTCTCGCCCTTCACCAGCAACGTTGCCGACTTGATACCCGCCTGCTCACCGGCATGATAGTCGATCAGTTCGACCTTATAGCCCTGCCGTTCGGCCCAGCGCGTGTACATGCGCTGAAGCATTTCGGCCCAGTCCTGGCTCTCGGTACCGCCGGCGCCCGCGTTGATTTCGATATAGGTGTCGTTGGCATCGGCTTCGCCTGACAGCAGCGCCTTTACCTTGTCCTTCTGCGCCCGTTCCGCGAGTTGGGCGAGCGCCGTCGTGCCTTCCGACGCCATTTCCTCGTCGCCCTCGGCTTCGGCCATCTCGATCAATTCGGATGTGTCGCTGAGTTCACGCTCGATCGTGCGCGTGGCGGTGATCGCCTCTTCCAGCCGGCGACGCTCGCGCATCACGTCCTGCGCGCCCTTGGGGTCGTTCCACAGCGTCGGATCCTCGACCCGCGCGTTCAGTTCGTCGAGGCGCCGCAGCGCACGATCCCAATCGAGGCTGCGCCGGAGCAGCGCGAGCGCCTCGTTGATCGTTGCGACATGGGCCTGCGCTTCGGCGCGCATGGTAATTCTCCAATTCCGTCAGACCAGCGGGGTGCGGGAATCCAGTAACGCGGCCCAGCCGGCCGATGAATTCCCGTGGTGCGGGGATGACGATCTAAATAACAAAGCGGCGACTTAGTAGATGCCGCCCTCTCGCTGCAAGAAGTCGCTGTCACTCGCCTGCTTCTTCGCCGCGCTTGTCGCGGTCGCACTGGACACTGGCGCAGGTCCTGTGCGGCGTGCCGCGCGACGGCTTTCCGCCTGCGGCTTGAAAGCTTCCCAGATCACGGCGGGCTTGGGATCGTTGCCGCTCGGCCACGCACCGAACACGGGGCGGCCACTGGCCCGGTCGACACGCACCATGCGAATCCCCGGCGGTGCACGGAACGGCAGCGGCTCCAGGCCTTCATACGCCTTCACCGCCCATTGCTTGAAAATCGGCGCGGCCAGCGTGCCACCCTGCGCGTAGCCACCCAGGTTCACTGGCGAATCATAGCCGATGTACACGCCAGCCACCATCTGCGGCGTACCACCAATGAACCACACGTCCTTCGGACCCGAGTTGGTGCCGGTCTTGCCGAAGATCGGGCGGTTCAGGTCGCGCAGCGTCGTCGCCGTGCCGCGCTGGATGACGCCTTCGGCGATGTGCACCATCTGGAAAGCGGACATCGCGTCGAGCACTTGCTTGCCGCGTGCCACCGGGCGGGGCATCGCCTTGCCATCCCACTCGGGCATGTTGCAGCGATCGCACGCACGCCAATTCTCCGGCCAGATCACCCGGCCACGGCGGTTCTGCACGAAATCGATCAGCGTCGGCGCGTGCCACCGGCCCTGGTTGGCCAGCACGCCATAGGCATTGACCATCTTCATCACGGTCGTGTCGCCTGCGCCCAGCGCATAGGAAAGATACGGCTGATAGTCGCCGATATCCATTGCCTTCATCAGGCGCACGACGTTCGCCATGCCGGTCTGCGCCGCCGCGCGCACCGTCATCAGGTTGCGTGACTGCTCGACGCCCCAGCGCATCGTGCGTGGTCCGGCACCGCGCGAATTGCCGAAATTGCGGAAGCACTTCTGCCCCAGCCGCGCGCCCTGATCGACGCAGAACGGCCCATCGACGATGATCGACGCCGGCGTCATGCCGTGCTCCAGCGCAGCGGCATAAACGATCGGCTTGATGGTCGACCCGGGCTGGCGCATCGCCTGTGTCGCGCGATTGAACGACTGGAGCGATGCGTCGAACCCGCCCTGCATTGCCAGGATCCGGCCCGACTGGGGCTCCTGCACCACGAACCCGCCCGAAATCTTGGGCACCGATCGCAGCGCGAACTGGCCGCCTTGCGGCGCCACCGCGATGATGTCGCCCGGCTCCAGCGTACCGAAGGCCGGCGTCCCCTCCCCGCGCAGCGGCATCTGCGCTGCCGCGCGCGGCAGCACGCCCTCTTCACCATTGGCGAAGCCGATGCGGGCTGCGGATGCATCGCGCGCGATGACGATGGCCGGCCGCCAGTCGCCATAATCGAGCGTGATGTTGGTGTTCAGCAGCGCCGACTGCCAGCGATCGCCGTTGATCGTCACCTGGCGCAGCGGCCCGGAGAAGCCGCGGCCGCGATCAAAGCGCAGCAGCCCGTCGCGAAGCGCCTGCGCGGCCGCCTCCTGGACGCCGCGGTCCATCGAGGTCCGCACCCATAGCCCGCCGGAGTAGACGCTGTACGGTCCGTCGCGCGCCGTCTCGCCGAACTTGTTGATCAGCTCGCGGCGAACCTCCTCGACGAAATATCCGCCGACCCGCTCGAACTTGGGCACCCGCGTCACGATCGCGCCGATCGGCTGCGCCTGTGCCTCTGCGCGCTGCGCCGCGGTGATGAAGCCGTTGCGCTCCATCTCACCCAACGCCCAGTTGCGCCGGCTGATCGCCCGCTCGGTATCGCGGAACGGATCATAGTTGGCCGGGCCCTTCGGCAGAATGGCGAGATACGCCATCTGCGGCAGGCTCAGCTGGTCCAGCTCCTTGTCGAAATACGCGTGACTTGCCGCCTCCACGCCATAGGCGTTCCGTCCCAGGAAGATCTGGTTGAGATACAATTCCAGGATCTGCGGCTTGGTCAGCGTATCCTCGATACGCCACGCCAGGATCGCTTCGCGGATCTTGCGGGTCGGGGAATATTCGTTGCCGATCAGCAGGTTCTTGGCGACCTGCTGGGTGATGGTCGATCCGCCGCGCGCACGCTGTCCGCTGCCCAGCTTCGACACGTAATCGACCACCGCGCCGGCAAGGCCGGGGTAATCGACGCCGTGATGTTCGAAGAAGGTCTTGTCCTCTGCCGCCAGAAAGGCGTTCACGAGCATCTTGGGATATTCGTTGAACGACAATTCGACGCGGCGTTCGCGGGCGTAGGAATAGATCGGCGATCCGTCGATCGCCCTTACGTTGGTTGGAAGCGGCGGCTCGTAGGTCCGCAGTTGCTCAACCGACGGCAGGTCGCGCGTGATGAACCACCAGCCGCCCCCCGCGACGAGCAGGCCGATCGCCGCCAGAACCGCCAGCGCCTTCACCCACCGGCGCTGCCACAGGTCGGACAGCGACTGGCCAAGGCCGTTCGTGCGACGTTGCAGCTTCATCGGTTCGGGGGGTTCGGACACCATACGCAGCGCCGGTGTTTAGGCAGCGGCCATGCGGCTGGCAACAACGGCGCGGAAAACTCCGCCGAATCGAGCAAGGTCGGCGATAATCAGCGCGATGCCGTCTGCGTCGTCCGCCGGGCGAAATACACCTCGACCGCCCGTCGCACGCTTTGCGCAACCCGCTCGCGCCCCTCGCGGCTGTCGAGGAAAGCGGCATCCTGCGCGTTGGAGATATAGCCCGTCTCGAACAGGATCGAGGGCATGTCCGGCGCCTTCAACACCAGCAGCGATGCCATGCGGTGGAAATTCTGCTTGGTCGGAATCAGCGGCTTTGCCTCACGCCCCAGCAGCCGGGCGAAGCCGGCCGACGCATTCATCGTCTCGCGCTGGGTCAGGTCAATCAGGATCGACGACACGTCGGCATCCTCGTCCAGGTTCACCCCGGCGATCACGTCCGCCTTGTTCTCGCGCGCCGCCAGCCGCGCCGCTTCCTTGTCGGATGCTACGTCGGACAGGGTGTAAGCGGTGGCACCCGTCGCCTCGACGTTACCCGCGCTATCGCAATGGACAGAGATAAAGAGGTCGGCGCCCAGCCGGCGGGCGATGCCGAACCGCTCACGATGGAGGATATAGCGATCGTCATCACGGGTCAGCGCGACCCGCACGCGGCCCGAATCGAGCAATTCGTCGCGGATCGCCTTGGCGATCTTCAGCGTCAGGTCTTTTTCGCGCAGGCCGGTTTCCGGGTTGATGGCACCGGGATCGTTGCCGCCGTGCCCCGCGTCGATCACCACCAGCGGGCGACTGTCGTCGCCCTGCACGCGCGGCAGAACGGCCTTTTTCGCCTTGGGAACGGGAACGCTGACCTTGTACTTGGGCCGCGACTCTCCCCAGCCGAACGGCAGGAAGCTGAGCGGGGAGGCAGCGCTGGCGGCAGAAAAGCGCCGGCCGTCCACTTCGCGCAGCGACAGTTCCAGCTTTCGCCCGTCGTCGTCGAAGGAACCTTTGGTCACGATCATCGGCTGCGCGAGGTCGAGCACCACGCGGGCGCCGTCCGCGCCGCGCCACCCCTGCCGGACCGCGGTTATCGCGCCATTGCCGCGGCTGGGGGCACCGGGCCGCGCGCCATCGATGTCGATCGCGATCCGTTGCGGCGTGTCGAGGATGAAGCTCGACGCGCCACGCACCGCTTCATCGAAGCGGATCGTGATCCGGTCGTTGCCGACCTCGACATGCTCAACCCTTGCCGCCCAGGCAGGCAGCGCCAGCGACAGGCCGGCGAATAACGCGAACAACACCGACATACGTCGTACATGCCGTGCCGGCCGCTCCTCGGTCCAGCGAAAAGCCATCGTACGCTAACCCTTCCTTCCCTGTTGGGTCGGTCTAGTTGCCGCTTATCAAGGCGCGGTTTCGTATCACGGTTAACAGCGCGTTCGGCAAGTTATTGCCGACCGGCCGGCAGACTTGTTCCGGTTGCCGAAGGATGACTTAGTTGCTACCTCATGAATTGATCGGCGTGCGGTCGCCTACTGCGCCCGCCTCCGACCCACCGCCCGACCGGCCCTGCGCCGGCACGGGCCTTCAGGTTGACGTTTGCATGTTGCATATTCCCGCACCGCAGTTCCGACCGGCCTTTGCCGGCGGCGCGGGCGTGGAGACGGTCCAGGGCGTATCGCCCGGCCATGCGCGGCAAACGAAGGCACAGTCCACCACCATCCGCGTGCCCGGCGACCATACGCCGGCACCGATTCATCATCGCGCGCCCCCGCCGTCCGGCGGCGTGTGGCGCGCGTGGAGACCTTATAATGACCATGCGCATGCTGATCGACGCACGCCACCGGGAAGAAACCCGCGTGGCGGTCGTCAAGGGAAACCGCATCGAAGAGTTTGATTTCGAGAGTGCTGAGCGCAAGCAGCTCAAAGGGAATATCTATCTTGCCAAGGTGACGCGCGTTGAGCCGTCGCTGCAGGCGGCGTTTGTCGATTACGGCGGCAATCGTCACGGCTTCCTGGCTTTTTCCGAAATCCACCCTGACTATTACCAGATCCCCAAGGAGGATCGCGAGGCGCTGCTGCGCGAGGAGGCAGAGCATGCCGCCGAGGAAGCGAAGCTGCGCGCCGAGCAGGAAGCGGCAGAGGACGACGACGGCGACATCATGGATGATGGCGACGACGTTGATGGCGACGATTCGGGCGATCTCGATGCCGCAGAGGGCGAGGAAGGCGAAGGCGCCCCCGTCCCGACCACCGGCATCAACGACGATCAGGTGGAGGCGCTGCGCCAGCGTCGCATGAACCTGCGCCGCCGCTACAAGATCCAGGACGTGATCCGCCGCCGTCAGGTGCTGCTGGTCCAGGTCGTCAAGGAAGAGCGCGGCAACAAGGGCGCGGCGCTGACGACCTATCTGTCGCTCGCCGGCCGTTACTGCGTGCTGATGCCCAACACGTCGCATGGCGGCGGGATCAGCCGGAAGATCAGCAATTCGTCCGATCGCAAGCGACTGAAGTCGATCATGGCCGAGCTCGAGCTGCCGCCTTCGATGGGCTGCATCGTGCGCACCGCCGGCCTCAGCCGTACGCGTACCGAGATCAAGCGCGATTTCGACTATCTCGCCCGCCTGTGGGATGGGATCCGCGAAAAGACGCTGACCAGCGCCGCACCCGCGCTGATCTATGGTGACAGCGACCTCATCAAGCGTGCGATCCGCGATATCTACAACAAGGATATCGACGAGGTGATCGTCGAGGGTGACGAAGGCTATCGCCAGGCGAAGGAATTCATGCGTCTGTTGATGCCCAGCCACGCGAAGCGGGTAAAGCATTACAGCGACCCCATCCCGCTGTTCCAGCGCTGCCACGTCGAGGATCAGCTCGCCGCGATGTACCACCCGGTGGTGCAGCTGAAGTCGGGCGGTTACCTCGTCATCAATCCGACCGAGGCACTGGTCTCAATCGACATCAACTCCGGCCGCTCGACGCGCGAGCATAATATCGAGCAGACCGCGACGGCGACGAACCTCGAGGCCGCGCAGGAAATCGCACGCCAGCTGCGCCTGCGCGACATGGCCGGCCTCGTCGTCATCGACTTCATCGACATGGATAACAATTCCAATGTCCGGAAGGTCGAGAAGGCGATGAAGGAGGCGCTGAAGAACGATCGCGCCCGCATCCAGGTCGGCCGCATCTCGTCCTTCGGCCTCATGGAAATGAGCCGTCAGCGCCTGCGCACCGGCGTGCTCGAAGCCTCCACCCGCCCCTGCCCGCATTGCGAAGGCACCGGTCTCGTGCGCACCGCATCGTCGGCCGGTCTCAGCGCGCTGCGCCTCATCGAGGACGAAGCCGCCCGCGGTCGCGGCTCGATCCTGACGCTGCGCGCCAGCGTCGAGGCAGCGGTATACGTGCTCAACCGCAAGCGCGCCGACATTGCCGAGATCGAGGATCGCTACGGCGTGACGGTCGAGATCCTGCCCGATGGCGAGCAGGAAGGCGCCCGCATGGAGGTCGAGGCTTCCGGCCCGCCGCCCGCCTACGCGCCGAAGTTCGATCCGCCCGTCGAGGAAATCGAGGAGGATATCCCCGAGGAGATCGAGGAAGAGGAAGACGAGGTCATCGTCGAGGACGAAGCGCCGCGTTCCTCTGAGGAGCGCAGCGACGAGCAGCGCGAGGGCGGCCGCAAGCGGCGGCGCCGTCGCGGCCGTCGTGGCCGGCCCAATGGCGAAGGCGATCATGCCGACGCGGTGGGCGGCGCTGAGGTGCCCGCTTCCAATGCCGACCTGGCCGAAGAAGACGTGGTCGAAGGCGATGACGAAGGCGAAACCTTCGAAGGCACCGCCGAAGCCGCCCACGACAGCGAGGGCGAAGGCGGACGTCGCCGTCGCAATCGCCGTGGTCGCCGGCGGCGGCGCGAGAATGGCGATGGCCAGTCGGCGGATACCGCCGGCGAACAGACCGACGCTTCGCCGATCGATGCGCCGGTAGTCGCACCGGAGAGCAGCCCCGAAGTGGCTGCGGTCGTCGAGCCGGCTCCGGCCGAGCCGACGCCGGTCGCCGCAGAGCCTGAACAGCCTGTTGCCGAGCCGGCTGCGCCCAAGACGCGCCGTCGCCCGCGCGCCAAGAAGGCTGTCGAGGCACCGGTCGAGGCCGCTCCCCTTGCCGAGGCCGCGCCGATCGCCACCCCGGGGATCGAAGCGATCGCTCCGGCTACCGAAGACGCGCCCGCAGCTGAGGAGGCACCCGCCAAGCCGAAGCGCACCCGCCGTAAGAAGGCTGACGCTCCCGCGGCCGCGGCCGACGCTGCCGAGACAGCACCTGCCGAGGTGACCGCCGCTGAGGAGGCACCTGCCAAGCCGAAGCGTACGCGCCGCAAGAAGGCGGACGTGCCGATCGTGGACGTGCCGTCCGCTGACCTGCCGCCACCGCAGGCGACCGAGACCGCAACCGTGCCCGGCAGCGGTGCTGACGGTGCCGCACCGGCCGATGCGGCTGCTGAAGGCAATGAAGAGGCTGACGCTGGCGGCGAGGCGAGCCCGCGCCGCGGCTGGTGGCAGCGTACCTTCGGCGCATGATGAGCGCGCGGTGACAGATATGCGCCGGGCTTCAGCGACGGTTCAGCCGCCGTCGCCATGGGTCCGGCGCATGGCTGTTTCCCTCCAGCAAGACGCCGCTGGCGGCCACCGCAGGCCGCAGCGGCGTCAGCAGGTTCTCCGGTTCGCCGCCGCGGCCACGCTGGCCTGCATGGTGCTGGCGCAGCCGGCACAGGCACAATCGATCCTGCGCGATGCCGAAACAGAGGCATTGCTGCACGACATGACGGCGCCGCTCGTCACGGCGGCGGGCCTGTCACCCAACGATGTGCGCGTCGTTCTCGTCAACGACGATTCGATCAACGCCTTCGTCGCTGGCGGCCAGATCGTTTACGTTCACTCCGGCACGTTGCAGGCGGCGAAAACCGCCAATGAGGTCCAGGGCGTGATCGCCCACGAACTGGGCCACATCACTGGCGGGCACGTAACGCTCGCCGGCCGCGGCTATCAGGAAGCCACCGGGATCACGATCCTGTCGATGGTGCTTGGCCTCGCCGCGATGGCGGCCGGTGCTGGCGAGGCGGGCGCCGGTCTCCTGGCTGCGGGTCAGCAGGCGGCTGTCGGCAAATACCTTGCCTTCTCGCGCCAGCAGGAAGCGTCGACGGATGCCGCCGGCGTCAAATACCTCAACGGTGCCGGTATCAGCGGCAGGGGGTATCTCAACTTCTTCAAGACGATGCAGCAGCTCGAGTATCGCTACGGGATCACGCGCAAGGTCGAGTATATGCTCAGCCACCCGGTCTCGTCCGAGCGTATCGCCGCCATCTCGGAATCGCTGCAATCGTCGCCCGCCTGGGGCAAGCCGCTCAACCAGGATTGGGAGGACCGCTTCAAGCGCGTGCAGGCGAAGCTCGACGGCTATCTGCTGCCGCCCGCCCAGGCGCTGCAGAAGTATCCCGAGAGCAACCAGACCATCTACGGTCATTATGCACGCGCCTATGCCTTCCATCGCGGCGGCTTCCCGGAAAAGGCCGATGCCGAGGCGGATGCGCTGGTGAAAGCAAAGCCGACCGATCCGTATTTCCTCGAGATCAAGGGGCAGATCCTGCTGGAGGCTGGCAAGCCGACCGAGGCACTGGCACCCTTGCGTGCCGCGACTGAGGGATCGCGCAACAACCCGCTGATCGCGACGACCTTTGGCCACGCGCTGATCGCTACCGAGAACACGGCGAATTACGACGAGGCGAAGAAGGTATTGCGGGTCGCCGTCGCGCGCGACGATCAGAACCCCTTCGCCTGGCAGCAGCTTGGCACCGTCTATGATCGTCTCGGCGACCCCGCCCGCGCGGCATTGGCCACTGCGGAACGGGCCAGCATGATGGGCGATGCGCGCACCGCCGCGATCAGCGCCGGCTATGCGATGGGCGGTATTCCCCAGAACACACCGGACTGGATTCGGGCACAGGATATTTCGATGACCTCCCAGCAAGCACTCGAAGACGGCAAGAAGAAGCGTCGATGAACCGTCTTCAACTGCTGCTTCTCGTGGTGCTTGGCGCCGCTTTTGGTGCTGGCGGCATGTGGCTCGCCGAGCGCGCGGCGCCGGGCGAACTTTCGGGCGCTGACATGAGCCGGGTCGAACAGGTCGTGCGCGACTATGTGCTCGCCAATCCGGAGATCATCCCGCAGGCCATGCAGCGGCTGCAGGAGCGCGAAAGCGGCAAGGCCATTGCCGCCGACCGGTCGCGCATCGAAACGCCGTACAAGGGCGCGATCATGGGCAATCCCAATGGCGACGTCACCTTGGTGGAATTCTTTGACTATAATTGCGGCTATTGCCGGGCCAGCCTGCCGATCATCGAGCAGCTGATCCAGCGCGACCCGAAGGTGCGGGTGGTATTCCGCGAACTGCCGATCCTGGCGGAAGAAAGCCGCGACGCCGCGCGTGCCTCGCTCGCTGCCGCGGCGCAGGGCCGCTTTGTCCCCTTCCACAACGCGCTGTACGAGGCCGGCCCGGTCACCGCTGACACAATCGCGGCGGCGGCACGCACCGCGGGTGTCGATCTCAGCAAGATTCCCGATGACGCCGATACCGAGCTTGCCGGCAACATCGGTCTTGCGACAAAGCTCGGAATCACCGGGACGCCGGCATGGGTTGTGGGTGACCGCGTCCTCTCAGGTGCGCTGCCGCTCGATCGCCTCCAGGAAGCTGTCGCCGCGGCCCGCGCCCGAACGCAATAAACGTCGGTTATCGGCGGCGCGGCGGCGGCAAGGCACGCCGAACCGCCGCATGATGGACCGCCCGCTGGACGAGCAGCGTCAGATCCTCGCGATCGATGTCATAGGCCTCACCCATGTCCTCCAGCGCGCGATCCACATCCTCCGCATCTGGCGCGCCGTGGCTCACCAAAGCCACCGGCCGATGCGGGTAGGAATGGCCTGAGAAGCGGTGGAAGACGATGCCGGCCAGCGCGAGCAGCACGGCGTTGAGCCCGACCGGCACCACCGCGAACCAATAGCCCATCGATGCCACCGCTGGCCCGCCGACGACCGCCGTCAGCGCGGCCGCGCCTCCCGGTGGATGCAGGCAGCGGCAAAGCGACATGATCAGGATCGCACCACCGACCGCGACGCCCGAGGCGAGCGCCAGATCCGGGATCAGTTGCGCCGCCGCAATGCCGACCAGCGCGGAAATCGTATTGCCCCCGATCACTGGCCACGGCTGCGCCAACGGGCTCGCCGGTACGGCGAACACCAGCACCGCTGCCGCTCCCATCGGCGCGACCAGCCAGGGGCTGGCACCGACCGGATGAAGCAGGAAGATCGCCAGCGCACCTGTCAAGCCAACGCCGACGACCCCGCCGGCGCTGGCGATCAATCGATCACGCAGCGTGCCGCCGGCCAGGATCGCGCGGAAAATCGGCATCCGCGTCAGCGCTGCCCGGCGATCCAGTCGGCCACCTTGCGCTCCAGTACCGGCATCGGCAGCGCGCCCGTATCCAGCAGAGTCGCATGGAAGCCGCGCGGGTCGAACTTGGCGCCCAGCTTCGCCTTCGCGTCCGCCTTCAGCCGCAGCATGGTCAGCTGCCCGATCTTATAGGCAAGTGCCTGGCCCGGAATCGCGATGTAGCGCTCCACCTCGGCGGTCGCGTCGCTTTCCGGCATTGGCGAATTGTCGATCATGTAGCGGATCGCCTGTTCGCGGGTCCAACCCTTGGCATGGATGCCGGTGTCGACCACCAGCCGCATCGCGCGCAGCATCTCGTCGTTCAGTCCGCCCATCCGCTGATACGGGTCGGTTTCGACGCCAAGCTCGGGATACAGCGTCTCGGCGTAAAGCCCCCACCCCTCGACGAACGCCGTATTGCCGCCAAAGCGCATGAACGCGGGTAGGCTTTCGTTCTCCTGCGCCAGGCTGATCTGGAAATGGTGGCCGGGCACCGCCTCGTGGAGGTACAGCGTCTCCATGCCCCACAGGTAGCGGTTCGCCAGATCGTAGGTGTTGTAATAGAAGATACCCGGTCGCGAACCGTCGGGCGTCCCCGACTGATAGGATCCCGCCGCTGCCGTCTTTTCCCGGAACGCGGGGACCGGACGAATATCCAGCGGCGTCTTTGGGATCAGGGCGAATTGCTCGCGCACCCGCGCATCGACCTTCTTGCCGACCGCGGCATAGCCGGCGGCGATCTCCTCGGCGGACTTGGGCTGGAACCGCGGGTCCGTCCGCAGATGACGGAAGAACTCGGGCAAGCTTCCCTTGAACCCGGCACGCTCCTTCTGCTGCTCCATTTCGGCGAGGATCCGCGCCACTTCGCGCAGGCCGAGCTGGTGCACATCCTCGGCCTTCAGCGGCAGGGTCGTGTTACTTTCGATCAGATAGTCATAATAAGCCGCCCCGCCCGGCAGCGCGGACATGCCGATCGTGTCGCGCGCCTTGGAAAGGTAGTCGCGCTGCAGGAAGTCGCGCAGCCGCTGATGGGCCGGGTTCAGCACATCGGTGACCTGCGCTGCATAGGCCGCCGTCAGGCGGGCGCGATCTGCGGCGGCGACGGTGTCGGGAAACTTCGTCACTGGTTCGTAGAACAGCGACTCCTTCACCGGCGGGGCGAGCAGATTGTCCAGCTGTCCAATCACGTTCTGCACCACCAGACGTGGCGGCATGATGCCCTGCGCCATGCCGACCCGCGCGCGCTCGATGATCCGATCGACCAGCGCCGCATATTGCGCGTTGCGCTTCAGATTATTGTCATAGTCTTCGGTCGTCTTGAACGGCGCAGCGCCCTGCCCTGAGGCGAACTCGGGGTAGAATGTCTGGAAACCGCGGAAGTGATTGACCGGCAGCACGTCGCTGATGCGGCGCAGGGCGGGGTCAAACGCCTTCAGGTCGCGCGCGCGATCGCTTTCGAAGACATCATAGGCGATCCTGTCGACCGGCCCCAGCTTCGTGCGGTCGATCTTCTTCAACGCCTTCAGATCATCGACCAGCGCCTGCCGCTCCGCCTCATCATAGGCGCGGGTGAAATAGTCCCCCAGCCGGTCAGCGTAGCGCAAATCGCCGCGTGAAATCGCCTCGATCGGGTTGCGGCGCAGCGCGGCTTCATTGCTTTCCTCGAACAAGCGGCGGAGCTTCGCGCCCTCGGCAGCCTGGGTCGCGGTCAGCGTTGTAGCGCCTGCCTTTGATGGGGCTGGGCTGGTCTGGGCAGTGGCAAGGGCGGGAATGGCGATCGACAACAAGAGCGGGAGAACCAGGCGCAACAGATGACCTTTCGATGGGGTTGCCCCACACCTAGAACCTGTCGGCCACTCGCGGCAATGCCGCCGGCTCACGCAATCGGCGATTGAGGCGAATGCCGGTTGTCACGCCGACGCGTCCTCAAGAGCCGTAGCACCGCCTGCCGCCGCGCCCTCGCATGTCGCCCCGTGCCGTGCCTCGTACCGAAACGCGCCATGATTTCACATGCGGGCCAGGCTGTTGACCGCGCCGCAACGAAAATGGGCCGCCCGGTTGTCCCGGACGGCCCTTCCCTCTCCTAGTAGCAGAAGCGGGGTATTAGCTGGAGGTCGACAGGTTGACCGCTGCGTACTTGCCGCGACGATCGACTTCGATCTCGAACGACAGGCGATCGCCCTCGTTCAGGCTCGACATGCCTGCACGCTCAACAGCAGAGATGTGCACAAAGGCGTCAGGCTGACCGTCGTCGCGCTGAATGAAGCCGAAGCCCTTCATCGCGTTGAAGAACTTGACCGTGCCGGTCGCCTTCTCACCAGTCAGCTCACGCTGCGGGCCGCCTGCGCCGCCCGGACGCGGGCCGCGATCAGCGCCACCGAAGCCGCCATCACGCGGAGGAGCGCGATCGGTCACCGCCATCGGCTCGCCTTCGATCTTGAGGTCGGTCGCAGAGATGCGGCCGCCGCGATCGACGAGCGTGAAGCCAAGCGGCTGGCCTTCGGCAAGACCGGTCAGGCCAGCCTGCTCGACTGCGGAGATGTGCACGAACACGTCCTCACCGCCGTCATCGCGAACCACGAAGCCGAAGCCCTTCTGCGCGTTGAAGAACTTGACCACGCCGGTGCCTTCGCCAACGACCTGCGGAGGCATGCGATTGCCGCCACCAAAGCCGCCGCCACCGCCGCCGCCGCCGCGGAAACCACCGCCGCCGCCGCCGCCGCCGAAGCCGCCACCGCCGCCACGGAAGCCACCGCCGCCGCCGCTGAAGCCGCCGCGATCACCACCACCAAAACCACCACGGTCGCCGCCGAAACCGCCGCCGCCGAAACCGCCGCCGCCACCGAAGTCGCCGCCGAAATCGCCGCCGCCGAAGTCATCGCGCTTGTCGCGCCCGCGTCCGCCACGATTGCCGCGGCCACCTTTGTCGTAACCCATAAACCCTGTTCGTCTTCCCGCTCCGCCCGCAAAATCGTTCAAGTCCCGCGCGATGGACGGCCGGCGCGGAGCTTCGTGACGCGAAAGCTGATGCGCCACGAGACTCGTCATAGCGCATCCTGGCACCCATCGCGAATAGAATCGTCGCCAAAAACAAGTATTACGCTTCGATCATTGCGTAACTGTCGCGTTGAAAGCACAGCTTGTCGCTTGATTTGCTGCAAAAACGTCAGTGTGCGGTGGGTTGTTGAGCCTTTCTGCTCGTCGCGCTACGGCACGACGATGGCCGTACATTTTCATGAAGAAGACCTGCCGGGCGATGTGTTCGCACCGGGCGCCCCGCTCGCCGTGGACACCGAGACGATGGGCCTCATCACCCCGCGCGACCGGCTGTGCCTGGTGCAGATTTCGGACGGCATGGGGGATGAGCATCTCGTGCGGTTCAACCCCGGTTCTGATTATGCCGCGCCCAATCTGCGCGCGGCACTGGCCGATCCGGCCCGGCTGAAGCTCTACCACTTCGGTCGTTTCGATATTGCGGCGATCCGCCACTATATGGGGATCGTTGCCGCCCCGGTATATTGCACCAAGATCGCGTCGCGGCTGGTGCGCACCTATACCGACCGTCATGGCCTGAAGGAGCTCGTTCGCGAATTGCTGGGGCAGGACATTTCCAAGCAGCAGCAATCGTCGGACTGGGGCGCCCCGGAACTGAGCGAACCGCAGCGCGAATATGCCGCCTCCGACGTCCGCTTCCTCCACCGGCTGCGGGAAGAACTCGACCGGCGGCTGGCGCGCGAAGGCCGCACGGCGCTGGCGCAGGCCTGCTTCGATTTCCTGCCGCACCGCGCTGAACTCGATCTCGCCGGTTGGCCCGAAACCGATATCTTCGCGCATGCCTGACGTTTGCGCCGCGCGCTGCCGCCCCACCGTGCCCGCGATGCGGGCCGGCGTGGTTCGGCGCGCGCTGCGCCCTTTTCGCGCGTCGTGGCGTTTGTTGCCCACCGGCCGAACGGTGACGCCCCAGGGGAAATGCGGCACGCATGTCTGAGATCGCCCTACGCGAACGCACGAAACGCCAGCGTTGGGCCGCGCCTGGCAGTCGGCACGATCGGCTGATCGGCGTGACCTACTGGTTGCTGCCGGTCCTGATCGGTGTCCTGGCCGCGTTCCTGGTGATGGCGCCGCTGACCCGGGCGGGCGATGTTTCCTTCGTTCTGGACAAGAACATGGTCGAGGTCGCGAAGGAGCGGCTCAAGATCCAGAAGGCGCAATATCGCGGCTCTGATGCCAAGGGGCAGCCGTTCTCGCTCAACGCCGGCTCTGCCGTGCAACGCAGCTCGGCCGAGCCGGTCGTGCAGTTGAACGAGCTGATCGCGCGTATCCGGCTGGAGGATGGCCCCGCTTCGTTGACCGCGCCCAGCGGCCGCTACGACATGGAGAGCGAGCGCGTGAACGTGGATGGGCCGATCGCCTTCCGTGGACCCAACAACTACACGCTCGACACGCAGGATGCCGAGGTTGATCTGAAAACCCGCAAGCTTCGTTCTCGCGACTCGGTGACGGGGACCGTGTCTCAAGGTACGTTCAGCGCCGACAGGCTGGATGCCGATCTTGAGGCGCGAACCGTCACATTGCGTGGCAATGCCCGCTTGCGCGTGAACCCGCGAGGGGCGAGATAGCGCGCCATGACACGTCCGGTCCTTTTCGCCCTTTTGCTGGCCTCCGCCTCGCTGGCGACCTCGGCCGGCGCTCAGACGCGGCACAATACCAATGCGCCGATCGACTTTGCCGCCGATACGATCGAGCTGCAGGATCGCGCCAATCGGGCGGTGCTGCTGGGCAATGTGTCCGTGCGCCAGGCTGAAATGTCGCTGAGCGCCGCGCGGATGACCGTGAACTACACCGGTCAGGTGGTCGACGGCAGCCCGCAGGTTTCGCGGCTGGATGCGTCCGGCGGCGTCGTGGTGCGTCGCCCCGACCAGACGGCACGCAGCCAGTTTGCGGTCTATGATCTGAACCGGCGCGTCATCACCATGATTGGCGGCGTGTCGCTGACGCAGGGCGCCAACACGGTGAACGGCGGGCGGTTGACGATCAACCTCGACACCGGTCGCGCCGTGATTGACGGATCGTCGGTCCGCGGCGGCGGCAGCGGCGGCGCGGGCAATACCACGACGGCGCCGTCGGGCCGCGTCACCGGCACCTTCTCGGTCCCCAAGCGAAACTGACCGGGAGCAACGCACCGCGATCGGGGGTTTCCCTCCACGCGTGCATTATGCATCATCGGTGATGCATGATCCCTGCCAGTTGCCCTGCGACTGACGCGGCACTGGAACGATTGGCGAGGCAAGAACAGGCGATGGACGACGTCACGACACTCGACGAAGTGGAAGCAGTCCACGAAGCGCCGATCTCCGATGGGCTTCAGGTCGTCTCGATCGCGAAGTCCTATGACAAGCGTACCGTGCTGCGCGACGTGTCGGTGTCGGTCGGTCGTGGCGAGGTCGTGGGCCTGCTCGGCCCCAACGGCGCCGGCAAGACGACGTGCTTCTATTCGGTCATGGGGCTAGTGAAGCCCGACGCCGGGCGGATCATGCTCGACGGCGAGGATATCACCGGGCTGCCGATGTACCGGCGTGCGATCCTGGGGCTCGGCTATCTGCCGCAGGAAACCTCGATTTTCCGCGGGCTGACGATCGAAAAGAACATCCTGACCGTTCTCGAACTGAACGAGCCGGACGCTACGGCACGCCAGCAGAAGCTCGACAAACTACTCGACGAATTCGGGCTCACCAGGCTGCGCGACGCGCCCGCCATGGCCTTGTCCGGTGGTGAGCGGCGCCGCGCGGAAATCGCGCGGGCGCTCGCAGCCGATCCGTCGATCATCCTGCTGGACGAGCCGTTCGCCGGCATCGACCCGCTGTCGATCGCCGACATCCGCGCACTGGTGAAGCAGCTGAAGAGCCGCGGCATCGGTGTGCTCATCACCGATCACAACGTGCGCGAGACGCTCGAGATCGTCGATCGCGGCTATATCATCTATGATGGCCGCGTGCTGTTCTCCGGCGCCCCGGCGGATCTTGTCGCCGACCCCAACGTGCGGCGGCTCTACCTGGGCGAAGAATTCTCGCTCTGATCCGATGCTGAACCCCGCTCTCCTCACTGTCTTGGCCCAGGCCTGGACCGTGCGTGGCCGGGGTGGCGTCGGGCACAACCACGCTCATGCCGCGCGCGGGATGGTCGTGCGATGAGTCTCGCCCCGCGCCTCGACCTGCGCCAGTCGCAATCGCTGGTGATGACGCCGCAACTGCAGCAGGCGATCAAGCTGCTGACGCTGTCGAATCTCGAGATCGAGGGCGTGATTGCGGAGGAGCTGGAAAAGAACCCGCTGTTGGAGGCGCTGCCCGCAACGGATGATTCGCCCGTCCCCGAGCGGGAGCCAGAGCTGCTGCGCG
Organism: Sphingomonas sp.; assembly: GCF_029239295.1. Classification (GTDB taxonomy): domain Bacteria; phylum Pseudomonadota; class Alphaproteobacteria; order Sphingomonadales; family Sphingomonadaceae; genus Sphingomonas. Next base: position 165,466 of record NZ_JAQZBC010000002.1, read on the forward strand.
AGGAGCCGGCACCCGCCGACGAACTCATCATCGCCGGCGAGGCGGCCGGCGAGGCGCTGGATGTCGACATCGTCGCCGAACGGTTTGACGACGGCCCCACTGACGGCATGGTCGGTGATCGGGTGGCCGGCGACGGCCTGGGGCTGAACGGAGCGGCCGGCGCAGGCCCCGAGGACGGGCCGGATCTCGACGCCTTCGCAGCCGGCGACCTGTCGCTGGCCGACCATCTTCTGAAACAGGCCGGCGAAGTGCTTGGCGGCACCGATCTGTTCCTCGCCCAGCATCTGATCGATCTGATCGACGAAGCCGGCTACCTCACCGCCAATCTGCTCGACGTCGCCACCAGGCTGGGCGTCGCGTTGGGGGAGGTGGAACGCCTTCTGACGGTCGTGCAGACCTTCGACCCGACCGGCGTCGGTGCACGCGATCTGGCGGAATGTATCGCGCTTCAGGCGAAGGAGGCGGATCGCTACGATCCGGCGATGGCGCGGCTGATCGCCAACCTCGATCTGGTGGCGCGTGGCGACCTGCCCCGGCTGAAGCGGATCTGCGAGGTCGATGACGAGGATATGGCGGACATGATCCGCGAGCTTCGCGGCTATGATCCAAAGCCCGGCCTGCGCTTCGGTGGGGAGCCGATGCAGGCGGTGACGCCTGACCTACACGTTCGCCGGACGCGTGGCGGATGGGTGGTGGAGCTCGACAATGCCACCCTCCCCCGCGTTCTCGTCAATCGCCGCTACCACGCGGAGCTATCCTCCGGGCAGCAGGACAAGGCGTCAAAGGCATGGTTGGGCGACATGCTGGCGAGCGCCAACTGGCTGGTGAAGGCGCTCGACCAGCGGCAGAAGACGATCATCCGCGTGGCCACCGAAATCGTGCGCCAGCAGGAGGCCTTCTTCCTGAAGGGGGTGGCGCATCTTCGCCCGCTGACGCTGCGGCAGATCGCCGACGCGATCGAGATGCACGAATCCACCGTCAGCCGGGTGACATCCAACAAATATCTCAGCTGCTCGCGCGGCCTGTTCGAGCTGAAATACTTCTTCACCTCCGCGATTCAGTCGGCCGACGGCGGAGATGCGGTATCCGCCGAAGCGGTGAAAAGCGCGATCCGCTCCCTCGTCGCGAACGAAGGCGCCAAGATCCTGAGCGACGACACGATCGTTGAGCTGCTCAACGCCAAGGGCTTTGACATCGCTCGTCGCACGGTCGCCAAATACCGCGAGGCGATGGGGATCGGCAGCTCGGTGCAGCGGCGGCGCCAGCGCGCGCTCAGCGGCGGATAAGCGGGCGCCGAGCTGGTGGGGCCCGGCCGCCCGCCGTTCTCAGCCCACCAGACGCCGCGGTATCTTCACCTTCATGTCCAGCAGCTGCTGCCCCTTGCCCTTGGCCAGCGCATCCAGGCGCAGGCTCGCGAACTGCCCCCCACCCAGCGACTGAATACAGTGCAGGTTGATCGCGTTCATCCCCGGCAGCTCGTACCGACGAACTTCGGGATGCGTTGCGCCTTCGAACTCGTGTGCGAAAAACGCCTGCACGGCCTCTTCGGTCAGCCCGGCCCGGATCCACGGCAGATATTCCGGGTGACGCGCGATCACCCCGACGTTGAACGCATTGCCCTTGTCGCCCGATCGCGCCCAGGCGATGTCGATCAACTGAACCTCGACCAGCTCGTCGTCGTCATCGGTGGCGCCTGCCCTGCCTTCCTCCACCTGCGGTCGCACGATCATTGCCGGCTCGAACGGCGTGGTCGGCGCAGGACTGGCCACCGCGATCGTCTCGCCGCCCAGAGACACGTGCGCGCTCACCGATGCGCCGTCGACCAGGAACGAGAATACCTGCGATACCGGTGAGATGGTGGGGCGCGCGCCAAACCATCCGGTCGATCCTACGCTCATCGACGTGGTGGGCGAATCGAACTCGCGCATCATGATGCCCAGCGCCTCGGCATCCTCATGCTCCGCGCCGATCCGCGCGATCACTTCGCGTGTGGCGGAAAGTACCGGGTTCGCCTGCGCACCATAGCTCGCCTCGGTCCCCAGCAACTCGACGCGCGTGTCGCGCAACGGCGGCAGATTGCGCCCACGCAGCATCTCCCCCACCCGCGTCAGCACGGCCTGCGCCTGCGCCTGCGCCTTCTTCGCGGCATCCCGGCCGACGACGGGCATGATGCCGATGAAGCGGTGGCCATTCTCATAGGTAACGCACGTCTTCAGCTTGCCGGTCGGCGGATAGCCCTTCGCGTTGGAGACACGCACCCGCGCATCGCCTTCCTCCGTCACGCTGAGTTGCGAGAAATCGCACACCACGTCCGGCAGCGCATAGGCCTGCGGATCGCCTACCTCGTACAGGATCTGCTCGGCGACGGCGGCGGCGGACACGAGGCCGCCGGTACCCTCCGGCTTGGTCACGATGAAATCGCCATCGGCGTGGCATTCGATCACGGGATAGCCGATGTGCGCCCAGTCAGGCACCTTTTCCCAATCGGTGAACAGCCCGCCGGTTGCCTGCGCGCCGCATTCGATCACATGGCCGGCGAGCGATCCCGCCGACAGCCGATCGTGATCGTCTGGTCCCCAGCCGAATTCATGCATCAGCGGGCCGAGCGTCAGGGCGCTGTCGACCACCCGGCCGGTGATGACGATCTCCGCCCCCGCCGCCAGCGCGGCCGCGATCGGCCCGCCACCGAGGTAGGCGTTCGCCGTCCACACCTTCTTGGGATTGGGGAATGGCGCATCGTTGAACATCTCGACCACGCCGTCAGCGACGAAGTCAGGGACACGGGCGATCAGGTCATCTCCGGTCACGATGGCGATCCTGAACGACAGGCCCGCCTCCGCCGCGATCTGCTCCATCCGCGCGCGGCAGGCCTCTAGATTGACGCCGCCAGCGTTGGTCACCACGCGGACGCCCTGCTCCTTGAACTCGCGCAGATTGTCCTTCCACACCCATTCGGTGAAATCGCGCGCATAGCCCTGGTCGGGGCGAACCTGCTTGAGCTGGCCGAGCGGTGCCATCGTGGCTTCGGCCAGATAGTCGAGGATCATATAGTCGAGCTTGCCGCCCGCGAGCAGTTGCGGCGCCGCCACTGAACTGTCGCCGAGGAAGCCGCCTGCGCCACCGATCCGGACCACCTTGGCCATGTCACTCTCCCGCTTGTTTTGCGGAGAGCCGTAACGGAAAGCGGCGGGCAGGCAAACTATCCTCCCCGCGCCGTGCAGGGAGGATCATTCCACCTCAATCGGCGAAGGGGTCGCGTACCAGGATGGTGTCCTCGCGCTCCGGGCTGGTCGACACCAGCGTCACCGGGCAGTTGATCAGCTCCTCGACGCGGCGGATGTACTTGATCGCCTGCGCCGGCAGATCGGCCCAGCTGCGTGCGCCGGCGGTTGACTGCGACCAGCCTTCCATCACTTCGTAGATCGGCTCGACCGCCGCCTGATCGGCCGCATGCGACGGGAAATAATCCAGCGTCTCGCCGCGCAGCTTGTACCCGGTGCAGATCGAGATCGTCTCGAATCCGTCGAGCACGTCCAGCTTCGTCAGTGCGATGCCGGTGATCCCGCTGACCGCCGCCGACTGGCGCACCAGCACGGCGTCGAACCAGCCACACCGCCGCTTGCGGCCAGTGACCGTGCCGAATTCATGCCCGCGCGTGCCCAGCCGCTCGCCCGTCTCATCATCCAGTTCGCTCGGGAACGGGCCCGAACCGACGCGGGTGGTGTACGCCTTGGCGATGCCCAGCACGAAGCCGACCGCGCCCGGCCCCAGGCCGGAACCGCCTGCCGCAGTCCCCGCGATCGTGTTGGACGAGGTGACGAACGGATAAGTACCGTGGTCGATATCCAGCAGCACGCCCTGCGCGCCTTCGAACAGGATGCGCCGGCCGGCGGCGCGCGCCTCGTTCAGGTCACGCCATACGGGCTTGGCGAAGGAAAGGACGAAATCGGCGATCTCGCGCAGATCCGTCAGCAACCGCTCGCGATCGATCGGCGGTTCGCCAAAGCCGGCACGCAGCGCGTCGTGATGCGCGGTCAGGCGGTCGAGTTGCGGATCGAGACCGTCGAGATGCGCCAGATCGCACACGCGGATCGCGCGGCGGCCGACCTTGTCCTCATAGGCCGGGCCGATGCCGCGGCGGGTGGTGCCGATCTTGCCGGCGCCGCTCGCATCCTCGCGCAGGCCGTCGAGGTCGCGGTGGAATGGCAGGATCAGCGCGCACGTCTCGGCGATGCGCAGCGTGTCCGGCGTCACCTTCACGCCCTGGCCCGACAGCTTCTCCACCTCGGCCTTCAGCGCCCAGGGATCCAGCACCACGCCATTGCCGATCACCGACGGCGTGCCCCGGACGATGCCCGACGGCAGCAGCGACAGTTTGTACACCTGCTCGCCCACCACCAGCGTGTGACCGGCATTGTGGCCGCCCTGGAAACGGACGACCATGTCGGCGCGCTCCGCCAGCCAGTCGACGATCTTGCCCTTGCCCTCGTCGCCCCACTGGGCTCCGATCACCGCAACATTCGCCATGGGTACAAAACTCCCCCTGCCGGAATGATCCTGCGCGCCCTTCGACAGGACTCGGTACGCAGGAGGGTCCAGAAATCGCGCCGCGCCGGTACCCGTGGCGCATTGCCACTGTCAACCAGCCAGCGGTCGCGCCTCACCGTCAACGAACAGGTGCGTGCACAATTGCGCCTCGGGCGTATCGCCGGCGGCAAGCGCGGCGACGGTCGCCCATCCGGCCGAACGCATCGCCGCGCCGTCGGCATCGGACGTGCCCAGCGGCAGGAACAACCGCCGCCGCTTGCCCGCGCTATCGCCAGCGATCGACGCAGCGAACAGCGAGAAGCCGGTGGCGGCCTCTTCGGCGCCATCCTCATGCATCAGCGTGTAGGTACCGCCCCGTCCAACCTCGCGCGTCGCCCCTTCGGCGAACAGCGAGAAACCGAGCCAGGTCTGATATTCGAAGCCATGCCGCTCGGTCGGATCGAGCGTCAGCGTGGCGCGATTGCCAAGCGAGGCGGCAATCGCCTCCAGCCCGTCGAGTCGCGACGACAATACGCCGGCGCTGTCGAACGCCCGCAAGCGGGCGATCGCCGCGTCGAACGGGCCCGCCGCCTCGATCAGCGGCAGATATTCGGGCGCCAGCGCCGCGACAGCGCCCGCATCCTTCGCATCCAGCCGATCGCGCAGCTGCTCCACATCGCTCACCGGAAGCGGTCCTGACGACAGCGTCTCGACCAGATCAGGCAAGGTGAAATCGACCGACACGCCGCTTGCGCCTGCCGCCGCCAGTGCCTCGACCGCTACCGTCACGACCTCGCGCGCGGCGGCCACCGAATCGAGCCCGATCAGCTCGCACCCGATCTGCCGTGCCTCACGATCGGGCTGCAGCGCCCGGCCGCGCAGCTTCAGCACCGACCCGGCGTAACTGAGGCGCACCGGGCGCGGATGGTGCGCCATGCGCGTCGCCGCGATTCGCGCAACCTGCGCCGTGATGTCGGGGCGGATCGCCATCGTCCGCTGGCTGACCGGATCGACGAACCGCACCGCGTCGGCCAGCCCGCCATCCTTCAAGCGAGAGGCCAGCCCGTCGGCGAACTCGGCCAGCGGCGGATCGACCCGCTCATAGCCATAGGAATGGGCAACCGCGAGCACGCGCGATTCGACCGCCGCCGACGCATCAGCATGCGGCGGCAGGCGATCGCGAAACCCTTCAGGGAGCAGCGTCGTCATCCTACGCGCTCGCCCCGATCAGGTGGGCGCATGGGAAAGGAGCAGTCGACAGCACCACGGCGATCATCTGAAAGGCACCTCGTTCGAATTCATCATCCTGCGCAACGCAGCGCCGCGCGATGACGCGAAAGCTTTGCAGCCCGACCACAGCGATCGGACAACATCGCCCGCCTCGTTGCCCGCACGGGTGCCGCCGTCAACCTTGATGATGCGCGCCGCCGCAACGCGCCGATGCGGGAAGGCGTGCTCGACACCGATCCTGCCCGAAACCGATCTGGCCGCGACATCAGGTGCCGCGGCCAGATCATCGCCGAATTCATCGCCTGCGCGGCCATTTCTCTCCAGAGGCAGGCCGCGCCGGGTAAGGTAAGAGAGCTTAGAAGCGAAGCCCCATGGCGGTTTTCACGCCCGGCAGCGCCTTCACCGTCGCGAGCAGATCTGCCGTCACCGGCTGATCCACCGACAGCAGCAGCACCGCCTCACCACCCGCCTGACGGCGGCCAAGGTGGAAGGTACCGATGTTGACGCCGGCCTCACCCAGCGTCGTGCCCAGGCGGCCGATAAACCCCGGCGCGTCCTCGTTGACGACATATAGCATCGCGCCGGTCAGATCCGCCTCGACCTTGATCCCGAACAGTTCGACCAGGCGCGGAGCGGAATCGCCGAACAGCGTGCCCGCCACCGACCGCTCGCCATCGGCGGTGCGAACCGAGACGCGGATCAACGTGTGGTAATCGCCCTCGCGCTCGGTGCGGATCTCACGCACTTCCATGCCACGCTCGCGGGCGAGGACCGGCGCGTTGACCATGTTCACCGTGTCGGTCTGCGTGCCGAGGAAGCCCTTCAGCACCGCGCTGGTCATCGGCTTCGGGTTCAGTTCCGCCGCTGCGCCTTCCAGATGGATCGAAATGCGATCGATCGCACCATGTGCCAGCTGGCCGACGAGGCTGCCGAGCTTTTCGGCGAGGCCCATGTAGGGCTTCAGCTTCGGCGCTTCCTCGGCCGTCAGGCTGGGCATGTTGAGCGCGTTGGTGACGCCGCCCGACACGAGATAGTCCGCCATCTGCTCGGCAACCTGGATCGCGACGTTCACCTGCGCCTCAGTGGTGGAGGCGCCGAGGTGCGGGGTCGAGATGAAGTTCGGCGTGCCGAACAGCGGGCTTTCCTTGGCGGGCTCGGTGACGAACACGTCGAGCGCCGCGCCGCCGATATGGCCGCTGTCGAGGCCTTCCTTCAGTGCCGCCTCGTCGATCAGACCGCCGCGCGCGCAGTTGATGATCCGCACGCCCTTCTTGGTCTTGGCGAGATTCTCCGCCGACAGGATGTTGCGGGTCTGATCGGTCAGCGGCGTGTGCAGCGTGATGAAGTCCGCACGGGCGAGCAGTTCGTCCAGCGTCGCCTTCTGCACGCCAAGCTCGATCGCGCGCTCTTCGGTGAGGAACGGATCGTAGGCGACGACCTTCATCTTCAGCCCGAGCGCGCGGTCCGCGACGATCGAGCCGATGTTGCCCGCGCCGATCAGGCCGAGCGTCTTGCCGGTGACCTCGACGCCCATGAAGCGGTTCTTTTCCCACTTGCCTGCCTGGGTCGACCGATCCGCCTCCGGCAGATCACGCGCCAATGCGAACATGAGGGCAATGGCGTGCTCGGCAGTGGTGATCGAATTGCCGAACGGCGTGTTCATCACAACCACGCCCTTCGCGCTAGCCGCGGGGATGTCGACATTGTCGACGCCGATGCCGGCGCGGCCGACGACCTTCAGGTTGGTCGCCGCTTCGAGAATGTCCTTGGTGACCTTGGTGGAGCTGCGGATCGCGAGGCCATCATATTGGCCGATGATCGCCTTCAGCTCTTCCGGCGTCTTGCCGGTGATTTCGTCCACTTCCACGCCGCGCTCACGAAAGATCTGCGCGGCCTTGGGATCCATTTTGTCGCTGATAAGAACCTTGGGCATGGGATAGTCCTTTGCCTACACCGTTGCCCGGCCGTGATCCGGGACTCCGCCATCTGCGGCGCTACGGTGAGAAGAAGCGTGACCCCGGATCAACTCCGGGGTGACGCAAGGGAGTGGGTGGTCTCAGGCCGCCTTGGCGGTCGCGTAGGCCCAATCGAGCCACGGGCCGAGCGCGACAATGTCCGCCGTATCGACCGTGGCGCCGCACCAGATGCGCAGGCCCGGAGGGGCATCGCGATAGCCGCCGATGTCATAGGCGGCGCCCTCTGCCTCCAGCAGCGAGACCATCTTCTTGATCACCGCTTCGTCGGCATCAACCGTCAGGCAGACGCTGGTCGTCGAGCGCGAGGCCGGATCGGCCGCGAGATGACCGAGCCAGTCGCGGGCGGCGACGATCTCGTCGAGCGCCTTGGCGTTGGCATCGGAGCGCGCGATGAGGCCGTTCTCGCCCAGCGACTTTGCCCATTCGAGGCTGAAGATCGCGTCTTCGACCGCGAGCATCGACGGAGTGTTGATCGTCTCGCCCTTGAACACGCCCTCGGCGAGCTTGCCCTTGGAAACGAGGCGGAACACCTTCGGCAGCGGCCAGGCGGGCGTATAGGTTTCGAGCCGCTCGACCGCGCGCGGGCCGAGGATCAGCACGCCATGCGCGCCCTCACCGCCCAGCACCTTCTGCCAGGAGAAGGTGGCGACATCGATCTTGTCCCACGGCAGATCGTACGCGAACACGCCGCTGGTCGCGTCGGCGAAGGACAGGCCCTCGCGATCGTCAGCGATCCAGTCGCCATTCGGCACACGCACGCCGCTGGTGGTGCCGTTCCAGGTGAACAGCACGTCGTTCGACCAATCGACCTGGCCGAGATCCGGCAGCTGGCCGTAATCGGCGCGGATGACGGTGGGGTCGATCTTCAGCTGCTTCACGGCGTCCGTCACCCAGCCTTCGCCGAAGCTTTCCCAGGCGAGCGCGGTGACCGGGCGGGCGCCCAGCATCGTCCACATCGCCATTTCGAAGGCGCCGGTATCCGATCCCGGAACGATGCCGATGCGGTGCGTGTCAGGGAGCTTCAGCAGCTCGCGCATCAGATCGATGCAATATTGGAGGCGCTGCTTGCCGATCTTGGAGCGGTGCGAACGACCGAGCGTGGCATCGGCCAGCTTGGCGGCATCCCAGCCCGGCGGCTTTGCGCAGGGGCCCGAGGAAAAATAAGGTCGCGCCGGAGTAGCGGCGGGTTTCGCAGGCGCAATGGTGGCGTCGGCGAGCGTCGTATCAGTCATGTCTGTCTCTCCTTACAGAGAGCACGCGCGGCGTTGGGACCGCGTGGCCCGCCGACGGCTCTAGTGAGCAGGGGTCAACGTGGCAACCGCGATAAACTGCGATCGACTCGCTTCGTCCCCTGCCACCCACCATTCGACCTGCCGGACTCAGCCACGCCTTTTCCTCGAGGAGAAAACCGGCAAGAAAAGAGCGGCGCGTCAAACAGTTCATCGCGATCGGGGGAAGTGTTGCGTACCTTCATCATGCTCGCGCTGGCGGCGAGCCTCGCGGCGTGCGGTCGATCGGAACCGCCGGCGCGATCCGATCGACGCACGCCCGCACCGCGAATCGAAGGGCCGTCGTCGCGCGAAACCGCGCAATGCCACCGCGACCTGCGGGAGATCGGAGTTGCGTACGAGCCACTGCCCGATCGCCAGTTCGGGCCCGGCTGCGGCGTAATCGGCACGGTCAAGCTGCTCGACATCGGCGTCCCGACCACCAACCTTGGCGCCGTGCGATGCGGCGCGGCGCGCACCTACGCCCGCTGGGCGCGCAACGCCGTCGCGCCGGCGGCCTATCAGATCCTGGGCAGCGAACTGGCCAAGATTGAAAGCATGGGCACGTATAATTGCCGCAACGTTGCGGGCACTGCGCGCCGCTCCGGCCATTCGGTGGCCAATGCCATCGATATCGGTGGCTTCGTTCTGAAGGACGGGCGGCGAATCACCGTTCTCAATGACTGGAACTCGCCCGACCCCGCGGTGCGCCAGTTCATGCGCACGATTACCGCCTCTGCTTGCCGCCGTTTCGGCACGGTACTTGGCCCAAACTATAACAGCGCCCACCGCAACCACTTTCATCTGGAGGACGACAAGGCCAATTTCTGCCGTTAAAGACCGACGAAATGACAGAAACACGCGTGCCGAGCCGCACCTTTCCCCGTGCGCGCCAGGATGCCGAGTCGGCAAAGACCGGCATCTCCACTCCGCAGACCGAAAACCCGGCCTACCGCCTCGCCTTCCAGGACATGGATTTCCTCCTGCGTGAGGATCTGCGTCCGGTGCGCTTCCAGCTTGAGCTGCTGAAGCCGGAACTGCTGCTGGAGGAGGCCCATATCGGCTCCACCTTCGTAATGTACGGCTCGGCCCGAATCCCCGAGCCGGAAAAGGCGCAGGCAATGCTGGAGATGGCCGATCCCGAGCATCGCCACATCGCCGAACGGCTGGTCGCCAAGTCCAAATATTACGAGATGGCGCGCGAGCTCGCACGTCTCGCCAGCAATTTCCCGCGTGACGAACAGGGCAAGCGACACTTCGTCGTCTGCTCAGGGGGCGGCCCGTCGATCATGGAGGCCGCGAATCGCGGCGCGGCGGATGTTCATGCCGAATCGATCGGGCTCAACATCGTCCTGCCTCATGAGCAGGCGCCGAACCCGTATGTGACTCCATCACTGTCGATGCAGTTCCATTATTTCGCGCTGCGCAAGATGCACTTCCTGCTCAGGGCGCGCGCGCTCGCCGCCTTCCCGGGCGGCTTTGGCACCTTTGATGAATTGTTCGAGTTGCTGACCCTGATCCAGACCGGCAAGGTTGCGCCGATCCCGGTGCTGCTGTTCGGCCGCGAGTTCTGGGAACGAGTCGTCAACTTCGAAGCGCTGGTCGAAGAGGGTGTGATCTCAGAGCGCGATCTCGGCATCTTCACGTATGTCGAAAGCGCCGCAGAGGGCTGGGCGATCGTCCAGCGCTTCTATCAGGAGCGGGCGGACAAGGATTCCACCACCGCCTGACGCGGCTTGCCGGTCGCTCAGCCGGCACCGCGCAGCAACAGGTCGCGCGCAGCGTTCAGCGCGCGCGCCTGTTCGGGGGAACCACCCCGGTCAGGGTGCGCCGCTGCCATCAGTCGACGGTGCGCTGCGCGAATCGTCGCCTCGTCCGCCAACCGATCGACCCCCAGCAACCGGCGGGCCTCCGCCGCGTCGGTGGGGTCGACCGCAACAACCCTGCGTTGAGCCGGCTTGCCGCCGAAGCCGTTCTTCCACAATCGCCAGCCGGCATAGGCCACCAGCAGCGCAAACAGCAGCTTCAGCATCATGCGACGAGCGGCGCAGCAGGCTCAGGCAGCGACAGGCCCGACATCATCTCGCGCAATTCCTGGCGCGCTGCGACATGGCCCAGCCCCATCCCGCCGAAATCCTTCGTATCCAGCATCGTGAGGCCCGACGGGAACAGCTCGCGATAGATCACGCGCTCGCCAAGCCCGGGAATGATTCGGAAGCCTACACGCTTCGCCAACTGGTCCAGCGCTTCCGAGACGCGCCGCATGTTTCGTGCCTCGATGTGCTGAAGGCGGTTGCGCAGCACCACCCAGTCGATCGTCGATCCATCCGCCTTGGCGCGCGCTTTGCGCGCGTCCCAGATCAGTTCAGAATAGAAGCTGGGCCGCGTCACCTTGAACGTTTCGGGATGCACCTGCCCGATCAGGTCAAAGTCGACGAAACTGTCGTTCATCGGCGTCACCAGCGTGTCCGCCCGCGTCGCTGCTGCGCGCGCATAGGGATCGTCGCGGCCGGGCGTATCGATCACCAAGAAGTCGCTGTCGCGCAGCATGTCCTGATACGCCTCCTCGAAATCCTCATGCGCCGTGCGATAGCGCGGGATCGTCAATTCCGATCCGGTGCGACGAACGGTTTCGGCGCGATTGTCGAGATACCGCCCCATCGTTCGCTGACGATGATCGAGATCAAGGCAGGTAACGCGCGCGCCGCGCACGGAAAGTGCGATCGCAACGTGAACGGCGGTGGTCGACTTTCCAGTCCCGCCTTTCTCATTGGCGAACACGATCACGTGAGTATTGTCGGAACCGGTCGGCAAATCGTCGCATCCTTTGTTGATCGCGTGCACCGATCCCCATAGATGCCCGCCCGTTCCGTTTCGAGTGGAGTTTCATCGGCGTGCAGACTGTCCGTGACCTGACCGAACTGCGCGCCGCGATTGCCGCCTTCCGCGCAGAGGGTGCGCGTATCGCGCTCGTACCCACCATGGGCGCTCTCCACGCGGGGCACGTCGCCCTGATCGATGCGGCCAAGCGGACCGGCACGAAGGTGGTGGCCTCGATCTTCGTCAATCCCACGCAATTCGGCCCGAACGAGGATCTGGCGCGCTATCCGCGGCGCGAAGCGGCCGATTCGCGCATGCTGGTGGAGGCCGGCTGCGACGTGCTGTGGCTGCCCGCAGTTGAAACCATGTACCCTGATGGCTTCGCCTCGGCGGTCAGTGTCGCCGGTGTGAGCGAAACGCTAGATGGGGCGACCCGCCCGGGGCATTTCGACGGTGTTGCGACGGTGGTCACCAAGCTGTTCAACCAGGTCACGCCCGACGCAGCCTTCTTCGGCGAAAAGGATTATCAGCAGCTACAGGTGATTCGCCGGATGGTGGCCGATCTCGATTTCGCGATCGAGGTGGTCGGCGTGCCCACTCAGCGTGACGATGACGGGCTCGCCCTTTCGTCGCGCAACATCTACCTTGACGAAGAAGAGCGCGCCAAGGCGGTGGCTTTGCCACGCGCACTGGGTGTTGCGGCGCGGGCCATCGCACGTGGTATGTCGGCCGAGGAGGCCACGTCGGAGGCGCAGACCAGCCTCGTCGCGGCGGGGTTCAGCGTCGATTATGTAACGCTGGTCGATGCAGAGACGCTGGCGGCTAACCCGGGCGCTGATCGCCCCCGACGGCTCCTCGCCGCAGCGCGGATGGGGCACACCCGGCTGATCGATAACATCGCGGTGACGCTGGACTGAGCCGCGTTAACCATTTTGATACACGAATCACGGCAGTGTCACCGCATGGGGACATGAACGTGGGGCGATTGAAATGGGTAACAGTCTCGAAAGTGCGCGTTTTCTGATCAACAGCCGGCTCAGCGATGCGCTGCGCGGCGATGATGATGCCTGCTACGACCTTGGCGTTGCCTATTCCACCGGGACCAACGGCGCGGAATACGACCTGATCGAAGCGCACAAATGGTTCAATCTCGCCGCAGTCGCCGGCAACGTGGCGGCACAAGCGGCGCGTGCCGAGATCGCGGACGACATGCCCGCGCGCGACATCGCCGTGGCGCAGCGGGCAGCCCGCGCGATCATCGCGCAAAGCCAACGCCGCGCCGCCTGAGTCTCGCCGCGGCGTTCGACTGATCAGACTTTAGCGGAGTTGGCGCTCGCTTTAGCGATCGCGCCCGGCGACGTACCCGTCATAGGGGCCGCACGTTTCCGGATCCTTGCGGCAGCGCTTCTCCCAGGCCCGACGCTCGCGTCCTTCGCGGGCTTCCGCCTTGCGCATCTTGCGGCCGTAATTGCGGTCGGCCTCCTCCTGGCTCGTGGTGGTCCAATCGACCACCTGACCAGCAGCCTTGAAAGGCGCCGTCACGACGCTGGCGGCAGTGCGGACGCAGCCGCCGACGGCCAGCGGGATCATCACGGCCATCGCGATCAGAACAGTCTTACGCATTACTTCACTCCCCGCGCCTGATCGCGCACCTTTACGCCTGTTGCGGGGAAGTCGGTGAAAAATCCGTCGATACCAAGGCGAAGAGCCGCCGAAATCTCGCCTTCAAGATCTCCATGCCCGCGCGGGTTGATGCCTGCGCGAAAACTACTTGGCAGAAAATAATTCTCGGCGCGGTACGTCCAGGGGTGAATACGCAGCGCCGCGGCATGGGCGTTGTCCACCAGCGCCGTCGGCACAACGCCGTCCCACAACATGGCCTTGTTCGGTCCGATGCCCCAGGCGTATTCGGCAATTGCCTTCAAGCCCGCCGGGGTCATCATCGCCGCATAGCTGGGCGCCGCTCCGTCCGCCGGCCCGCCCTGTCCATCGACCAGCTGGATCAGCCGCACCGTAGTCATCCCCTTCAGCCGCTTGAGGTTCGCGACCTCGAACGACTGGATGAAGACCGGTGCTTCGGCGCTGTTCCACCCTGCGCGGCGCAGTGCTTCGACCAATGGCGCATCGGTCCCCTTGCCGATCGATGCGAAATAGGTCGGGTGCTTCGTTTCTGGGTAGATCCCCACCCGATGCTGTTTGGCGAGCGCGATCACCTCGTCGAAGGTTGGGATCGCTTCTGTACCGTCATAAGCCGTATTGCCCGGCCGCATCAGCGGCAGCCGTTCCTTCGCGCGCAGTGTCTTCAGTTCCGCCAGCGTGAAATCCTCGGTGAACCAGCCCGTCTGCTCACGCCCATCGATCGTCTTGGTGGTGCGTCGCTCGGCAAACTCGGGATGGTCCGCTACATCGGTCGTCTCGCTGATCTCATTCTCGTGCCGTGCCACCAGCACGCCATCGCGAGTCGGCACTAGATCGGGTTCGATCACGTCAGCGCCCTGCTCGATCGCCAGTTCATAGGCAGCAATCGTATGCTCCGGGCGCTCTCCGGAAGCACCGCGATGAGCAATTACGATTGGCGAGGACAACGAAGGAACGATGTTCATCGACTCCATCTGCTGCGTAGATCCACAACCCGCCAGCACCATAACAAGAATTATTGGGATATACTTGGATCGTCTGGGCGAGTGGCGCATAGTACGGCCATGCGCTTCACCATCAACGGCAGCAAGCGCGAGGCCGATCCCGATATCCGCGCCTCGCTCCTCGACGTCCTCCGCGAGGAGTTTGCCCTGACGGGCACGAAGAAAGGCTGCGATCATGGCCAGTGCGGCGCCTGCACGGTGCTGGTCAACGGGCGGCGGATCAATGCGTGTCTCACGCTCGCCGTGATGCACCAGGATGATGACATTGTGACGATCGAGGGCCTCGGCAGCGCCGATTCGCTTCATCCGCTACAAAGCGCGTTTGTTCGTCATGACGGGTACCAGTGCGGCTATTGCACGCCGGGCCAGATCTGCTCGGCGGCGGGCATGCTGGATGAAGTCGCAAGGGGCTGGCCCAGCCATGTCAGCGACAATCTGGCCGCGCCCAGCCTGGATGATGCGGAAATCAGCGAGCGGATGAGCGGCAATATCTGCCGCTGCTCCGCCTATCCCAACATCGTGGACGCGATCCGCGAAGTGCATCAGCAGGGGGAGAAGGCATGAAAACCTTCGATTATGCCCGCGCCAACAGCCCCGAAGAAGCGGTACGCGCTGGCGGTCGCTTCATCGCGGGCGGCACCAACCTGATCGATTTGATGAAGCTGCAGGTGGAGACGCCGGAAAAGCTAGTCGACATCAGCCGGCTGGATCTGAACACGGTCGAGGAACAGGATGGCGGCCTGCTGATCGGTGCGCTCGTCCCGAACAGCGATCTTGCTGCTGATCCTCGCGTCATCGCGCTCTATCCGGCGCTCAGCCGAGCGCTGCTCGCCGGCGCCTCCGGTCAGCTGCGCAACAAGGCGACGACCGGCGGCAATCTCCTCCAGCGCACACGCTGCTATTTCTTCTATGACACCCACGCCGCGTGCAACAAACGCGAGCCTGGTAGCGGATGTGACGCGCTTGACGGCTTCAACCGCATCCACGCGATCCTGGGCACCAGCGACAAGTGTATCGCCACCCACCCCGGCGATATGCCGGTGGCGATGCGCGCGCTCGATGCGACTCTGGTTACGCTGAAGCCCGATGGTGATCGTCGGCGGATCCCGCTTGGCGAGTTCTACCGGCTGCCCGGCGACACGCCGCACATCGAGACAGTGCTGGAGCCAGGGGAGCTCATCACCCATGTCGCGCTGCCCGCACCGCCCGCTGGCGCACGACAGCTCTACCGAAAGGTGCGTGACCGCGCATCTTACGCCTTCGCGCTCGTCTCGGTCGCCGGGGTCATAGCCGTGGAGAAGGCCACGATCACTCATGCCGCGCTCGCCTTTGGCGGTCTCGCCCACCAGCCGTGGCGCGACCCTGCGGTAGAGGCCGCTTTGATCGGGCAGCCGCCGGAGCAGGCCGCATTTAATGCCGCGGCCGACGCGCTGCTCAAGGGTGCACGCGGCTTTGGCCACAATGACTTCAAGATCCCACTCGCCCGGCGCATCCTGGTCACTGCGCTGCGCGATCTCACCGGGGAGCCGGCATGAACGATCTCGCTATGGACGCACCGTACCGCCCAGCGGCGCTCGATCGAGCCCAGCAGGGCCTGCTCGGAAAGCCGATCGACCGCTATGAGGCCCGTGAGAAGGTCCGTGGCGCTGCGCCTTACGCCTTTGAACAGGCACCGGAGAACACCGCCTACCTGGCCGTCGTCCAGGCCAGCATCGGGCGCGGCCGCGTGACGGGCATTGACGCGTCAGAGGCGGAAGCCGCCTCTGGTGTCCTTGCCGTGATCCACGGCGATCCACGGATGCCGACCGGCGAAGGCAACTCACGCGCCATGTCCGCGATCGGCAAGGACGAAGTGTTTCACTACGGCCAGGGCATCGCGATCGTCGTCGCGGAGACGCAGGAGGCGGCTCGCGCCGCCGCTCGGCTTGTCCATGTCCGCTACGAGGAAAGGGGCGGTCGGTTCGATGCGACAAACGTGGAGATCCAGCGCGACCACAAGCTGGGCTTCCTGCCCCCGGTAAACCGCGGCGACCTGGACGCAGCACTCGCTGCTGCCGAGGTAGTAATCGACCGTAGCTACTCGACGCCGATCCACTTCCCAGCCGCGCTGGAGCCGCACGCGACGCTCGCTTGGTGGGAGGGCGACAAGCTCATTGTCCGCTCCAGCAATCAGGTGATCGGCGCGGCCAAGTCCACCATCGCCACCGCACTTTGCATCGAGGCGGATCGCGTCCGCGTCCTGGCCCCTTATGTGGGTGGGGGGTTCGGCGGGAAGACCGGAGTCGGCCCCGAGGTGATCTTCGCCGCCATCGCTGCGGAGAAAATCGGCCGCCCCGTGAAGGTCGCGCTCACCCGCCGTCAAACCGCCTATATGGTCCATCACCGCTCTCCCACGACCCAGCGACTTCGCCTTGGTGCCGATCGCGAGGGCCGGATCAGCGCCATCGGTCACGAAAGCGTCGCCTATCAGAATGACGACAGCGGCTTCCTGGAACCGGTGCCGTTCGGCACGCTGCCGCTCTACGCCGGCGAGGCACGCCGCTTCCGCACCGATCTCGCGCGGATCGATCTGCCCGCGACCGGCGCGGTGCGCGCCCCGGGCGAGGCGATCGGCACCTTCGCGGTCGAATGCGCGATGGATGAACTGGCCGAAGAGCTTGGGCTCGACCCGATCGAGCTTCGCCGCCGCAACGAACCGGCTAAGGATCCCACCACTGGCAAGCGCTTTTCTACGCGCCGCCTGCTCGATTGTTACGAGGAAGGCGCACGCCGCTTCGGCTGGGACCAGCGCGACTCCACGCCGGGAGGGCGGCGCGAGGGCGAATGGCTGATCGGCATGGGCATGGCCGCCGCACTGCGCGGCAATTTCACCGTCAATGCCGAGGCGGAGGTCACGTTGGGGGACGACGGGCGCGCCACCGTGCGAACCGACATGACCGATATTGGCACTGGCACCTACACCATCCTCGCACAGACGGTCGGCGACATGCTCGGCCTGCCGATCGAGTCAATCGACGTGGTAATCGGCGACAGCGATCTGCCGCCGAGCGCCGGATCGGGTGGTTCGTTCGGGGCGGGCAGCGCCTGCGCCGCCGCCGCACTGGCGTGTGAGGACATCCTCACCGAACTCGGCCGCCGCATGAACGCCGCGCCCGATGACCTCCGATTGAAAGATGGCGTGGTGACGGCCGGGGCGCGCACCAGCCCGATCGCCGATCTCGTACGTGGCTCGCCGATCAACGCCCGCGGCAAAACCTCACCGGGCAAGGAATCTCAGGCGACCAGCCAGGCGAGCCACGGCGCGCACTTCGCCGAAGTCGCGGTCAACGCCGTCACCGGCGAGGTTCGCGTACGCCGGATGCTTGGCGTGTTCGACATCGGCCGCGTGCTGAATGAAAAGACCGCGAAGAACCAGGTGATCGGCGGCATGGTCTGGGGCCTGGCCTATGCATTGACCGAGGACGGCGTTGTCGATCCCCGCAACGGCCGCTTCGTGAACCCCGACTTTGGTGAATATCACGTCGCGGTGAATGCCGATGTGCCGCAGATCGAGGCCTATTTCATCGAGGAGATCGATGATTCGGCGAATCCCGCTGGCGCCAAGGGCGTGGGGGAGCTTGGCATTGCCGGCGCTGGCGCTGCTATCGTCAACGCGATCCACAATGCGACCGGCGCGCGCATTTACGATATGCCCGTGACGCTCGACAAACTTCTCCCTCATCTCCCCCCGGTGTGATCCATGGCCGATAACGACAGTGTCCTTTCCGCGGCCCGGACGTGGAAGGGCGCGCGCATGGCGCTCGCCACGGTGGTCTCCACCTGGGGTTCGGCGCCTCGCCCCCGCGGCAGCCATATGCTGGTGCATGAGGACGGCCGCTTTGAAGGCTCGGTATCGGGCGGATGTGTCGAGGGCGAGATCCTGGATACCGCGGCACAGGTGATCGCGGGTGCGCCTTTCGCGGTGAAAAAATATGGCGTCGCCGATGCCAGCGCCTGGGAGGCCGGCCTCCCCTGCGGCGGCGAGATCAGCGTGATGGTGCAACCGGTCTCGGCAGAAGGGTTCGACCCCGAACTGTTCGATCGCATCCTCGAGGCGCGCAGCGAGGGTCAGGCGCTGACCGTGACAACCGACCTTTCCACTGGTCACAGCGATCTCCGGCCGCTGGAGACGGGAGAGATCTTCGTAAACCGCTACGATCCGCCACGCCGCCTGATCGTGGTAGGCGCGGTGCAGATTGCCCAGTCGCTGGTCGGCCTCGCCCGCACGCTCGGCATCGAAACGGTGGTGGTCGATCCGCGCGGCCGCTTCCTCACCGAAGATCGCTTCCCTGGCACGACCCTGGACGACCGCTGGCCCGACGAGGCTGTCGAGGCCTACAAGCCGGGTCCGGCGACTGCCGTGGTGACGCTCAGCCACGACACCAAGATCGATGACCCTGCCCTTCTCGCGGCGCTGGCCGCCAACACCGGCTATGTCGGCGCGCTTGGCAGCCGAAAAAGCCATGCGGCTCGGCTGGAGCGGCTAAGGCAGGCCGGCGTCGCGGCCGAGGATCTCGCCCGGATCGACGGCCCGGTTGGCCTTGATATCGGCGCGATCGGCCCGGCCGAAATCGCCCTCTCCATCGCCGGGGCGATGGTGAAGGCGTTTCATGATCGCGGCTGAGGACACCGCCCTACTGCTTCTGGCGGCCGGTCGATCAAGCCGCTTCTTGGGCCAAAACAGCAAGCTGGATGCCATGCTCGACGGCCGGCCGCTCGGGTTGCACGTGGTGGAAACGCTGGCGCCGATCCCGTTTCGGGCACGGCTGGCGATCGTGAAGCGGAGCAGTATCGATTATACCGAACACGGGTACGTCGCCGTCGAGAATGAAGATCCGGTCGGCGACATGGCATCCTCGCTTCGACTGGGGGTACGCCAGGCGGCAGCTGCCCAACCGCTCGCGCTGATGATCGTGCTCGCTGACATGCCCCGCGTCTCCGCGGACCACATCCAACGCCTCCTAGCAGTGGCAAGCGGAAGCCACGCGATCGTCGCATCGACGGACGGCCAGACACCGCGGCCGCCGGCAATCTTTGGCCGGGCGATCTTTCCGAAGCTCGAAGCGCTGACGGGAGACGCGGGCGCCCGCGAGGTGATCATGCGCGGGCACCACGTACGGGCGACAGCCGATGAACTGATCGATGTCGACACACGCGAACAATTACAGTCGCTGCACTGATCACCTGCTGCGCCCGCCGAGAGATCGTGATTTAGATTCGCTGCTAAATAGTCAGGGCGTCAGCCGAGCGGGCACATCGGTTCAGCTATTCCCCGTGCCCGCCCGTAGGAGCCGTACTCAGGCGGTCTTAGCACCGTCCTTGATCAGCTCGGCAAGCTCACCGCTTTCATACATTTCCATCATGATGTCGGAGCCGCCGACAAACTCGCCATTGACGTACAGCTGCGGAATGGTCGGCCAGTCCGAATAGGCTTTGATGCCCTGCCGGATCCCCTGATCCTGCAGCACGTCTACGCTTTCAAAGTCAGCATTCAAATGCTGGAGGATGGCCACCGCCCGGCTGGAAAAGCCGCACTGCGGGAACAGCGGCGTGCCCTTCATGAACAGCACCACGGGGTTGTTCTTCACCACCGCGTCGATGCGGGCGTTGCTATCGTCAGTCATTCTTGGTCCTTCGCGTGGAAGCGGGCTGATGGTTATTTCGGCACGCCCGTCGTCAACTGCAAGGCATGGAGCACCCCGCCCATGCGCCCACCCAATGCGGCATATACCGCCTGGTGCTGCTTCACGCGCGACAGACCGGCGAACGACACGGCGGTCACGCGCGCGGCATAATGGTCCCCGTCACCGGCCAGATCCGTGATCTCGACCTCGGCATCGGGAATGCCTTCTTGGATCAGCGCCGCGATTTCGTCCGCCGCCATCGGCATCTTACTTTGCTTCCATCAACTGGCGGCGCGCCTCGACCGTCTGCTTGTCGAGCGCTTCGCGCACGTCGGCCTCGCCGATGTCGACGCCAGCAGCGGTCAGATCGCCGACCAGCTTGCGGATTACGTCGCCGTCGCCCGCTTCTTCCAGATCGGCGTGAACCACCGTCTTGGCATAAGCGTCCGCTTCCTCGGGGGTCAGCTTCATCAACCCGGCCGCCCACTGGCCGAGCAGGCGGTTGCGCCGGGCGATGATGCGGAACGCGAGGTCCTCATCGCGCGCGAACTTGGTTTCAAAGGCGCGCTCGCGATCGTCGAAGGTAGTCATGGCTGCTGCGTTGCTCCTGTTTCAACCCGGGATAGGCAGCGCAGCGGCCCGACGCAATATTGCGGGTGTGTCAGCCTCCTCCGCCGCCGGCCAGCGCAGCCAGCAACAACAGCGCGACAATGTTGGTAATCTTGATCATCGGATTGACCGCCGGGCCTGCGGTATCCTTGTACGGGTCCCCGACGGTATCGCCTGTCACGGCCGCCTTGTGCGCCTCGGATCCCTTGCCACCGTAGTTCCCGTCTTCGATATATTTCTTGGCATTGTCCCACGCGCCGCCGCCGCTGGTCATCGATAGCGCGACGAACAGGCCCGACACGATGACGCCCAGCAGCATCGCGCCAAGCGCAGCGAACCCGGAGGCCTGGCCATCGACTGCCGTGACCACGAAATACAGCAGGATCGGCGAGAGGACCGGGAGCAGTGACGGTATGATCATCTCACGGATCGCCGCGCGGGTGACGAGATCGACCGTCCGACCATAGTTGGGCCGGCTCGTCCCTTCCATGATCCCGGGATTGTTGCGGAACTGTTCGCGCACCTCCTCGACCACCGCGCCAGCCGCGCGACCCACCGCGGTCATGCCGAACGCGCCGAACAGATAAGGCAGCAACGCGCCTAGCAGCAGGCCAACGATGACATAGGGGTTGGACAAACTGAAATCGACGGCAATGTCAGGAAAGTAGGTTTGAAGATCAGTGGTATAGGCGCCGAACAACACCAGTGCAGCGAGGCCGGCCGAGGCGATGGCATAGCCCTTGGTCACTGCCTTGGTCGTATTGCCAACCGCATCGAGCGCGTCGGTCCGGTGCCGAACCTCGTCTTCGAGGCCCGCCATTTCGGCGATGCCGCCGGCGTTGTCGGTCACCGGGCCATAGGCATCGAGCGCGACAACCATCCCGGCTAGCGCCAGCATCGACGTTGCGGCGAAGGCGATGCCGATCACGCCGGCCAGTTTGTACGTCGCGACCACCGCGACGACGATCACCAGCGTGGGCAGCGCCGTCGCCTCCAGGCTGATCGCCAACCCCTGGATCACGTTGGTGCCATGGCCAGTCTGGCTGGCATGGGCGATCGACTTCACCGGGCGGTAATTGGTCCCCGTATAATATTCAGTGATCCACACGATGAGGCCGGTGACCGCCAGCCCGATCAGCATGCACCAGAACAGATCCATACCGGTGAACGCATCCGCCCCCGGAGCGCCCGTTACCTCAGTGACTGTAAGATCACCCGCCCCGCTGAGGATCGTGTCGCTGGTCGCCTCAAGGAAGCCAGACGCGCCGATCGGCGCGTTCAGGTCGCCCAGCGTCATCTGCGTCGCGATGTAGATCGCCGGAATGGCGAGCAGCGCGGAGGTCCAAAACCCCTTGTACAGCGCGCCCATGATCGATCCCTTCGATCCCAGCCGCACCATATAGGTGCCGATGATCGAGGTGATGATGCACACGCCGCCGACGATCAGCGGCAGGCTCATCAGGTTCATCAGTTCGGCGGGCGCTGCCTGAATCAACAGCGCGATCGAGATCATCGTCACGCCCAGCGTGACCACATAGGTTTCGAACAGATCGGCGGCCATGCCGGCACAATCGCCGACATTGTCGCCCACGTTGTCGGCGATGACGGCGGGGTTGCGGGGATCATCCTCCGGGATACCCGCCTCCACCTTGCCGACCAGATCGGCGCCCACGTCAGCGGCCTTGGTGAAGATGCCGCCGCCGAGCCGCGCGAAAATGGAGATGAGCGATGCGCCGAACGCCAGGGCAGTCAGCGCCTCGATGATCACGCGCGCATTGGGCGCGTAGCCGGCAGGCCCGGTCAAATACCAGAAGAAGCCCGCGATCGCGAGCAACCCCAGGCCAGCGACCAGCATTCCCGTGACCGCGCCCGAGCGGAACGCCATCGTCAGGCCGCCCTGCAGGCTGCCGCGTGCGGCCTCCGCGGTGCGGACATTGGCCCGAACCGAGATGTTCATGCCGACATAGCCTGCGACGCCGGACAGAACCGCGCCGATCACAAATCCAACGGTGGATAAGGTGCCGAGCGTGGCGAAGATGATGATGGCGACGACCACACCAACGATCGCAATGGTGGTGTACTGCCGGCCCAGATAGGCCTTGGCCCCTTCCTGGATGGCGGCGGCGATATCCTGCATCCGGTCATTGCCCGGAGAAGCACGTAGGACTTGTTGGCTGGTTACGATGCCATAGACCACGGCCAACAGGCCGCAGAGGATGGCGATATAGACCGTAGTCATCGCGTTCCTTCCCCTAACGTGGCCGATCGGCCCCGCGCCTGGGCGGTAACCGCCGGTCTCCCATGATTATCGTTCTTGTATGACGGAGCGTAACCACGCCGCAGGAAAGTGCAAGGCGCCAATAACAACAGCTATTTGAGCCGCCAAAGGCTTAAATGATGCCCTGCATCATTGATGATGAACGCGCTTTGACTGGTGTTCGACTTTGGCGCGTCAGGCGCGATGTTCGAACCCGAGCCGCGATGGCAAGGCGACGGGCGCCCCGGCATGGGTCAGGGAAAGTCCCTTGCCCGCTTCGAACGCGCCGATGCAGGTTGCGATGCTCGTGGGCGCGACATCCGACGGAAGCGCGCACAGCAGTTGATAATCATCGCCCGCCGTCGCTGCGGCTAAAACGTCGTCGCCCGCATAGCTGCGATAGGCCGGTGACAAGGGTATCCTGTCGAGCGCGATGGTCAGAGCCAGCCCGCTTGCCGCCGCCATCCGCCAACCGTCGATCAGTAGCCCGTCCGAAACGTCCATCATTGCGTGAGCCAGCGGCGCGAGCGTTCGCCCCTCCGCAAGCCGCGGGCGGGGTCGGCGGTAAGCGGCAAGAAGCGCCTCGGGCCCGGCCCCGTCCCGAGCCACCTTCAATCCGGCGCCGGCGTCGCCGATGGTGCCGGTCACCCATAATCGGTCCCCCGCCTTCGCGCCGGACCGCCGCGGCGGCGCATCGGCGCGCCCGATCGCCGTCAGCGTCAACACCCGCGGCGCACCCTCCGGAAGCGCGACCGTGTCACCGCCGAGCAGCGGGCAATCAAGCGCCGAGAGGCACGCATTCAGACCTGCCAGAAACGCCCGGTCCCATGACGTGTCAGACAGGGGATAGTTGAGCAGCACACCCACTGGCGCGGCGCCCTTGGCGGCGAGATCGGACAGGTTCACCGCAACCAGCTTCCACGCCACGTCGCCCGGCGGGTCGTCCGGCAGGAAATGCACGCCCGCCACCATCGTGTCGGTGGTGATGACCAGATCGCCCAGCCGCGCGACATCGTCGCTCAGCCCATGCGCGCCCTCATGCAACGGCAGGCGGCGCAGCGCGGTGATGAACTCGGCCTCGGTCATGCGCCCTTATCCAACAATGGCGAGGTCGCGCGTCGGCTCACGCCTCCATCGCGTCGTCGCTGACGAACATATTCCACTGCCGCTCATGCGCGAAGGTGGACGGCTTGCCGTGGCCCGGGATGAATGCCGTCTCGCTGCCCAGCGGCCACAGCTTGGTCACGATCGAGTTGATCAGCGTCTTGTGATTGCCCTGCGGCAGGTCCGTGCGGCCGACCGAACCCTGGAACAGCACGTCGCCAACCTGAGCAAACTTAGAAGGCGCGTGGTGGAAAATGACGTGCCCAGCGGTATGCCCCGGCGTGTGATAAACATCGAGCGTCAGTTCGCCGACGGAGACGGTATCGCCATCCTCCAGCCAGCGATCCGGCTCGAACGGGACCCCGCGAATGCCCCAGTTGCGGCCGTCATCACCCAGCCGCGCCAGCCAAAACCGATCCTCCTCCTGCGGCCCCTCGATCGGGACCCCGAGCTCCACCGCCAGCGGCTTGGCCTCCCCGGCGTGGTCGATATGCCCGTGCGTCAACAGGATCTTCTCGACCGTCACCCCGGCCTGCGCCACCGCAGCCTTGATCTTCGGCAGGTCGCCGCCCGGATCGATCACTGCCGCCTTCTTCGTCTTGGTGCACCAGATGATCGTGCAATTCTGCTCGATCGGCGTCACCGGGACGATCATCGCACGCAGCGCTGGTTCGGTCGTTGTTTCGGTCACGTGCGGTTCCTCGGGGACTGGCGCCTGGTGGGCGGCACCCACTGCTAACCCGCGGATCGCATCAACCGCAAGGCAGGAGCGTCAGCTGCCGCGGGGTTGCCGCCACGGGCGGGGACGGGCATGGCGCGTGCCATGTCCCTCGCCGCACCCTTCGTGCTGCTCGACGATGCCCGTTCCGGAGGCGCCGCTGCACGCCTTTATCGCGACCCGGTCGCGATCATCGAAGCGCAAACGGTGGATCAGGTCGCGCCCGCGTTGGGCCGCGTGCGCGCCGGCATCTCGGCCGGGCATCACGCCGCGGGCTTCCTTACCTATGAGGCGGCCCCCGCGTTCGAACCTCGGGCCGTCGGCCGGCGAACTGATACGCACATCGCCCCCCCGACGCCGCTTCTCTGGTTCGGATTATTCGCGACGGCAGAGGAAGTAAGCGATCCCGCAGCCTACCTGCCCGATGGCGCCGGCGCCTGGATCGGCGCGCCGGAGCCGACGATCTCGCGCGAGGCCTACGACGTTGCGCTGCGGCAGGTGCTGGATCTGATCGCGGCGGGCGACGTATATCAAGCGAACTTGACCTTCCGGGCGCGCGTTCCCTTCGCCGGCGATCCGCTGGCGCTATATGCCGCGGTCCGGAGTCGCGCCGCCGCCGGTTGGGGCGCGATCGTTGCGACAGGTGACCATCTTCAGCTGTCCTTTTCGCCGGAACTGTTCTTCCACCTCCAGAGTGACGCGCTGACCTGCCGGCCGATGAAGGGGACGGCGCGCCGTGCCGCCGATCCATCGCGCGACGATCAAGTGGCGGACGCGCTGGCGGAGGATGAGAAGCAGCGCGCCGAAAACCTGATGATCGTGGACCTGATGCGCAACGATCTGTCGCGCGTCGCTGCGGCCGGCAGCGTCAGGGTGCCGGCGCTGTTCGCGGTGGAGCGGTATCCGACGGTTCATCAGATGACCTCCACCGTCACCGCGCGCCTTGCGCCCGACCGGGATGCGATTGACGTGCTTGCCGCGCTATTCCCCTGCGGATCGATCACCGGCGCGCCGAAGGTTCGCGCCATGCAGGTGCTCAGCGACATCGAGCAATCGCCGCGCGGTGCCTACACGGGATCGATCGGGGCGATCAGCCCGAATGGCGATGCGCAGTTCAACGTCGCCATCCGAACGCTCGTGATCGCAAATGGCGACGATCATGCCACGCTGGGGCTTGGCGGCGGTATCGTCGCCGACAGCAACGCCGATAGCGAGTGGGACGAAGCGCTGGCGAAAGGCGCCTTCCTGACGCATGGCCAGCGGACACCCGACCTGATCGAAACGATGCGCTTCGATCCCGATGCCGGCATTCTGCTGATCGAACGGCATCTCGCCCGAATGAAGGCGAGCGCCGCACGGCTCGGCTTCGTCTTCGATCGCCATGACGCGCGCAACGAATTGCAGGCCGCCACCTTCCGCCTGCGTGCGCCGGCGCGGATCCGGCTCCTCCTCAGCCAGAGCGGCAGGATCACGATCGAGGTCGCCCCGATGCCACCGGCCCGCCCCGCACCGCTCGAGGTAACACTCGTACCTCTGCCGGTCAGCCGGTCCGACTACCGGCTGCGACACAAGACCAGCAATCGGCGCTTCTACGACGAAGCCCGGCGTGTCGGCGGCACGGCGGAGGTGGTGTTCGTCGACCCGGACGGGTTCCTTACCGAAGGCAGCTTCACCAACGTCTTCGTTGAGCGCAACGGACGGCTGCTGACCCCGCCGCTGGCGCGTGGCTTGTTGCCCGGCGTCCTCCGCGCCGAACTGCTCGAAACCGGGCGCGCGACCGAGCAGAATTTGACCCCGGCCGACCTCGCCGCTGGGTTTTACGTCGGAAATGCGTTGCGCGGGCTCATTCCCGCGCTCGTGGCGGTTGCGGAGGCGGGAGGCCGGTCGCTATAGCCCGCCGCGCCTACAGGAGCCGCAACCATGAAGACGTCCGCCGCGCTCGATCGCATCAGCCCATCGCCGACGCTGGCGATCACCACCAAGGTGCAGGAGCTGAAGCGCGCCGGCGTCGATGTCATCGGCCTCGGAGCCGGCGAACCTGACTTCGACACGCCCGATTTCGTCAAGGAGGCGGCGATCGAGGCGATCCGTCGTGGCCAGACCAAATACACCAACGTCGATGGCACGCCCGAGCTGAAGGACGCGATCGTCGCCAAGTTCAAGCGCGACAACCGCCTCGATTATACGCCCGCGCAGATCAGCGTGAATGTCGGCGGCAAGCACACCCTGTTCAACGCGCTGGTCGCAACCGTTGAGGCCGGTGACGAAGTGATCGTCCCAGCACCTTATTGGGTGAGCTACCCCGATGTCGTACAGTTCACTGGCGGTACGCCTGTCGTGGTCGCTGCAGGGCCTGAGCATGGCTACAAGCTGACGCCCGCCATGCTTGAGGCGGCGATTACGCCGCGTACCAAGTGGCTGATCCTGAATTCGCCCTCGAACCCGACCGGTGCGGCTTATACCGTCGCCGAACTGAAGGCGCTGGGCGAGGTGCTGGAGCGCCATCCGCATGTCTGGATCTTCGCCGACGATATGTACGAGCATATCGTTTACGACGACTTCCGATTCGCGACGATCGCGGAGGTCTGCCCGTCGCTCTACGAACGCACGCTGACGGTGAACGGCTGTTCGAAGGCGTATGCGATGACTGGTTGGCGGATCGGCTTCGCCGGCGGCGCGCAATGGCTGATCAAGGCGATGGCCAAGCTCCAGTCGCAATCGACCAGCAACCCCTGTTCGATCGCGCAGGCCGCAGCAACCGCCGCACTGAATGGCGATCAGTCGTTCCTTGCTGAGCGAAATGCCGCATTCAAGGCGCGTCGCGATCTCGTTGTCGGCATGCTGAACGACACTCCCGGCATCACCTGCCCAACGCCCGAGGGCGCCTTTTACGTCTATCCCGAAGTTTCGGGTCTGATCGGAAAGACGACCCCCAAGGGACAGAAGATCGAGACCGACAGCGACTTTGTCGGCTACCTACTCGAAGAAGCTCGTGTAGCTGCCGTGCAGGGCGTGGCCTTCGGCCTCTCGCCCGCAATGCGGATCAGCTACGCCACCAGCGAGGACATCCTGCGCGAGGCCTGCAGCCGCATCCAGCGCGCCTGCGCCGCGCTGCGCTGACCTGAGCCGCTCAATCGGGCGCAGTCACCGCACGAATGAACCTGAAAACGGTTCCACAATGGAAACGATTACTTTCCATTGTGGACGTACAAGGGCATCGGGCGCCCCCCTATATGCCGAACGGTCGATGAACGCGGGTCCAACCTCGCGTTCAGGCCGGGCGGCGTAACCACCGCATTCACGTAAACGAGATACAGAGCACGCTTATGACCCGCCTCCTCAAGTCCAGCTTCCTTTGGCAGTTCGCCGGTGGGTTCGTGCTCGGCGCGGTCGGCCTGTTCACGCTTACCCCGACCACGGATCCGGTGACGGGCGCCCCCTCGGTTGAACAGGTTCGCTGATCACGGCGACGGCCTGCGGGCCGTCACACAGTTGAGACGAACCTGAGACGAAAGCGTCACCGATCGGAGACGCGCCCGTAACGCACCATCGATAGAACCGCATGGCAGGGAGGGCCCGCCATGCCGACGACCGTTACGTTCGCCGACGTCACCGACCTTACTGATTTCGCTTATTCGCGGCCGCATGTTCCCGAACGCTCGGTCGAGCGGATGCGGTATCGCACCATCTGGATCAGCGACGTCCATCTCGGCACCCGAGGGTGTAATGCCGGGATGCTCATCGACTTCCTCGACCATGTCGACAGCGACACCATGTACCTGGTGGGCGACATCGTCGACGGGTGGCGGCTGCGGCGAAAGTTCTACTGGCCCTCCGCGCATAGCGACGTGGTCTGGCGCCTGCTGAAACGGGCCGGCCGCGGCACCCGGATGGTCTTCATTCCGGGCAACCACGATGAGGCATTCCGGCAGTTCTGCGGGCTTGATTTCGGGGGTATCGCGATCCGCCGCAACGCGATCCACGTCACCGCCGATGGGCGACGATTGCTGGTCCTCCACGGCGACGAATTTGATGCCATCACGCTGGCGCATCGTTGGATCGCCCATGTCGGCGACACTGCCTATGGCCTGCTGATGCTCGCTAATCGCGGCGTGAACGCCTTCCGCCGACGGTTTGGCCTCCCTTATTGGTCGCTCAGCCAACATGCGAAGGCGCGGGTGAAGAACGCCGTCGCCTTCATCTCCCGCTTCGAGGAGGTCGTGGCGGAGGCTGCCGGTGCGCGGGGCGTCGACGGGGTGGTCTGCGGGCATATTCACACGGCGGAAATGCGCACGATCGGCGACATCGATTATTTCAACGATGGCGATTGGGTGGAAAGCGCGACCGCGCTTGTCGAACATTTCGACGGACGAATGGAGATCGTGCACTGGGCCGAGGTGATGGCGTGCCGCAATGCCGGCGCCATCGTTGCGATTGCGGCCTGAGGATGCCTGATGCGGATCGCGATCGTTACCGACGCTTGGGCACCACAGGTCAATGGCGTGGTGCGCACCCTGCAATCGCTGGTCGCCGAACTGCGTGCGATGAACCATGAGCCCATGGTCATCGCCCCCGATGCCTTTCGCTCGCTGCCTTGCCCGACCTACCCTGAAATCCGGCTGGCGCTCGCCGGACGCCGCGCGGTCGGCGCCCGCATCGCCGCGTTCGGCGCGGAGGCTGTCCATATCGCCACCGAAGGGCCGCTTGGCCTCGCAGCGCGGCGCTGGTGCCTCGACCGCGGCGTGCGGTTCACCACCGCCTATCACACGCAATTCCCTGACTACGTCGCGGCGCGCACCGGGGCGGACCCGACATGGGTGTGGCATCTTATCCGGCGTTTCCATCGGCGAGCCGACGCCGTGCTGGTATCCACCCCCACCATCCAGCACATGCTGGAGGCGCACGGCATCCATCACACGCGCCCGTGGGGCCGCGGCGTCTCGCGCGAATTCAGCGTTGAGGGCACGAAAGATCCCCTCATCACCGCGCTTCCGAGCCCGATCCTCCTCTACGTGGGCCGCGTCGCGGTGGAGAAGAACGTCGCGGCTTTTCTTGCGACGCCGCACCCCGGCAGCAAGGTCGTGGTGGGCGACGGACCGGCGTTGAGCACGCTTCGGCAGCGCTACCCCGATGCTCATTTCCTCGGTTCGCGCTTCGGAGACGCGCTCGCCGCCTGTTATCGCGCGGCCGACGTTCTGGTCTTTCCCAGCAAAACCGACACCTTCGGCCTCGTCATGATCGAGGCGCTGGCCTGCGGAACACCGGTTGCGGCCTATCCCGTGCCCGGGCCGATCGACGTCTTGTCGTCAGCCAGCGGCGTCATGGACGATGATCTGACCCGCGCGATCGCCGGCGCGTTGACGCTAGATCGCACGCGATGCGCGGCGGAAGGCAGGCAGCACAGTTGGCAATCGAGCGCCGAACAATTCTTGGCAGCCCTCGTGCCGGTCGCGGTTCCGCACGCGGCATGACGCGACGGCGCTTGCCCTGACGGCAAGGGCACATTAAGTCACCACAGGTTAGGCGGCCGCTCCGGTAAGGGGCGGCCCTATTTGTTTCTACCGAAAGGCTTTCCCGCATGGCCCAGCCGCTCATGCCTCACGCGACCGCTTCATGGCTCGTCGACAACACGTCGCTGACGTTCGAGCAGATCGCGGAATTCTGCGGTCTTCACGTGCTCGAGGTGCAGGCGATCGCCGACGATACCGCCGCGACCAAGTTGACTGGTCGTGATCCGGTGCGCGCGCACGAACTGACCCAAGACGAAATCGAAAAGGGTCAGGCCAATTCCGAATACCGCCTGAAGATGACCAAGGGTCCCGATCAGGTCCGCCGTACGAAGGGGCCGCGTTACACGCCGGTTTCCAAGCGGCAGGACAAGCCGGATGGCATCGCATGGATCATCCGCAACCATCCGGAAATCACCGATGGTGCGATCTCCAACCTGATCGGCACGACGCGCACGACGATCGCGGCGATCCGCGATCGGACTCACTGGAACATCGGCAACATCACGCCAAAGGATCCGGTGACACTGGGTCTGACCACGCAGCGCGAGCTCGATGCGGCGGTGGCAAAGGCTGCCAAGACCGCCGGGGTCGAGGCACAGCCGACCGATACGCGCCTTGATGGGGACCGTGAGGCCCTGATCGAACAGCTGCGCGCCGAGCGTGAGCAGGCGTCGCGCGATGCCCAGATGGCAGGTGACGAAGATCGCGGCCCCAAGCCGTTCTTCGGGGACGATCCTTTCCGCCGGTAATCAGGCCCTGTTTGCTGGCGGATGGCTGGTCCGCCACTGGCTGACCTGAACAGGATAATGGGCACGGTTCCGCTCGGCGGGATCGCGCTCATCGCATAAAGGCGCCCGATTCCTCTCGACGTAACGAATGTTATGCTGATAGCGTTCGGTCATGGCGACGGCAATTCAACGCACGCTGATCGGGGATGAGGGGCTGACGCCCACCAGCTGGGCCGGTCTGACCTTTCCTTTCGGTGATCGCGGGCCGCAGCCTGGCGAACTGCTGACGCTGATGGACGGCATCCGCTGGTGGCGCGTGCCCATGTCCGGCCCGTTGAAGCATGTGAACGGCCTGATCCTGGATGATGGCCCGGAATTACTGGCGATCGACACCGGCACCGCCAGCCCGCGATCGACAGAGGCGTGGCGCACGATTCTGGAGGGGCCGCTCGCGGGTCAGCGGATCGGCAAGATCATGTGCACGCACATGCATCCCGATCACGTGGGGCTGGCCGGTTGGCTGTCACGCCGCTTCGATGATGCGCAAATCGTGATGACCCGTACCGAGTGGCTGATGGTACGGATGCTGTCGGCGGATTCGCGCCCCGAAGTGCCCGATGAACAGCTCGCCTTCTGGCGCGGCGCTGGATGGGACGAGGATCAGGTCGCGCATGGCGCCAGTCGCGGCTGGTCGAATTTTGGCAAGGCGATTGCGCGGATGCCGCTCACCTACACCCGAATTCAGGACGGCGAAGTGCTGCGGATCGGCGGCAGCGACTGGCATGTGATCACCGGCAACGGCCACAGCCCGGAACATGCCTGCCTGGTCGATTACGACCGCCGCGTACTCGTCGCCGGCGACCAGGTCCTGCCAAAGATCAGCTCCAACATTTCGGTCCATGTCAGCCAGAGCAACGACGACCCGCTCGGCGACTGGCTTCGCTCGATCGAGAAATTCCGCGCGCTGCCGGAGGATCTGCTGGTGCTCCCCGGCCATGGTGACCCCTTCTACGGGCTTCATACCCGGCTTGATGCGCTTCGCGATGAACACATCGACCGGCTGGATGCGATCGTTGACCTGATGGGAAGCGGGGCGGTGCGCGCGGTGGATTGCTTCAAGGTGCTGTTCCGGCGCCCGATCGGCCTGGACGTGATCGGCATGGCCACTGGCGAATCGCTCGCCCATTTGAAGCGTCTGGAGATCGAAGGGCGCGCCGTGCGTGAGGAAAGTGGCGGCACCTGGTGGTACACTCGCGCCTGAGCTCCTTCGTTCAGCCTCCGCGCGCGCGCAACAGCTTGCCTAACGCCTGATCCAGCGCCGACAGGAAGCGGGATCGGTCTTCCTTGCCGAACGGCGCTGGGCCGCCGACCCTGTCGCCCCCGGCGCGAAGGTCAGCCATGATCGCGCGCACCGCGACCGCATTGCCGATCGAGCTGGTGGTGAAGGGCTTGCCCGAAGGCGAGATCACCGTCGCGCCCAGTTTCAGGCAGCGATCAGCCAGCAGGATATCGCCGGTAACCACCACAGTGGTGGCATCGGCATGTTCCACGATCCAGTCATCCGCCGCATCGAACCCGTCATTGACGACGACGCGGGCGATCAGCGGATGCTGTGGCACCCGCAGATGCGCGTTGCTGACAATCGTGACCGGCACGTTCAGCCGATATGCGACACGATAGATCTCCTCCTTCACCGGGCACGCGTCTGCGTCGACCAGGATCGTTACCCCTCCCGCCATCAGACGTGCCCGATCCGCGACCCGGTGAACGCTTCCACCATCATCAATGGCGGAAATGCCGCATGCCGGTGAAAACCATCGCCAGCCCGGCCTCGTCGGCGGCGGCGATCACTTCGGCGTCGCGGATCGATCCGCCCGGTTGGATGACGGCCGTCGCGCCGGCCTCGACAGCCGCAAGCAACCCGTCGGCGAAGGGGAAGAACGCGTCAGAGGCGACCGCCGAACCGATCGTGCGCGGCGTGCCCCAGCCAGCCTTGTCGGCGGCATCCTTCGCCTTCCATGCGGCGATCCGTGCCGATTCCAGGCGGTTCATCTGTCCCGCGCCGACGCCTGCGGTGCTGCCATCCTTGGCATAGACGATGGCGTTCGACTTGACGTGCTTGGCGACAGTCCAAGCAAAGCGGCAATCGGCCAGTTCCTGCGCGGTTGGCTGCCGCTTGGTCACCACCTTCAGCATATCGTCCGACAGCACGCCATTGTCGCGCGACTGGACCAGCCATCCGCCAGCGATCGTCTTGGCCGTCAGCCCGCCACGCGCCGGATCGGGCAACGAACCGGTCAGCAGCAGCCGCAGGTTCTTCTTCGCCGCGAACAGCGCAATCGCTTCCTCGTCGGCGTCGGGCGCCACCACCACTTCGGTGAAGATGCCAGTGATCGCCTTCGCCGTCGCGGCGTCCAGCGTTCGGTTCAGGGCGATGATCCCGCCAAAGGCCGAGACTGTATCGCAGGCGAACGCCGCCTCATAAGCCTCTGCCAGTGATGCCCCGGTCGCCACGCCGCACGGATTGGCGTGCTTCACGATGACACAGGTCGGGTCGGCGTCGCGGAATTCGCTGACCAACTCCAGCGCGGCGTCGGCATCGTTGAGGTTGTTGTAGCTCAGCTCCTTGCCCTGCACCTGACGCGCCTGGCCAATGCCTGGCGTACTGGGGCCGGCAGGACGATAGAAGGCCGCCTGCTGATGCGGGTTTTCACCATAGCGAAGCACCGTAGGCGCCTCGAGCGTGAAGGGCAGCGTTGCGGGGAACTGCTCCTTCTGATCCTCCAGCCCGAACCACCTCGCAATCATCGAATCGTACGTCGCCGTCGCCGCAAAGGCCTTGGCGGCGAGGCGCTTGCGCTCGTCCAGCGTGGTCTCGCCACGAGCGACGACGGCATAATCGGCGGGATCAGTGACGATCGCCACATAGGCATGATTCTTCGCGGCGGAGCGGACCATGCTGGGTCCCCCGATGTCGATGTTCTCGATCACCTCGGGCCGGTCGGCGCCCTTCGCCACCGTCTGCGCGAACGGATAGAGGTTCACGACGACGAGATCGATCGCGCCGATACCGTGTTCTTCCATCGCCGCGGCGTGCGCGGCATCGTCGCGCACTGCCAGCAATCCGCCGTGCACCATCGGGTGCAGCGTCTTCACCCGCCCATCCATCATCTCGGGGAAGCCGGTCAGGTCCGACACGTCACGCACCGTCAGCCCCGCCTCGCGCAGCGCCTTTGCCGTGCCACCGGTGGAAACCAGCTCCACGCCCTTTTCGGCGAGCGTTCGGGCGAGATCGACGATCCCCGTCTTGTCGGAAACGGACAAAAGGGCGCGGCGGATGGTGATGGCGGTCATGACACTCTTTCCGCTTCTCCCGCGGACGGGGAGGAGCAAGGGGTGGGTGGGCGACGGATCGGGCACGAGTCCCGGATCGTCGCGATGCGACGTGCAGCCCCCTAGACCCGCCGGCGCGTGCGCCCAAGCCCTCGTGCGCACCCGTGTGACAAGAAATCGATCAGCGCGCGCGCTTCAGCACCCAGCTGACGGTCGCGCCGCCCGCTTCGGACATGCCGGTGACGACCAGTTGTTGGGTGGTAACCGGACGACCATCGCCGTCGATCCACAAGCTGTCATCGATCACCAGCGATCCACCCCGCGTGCGGAACTGCCACATCGCGCCGCCCGGGACGCGGAGCACCGCCCCCATGCTGTCTGCCGTCGGCGACGCCTCGACGCCGCGACCGAGATGGAAGCGGATCGCGAATGGCTTTGCGCTTGCCGGCGCGCGGCGGCGCCCCTTCGGCAGCAGCACGTCGTCACCGCGTAATTCCTTGCCGTCGTCGGTCAGCACCAGCTGGCGGCGATGCAAGAAGCCATGGCGGCGGAGATAACCGTCATGGCTGGCCTCGATCCGGCTGGCGTTTTCCGATTCCTGACGGCTCAGCTCAACCTCACCCACGCCGCGCCCCAGCGTTCCATCGGCATGGATGGCGGTCGAATTCGTGTCGGCAAGCGTCAGCGTCGAATGCGCCGCCGTCGTACGCAGCGCCTCGATCAGCGCACGGGGCAGCCCCGCCATCGCCGCACGCGCGCCGCCGCAATTCACGACGATCCGCGCCGGCCCGTCCGAAAACTCGAAGGCCAACGTGGAGGCGCAACCACCCTCGACCTCCCGGGCCACCGGCGGTGGCGCCGCATCGACCAGCACGACGGTCGTTCCCGCGACCAGCCGCTGATATCCCCAGTCGCGCGCCTGGCGCAGTGGCCGAGTCCGCACGCCGCTAGCCTCGATCACTTGCGCGACCCGCTCCGCGGGCACCGGACCGCCGCTCTGCCAGCTGCCGAGGCCGCGATCGGCGTGGCAGACGGCAAGCAATGCCGGCACCATCCGCGCCAGCGTGCCCTGGACCGCTTCGGGCAGTTCCAGCCGGCGCGTGATGTAGCTTTCGCGCAGCATCGCGAGCAGCCCGATCATGTCGAGCAGCGATTCAGGGGATCGGTTCACCGCCCCGCCATCCTCGAACACCGCACCGCTCAGCGCGCGTGCCAGCCCCGCCTCACCAAAGCTGCGGCGTGGATCGCCGCCCGGAATAAGCAATCCGGCAGCGATCACGCCGCACCATGCGGCCACGCGGGCCGGGCCGATCGGTGCCTTGTCCGCACTGGTGTCCAGATGCCGTGCGCCCCGCGCCAGCGCGTTCAGCACCTTGGATCGGTAGACGAGATCAGTGGAGGACAGGATAAGCGGCGCATGAGCGGTCCAGAACAGGATCCGCCGCCCCCACAGGTCCGGCCGCCACGCCACTGCGGTAACTCGCTCGCCGTGCGCCGCCAGCCACCGCGACATCAGGTCCTCGGCGATCGGCGCCCCGGTTGTCCGCGTGGCCACGCTGGACAGATCGCGCAGCCATAAGAAACTGTGGAGATAATCGGCAAAGGCGGCCGACGGCTGAAGCGCTCGCAGGTTCAGCCCTGCGATATCATGCCGCTCGCCACGAAAGGCGAGCTGTCCGGCGAGCAGCGCCTCGCCTCGCGTGACGTCGCCAAAAAGGGGATCGTCCGGCACCGCGATCAGCTTCAGCGGGTAGCGGCCTTTCAGGCGCAGCCCGTGGATCGGGGTACGCCAGGTCAGCCGATGGAAACGGTCGGTCAGCCGTTCAGCGAGCGACAGGCCCTTATCGCCGCCGACGCGGACCAGCCGCTTGCCTTCGTCTATCCCGTCCGGGACGGCTGCAGGATCGCGGGCGCCTTGGCTCATGCGCCCCGCAAGGCTCGGATGTTAGCGGCATAGGCATCAGGGCCGCCGCGGAATGTCGCGGTGCCCGCCACCAGCGCATCGGCGCCCGCGTCGATCGCCAGCGCCGCAGTACGCTGATCGATACCGCCATCGACCTGCAGGTCGATATCGCGGCCGCTCGCCTCGATCATCTTGCGGATTGAGGAGATCTTGCGCAGCTGGCTTTCGATGAAGCTCTGTCCGCCGAAGCCGGGATTGACGCTCATCACCAGCACCAGGTCGACCATGTCGATCAGGTAATCCAGCATCTTGGCCGGCGTACCAGGATTGAGCACCACCCCTGCCCGCTTGCCCAGCGACTTGATGTGCTGCAGCGATCGATGGATGTGCGGTCCCGCCTCGGGATGAACGGTGATCGTGTCCGCGCCCGCCTCGGCGAAGGCGTCGAGGTACGCGTCGATCGGTGAGATCATCAGATGCACGTCGAACGGCTTGGCGGTGTGCGGGCGCAGCGCCTTCACCACCGCCGGGCCGATGGTGATGTTGGGCACGAAATGCCCGTCCATCACATCGATGTGGATCCAGTCGGCGCCCGCCGCGTCAATCGCACGGACTTCCTCGCCCAGCTTGGCAAAGTCGGCGGACAGGATCGAAGGCGCGATACGAACAGGCTTGGTCATGGATCTCACTGTTGATCGGCTCACACCGACCGGCTCACCTGCACTCAGCAAGCCGGATCAGCGCAAACGAAGGGACATGCGCAAAGATGCTTAACCTGCGATTCGATCAGGCGGAAGCACGCACGAGCCGGACGATGAAAAAGCCGTCACACCCGCCCGCTTCTTCCAGCGTGCCGGGCAGCGTACGAACATAGCCCGCCGCTTCTGCGTTCACCCCGTCGGGAAGTTCGCCCGGGCGCGGCGCCTCAATCGCATAATCGGGATGTTCGGCGAGGAAGCGCTCCAGTTGCTCCTCCCCTTCCTCGCGTTCCAGCGAGCAGGTGGCATAGACCAGCCGCCCACCGGGGCGGACCCAGTCAGCCGCGCGATCGAGCAGCTGCGCTTGCAACGCCGCCATGTCGGCGATGATGCGCGGATGGGCGCGGTAAAGCACGTCGGGATGCCGCCGGAAAATGCCCGTCGCGCTGCACGGCGCATCCAGCAGCAGTGCATCCACCGGCTCGGCCGGCACCCAGTCCATCGCGTCGGCGATCACTACGGTCGCCGGCAGTTTCGTCCGGGTCAGGTTTTCGTGAAGTCGCGCCGCGCGCGTCGGCGAGATTTCCAGTGCCGTCACGTCCCATCCCGCGGCCGCCAGCTGCATCGTCTTGCCGCCCGGCGCGGCACACAGGTCCAGCGCGCGTCCCGGCCCCCGCCCGATCAAGCGGGCGGGAAGCGACGCGGCGACATCCTGCACCCACCAGTCTCCCTCGGCGAACCCCGGGAGCTTCGCGACAGGTGCCGCATCGCGGACCCGGCGCTGGTCGGGCGCGAGATGATCGCCCTCGGGCGCCAGCGCCGCCGGGCTCGCCAGCGTCAGGTCAAGCGGCGGGGGCACTGCAATCGCGCGCGCTGCCGCAGCGACCGTTGCCTCGCCCCACGCCGTGCCCCAGCGATCGGCAATCACCGGCGGCAGCGTGGGAGTCTCTGGCAATGTCGCGCCCCCCCGCGTCAGCGCACCGAACACGCCATGCACCAGCTTGCGCGGGCCACTATCGACCAGCGGCAGCACGGTGGCGATCGCCGCATGCGGCGGCGTGCCGAGCGCGAGCGTCTGGACCAAAGCGATTCGCAACGCGGTGCGCGCTTTCGCATCCTCCGGCAACACCTGCCGGGTCGCCGAATCGATCAGCGAATCGAGATCGGGCAGCCGTCGCAACGTCTCCGCGGCAATGGCATGCGCCAGGCCGCGGTCCGCGCCTTCCAGCCCGCGCGTCGCCTGCGGCAAAGCGGATTCGAGCGGTTCCCCTCGGCGCAGCACCGCATCCAGAAGGCGAAGGGCAGCGCGGCGCGGGGCCGTGCCGGGCGGATCGGCCGG
Source organism: Sphingomonas sp. (assembly GCF_029239295.1). GTDB lineage: Bacteria > Pseudomonadota > Alphaproteobacteria > Sphingomonadales > Sphingomonadaceae > Sphingomonas. The sequence goes on from NZ_JAQZBC010000002.1 coordinate 203,791, forward strand.
ACGACGTTGGCGATCGGGGCGGGGGTTGGCGGAAGCAGACATCGCGCCCATGTGGCGGGTGAACGCCTCAACCGGAAGAGCCGATGTCCAAACGCCCCCCTCATGTGAAGCCGCCGGCCTATCTTTCGCCCAACAAGCCGGTGCCTGAACCCGCACCGATGGAGCGGCCTGCCGAGGATCCGCTCGGCCGTGATCCGGTCCGCTATGGCGACTGGGAAAAGAAGGGCATCGCCGTCGACTTCTGACCGTCCGATCGACCGTAGGGTGACGTAACGTCACTCCTTTCGCCTCCGGAACGAAGTGTTCATCGGCGCGTCTCAGCTTTGATGCCCGCCTTCCTGTCCCGCCGCCGCGTCCGCGCCACCATGATCATTTTGGTGGCGCTTCTTCTATGTACGGTGCTGGCGCTGGCGGTGTTTCCCTGGGGCATGCTGAAGGACACCGCCGAGAAGCGCCTGACACAGCGCTTTGGAAGGCCCGTCACGATCGGCAAGATGGAGCGGGTCGATCCTGTCGGCTTCGCCACCACCGTCCGGCTGCGCGACATCCGGATACCGGGTCCTGCGTGGTCCGCCCCGCGAGACTTGGCCCGGATTGGCCAAATGGATGTGGGCTTCAACTCACTGGCACTGCTCACCGGGCGGCTTTCGCCGCGTGAGATCAGCATCTCGAACGCCCAGATCAATCTGATCCGCACCAAGGATGGGCGCGAAAACTGGCACCAGGAAAATGATGACAAGGGCAAATCGGGGAATAGCAGCCTTGATCGGCTGACAGTCGCCAATTCACGGCTCCGTTATGACGACGCCAAGCAGGATCGCCGCTTCGACCTCGCGTTAGGGTCCGATGCGACGTCGGGGCTGCGGCTACAGGGATCGGGCACCGTGCGCGGCGCACCGGTGCAACTCTCCGCACGCGCACCTGCCCTCTCTGACACGGATGGTGGGCGCTGGCCCTTTGAGGCGCGCATCGCCGGCGACGCGCTATCGATGCACGCACGCGGCACGATGGCGGCGCCGTTCGACACCAATCGAATGACGCTCGACGTCACGGCGCGGGCGAATGACCTGAAGCTCATTGACGCCATTATCGAGGCCGGGCTGTTCCAGTCCCAGCCCGTCACCCTGTCCGCTCACGTGCGTCGCGAGCCGCAGCGATGGCTGATTGACCGGCTGGATGGTCGGATCGGCCGCTCCGACTTGTCGGGGAAGCTCACCGTCGACAAGGTGGACGGCCGGACAAAGCTGACCGGCACCTTTGTCTCCCGCCAGCTAGATTTCGACGATTTCGCCTCAGATGAGGGGCTGCGGCGGGCTGCAGCAAAGAAGCGCGCGCTTGGGCCGCGTGTAGTCCCCGACACACGCGTCAACCTTGCCAAGGTCGGGAAGACGGATGGCAACATTGCTTTCCGCGTCGACCGCATTGTCAGCCGTCAGGGGCGGTCCTCGCTGACAAAACTGGCAGGCACGCTCACGCTCGATCAGCGCAAGCTGACGGTCGCTCCGCTTACCATTGGCCTTCCCCGCGGTCAGATTACGGGCAGCGCCGTGATCGATCAGGCGGACGGCGCGCCCGTGCCGGTCGTTCGGCTGGACCTGCGCCTCGTCAACAGCAGCGTTCCGGCGCTTGGCGGCGGTGGCGGATCGGTGACCGGCCGGGTCGATGGCCGCGCGGTGTTGGCGGGGCGCGGCAGCACCATCCGTGAGGCGGTGGGCAAGTCCTCCGGACGGATCGGCATCGTCGCCCGTAATGGCGAACTGCCGGCGGAGATTGCCGCTGCACTGGGCTTCGACGCCGGCCGTGCGCTGCTCGCCGATGAGAAGGATCGGGCCGTATTGCGCTGTGTCGTGGTGGGCCTCGCGATGCGCGGCGGGCGCGGAACGGCCTCGCCCTTCGTGATCGACACCTCCCAAAGCCGGCTTGATGGCGAGGGCACGGTGACGTTCCCGGGCGAGACGCTCGCCATCCGGCTTACCGGAGCCCCCAAGCAGAATAGCGTGCTTCGCCTGCCAGGCTCCGCAACGCTCGCCGGCACGATCAGCGAGCCAGACGTTCAGGTGCCGAAGGAGGTCAAGTCGGTCGGCAACGTGTTCAAGGCGCTGGGGCGGGCGATCACCGGGCGACAAGGTCCGACCGCAACCAGTGCCGATTGCGCGGCACTGTCCGCGCAGGTGCTACGTTGACGCCGGCATAGCCAGTCAGGCCTCGTCGCGGCGAGGCCGGGCGAGCAGGCCGCTGATCACCGCGCTCGCCGGCTCGCCCTGAAGCAGGCGGCACACCGCATCCGTGATCGGCATGTCGACACCGGCGTCCCGCGCAGCTTCGGCGAGCACGGGCGCCGTGAAGGCCCCTTCCGCCACCGTCCGCCGATCGGCGAGCAGCTCGCTCGCTCGTTGCCCCCGGCCAAGCCCCACACCCAAGGAAAAGTTCCGGCTGCTGGTCGACGAGCAGGTCAGCACCAGATCGCCAAGGCCGGACAGTCCCGCCAGCGTTTCTGCCCGCGCGCCGCGCGCCAGGCCAAAGCGGGTCATTTCGGCAAACCCACGCGCGATCAACGCTGCGCGCGCATTCTGGCCCAGGCCAGCACCCTCCACCACGCCGCACGCGATGGCCAGCACGTTCTTGACCGCGCCACCGATCTCCGCCCCGATCACATCGTTTGAGGCGTAGGGGCGGAATGTCGGGCTGGCGAGCCGCTCGGCAAGCCGCACCTGCAGCGCCGGATCGGCACATGCCAGCGTCACGGCGGTGGGAAGGCCCGCCGCCACCTCATGTGCGAACGTGGGTCCCGAAAGAACCGCGATCGGCGCGTCGGCGTGCGCCGCCTGCGCAACCTCCCCGACCAGGCGGCGTGATCCGGCCTCGATCCCCTTGGCACACAGCACCAGGGGTGTGTTGCCACTCGGCAGCGCGTCCAGCACCGCGCCGACATGCTGGGCGGGCGCGACGACCAGCAGCGCATCCCGATCCGCCAGATCGTCCAGGGAGCCTGTCGCCCGGATGTCGCGGGAAAGTGGGATGGACGGCAGGAAGATACTGTTTTCGTGCCGCTCGTTGATCGCGTCCACGACGTCCGTTTCGCGCGCCCACAGCAGCACCTCGCCGCCGCGCGAAGCGATCTGCGCCAGTGCCGTACCCCAAGCGCCGCCGCCGATTACCCCGATCCGCATCGCGCCGTTCATGCCTTCACCCCTGCGCCGCGCACGGCCTCAGCGTTGGGATCAAGCGGCCACCGTGCGCGTGCCGGCGTGTCCAGCGGATCGACCAGCCCGGCGGCAAATCGCTCAGCCCCCGCCCAGGCGATCATCGCGGCATTGTCGGTACACAGCCAAAGCGGCGGCGCGACAAACCGCAGGCCATGCTCCGCAGCGAGCGCCGCCAGCGCAGTGCGAACCGACGTGTTTGCCGCAACGCCCCCCGCGACAACCAGCGCCGTGGCACCCGGCGCGCGGCCGATGGCGCGGGCCGTACGATCGATCAGGCAGTCCACCACCGCTGCCTGGAACGATGCAGCGACGTCCTCCGGACGATAATCGCCTGCGATCCGCGCCACCGCAGCCTTCAGCCCGGCAAAGGAGAAATGCGGCTCCGGCGATCGGTACAACGGCCGCGGCAGGGGCACCGCCGTGGCCTCACCGGCCGCCGCTGCGCGTTCGACCGCCGGCCCGCCCGGGAAGCCCAGGCCGAGCACCTTTGCCGTCTTGTCGAACGCCTCGCCCGCCGCATCGTCGATCGTGGTGGCGAGCCGGCGGTACCGGTTCACCCCTTCGACCAGCAGCAACTGGCAATGCCCGCCCGACACCAGCAACAGCAGGTAAGGAAAGGCGAGATCGGGATCGGCCAACCGGGGGCTTAGCGCATGCCCCTCCAGATGATTGACCGCCACCAGCGGCTTGCCCACGGCATGGGCGATCGCCTTGCCAGTGACCAGACCTACCATCACCCCCCCGATCAGGCCCGGACCGGCGGTGGCCGCGACAGCGTCAATATCGGCCAATGACACCCCGGAATCGGCCAAAGCGGCCTCGATCAAAGGCTCTAGTGCCTCGACATGTGCCCGGGCGGCGATCTCCGGCACCACGCCGCCATAGGGCCGATGCGCCGCTTCCTGCCCCGCCAGACGGTGCGCCAGCACGCGGCGATCCCCCGTCACCAGCGCCGCCGCGGTTTCGTCGCACGAGGATTCCAGACCAAGGATCAGCATGCCGGGCTCATATCGGCTCGGCCCACGCTTGTCGAAGGGCGCCTCACGGCGATAGAGCGGGCTGGATATCTGCAGGATAGAAGAGACCGGTGGCTCAGCGTTTCAGACTCGGCACCCGCGGTTCGCCGCTGGCTTTGACCCAGGCCGGCATGGTGCGTGACGCGCTGATGGCGGCCCATGGCTGGGACGATGTCGAGATCGTCGTCGTGCGAACCACTGGCGACCGCGTACAGGACCGCGCCTTGGCTGAAATCGGCGGAAAGGCGCTCTGGACCAAGGAGCTCGACCGCGCCTTGATCGCCGGCGAGGTCGATGCCTGCGTTCACTCGATGAAGGACGTGGAGACGATCCGCCCTACTGAAATCGCCATTGCCGCGATGTTGCCGCGTGCCGATGTGCGAGACCGCCTGATCGGCGTGGATGCGATAGATGCTCTACCAGAGGGGGCGATTGTCGGGACCAGCTCGCCCCGCCGCCGGGCGCAACTCCTGCGCCAGCGGCCCGACCTGCGGATCACCCTGTTTCGCGGCAACGTCGATACGCGACTGGGCAAGCTGGCGACTGGGGAAGTGGCCGCTACACTTCTCGCCGCCGCCGGCCTCGAGCGTCTCGGCCGGCATGATACGGGCGCGCCGATCGAGACCCACGTCATGCTGCCCGCCCCGGCACAAGGCGCCATCGGTATCGAAACGCTAACTGACGGCCCGGCCTTCGCGCTGGTCCAGGCGATCGATTGCGCCGCAACGAGCATCTGCGTTCAGGCCGAGCGCGCCTTGCTGGCAGCGCTTGGTGCCTCCTGCCATTCTCCCGTTGGCGCGCTCGCCCGTCGCGAGGGCGATGGCGTCACGCTTGCCGCCGAGCTGCTGTCGGAGGACGGGTCGGAGCATGTCACCGGCGTCATCGCAGGCGAGGACGGCCCCACGCTGGGCCGTGAGCTCGCCGCCGATTTGCTGGCGCGCGCGCCAGACTCGGTACGGCGATTGTTTGCGGGATGATACGCCCGCTCGTCGTGCTGCGGCCGGAACCTGGCAACACCGCGACCGCCAATCGGATTACAGAGGCGGGGTTCGAGGCGATAAGCCTTCCCCTGTTTGCCATCGCTGCTGTGCCGTGGACTGCTCCACCGGCAGATGATTTCGACGCCCTGCTTCTGACAAGCGCCAATGCGGTGCGGCAGGCGGGCGAAGGACTTCACACTCTCGCCGAACTCCCGATCGTCGCGGTCGGGCATGGCACCGCCGAGGCCGCGCAACAAGCAGGGCTGTCCTTGGCAGCAGTCGGGAATAGCGACGGGAAAGAGGCGCTTGCGCTAGCGCAGGCGCACGGGTGGCGGCGGGTGATCCGCCTGACAGGTCGGGAGCATATCCATCTTCCCGGCGTCACCGACATTGTCGTCTATGCCAGCGATCCCCTTGATCCTGGCGCCCATCGAATACGCGCCGTCCAGGACTGCGTGGTCCTGCTGCATTCCCCCCGCGCAGCGCAGCATTTCAGCAGCCTCGTCGCCGCCGCGGAAGTAGCCAGAAGCAGTATCCGCCTGGCGGCTCTCAGCCAGGCAGTCGCGGCTGCCGCAGGCAACGGGTGGCAGCAGGTTGATGTCGCCGCGGCGCCCCACGACCCGGCCTTGGTGGAAACTGCCATGACGCTCGCGATTGACCGGTGAGCGTCTGGCGGGGATAAGCCGCGACATGGACGAAAACGCGCCGCTCGCTCCTGCTCCGCGCCGGTCACGAGTTGGCCCACTCACACTCTTCGTGGTTCTGGCCCTGGTGGTCGGCCTTGCTCTTATGTGGCTGTCGATGCGCGACGGCACCAGCTGGTGGCAGCGGCAGGCGAAGCCACCGGCGGTGGAGAAGGCCAACGCTACGGCCGAGGTCGCAGCTGTTGCTGCCCCCGCCGCCGCGGCTGTCGATCCGGCAACCCTCGCCGCGCGAGAAAGCGCGCTTGCCGCTCAGCTTGCAGCGCTGGAGGCGCGCACCGCCGGGCTCAATATGGATGTCACTCAGTCGCAGGATCGGGCCGGGCAAGCCGAAGCGATCCTGATTTCCTTCGCTGCGCGCCGCGCAATCGAGCGGGGCGCGCCGCTCGGTTACCTCGAAGATCAGCTTCGTCAGCGTTTCGGCACCACCCAGCAAGCGGCTGTCGACACGGTGATCCAGGCCGGGCGAGATCCAGTGACGATCGAGGCCTTGCGACAGGCGCTCGACGCCAATCGCTCGATGCTCCTCAATCCCGGAGCGGATGGCTGGTTTGCCGGCTTCATGGACGAGATGCGCCGGCTCGTGGTGCTGCACGATGCAAACACCCCTTCCCCCTTGCCGGCGGATCGGCTGGCGCGCGCGCAACGCCTGCTCGATGCCGGTCAGGTGGAACCGGCGCTTGAAGAAGTGGCTCGTCTGCCCGGTGGCACGCAGGCGGCAAACTGGTCCGCGGCGGCACGACGCTATATCGCGGCGCGTCAGGCACTCGACACCTTGGAGACTGCAGCCATTGTTGGCACCATCCCAAGTACCGGGATGCCTGCTGACACCGCCCCGGCGCCGACACCAGCCGAACCCACGCCAGCCGAGGCCCGTGTTGACGATCAAGCCGCGGCCAAGCCTCAACCCTGAGCCACTGCCCCTATCGCGGGAAGCGCCAACACACCGATTGCCGCATTGCACCTGAGCGACTTGGCTGTAACCTCCCCCTTTAGATAATGAATAAAAGGGAGTGGGATGCGGGGCATTTGGAAAGCCGTGGCAGTCGTAACCGTCGGAGCGGCGCTGACGCCGTCTCTCGCGACGGCGCAGAAGAGACCAGACGAACGGGCGTTCTTCGATCTTTATAAGGAAATGGTGGAGACCAACACGGTTGTTGGCGAAGGCAGCTGCACGCGCGCGGCTCAACAGGTCGCGACGCGCCTGAAAGCGGCCGGCTACACCGATGGACAGGTAACTGTTTTCTCGACCCCGGAGCACCCAGACGACGGCGGCCTGGTGGTCACCTTGCCCGGCGCTGACGCGTCGGCAGGCGCCATGCTGCTTCTCGGACACCTCGATGTCGTCGCTGCCAAGCGCGAGGACTGGGTACGCGATCCGTTCAAGCTCATCGAAGAGAACGGTTTTTACTACGGCCGTGGCACGGTCGACGACAAGGGCATGTCCGCGATCTGGGCCGACAGCATGATCCGGTTCAAGCAGGATGGCTTTCGGCCTAGACGCACGATCAAGCTGGCGCTGACCTGCGGTGAGGAGACCACCTACGCGTTCAACGGCGCGCAGTGGCTGGCCAACAACAAGCCTGATCTGGTTCGCGCCGAATTCGTCCTGAACGAGGGTGGTGGTGGACGGTTGGACGCGCAAGGAAAGCGTCAGGCGCTTGCCATCCAAGTCGGCGAGAAGGCGGCGCAGAACTTCACCTTCGCAGCCACAAATCCAGGTGGCCACAGCTCCGCGCCGACGCCGGACAACGCCATCTACGAACTGGCCGACGCGGTGAAGCGTGTTCAGGGATACGAATTTCCGATCAAGTTCACCGACACGACCCGCGCCTTCTTCACCGCGACCGCGCAGGCGTTGCCGCCGCAGACCGGCCAGGCGGTCAACCGCCTATTGGCCAATCCGGCCGACAAGCGCGCCGACGAAACCGTGAGCCGCGACAAGGTACTGCATTCGACGTTGCGAACGACATGCGTCGCGACGCTGCTCAATGCAGGGCATGCAGAAAATGCACTTCCGCAGCGCGCCACCGCCAACATCAATTGCCGCATCTTTCCCGGCGAAAGCGTTGACACCACGCTGGCAAAGCTGAAGGAGCTGGCCGGTCCCAAGGTCGCGGTCACTGCCAACCAGCCGGTTCGTCCGATCGCTGTACCACCGCCGCTTGACGCCAAGATCCTGGGGCCAGTGCAGTCATTGGCGGCCAAGCACTTCCCCGGCACGCCGGTCGTGCCGATGATGTCGACGGGGGCGACCGACGCTGTCTTTTTCGGCGTGCTCAAGATGCCGGTTTATGGCGTTCCCGGCATCTTCCTGGAGCCTGACCTGAACGGGACACACGGCTTGAACGAACGGATCCGGGTCTCGGCGCTATACGAAGGGCGAGACTACCTCTACGATCTGGCGAAGACATTGGCGGAGCAGGGCTGACCTGCTCCTTCCCCCCGCCTGCGGGCGGGAGGAAGTATCTTATCGGCCAATCCAGTCGGCTACCTGCACCGCGACCTGGTTCGCCGCCTGGTTTAGCGCCACCGCAACCGGCGCCGCCTCAATGACGGAAACAGGCACACGCGCCTCGAAGCGCTGCTTCTCCAGCGCGCCGCCCTCGTCGCGGATCAGCGCTGCGTCGAATGTCACGACTGCGGTGGACGATCCGGCATCGACGCCAAAGGTCCGCAATTCACCGGACAGGCGTGCCCCGGGATCAGCTAACGCCTGCGCACCCGACAGGACGACGCGCCCGGTACGTGCTGCGACCGTATCGGACATCACCCGGGCGAACTGCCGCGCAGGCAGATCAACCCATTGCGCGTCCTTCACATAGGCAACGTCGATGCGGTTGGATTGCACCGGGATGCGATTGGTTGCGAGTTCCTGCGGCACCACAGGCACCTGGATCGTCACGGTGCGTGCCGCTGCTGATGATTGCTCGCGCCCAACCGGCACCTGTTCGGTCGATGACAGGCTGAGAAGAGCCTTGGGGGGCTTTTCTCCAAAGCTGATGCAGCCGGCGAGCGGCAAGGCGGCAAGACCGATCAGAAGCTTCTTCATGTGCGTCCTCACTTGCCCTTGTAATCCGGCAGCTTCTGCTGGCCCACCAGTGCCCCGGCACCCTGCCGATCAACCTTCTCTGCCACGGAAGCGAGCGCTGCCGACATCTGACGCAGATCCAGTACGAGCTGGTTGACCTCCGGAATGGTCTGTTTCGAGAAGGTCTGCAGGCCCGGCCGCGCATCCTGAATGGCCGAGTTCAGCGTTTCGGTGCTTTGCCGCGCCGAGCGGATTGTCTCGTTCAGATTAGCCAGCGTTGGCTTCACGTCCTCGGCCAGAATGCCGTTTGTCGTCGCCGCCAGATTGCCGATCTGCTCAGCAGCCGTGCCCGCCTGCGCCACCGCGATGCGCGTCTGCGCCAGCGTAGCGGCGATTTCCGGCCCGCGATCGGCCAGCGCGTCGGTCAGCCGGTTGGTATTCTCCAGAATGCCGGCGATCGATGCCTGGTTGCGGTCGGTTAGCAGCCCGGTGAGACGCTCGGTCAGCGTGGACAAACGTTCCAGCAGCTGAGGCGCAGAGTTCAGGATAGCACCTAAACCGCCCGTTCGGGTCGGAATGACTGGAACGCCATAGGGACAGACGCTGCCTGGATCCCGTTCGGGGCACACAATGGGCGGTGCACCCTTGCGGGCGCCGTCCAGACTGATCGTGCTGGTGCCGGTGAAGCTGCCCTGGATCGTCGCGGCGGTGCCTTGAAGGATTGGCGTATCCTGGCTCACTTCGATTCGCACGCGAACGAACTGGGGATCGTTACGCCACAGCTGGATCGACTTGACCTGACCCGACGGCACGCCGGAGTATGTGACCTGCGAACCCCGGGCGAGGCCGTCCACCGACTGCTTGAAGAAGATGTCATACTCCTTCTGCTGGGTACCACCCAGCCGGGCGATCCACACGGTGAATAGCGCGAGCACGGCAAGCAGGATCAGCACGACGGCGCCGACCAGGACGTGGTTGGAACGGGTTTCCATCAATCAGCCCCTGAATCTGCTGCTGCACCGGCGGTCGCCTGTTCCGACGGCACCCGCTGCGCCTCTTGCGTTGCTACTGCCGCCCGTCCGCGCGGCCCACGGAAATACTCCTGGATCCACGGATGATCGAGCGCCAGTAGTTCATCGATCGTACCCACCGCGATCACGCGCTTGTCGGCGAGCACCGCCACCCGATCACAAATGGCGTACAGCGTGTCGAGATCGTGCGTGATCAGAAAAACCGTCAGCCCCAGCGTCCGCTGCAACGACTTCGTCAGCTCGTCGAACGCCGCCGCACCGATCGGGTCCAACCCGGCGGTGGGTTCGTCAAGGAACAGCAGTTCGGGATCGAGCGCCAGCGCGCGCGCCAGCCCGGCCCGCTTCCTCATGCCGCCCGACAGCTCGGCCGGGAATTTCGGCCCTGCATCATTGGGCAGACCGGTCATCGTCACCTTGTACGACGCGATCTCATCCATCAGCGACAGGCCGAGCGTTGGGTAGAATTCGCGCAAGGGGACCTGGACGTTCTCCGCGACCGTCAATGTCGAAAAAAGCGCCCCACCCTGGAAAAGCACGCCCCAGCGCTTCCTGATCTCAATGGCGTCGGTTTCCAGCCGCCCCACTGTCGGTTCGCCAAAGACGGTGACTTCGCCTGCCATCGGGCTCTGCAAGCCAATGATCGACCGCATCAGGACGGACTTGCCCGTACCGGAGCCGCCAACGACACCCAGGATCTCGCCCTTACGAACATCAAGATCCAGATCTTCGTGCACGATCTGATCGCCGAAGGCGTTCTTCAGCCCGCGAACCTCGATGATGTTTTCCGCGCCCGCCATCAGATCCAGCCGATCCGTTCGAAGAAGACCGCGAAGAAAGCGTCGAGAACGATGACCAGGAAGATCGCTTGTACGACCGCGGCCGTGGTGCGCATGCCGACCTGCTCGGCATCGCCCTTGACCTGCATGCCCTGGAAGCATCCGGCGACGGCAATGATCGCACCGAATACCGGTGCCTTGACCAGCCCGACGTACAAATCAGTGATCGGAACCACTTCGCGAAGGCGGGCGACATAGGTCACTGGCGGAATATCGAGTTGCCACCAGCACAGCAGGCCACCGCCAATGATCGCGACGAGGGATGCATAGAAGCCCAGCAGCGGCATCAGCACGACCGCCGCAATCGTCCGCGGCAACACCAGCGCCTCCATTGGCGACACGCCGATCGTCCGCATGGCATCGACCTCCTCGGTCAGCTTCATGGTACCGATTTGTGCGGCGAAGGCGGATCCTGATCGGCCCGCCACCATGATCGCGGTCATCAGCACGCCCAACTCTCGCAAGGTAATCCGCCCGATCAGGTTGATCGTCAGCACCTCTGCACCGAACTGCCGCAACTGCACCGCGCCTTGTTGTGCAATCACGATGCCGATGAGGAAACTCATCAGCCCGATGATACCGAGCGCCGACACACCGACAACTTCGAACCGCTGCACTGTCGCATTGAAGCGGAAGCGGTGCGGATGACGGATAACGGTGGCCAGCGCAGCCAGCGTGGCACCCATGAAGCCGAGCAGGCCGATCATGGTGCGGCCGGCCGTAACGGTCGCGTCGCCCACCTCGCCCAGAACGCGATTGAACGGACTTATGTGTCTCGCGCGCGTCTGGGCCGGCTGATCGGCACTGACGACGAGATCAAAAAGCGCGCGCTGCTCCTCCTGTAGGCCTTCGACCTTCGCACCGGTGCGCTGAGCGAGGCGGTGGATGATCCACGCGCCGATCGTGTCGATGCGCGAAACGCCCGAAAGGTCGACGACCGAAAGCTGCCCATCGTAGGCATCCAATCGGGTCGGGAGATCACCAAGGCGCGCAAGCGACAGGTCGCCAGTAAAGCGCATCGTTCCGCTATCTTCGCTGAAGTCGGCCAGTGCGCGCATTCCCACCCTTTGCGGGAATCCCCGCACCTCGGCAAGATGAACGTACGGAGCGTCCGCTTGTTGCAAGAGCGGACACGGAGCAGCGCTCGATGGAGTTGCGCCGGCGATATGGAGACGCCGTCCAGTGACGGTCACGCCCTATAGCGCAACATCAACCGTATGGATGAGGAGCCCCACCATGCCGCCTACCAGCGTTCCGTTGATGCGGATGAACTGCAGGTCCTTGCCCACTGCATGCTCCAGCCGCTGCGTGATGGTCTCCGCATCCCAGCCGCGCACCGTTTCCGACACCAGCCCGACTATCACATCGCCATAATCGGCTGCGGTGCCCACGGCCACGCGACGGACATAGCGGTTCAGCGTATTGCGCAGGCGCATGTCCTGCTCCAGCGTCTCACCCAGCTGGCGCAGCATGTCACCCATACCGCCCGACAGCAGCCGCTCCGGGTCGCGCGCGGCACGTAGCATCGCTTGACGCGCCTGTTCCCACAGGCCGTTAATCCAGTTCTGCATCGCCGGATTTTCGAGCAGCGCCAGCTTCAACGCCTCTACTCTCTCACGCATCTCGGGCTTGTGCTGAAGATCGTGTGCCAGCGTCGCCAGCCCTTCCTCGGCCTTCGTGCGCAGGGGATGGTCGGGCTGCTCCGCCATGTCGACCAGCATCTTGTCCAGCCCGTCGATGATCTTGTTGGCGATCGTCTCGTCCAGCCCCGTCCAGCGCAGGATGCTGCCCGCCCGTTCGTGCACCATATTGCGGACGACCTGCTGGTTCGCCTCAAGCACCCGCGCCGCCCACCGCACGATGCCGTCGATAATCGGCTGATGGCGGTTCTCCGCCATCGCAGCTTCCAGCGCGCGGCCGATCAGCGGCGCCAGATCCAAACGCCGGATTTGCTCGACCATGGCGCCGCGAACCATCCCGCCGAGCCGCTCCTGATCCAGCGCCTGAAGTGCCTCGACCACAAGGCGCGAGGCGCCGCGGGTCACGCGCTTGCTTCCCGCCGACGGGTTGGCGAGCCAGCGCGCGGCGACACCCGCCACATCCATTCGCCGCATCCGGCGAGCCACCACCACGGGAATGAGGAAGTAGTCGCGCAGGAACACGGCGAGTTGGTCGCCGATCCGATCCTTGTTGCGCGGAATGATCGCCGTGTGCGGGATCGGGAGACCCAGCGGGTGGCGGAAGAGCGCGGTGACGGCGAACCAGTCGGCAAGGCCGCCGACCATCGCGGCTTCGGCGAAGGCTCGGACGAAGCCCCAGGCGGGTGCGCTGTCCTGCAGGCGCCCGGCGACGAAGAAGGTCGCCGCCATCAGAACAAGCATTCCCGTGGCGATCACGCGCATGCGGACCAACCCCGGGGGTGCAGACATTCGCAAGGGGCGCCGCAGCGCGACCGGCATCATGACCCGATCAATCCCCCAAGCGGGGGATTGTTCAAGCGTTCTTTCTCGAAGTTGATCCTTATGACGCCGTCATTCGGCCGGAACATCGCCGTCGCGGAAGCCGATGCGGCCGTGTGGGGCGGGCAGAACACCGCTGGGGCCCTGGTGATCGATCACCGTCGATCCATCGTCGCCGGGACGATAGGTCAACAGCTTGCGGCCCAGCCATGGCCCGATGCGGCGTTCGATCCCGATCGACAGGCTGAAGGCAGCCGGCACGATCAGCAGCGTGAGCAGCGTCGACACGATGAGGCCGCCGATCACGACGATCCCCATCGGCGCGCGCCATGCGCCGTCGCCCGTCAGCGCGAGCGCCGTCGGCACCATGCCCGCGACCATGGCGACCGTGGTCATCACGATCGGCTGCGCACGCTTGTGCCCGGCATCGACCACCGCGTCATAGACCGGGACACCCGCCTGCATCTCCTCCAGCGCGAAGTCGATCAGCAGGATCGAGTTCTTTGCCACGATCCCCAGCAGCATCAGCAGACCGATGAACACCGGCATCGACAGGGGATTGCCGGTCAGCAGCAGCGCGATCACGCCGCCCAATGGGGCAAGCAGCAGCGAGCCCATGTTAACCAGCGGCGGCAACAGCCGGCGATACAGCAGCACCAGCACCGAGAAGACGAGGAACACGCCCGCGATCACGGCGATCACGAAGTTGATCAGCATCTCCATCTGCCACTTGGCCTGGCCAACGCTCATCTTCTGCACGCCAAGCGGCAGGTTCTTCATGATCGGCAGCGCGTTGACCTGCTGCATCGCGTTCGACAGCACGAGGCCGGGCGCCAGATCAGCACCGATCGTCAGCTGACGCTGCTGATTGAGGCGATTGATCTTGGTCGGGCCGGAGCCAAAGCCGATCTCCGCCACCACCGACAGCGGCACCGATCCACCGTTCTGCGTCGGCACCGGCAGGTTGCGGATCGTCGCCATGCGCGTGCGCGAGGATTGATCGAGCGCGACCCGGATCGGGATCTGCCGGTCGCTGAGGGAGAAGCGCGCGCTGTTCTGGTCGATGTCGCCAAGCGTAGCGATGCGGATCGCGTTCGACAGTGCGCTGGTCGTGACGCCCAGGTCCGCCGCCAGATCGAGCCGCGGTTTGATGACGATTTCGGGCCGGTTGAGATCGCCCGCGATGCGCGGGGCGAGGAAGCCGGGGATCTTCGCCATTTCCCGCACGATCTTGTCAGCGGTTTCGCGCAGCAGCACCGGATCGTCGCTGCCCAGGGTCACCGACACGTCGCGATTGTTGTCGCCCCAGCCGAACTGCGACTGGAAGTTGACCCGAGCGTCGGGGATCTTTGCCAGTTCCGGCGCGAGCGCACGTTCGAACTCGGTCGAGGTCTTCTGGCGCTTGTCGCTGATGTCACCGCCGAAGAGCGCGCCGATCCGTTCGTTGAAGGTAGGCTTGTCCTTGAACTGAACGGTCACGCGCCCGTTGCCAACAAAGGCGCGGGTATAGATCGTTTCCGCCTCCGGCTGCTGACGCAGCAGATCATACACCTTGTTCACCACCTGCTGCGTCTGCGCCAGCGTGGAGCCGGGCGGCATGGTGACGGTGACGGTCGAGCGTTCCTGGTCGATCGACGGCTGGAACTGCATCGGCAGACCGGCGAAGCCGACGACGGTCAGGAGAAAGGCGAGCACGCCGATCCCGATCGTCCAGATGCGGTGATCGCGCAGATAGCCGGTGACACGATGGAAGCCGCCGCGCGCCCGGATCGCCATCGACTTGCCGGGGTCGAGCGTCCAGCGCAGGACATTCATGTACATGTCCATCATGCGGCCTTCGCCGTGCGCCTCGGGCCCAGCGGATTTCAGGAAATAGGCCGCGATCATCGGTGTGATCATGCGCGCCACGGCAAGGCTCATCAGCACCGCGACCACAACCGTGAGGCCAAAGTTCTTGAAGAACTGACCCGACACGCCCGGCATCAGGCCGACCGGCAGGAACACCGCGACGATCGCCATGGTGGTGGCCAGCACCGCCAGACCGATCTCGTCGGCCGCATCAATCGACGCCTGATAGGCGGATTTGCCCATTCGCATGTGGCGCACGATGTTTTCGATCTCCACGATCGCATCGTCGACCAGCACGCCTGCCACCAGGCTGAGCGCGAGCAGCGTCATCTGGTTCAGCGTGAACCCCATCAGGTCCATGAACCAGAAGGCCGGGATGGCAGATAGCGGGATGGCGAGCGCGGAGATGAACGTCGCCCGCTTGTCGCGCAGGAAGAGGAAGACGATGAAGACCGCGAGCACCGCGCCTTCGATCATCGCGTGAATCGCGCTCTTATATTGCTCGATCGCGTATTTGGAGCCGTCGATCCGCAGCTGGAATTTCACCTGCGGGTTGCGCTTCTCCAGCTCGGCAAGCTTCTGCTGTGCCTCCTTGAAGACGGTGACTTCCGAATAGCCCTTGGCGCGCTTGAAATCGAAGGTGATAACCGGGCGGCCGTTCACGCCGGCGGCGGACCGCTGCTCGGCGTACAAATCGCGCACCGTCGCCACCGCGCTCAGCTTGATCGTGCGACCGTTGCCGGCGATGATCTGCGTCTGCCCGAGTTCATAGGCGTCGCGCGCATTGCCCAGCACGCGCACCGACTGTTCGGCACCCGCGATTTCCGCACGGCCACCGGCGGCGTTCACGTTCACCTGCCGCAGCTGCTGATTGATCTGAGTCGCGGTGAGGCCGTAAGCGGCGAGCTTCGCCGGATCGAGGATCACGCGGATCTCGCGGTCGACGCCGCCGTTCCGCTCGACCGAGCCCATGCCCTCGACGCCCAGCAGCTCCTTGGTCACCGTATTGTCGATGTACCAGCTGAGCTGTTCGATCGTCATGTCGGTGCCGATCGCCGAATAGCTGCCGAGATCATTGTCGTTGATCTTCACGCGGCTGATCTGCGGCTCCAGGATGCCTTCAGGCAGGTTGGAGCGGATCTGAGTCACCGCGTCGCGCACTTCGTTCACGGCGCGGTCAACCGGCGTGCCGATGTCCAGCTGGATCATCGTCGTCGAATTGCCTTCGGACACGAAGGACTGGATTTCGTCCACGCCCTCGATCGTACGGACCGCCGCCTCGACCCGTTGGGTGACCTGCGTCTCCAGCTCGCTCGGCGCGGCGCCGGGCTGCGTTATCTCGACCGCCACCGCCGGAAAATCGATGTCCGGTTCGCGGTTGATGTCCATTCGGATGAAGCTGACGATCCCGGCGATCGTCAGGATCACGAACAGGACGATGACCGGAACCGGGTTTCGGATCGACCAAGCCGAGATATTGCGGAAGTTCATGCCGTCACACTCCGGGCTTGCCGAGCACCGGTGCGATCTTCTGCCCCGGGTTCAGGAACGCACCCGCCGAAACGACCACCCGTTCGGTGCCGTCGAGGCCTGATGCAATCGCAACCGAATCGTCATTCACCGTGCCCAGCCGCACGTCGCGGCGGCGCACCACATTGTCCTTGTCGGCGATATAGACATAATTGCCCTTCTCGTCGCTAAGAACCGCCGACTGCGGCAATTCGGGAACGCTGGCCGTCCCGCCGACGATGGTGGCCGAAGCGAAACCGCCGGGACGCAGCGCAGGATCGTAGCGCAGCGCGACGCGGGCAACGCCCTGGCGCGTCTGCGGATCGATCACCGGCGATACCTGCCACACTTCACCGTCAAACTTCGTCGCGCTGCCGACCGGCGTCACGCTGACCCGAGCGCCGGGGCGCAGCGTGACCAGATCGTCCTCGGCGAGCTGCGCGCGCATTTCCATCTCGCCGCCCTTGGCCATGCGAAACAGCGTGCCAGAGGCGGAACTGATGATCTGGCCCGGTTCGACCTGGCGCGTCAGCACGAGACCGGCGGCCGGCGCGCGGATATCAAGGCGATTGTTGCGCGCGCGTTGTTCGGAGGCGGTCGCCGACGCGACCTTCAGCCGCGCGGCGGCGGCATCGCGCGTGGCGATGCGGCGCTGAACGTCGGCCTGGCTGATGAAGCCGCGGCCGACCAGCTGCTGCGCCCGATCGAGCTCCGCCTGCGCGAGCGTGAGATCGGCCTTCGCCACATTGACCTGTGCCGCGAGGCTCGCGGCGGTCTGTGTCTGGACCGAACGATCAACGGTGGCGAGCACTTGCCCGGCGCGCACCCACTGGCCGGGTTCGACCAGCACGGCGGTGACCATGCCACCCTCGCCCGCGACGCCGACCGGCATTTCGCGGCGGGCGGCCAGCGTGCCGGTGGCGTTGATCGTGCGATCAACCGCGGCCCGCCCCGGAACGATCACGGTGACGCGCGGCGCCTGATCGGCGGCGGACGACGCCGCCGGCCCGGTCTCGCTCTTGCGGGTGAGGAAGTATGCCGCAGCTGCGACCGCCAGGATCGCCATGATCGCAATGATGATGAGGCGCCGCCGGCGTCCACCATCGTCCCCCGGCCCCTCGATCAACACGGTCTCACCACTCAGACTACCGGTCTCGTGATTCATGCACCCTACATCCCGCTCCGGCGACGTCCGACGGCCGTTCGCTACCTTACTGGCAGTGTGTTATCTGAATAAGTCACCGGCCTCAAGTGCCGGCTTGCCCCGATTGGCGCCATGGCAGATTGAGTGCTGTGCGACAAGCCAGCCGCGTTCAGGCTGCGTTGATGAAGCGTTATCCACGAACGACCAACCGATTGCCCGGAGTTAAACACGCATGCGCATCCTAATTGCTTCGCTGATGCTGGCCTCAGCCGCCACTCCCGCCTTTGCGCAGAACGCCATGGGCGGGCCGGTTCTTCCGGACGGAACCCTGCTCGACGTTGTCGCGACGGGCGACATTACCCGCGTGCCCGATGTCGCCACCCTGCGCGCCGGCGTGGTGACTCAGGCCCCGACAGCCACCGAGGCGTCGACGCAGAACGCCAATCAGATGGCACGCGTCATCGCTGCCCTGCGATCGGCTGGTATCGCCAATCGCGACATCGCTACCGCCAGCATCAGCCTGTCGCCGCAATATCGCTATGGCGACAATCAGCCCCCGGTGATCACCGGCTATCAGGCGACCAACACCGTCTCGGTGAAATTCCGTGACATCAGCAAGAGCGGCAACGTGCTGGATGCGCTGGTGAAGGCGGGCGCGAACCAGATCGACGGGCCGCAGTTGTCGATCGATCAGCCGGCGGCAGCGCTTGATGCGGCGCGGGTCGATGCGGTGAAGCAGGCGCGCGCGCGGGCCGAGCTTTATGCTCAGGCAGCGGGACTGCGGGTCGACCGGATCGTGTCGATCAACGAACAGGGTGAGAACCGCGGCGACCAGCCCCGCCCGCCTGTCCTTTACGCCCGCGCGATGAAAGCGGACTCGGCGCCCGAAATGATGGCCGGTGAAACCGAAGTAAGTGTCACCATCGCGGTGCGCTTCCTGCTGAAATAAGCAAATGGCCGCCCCGCGGAGACGCGGGGCGGCCATGACATCGTCAGTAGAACAAAGAAAAAGGGCCGCCCGAACAATCGGGCGGCCCGTTTATCGTTGCCGTAATGGCGAGCGCTTAACGCACGCTACCGCGACGAACGAGGTTGACGATCGCCAGCAGAACAACCGCACCCAGCAGCGACACCAGGAATGAGGTCAGCGTCAGCGGCGAATTGTTGATCGAACCACCCGAAAGAACAAGACCACCAATGAACGCGCCGATGATGCCGACGACGATGTTCAGGAAGATGCCCTGCTGTGCATCGGTGCGCATGATGATGCTGGCGAGCCAGCCGATCACACCGCCGACGATCAACCAGAGAATGATACCCATAACTAACTCCCCTGCGTTAACGGCCCGAACGGCCGGGCTGGGGAAAATACTCTTGACGGCCGATCTTTGTTCCGTTCGCGTAACTCGCCTCAGAACTTCTGCTGACGTTCGTACAGCGACTTGTAATGCTGGATGCGCGTGACGCGCAGGCCCGGCATTCCCGAACGGTCGATCGCGCGCTGCCAGCTGGCGAATTCCTCCACCGTCAGGCCATAGCGGTTGCACACCTCGTCGACGGTCAGCAGCCCACCGTTGACTGCGGCGACGACCTCCGCCTTGCGGCGCACGACCCAGCGCGTCGTAGTGGGCGGCGGCAACGTGTCGAGGGTCAATGGCTCGCCGAGCGGGCCGATGACCCGGGCGGGACGGATCTTCTGGTTCTCAATCATGACTCAACCTCGGTTTTGGGGGCGCGGGCCCCCTTTCCACCTGACATTGCACAGCGTGACGAACGCGAACCGGCGCAGCATAGCGACCGATCGGTAAACAGGATGTTCAATCGTCCTTCCATTGCATTAGCGCTTTGGCCACGGGGCCGTTGAACGCACCGTCTACCGGCGCGAAAAGCGGCGAATCGAGCCGCACCCGCGCCGAACGGGCATATACCGTCGCGGTCGGCGACGCCGCCTGCCGCGCCGTCATCTCCACCAGCAGCACCGCCAGGTCGCTGGGAAGCTCGACCAGCGGCGCGCGGCGGTCAAACAGGGCAAAACTCAGATCCACGCTACGCCTGGCTCCTCATGCGTCCATCGGAGAGCCATTGCTACGCGACGCAAGTGAAGGGTCCGTAAAGGATGCCGCCAACCCGGTTCGCGTTCACCATCCGGTTCGGATGTGTTATGGACGGGGCGTGACTGATATCGGTGATTTCCAGCTGGCCGGCGGCGCCGCCGGCCGCCGCATCGTCGTTGCCATGTCCGGCGGAGTCGACAGCTCCGTCGTGGCGGCGCTCGCGAAGGCGAGCGGGGCTGAGACGATCGGCGTGACGCTGCAGCTGTACGACCATGGCGAAGCGACCGCGCGCCCGGGCGCCTGCTGCGCGGGCCGGGACATCCGTGATGCGCGCGCCGTGTGCGACAGCCTGGGCATCGCACATTATGTATTCGACCACGAAAGCAGCTTCCGCACGCAAGTGGTCGACCGGTTCGCCGACGAATATCTTGCCGGCCGCACCCCGATCCCCTGCGTCCAGTGCAACATGGGGCCGAAATTCACCGATCTGTTCGCACTGGCGCGAGATCTAGGCGCGGACTGCCTTGCCACCGGCCATTATGTCCGCCGGGTGATCGGCAGCGAGGGCGCCGAACTCCATCGCGCGATCGATCCCGCGCGCGACCAAAGCTATTTTCTGTTCGCGACCACCCGGCAGCAGCTCGATTTCCTGCGCTTCCCGCTGGGCGGGCTGCCCAAGGATCAGGTGCGGGCGATCGCGGCACAGATGGGCCTGGGTGTTGCGGGCAAGCCCGACAGTCAGGACATCTGCTTCGTTCCCGACGGCGACTACGCCGGACTGGTGAAGAAGCTGCGCCCGGCGGCCGTCGACGGCGGCGAGATCGTCGACCTTCAGGGCCGCGCGATCGGCCGGCACGAAGGCATCATCCACTACACCGTCGGCCAGCGCCGCGGCCTCGACATCGGCGGCCAGCCCGAGCCGCTGTACGTCATTCGGCTGGAGCCCCAGGCCCGCCGAGTCGTGGTCGGCCCGCGCGCCGCGCTGGCAGTGGCCGCCGCGCGGCTAGCCGATCTCAACATTCTCGGTCCGCTCGAAGGACCGCTGGCGGCAAAGGTGCGGTCGATGGCCAAGCCGGTACCGGCGCGATTGCATGGCGACACATTGCTGTTCGACGCACCGGAATATGGCGTCGCGCCCGGCCAGGCGGCGGTGCTCTACGACGGTGACCGGGTGCTTGGCGGCGGATGGATCGCCAGCACGCAGGCCGCCGCGCTGGCGGCCTGACACACGACAGCCAACACCGATCAGGGAAGCAGGTACGTTCCCTCGATCACGGTAACGCACTCGCCGGTCAGCAGCACGCGGTCGACCGCCACCCGGCAGCCGAGCCGGCCGCCGCGCGCACTGGCCTGAAACGCCGTGAATGCATCGCGCCCCAGGACGTCGGCCCAATAGGGCGCCATCACGGCGTGCGCCGATCCGGTCACTGGATCCTCGGGAATGTCGTAGAAGTCGGTGAAAACGCGGCTGACGATATCCGTGCTGTCCCCACGCGCGGCAACGATGTGAACGATCGGCCCCAGTGCCTTGATCGCACGCCCGTCCGGCGCCGCGGCGCGCACCGCCGCCTCGTCCGCGACGACCACCAGTGCATAGCCCATGTCATGCCACAGCGTTTCCACCGCCTCCACGCCGAGTGCCGCGACGATTGCGTCGAGCGGCTTGGGATGCGGCCGCCACGCCGGGAGCGCCATCTCATAGCCGGTCTGACGCCGCGCGACTTCGAGCACCCCCGCCTGACGAGTAGCGAAGCGCACCCGATCAAGCGTTGTGTCGGATGACAGGACGAAATGCCCGCTGGCCAACGTCGCATGGCCGCACAGCGCGACTTCGGCGGCCGGCGTGAACCAGCGCAGTTCGTAATCGGCCGAATCGCTGCCGCGCATCGGCACGATGAAGGCCGTTTCGGATAGATTGTTCTCCGACGCGATCGCTTGAAGCAGCGCATCCTCGGGCCACGTGGCCAGCGGCAGGACGGCGGCGGGATTGCCGACGAACGGCGCGCCGGCGAAGGCGTCGATCTGCGCGAACGGGATCCTCATGATGTCCTTTCGTGAAATGGTCGCCTGGTGGCGGCGAGCCTGGATACGATGCTGCGCGGGGTTCAGACCCGCTTGCCGAACCAATGCGGAGTCACATCGGCCTCAACCAGCGGGTTGTCGGTATCGACATGCCCTTCGGGATCGAGGTGGATCAGCACCTCAACCCGCGGGAACACATCGCGCAGCCGCCGCTCGACATTTTCCACAATATCGTGCGCGGCGGCGACGGTCAGCGATCGATCCACTTCCATGTGGAATTGCGCGAAATCGTGCGCGCCGGCGCGACGAGTCCGGAAATCATGGATGCCGCGAATGCCCGGCTGGCGTGCGGCGACCTCGATAAAGGCGGCGCGCTGATCCTCCGGCCATTCCTTGTCCATCAGCATGTCGATCGCCTGGCTCGACGCGCTGAACGCGCCCCACGCCAGCCAGACCGCGATGGCGATGCCGAAGATCGGATCGGCGCCGGGCACGCCGGCGAACTGATCGAGCACCAGCGCCGCAATGACCGCGACGTTGAGCAGGACGTCCGACTGATAGTGAACATTGTCCGCCAGGATCGCGACCGATCCGGTGCGGCGAATGACGCTGCGCTGATAGGCGAGCAGCGCAAAGGTCGCGATGATCGCGATGACCGACACACCGATGCCCAGCGAGGCATCCTGGTTCACCTGCGGGTTGGACAGCCGCTCGACTGCACGCCAGGCGATGCCGATCGCCGAGGCGGTGATCAGCACCACCTGGAACAAAGCGGCCAGCGCCTCCGCCTTGCCATGGCCGAAGCGGTGATCGTGATCGGCCGGCTCCGCCGCCACCTTTACCCCGTAGAGCGTCACAAGGCTGGCGAGCAGATCAAGGCCCGTGTCGGCCACCGAGCCGAGCATCGCGACCGATCCCGTGTGCCACGCGGCAAACCCCTTCAGCGCCAGCAGGAACGCCGCCGTCGCGACGCTCGCCAGCGCGGCGCGCATCGCAAGGGGGATGATCCGGCGGCGCTCGTCGTGGGTCATGGGTACAGCAAGCCTTCCGTCCACCCCGCTTCTTCGCGCGTGAACAATCGACGCTCATGTAGGCGGTGCGCGCGATCCTGCCAGAATTCGATCCGATCAGGCACCACGCGATAGCCGCCCCAATGCGGCGGGCGCGGCACGTCGGTGCCCTCGAAGCGGAACTGCATCGCGTCGAACCGGCCCTCAAAGATCGAGCGGGCGGCAAGCGGGCGCGACTGTTCGGAGGCCCAGGCGCCCAATTGCGAGTCGCGGCCGCGCGACGCGAAATAGGCGTCGCTCTCGGCATCGCTCACCCGCTCCACCACGCCCTCGATCCGGATCTGACGGCGCAGGGACTTCCAGTGAAACAGCAACGCCGCCTGCATATTCTGCTTCAGGTCGTGCGCCTTGCGACTTTCGCGGTTGGTGTAGAAGACGAAACCGTCGGGTCCGTGGCCCTTCAGCAACACCATGCGCGCCGCCGGGCGGCCGCTCGCATCGGCGGTCGCCAACACCATCGCATTGGGGTCATTGGGTTCGCTTTCCTGCGCCTCGGCAAACCAGGCGTCGAACAGGCCGAAGGGATCGGTAGACATCGCCGCCCCATAGCACCGGCGATCCGGCGGAACGACTCCCCGCGCCGGGAATTGAATCGGCCTCGCAACGATGAAGGCGGACGAACATGGCGGCACGGGCATATTGGCAGGGGCAGATACGCCTCGCGCTCGTCTCCATCCCGGTGGAAATCTATTCGGCGGTGAAATCGGGCGCCAGCGTCAGCTTTCGCCAGATCCACGAGCCAACCGGCAAGCCGATCAAATATGAAAAAGTCGCCGAGGGCGTCGGTCCGGTCGATCCCGACGACATCATGAAAGGCTACCAGATCGAAAAGGGCGAATATGTCCTGCTCGATCAGGATGAGATCGATTCGGTGAAGCTCGAATCCAAAAAGACGCTGGAGCTGACCCAGTTCGTCGATGCGAGCGACATTGACGTGCTGTATTACGAAAAGCCCTATTTCGTCGTGCCCGCCGATGATCTGGCGGAGGAAGCGTTCATCGTGCTGCGCGAAGCGCTGCGGCGGACGAAGAAGGTCGGCCTTGGCCAATTGGCGATGCGCGGGCGCGAATATGTCGTCAGCCTGAAACCATGCGGGCGCGGCATGGTGCTCGAGACGCTGCGTTACGCCGACGAGGTGAACCGCGCGCAAGGTTATTTCCGCGACATTCCTGACGAAAAGCCGGACGAGGAACTGCTCGAACTGGCCGAGGCGCTGATCGAGAAGAAGAGCGGCGCGTTCGACCCGCAGGAGTTCCATGACCGCTATGTCGATGCGCTGAAGGATCTGATCGAGCGCAAGCGCAAGCAGAAGGGCAATCGCAAGATCATCGAGGACAAGGACGAGGGCAGCGGCCGCTCCGCCTCCAACGTCGTCGACCTGATGGCAGCGCTGAAGAAATCGATGGAGAAATCCGGTGGGGGCGCGGCCAGCACGGCGGCGGCCAAAAAGCCGGCTGCGAAAAAGGCGCCTGCCAAGAAGCCTGCCGCCCGGACGGCGGCAGCCAAGACAGCGGCAGCCAAGACGGCGGCGCGCAAACGTGCCTGACCCCGCCCGCCGCACCGTTGGGGCGTTCGCGCGCGGAACCCTCGCTGATCGGAAGGGCGCTAGCGCATGAGCACCGACCCCCTCGCGCTCTACAATGCCAAGCGCGATTTCGCGAAGACGGCGGAGCCTGCGGGTACGCTGGCGCCGGGCAACGGCAACAGCTTCATGGTGCAGAAGCATGATGCGACACGGCTACACTGGGACTTCCGCCTCGAACTGAACGGGGTGCTGAAGAGCTGGGCAGTGACTCGCGGCCCTAGCCTCGACCCCAACGAAAAAAGGCTGGCGGTGCGGACCGAGGATCACCCGCTCAGCTATGCGACGTTCGAAGGGACGATCCCGCAGGGCGAATATGGCGGCGGCACGGTGATGCTATGGGATCGCGGCACCTGGTCGGTGATCAAGGGCAAGTCGCCCAAGGATCTGGAGAAGGGCCACCTCCACTTCGTCCTGGATGGCGAGCGGATGAAGGGCGAGTGGCTGCTGATCCGGCTGAAACCCAGGGGCAAGGAGAAGCGCGAGAACTGGCTGCTGCGCAAGATCGACGACGGCTATGCCGGCGGCACCGACACGTTGGTCGAAACCGCACTGACGAGCATCGAAACCGGGCGGACGATGCAGGAGATCGCCGAAGGAAAGGCGCCCGCCAAGCGCCCTACTGAATCAACTGCCAAGAAGAAGACTGCTGCCACCAGGAGCACCGCGGCCGCCAAGGCACCGGTGAGGCGCACGCGGGCCAAGGGCAAAGGTGCGCCGCCCGCATTTACCCCGCCGCAATTGTGCACGCTGGTGGACAGCGTCCCCCCCGGCACCGCGTGGATGCACGAGGTGAAATACGACGGCTATCGCGCGGTGATCGCAATCGGTGGCGGTACGGCGAAGGTCTATACCCGCAACGGGCTGGACTGGACCGACAAGTTCCAGGCGATCGCTGATGCGGCGGCGGCGCTGCCGGTCGAGAGCGCGCTGCTCGACGGGGAGATCGTCGCCTTCAAGGACGGAAGGCCCGACTTCTCGACGCTGAAGAATGCCATTTCGGCGTCGGGCGACATGACGTTCTTCGCCTTCGACCTGCTGGAGCTGGACGGCGAGGATTTGCGCGATCTGCCCAATATCCAGCGTAAGGAGCGACTGCGTCCGCTGATCACCGGCAACGACCGGCTGCAGTTCAGCGAACATGTGGTGGGTTCGGGCGAAAAGCTGTTCGAGACGATGTGCAGCGAGGGGCTGGAGGGGATCGTCTCCAAGCAGGCCAATGCTCCGTATCGCGGTGCCCGCACCAAGACGTGGCTGAAGGTCAAATGCACCCGGCGACAGGAATTCGTCATCGTCGGCTGGACGACGTCGGACAAGTCGCGTGGCTTCCGGTCCTTGCTGCTGGGCGTGCATGAGGACGGGAAGCTGCGCTACGCCGGCAAGGTCGGCACCGGCTTTTCCAACGACCTGATGATCGAGCTGAGCGAGAAGCTTGCGAAGCTGGAGCGCAAGACGCCGACGGTGGAGGTGCCCAAGAATCTCGGCCGTGCCGCGGTGAAGGGCGCGCATTGGGTCACGCCCAAGCTGGTCGCCGAAATCGCGTTTACCGAAACCACGCCCGACAAGCTGCTGCGCCATCCCAGCTTCCTGGGCCTGCGCAGCGACAAGGCGGCCAAGGATGTGGTGATCGAACAGCCGGAGGCCGCACCATCGGTGTCGCCACCTGCCATCCCCGCCACCAGCATCAAGGTCAGCAGCCGCGACCGGCTGATCTTCCCCGAGTCGAGCGTCACCAAGGGTGATCTGGCCGATTATTACGCCCAGGCGGCCACGATCATGCTGCCCTGGGCCGGCCGCCGCCCGATCAGCCTCGTCCGCTGCCCACAGGGCCGTGCGCGCAAATGCTTCTTTCAGAAACATGACGCCGGATCGTTCGGCGATCACGTCCATCAGGTGCCGATCACCGAAAAGGACGGATCGAGCGAAAATTATCTGTGGGTCGACGATGCGGACGGGCTGGTCGCCTGCGTGCAGATGGGGACGATCGAATTCCACGGTTGGGGATCGACCATCGACCATCTCGAACAACCCGACCGGCTGGTGTTCGATCTCGACCCTGACGAAGGGTTGGACTTCGCCGATACCAAGAAGGCGGCCGAGCATCTGAAGAACCAGCTCGCCGAACTTGGCCTCACCAGTTTCCCGATGCTGTCGGGCGGCAAGGGGGTGCACGTGATCGTGCCACTGACCCCGGGCGCCAAGTGGCCGGCGGTGAAAAGCTTCGCTGATCGCTTTGCCCGCGCGCTGGCGCAGGCCGAGCCCGACCGCTTCGTCGCCACCATGTCGAAGGCGCAGCGCAAGGGCCGGATCTTCATCGACTGGCTGCGCAACCAGCGCGGCGCGACGGCCATCATGCCCTATGCCGCGCGTGCCCGGGAAGGCGCTCCTGTCGCAGCGCCCGTATCCTGGACGGAGTTGCGCGATATCGACAGCGCCGCGCGGTGGCATGTCACCGACGCCGCGGAACTGATCGAACGGGCGGGCAGCCGCGCGCTCGCCGGATGGGGGGTGGCGGCGCAGAGCTTGCCCGACCTGTAGCGCCCAGGGCGCCGAGTGGCGCCCGGCCGATGCATCGCCATTCTCACTTTCATATTGCGCCGCGACAATGCCCCGCTAGGGTCCGCGGCGCGCAGGAGCCCCATCGTCTTGGCGACACAGCCCGCCCTTTTCGATCCGATCACGAACGCCCGTCGCTGGATCGACGACTATCGCGCGCATGCCGCCAGCGGTGGCGACGTGTTGTGCGGCGGCGACGAAGCTCCTTGGGCTGCGATGTTCGAGGAACTCGCGTCGCTGGTGGATCACGACTTGGGACATGCGCGCGAACGCGTGCAGCGCCACGCCGCTGACATCGGCACCGGCTTCCGAATCATGGGCGACAGCGAGGAGCGCCCCTGGCCGTTGTCACCGGTACCGCTACTGATCGACGGCGACGAATGGTCGGCGATCGAACGCGGGGTGATCCAGCGGGCCGACCTGTTCGAGACGATCCTTGCCGACCTGTACGGGGAAGCGAAACTGGTCAGCCGCGGGCTGGTCCCGGCCGCGCTGGTTGCGGGCAGCCCGTTCTTCCTGCGCCAGCTTGTCGGGCTGCCGCCGCCCGGAGGCCACCACGTCCACTTCGTCGCGGTCGACCTTGGGCGCGGCCCGACCGGCGAATGGCGTGTGCTGGCCGATCATCTGCGGGCGCCGACGGGTGCGGGCTATGCACTGGAAAACCGGCTGGCGGTCAGCCGAACGCTGGGGGGCCTGCAGGCGCGGCTGAATGTGGCGCGGCACGCCCCTTTCTTCGCCGCGTTCCGCGATGGCCTGGCCGCCTCCTGCCGCCGATCCGATCCACGCATCGGGTTGCTGACCCCCGGCCATTACAATCCCAGCTATCCCGAACAGGCGCATCTCGCCCGTTACCTTGGCCTGTTGCTGGTGGAGGGCGCCGACCTCGCGGCGCTGGAGGACAAGGTCTATGTCCGCACGATCGGCGGGTTGAAGCGGATCGACGCGCTGTGGCGCCGGCTAGACGCGCGCTACCTCGACCCGCTCGCCTTCGACACGCACTCCCAGATCGGCGTGCCTGGCCTGATCGACGCCTATGCGGCGGGCAATGTCGTGCTGTCGAACGCGCCCGGCGTCGGTGTGCTGGAGGCGCCGGCCTGGCATGCCTTCCTGCCGCAGCTGTGCATCCGGCTGACCGGCGCCAGCCTCAGCCTGCCCAACATTGCAACCTGGTGGTGTGGCCAGCCTTCGGAGCGCGCGCGCGTCGAGGAGGATCTGGATAATCTGCTGATCGGTCCGGCATTCGGCGGCGGCACGCTGGGGCTGCCGGCCGATGTCCCGATCGCCGGCGACGACCTGAGCGATGCGCAACGGTCGGCGCTGCGCGCAGACCTTCTGCGCCGCCCGCAGGATTATGTCGGGCAGGAAATCGTCAGGTTGTCGACCATGCCCGTGGTGGCGGGCGACACGCTGGTGTCGCGCCCGTTCACCCTGAGGGTATTTGCCGCGCGTGGCGCCGATGGGCGCTGGGTCGTGCTGCCGGGTGGCTTTGCGCGCATCGGTGAGCATCCCGATCCGCGCGCGGCGGTGATGGGCGAGGGCAATTGGTCGGCCGACGTGGTGGTGCATGGCACCAGCCCGGTTGATCCGGTGTCGCTGCTGCCACCGACCGATTCGCAGCATATCCGCCGCAATCCGGGCACGCTGCCCAGCCGCGTCGCCGACAATTTCTTCTGGCTCGGCCGCTATCTCGAGCGGGGTGAGGCGTTGCTGGCGGTCATCCGCGTCATGCTGGGCAATTCGATCGATGCCGATGGGGGGGCGGCGCTCAACACTGCGACGCTGGGCCGGCTTGCCGGTTTGATCGTAGCGACCGGTGCCGCCGCACCGCCCGCGTCTCACAAGCGCGCCGACCTGACGCAAATGGCGCGGCATGCGATGGAATCGACCGGCCAAGGCTGGCAATCGGTCGCCGAGATCAACCTACTCGCGCGGCGGATCGGCAACAATTCGCGTGACCGTCTGTCGGCGGACATGGTGCGGTTGCTCGATGCGCCCTTCCCCACCCATCGCGGAACGCTGGACCGCGCAGGGTCCCTCCAGCGGCGCTATGCGGCGATTGCCGGCCTGTCTGCGGAGCATATGAGCCGCACTGCGGCCTGGCGCTTCCACGACCTCGGCCGCCGGATCGAGCGCGCGCTGGCGATCGTCCGCGCCGTGCTGACCTTCGGTCTGGCGGGCGCCTCGCTCGATGATTTGTCGACGTTGCTGGATCTTGCGGACAGCCAGATCAGCTATCGCCAGCGGTACCTGACGGGGCTCGCGCGCGTGCCGGTGGTCGATCTGGTGGCGCTCGATTCGGGCAATCCGCGCGCGCTCGCCTTTCAGGTGGAGCGGATCTGGGAACATCTGTGTGCGCTGCCGGTATTGAACGACGACGGCATGGCAGAGGAACAACAGGCACAGGCGACCGAGCTGAAAGCGATGGTATCGATCGCCCGCGCCGGCACGCTCGACGGAAAGACGCTGAGCGAGATCGAACGGCGGCTGGGCATCCTCTCCGCTGAAGTCGCGCGGCGCTATTTCCTGCAGGGGGCCGAGCCGCTTCGTGCCAGCGGCCTGACGCTCGCATGATCTACGACATCACCCATGTCACGCGCTTCGACTATGGCGCGCCGGTCCGTTTCGCGCGCTGCAACCTGCGCCTGGAGCCGATCGACTGGCCGGGGCAGCGGCTGGAATCGTACATGCTGCGCGTGACCCCTTCGGGGCGCACCACGCCGACGCGGGCAGAGGCTGGGCTGGCCAATGTAACTCGCCTGACGGTCGATGCGCCCGTGCGCCGGCTGACGATCGAAAGCTGTGCGCGCATGACGGTCGACCGGCTGGTGCCGATGCCCGAGGCTGGCGACCCGACGCTGGCCGAGGTGGCCGCCATGGCGCGCGACAGCCGCGATCTGTCGCCGGTTGGCGCGCCGAGCTATCTCTTCCCCTCGCCGCTGATCCCGCTGGACCGCCAAATCGCGGATTATTGCGCGCCCGACCTCGATCCCGGGCGAAATGCGCTGGAGGCGGGGATTGCGCTGGCGCAGCGGATCCAGCGCGATTTTGAATTCGATCCCGCCGCGACGCTGGTCGACACGCCGCCGCACGAGGCCTTTCTGAAGCGGCGCGGCGTGTGCCAGGATTTCGCGCAGATCATGATCACCGGGCTGCGCGCCGCGGGGCTGCCGGCAGCCTATGCCTCCGGTTATATCCGCACGCTGCCGCCGCCGGGACAGGAACGGCTGGTCGGTGCCGACGCGACACACGCCTGGGTGCTGCTGTGGTGCGGGCCCGCGCGTGGCTGGATCGGGGTCGATCCGACCAACGGCATCTGGATGGCCAGCGACCATATCATCACCGCCGTTGGCCGCGACTATGCCGAGATCGCGCCCGTCGATGGCGTGGTCCTGGGATCGGGCGCGCAGGAGATGGACGTTTCCGTCGATGTCGCCCCGGTCGACGAGGGGTAGCACAGCCCCTCCTCTCCGCTCCATGCGCCGCTTCTTCTCTGCCGCACCTTTCCGATAGGCCTTCCATGAATACCCACGCTGCTCCCACCGGCATGCACCCGCGCGAATTCGTCGCCTTTGTCGCCGCGGTGATGGCGGTGAACGCCTTTGGCGTCGATCTGATGCTGCCGGCGCTGGCCGACATCGGGCGCGACCTGTCGATCGTCGAGGCGAACCACCGGCAGTGGATCATCACCGTCTATATGGTCGGGTTCGGCGCGGGGCAGCTGGTCTATGGGCCGCTGGCGGACCGCTTCGGCCGGCGACCGATCCTGCTTGTCACGCTGGCGGGCTTCACCGCCGCCAGCATCTTCGCCGCTAGCTCCACCACCTTCGTCGCGCTGCTCGGCGCGCGGCTGCTGCAGGGGCTGATGTCCGCTTCCACCCGCGTGCTGGCAGTGGCCATCGTGCGTGACGGGTCGTCCGGACGGCAGATGGCCCGCACCATGTCGGTGGCGCAGATGATCTTCTTCCTGGTACCGATCCTGGCACCGACGCTCGGGCAGCTGCTGCTCGCATTTGGCCCGTGGCGCTTCATCTTCTACGTGCTGGGGGCGTTCGCGGCATTCGTGCTCGCCTGGAGCGCGGTGCGGCTGCCCGAGACGCTGCCCGTCGCCCTCCGCCGCCCGATCTCGCTCGAGGCACTGCGCGGCAGCTACCACCTGACCCTCACCAACCGTTATTCGGTCGGCTATGCCATTGCCGCGTCGCTGACCTTCGGCGGCATCATCGCCTTTGTCTCGCTGTCGCAGCAGATTTTCGTCGACGAATTCGGTGCGGGGGACCGCTTCACCATGCTGTTCGCGCTGTGCGCCTGCGCGATGGGCGCGGCCTCGTTCCTCAACAGCCGGTTGGTCGAGCGGCTGGGCACGCGGCTCATCTCGCAAAGCGCGGTACTGGCGCTGATCGCGCTGTCGATCGTCCACGTTGCCGTGGTGCTCGCCGGGTGGGAGACGCTGTGGAGCTATGTCTTCTTCCAGGCGCTCAGCATGACCTGCATCGGCCTGTGCGGTGCCAATTTCGGCGCGATGGCGATGGAGCCGGTCGGCCATATCGCCGGGACCGCCTCTTCGCTGCAGGGCTTCATCACCAGCATCGGCGCGGTGATCGTCGGCACGCTGATCGGTCAATCCTATACCGGCACGACGGCGCCGCTGGCGATCGGCTATCTGTGCATCGGCCTGATCGTGCTGGGGATCGTCTGGGTCGTCGAGGAAGGGCAGCTATTTCGCGCGCGCATGTCGTAGCGGGCCGTCCCGCTTCCTAGATGGGCGGCTCCAGGGTTCAGGAGCACAGCCATGAAAACGAGCGGAAACACGATCCTTATCACCGGCGGCGGATCGGGCATCGGCCGGGCGCTGGCCGAGCGGTTCCATGATGCCGGCAACACCGTCATCATCGCAGGTCGCCGCCGCGCCGCGCTCGAGCAGGCGGTTTCCGGCCGTACCAATATGCACGCGATCGAGCTGGACGTAGAT
Organism: Sphingomonas sp.; assembly: GCF_029239295.1. Lineage (GTDB taxonomy): Bacteria > Pseudomonadota > Alphaproteobacteria > Sphingomonadales > Sphingomonadaceae > Sphingomonas. The sequence continues at coordinate 235,805 of NZ_JAQZBC010000002.1, forward strand.
AGCGACGCGGGGGTTGCGGATTTCGCCCAGCGGCTGCTCGCCGAACATCCAGCGATCAACGTGCTCATCAACAATGCGGGGATCATGCGGTTCGAGGATCTGGCCCACCGCCGCGATCTGGGCGATGCAGAGGCGACGATCACCACAAATCTGCTTGGGCCCATTCGGCTGATCAACGCGCTGGTCGATCATTTGACCGCCATGCCCGACGCCGCGATCGTCAATGTCACGTCGGGACTGGCGTTCGTGCCGATGACGGCGGCGCCCACCTACAACGCAACCAAGGCGGCAATCCATTCCTACACCGTGGCGCTGCGCGAAGTGCTGCGCGGCAAGGTGGAGGTGATCGAACTGGCGCCGCCCGCGGTGCAGACCAGCCTGACGCCCGGCCAGGAAACGCGGCCCGGCTACGTGCCGCTGACGGCCTTTATCGATGAAGTGATGGCGCTGTTCGGCGAGCAACCCACGCCGGAGGAAATCTTGGTCGAGCGGGTCAAATTCCTGCGCAATGCCGAGGCGGAGGGCCGGTTCGATGCCACGCTGAAGCAGTTGAATGCCTTTGCCGACGAGGCGCGCACCGCTTGAGCGCCGCTCGCCTGGTCGATCGGGCCTGTCCGGCGGTCAGGCGTTCTCGCGCGCCATCAGGTAGAAGGGCGCGGCAAGCGAGCCGATCAGCTGCCGCTCGGCAGCGTCATCCTGCGCGCTGGTGATGAAGAACAACGAGGGACCACCATCGGCCATCGGGTCCGGCTGCTGCCGGTCATCGATGCTGGGGTCAGCCTCCTCATAGGTTGCGCGCGGGGGCGCGACGAATGCCGTGACCGGATCCGCTTCCTCATAGCACGGCGCTGCGGGTCGACTGAGCCCGGCCATACCGTAGCGGAAAGACGTGACCGGAGTGGCCGTAAACTCACCGTACTGCATGACCATTGCTAGGTCAGGACCACTGTCGTAGCAACGTAAAAGTACCGATATATCGTGCACTTGCGACGAGCCGAGCGGCGCCCGTCGCGGTGCTCCCCCTCAAAGCATTCGGCGCTACCCGCCCGCTCAGCCTTCCTTGCGGCCTTCCAGCACCCACGGCCGCGGACGTCCGGTCGGCTTTGTCTTTCCATCCAGCCGGACGGCGCGCTTCACATAGATCGGCTTCATCAGCAGCGTGCCGTTCATGCCGCCGCCGGTCGGCTGCGCCAGGATGCGCTTCACCACCGCCTGGCCCGCGACGACCCGGCCGAACGCCGCAAAGCCGGGATTGTCGGGTTTCCAGTCCATCCAGGGCATCGCGCCCACCGAAATGAACCAGTTGCCGTTGGCCGATCCCGGAGGGCCGCGCCGGGCCATCGAAATTGTCATGTCGAGATGCTTGATCCCGGTCTTCTTGGTCGATTCATGCGGGATCATGTCGAGGAAGCGCCGCGCGTCGGTACGGATGCCGGACTGGATGAAGCCGAACTGCTGCGCCTTCTTGTTGCGCGCAACGCGATAGAAACTAACCCCGTCGAAGCGGCCATCATCGACATATTTCATGAAGTTTGCGGTCGTGGCGGGTGCCCGCTTCGCATTGAGCGCCAGCGTGATCGGCCCCAGCGCCGTTTCCAGCCGCACGCGAACAAAGCCAGGAGTAGCCCGGTCGGCGCGCTGCGCCGCAGCCGGCAGGGACATGCCGAGGGCAAGAAGCAGGAGGATGAACCGCATGACCGCCTGTCTAGCGGCGAAGCGCCTCCATCACCACCGCTCGCCATCCAATGCGGGAGGCAGGGCGAGCGCCCGCCGCGACCGGGGGGACGATACGGGGTACGCCAGATATGAGAAGAGGTTGCCGGGCACCCTTTCGGACAACCCGACAACCCCTAAACATGGTCAGCGGCCGGAGAGCTCCAGCCCGGGAGACCATGCGGGCCTCTGATCACTACAGCGTTCGACGTTGGCTGGAGGAAAATACCCCCCGTCGACCGCTACAGGCTCAGAAGCGCGTCCCCCGAACGAACTGAACCGACCCCATTGCTGAACCATGAGACATCGGATCACCTCCTTTCGCTGGCTGATAACTAGCGTGACCTCATCGGCCACATCCGCAATCTGAGTCGTTTAGCGATCGGAAACAAGTCTTGTTTTGCATGCCGCTTTGAACGATCCTCCGTTCCCCGCGACGATGCCGCCACCATGGCGCGTCAAGCGCGGCAATCCTCCACCACGCGACCGATTTCGGCATAGGGCGGCACCACCAGCGTTCGCGCACCCTGCTGCTCGATCACCACGCGGCCGCGGCTGAACGCCATTGCGTCGAGCAGCGGTTCGCGCGCGGTGAACACCGCCTGCGTCGATGGCGCGGAGCCGGTCATGACCTGCACCGGGACAGCGCGGGTCGCGCTGCTGGTGCGGATCGTCATCGCGCCGGTCGCAGCGCCCGGACGCGACAGGATCAGCTGGCGGCCGTTCAGATCGCAGCGAAGCGATAATTGCGGTACGCCGCCCGCCTGTCCGAAGATCGCACGCGTGCCCCCGTTCTCGCGCGCATAGCGCCACGTGCCCGGAGTCAGCGGCCAATCCTGCCAGTCGCCAGCGAGCGGCGCCGGGGTGGGCGCCGGTGGTGGTGGCGCAGCCGGCCGCGGCGCGGGCGGTGGCGGAGCGTCGGCAGGGGGCGCGACGCACGCCGCCACGCTGATCGGAAGAAGAAGGGCGGCGGCAATCAAAGGGCGCATGCCCCACCCTAGCCCGCACCTGCCCCCGGGCTCAACCGGAACCGCCGCGCGGGAACATCGGTTCAGCGAAACACGATCAGCGCCAGGGAGCCAATGATGAGCACAGCCGACACCCCTACCACCCTTGCCCTGATCGAGGCGACGCTTGTGTCGACCGTGAAGGTCGAAAGCCGTGATGGCGACAAGATCGGCACCGTGCAGTCGTTCCTGACCCACAAGGTCAGCGGCCGCGTGACCCATGCCGTGCTCAGCCTGGGCGGGTTCCTGGGAATGGGCAAAAGCTTTTACCCGCTACCGTTCTCGCTGATGAACTTCGATCCGGTGCGCGATCTGTACGTCGTCACGATCGACCGGCGGATGCTGGAAGGCGGACCGAGCTGGGCCAACAACGCCCCGCATTTCGACCAGGCCTATGCCGATCGCGTCGCAGGTTATTACGGGGTCAGCGGCGAGGACCTGACGCTCCGATAAGCGGTACCGACGGCGGTGAGCGTCTCCAGAGGGAAGCGCGCACCGCCGTCCCGGATTACCGCCGTTTTGCCATCCGGATCGCCTGTTGCTTGCCGAAGCGCGTCTTGCGCGTGCCGGGCTTGCCCTCGTTGCTTCGGCCCATCAGCGGCGCCTTGTGCTCCTGCACCGGCAAGCCAAGCTCCTCCTGCTCCAGGGCGCGGATCTCGTCGCGCAGGCGCCCGGCTTCCTCGAACTCGAGGTCGGACGCGGCCTTGCGCATCTTCTTCTCGAGCTCCTCAATATAGGCGCGCAGATTGTGACCCACCATGTGCGGCCGTTCCTCGTCGCCGGTATCGATCAGCACGCTGTCCTTGTTCGACACGTGCGCGATGATGTCGCCGATGTTGCGCTTGATCGTGGTCGGCGTGATGCCGTGTTCGCGGTTGTACGCTTCCTGCTTCTCGCGGCGACGCGCCGTTTCGTTCATCGCCCGCTCCATCGAGCCGGTGATGCGATCGGCGTAGAGGATCACGCGCCCGTCGACGTTACGAGCGGCGCGCCCGATCGTCTGAATCAGCGAGGTTTCGGAGCGCAGGAAGCCTTCCTTGTCCGCGTCCATGATGCAGACCAGCCCGCATTCGGGGATGTCGAGCCCTTCGCGCAGCAGGTTGATGCCGATGAGCACGTCATAGACGCCGAGCCGGAGGTCGCGGATCAGCTCGATGCGCTCCAGCGTCTCGACGTCGGAGTGCATGTAGCGGACCTTCACGCCCGCCTCGTGCATATACTCGGTCAGATCCTCCGCCATCCGCTTGGTCAGCGTGGTGACGAGCGTGCGGTAGCCGAGCTCCGCGGTCTTGCGGCACTCGACGATGCAATCCTGCACCTGTTCCTCGACCGGGCGGATCTCCACCGGCGGATCGATGAGGCCGGTCGGGCGAATGACCTGTTCGGCGAAGACGCCGCCGGTCTGCTCCATCTCCCAATGCCCGGGCGTCGCCGAGACGCTGACCGTCTGCGGCCGCATCGCGTCCCATTCGTTGAAGCGAAGCGGGCGGTTGTCGATGCAGCTCGGCAGGCGGAAGCCGTATTCCGCCAGCGTTATCTTCCGCCGATGGTCGCCGCGCGCCATTGCGCCGATCTGCGGCACCGTCTGGTGGCTTTCGTCGACGAACAGCAGCGCGTTCTCCGGCAAATATTCGAATAGCGTGGGCGGCGGCTCGCCCGGCAGTCGGCCGGTCAGGAAGCGGCTGTAATTCTCGATGCCGTTGCAGCTGCCGGTCGCGGCGATCATCTCGAGATCGAAATTGGTGCGCTGCTCCAGCCGCTGATGCTCAAGCAGCTTGCCCTCCGCCTCCAGCTCCTTCAGCCGCTCGGTCAGCTCGTGGCGGATCGCCTCGGTCGCCTGCTTCATCGTCGGCCCGGGCGTCACATAGTGCGAATTCGCATAGACGCGGACCGAGTTCATGCTCGCCGCCTTCTTGCCGGTCAGCGGATCGAACTCGACGATCTCCTCGATCTCGTCACCGAAGAAGCTGATCCGCCACGCCGCATCCTCGAGGTGCGACGGGAAGATCTCCAGATTGTCGCCCTTCACGCGGAAATTGCCGCGCTGGAATGCCGCATCGTTGCGTTTGTACTGAAGCGCGACCAGCTTCCTCACGATCTCGCGCTGGTCGACCGTCTGGCCCTTCTTCAGGTCGAAGATCATCGCCGAGTACGTCTCGACAGATCCGATACCGTAGAGGCACGAAACCGAGGCGACGATCAGCACGTCGTCCCGCTCCAGAAGCGACCGCGTGGCCGAGTGGCGCATGCGGTCGATCGCCTCGTTCACCGAGCTTTCCTTCTCGATGTACGTATCCGACCGGGGGACATAGGCCTCGGGCTGATAATAATCATAGTAGCTGACGAAATACTCGACGGCATTCTCCGGGAAGAAGCTCTTGAACTCCCCATAGAGCTGCGCCGCCAGGATCTTGTTCGGCGCGAGGATCAGCGCGGGGCGCTGCAACTCCTCGATCACCTTCGCCATGGTGAAGGTCTTGCCCGAGCCGGTGACGCCCAGCAGCACCTGGTCCTTCTCGCCCTGCAGGGCCGCATCGACCAGCTCGCGGATAGCGGTCGGCTGGTCGCCCGCCGGTTGGTAATCCGACACCAGCCTGAACGGCTTGCCACCCTCCACCTTTTCGGGGCGCTGAGGCCGATGAGGGACAAAATTCTCGCCGGTCTCAGGCTCAGCAAGCGAGGTACGGATCTGGATCGCCATCACTGCAATATGGGGGCACGAGGTGCGGCGCGGAAGAGCAATGCTGCTCCTCCTTGTACCGGCGGATGCGTTGCACTCGCATCGCGCTTCACCTACTTGGGCGGTCGATGGTACGCGTCAGGCAGAGGTGCCGGGCGGCGCGCACCGGATCGTCATGCGCTGGCCATGCCTTGCCCCCGCCCCGTCACGTGAGGGTCGAGCGCGTGGCCGGCTTTTCTTGCCGTGAGCTTTTCTTGCTTGCGGCCGAGGAGCAGGGCGACGACGTTGTTAGTAACCGAAGGGGCGGTCAGGTGTTGAAGACTGCCGATGATTGGGTGGCGCCGCCTGTCGCACCGGGCGCCATCAAGGAGCGAGATCGTTGACCGTACTTGCAGAACCAAAGTTGATTCCCGACCACAAGGCCTTCCTGACGGTCAACGTGAAATGGGTGCGCCACTGGAACGAGCATCTGTTCAGCTTCGCGGTGGACCGGCCGTCGTCGCTGCGCTTCCGTTCGGGCGAATTCATCATGATCGGCCTGCCGGGCGAGGACGACGCGGCAAAGCCGATCATGCGCGCCTATTCGATCGCCAGCCCGTCCTATTCCGACGAGCTCGAATTCCTGTCGATCAAGGTGCAGGACGGCCCGCTGACCGGCCGGCTGCAGATGATCCAGCCGGGCGACCAGCTGTACATGGGCCGCAAGCCGACGGGCACGCTGGTGTGCGACGCGTTGCTGGGTGGCGAGCGGCTGTGGCTGCTGTCGACCGGCACCGGCCTTGCCCCGTTCCTCAGCCTCGCGCGCGATCCGGAAGTGTATGAACGCTTCAACCAGGTGATCGTCGTTCATGGCGTTCGCCGTGTCGACGACCTGGCGTTCCGCGAGGAATTGGGCGCGCGGCTCGCCGACGACCCGCTGGTTGGCGACCAGGCACAGGAGCAGTTCCACTATATCCCCACTGTCACGCGCGAGGAATTCGAGACGAAGGGCCGCATCACCGATCTGATCGCCGACGGCCGGCTGTTCGCGCCGCCGGTCACCGGCCCAGCGAAGTTCGATCCGGAAACCGACCGCGTCATGCTGTGCGGTTCGACCGCGATGATCCGCGAGACCGCGCAGATGCTGGAACAGCTTGGGATGACCGAGGGGTCGAACGCCAATCCGGGCCAGTTCGTAATCGAACGCGCCTTCGTCGACTAAACCCGCTTCACCCCGGCGTCGCGGCGGCTATGCTGTGCGCGACAAGAGGGGAATCGAATGCGCCGTTTCGTTGTTGCCTCACTGTTTTGCGCCGTCGCCACGCCCGTGGCGGCGGCGCCTGACTATCAGGCACAGATCAAGGCCGATTACGACCGCGATCTGGGCAAGCTGTGGGACCAGTTCCACCGCAATCCGGAGCTGTCGTTCCGCGAGACCAAGACGGCGGCCGCGATTGCCGCCGAGCTGCGCAAGATCAGTGGCATGCAAGTGACCGAGAAGGTCGGCCAGACGGGCGTGGTCGGCGTGCTGAAGAACGGCACCGGCCCCGTGGTGCTGATCCGCGCAGACATGGATGGCCTGCCGGTGCAGGAAAAGTCGGGCCTGCCCAACGCCTCTACCGTGCGGCAGGTCGGCATTGACGGGGTTGAAGTGCCGGTGATGCACGCCTGCGGGCATGACACCCATATTGTCGGCCTGATCGCCACTGCCCGCCGCCTCGCCGCGATGACCGACCGTTGGAAGGGCACGATCGTGTTCGTCGCCCAGCCCGCCGAGGAGCGGATCGCCGGCGCGAAGGCGATGGTCGCCGACGGCCTCTACACCCGCTTCCCCAAGCCGGATTACGCGCTGGCCTATCACGTCGACGCCAGCATGGAGACGGGCAAGGTCGCGGCAAGCGAGACGATCCAATATTCCTCGTCCGATTCGATCGACATCGTTGTCCCGGGGATCGGCGCACACGGCGCCAGCCCGAATACGGGCAAGGACCCGGTCTATATGGCGTCGCAGATCGTGATTGCGCTGCAGGGCCTCGTCAGCCGCGAGCGCGCCCCGCTGCTTCCCGGCGTCATCACCGTCGGCTCGTTCCACGCCGGACTGAAGCACAACATCATCAGCGACGAAGCGAAGCTGCAGGTGACCGTACGCGCCAACGACGAAGCCACGCGCGCGCAGCTGGTGAACGGCATCAAGCGAATCGCGCGCGGCGTGGGCATCATGAACGGCATGCCTGAGGATAAGATGCCGGTCGTGACCCAGATCGAAGGCACGCCGACGACGATCAACGATACCGCGCTCGCGCGGCGACTGAACGCGGTGATGGTCGACACGCTGGGCGCAGCGAACGTCGTCCCCTTCGAGCAAATGGGGATGGGCGCGGAGGACTTCGCCTATTTCGTTCAGCCCGATACCGGCGTGAAAGGCTATTACATCGCGGTCGGTGGCACCCCACGCGCGGCACTGGAGGCGGCGCGTAGCGGCGGCCCGGCCGTCGCATCGCACCACTCCCCGCTCTTCAAGATCACGCCGGAGCCGGTGGTGGTGACCGGCGCAACCGCGATGACCGCGGCGGCGCTTGATCTGCTGAAGCCCGGCGCTGCAGCAGGGGCGGCGCAATGAAGCGGGTCGCGCTGCTTCTGCTCGCGCTCGGCGGCTGCGAGGTCGCGCCGGATCAGCAGGAAGTGGAACGCGTGCGCGCCGGCACCGAAGCGGTGCGCCAGCAATTGCGTGAGCCCGAAACCGCGCAGTTCAAGGGCGTCGCCGCGCATGGCGAGGCCGTGTGCGGCGAGGTGAACGCCAGCGTCGGCATGGGTCGGACGGGCTATGAACGCTTCATCGTGAAGCAGGGCAAGGTGACGCTGGCTTCGCAGCTTTCCACCGATGCCGAGATGGACGCCCGCTGGAAGGCGGATTGTCGCAGTTGAGCCGTTGAGGGCGGGAATCAGGCGGCGTCTGCCCGCCTGATCCCCCTCGTTTCGATCAGGCGTCGGCGGCCAGCGCCTTCAAGTCAGCCAGCGGACGCGCGCCGAAGTGGCTAATCACTTCCGCGGCACAGATTGCGCCGAGCCGCAGCGAACGCTCGAGATCCCAGCCCTGCGCCTGGCCGTGCAGGAACCCGGCGGCGAACAGATCGCCCGCACCGGTCGTGTCGACCACCTTGTCGACCGGCGCTGCCGGCACATGGACGCGCTGGTCGCCGGTAATGGCGCACGCGCCCTCCTCGCTCATCGTCACGACCAGCAGCGGCACCTTGTTCTTGACCGCGGCGATCGCGGCCTCGGTGTCGGCCGCTTGGGTCAGCGAAACGATTTCCGCTTCGTTGGCGAACAGGACGTCGATCAGGCCCGCATCGATCAGTTCGTGAAAGGCATCGCGATGGCGATCGATCACGAATTCGGCGGACAGCGTGAACGCCACCTTGCGACCTGCCCCGCGCGCGACGTCGATCGCCTCGCGCATCGCGGCGCGCGGCTCTTCCGGATCCCACAGGTAACCTTCGAGGTAGAGGTATTTCGCGTTGGTGATCAGATCGCGGTCGAGCGCGTCTGCCGGCAGATAGTGCGACGCACCAAGGAAGGTGTTCATCGTGCGCTGCCCATCGGGTGTCACGAAGATCATGCAGCGGCCGGTGGTGGGGCTGCCTGCCCGCGCCGCGGTGTCGAACCGGATGCCGGCGGCGCGAATGTCGTGCGCGAATACCGTGCCGAGCTGATCGTCAGCGACCTGGCCGATGAAGGCGCACTTGCCACCCAGCGCGGCCATGCCCGCGATCGTGTTCGCAGCCGACCCGCCGGACACTTCCTGCCCCGGACCCATCTTGGCGTATAGCGCGTCGGCGTCTTCCGGTGAGAAGACGAGCGCCATCGCGCCCTTGGTCATGCCGTTATCGGCAACAAAGGTGTCGGTGGCGGGAGACAGGATATCGACAATCGCGTTGCCGATCGCGACGACGTCATAAGCAGGCTGGGTCAAAAGGGGAGACTCCGATCCCGATAAGGTGAGGGTTGCGCGCGGCCGTAGATGGCAGGTCCGCCTTGCGCAACCGCACGGCTGCGCGCATTCGGGCCGTGATGTTCACGGCGCTCGCTCTCAGCCTGTCCCAGCTCGGGGATCGACCGATCCGGTCCGTCCTGCGGAAAAGCCTGTTGCTGACCGTTGTCGTCTTCGCGCTGCTCGGCGGCGTTACCTGGTGGGGCGTTAACCGCCTGCTTGAAGGGTGGACGTACAACGGCTCACTGGCCGCGGCAGCCGCGCTGGTCATCAGTGTGCTGGCGATGTGGCTCATGTTCCGCGCCGTCGCGATCGCCATCGTCGGGCTGTATGCCGACACCATCGTCGCGGCGGTGGAAAGCCGCCATTACCCGCGCGCGCTGGCCACCGCGCACGACGTGCCGATGGCACAATCGATGCGGATGGGGCTTGCCTCCGCAGGGCGCTTCGTCGGCATCAACCTGTTGCTGGTGGCCGCGTATCTGGTGCTGCTGGCCACCGGCATCGGCACGGCGGCGCTGTTCCTTGCGGTCAACGCCTGGCTGCTCGGCCGCGATCTGAGCGACATGGTGGCGGCGCGCCATATGTCGCCCGCCGAGATGCCGGCCTGGCGGCGACAGACGATGGCACGGCGCTTTTTGCTGGGGCTGGCGGTGACCGGCCTGTTCCTGATCCCCTTCCTCAATATTCTGGCTCCGGTGCTGGGCGCCGCTATGGCCACCCATTTCTATCACCGGAGCCATCGATGATCCGCCTTGCCGCCTCTCCCATCCTGCTTCTGTTGGTCGCAGGTTGCGCGACGACCGGGGGCGGAACGCTGGAGCGAGCCGCGCCGGTGCCAATCCCGTACAGTGGGGCCGGGCTTGAACGCGTCATCGGTCAGAACGCCAACGGGCTAGTGCGCCTGTTCGGCCAGCCAGACGCCGATGTGCGGGAAGGCGAGGCGCGCAAGCTGCAATTCCACAGCGGGATCTGCGTGCTCGACACCTATCTATATCCCAAGGGATCGGCCGAACCGCGCGTAACCTATGTCGATGCCCGCCAGCCCGACGGCCGTGCGATCGACCGCGCAAGCTGCGTATCGGCGCTGACCCGCCGCGTTGGCGGGAAGTAATCGCCACCATAATCGTATCCGGCTCTGATCGATGAAGCGGGCGAAAGGCTCGTACTGTGCCGCACCCACGCCTGACGCACAGCAACGTTTCTAACGCGTCCTTATGATTTCGTGTCGTTTGATGTTGAGGCATAGGACATCGCCTCTGCCGTTCCAGTTGCAGGCGTCAGACTGAACCATTCCTGATGCTCGATAGCGACAAGGAATAACAGAATAGCGACGCCAAAGCACATAAAGAACAGCGACGACCAAAACTGCTCCCTGATCGAACTTCCCAGGCGCTTTCGCTCACGGCTCATTACATAAGCTCCTTTGTTGAGCGGAAGCATATAGGGACACGATTGTTTCACTGCTTCTGCGGAATGTAATCTATGTTTGCTGCGTTGCGGCGGCTCGAAGCGGGTCAACGGCGGGCTGTGCCATTTGCTCCCCGCTCACCTCGATCAATTCGCCTGTATTTTCCCCCGCGGGATTGCTAGCGACAAAGACGGGGGGCGGCCGGTCCGCGAACGCCCGACCAGATCAACGACGGACAATCGTTCGTTATACGGGCAGCACCTGTGGACGTGACCAGCAGTCAGGATTTCGTCATTGTCGCCGATGGTCTGGTCAAACGCTTCGGCAATCGCCGCGTCGTTGACGGGGTGTCACTCACCGTACCGCGCGGCATGATCTACGGCGTGCTCGGGCCTAATGGCGCGGGCAAGACCACCACTTTGCGAATGCTGCTCGGCATTATCGAGCCGGAGGAGGGTAGCCGCATGCTGCTTGGCTGCCGCCACCCGCGCGATGCGAGCGACCGGGTCGGCTATCTGCCGGAGGAGCGCGGCCTGTATCCGGCGATGAAGGCACGCGAGGCGATCGCCTTCATGGGCGCCCTGCGCGGCCTTCCCTGGCACGAAGGACGCGTGCGTGCGGGACGACTGCTGGAGCAAGTCGGGCTGGAGCAGGCCGCCAATGAGAAGATCCGCAAGCTGTCGAAGGGCATGGCTCAGCTGGTCCAGCTGCTGGGGTCAATCGTCCATCAGCCCGACCTTCTGGTGCTCGACGAGCCCTTTTCCGGCCTCGACCCGGTCAATCAGGAACGGCTGGAAACGCTGATCCTGGCGGAGCGCGATCGCGGCGCGACGATCCTGTTCTCCACCCATGTCATGGCCCATGCGCAACGGCTGTGCGATCGGCTGGCGATCATCGCCGGGGGCAAGCGCCGGTTCGAGGGGACGGTGGCGCAGGCCCGCGCCATGCTGCCGCAACAGGTACATTATGAGCCACACTTCCCCGACGACGACATTCGCGGCCAATTACCTCCCGATGCGCGGCCCGATGGTGACGGGTGGCGTTTTGAACTACCAGCGGAAGGAATAGAGACGCTGCTGAAGCGATTGATCGATGCTGGCTATGGCATATCCGGTCTGTCGATCGAGCGGCCAGGGCTGCACGAGGCCTTCGTTCGTATCGTCGGTGAGGCCGCCGCGATGGATCGCGCTGCATGACCGCCCGCACCACGGATCTGCGCCGCCGCCTGCGTCAGACGCTGACAATCGCGCACCGCGATTTCACCGCCACCGTCTTTACGCCAATTTTTCTGCTGTTCCTGCTGGCACCCGTCATCATGGGCTCGTTCGGCGCCATCGGCGGGCTGGGCGCCGCGTCCGTCTCTGCGGGCGCCGCCGAAAAGGAGCGCGTGGTGGTGATCGCCGATCCGCAGGACACGGCAACTCTGGTGGCCGCCGACCGCGCGCTGCGGCGGCTCTCCTCCTCGGAGGCTGCGCCCCCGCCGCTCGACCTGCGCGCGCCACAGGGCAACGCACGTGCCCAGGCGCTCGAAGCGTTCAACACGCCCGATGTCGACGTACTCGCGGTGATGCACGGACCTTTTGCCGCGCCCGAGATCCTGTACGGACAAAGCCGGCGCTCCGCCCGCTACCTGGCGGTACTTGCGGATCAGGCACTGCGGATCGATCGCACCGGCATCGATCCGCTTAGCCGCGCGACCTTCACCCGCATGACTCGTGCCGCCCCGACCGCAGGCTCTCGCAACACCGCCGCGTTTTTCGCAGTGTTCGGCATTTTCTTCCTGACGCTGTTCCTGTCGGGCCAGGTCGTCGGAACGATGGCGGAGGAGCGCAACAACAAGGTGATCGAGGTACTTGCCGCGGCCGTCCCGCTGGAAAGCGTGTTCCTGGGCAAGCTGCTCGGCATGTTCGGCGTTGCCGTCCTCTTCGTCGGCTTCTGGGGACTGGTCGTAAGCCAGATTGGCGCCTTGCTACCGCCGGAGGTCGATATTGCGGATCTGACGCCGGCGGTTGGCTTCCGCACCTTTGCCCTGCTGTTCGCGGCCTATTTCACCACTGCCTACCTTCTGCTCGGCTCGGTGTTCCTCGGCATCGGCGCGCAGGCGTCGACGATGCGCGAAATCCAGATGCTGTCGCTGCCGATCACCGTGCTCCAGGTGGGCATGTTCGCGCTCGCCTCCGCCGCCGCGTCGAACCCGGGCAGCTGGGTGGCGCAACTGGCGGAGATATTCCCACTGTCCTCCCCCTTCGCCATGGCAGGGCGCGCGGCGAATTCGCCTGAACTGTGGCCGCACGTCGCGGCGCTCGCGTGGCAATTGCTGTGGGTGGCGATCTTCATCACCATTGGCGCGCGCCTGTTCCGCCGCGGCGTCCTTCAATCGGGAAGCCCGGCCGGCGGGTGGAAGAAGCTGTTTCGTCGCGGGTCGTCAGACCTTTGACCGCAACCCCTATTGACAGTTCTGTCAGTTAGGGCTTCTCTCCATCCATAAGATACGGGAGAGAGATGATGGCGACCCTTGCCAGGAGCGCGGTGGAGTCGGTTGATCCGTTCGATGTGAGCCGACCAGAGCTCTACCGTGACGACACCTGGCGGGCGCCCTTTGCGCGGCTGCGGGCCGAGGCGCCGGTGCACTATGTGTCGCATTCGGAATTCGGCCCCTATTGGTCGGTCTCTACCTACAAGCCGATCGTCGAGGTCGAATCGCTTCCGGACCTTTATTCTTCCGAGACGGGCGGCATCACGCTGGCCAATTTCGAGACGGATGATCCCAAGGCGGTGCGCATGCCGATGTTCATCGCGCGCGACCGGCCGGTGCATACCGCGCAGCGGCGCACCGTCGCGCCCGCCTTCACCCCTTCCGAAATGACGCGCATGGCGGCCGATATTCGCCGTCGTACCGCGGAAGTGCTCGACCGGCTGCCCTGGAACGAGGAGTTCGACTGGGTCGACACCGTGTCGATCGAACTGACCACCGGCATGCTCGCCATCCTGTTCGATTTCCCGTGGGAGGACCGGCGCAAGCTGACCTTCTGGTCCGATTGGGCCGGGGATATCGAAATCATCAAGAACGACGAGCTGCGCCAGCAGCGGCTGATGCACATGTATGAGTGCGGCAGCTACTTCCGCAGGCTGTGGAACGAGCGGCTCGACAAGCCGCTTCAGCCCGATCTTATCAGCATGATGGTCCATTCCGATGCGATGCGGGAGATGGACGACAATGAGTTCATCGGAAACCTGATCCTGCTGATCGTCGGCGGCAATGATACGACGCGCAACACCATGTCGGGGCTGGCCTATGGTCTCGACAAATATCCCGATCAGCGCGCCAAGCTGGAGGCCGACCCCTCCCTGATCCCCAATGCCGTCAGCGAACTGATCCGGTGGCAGACGCCGCTGGCCCATATGCGGCGCACTGCGACGCGCGATACCGAGCTGATGGGGCAGCAGATCAAGGCCGGGGACAAGCTGGCGCTCTGGTACATTTCCGGCAACCGTGACGAGAGCGTGTTCGGCGCGGATGCCGACGCGCTTGTGGTCGATCGCCCCAACGCCCGGCGGCACCTCGCCTTCGGCCACGGCATCCATCGCTGTGTCGGTGCGCGGCTCGCCGAATTGCAGATCGGCATCCTGCTGGAAGAAATGGCCAAGCGGCGCATGCGCGTGAACGTCACGGGTGCGCCCGATCGCGTATCGGCCTGTTTCGTCCACGGCTACCGCCGCCTTCCCGTCCAACTGAGCAAATACTGATGTGGTAGCGCGGCGGCTGCGACTGTCCGCCGCCGCGCGCCCGCATCTTGCCTCCCGCCCGGCGCGCACCTTATGCTGGCGCGACCGGCCGAGGGGGGCTCATGTCAAACGCAATCGACGCAGGCGCTGACCGCGCGAGGGGCGGGCTGATCGGCCCAGCGGTGGAGCCGACCGCCGTCGCTCACCATCAGCATCACCATCCAACCCACTGCCTGAACTGCGACACGATGCTGATCGGCCCGCACTGCCACGTCTGCGGGCAATCGGGCCATGTCCATCGCACCGCCGGCGCAATCGTCCATGATATCGCCCACGGCGTCTTCCATTTCGAAGGAAAGATCTGGCGAACATTACCGATGCTGGTGCGCCAGCCGGGGCTTCTCACGCGGCGCTATGTCGACGGCCAGCGCGCGCGGTTTGTCTCGCCGCTCGCCATGTTCCTCTTCACCGTGTTCCTCATGTTCGCAATCGTTGCAAACCTGCCGGGATGGACGTTTGCGGGGGGCGATGCGCTCGCCTCGGGGCTGTCTGGCGGCATGTCCGAAACGCGCGCCAAGGTGGCGGGCGAGCGTGCAAAGGCCGAGGCCAAGATCGCCGACTACAGCCGCCGGCTGACCGGCGAACGGCAAAAGGCTGACCCGAAAGGCGAGCGGATTGCGTCGCTTGAGCGCAGGCTAACCGAGGCGCGTGAAACCGCCGCTGATCTGCGCCGGGCCGAGCAGTTGCTGCCGCAGCGCGGTGTCAGTGAACTGTCGCGCGGGACGGGAGAGAGCTGGCTTGATGCCAAGCTGCGCCATGCGCGGGAGAACCCGACGCTGCTGCTCTACAAGATGAAGACGTCGGCTTATAAGTTTAGCTGGGCGCTGATCCCGCTGTCGGTCCCGTTCCTGTGGCTGCTGTTCCCGTTTAACCGGCGCTTCGGCCTCTACGATCACGCGGTTTTCGCGACGTACTCGCTCACCTTCATGTCGCTGCTGACGATCGCGGCGGCAATCCTGGCGTCGCTGGCGGTCCCCGCGCAATTGCTGATCACGGTCGTTTCCATGATCGCGCCGATCCACATCTATAAACAGCTGCGCGGCACCTACGCCCTGGGTCGCAAAAGCGCGCTGCTGCGGACGGCTGCGCTGCTCCTGTTCATCATGGCGGCGATCATCCCCGCCTTCACGTTCCTGCTAGTCTATCTGGGCGTCGCCTGAGGTAATCCGATGGATTTGCGCACCTAGCGCGCGTTACGCTTGCCATACACCCAAACGACAAATGCCGGGCGATGCCCGGCATTTGAACGTTCCGTTTGCCGTGATGACTGGCAAGCGGCGGTGCCCGTCCAGCAATCATTGAACAGCGATCAGGCGCCGGCCGGCGTCGGATTGCCGAACGGGCCCTGCGGCCGGCGCGTCTTCGGGATCGACGTCCCGACCGCCGGCAGCGACGACGTCTTCGGCTGCTCGGTGCGGCCGATGCCCTCGCCGGAGATCAGCTTCTTGATCTCGTCGCCCGACAGCGTTTCATATTCGAGCAGCGCGCCGGCCAGCAGGTGAAGCTGGTCGTTGTGCTCGGTCAGCACATCCCTGGCGCGCGCCAGACCGCCCTCGACGATCGTCTTGATCTCATGGTCGATCAACTGCGCCGTCTCGTTCGACATGTGCGTCGGCTGCGAGGACGAATAGCCGAGGAAGCTCTCGCCCTCGGGCTGCGCATAGTCGACCGGGCCGACCTTGTCGGACATGCCCCATTTGGTGACCATGTCGCGCGCCAGCCCAGTGGCATACTGGATGTCGCCGCTCGCACCCGAAGAGACCTTGTCGTAGCCGAAGATGACTTCCTCGGCGACGCGGCCGCCCATCGCCACCGCTAGGTTCGCGTACATCTTGTCGCGATGGTAGCTGTAGCTGTCCCGTTCCGGCAGGCGCATCACCATGCCCAGCGCACGGCCGCGCGGGATGATCGTCGCTTTGTGGATCGGGTCGGATGCCGGCTCGTGCAGCGCGACGATCGCGTGGCCCGCCTCGTGATAGGCGGTCATGCGCTTCTCGTCCTCGGTCATCACCATGGAGCGCCGCTCGGCACCCATCATGACCTTGTCCTTGGCCTCTTCGAATTCGGCCATGGCGACAAGCCGCTTGCCCTTGCGCGCCGCGGTCAGCGCCGCCTCGTTGACGAGGTTGGCGAGATCCGCGCCCGAGAAGCCCGGCGTGCCACGCGCGATGGTGCGCGCGTCGACGTCCGGCGCCAGCGGCACCTTCTTCATATGCACTTCGAGGATCTTCACGCGGCCCTCGATGTCCGGGCGCGGCACAACGACCTGGCGGTCGAAGCGGCCCGGACGCAGCAGCGCGGGGTCAAGCACGTCGGGGCGGTTGGTCGCTGCGATGATGATGATGCCTTCGTTCGCCTCGAAGCCGTCCATCTCCACGAGCAGCTGGTTCAGCGTCTGCTCGCGCTCGTCATTGCCGTTGCCCAGGCCAGCGCCCCGATGGCGGCCGACCGCGTCGATTTCGTCAATGAAGACGATGCACGGCGCGCTCTTCTTGGCCTGTTCGAACATGTCGCGAACGCGGCTGGCGCCGACGCCAACGAACATCTCGACGAAGTCCGAGCCCGAGATGGTGAAGAACGGCACGCCGGCCTCACCCGCGATTGCGCGGGCGAGCAGCGTCTTGCCGGTACCGGGCGAGCCGACCAGCAGCGCGCCCTTCGGGATCTTGCCGCCCAGGCGGGCGAACTTCGACGGGTCCTTCAGGAACTCGACGATCTCCTCCAGCTCCTCGCGCGCCTCGTCGATGCCAGCGACGTCGGCAAAGGTGACCTTGCCTTCCTTCTGCGTCAGCATCTTCGCGCGGCTCTTGCCGAAGCCCATGGCGCCGCCGGCGCCGCCACCCTTCTGCATCTGCCGAACGACAAAGAAGGCGATGCCGAGGAACAGCAGGAACGGCAGCGCCTGAACCAGCATATACTGCCAGATCGAGGGGCCTTCGTCGCGCTTGCCCGAAATCTCGACACCTGCCTTGCGCAGGCGATCGGTCAGCTGCGGATCGGAAACAGGGTCGGTACGGAATTTCTCGCCACTCGACAGCGTACCCGAAATCTGGTCGCGCGAAATGGTCACGTCCTTGACGGTGCCCTCGTCGACCTTGTCGAGGAATGCCGAATAGGCGATCGCGTTGCCCGTCGCGGCGCTCGTGCGACCATCGAACATGGTCACGACGATGGCCAGCGACAGCAAGATGCCGACCCAGATCAGCAGGCTCTTCATCCAGGGATTGGGGCCGGGGCCGCCGTTATCACCTGACTGCTTGTCGTTGTCGTTCATGCCGTACCTTTCACGCCCTGCAATGTAGGCTGCGCCGGGTTAATGGCAATGGAACGGGACGCAGAATTCGCTCGCTCAGACTGATCGACGCGGCGGTGCCTCACGGAAGTACCAGCTGCCCCGCCGGGTGCCCGCCACCACCCCGCCCTGCGTCGCCCGGCGGCCGCTCAGCAACGCGTCGAGCAGCGGCTCGACATTGGCTGCCTCGTCGAACGCCGGCGTGGTGATTCCCGCCGCCGCCCGCACGACGATGATCGCGCGGCGGGCCAAGCGCCGGAGGGTGTCGCGCGGCAGCCCCTGATGGCTCAGCTGGACGCCATCGACGCGAATCTCGGCGCGCTCACGCCAGAAGAGCGCCGCAATCTCCGCCAGTTCGCGCTCGGCCTCACCGACCGCAGCGGCGGTTCGTGCCAGCGCCGGCGGATCAAGCCATTCGTTGCGATCGAGCAGCTGACGAAAACGGGTGCGATCATGCCGCAGGTCGTGATTGGCAGGATCGTCGATGAACGGCAGCCCGGCGCGGCGGACGGTGGCGCGCAATGCGGCACGGCGCCACGACAGCAGCGGGCGCACCACCGATGCGCCGCTGATCGTTGTCGCCGGGCGTATGGCGGCGAGCCCAGTGACCCCCGATCCGCGCGATGCGCGCATCAGGAACGTTTCGGCCTGGTCGTCGGCATGGTGGGCGGTGGCGATCGCCATCGCCTGGCGACGCTCGGCCCAGGTAGCCAGCGCATCGTAGCGCCCTTCGCGCGCTCGCGCCTGCACGCTGGCGCCCTCAATCGGCGCGCTGACCGTCAGAATGTCGTGCGGGATGCGCAATGTGGCGGCCTCTCGCCCGACCATCCGCGCTTCCTCTGCCGCTTCGGGGCGCAGGCCGTGATCCACCGTGGCGGCGATGACCGCGTCAGGAAAGGCAAGCGCCGCGAGCACCAGTAACGCCATGCTGTCCGGTCCGCCCGACACCGCGACCCCAATCGGGCGCTCACGCGTCGGCGCCTCGCGGGTCAGGCCGATCAGATCCTGGCGGAACCGGACGACTTCCGGGTGATCAGCCACAGGCTCACTTGCACTTGGCAGCGGTGCGCGCCCGCGCGACGTCGTCCTTCATGCCCTGGCCGATCTTGTCGCCATAGACGTCGGTCAGCTCACCATAGACCTTGCACGCGTCGGCCGGCTTGTTGAGCTTCAACAGCGCCTGTCCCAGGTAATAAAGGCTTTCCGGCGCGCGCTCGCCATCCGGATATTTCTTGTAATTGTCGTAGAAGGCGATCGACGCGAGGCTCGGCTTGCCATCGTCCAGATAGGACCGGCCCAGCAGGTTCTGCGCATAGCTCGCCCGGCGTGACTTGGGATAGGTCGCCACCACCTTCTTCAACTGATCGGCCGCTTCCGGATAGCGCTTGGCCGCCCACAATCGATAACCGTAGATATAGTCGTCCTCGTCGGCCTTGCCGGTCGACGGCTTCTCGACCGCACCGGCCCCAGCGGGCTTGCTGGCCGTCGACGTGCCAGCAACCTGCCCCTCAAGGCTGCCGCCGCCGCGGGTCGGGCTGGTCGTGCCGGTCGACGCACTCGCCGGGCGAGGCGGCGGCGGCACCACCGGCCCGCCGGTGCCCAGATTGCTGGCCGTTGCATCGCCGCCGAGGCCACCGTCCAGCCGCGCGTCAGTCGCCTTCTTATAGGCGGTGAACTGATCCTCCAGCTGGCGCACGCGATATTGCGTCTGCTCGATTTGCCCGGTCATGCTGGCGATCTGCTGTTCCAGCGACGACACGCGCTGCGTCAGGTCAAGCACCGCGCTGGAGGCGGGCGACCCGATCTCTTCGGGAGCGGCCTGCGGCGCTCGCACCTGCGGTTCCAGATACGCGGCGGCGCCACCGGGGAATACCTTGCGCTGGACGGCCCGCATCTCGCTCTCGAGCTTCCCGACGCGGCCCTCCAGGCCCGATTGCGCTGCAACCGGCGTCGCCGCAGCAGACATCATGGCGACAATGAGGAACTTACGCATCAGTCAATGCCCCCGGAACAGGTTGATATCGCGCTATAGCTACACACGCTTGCCTGTCGCCAGCCTTAAGGCCGATCAGTTCGCCGGAACGCTGGTCCCTGCGCCAACCGCAGCACCCGCAGCAGCATCGGACGTGGCGAACGCCGGCGGCACGGCCGCGCTGGTGCGGGCGCCGGCGACCGCCGGGCTGGCGGTAGGCGATGCTGCAGGCGCGGGTGCGCCCTCGCCGCCGATCCGCGCCGCGAGCGCCGCTGCACCCACCGGAACGTCCTTGATCGGGCGAGCGCCACTGCCCAGCGGCGGCAGTGCAGAACCGTTCAGCGTCACTTGCAATTTGTCGGGCCGCCCGACGTTGATCTTGGGGTCGTTCGCGTCCGCCGGCACGTCATAGCGCTCACCCGGCTTCATCGTGCCCAGATACAGCGTCTTGTCCGCCGCATCATAGACGCGCAGCCATACCTCGTCGGTCGCGACCAGCGAGACTTGGTCGGCGCGGCGCGGCACCTGCGTCGGCTGCGCGGCGGGAACGGCCACCGCGACGGAGGGGCTGGCGGCAGGCGCATCGCCCTCACCGTGGAACAGCCCACTCGCAAACCACAGCACCGCCAGAACGGCTACAGCCAGCGCCAGACCGGCGGCAACCACCACCATCCCGCGGCTTGGCACGCGCGCGGGATCGGCAATCTCATAGGGCTGATATTGCGGCGTCGTACGCGGCGACTTCAACGCCTCGACGCGGACGTCGCGCGCCAGCACGACCTCGTCCTCGCCCACGGCACGGGCATAGGCCCGCACGAAGCCGACCGCATAGGTCGGCGACGGCAGCGCCCCATAGTTCGAAGCCTCGATCGCCTCCAGGTGACGCAGCGGCACGCGTGTGCGCGCGCCGATTTCGGCCAGCGACATGCCTTGCTGCTCGCGGGCGGCGCGCAGCCTCTCACCAACAGGTTGCGGGAAGAGCGTCGCGTTATCGCCGCGCTCGGCCTCAGTCATTCGCTTCTCCGCTTCGGGCGGACTGCCCCGTCCGTCCTCGCCCGCACGTCTCACAGAGCAGGCTATCTGTGTCAATCGAGCCACACGTCTTTTGATCGGTGCCGGCGCTCCGTTCAGCGCCGTTTGCTCAGCCGAGCTCGACCCCGTTCGCTTCGGCCCATTGCGTCAGCACGGTGCGCATGTCGCGCGGGGGTGCGGCGAGCAGCCGCGTCATCTCGGCGGAGATAGCGGCGCGGTCGAGCGTGCGGACCATCGCCTTGATCGGGCCGACGGCTGCAGGGGTGATCGAGAAGCGATCGATCCCGATACCGATCAGCGCCATCGCCTCCAGCGGCCTGCCACCCATTTCGCCGCAGACGGCAACCGGCACGCCGGCAACGCGGCTCGGCTCCAGCACCGAACCGATGAAGCGCAGAATGGACGCCGACAGCCAGTCGTACCGTTCCGCCAGCTTCGGATTGGCGCGATCCGCGGCAAACAGGAATTGCGTCAGATCGTTGGTCCCGATCGACAGGAAATCGACCTGCGGCAGCAGCAGGTCGAGCTGATAGGCAAGGCTCGGGACCTCCAGCATCGCGCCGTAGCGCACTTCGTTGGGCAGCCGCCGGTGCCGCGAGGCGACCCAGGCGCGCTGTTGTTCGAACAGCGCGCGCGCCTCGTCAAATTCCCAAGCCTCGCTCACCATCGGGAACATGACGTGTAGCGTCCGCCCAGCCGCCGCCTCGAGCAGCGCGCGCGCCTGCGCCTTCATCAAACCGTTACGCTCCAGCGCCAGGCGGAGCGCGCGCCAGCCCATCGCCGGATTTTCCTCCTCGCCGTCGTGCTGGATCAGATAGGGAAGCGCCTTGTCGCCGCCGATGTCGACGGTGCGGAAGACCACCGGGCGCTCGTCCGCAACGTCCAGCACCTCGCGGTACAATCGCTGCTGGCGTTCGCGCTGCGGCAAGGTGGCGGAAACCAGGAACTGGAATTCGGTACGGAACAGCCCGATGCCGTCGGCGCCGGTCACGTCCAGCGCGCCCACATCGTCGCGCAGACCGGCATTGATCATCACGGTCACGCGATGCCCGTCCTTCGTCGTGGGCGCGACATCGCGCAGCGCCGCATAGGCGGCGCGTCGCTTCTGGCGCAGCGCCAGCTTGGCATCGAACGCCTCCTCCATCGCGCTCGACGGGCGGACCACGACCGACCCACCGTTAACGTCAAGCAGCAGCAGGTCCCCCTCAGCGATCTGCCGACGCACCTCCCGCACGCGGCCCAGCACCGGCACGCCCATCGCGCGCGCCACAATGGTGACGTGCGCGGTCAGGGATCCTTCCTCCAGGATCACGCCCTTCAGCCGCCGACGGTCATATTCCAACAACTCGGCCGGCCCCAGATTGCGCGCGATCAAAATGGTGTCCTGTCGCAGCCCCAGTTGCGCCGCGGTACCCATCTGACCCGACACGATGCGCAGCAGGCGGTTCGACAGATCCTCCAAATCATGCATCCGGTCGGCGAGCAGCGGATCGTCGATCTGCCGCATCCGCTGGCGCGTGCGCTGCTGCACCCGCTCGATCGCCGCCTCGGCAGTTAGGCCGCTGTCGATGGCCTCGTTGATGCGTCGCGACCAACCCTCATCATAGGCGAACATCTTGTAGGTCTCGAGCACCTCCTCATGCTCGCCCCCGCCGCCGAACTCAGCCTCGCGCGTCATCTTGTCGATCTGTTCGCGCATTTTGTCGAACGCGGCATAGACACGGTGCCGCTCCGCCTCGACATCCTCGGCGACGGTATGCTCAATATGGATACGCGGCTGGTGAAACACCGCGTAGCCCGCGCCCATTCCCTCGACCAGCTTTTGCCCGGTCAGCCGGATGCTGGCGGTGGAGGATTGCGGCCGGTCGCGCACCCCGGCGGGGTCGATCAGGCCTGCATTGGCGATCAGCTCGCTCAACACCATCGCGACTGTCTGCAGCGCCTCGATCTCGACATCTGCATAGCGGCGCGGGTCGGCATGCTGCACCGCCAGAACGCCGACTGAGCGTTCGCGCCGGATAATCGGCACGCCGGCGAAACTGTGGAAACGATCCTCACCCGTTTCGGGCTTGTACGCGAAATCGGGGTGGCTCGCCGCCTCGTCCAGGTTCAGCACTTCGCTGTTCTGCGCGATCGTGCCGACCAGGCCTTCGCCCAGCGCCAGCTTGGTCACATGAACCGCGTCGGGAGAGAGGCCGCGCGTCGCAAACAGTTCCAGCACGCCTTCGCGCAGGAGGTAGATCGAACAGACTTCGCTGTTCAGCGCCTCACCGATGATGTCGACGACCTGGTTCAGCTTGGCCTGCGCGTTGGACCGCGCCGCCATCACGTCATGGAGATTGACGAGGATTTCGCGGGCGGAAGCGGCGGCAGAAAGCATGACGCTGGGCTAGCAGGCGAAGGGGCTGGGTGCCACGCAACATTTGCTGCGTGGCACCGCAGCAAACATCAGTTCTTCTGCTTCTTTTTCTTCGGCTCGGGCGCACTGTCGCGCGGGAACAGCACGGCAGCGACACCGATCGCGATGGCGCCGACACCTGCGGTCGCGCCGATGATCTTGCCCAGCGACCAACGGCGCTTGCCTGGTTCGGCCCATTCATCCCCCTTCGAGGACGAGGAGTTCGGCGTCGGCGTGGAGGCCTTGCTGGAAGACGTTGCAGACCCAGCTGTGGCCGACGCGGTCGGCGTGTGCGGCGGTTCCTGGATCGGGAAGGGCGACTGGTTGCCTGGCGGTACCGGCGGCGTGTGGGTCATCATGGTCCTCTTGCTGTTGAAAGAACAAACGCCGCCGTCGGCCGACGGCTCCCGCTTAATCGAACAATCCGTCCTGGCTCCCGGCCGGCGGATTGAGCCCCAGGTGTTTCCACCCGCCCGCGTTCAGCATCCGTCCACGCGCTGTGCGGGCCACCAGGCCGAGCTGGATCAGATAGGGCTCGATCACTTCCTCGATCGTGTCGCGTGGTTCGGACAGCCCAGCCGCCAGCGTCTCCACGCCTACCGGGCCGCCACGATAGATGTCCGCGATCATCGTCAGGTAGCGGCGATCCATCGCGTCGAGACCCATGCTGTCGACCTCAAGCCGGTTCAGCGCGCGATCGGCAGCAACTGCATCGACCTCCACCACACCCGCGACATTGGCGAAATCGCGCACCCGGCGCAGCAAGCGGCCGGAAATGCGCGGCGTCCCGCGGGACCGGCGCGCGATCTCCGCCGCTCCGTCAGGTGCGATGTGCAGATCCAGCAGCGCCGCCGCCCGGGTGACGACCCGCGTCAGTTCCTCCACCGTGTAGAATTGCAGTCGGATCGGGATGCCGAACCGATCGCGCAGCGGCGTCGTCAGCAGCCCCTGCCGCGTCGTCGCGCCTACCAGCGTGAAGCGCGGGAGGTCGATCCGGACGCTGCGCGCCGACGGCCCCTCCCCGATCATCAGATCGAGCGCGCGATCCTCCATCGCGGGGTACAGCACTTCCTCCACCGCCGGCTGCAGCCGGTGAATCTCGTCGATGAACAGCACGTCGCCGTCCTCGAGATTGGTCAGCAGTGCGGCGAGATCGCCCGACTTGGCGATCACCGGGCCTGACGTCGCGCGGAAACCCACCCCCATCTCACGCGCCACGA
Organism: Sphingomonas sp.; assembly: GCF_029239295.1. Classification (GTDB taxonomy): domain Bacteria; phylum Pseudomonadota; class Alphaproteobacteria; order Sphingomonadales; family Sphingomonadaceae; genus Sphingomonas. The sequence continues at coordinate 260,286 of NZ_JAQZBC010000002.1, forward strand.
TTTGCGCCAGCGTCGTCTTGCCCAACCCGGGCGGGCCGAAGAACAGTACATGGTCCAGCGCATCGCCGCGCGATTTCGCCGCCTCGATGAACACCCGCAGATTGTCGCGCGCCGCCGCCTGGCCGACAAATTCGTCCAGCCGCTTGGGGCGCAGCGCCGCATCGGCATCCTCGACGCGGCGCGCGGGTGTGATCAGGCGATCGCTATCGGTCATCGGATCTCCGATAGCGTAGTTTCGATCCGGCGCCACAGGTCGGATATCGCCTCGACGCCAATCGAGCCACGCGGCGCATAGGCGCCCAGCGGGGCACGACGCTCGGTCATCGCCTCGAACGCGCTGGTCATCGGGATGACTGGCCAGTCAGGATGCTGCTGCAATGCCTCGCGATGGACCGCGCGGCGCCGATCAACCATCGAGAATACCGGCGCCAGCGTCACCTTTGGCCCCTTCTTGCCCGCCACATGGGCGGCGATCGTATCAAGCGCGCGGCGCGACAGCGCCGAGGGGATCACCGGCACCACCACAAGGTCGGCCGCACGCATGATCTGGTCCGACGTGTCGGTCAGCCCCGGCGGGCAATCGATGATGATACGGTCATAATCGCCCGCCACGTCTTCGACGAGACGCGCCAGCCGCCGTTTCTTGTCGATGGCATGAAAGGCGATGTCGAGCGTGCGCAACGAGGGGTCGGCCGGCAGCAGATCGAGCCGATCGATCGCAGTAGGCCGGATCAGCCGACGCGGATCGATCTCGCGCCGGATAGCGGCACCAGCCTCGCGCCCCTGCCCGTCATAGCCCAGGATCCACGTTGCCGCGGCCTGCCCATCCAGATCCCACAACAAGGTGCGCCGCGCCGACAGAGTCGCTGCTGCCCAAGCCAGATTGACCGCCAGCGTCGTCTTCCCGACGCCTCCTTTCAGGCTGTAGACCGCGACCGCGCGGCCGGTCACTTCGCCGCCTTGCGCAGCGCCAGCCGGACGAGTGCGTCCAGCGTGGCGCCCGTGCCCAGATCCTCCTCGGCCGCGGCCACCGCGGCAGCTGCCTCTGCCGGGCGGAAACCCAGGTTGAGCATCGCCGATACCGCATCCGCCGCCGCGCCTACCGGCATCGCCTGCGCCGCCGTGCCCGGCCCGAGCACGATGCCGCCGGCCTTGTCCTTCAGCTCGCGCACGATCCGGTCAGCGAGCTTCGGGCCGACACCATTCGCGCGCGCCACCATCGCCTTGTCCTGCGCCGCGACGGCGCGGTTGAGCTCGGCGGGCTCCAGCGCCGACAGGATCGCCAGCGCGACCCGTGCGCCGACGCCCTGAACGCCGGTGAGCAGCCGAAACCAGTCACGCTCCTCGGCATTGGCAAAGCCGACCAGTCGCTGGAAATCTTCGCCGACGAGCATTTCGGTGTGGATGTGGACCGCCTCGCCCACAGGGCCGAGCGCCGCCAGCGTGCGCGACGACGCACCGACCAGATAGCCGACACCGCCGACTTCGATCACAGCCGAATCCGCGCTCGTGGCGGCGAGGATACCCTTCAGATACGCGATCACCGATGCTGGTCCCTCATGCCGGGTTGATCCGTAGCGCCTTGGCCGGGGCGGGCCAACTCCCGGTTAGCTACCGGCCTGCAGTCGACGCATCATGCCGGCCGCGCTGGCACGGTGATGCGCGTGGCAGATCGCCACCGCCAGCGCATCGGCGGCGTCTGGCCCGGCGACCTTGGCGCCGGGCAACAACACCCCCATCATTGCCTGGATCTGCCGTTTTTCCGCGCCGCCGGTGCCCACCACCGCCTTCTTGACCGTGGACGGATGATATTCGCCGATGTCGAGCCCGGCACCAGCAGCGGCGAGCAGCACCACGCCCCGCGCCTGCCCCAGCTTCAGCGTCGATTGCGCGTTGGTGTTGCCCAATACCTCTTCCGCCGCCGCGCTGTCGGGCCGTTCGGTGCGGATGACATCGATCAGCGCCGCGTAGAGGTTCGCAAGCCGGCGCGGCAGCGGCATGGAGGGATCGGTGCGGATCTGCCCGTTGGCAATGTGCCGCAGTCGATTGCCCTCCGCTGCGATCACCCCCCAGCCGGTGGTGCCAAGCCCCGGGTCGAGGCCAAGGATGATCATCGCCGGGCCATCAGCCCAGCTTCGCCATCACCTCGTCGGACACTTCGTAATTGCCCCACACCTGTTGGACGTCGTCGTCGTCGTCGAGCGCGTCGATCAGCTTGAACAACGTCGCCGCATCGCCTTCGTCAACCGCGACCATGGTCTGCGGCCGCCATGCGAGCTTCGCGCTCTCCGCCTCGCCCAGCACTGGCTCCAGCGCCTTGGCGACTTCGTGGAGATCGCCCTGCGCGGTCCAGATCTCGTGGCCATCCTCGCTCGACGTCACGTCCTCGGCGCCTGCTTCCAGCGCGGCCTCGAACACCTTGTCGGCGTCGCCCGCACTCGCCGGATAGTTGATCAGCCCCATGCGATCGAACGCGTGGCTGACCGAACCCGACGCGCCAAGGTTGCCGCCGTTCTTGCTCACCGCGGTGCGTACGTTGGTGGCGGTGCGGTTACGATTGTCGCTCAGTGCCTCGATGATCAGGCTAACGCCGCCAGGGCCAAAGCCCTCGTAGCGGATTTCCTCGTAATTCTCCGCATCGCTGCGGCTCGCCTTGTCGATCGCCCGCTGGATATTGTCCTTGGGCATCGACTGCGCCTTGGCCGCATTCACAGCGGCGCGCAGGCGTGGATTCATGTCCGGATCAGGTAATCCCATCTTTGCCGCGACGGTGATTTCGCGGGAAAGCTTCGAGAACATGCCCGAACGCTTCTTATCCTGTGCACCCTTGCGGTGCATGATGTTCTTGAACTTGGAATGACCTGCCATGTGCGGGCCTCTAGCGAAGGTTGGGCGCCCTGCTCAAGTCGCTGCGCTCATCAGGAGGCGCGTTTTTCCAGGAACAGCGCCTCGATCCGTTCCAGCCGCACGATCACATCTTGGTCCATCTTGCGGTGGAGCCGCAGAATCTCGAGTTCCGCGCGTAGATTCGTCTCGTAATCCAGCGCCGCGGTCAGCCGGTCCTTCGCTGCCTGTCGGTTCTGGCTCATCATGATGACTGGCGCCTGCACCGCAGCCAGCGTCGACAGCATCAGGTTGAGGAAGATGTAGGGATAGGGATCGAATACCAGACCGATCCGCCCCAGCACGTTGCTGTTGAGCACCATCCAGCCCAGCAGCACCGCGGTGAAGACGATGATGAAGCCCCACGAGCCGCCGATCTCCGCGACTCGGTCGGCCAGTCGCTCGCCAAAGGTCGCTTGCTCCTCGGCGACATCGGACGCATCGCGCACACCGGTCGTGCCGGACGCGATCGCCGACAGGACGCGCTGCTCCTCTTCGTCCAGCGCCTCCAGCGGCTTGCCCAGCAGATGGCGCGCTAGTTCCTCGATATCCGCCCGGTGCCCCTGCATTCCCTCTGCTCGTGCCGTGCCTGCCTTGGCTAGCTGCCGGGCGACCCCTGCAATATCCGCAATGCGCGCAAACGTCTTGCCCCGCATGGCCGGTTTCGGCCAAACGCGCGGCATGACGATAGCGGTGGACATGGGCGCCGATGCCTCGGGCGCGCCGGTCCTGATCGACCTAGAGGAATTGCTGGCTACCCGGTTGCTCGTGCAGGGCAATTCCGGATCAGGAAAATCGCACCTGCTGCGCCGCCTGCTGGAGCGGTCGGCCGGGCAGGTGCAACAAGTGGTGATCGATCCGGAAGGCGATTTCGTCACGCTCGGCCCCGCGTACGGCCACGTGGTGATCGAGGCGACGGACTATTCGGAGCGCGAGATCGCGCGAATCGCCGGCCGCCTGCGCGAACACCGCGCTTCGGTGGTGCTCAGCCTGGAGGGGCTGGAGGCCGAGGGGCAGATGCGCTGCGCCGCGACCTTCCTGTCGGCCATGTTCGATGCGCCGCGCGAACATTGGTATCCCGCGCTGGTCGTGGTCGACGAGGCGCAGCTGTTCGCCCCCACCACGGGCGGAGAAGTGGCAGAGGAGGTGCGCCGCGCCTCGCTATCGGCGATGACGAACCTCATGTGCCGCGGCCGCAAACGTGGCCTCGCCGGGGTCATTGCGACTCAGCGGCTGGCGAAGCTTGCCAAGAACGTCGCGGCTGAAGCGTCGAACTTCCTCATGGGGCGCACCTTCCTCGACATCGACATGGCGCGCGCTGCCGACCTGCTCGGCATGGAACGCCGGCAGGCCGAATCGATCCGCGATCTGCCGCGCGGCACCTTTCTCGCGCTCGGCCCCGCGGTCTGCCGCCGTCCCAAGACGGTGAAGATCGGCGCAGTGGAAACCAGCGCCCGCAGCGGCAGCCCCAAGCTGACGCCGCTCCCCTCGGCACCGCCGGCGGATCTTCAGGAACTGATTTTTGCCCCGCCAGAGCCGGAGGCCGCACCCCAGCTGCCGATGGCGTTCGAGGCACGCCCGCGCCGCGTGCCGGCGGATGAGATCATCGCCGACATGGCGCGCCCAGCGCCGCTGCCGCCAGAACCCGAACGCAGCGAGGAGGAAGTGGCGCGGATCATCGCCGACGTACTGCGCGCGATCGTCGAGGATGCCGACGCGATCGGTCGTCCGGCCTCGATGCTGTTCCAGGATTTCCAGGTGCGCTGCCGGATGCAGGGCCTGACGCGCTCAGGCGTCGATCTTGGCGATTTCTCGCGTCGCCTGTCGTGCGCACGCGCCGGCATCTTCGATATCGCCGATCCCGACTGGGCCGAGGTGATCGCGCTGGCCGGCACGCTTCAGGACGAGATGGTTGGTCCGTTCCTGCTGGTGGCGAAGGCCGCGCGCGAGGGAGCCCCGTGCCCCAGCGACGCTGCGCTCGCCGAAACCTATGGCACGTCCTCGCTCGGCCGCGTGCGCCGGCTGATGGGTTATATCGAGAGCCGCGACCTCATCGTCACCCGCACTGATTTGTCGGGGAAACGGTCGATCACCATCGCCCGGCTGGGCTGGACGACGGCGCCGGCGGAGGCTGCCTAGCCTCTGCCGAGACGTTCGGTCAGCGCTCCTCGCAGCGGATCCGGTTCTTGGCCATGCTGACCTCCGCCTGTTCCCCCGGCGCGGCATCGGTGCTGGCGGCATGATCGCCGACGGTCATCTCGAACACGGCGGGGCCGCTGATCCTGCAGCCCACGCGCCCCGCGCTCAGCTTGCACGCATCGGCGAAGCGCGCGGGATCGCCAATCAGGGCCGGGTCATCCGGCGAGCTCAGTTGCATGCCGACCATCGTCGACCCACCGAACAGTGCCACGCCCAGCCCCTTCAGCGCACGCGCCTCAAAAGCCGGCTTGCCGCTCGGCTGGCTGACCGGCTTCATCGCGTGCTGCGCCGCCATGCGGGCGCAAAATCCTGCCGCGGGATCGACGACGGGTGCCGCCGCGGCAGGCAGCAGAAGCGACAGGGCAAGAATGAGGGTCTTCATGCCGGCCGCCTCTGCCCGGATAGTGTGACGTTCTCGAGCCGTGCGGCTCAGAGCATGCCCAGCGCCTGCATGTAGGTTTCGAGGATCATTTCCTCTTCCTGATATTCTTCGCGCTTCTTCTTGCGGATTGACATGATCTTCTTGATCGCTTTCGGGTCGTATCCGCGGCTCTTGGCCTCGGCGAACACGTCCTTGATGTCGTCGGCGATGCCCTTCTTTTCTTCTTCCAGCCGCTCGGCACGCTCGATCAGCAGGCGCAGCTCGTCCGCCGCCACCTGACCGCCGCCCATGCCCTCGCCGCGTTCTTCAGCCATCTTGAAAACCCCATAAGTGAAGCACCGCCGCTCCACCCGCGAATCGCGTGTGGGGCGGCGGCGCAATTGCCGTACTATCGGTTGCGGCCGCGGCTCCTATGGGAAGCCGCCGCCCCAATCAAATCGAAATCGGCAAACGCTATTCGGCGAGCGGCTTGGCGACTGCGCCCTTGCGCATCACGAAGCGGACGCGCTCCAGCTGGCGCACGTCAGATAGCGGCGAGGCGTCGACAGCGATGATGTCGGCCTGCTTGCCGGGCTCGATTGTGCCGATCACATTGCCCTGCCCCAGCACCTCTGCCGCGGTGACGGTGGCGCTGCGGATCGCGTCCGACGGGGTCATGCCGACCTTCTCTACCAGCAAGGCGAATTCCTGGGCATTGTCCCCATGCTTGGAAACGCCGCTGTCGGTGCCGAAAGCGAACTTCACGCCCGCCTTGTACGCGCGGCGATGGCTTTCCTGCATCGCCGCGGCGGCGGCCTCGGCCTTGGGAATCGTTGCTGGCGGCAGCGCGCCTGCGCGCGCCTGCGCTACGGCGGCCACCGGCGCTATCTCAGTCGGCACCAGGTACGCGCCCGTCTTCTTGAACTCTGCGATCGCCTCGTCGTCGATGAAGCTGCCGTGCTCGATCGAATCGACGCCTGCCGCCAGCGCTGCCTTAGTGCCCTCGGCGGCATGGCTGTGCGCCGCGACCTTGCGGCCCAGATTGTGCGCCGTATCGACGATCGCCTTCATCTCTTCGGGAGTGAAAGCACGACCAAGCCCGCCCGACACGTTCGAGAGCACGCCGCCGGTCGCCGTGATCTTGATCACCTGCGCGCCGAGGCCGATCTGCCGCCGCGTCGCGCGCACGCAATCCGACGGACCGTCGCAGGTATTCTCCACCGTTTCCTTCACCGCATGGGCGAACGGCTCAGCGAGGCCGTTGAGCGGATCGCCATGACCCCCGGTCACCGAAATGGCGGTGCCCGCGTTAACGATCGTCGGGCCGGCCACGTCGCCGCGATCAACAGCATCGCGCAGCGCACGAATGCTGCGCGGCTCGCCGCCCAGGTCACGGACGGTGGTGAAGCCCGCGTTCAGCGTCGCCTTCGCATTGCCCGCGCCATAGAGCACGTCGTCCGCGCCCTCGGTGTTGAGTGCGGTCAGGCGCGCCCGCATCGGATCGCCGCCAATGCCGATCAGGTGAACGTGAAGGTCGATCAGCCCGGGCAGGACGAACTTGTCGTTCAGCGCCACCAGCTTCGCGCCGCCCTCCGGCGGGACGAAGCCGTCGCGCACTTCGACGATCTTGCCATCGCGCACGATGATGGTGCTGTTGCCGCGCGGTGCCTGACCCGGGCGGTCGAGCAGCGCGCCGGCATGGATATAGGTCACCGTAGGTGCGACGGCAGGTGCCTGACCAGCCGGTCCGGTCTGCGCCATTGCCGGCATGCTGACGGCCGCCAGCAGCGCGGCCGCGATCATCTTCTTCATCGTTCCCCTACCCCCCTTGGCGCCGGTTCGTACCCGACGCATTGTTTGACGCGGCAGGCGGTAGAAGAAACAACCCGTGCCCGACAAGCAGGCACGAGCAGGAAAATTACGTCAAACGCGGATCAGGCGTTCTTTGCCACGCTTTCTTCCATGCGGCGCAGCTGCTCGGGCGTTGCCTCCTGCTGATGCTCGGCCTTCCACTGCGCATAGGGCATGCCGTAGATCGCCTCGCGCGCCTGATCCTTGGGCAGTCCGCCCGCCTCACCGATCCAGTCCGACAGACAATTGCGACAGAAACCCGCGAGCCCCATCAAGTCGACATTCTGCGCATCGCTTCGATGCCGCAGATGGCGTACCAGTCGGCGAAAGGCCGCAGCGGCGGCGGCATCGTCGATCGCGTCGATCGGATCCATTGTCTTCTCCACAGTTGATCACGACGAGATAGAGGCTAGTGCATCGCGCGGCAAAGCGGAGTAACCGTTTACATGACACGATCGATCATTCTTCGCAGCCGTCAGGTCCGCGTACTCGCGACGCTCGGCCCGGCGAGCAACACGCCCGACATGATCGCGAAGCTGTTCCTCGCGGGTGCGGATGCCTTTCGCGTCAACATGAGCCACGGCGATCAGGCGTCCAAGGTGGAGGTGATCCAGGCGATCCGCGCCCTGGAGAAACGCTATGGCCGTCCGACGACGATCCTCGCCGATCTTCAGGGGCCAAAGCTGCGCGTCGGGCGCTTTGCCGCCGGGCGGGTCGATCTGGCGCATGGCGCGACCTTTGTTCTCGACCGCGATCCGACGCCGGGAGACGCCACCCGCGTCGAACTGCCGCATCGGGAGATCTTCGCCGCAGTGGAGCCCGGCGCACGCCTGCTGCTTGATGATGGGAAGCTGGTCCTGCGCGTCGTCGATCATGAGCCTGACCGGATCATCACCAATGTCGAAATCGGCGGCCCGCTCAGCAACAACAAGGGGCTGAACGTGCCGGACGTGGTGCTGCCGATGGCGGCGCTGACCGACAAGGATCGCTCCGATCTCGCCTTCGCCATCGAGCAGGGAGTTGATTGGATCGCGCTGTCATTCGTCCAGCGACCGGAGGATCTGGCGGAGGCGCGCAAGCTGATCGGTGGCCGCGCGGCGCTGATGGCCAAGATCGAGAAACCGGCGGCGATCGATCGGTTGAATGAAATTGTGGAGCTGTGCGACGGCGTCATGGTCGCGCGCGGCGACCTGGGCGTTGAGCTGCCCCCGCAGGCCGTGCCGCCGCTACAGAAGCGGATCGTGGAAACTGCCCGCCGGCTGGGTCGCCCGGTCGTGGTGGCAACCCAGATGCTCGAATCGATGATCAAGTCGCCCTCGCCGACCCGGGCCGAGGTGTCGGACGTCGCCACCGCGGTGTACGACGGCGCCGACGCGATCATGCTCTCGGCCGAAAGCGCCGCGGGTGACTGGCCGGTCGAATCGGTGGCAATGATGGACGCCATCGGCACCTCGGTCGAACGCGATCCGATGCACGGCGATCGGGTTCGCTTCACCGAAACCCGCCCCGACCCGACGACAGCCGACGCGCTGGCGGAGGCGGCGAAGAATATCGCGATCACGATTTCGGCAAAGGCGATCATCTGCTTCACCACCTCGGGCTCCACCGCGCGGCGTGTGGCGCGTGAGCGGCCGTCGATCCCGCTGCTGGTACTGACCCCCCGGATGGAAACCGCGCGTCGCCTGGGCATGTTGTGGGGGGCGCATGCCGTTCACACGCGCGACGTCGATTCGTTCGAGGAAATGGTCGCCAAATCGAAGCGGATGGCGCTGCGCCACGGGCTTGCCAATGCGGGTGACCGGGTGATCATCATGGCCGGCGTGCCCTTCCGCACGCCGGGCGCCACCAATGTGCTTCACGTCGTGAGCATCATCGGCGACGAATTGCACAGCCACAAGTGACGCCGGTTGGGGGCGCACCTGATCGATCCGGCGAGTCGCCGGTTGCTCAGGCGGCGCGGCCGCGCCGTGCGGGAGTCAGGCGAGCAGCCCCTGCTGCTTCAGGTCGGCGCGCAAGGCGGCGGCATCGTTGAACAGCACCGAATGCATGCCGACGGCCGCGGCGGCATCGACATTGTCCTGCCGGTCGTCGACGAACAGCGCCTCGCCCGGCGCAAGGCCAAAACGCTTCAGCGCCAGATGGTAGATCTCCACATCCGGCTTCACCAATTTCTCCGCGCCGGACACCACGATGTCGCGGAAACGGTCGAACATCGCCGCCTCGCGTTCTCGGAACGGCGTGAAGAATTCGTCGCTGAAATTGGTAATCGCGAACAACGGTATGCCCGCCGCGTCCAGATCGCTGACCAGTTCCGGCATGCCGGATATCGGCCCGGGAATCTGCTCCGAGAAGCGCGGCCCCCATTGGGCGATCAGATCGGCATGGTCCGGGAATTTCGCGCACAGCTCCGCGGACGTCTCGGCGAACGGACGGCCGGCGTCATGCTGGAAATGCCACTCCTTGGAGCAGACATCACGCAGAAATACGTCCAGCGCCTCATCATCGGTGATGAGGCGCCGGTAGAGGACCTTGGGGTCCCAATCGTACAGGACGTTGCCGATGTCGAAGACAACGGCAATCGGCCGCATTCGAATCAGCCCTGGCGGGCCTTGAAGCGGCGATTCGTCTTGTTGATCACATAGGTCCGGCCGCGACGACGGATGACGCGGTTGTCACGATGGCGGTCCTTGAGCGACTTCAGGCTGTTGCGGATCTTCATGGCGGATTCGCTTCTTTAAATGGGCGTGTCTGGAAAGCGTGGCCGCCTAGGGCGTACCCCCTTGCAAGTCAAGCCGGAGCCGGGGATCACGCGAGGCGTTGTAGCAGCGTAACGACAGTGGGGAGAACGCAATTGCGCAGAATAACGATCGTGACAGGACTGGCACTGGGGCTTTCCGCCACTCTGGCGGGCTGCGCCACCGGCCCGTCGCGCTTCCCCGTCCAGGCGACCCGATTCCACTTCGACGCAATGGCTGATCGCGGCACGATCGCGGTGGAGCCGCTGACCGGCAGCGGCACCGCCAGCATCGAATACAAGACCTATGCCGCCGCGGTGCAGACCGAATTGCTGCGCCTCGGCTATACCAATCCGGCGCCGGGCCAGACGCCGCAGTTCCTGGCGACCGTCTCCTTCAGCCGCGCGCCAGGCGTGCTTCCCCCGCGCCAATCGCCGGTGTCGATCGGTCTGGGCGGTGGCGGCATCAGCGGCGGGCGCGGCGGCGGCGTTGGCCTCGGGGGCGGCGTCAGCTTCCCGGTCGGCGGCAGCGGCGCGCGCGAGGGGATCGTCACCGAATTGTCGGTGCGCATCCGCCGTGGTCCCGATGCCTTGTGGGAAGGACAGGCGCAGTCGCTGACTGACCTCACCGCCCCCGAATCGGATACGCCGGCGATTGCGGCCCGGCTCGCCCGCGCGCTCTTCACCGGCTTTCCCGGCGACAGCGGGCGCACTATCGAGGTGCCATGACCCTCAGCATCAACGCCGCCTTTGACAGCGGCAACATCCGTCTGGTCGAGATTCAGGGCGACCGTGTCGACCTGGAGATCGTCCGCGACAACGACTCCGATTTCTACCAGTGGTTCTACTTCCGCGTCGCGGGTGCGGCCGGCCGCCGGTTGACGTTCCGCATCCTGAACGCGGGTGGCTCTGCCTATCCGTTCGGCTGGCCCGGCTATCGCACCCGCGCCTCCACCGACCGGCAGACCTGGCGGACGGTGGACACGCGCTACGCCGATGGCGTGCTGGAATTCGACTGGGCCGGCGGCGGCCAAGTCGTCTGGTTCGCCTATTTCGCACCCTATACGATGGAACGCCACGCCGATCTGGTCGCGCGAATCGCAGCGAGGCCCGGCGTCACCCATCGCGAACTGGGCACGACGCTTGATGGCCAGGCGATCGATTATTTTCGCCTCGGCACCGGCCGGACGCAGGTGTGGCTCTACGCCCGCCAGCACCCCGGCGAATCGATGGCCGAATATTGGATGGACGGTGCGCTGGACTGGCTGACCAGCCCTGCGGCCGAGCGGCTGCTAACCGCCGCGACGGTGCACGTTGTGCCCAACATGAACCCGGACGGCACTCGCCGGGGCCATTTGCGCACCAATGCGGCGGGGGTGAACCTCAACCGTGAATGGCACGCCCCGTCGCTGGAGCGGAGCCCGGAAGTGTACCACGTCCGGGCTGCGATGGACGAAACCGGCGTCGATTTCGCGATGGACGTCCACGGCGACGAGGCGATTCCTGCCAATTTCATCGCCGGCTTCGAAGGCATCCCTTCACTGAAGCCCGAACAGGGCGACGCCTTCGTGGAGTTCGGCCGCCGCCTGGCAGCGCACACGCCGGACTTCCAGACCGAGCTCGGCTATGATCGCGCACAGCCCGGCCGCGCCAATCTGTCGCTGTCGACCAATCAGCTGGCCGAGCGGTTCGGCGCGGTCAGCATAACGCTGGAAATGCCGTTCAAGGATCATGATGCAAATCCCGATTCCGACCACGCCTGGTCACCCGAGCGGTCGGCCCGGCTCGGCGTCTCCTGCCTCGAGGTGCTGACCGACATGGTCGCGGCGCAGTGATGGAATTGCGTGAGGGCGGGCTGGATGATCCGCGTGTCCTCGCGCTGGTGGCGCACCATCAGGGTGAGGCGCGCGCCACCACCCCATCCGAAAACGCTCATGCGATGAACGTCGATGGCCTGCGGGCCCGCGACATCAGCTTTTGGGGATTGTGGGAGAGCGAGGAACTGCTTGGCATCGCCGCGCTCCGCGCCCTGTCGAGCGATCATGGCGAGATCAAATCGATGCGCACCGCGCCCACGCATCTGCGGCGCGGAGTGGCGCGCACGCTGCTGGCGCATCTGATCGCGCTGGCCCGTACCCGTGGCTATACTAGGGTCAGCCTGGAAACCGGCACCGCACCGATGTTCACCGCCGCCAACCGGATGTACGAGGCGGCCGGCTTCGTGGATGGGCCAGCATTCGGCGACTATCCCGAAAGCCTCCACAACCGCTTCATGACGCTGCCGCTCTAACCTTGGGGCGCTGCCTCGCCTGCTGAACACGCCCTCCGCAGACCAACGCTGAATACCGGCACCTTTGGGCATGATGATCAGCGGTTGCCTTTATGCTGCGGCCATTTAGTTTGCGCACAACTTACCTTCGCTCTTTCCGCCGGTGCTCCGGCGGCCGGTTGGCGACTAGTCAAAGGTTCATCGATGCGCTCATCCTCCGCCGCCGCGGCGCTTGTCCTAGGGGCCACGTTCCTGGCCCTGCCGATGTCCGTTCAGGCCCAGGCGCCGGTCCAGACCCCGCCGATCGTCCAGGTGCCGCCACCCGACGTATCGGCCGGCCGGCCGGCCGATACGCTGCCCGGTCGGCCGCCGACCCTTCCGGGCGCCGACGGCTGGAGCATGACGATCGGCGTCGCGCCTGTGATCAGCCCGGTGTGGCAGGGATCGCGCGACACCGCGCTGTCGCTCTTCCCGGACATCCGCTTCAACTACAAGGACGTGATCTTCGCCTCGATCCCCGAGGGGTTGGGCTGGAATGCGGTGAACAGCGACGGCTGGCGTGCCGGCCCGCTGGCCAAGATCCGCTTCGGGCGGGACGAAGAACGCGGCGGATCGCCCTTCCTCATCACCGGCGGCAGCGATGCCCTGCTCGGTCTGGGCGATGTCAGCGCCGCGGCCGAACTGGGTGGCTTCGCCGAAAAGCGCATCGGCCCCTGGCGCGGCCGGGTCGAGGCGCGGCGCGGCTTCGGCGGTCATGAAGGCGTGCTGGTCGACGGATCGGTCGCGTACCAGGCGCGGCTTGGCCGCACGATCCTCAGCTTCGGCCCACGCGCGACGGTCGCCAGCAAGGATTATATGCGCACCTATTTCGGGATTGATCCGGTGCAATCGCAGCGCTCCGGCCTCGCGCCGTATCGCCCGGGTGGCGGCCTGCTGTCCTTTGGCGTGGGCAGCTCGGTCATCCACCCGCTCGACCGCCGAAGCGTCCTGACCTTGTTCAGCGGGCTCGATCGGCTCGGCGGCGAACCGGGCGATTCGCCTTTGGTGCGAGAGCGCGGCCGGCGGATGCAATTCACGCTGGGCCTTGGCTACGGCTTCCGCTTCGGCCTGTAGCACCGATCAGCGGGTGCGTCGTGCGCCCGCGATCGCTCCGCCGATAATCAGTACAGCGGCGACGGCCACACCGCCGGCGACCAGCGACGATTGCTGCCCGCCCGCCGCGAAGATTGCCGACAACGCCCACAGGAACACCGCGGCGTAGGGCAGGTTGCCGCGCCCGCGCACCAGCGCCGTGGCGCCGATCGCGCCCGCCACGACGACGATGATCGCGCCGATCACCGGGGCCGATTCGCCCGCCTCCACGCCATGGTAGCGCAGTGCCGCAGCGATATTCACCGTCGTCGCCACCGTCAGCCACGCCGCCAGCGCGCATAGCGGCAGATAGGCCAGCCAGCGCTCGCCAGTGCTCAACTGGGCAAAGGAAAGCGTGCGATAACAAATCAGCAGGCACAGCAGCGTGGCGGCGATGATCACCACGGAAATCACGCTCAACCCGTAAACCTGGGTGTAGGCTGCCCACAGCGCATTGCCCAGGAATGCCCCGGCCGCCGGCCAGCGCAGCCGGTCGATCAGCGCGTTGTTCCGCTGCGCCGGCAATGCCTGGTAGATCGCGAACAGCGTCGATCCGGTGTACAACGCCCCCCAGATCGAGAACGCCCAGCCGGCCGGCGTGATGATCGTGCGGACCGAGTCCGACTGCGATCCGATCGGCTCGCCAATGCCCAGCGCCGGCATCAGCGGCGTCAGGATCTGTAGCGCGGCGGCGATCAGCACGGCGATCGTTGCCGGATTGACGGCGCTCGAAGCACCGGGATGAATGCGGGTAGCCATGCGCCCGTAACGATCTCGCTGCGGACTCGTTGCACGAGCGATCCGGTTTGCCGGGCGGCGCATGACCCGTGTCCCCCACGGCGGCGCCCCGCCCTCGCCTAACCCTCTGCTACCCGCTAGCCTCGGGGCCGCGGCGACCGGCGCCGATTCGGGGAAAGCCATGACTGATCCGTCCCTTCGCGACCGTGCCGTGCAATTGTACGATGCCTTCACCCATGAGCATCGGGACCGGCGCACCTTGTTGCGGCAGATGACGGCGCTCGCGGGTTCGGCGGTCGCTGCAGAGGCGTTGATCACGGGGATCGCCGCCTCGCCCGCCGCCGCGACGATCATCGACCCCGCCGATCCGCGCTTGATGACGGAAATGCGCACCGGCACGCAGGCCGGAAAGCCAGCGCGCGCCTATGTCGCCATGCTCAAGGATACGGGAAAGGCGCCGAAGCGCGGCGTCGTGCTGGTCATCCACGAAAATCGCGGGCTGACGCCGCATATCCAGGATGTCACCCGTCGCCTTGCGCTCGATGGCTTCCTGGCGGTCGCGCCCGATCTGCTCGCCCCGCAGGGTGGCACGCCCGCGGACGAGGACAAGGCGCGCGAACTGATCGGCACCGTCGATTATGATCTGGCGCTCGCACAGGCCCGCGCCTTTGCCGATGAATTGCGCACACTGCCGCAGTCATCCGGCAAGGTCGGCATGATCGGGTTCTGCTGGGGCGGCGCCTTCGTCAACCGTATGGCAGTGGCCGGCGGGATCGACGCTGGCGTCTCCTATTACGGCCCGGCACCTGCGCCAGCGGAGGCCACGCGCGTGTCGGCCCCGCTGCTGCTGCAATATGCCGAAAAGGACACGCGCGTCGCCCAGACCGGTGAGCCATGGATCGCCGCGCTGAAGGCCGCGGGCAAGCCGTTTCAGGCCTTCACCTACCCGGGCGTCGATCATGCGTTCAACAACGACACCTCGGCGGCGCGCTACGACAAGGCGACGGCCGACCTTGCGTGGCAACGCAGTACCGCCTTCCTGCATCGCTACCTCGATCGCTGAGGCACGTCGCACGCACAAGGGCTGACAGCCGTCGCGGCTGATCTGATCTTCTACACCAACCCGATGTCGCGTGGGTGGATCGTTCGCTGGGGATGCTGGAGGAATTGGGCCGCCCTATGGGGTGTGGCTGGTCGATCTGAGGGACAAGCCTGCGCACCTGCTGGCGGCGAATCCGATGGGGAAAGTGCCAACGATCGTCCACCACGGCCGGGTGGCGAGCGAGACGGCAGCGATCATCGTCTGTCTGGCGGAAAGCTTCCTCGCCGCCGGGTTCGCACCAACCGAGGTCGAGCGCGTGGACTAGCACCGCTGGCTGTTCTTCGCCGCCGGTCCGATCGAAGCCACAAGCACGAATCTGGCGCTGTGCGTCAGCGCACCGAGCAACAGCAGATCATGCTCGGCTATGGCAGCATGGATCTTGGGGTACCGACGCTTCGTGCCGCCGTCAGCGCGCATGATTGTATCGCCGGCTGCTGCTTCAGCGCCGCCGATGTCTATGTCGGCAGCCAGATCGGCTGGGGATGCCCAATCGGGGTCCTGGCCGCCGACGGTGGTTTCGCCCGCTCTCTCGATCGCGTGACGACCCGTGGCGCTGCGGTTCGGGCGCGGGAAAAGAACGATGTGCTCGCCGGCGAGATCGCCGCCACGCGCAACGGCTAGCCAGCAGCCGTTCAGCGGGCCCGTGCGTTACGTCGCGCATGGCCTATGGCACGATCGATCGGCAAAGGGTGACGCGTGAGCGCCTGATCGGCGCCGCGGCCGCGATCGTCGTGCAACTGCTCGTCGGCTATGCGTTGATCACTGGCCTTGCCGTCTCTTTCCCGGCCGCGGTCGAAAACAGCCTGAAACTGTTCACCGCCGTGCCCGCCCCGCCCCCGCCGCCGCCACCACCGTCCGTGCCGCCGCCGCGGGCCACCGCTGAACGGCCAGAGGGGCGCGCCTCGCCCCCCAATCTGCGCAGCCGCGCCTCGCCGGTCGCGGCGCCGACGCCGATCGTCGTCACGCCCCCGCCCCCGCCCCCGGTAATCGCAGCGCCGCGCCCTTATGTCGCGAATGACCCCATGTCCGGATCAGCCGATGTGCGCGGTCCGGGGACCGGCGCAGGGGGCGTCGGCGACGGGTTTGGCAGCGGCGGCGCGGGGGACGGCGATGGCAGCGGCGGTGGTTCTCCCGAAACACCGCCGCGCTTCCTGCGCGGCCGGATGAGTACGTCTGATCTGCCGGAAGCGCTGTTCGTCTCTGGTTTCTCGGGCACGGTTGGCGTTCGCTATCTGGTGGCCACCGACGGGCGCGTGCGCGATTGTGTCGTCACGCGGTCCAGCGGCAACGCCAGCGTTGATGCGATCACCTGCCGGCTGATCCGCGAGCGGTTCCGCTTCCGCCCCTCGCTCGACGACCGCGGGCGCCCGGTAAATGCCTGGATCGTCGAAAATCATAGTTGGGAGGTGGAGGCCGACACGATCGACGAGATGGAAACCGTCCGACGCCGTCCGCGCTTGTGGTAGCGCCCGCCGATCACCCCCGCACCGCTCACCCCGGCGGCCTCAAATCGGCAGGCTCACCATGTGCCCATGCCGTGTCGCCCGGCGAGATGCTCGTCGATCCGGCGGCGGGTGGCCGGCGAAGTAGTCGCCGGCCGCGCATCGACGGTGAACCATCCGGCTTCGGCAATCTCACGCGGATCGGCTGCCCGCAGGATCGCGGGATCGCGCACCTCGCATCGATAGACGACGACATGGTCGTCCTTTGCTTCGGAGCGATTGTGATAGACGCCGAGCAACCCGGCGAGCGTGACGTCGATCAGGCCGACCTCTTCCGCCAGTTCGCGCCGGATCGCTGCGTCGGCGCTTTCCCGCCGGTCAACGCCGCCGCCGGGCAGATACCATCCCTCGATATAATGGTGGCGGACCAGTGCGATCCGGCCGGTTGGATCAAGCACCAGTGCGCGGACGCCAAAGGTCCGCGGTCGCACGATCCGGGAATAAAGCCGCATGGCGCGCCCGGCAGCCCGGTAGCGCCAAGCCACCACGCGTCAGGACCCCAGAGAGACGCTCAGGAAGGCCGGAATCGGGCCGTTCCACGCCGAGTCTGACCCATTGTCGTGCTCGGCGCGGCCATCCTGACGCTGCGGCGCCGGGCGGCGAGGCCGCTCCTGCTCGCGCTCAGGGCGCGGGGCGCGAGCGGTCGGCGCCTCGACGGCGCGCTGCGGTGCACGCGCGACAGGTGCCTCAACCTCACGCTGGGGCGCACCCGCCACCGGAGCTTCGGCCTCGCGCACCGGCGCCCGCCGATCATCGCGGCCGCTGTCGTCGGCGTGGCGCCGCGAACGCGACGGCTTGCTACGCTCTTCGCCCTCGACCACCACTTCGCGCCGCTGGATTTTTTGACCCGTGAGCTTCTCGATGTTCTCGATATTCTCGGCGTCGTCGGGTCCGACAAGCGTGTAGGCGATGCCCGTTGCGCCACCACGACCGGTGCGTCCGATGCGATGGACGTAATCGTCCGGATGCCATGGCGCGTCGAAGTTGAAGACGTGGCTCACGCCCTTGATGTCCAGCCCGCGGGCGGCGACGTCCGACGCCACCAGGATGCTGATATCGCCGGCCTTGAACCGCTCAAGCTCGGCAACGCGCGCCGGCTGCTCCATGTCGCCATGGATCTCGCCTGACGCAAATCCATGCTGTTTCAGGCTCTTGTTCAGTTCACGAACCGTCGTCTTGCGATTGCAGAAGACGATCGCGTTGGTCACCGCTTCCTCACGCAGCAACTGACGCAGCACTGCTCGCTTGTCGGACGACGATCCCTTCACCGGCACCACCCACTGGGCGATGTTGATGTTGGTCGTCGCCGGACGGGCAACTTCGATCGTCTTGGGGTTGGACAGGAACTTGTCCGCCAGCTTTTTGATCGGCGGCGGCATCGTGGCGGAGAACAGCAGCGTCTGGCGCTGCTTGGGCAGCTTGGTGCAGATTTCCTCGATATCGGGAATGAACCCCATGTCGAGCATCCGGTCCGCCTCGTCGATCACCAGCATGCTGCAGCCGTTGAGCAGGATCTTGCCACGGCTGAAAAGGTCCATCAGGCGGCCCGGCGTCGCGATCAGCACGTCGACCCCGCGCTCCAGCGCCTTTACCTGATCGCCCATCTGCACGCCGCCGATCAGCAGCGCCATCGATAGCTTGTGATACTTGCCGTAGATCTCGAAATTCTCGGCGACCTGCGCCGCCAGTTCGCGCGTCGGCTCGAGGATCAGGCTGCGCGGCATCAGCGCGCGGGCGCGACCATGCGCCAGGATGTCGATCATCGGCAGCACGAACGATGCGGTCTTGCCGGTGCCGGTCTGGGCGACGCCGATGATGTCGCGCATCATCAACACGCTGGGAATGGCAGACGCCTGGATCGGAGTCGGGTCGGTATAGCCCGTGTCACCGACGGCGCGGAGGAGTTCTTCTGATAAGCCGAGGTCGGCGAAGCTCATGGCAATCCTGAAAAGAAGGCGCGTAAATGCTGCCCTTTTATCGTCCGGGCGAGACGCGATTGCGCCTTCGATGTCAAGGTAGCGCGGTGCGCAAGGCGGCTTTTTAGGACGGATTCTTCGGGATCAGCAGCCGAAAGCGACTTATTTCACACTGTCTGCCCGATCGTGTCCGCAACACGTCTCGCCGCGCGCAGAACTTCCCGTCCTTCGACCGCTTCAGATAAAAGCCGCCGTAGAAGTTCAGCGTCGGACAATCGCGATCCAGCTTCGCGCGCAGCCTGCGGCCATCCGTGGCGATCAGGTCGATATCACCGTCAGGGGTGATGCTGGCGCTCGCCAGCCGATCAACCGGCACGCATTTGGGGGCCTTCTTCTCCTCCCAAGTGATCGGCGCAGCCCGTTGCGCGCGCGTCTGCGGCGGCAAACGCGGGATGCGGATGATGATCCGCTCCCGGTAGGACGTCTGCGCATAACGCTCATCCGCCGGCCCGGCAGCAATTGCCAGGGGAGCAGCCATAAGCAGCGGAAGCATGGGGCAGGCACGGATCAGCATCGATACGTCCGTCTCTCTCCTGTTCGGAGTTTGAACCCCGCATGAATTCGCGCGATGAAGCGGTGATGACACCGCGCCAGTCCCGCCTGCTTCAATCGCTCTCCAACACGCTGCCCGAGCGCGTGATCGTGACGGATCACACCGAAATCGCACCGTGGGAAACCGATTGGCGGAAACGTTGGCACGGCACCGCGCCGATCCTGTTCGCGCCTTCCACGACGGCGCAGGTGCAGGCGATCGTCACCGCGGCGACGCGCGAACGGGTGCCGCTGGTTCCACAGGGCGGCAACACGTCGATGGTAGGCGGCGCCACCCCCCCGGCGGACGGCACGGCGGCGATCCTGTCGTTGCGACGGCTGAACCAGATTCGCTCGATCGATGCCGATGCCGGGCTCGCCATCGTTGAGGCGGGCGTCATCCTCGCCGATCTGCACGAAGCAGCCGCCGCCCTGGACCGCCGTTTCCCGCTGACGCTGGGTAGCCGCGGCTCCGCGACGATCGGCGGGCTGGTGTCGACCAACGCCGGCGGCACCCAGGTATTGCGCTGGGGCACGATGCGCGGCCTGGTGGCCGGGGCTGAGGCGGTTCTGGCGGATGGCAGCCTTTATGATGGTCTTGCCGCGCTGAAAAAGGATAATCGTGGCTATGATCCCAATCAGTTGCTGATCGGGGCGGAGGGCACGCTAGGGATCATCACCGCGGCCACCCTGCGCCTCGCCCCTGCCGTCGCAACCCGGACGGTCGGCTGGATCGGCCTTGCCACCCCTGACGCCGCGCTCCACCTGTTGCGCCGCTTCCAGAAGGCCGGCGATCTGGTCGAAAGCTTCGAACTGCTGCCCGCGGAATCGCTGCAGGCCGTGCTGGCGCACGTGCCCGGCGCACGCGCACCGCTGGCGGGGGAGCACCGCTGGCACGTACTGGTGGAGGCGGTCGTCAGTGATCCCGCGGCGCCCTCTCCTGCAGCCTTTGTCGAGCGTGTTTTGGCACAAGCGATCGAAGATGGCATCGTCGAGGATGCGACGATCGCTGCGACCGAGACTCAGGCGGAGGCGTTCTGGCGCATTCGCGATTCCATCTCGGATGCCGAACGGGCCACCGGCCCGGCTGCGCAGCATGACATTTCGGTGCCGGTGGAGGCGATGCCGCGCTTTCTGATCGAAGCCGCCGACGCGTGCGAGGCGCGCTTTCCCGGCACGCGTGCCAGCGGTTTTGGGCACCTCGGCGACGGCAACGTCCATTTCCATGTCCGCGCACCGCGCGGCGCCGACCGCGCAACATGGCTGGCGCAAGAGGCGCCGACCGTCACCCGCTTCGTCGACGATCTTGTGGTGGCAGCCGGCGGGTCGATCTCGGCCGAACATGGCATCGGCCAGATGAAGCTGGCGGAGCTGGAGCGCCTATCACCGCCCCCCCGCATGGCGATGCTGCGCGCAATCAAGCAGGCGCTTGATCCCCACGGCATCTTCAATCCCGGCAAACTAGTGGCGCTTGCGCCCGACGCACCGGCCGAATAGGGGCCGAAATCGAGCTTTTTGGGTCGTTCCCGCACCCGTATCTGGAGAGAAACCATGGCCAGCGCGCCGCAGCAGCTTCCGCTTTTCTACAACGGCCTCGAGCCGCTTTCGAGCGATCTGCATGCCGACTACAAGATCCGCCCGGCCGCAACCGCGCCGTTCCTGACGACGCAGCACGCCATTCCAGTCACGGTCGACGAATTCGCGCTGGTCCAGCGCTACATGCCGATTGTCTTTTCCGCTGGCGAGGATTCGATCCCGATCGCGCTGATGGGCCTGAACGAGGGCGTGAACGTGTTTGTCGATGCCGATGGCAAGCTGGTCGACAGCACCTTCTACGTCCCCGCCTACATCCGTCGCTATCCGTATCTCCTCGCGCGCCTGCGTCCGGATGCGGAAGAGCTGTCGCTCTGCTTTGATCCGACGTCGGACACGATCGGTCAGTTCGAGGATGGCGAGGCGCTGTTCGAAGACGGCCAGCCCAGCGAAGTGACCAAGAACATCCTGGCGTTCAACGAGCAGTTCGAACAGGCCGGCGCCCGCACTGCCCAGTTCATGAACGAACTGCGTGAATCGGAACTGCTGATGGACGGCGAAGTGTCGATCCAGCAGGAAGGGTTCGAGCAGCCGTTCGTGTATCGCGGCTTCCAGATGGTCAACGAAGAGAAGCTGCAGGGCCTGCGCGGTGATCAGCTGCGCAAGATGGTGCAGAGCGGGATGCTGCCGCTGCTGTATGCGCACTTGTTCTCGCTGTCGCTGATGCGCGAAGTGTTCGCGCGCCAGGTGCAGATGG
This sequence comes from Sphingomonas sp., assembly GCF_029239295.1. Classification (GTDB taxonomy): domain Bacteria; phylum Pseudomonadota; class Alphaproteobacteria; order Sphingomonadales; family Sphingomonadaceae; genus Sphingomonas. Next base: position 281,853 of record NZ_JAQZBC010000002.1, read on the forward strand.
GCAAGATGCCGCAGCCGACGCTGTGATGATCCCGGCGTGATGATCCGGGCGGGCGCGGGGTTTCCTGCACCCGCCTCTCGCCCTTGGCGACCGCATCTTTTTGCAGGGGCGCACGGTTCTTGAAACCAATTGCCCCCTTCTTATGTTGTGATGGTACGGCTTCCGTGTCCCCCCTTTCGCGGAACCGTATGGCACACCTTCTGGTGTGTCTCCTCCCTGAACCTAGGCCACCTCGGGCTCTGCCCGAGGTGGTTTTTTTATTCAGCGGCTAGCCGCTCGGGACCGGAAATCGCCTCGTCCGCCAGGGCATCAAGGATGCTGCGGACCAGATCCACGATGCGGCCGTGGCCGGGGCCGGCGGCGTCCATCCGGCTGTCCAGATACAATGACCGGTCGATCTCCAGCTGGATCGCATGGATTCCCTGCTCAGGCGCGCCGTGCCGCTCCAGGATATACCCGCCAGCGTAGGGCACGTTGAGCGCCTGCGGCAGACGCGTGTCGGCGACGGCAGCCTCGACACGGTTCACGAACCGGCTGGCTGCGGCGCGTCCGAAGCGATCGCCAATGACGATCCGGGTACGGCTGCCGCGGATCGGCGGCATCGAATGAAGGTCCAGCAGCACGGCGACGCCAAACCGCGCCCGCGCCGCCTCCAGCGTCCTGGCAAGCGCCGCGTGATAGGGGCGGTGGGCGGTGTTGATCCGCGCGATCACGTCGTCTGGGCTCAGGCGCCCGCGCCACAGCTCCCCCGCGGCGCTGGTACGACGCGGCACCAGGCCCAGCCCGCTGCGCACCTTGGCGCTCAGATGCCCGCTCTGCGCGCCATCGTCGATCATCGGATCGCGATCATCTTCGGCGCGATTCAGATCGATCCACGCGCGCGCCGCATTCTGGATCAGCGTGGTTTCGCTCGCCCGCGCCGCCAGCGCGACCGAATCGATCAGCCGATCCTCCAGCATCGTGACGGCGGAAAACGGCACGCGCAGCGACGCGCGCAACTGATCGGGATAGCTGCGCCCTGCGTGCGGCACCGACAGCACCACAGGGCTCGCCGGCGGCATATCGCCGTATGAAACGAAGCACGCATCCATTAACGCAAGCCTATGAGCGACCGGCGACCGTCGCAACGACAGACAGCAATCGATACCGTCGGCTGGAAAATATTAGTGTTCTCCGCATAAGCTGCTGGCCGAGCACAGGGACCCACGAATGATCCGAATTTTGCTGGCCGAGGATGACCAGGTCATGCGCGAATATCTGGCGCGCGCGCTGGAAAAGTCGGGATATGCGGTCACCGCCGTCGATCGCGGCACCGCCGCGCTGCCGCTGATCGAGGAGGAGGAATTTGACCTTCTCCTGACCGATATCGTCATGCCCGAGATGGACGGCATCGAACTGGCGCAAAAGGCGGGCGAAATCCGTCCCAAGCTGCGTGTCATGTTCATCACCGGCTTCGCGGCCGTCACACTGAAGGCGGGTCAGGCGATGCCGCAGGCACGCGTCCTGTCGAAGCCGTTCCACCTTCGCGATCTCGTCATGGAGGTCGATCGCATGTTCGAAGTGGGAGAATTCGAAGGTTTGAACTGAAGGGGGCTTGCGCACCTTCGGCAGCCCGGCTAATGGCGCCGCTCCCCGTGGGCGTGTAGCTCAGTGGTAGAGCACTGTGTTGACATCGCAGGGGTCGCAAGTTCAATCCTTGCCACGCCCACCATCGAAGGCCTTGCCGCTTTTACAGCCGGCAAGGCCTTCGCTGCCCCCCCCAAAAAGAATTCAATCAAGCGTCAACACGATCGCACCAGCATCCGTCTGGTGGTCGGACGCACTCCTAGGGCGCCTGGACAAGTCCCTGCCGCACCCCAGCGGCCAGTTGCGCGCGCAGGTTCGCCAGCGCGTTTTCGGACACGGTCGGCCGCTCGCGCAGCTTCTTTCCGCGGCGTAGCCGCTCACGATCCTTTTCTGGCGGATTGGCCAGCCGCACGCGCACCGGAACGACACCCGTGCGTCGCACGCCCAGCTGCTCCGCGGCACCGCGCGACAAATCGATCACCCGCCCGCGCGAAAATGGACCGCGATCGTTCACCCGAACCACGATGGTGCGGCCGGTCTCGAGCGAGGTCACCTCGACATAGCTCGGCAGTGGAAGTGTAGGGTGTGCAGCGGTGACCCACTTGGGGCGGAAACGCTCGCCCAGCGCCACTTGGTTGCCGCTTTCAGAGCCATACCAGCTCGCATAGCCAAGGACGTCAAAGGCGGGATCAGGCGCCGGCGTGTAGGTGACGCCCCGGACGGTGTAGGGCTTGCCGATCCGCACCGGCGTGTCGCTGACGGGCCGGAACCGTTGCGATGCGCAGGCTGACATGGCCAGCGCCAGCATCGCGAGCAATGGTAATCGAAACGAGCTTCTCTGTGCGCCACCCATCTTATCGACCTTAACCGACGCGTCGCGCGCTTCGCAATGCACGCGAGACAGCGTCTCTCACCGTGTGACCAGGCCTGGAGAGTTGGTGTTGCTGTTAAGGCAGGGCGGGCGCGTGAGCTGCGCCAAGCACGGGTGGCCGCATATCGCGTCAGGCGGCAGCAGCGGCGACGCCCGAAGGAGCGTCGCCCGCCGCGGCGCGATCCGCTGGACCGCGCCGGGTAAGCGTCAGAGCTTCTCGGTCAGTTCCGGGACCAGCTTGAACAGATCGCCAACCAGGCCGATGTCCGCCACCTGGAAGATCGGCGCGTCCTCGTCCTTGTTGATGGCGATGATGGTCTTGGAGTCCTTCATGCCGGCAAGGTGCTGAATCGCGCCGGAGATGCCCACCGCGATATAGACTTCGGGAGCGACGATCTTGCCGGTCTGGCCGACCTGATAGTCGTTCGGCACGAAGCCCGCGTCCACCGCAGCGCGGCTGGCGCCGACGCCGGCACCGAGCTTGTCGGCCAGCGGCTCGATCAGCTTGGCAAAGTTCTCGCCGTTCTGCAGCGCACGGCCGCCTGACACGATGATCTTTGCGCTGGCGAGCTCCGGACGAGTGCTCTTGGCGATTTCCTGGCCCTCGAAGGTCGACAGGCCCTTGTCGCCGGTGGAGGCGACTGCCTCGACCGTCGCGGATCCGCCTTCCGCCGCCGCCTTCTCGAAGGCGGTCGTGCGCACGGTCAGGACCTTCTTGGCATCCGAAGTCTGAACGGTGGCGATGGCGTTGCCGGCATAGATCGGACGCGTGAACGTGTCCTCGCTCTCAACCGACAGCACTTCGGAAATCTGCATGACGTCGAGCAGCGCGGCGACGCGCGGCGTGATGTTCTTTGCCGAAGTGGTGGCCGGCGCGACAAACGCGTCATGGTGGCCCATCAACTCAACGATCAACGGCGCGACATTTTCAGCCAGCGCATGCGCATAGGCGTCGTCGTCTGCGACATGGACCTTGCCCACGCCAGCGATCTTGGCCGCTTCCTGTGCGACGCCGTCGACGCCCTTGCCGGCGACCAGCAGGTGAACTTCGCCCAGCTTCGACGCGGCGGTCACCGCGGCGAGCGTTGCGTCCTTTACGGTCGAACCGTCGTGCTCGACCCAAACCAGAGTCTTCATCTTGAACCTCTTTCCTCTCCCCGTCGGCGCCGGGTTCACCCGGCGCGCGGAACGGGATCAGTGACCGGCGGTGCGCTTACTTCGCGACGCCCATCGCCTTGAGCTTCATCACCAGCTCATCGACGTCGGCAACCTTGATGCCGGCCTCGCGCTTGCCCGGCTCGACAACCTTCAGCGTCTTGACGCGCGGCGCGGTGTCGACGCCAAAGTCGGCGGCCGTCTTGGTCGCGAGCGGCTTCGACTTGGCCTTCATGATGTTCGGCAGCGAGGCGTAGCGCGGCTCGTTCAGGCGAAGATCGGTGGTGACGATCGCCGGCAGCTTGAAGTTGTCGGTCTCGAGACCGCCATCGACTTCGCGCGTTACCTTGACGCTGTCACCCGACACTTCGACCTTGGACGCGAACGTGCCCTGGCCCCAGCCGAGCAGGCCAGCCAGCATCTGGCCGGTCTGGTTGTTGTCGTCGTCGATCGCCTGCTTGCCCAGGATGATGAGCTGCGGCTGTTCCTCATCGGCGACCGCCTTCAGGATCTTGGCGACGGCCAGCGGCTCCACCTTGTCCTCGCACGTGACCAGGATCGCGCGATCGGCACCCATGGCAAGCGCGGTGCGCAGCGTTTCCTGCGCCTTCGGCTCGCCGATCGATACCACGACGACCTCGGTCGCCACGCCCTTTTCCTTCAGGCGGATGGCTTCCTCGACCGCGATCTCGTCGAACGGGTTCATGCTCATCTTGACGTTGGCCAGATCGACCCCCGTCCCGTCCGCCTTCACGCGGGGTTTCACATTATAGTCAAGCACGCGCTTGACCGGCACCAGAACCTTCATTCCACTCTCCCAAGCGTCACCCCAGCAAACGCTGGGGTCTCCCGGTTGTGTCGCACTCCACGTCGGGGAGATGCCGGCCGAAGCCGGCATGACGATGGAGAACGATCAGTCGAAACTTACGCCGCCTTCTTCACCTCGGCGACGATCTTCTGTGCGGCGTCGCCCAAGTCGTTCGCAGGAACGATGGCGAGGCCGGAATTCGCGAGGATTTCCTTGCCCTTCTCGACATTGGTACCCTCGAGCCGAACCACAAGCGGCACCGACAGATTAACTTCCTTCGCTGCGGCAACGATGCCCTCGGCGATGATGTCGCACTTCATGATCCCGCCGAAGATGTTGACGAGGATGCCCTTCACGTTCGGATCGGCAAGGATGATCTTGAACGCCGCGGTCACCTTCTCCTTCGAAGCGCCGCCGCCGACGTCGAGGAAGTTGGCCGGGAACATGCCGTTCAGCTTGATGATGTCCATCGTCGCCATGGCGAGACCGGCGCCGTTGACCATGCAGCCGATGTCGCCATCGAGCTTGATGTAGGCGAGGTCGTACTTCCAGCTCGGCCGGATCTTCCTCGGTCTCGTCGCGCAGCTCGGCCAGGTCCTTGTGGCGGAACATCGCATTGCCATCGAAAGCGACCTTGGCGTCGAGCACCATCAGCTTGCCATCATCGGTCACTGCGAGCGGGTTGATCTCGATCTGCTCGGCGTCGGTGCCGAGGAATGCATCGTACAGCTTGGCAGCGACATTCGCCGCCTGCTTCGCCAGATCACCAGTCAGCCCCAGCGCGGCGGCGACAGCGCGGCCGTGGTGCGGCATCAGGCCCGTCGCCGGATCGATGTCGATCGAGTGGATCTTCTCCGGCGTGTCATGGGCGACGGTTTCGATGTCCATGCCGCCTTCGGTGGAGACGACCATCGAGATGCGGCTGGTCGCGCGGTTGACGAGCAGCGCGAGGTAGAATTCCTTCGCGATGTCGACGCCGTCGGTCACGTACAGGCGGTTCACCTGCTTGCCGGCCTCACCCGTCTGGATCGTCACCAGCGTGTTGCCGAGCATCTCGGTCGCGGCATGGCGAACCTCGTCCTCGGTCTTGGCGAGGCGGACGCCGCCCTTTGCCTCGGCCGGCAGTTCCTTGAACTTGCCCTTGCCGCGGCCACCAGCGTGGATCTGCGCCTTCACGACATATAGCGGCCCAGGCAGCTTCTTGGAGGCTTCGACTGCTTCCTCGACGGTCATCGCCGCATAACCCGCGGGAACGGGGACGCCGAACTTCGCCAGCAGTTCCTTGGCCTGATATTCGTGGATGTTCATGCCGGGGCTCGCCTTACAAAACCGAAAACATGAAGCCTTAAGCACAGGGGACAGCCGGAATCCAGCCTTCATAGCCGCCGCGACCTCCTTTGTCGGCGGATACCCAAGCTTCATCTGGATACTGGTTCGCAATAGCGTGAACGCCAGTCCGGCATTCAAATCAACGCTGCCTGACGGGACACCGGCTGGGTAGCCAGCCATCGATTGGCCGTTAGAGGGTGGCGTGGGTTTCCAGTTTGTTCTATCTTCCGCTGCGTGATCGCTCTTCCCTATCCGGCGCTACACGCGAGCCATACCGGCATCTGGATCGCGAATGAGGAGGGCGTACGTGGTGTCTCGCGGGGCGAGGCGATCCGGGCCGCCGCCGACACGCCGATGATCCTGATGAACGCGCCGCTCGTCGGCCAGCGGCTCGGCTACGCCGATCTCTCGGGCCTCGACGTCCTTGAGCTGTTTGCCTTTCTCCGGCCGGCCCGCTTCATGGTCCCGACGCCGAAGGGGTTGGCCAAGGTCGCTCAGCTCGATGTGCCGACCAATGATAGCGAGATCGCGCCGTTCCTGCGCGCCGCGGCCTTCCGGCTTCTGGAGCTGACTGAAACCGACTGGCCCGAACGCGAGGGCGCCTGGGCTGCCGCTCAGACCCTTGCGCGGCTGCGTTGGTCGTGGGGGCCCCTGCTGGCCGATCGCTTGCGAAAGCCGGCGCGCGACGAACCCTGGCTCTTCTCGCGCCTGCCCGAATGGGAGGAGACGGCGCCCCGCCCCGCCCCGCGCGCCGTCACGCTGGATGCGCAAGCGACTCAGCAGACGTTGACGACGCTCGTCGGTGCGATGGCAGAACCGCGTCAGGGCCAGCGCGATTTCGCTGCGGTTGCGGCGCACGCGTTCGCGCCTCGCGCGGGGCGAGAGACACCCAATCTCGTGCTGGCGGAGGCAGGCACGGGGATCGGCAAGACGCTGGGCTATCTGGCGCCCGCCAGCCTGTGGTCACGGACGGCAGGCGGGGCGGTCTGGGTGTCCACCTATACCAAGGCGCTTCAGCGGCAGCTCGGCCATGAGACGCAGCGCGTCTATCCCGATGAGGCGGAGCGCCGGGCGCGTGTGGTGACCCGCAAGGGGCGCGAGAATTACCTGTGCCTGCTCAACCTGGAGGATGCGCTTCAGGGCGGGTTCGCCGGCCGCGCCGCGATCCTGGCGCAACTGGTCGCGCGCTGGGCCGCCTATACCGCCGATGGCGACATGATGGGCGGCGACCTGCCCGGCTGGCTCACCACCCTGTTCCGGCGCAACGGCTCGGTCGCGCTGACCGACCGCCGCGGCGAATGCATCTACGCCGGCTGCCCGCATTATCGGAAATGCTTCATCGAGCGCGCTGCCCGCGCGTCTGCCGACGCCGATATCGTCATCGCCAACCACGCGCTGGTGATGGTCAACGCCGCGCGTGGCCGCGAAACGGCGACACGCCCCACCCGCTATGTATTCGACGAGGGGCATCACCTGTTCGATGCCGCCGATTCGATGTTCGCCACCGCGCTGACCGGGCAAGAGACGATCGAGTTGCGGCGCTGGATCATCGGTCCGGAGGCCGGCAGCCGGGGGCGGCGCCGCGGCCTTGGCGCCCGGCTGTCGGATGTCGCGAGCTACGACGAAGCCGGCGCGCAGGCGATCGCCGACGCGGTAAAGGCAGCGCACGGCCTCGCGGCCGATGGCTGGCTACAACGGATCACCGAAGGGGCGCCGTTCGGCCCGATCGAGGCGCTGCTCGCCAGCGTACGCGGCCTCACCTACGCGCGCACCGAGGGGGCGGATGACGCCGGCTACGGCCTTGAGACCGAATTGGCGGAGCCGTCGCCCGAACTGATCGAGGCTGCCGCGCATGGCGCAGAGGCGCTGGATGCCCTGTATCGCCCGCTCGTCGCGCTTGGGAAACGGCTGGAGGCGGTGCTGAACGACGCGCCCGACTGGCTCGATGGGCAGGCCCGCGCGCGGGTCGAGGGGGCGATCGCCTCGCTGGGATGGCGGGCGGAAGGTGTCGCCTCGTGGCTCTCGCTGATCGCCCGGGTGGGCGCACCGGCCAACCCGGACTTCGTCGATTGGCTGGCGGTCGATCGCGTCGAGGGGCGCGAATACGACATCGGGCTTCATCGCCGCTGGGTCGATCCCACCCGGCCCTTTGCCGAGATCGTCCTGAAACCCGCGCATGGCGCGCTGGTCACCTCTGCCACGCTCACCGCGGGCGGGACGTGGGAAACGGCAGAGGCGCGGGTCGGTGCGCCGCATCTCTCGGGCGCTGCAGCGCGCTTTCAGGCGGCCAGCCCGTTCGACTACGCCGGCCATGCGGAGGTGATCATTGTCACCGACGTGAAGCGCGGCGATGTGCCCGCGCTCGCAGGCGCCTATGCCCGGCTGATCGAGGCGGCGGGCGGCGGCACGCTGGGGCTGTTCACCGCGATACGGCGGCTGCGCGGCGTGCATGCGCGCATAGCGGACCGGCTGGCACGCGAGGGCCTGCCGCTCCTTGCACAGCATGTCGATCCGATCGACACCGGTACCCTGGTCGACATCTTCCGCGACGATCCGCACGCCTCCTTGCTGGGCACCGACGCCTTGCGCGACGGGGTGGATGTGCCCGGTCACTCGCTGCGCATGGTGGTGATGGAAGGCGTTCCCTGGCCCAAGCCGACCGTGCTTCACGCCGCTCGCAGGCTCACCGGCGGCGGCAGTGCCTATGACGATCGCATCGTGCGGGCGCGGCTGGCGCAGGCGTTCGGCCGGCTGATCCGCTCACGTGATGATCGCGGCGTCTTCGTGTTGCTGTCGGCCGCTACGCCGTCGCGGCTGCTCGACTCCTTCCCCCCCGGCGTCCCGATTTCGCGCGTCCCGTTGGACGAGGCGGTGGCCAGGGTCGGATCGCGCCTTTCCTCGCGCGTCGGCTTGGGGCATGAGGCGGCTCCCGCGGCCTAACGGAGAGTAGCCTTGAAGACGCTGACGCTGTTGCGCCACGCCAAATCGGGCTGGGACGATCCGGTGACGCGTGATTTCGATCGCCCGCTCAACGACAAGGGCCGCAAGGCTGCGGTCGTGATGGGTCGCGAACTGCGCGCGCAGGGCGAAACGTTCGACCGCATCATGGCATCGCCAGCGCGCCGGGTCGTGGAAACGATCGCGGAGGTCGCAATCGGCTATGGCGCGCCGATTGAGCCCATCTGGGACAAGCGGCTGTACCTCGCCTCCGCCGCCACCCTGCTGGAGGTAGCGCGCGAAACCCCCGACGATTGCGATCGGCTGCTCCTGATCGGCCATAATCCCGGCCTGGAAGATTTCGCGCTTCTGCTCACCGGCACCGGCCCGCCCGAACTGGTCAGCGCGCTGGAGGAAAAATATCCGACCGCCACGATGGCGCAGTTGACCTTTGACGTGGGCCGCTGGGCAGAGGTAGCGCGCGGTGGCGGCACGCTGGCCCGTTTCGTCCGCCCGCGCGATCTCGATCCGACGCTCGGTCCCGACGACCACTGATCAGCCGCCCCATCCGGGCGCCCGGTTCAGCCGCACCGCTGTCACGGCGCGTAGCCAGCAATCGACCTTACCGGCCTTGCGCGCGCCACTTCTGGATCGTGCGCTGGATAATTTCATCCTCATGGCCGACCTCGCGCCACAGGCGTGAGAAAACCGGATCGTCGGACGCCGGCCGCCTCGCCTCTTCCAGCATGTCAAAGCGCACGCGGATGGGTATCGCAACGCCCTCGCCGCTGATGATACATTCCTGATTACGCAGCGCGGGAATTGAATCGAGGAAACCGCGCGCGCCCTCGGGCATCGCGGCCCGCACGAACGACTGGTCGCGATCGTTGTTGAGCCGCATGGTCAGGATCGTGCCGCATTGCGACAGCACGCCCTCGGCAAGATCCGACGGCCGCTGCGTGATCAGCCCCAAAGACACGCCGTATTTGCGGCCTTCCTTGGCGATCCTGCCCAGGATTCGGCCCACGGATGACCCGTCCTCCTCGCGCGGAATATAACGGTGCGCTTCCTCGCAGATCAGCAGGATCGGCCGCTGCGGCTCATTGCGCGACCAGATCGCGAAATCGAACACCATCCGGCTCAGCACCGCGACGACGACCGAGGTAATCTCGCTCGGCACGCCCGATACGTCGATGATTGAGATCGGCTTGCCGTCACCGGGCAGGCGGAACACGCGCTGGATGAAGCTGCTCATCGTGTCGGCGACCAGCATGCCTGAGAACATGAACCCGTAGCGCGGATCGGCCTTGATCTCGTCGATCTTGCTCTTCAGTCGCAGGTAGGGCGCAGTGTTCGACGCCTTGTCCATCTTCCCCATCTCGTGCTGGATGAGGGTTGTCAGGTCGCTCAGCAGATAGGGTACCGGCGCGTCGACGGTCAGCTTCGGGATCTCGGCCCCGACCCGGCTTTTGGCGCGCGCTGCCAGCAGGCATTTGGCAAGGATGTCCGCATCCACCTGCCGCTCCGCGCCCTGCGTGGTGAGGAACACCTCGCAATGTTCCTCGAAGTTCATCAGCCAGTACGGCATCTGAAGGTTCGACACGTCATAGATCGCGCCATTGTGGCGGAAGGCGGCGGAATATTCTCCGTGCGGGTCGACCATCACGATATGGCCCTGCGGTGCCATGTCGCAGATGCGATGGAGGATCAGCGCGACGGCAGTCGACTTGCCGGTGCCGGTTGATCCTAGCAGCGCGAAATGCTTCCCCAGCATGGCATCGACATACAGCGCGCCGCGCACGTCGGCGGTGGGATAGACGCTGCCGATCTCGATATGCGCGCGCCCTTCGGCGGCATAGACCTGCCGAAGATCGTCGGACGATATGGGGTAAACGTCCGCGCCCGGCGTCGGATAGCGAGTCACGCCGCGGCGGAACTGATACAATTTGCCGGTCAGTTTCTCCTCGTCGCCTTCCCCGAGGAAGTCGACTGAGGCGACGATCCGCCCGGTCTCATAGTCGTCGAGCTTGAGCGCACGGACATTGGCGATCAGCCAGCTGTGGCCGACCCGCACCTTGATCTGCCCACCAACCTGGCCGCCGCTTGCGACTACCGCGTCGGCATGGGTGCTCAGCGCGGCCAGTGCGGCAGGGTCGAACACGACCTGGCTCGATGCGCCGCCGATTTCGGTGACGAAGCCGATCGCCTCCAGATCGGCCGGTGCCGACGCCCCGGCAGCAGCGATGGCCGCGTCGAAAACGTGACGCGCGGGTAATTCACTCATTTGGTATTCCCACGCCCCTTTCCCATCCCGCCGGGTCTAGGGCATAAGGGTAAACAGAGCGTGAGCGATGAATTGCGCTCCGCCGGCAGTCGTTTACGCCCGCTGTGCCAGCCGCCCTGCACCCCAGCCCAGCAAAACGGACAATGCGACTGCCGCCAGGCCATAGACGAACGCATGACGATCCGCCGCGCGGGCGACGAACCGCTCGAAGCCGGTTTTCTCGACCGTGATGTCGCGCACCGCCGCCGCCAGCACCTTGCCATCGCGGATCAGGAACGTTTCCGCGGTGAACTGGCCGACCGGCACACGCGCCGGAATGCTGACGCGCGCACGGTACAAGACGCCTTCCGTGATCTCCACCGCGCCGGGCGCCTCATAATAAAGGCCCGCGCGGCGCCGCAGATCGACGAGCCCGCGCGCGAACCGGTCCTGCACCGGCGGCGGTGCCGACGACGCTGGCGATAACTGAAGGCTGTCCAGCCCGAGTTCGTAGATCGCGCGCGTCCGGTCATCGACGATCTGGCTGACAGGCCGCGAGGACGCGACCGCGTAGAAACTGGGCGCGGATCGGTAGCGGAGCGCCTCAGCATTCACCCAGACGCCGGCCAGCTTCTCCTTCTCGCGCACCGTGATCGACTGCACCGGGCCCTTCACCACGACGACCAGATCGGTCTGATGCTCGTCATCGGGCAGGCGGCCGCCGGGATACAGGATCGCGCCGAACAACAGGAGCTCTGCGCCGGTGAAGCTGTACGCGATGCGGATTTCGCGCTGCGAGACGTCGGGCACCAGCACCGGTTTCGCCTGCGCCATCAACAGCGGCGCGGCGAGGATCAACGCGGCCCGCTTCACATCAATTCGACCGAATAGATCTCGTCCGGCCGCCACCCCAGTCCGATCGCGATACGCCCAGCTACCAGCAGCACCATCAACGCGAGCGCCAGGCGCAGATATTCCGGCCGCGCGCGGGCGGCAAAGTGCGCGCCGACCTGTGCGCCGACCACCGAACCGATCAGCAGCAGGCCCGCCAGCACGATGTCCACCGCCTTGGTCGTCATGGCATGGACCATCGTCGCCGCCGCGGTCACGAACAGGATCTGGAACAGCGACGTACCGACCACCACCTGAGTTGCCATGCCCAGCAGATAGATCATCGCCGGCACAAGGACGAAGCCGCCGCCAACGCCCAGCAGGATGGTCAGGATCCCGGTCCCGAACCCCAGCAACAGTGGGGCGAGCGGCGAAATATACAGGCCCGACCGGTAGAAGCGCATGCGAAACGGCAGCGACGCGACCAGCGGATGATGCCGCCGCCGGCGCGCCGGGGCGGCACGGCGGCCACGGCTGACGGCTATCGCCTCCAGCGATTCCTTCAGCATCAGCCCACCGATCGACACAAGCAGCAGGACGTAGGTGATGGCGATTGCGGTATCGATCTGGCCGCTGGCCTGCAGCAGGCGGAACAACCAGGCACCGAACAGCGATCCCAGAACGCCGCCGATGACCATCACCCCACCCATCTGGATGTCGACCCCACCCCGCCGGAAATAGGCTGACACGCCTGACACGCTGGCCCCCGTCACCTGGCTTGCTGCAGAGGCAGCCGCCACCGTGGGCGGGATGCCGTACACGATCAGCAGCGGAGTGGTCAGGAACCCGCCGCCCACGCCGAACATGCCGGACAACAACCCCACCCCCGCGCCCAGCGCGATGATCACGAGCGCGTTTACCGACAGGTTCGCGATCGGGAGGTACAGATCCATGGGATAGTCGATATGCCCATCGGCGCCGGCGGGGAAGCGCCAGCGGTCAGAAATCGGTGCCGATGGTCAATGCCGGCCCGGATGTCGGCTCCGCCCGCCCGGCGAGCCGCTGTCGCCATTCAATCGACAGACGAAGCGAGCGGCCTGCGACCGGCAGCGCCGTCGACAGCCACGGTCCCGCATCGATCCGCGACGCCCCGCGCTGCGCCGCCCCCCAAGCACCCAGGCCCAGATCGATGCGCGCAGGGCCCAGCTTGGCCAACGAGTAGCTGACCCGCATTGCGCCATCGACATAGCCCTCGATGCCATCGCGCGCGATCCCGCCCCCTTGCGCATAGCCATCCAGCAGGAGCCAGGATGTCAGCGGAACCGGCCCAAAGCCGCCGATCAGGCCCAACGCCGGCCCGCCGCGTGCCCGATCGACGCCGATCCGCTGCTCGGCGACGAGATGGACCGGCAGCGACGTCGGTTGCCAGTCCAGCCCGATCGCGGCTTCGCTCTGTCGGCTCTCCAGGGCGCTGGAGAAACGCCCGGCAACGGACAGCCGGCGGGCCTGATCGATGGCATAGGTTAGGCGCGCACCCGCCTGGCTGCCGCCGAGTTGCGGCACGAACGGCGCCGCGTCGCCGGGTCGCAGAATCGCCCAGGCGCTTCCGCCAAATCGCGAGCGGCCACGTGCCGCCGGCAGCGGAGCGCCGGCGGCGACGCTCGCCTGCAACGGCACAGACACGACTGCCGCCCGCTCCGGTGACTTGGCAGCGTCACCGATCAGCTCCGCCGGTTGGGTCAACGCCCCGCCGGGCGGCAGCGACTGTCGCGGCAGGTCATAGGCGATGGCGAGTGGTTGCGGCGTTACCGGCACGAGGCGCACCGCGGGCGCTGCGTATCGCGGCTGCGGCGCCTCGACTGGTGACAGGCGGATTTCCAACGCCCCCGCCCCCGCCCCCGCCCCCGCGGGCATGACGGACGAAACCCGCGGCGCGACAGCTACCGCCCGGGTCGGCGCAGCCATCTCTCGTGTGGGTTGCGATTCGGCTTCCACCGACACGGGCGGCCGATAACGTGCAAAGGGTGCCGCGATCCGGGCAAGGATGCGCGGCGCTATCGCCTCCTCAGCCACTGCGGGGCCGATCGTCGCCTCCGCCGCAATTGCTTCCCCGCCCGGCCAAAGCAGCAGGACCCGCAGCCCGATCCACAGGCCGATTAACGCGACGAGGAAGCGAAGCGGCCGCCCGGTTTGGGTCATCATCATGCCGCCAGTTCCGCCGGAAACACATGTGCCGTCTTGTCCCACCGCGGCGGGGACCCGGTCAGCATCCGCACATATTGGCCTGCGGCTCGGATCGCTGCGAGCATCGCAATGATGTTCGCGACCACTGCCCGCGGGACCGCCCATATCCCCTCGCGCCAGCCATAGGACCGGGTTGTGGAGGCCACTCTCCACCCCAGCCGCCAGATCAGCAGCAGCAGGTTGATCATCAGCAACAGCTGCATGGGGTCGCTGATCGCCCGCAGCGGCACGCCTGCGATCGCGTGCGCACCAGCCGCCACGCCCCAGCCAACGATGGCGAGATACGCCGCAGCCAGGACGATCACTGCCAGGGGCCCGCGCCGGTCGCGCATCCGCATCCAGTGATCCACCAGGTGCGGCACGCGGGCCCAGCCGATCCGATCCCAGCCCGCCAGCGCGATGCCGGTCATCCAGCGCCCTTTCTGGCGCACCGCGGCTTCCACCGTGGCGGGGAAGAACGCGCGCACCGCGACCAGCCGGCCGGCCCAATCCTCGACGCGGGCAAAACAGGGCCGGTAACCAAGCGCCGCGGCGCGCAGCCCAAGCTCATAATCCTCGGTCAGGCTGTCCTCGTCGAACGGCGCGCCATATGCCTCATCCAACGCGACGAGCACCGCGACCGAGATCGCGCAGCCAACCCCCGACAGCGGCAGTCCAGCGCCAAGTGCGGCGCGCAGCGCCATGTGGCGGCCGTGCGATTCGGCGAACTCATCGGCATAATGGCCCGACACCAGCCGCGCCTGCCGATCGACCAGCGGCAGCACGGGGATCTGGATCAGATGGTATCGCCCGATCAGGGCGTCGAACACCATCAGCTCCAGCGGATGCACCACATCCTCCGCGTCGTGCAGTACCACCGCGACGGTGTTCTCGCCATTCACCGCATCGTCATGCCGCAGCGCGCGCCACATCTCGTTGAGATTGTCCGCCTTGGTCGTCGGCCCCGCCCGCCCGCCGATGACGAGCCGCACGCGGGAATCCTGCGCGGCCAGCTCAGCGACAATATCGATCGTCGCGGGATCGTTGGGATAGCAGCCGACGTATATGCGAAAGCAGGGATGGTCGAAGCGCGCCAAGGCGGTGCGCAGCATCGGCCCGATGACGGCCGATTCGTCCCACGCGGGGACGAAAACCGCCAGCCGCCTGGCATCTTCGGGATGCGGCAGATTGGCCAGTGACCGCCGCGTCGAGCCATGTCGCAGCCGGTGAAACAGCCACACCACGTCGATCAACAGGTCGTCGATACCGCCGACCAGAAAGCCGACCGCAGCGAACAATGTGAGCTCGCGCACGATTGCGTCGAGCCACTGAATTGCGATTGCCCCCATCGCATGCCGACCCCCCCGATACGGCGGGTAAAGACTGTGCGATTATTTGTGATGGCGCAACAAAAAGGAGTTCCGCCTCGGCTCGTCCAAGTATTTCGTCGTCGCGGCGAAAATCCCGTCATTTCGCCGAACCAATTCAGGGCGCGCGCGTTCCCCGCACAGTCCCTAACCCCCTTTCGGGACTAGTGCCGGATCCCAAGCCAGGCACCGGCCGCGCGCGCGGCGTAGCTTGCGGCGCGGTCGCTCTGGGTCACAAGTACGGGACGGGCCGGGCGATTATTCGCCCGGCCCGCTTCGTCAGATACTCACCAGTAGAAATTCGGGATCACGTCCAGCACGACGCCACGACGGTAATCGACGAGCAGCACGTCGTTATAGTGGCGCACCCACCGAGCGTTGGCACGGGCCGGCGGCAAGCGATAGCGCCAGGGATCGTTGATCCAATAACGCTGCGCGTAATAGCTGGGCGCGATCCGCACGCCCGGGCGCCACTGGTTGTAACGGAACGGCGCGCGCCATTGTCCGCGGGCGTAAAGCGAGCGGTTCTGGTTGCGATAGGCACGCCAGTCGTCGCGCGCCCATCGGCGGTCGCGGTCACGCAGATCCTCGCGATATTCACGGCGTGATTCGCGCAGATCCTGGCGCGCATCGCGCACATCGCGCCGGTCACCCCGTCGCTGCGCATCGCGCAGGTCGCGATGCTGCTCCCGAATATCCTGCCGGTCCCGGCGCAACTCTGCCGCGGACTGCGCGCTGGCTACACCCGGCGCGATAGTCGCTGCCATTACCAGCGAAACGATCAACTTACGCATGATCAGACACCTCCATTCTCCTGGCCGGCATTCCGCGGAATGCCTCGCCGTGATCGAAGGTATCGGCCTGCGCGGCTGAACCGGTGAAGAATGCACCAGTCAGCCGCCAGAAAGCATCGGGTGGGGTTTAGCGCCCGCCCGGACCAGCGCCTGCGCCAGCCGCGCCGACGGTACCGATGTTGCCGAACAGATCGGCAAAGAAGCCGCGGTCACGGCCCAGCGTCGGGGTGGTCCGCTTCGCCGGGCTTACCGATGCGACCTGCTCCACGCCGGACTTGCGGATCGCGCTGACGTTGCCGTTCTGATCGAAGCTGATCTGAACGGTCACCTGCTCCTTCGGCTTGGGCGTGTTGAACGCGTAATTCCGGCTGTCGCGGGAGATATAATACCAGTCACCCTGGTTGAACTGGCTCGCAAAGCTCGGCTGGCCCAGCGTTGCGAGCACCGACTGCCGGTTGTCCACGCCGGGCTGCACCGAATTCAGCAGGTCTGCATCAACGACATAGCCCTGATGCGAGCGAAGGGGGGCGCAGGCTGACGCGGTTACCGCGATGGCGGCAGCGATCAGGAGGGGAAAACGCATGGCTACTCCGCAAAAGGCCTTGGGGCATGCGACGCGCCGTTGCGCCGTCGGCCATTCCCCTCAATATGCCCGCACGACACACGACACAAGCATGACAGGCACGACGATCTTGGCTCTTCTTCAACGGTTTCGACGGCGCGATCGCGAAGCGGCGGCTCCACTCTATGCGGCGGTCGTGGCAAAGGCGCGTGAACCGCATTGGTATCTCGAGGGCGCAGCACCCGATACGCTGGACGGACGGTTTGATATGGTGGCCGCCGTGCTCGCCATGGTGATGCTGCGGATTGAGGCGGAGCCGCCCGGCGATGTCGCTGCCGCGACCCTGTCGAAAGACCTGACCGAACGCTTCGTCGACGACATGGACGCGCAGGTGCGACAGATCGGCTTTGGCGACATCGTTGTCGGCAAGCACGTCGGCCGCATGATGGGGATGCTGGGCGGGCGGCTCGGCACCTATCGCGACGGGATTGCCGCCCGCGACCTGCGCGACGGGCTGATCCGCAACTTGTGGCGCGGCACACCCCCCAGCGATCAGGCAGCGCGCTACGTCAGCGATCAATTGCAGGCGCTGCACGCCTCGCTCGCTTCCGTTCCACTCACCGCGTTGCGCGAGGGCCGGCTGGCATGACCCCCGAATTCTCCCACCCCGTCCGGGTCGACACGATCGGTGAAGGCGTCCGTACCGAGACTGTGTCAGCCGACGAAGCGCAGCGCGCGGCACTGGCGCGGCGGTTCAACCTCATCGGGATCGACAGCCTGTCCGGCACCTTCACGGTGCAGCGGGTTTCCGGCGCCGTCGCCGTGACCGGCAATGTTCAGGCCGTCGCCACCCAGCGCTGCTCGATCACCGACGAACCGCTTCCGGCGCGAATCGATGAACCGGTCGATCTGCGCTTCATCGAGGATCGGGTTGCTGAGGAGGAAGTGGAGCTCGACGACAGCGGGATCGACGTCCTGCCGCTAGAGGGCGGCGCGATCGATCTGGGCGAAGTCGCGGCGGAAACGCTGGTGCTCGCGCTCGATCCCTTCCCGCGCGGGCCGAATGCCGAGGCTGCACTGCGCGACGCTGGCGTGCTCGCCGAGGAAGAAGCCGGTCCGTTCGGCGCGCTCGCCGCGCTCAAGGACAAACTGGCCAAGAAGTAGGATCTTGGCGAAGGGCGCGGTGCGCCGCGCCTCGTGGCGCGGGCGCACGCGTCCTCGGTCGAAGCGCGTCAGCGCGACGAGGCGCTGCGTATCGCGCTGAGCGTCGTTCCCGCGGTGATGAACTCGACGTCGGTCTTCAGATGCAGCAGCCGGACGCCGCCCTGCGCCGCCGCCCGGCCCAGCGCGGCTCCGAAGTCCGCGGTCTGCTCCACCGTTTCGGCCCATGCGCCATAGGCCTGCGCCAATTTGGTGAAATCGGGATTGTGCAGCCGGGTCGCCGACAAACGGCCGGGGAACTCGCGCTCCTGATGCATCCGAATCGTGCCATAGGCGCCATTGTCGACCACGATGACCAGCATCTCGCACCCATGCTGGACCGCGGTAGCCAGTTCCTGCCCATTCATCAGGAAGTCGCCGTCGCCCGCCACCGCCACCACCATCCGCTCCGGCCGCCGCAGCGATGCGGCCACCGCGGCGGGCACGCCATAGCCCATCGCGCCGGCGGTCGGCGCCAGCTGCGTGCCCGGCCCCGCATAGGGCCAGTAGCGATGCCACCAGCCGGAGAAATTGCCGGCGCCGTTGCAGATGATCGTGTCCGCCGGCAGCTGTTGCCGCATCGCCAGCACGCATTGGCCGAGGTCCAGCGTCACGCCCTCACGCTCGCGCGGGGTGGACCAAGCCCGGTAATCGTCGTGCGCCTCCAGATCGTGCGCGCGCGCCGGTCCGTCGACTAGCGCCAGCGCCTCGGCAAACTCCGCCATCGTCGCGCAGATCGCCAGATCGGTGCAATAGGTGCTACCAAGCTCCGCGGGATCGGGGTGAACATGCACCAGCCGCTGGTCGGGATGCTCGGGCGTGATCAGCGTGTAGCCATCGGTCGTCGCCTCGCCCAGCCGCGCGCCGATCACCAGCAGCAGGTCGGCGTCCTTGACGCGCTCGACGAGCAGCGGGTTCGGGCCATAGCCCAGATTGCCGGCATAGGCGGGGCAGTCGTTCGGTACCGAATCCTGCCGCCGAAATGCCGCAACCAGCGGCACGCCCGTGCGATCGGCCCAGGCGGCGATATCTTGGCCCGCCGCCGCATCCCAGCCGGCCCCACCGATGATCGCCATCGGCCGCTCCGCCGTTGCGAGCAGGTCGGCCAGTTGCTCCATCGCATCGGGATCGGGCGCCTGGCCGACCCGCTCCACGCGCGGGCGGTCGATCGCCGTCACCTCGTCGAGCAGCATGTCCTCGGGCAGCACGATGACCACCGGGCCCGGGCGGCCGTTCATTGCGACCGAATAGGCGCGCGCGACATATTCCGGGATTCGCCGGGCATCGTCGATCCGCGCCACCCATTTGGCAACCGGGCCAAACATCGCGGCGAAATCGATCTCCTGAAACGCCTCGCGGTCGCGCATCCCGCGATCGACATCGCCGATGAACAGGATCATCGGCTGCGAATCCTGCATCGCGACATGGACGCCGATCGACGCATTGGTCGCGCCCGGTCCGCGCGTGACGAAGGCAACGCCCGGCCGATGGGTCAGCGCCCCGTCAGCGCACGCCATGAACGTGACGCCGCCTTCCTGCCGGCACGTCACCACATCGATCTGCGGCACGTCGACCAGCGCATCGAGCACGGCGAGGAAACTTTCCCCCGGCACCGTGAAGATGCGGTCGCAGCCTTGCGCCGCCAGTTGATCCACCAGGATGCGTCCGCCGGTGCGGGTCGTCTCGGGTTCGCTCATGCGCGATTCCCTACTCCGGCGCCCGATCGTCCGCCACTATATTGGTTGGAACGCCGCCATAACGGCGCTGCCTAGCCCCCCGCCAGCTCACGCCCGTCCAGGGCGAACCTGCTTGCTAAGCCGATCGCCTTAGACAATTCTCCCGCGCAACGAGAAAAGGGAGAGGATCATGGCGGATTTCGAGCTGGTGACGGATGGGCTGCGCTTCCCCGAGGGCCCCGTCTTCATGCCCGATGGCAGCATCGCGCTGGTGGAAATCGAACCCGGGCGGATCACTCGCGTGAAGCCCGACGGGTCGAAGGAGACGATTGCCAAGCCCGGCGGCGGCCCAAACGGCCTCGCGCTGGGGCCGGACGGCATGCTCTATTGCTGCAACAACGGCGGGTTCGAGTGGCACGAAAGTAACGGGATGCTGGCGCCCGGCGGCATCGCCTCCAACTATTCTGGCGGCCGGATCGAACGGATCGACCCAGCGACCGGTGCGGTCGAGGTGCTCTACAAGTCGGGCGATTTCGGCTGCGTCCTGCGGGGGCCGAACGATCTGGTGTTCGACGAGCATGGCGGCTTCTGGTTCACCGATCACGGCAAGATGGATCACGCCAAGCGGATCCACGATGTAGTCGGCATCTTCTATGCGAAGGCTGACGGCAGCCATCTGGAAGAAGTGGTCTTCCCCTCCAACAATCCCAACGGCTGCGGCCTCTCGCCCGACGGCAAATGGCTGTACGCGGCGGAAACCTACACCTGCCGGCTGATGAAGTTCAGCGTCACCGCGCCGGGCAAGGTCGATACCGCGGCGGGGGTCGGCGGCGCGGGAATCCCCGTCTATCGTCCCGCGGGTTGGAAGTTCTTCGATTCGCTAGCGGTCGAGGCTTCGGGCAACGTCTGCGTAGCGACGATCGGCGAAAGCGGCATCAGCGTCGTCTCTCCGGGGGGCGAGTTGGTCGAATTCGTCAACACCGACGACGTGTTCACCACCAACATCTGCTTCGGCGGCGATGACATGCGCGACGCCTATCTCACCCTGTCGGGCACCGGCCGCCTGGTGAAGACGCGCTGGGACCGCCCCGGCCTCAAACTCGCTTATTGATGCACGATCGGCGCCTTCCGCCTCGGCGGAGGGCGTCCTTCAGGTCGCCATCGGCAAGCGCAGCCGGACCAGCAGACCGCCCAGGTCCTCGCTTTCCTCCAGGCTGACGGTCCCTTCGTAGATTTCGGCGACGTCGCGCACGATCGCCAGGCCCAGCCCGGTGCCCGGCTTGCCCGTGTCCAGCCGCACCCCACGGTCGAAGATGCGGATACGATCGGCCTCCGGGATGCCCCTCCCGTCATCCTCGACCAGGATCTCGACGAAGCCGGCCTGCGCCCCCACCGTCACGAACACGCTGCCGCCGCCATATTTGGCGGCATTCTCGACCAGATTGCCCATGATCTCGTCCAGGTCCTGCCGCTCGATGTGCGCGACCAGATCCTTGGGCCCATCCATGTCGATGCGGACGTGCGGGTACAGCCGGCGCACCGCGCGCTCGACCGATTCGACGCTTGGCCACACTTCCGCCCGGCTATGCGCCGATCCGCGGCGCCCGACGGCGCGCGCACGGGCGAGATGGTGGTCCACCTGCCGCCGCATCGTGCGCGCCTCTCGCACCACCGTGTCCGCCAGATCGTCCGACTGCGCCGTCGCCGCGTTCATGATCACGGTCAGCGGCGTCTTCAGCGCATGCGCCAGATTGCCGGCATGCCGCCGCGCTTCTTCGGCCTGCGTCTCATTGTGCGCGACCAGCGCGTTCAGCTCCTCGACCAGCGGCGCAACCTCCACGGGCAGTGGCCCCGCGATGCGATTGGTTCGCCCGCCTCGCATCCGCGCGATCTCCAGCCGCAGCTTGCGAAGCGGCAGCAGCCCATAGAACGTCTGCAACGCCGCCAGCACGGTCAGCCCCAGCCCCAGCAACAGGAAGCTGCGCACCAGCGTGCGGCGCAGCGCCCCGATCTGCGCGTCGAGACCGTCGCGATTGTGCGCCACCTGGAACCGCCAGCGAACATTCGACCCCGGCAGCTTCACGTCGCGCTCGACGATCCGCAGCTTCTCCGTCCCGAACTGGTCGCTGTCGTAGATGTGCACCGCGCGGTCATCGTGCGGCTGGCCATATTGCAGCTGGCGGTCCCACAGCGATCGCGAGGGAAACGCCTCACGCCCCTTCGCCGACACTTGCCAGTAGAGTCCCGAATACGGCTCCAGGAAGCGCTGGTCGGCGGGCTCGCGATTGAACATCACCTCGCCCTCGGGGCCGATCTCTGCCGATACCAGCAGCGACCGCAGCACATATTCCAGCTGATCGTCGAAATTCTGCGTCACCGCCGCGGTCAGCACGCGATCCAGCGCAAAGCCGCCCCCGGCCAGCAGCACCGCGATCCACACCGCGGCGATAACGATCATCCGCCGGGTCAGCGATCCGGTACTGGCAAACCGTCCGTCGGCGTTCGGTTCGTCACCCGGGGGAACCATGCCGTCGCCGTGTTGTTCACCCGCAGAGAAAGGAGACGAAGTATGTCGCGTACCTTTCCGGTCCTCGCGATCGCGTCGCTCGGCGCGCTCATCGCCAGCCTGGTCGCGGGCTTCCTGCTCGCGTCCTGGGTCTTCACCGGCATCGTGCCCGCTCATGCCGCCCCGCCGCTCATCGCGGGGTTGGACACGCAGGGTGTGCCGGGAACCAACAGCTGGCACGAGGCGGGATATGATCGCATCGGTCTATGGGAACAGCCGCGGGCGGCGGACCTTTACGCCGCCGGATCTTCCAAGCTGTAGCCAAGCCCGCGGATCGTGGTGATCACGTCCTGGCCCAGCTTCTTGCGGATGCGCGTCACGAACACCTCGATCGTGTTCGAATCGCGGTCGAAATCCTGATCGTAGATATGCTCGATCAACTCGGTCCGGCTCACCACCTTGCCCTTGTGATGAAGCAGGTAGGACAGCAGCTTATATTCCTGCGCCGTCAGCTTCACCGGCTCGCCCGCGCGAGTCACCTTGCCGCTGCGCGTATCGAGCCGAACGTCGCCCGCCGTCAGCTCTGAGGAGGCATTGCCCGACGCGCGGCGGATCAGCGCGCGTAGCCGCGCGATCAGTTCTTCCGACTGGAACGGCTTGGCGACATAATCGTCGGCACCGGCATCGAGGCCCGCGACCTTGTCCGACCAGCTGTCGCGCGCGGTCAGCACCAGCACGGGCATCACCTTGCCCTCCTTGCGCCAGCGGTCGAGCACGGTCAGCCCGTCGATCTCTGGCAACCCCAAATCGAGCACGACGGCATCGTAATTCTCGGTGGAACCGAGGAAATGCCCTTCCTCGCCGTCCGTCGCCAGATCGATGGCGTACCCCGCCCCCTCCAGCGTGCTTTTGAGCTGCTGGCCCAGATTGGGTTCATCCTCAACGATCAGGACGCGCATGGACTACCTCTTGTCACCAAAGATTGTGGTTAGCATCGCGGCGGCGCGCGTCAAAGGCTGCTCAGCGCCCGGTGCGACCAATGATCTGACCGGAGCGGCCATCCACGTCCACCCAGATCACCGTTCCATCGCGCAGGAATTTCAGCGTGTATACCGCGCTCGGCATCTCGAAATCGAAACCGATATATTGCGCGTCCTTCATCGTCGGGACGACGCGGCGCTCGATTTCCTTGATCGGCAGGATCCGCCCCTCGCGCAGTGCGCGCCACGCGGCCACGCCGTCGCGCTGCTGCTCACTCGGCTGCGCCACGACGGGCGCGGCCAGAAGCGACAGGACCAGGGCGGCGAACATCCTCATGCCTCGTTACATAACCACAGGGGATTGAACACCTTGTGAATAGGGCCGTCAGCTTGCTGATGTGAACAGCCGGCCCGGAATCGCGCGACAACGCGCCAGCTCGCCTGGCCCCGGCAGCCCCGGCCCACGTTCACGCCCACGCCCGCGCGGAAGAGAGGCATCGCTGCCCCCCCCCGCAGGTTCAGCCGATCACGCCGCTGAAAGCGGTACGAAGCGCACCGGCAGTCCGTCCTTGGGCTGCGGGATCGGGAAGATCTGCCAGTCCGTGCCCGCACCCGGCTCCAGTTCGATGCGATAGCGGCTCAGCAGATGTGCCATCAGAATGCGGATCTGCATCGTCGCGAAATGCAGCCCGATGCACATGTGCGCGCCGCCACCGAACGGCACCCAGGCGAAGCGATGCCGGCCCTTCGATCGCTCGGGCGAGAAACGCTCGGGGTCGAACCGCGCCGGGTCGGGCCAATGCTCGGGCATCATGTGGGTGTAGGCGGTGTTCACCCCGACATGGGTACCCGCCGGGATGTGATAGCCGCCGAACGAGAAGTCGCGCAGCGCGCGCCGCGGGATCGACGGCACCGGCGGCATCAGGCGAAGCGCTTCCTTGAACGCCCATTCGGTTTCAACCAGTCGGTCGAGCTGCTCGTACGGCACGCCGCCGTCATTGCTGCCCAGCGACTGGATTTCCGTGCGCAGCCGGTCCTGCCATTCGACATGGCGGCCCAGCAGCATGACGAGGCTGGTTGCGGACGAGGTGATCGTGTCGTGCGCGGCCATCATCAGGAAGTTCATGTGATCAACGATCGCATCATCCGCCAGCAGCGCACCGCTCTCGTCCGTCGCGCGGCAGAACTGCGAAAAGAAGTCCTGCCCCTCTCCTTCGCGGCGGCGCGGGATCTCACGCGTGAAATAATCGACTAGATATTCGCGGGCCTTCACGCCCTTGCGCATCGACGTGCCCGGCAGCGGCGTGCGCACCGGCGATACCGATGCCTGTACCTCGTCGACGAACGCTTGATTGATCTTCGACGCCTCGGGGCCAAGCGGCACGCCCAAGAAGCTGGTGGCGGCAAGGTCGAGGCTCAGCGCCTTGATCGCGCGATAGAATGGCTGCGGCCGATCGCCCCAGTTCCCTACTTGCGCGGCGATGCCGGCGTTCAGCTCGGCGGCATAATGGCGCATCGGCTCGGGCTTGAACGCCACCGACAGCGCCTTTCGGTCGGCGCGATGCTTCTCGAAATCCATCAGCATCAGGCCGCGCGGAAACACCAGGTTCAGGATCGGGCCCCAACCCTGTTCGGAGGAAAAGTTCTTCTCCTTGTCGAACAGCACCAGCTCGTTCGCCTCTGGCCCCAGCAGCACCACGCTGTCGCCGCCGAACGTGCGGTTGCGATAGACCGGGCCATATTTGGCCACCATCTTGCCGGTGAAGCCCAGCGGGTCCTTCAGCACCGCGAACGTATTGCCCACAAACGGCAGGCCCCGGCTGCCCGGAATGTCGTTCAATACCGACGGCGGATTGGCCGGCAACCAATGCGGATTGCCCGCGAGTGTATGGGCATAAGCCATGATGGCGATCTCTCTCCCGATCTTACTTACACGAGTATAAGTAACATCGTGATGCGGCGCCATACCGAAAGCGTTGCCCATGAACGAGCGTGTCAGCTTGCGGATATCAGCAGGTGAAACGTCGGGCGTCCGGTCACCACAACACGTCGTCGACCGGCTGCAGCGGCGGCGGCGCTTCGTCGCCGATCGATTGCAGCAGGTCGATCTCGATCGTGCGGCACATCGCGGTCAGCGGCACGTCATGGATCGTGTTGGCGAACGGATCGACCAGATCGTCACCGATCTGCAGCGCGGCGAGGAACATCAGCCCGGCGACGGTCGATCCGACTGGCGTTGCGATACCCAGCGTTTCGACCAACCCGATTGGCAGCAGCACGCAGAACAGCCGGGTGAAAAAGGTCGGGAAGAAGCGATATTGGTTGGGCAGCGGCGTGTTCTTGATCCGCTCCATGCCCCCCTGTGCATTGGCGATGTCGACAAACAGGCTCTCGAAATGGGTCTGCTGGATGGTGTCGATCCACCCCTTGCGCCGGGCATCGTCCAGCCGCCGCGACGACCCATCGAGAATCCCGTTGGCAACGTTCACCCGCTGCAGCGCCGGCTCCGCCTCGCCGCGCGAGAGGAACCGCAGCACCTCGGCATCGGTCGATTGCCGACGCAACTGGCAGCGCAGCGCATTCACATAGGCGACATGGCGCAGCACGATCGTGCGCTTCAGGTCCAGCGCCTCGTCGGGCAGCAGGTTGCGCGCGCTGCGCGACAGGCTGCGGGATGCATTGATCATCAGCCCCCACAGGCTGCGGCCTTCCCACCAGCGCTGATAAGCCGAATTGGTGCGAAAGCCGAGGAACAGTGCCAGCGCCGAACCGAAGATCGTCAGCGGCAGCGACGGCGCGGTGAACGGATAATAGAAATAGACCGCGGTGACGATGCAGTCCCACACGAACAGCGCCGCGAGCGGACGCCACACCTCGCCAACGATGTTGCCGAAGCGCGGGGTCGAGGAGATTATCATAGGGGCAGCAAAGGCTCGCTAATGGATCGGATGATCCCATACGCGCGATTGCTGCTTCAGGTCCGTAACGAACCTTTTCCGGCGGCGGCGCTGCACCCCCGCCGGTCGCTCAGGCCGATCTGCCCAGCCGCTGAGCCCTGCGTTCAGCCGAGCCGCTGCCGCAGCTCCAGCATCGCGATCGCCGCCTGCGCCGCGCCACCACCCTTGTCGAGCTGCGCCGGATCGGCGCGGCGGATCGCCTGCTCTTCATTCTCGGTGGTCAGGATGCCGTTGCCGATCGGGATGCCGTCCATCGTCAGCGCCATGATGCCGCGTGCGCTTTCGTTGGACACGATCTCGAAGTGATAGGTCTCACCGCGGATCACGACCCCCAGCGCCACGAACGCATCATAGCGCTCGCTCTCCGCCGCCATCGAGATCGCGCCGGGCACTTCCAATGCTCCCGGCACGGTCACCACCTCCGCGCTGTGCCCCGCCGCCTCGATCGCCGCGCGCGCGCCCGCAATCAGCATGTCGTTCAGATGATCGTAGAAACGGGCTTCAACGATGAGGATGTGCGCCATGATCTCGCCTTTCTGCCCCCCGCTTCGGGGAGTGCCGCCGCTGGGCGACGCGAGGGGCGTTCCTGTTCACGCGATCAGGCGGAGCCCCCCTCCCGTCTGTCACTGCCGGCCGCTATCGAAGCTGCTGGCCGAATGTCACCGCAAAAGGGCCGTTATTCGCCACCGGTGCCCGGAATTGGTCGTTCGCCCACAATGGAGAGGCCATAGCCCTCCAGCCCGACGAGCGTGTGATGGGTGTTGGTCAGCAGGACCATTTCCTCAACGCCGAGCTCGGCCAGAATCTGCGCACCCACGCCATAGTCGCGCAATTCCTCGACTTCCGGCTCGCCGGCGCCCTTGCCCGCCGCGCGCAGTTCCATGAACCGGGTGACCACGCCCTTCATCGCGCGGTTGATCACCACGATCACGCCTGCGCCCTCTTCGGCGATCAGCTCCATCGAATGCGACAGAAGTCCCGACCGCTCGGAGTTTTCACCAAACATATCAACAAAGAAGCTCGCGGTGTGCATGCGCACCAGCGTCGGCTTCTCGGGGTCGATCTTGCCCTTCACCAGGGCGATCGTCTCATCGCCGGTGGCCTTGTTGTGGAAGGTAACGGCCTTCCACTGGCCGCCCCAGCGCGAGTCGAAGGTCATTTCGGCCTTCTTCTCGACCAGATGGTCATAGCGGCGACGATAGGCGATCAGGTCGCGGATCGTGCCGATCTTCAGGTTGTGCAGCTGCGCGAAGGAGACGAGATCGTCCATCCGCGCCATGGTGCCATCCTCGTTCATGATCTCACAGATCACGCCGGACGGGTTGAGGCCGGCCAGCCGCGACACGTCGACCGCCGCTTCGGTATGACCCGCACGCACCAGCACGCCGCCATCACGCGCCACAAGCGGGAATACGTGACCCGGGGTGACGATTTCCTCGCGGCTCTTCGACGAATCGATCGCCACCGCGATGGTGCGGGCACGATCGGCGGCAGAGATGCCGGTCGTCACGCCATCGCGCGCCTCGATCGACACGGTGAAGGCGGTTTCGTGGCGCGTGCCATTGTGCCGGCTCATCAGGTCGAGGCCCAGCGCATCGACGCGCGACTTGGTCATCGCAAGGCAGATCAGACCGCGGCCGTGGCGCGCCATGAAATTGATCTTTTCGGGCGTCGCCATCTGCGCGGGGATGACCAGATCACCTTCGTTTTCGCGATCTTCGTCATCGACCAGGATGAACATCCGGCCATTCTTGGCCTCGTCGATGATCTCTTCCGGGCTCGAGAGAAAGGCGTGGCGCAGGCGCGCGAGTTCAGCGGGCTTTTGCACGATAATGTTCCATCCGTTGGAGGTAGCGGGCGAGCACATCGATCTCGATGTTGACGGCGCTGCCCGGCGCCAGATCAGAAAGCGTCGTCACCGCCTGGGTATGCGGAATGATGTTGACCGCGAACGTCGTCGCGCCATCGGGATCGTCGTCCACGTCGTTGACGGTCAACGACACGCCATCGACCGTCACCGACCCCTTGGAGGCAAGGAACGGCGCAAGATCGCTCGACACGCGGAACGCGACCCGCTTCGAATCGCCGTCCACCTGGACGCTCGTAACTTCGGCGATCCCGTCCACATGGCCAGTGACGATATGACCGCCAAGCTCGTCGCCTAGCTTCATCGCCCGTTCCAGATTCAGCCGGCGCCCTTCGGACCATTGCCCCTGCGCCGTCCGCGTCAGCGTCTCGCCCGAAACATCAAAGGCCAGCCAGTCGGGGCCCTTGTCGACAACGGTGAGGCAGACCCCCGAACAGGCAACGGAGGCACCCAGATCGATTTCGAGCGTTTCGTAGCTGGTGGCGACAACGACGCGCGTGTCCCCGCGCGTCTCAACGCGCGTAATCACTCCGACGTCGGTTATGATCCCGGTGAACATCGAACCCGCTCGTAGACCTCGAGCCGATCGCTGCCAAGCTGGCGTGAATCAATCATTGCCCAACGACCATGCGCATCAGCCAGGGCGCCAAGGCCGATCGCGCCCAGCGCATGCTTGCCATCCCCGATCAGGATTGGCGCGCGATACAGCAGCAGCCGATCGACAAGATCCTCGGCCAGAAACGCGGAGGCGACCTGCGCGCCGCCCTCCACCAGCACATGATCGCCGCGCAATTGTGCGATCGCGCCAGGCGACGAGAGCCAGACGGCATCGCCTCCCCCATCATCATGGCTCGAGAGAATGACACGCTGCGGCGCGCGATCTTCCAAGCCGGGCAGCCGGACGTCCAATGCCGGCCGGTCAACCTCCCACGTGCCCCGCCCCACCAAGATAGTCTCATGCCGACTTCGTTCGAGATGCGCGTGTGCCCGGGCGTCCGGACCCGTGATCCAGCGGCTTTCACCATCCGCCTTGGCGATGCAGCCGTCGAGCGATGTCGCCAGCTTCAGCGTCACGTGCGGCCGCCCCAAAGCGAGTCGCGTGAGAAATCCGGCCATGGTGGTGCGCGCTTCGACAGAGCGGATACCCGATATCGCTTGCACGCCAGCAGCGGCGAGCCGCGCCAGACCCTTGCCGTTGGTACGGGGGTCTGGATCGGTCTGGGCCGTAACGACGCGTGCTACACCATGCGAGGCCAGAAGATCGGCACAGGCCGGCCCTCGCGGCGAGACGTGCGCGCAGGGTTCGAGGGTCACATAGGCCGTCGCGCCCTGTGCGGCAGGACCGGCCTCGGCAAGCGCGATCGCCTCGGCATGCGGCCGCCCGCCCGGCTGGGTCCAGCCGCGTCCCACGACGGCGCCGCCCCGCACAATGACGCAACCGACCGAGGGATTGGGGCTCGTCCGCCCGCGACCGCGCGCCGCCAGGGCAAGCGCGGCGCCCATCCAGCGATGGTCGTCGGGAGAGGCAGCGGCGCTTACAGGCCCCACTTCTTCATCTTGTCCTCGAGGCGCTTGAACGACGCCTGCCGCTCAGCCAGCGCTTTCTCGCGCTCTTCAATCTGCTTCTGCTTGATCGGCGCATCAATCGCCTGCTGGGCGCGGATTTCGGCATCGCTGCGGTCGAGCCGCCATTGCTGAACATAGACGATGTCCGGCTTGTAGACCTTCTCGACCTTCGAATCCTTGGCGAACCCGATGATGAGCAAACCCGTCATGAGGATCGAGGCAAACAGGAAAAACAGCTCATGCTTCTGTCGTTGGTGCAGGAACAGGCGAAGATCGCGCACCGCACGAAATGGGATTAGCCGGGCAAAGAACTGCATCGTTTCAACATAGGGACATGGGCCGCCAAGGGCCAGTCCCTCGAATCAGGCGGCAGTAGGCCGGCGCAGCCGCTCGATCGCGCGGTCACGACCGATCAGCGGCAGCAAGGCCGCCATGTCGGGGCCATGATCGCGGCCGGTGAGTGCGCGGCGAAGCGGCAGAAACAGTGCCTTGCCCTTACGTCCCGTCCGGTTCTTCAGCGCGGAGGTCAGCGCATGCCAGGGGTCTGCGTTCCAATCGATCGACGAGACTTCTTCCGCAGCAATCACCAGATAGTCGGCGTCATCGGGAGAAACCTGCGGCGCAGTGACTGGCCCCTCGATCACGCCCCACCAATCCGCCGCCTCGGTGACCGTCGAAAGATTGGGGCGAACCGCGTCCCAGGCGGAAGCCGTCATGCCCGCGGGCAGCCGATCGCGGACGGCGTCAAACGGCAGTTGATGCACGATCCGCGCATTCAGCTGCATCAATTCCCCTTCATCGAACCGCGCCGGCGCACGGCCGAATCGCGCAAAGTCGAAACTGGCGAGCAGCGGCGCCATGTCCGCCGCCGGCTCGATCGGGTCGCTGGTGCCGAGCCGGGCAAGCAGGGCACGAATGGCCTGCGGCTCCACGCCGGCGTCGCGCAATTGATCAACGCCCAGACTACCCAAACGCTTCGACAACTTCCCTTCGGCGCCAGTCAGCAACGCGGCATGGGCGAAGGTCGGCGGCGTGCTGCCCAGTGCCGCGAACATCTGGATCTGCAACGCCGTGTTGGCGACGTGATCTTCGCCGCGCACCACATGGCTAATTCCCATGTCGACGTCATCGATGGCGGAGGGCAGCATATAAAGCCACGATCCGTCAGCCCGGCGCACCACCGGGTCGCTCATGGTCGCCGGATCAAACCGCTGCGGCCCGCGGATAAGGTCATCCCATTCGACCGGGCTGCCATGGTCGAGCCGGAAGCGCCAATGAGGCCGCACGCCGTCTGCCTCGAGCCGCGCCCGGTCCGCATCGCTCAGCGCGAGCGCCGCGCGATCATAGATGGGGGGAAGACCGCGACCGAGCTGGATCTTGCGCTTCAGGTCCAGTTCCTGGCTGGTTTCATATGCGGGGTAGATACGGCCGGCCGCGACCAACGCATCGAAGCGGGCCTGGTACAAATCGAACCGCTCAGATTGCCGCACCTCGGCATCTGGGAGGAGGCCCAGCCAAGCCAGATCCTCACGCGTTGCCGTGACATAGCGTTCTTCGCTGCGCTCCTGATCCGTGTCGTCGATGCGCAGCAGGAAACGCCCGCCCTGAGCGCGGGCGAACATCCAATTATGCAGCGCCGTGCGGATGTTGCCGACGTGCAACCGGCCGGTGGGTGACGGAGCAAAGCGGGTTACGATGGTCATGTCGCGCCGGTACGCCCTCCGCGGCGCGACAGCAAACATGCTCGCGGTACGTCCCACGATTGAAACATATGCCCGGCCCGCTAAGGGGGCGTCACGAAAGGGCGTGCTGACATGAAACTGATGACCGGCAACTCCAACCTGCCGCTGGCACGGGACATCGCTTCCTATCTGGAGCTCCCGTTGACCGAGGCACTGGTGCGGCGATTCGCCGACGAGGAGATCTTCGTCGAGATCATGGAGAACGTCCGCGGCGAAGACGTCTTCCTGATCCAGTCGACCAGCTATCCGGTCAACGACAATTTGATGGAGCTACTGATCTGCATCGACGCGCTGAAGCGTGCGTCGGCAAAGCGGATCACCGCGGTGGTGCCGTATTTCGGTTACGCCCGACAGGACCGGAAGCCGGGGCCGCGCACGCCGATTTCAGCCAAGCTGGTCGCCAATCTGATAACGACCGCAGGCGCGGACCGCGTTCTTTCCGTGGACCTGCACGCAGGCCAGATCCAGGGCTTCTTCGACATTCCGACGGACAATCTGTTCGGCGCGCCGGTGATGTCCGCCGACATATTGGCGCGTTTCGGCTCGAAGAACCTGATGGTCGTCTCACCGGACGTGGGCGGCGTGGTGCGCGCACGCGCGCTGGCCAAGCGGCTGAACAATGCGCCGTTGGCGATCGTCGACAAGCGGCGCGAGCGCGCGGGCGAATCTGAAGTGATGAACATCATCGGCGACGTGGAAGGCCGCTTCTGCATCCTGATCGATGACATTGTCGATTCGGCTGGCACGCTGTGCAACGCCGCAGCGGCGCTGCGCGAGGCGGGGGCAGAAGATGTCGTCGCCTATGTCACCCATGGCGTTCTTTCAGGCGGCGCGGTCGCACGCGTCGAGGGATCGGCGCTGCGGGAGCTGGTGATCACCGATTCGATCGGGAATCAGGAGGCGATTGGCCCAGCCAAGCGCATCCGCCACCTCACGATCGCACCGCTGCTGGCGGAGGCGATCCGCCGCATCGCGGACGAAACCAGCGTCTCGTCGCTTTTTGACTGAGATCGCACGGCGCTGACCCGGCATACGATCGGACGGTAGGCGGGCCCCCGCCGTCCGATGGATACAGCGCGTCGGAGATGGTAGGCAGGTTGCCGCGAGCTACCATTTTCGCCTGACCGAGGGAGCGCTCCTGAATGGCCGATTTCTTTCCGGCGCTGACCGAGGCGCACAGCGCCTTCATCGCCAGGCAGCCGATCTTCTTCGTCGCGACGACCGCAGCCGATGCGCGGATCAATCTCAGTCCCAAGGGCATGGACACGTTCCGCGTGCTGGACGCGAACACGGTCGCCTATCTGGATGTCGCCGGATCGGGCAATGAGACGAACGCGCATCTTCTCGCCGATGGCCGCATCACGATCATGTTCTGTGCGTTCGATCAACCGGCGCTGATCTTCCGCATTTATGGTCGCGGCCGCGCAGTGCTGCCGCAGGACGCGGAGTGGGCAGCGCTGTACGCCCAGTTTCCGCCCCTGCCGGGCACCCGCCAGATATTCGTGGTGGCGATCGATCAGGTGCAGACATCGTGCGGCTGGGGCGTGCCACAGATGACGCTGGATCACCCGCGCGAGACGCTGAACAAGTATAACGCGAAATACAGCAACGAAGAGCGCCTATCTTATTGGCAGAGCGCGCGCACCAGCAGCATCGACGGCCTGCACGTGCGCACGCCCGATGGGCTGCCAAGCTGATGCTCGTTGAACTTGGTCGCTACGACCGGAACTTGGCGAATATCCTGGTCGCGCGACTGGAGAGCGAAGGAATAACGGCAGTGCCATTCGATACTGGCGCGTCGATCGCCGACGGCAGCTGGTTGCTGATCCCGGTGCGCGTAATGGTCGATGAAGATGATCTCGATCGAGCCAGGAACATCGTCGACGGTGCCTAATTCTTGAGCAACTTCTCGCATCTGCACAAAAACTAACGCTCGACCAGGTCTTGTGACCGCCACGCGCTAGCCGGAAACGATTTGGCACATCTGTTGCGAAGTCCTTTCCGGGTAACGGAAGGGGGCGCGATGAAACTGGTCATAGCCATCATCAAGCCGTTCAAGCTCGACGAAGTGAGAGAAGCACTCACCGGGATCGGGGTGGCGGGGATGACAGTCACCGAGGTGAAGGGTTTCGGCCGACAAAAGGGTCAAACCGAAATCTACCGCGGGGCTGAATACAGCACCAACATGGTGCCCAAGATCAAAATCGAAGTGGTTTGCCCCGCCGACCTCGCAGACAGCGTGATCGAAGCGGTGCAGGCCGCCGCCAACACCGGCGCGATCGGCGACGGCAAGATCTTCGTCCTCGATGTTGGGCAAGCCGTGCGCATCCGCACCGGTGAAACCGACGACACGGCACTCTGAGGGGGGTGGTGATGAAGCAGATAGTCAAAACTGGCCTGACGGTCGGCCTAGGCGCCGTCGCGATCGCGGCCGCAGCGCCGGCCTGGGCGCAAGCCGCCGCACCAGTGCCGAACAAGGGCGACACCGCCTGGATGATGACGGCAACGGTGCTGGTCATGACCATGATCGTGCCGGGGCTGGCGCTGTTCTACGGCGGCCTCGTTCGTACCAAGAACATGCTGTCGGTCCTGACGCAGATCCTCGCCGTGGCCAGTTTCGCGATGATCATTTGGGTCACCTATGGCTACACCATGGCATTCGGCGACGGTGGCAACGCCTTCATCGCGGGCTTCAACAAGCTGTTCCTGGCCGGTGTCACGCCTGACTCGACCGCCGCGACCTTCACCGACGGCGTCGTCATCCCGGAATATGTCTTCATCGCCTTCCAGATGACCTTTGCCGCGATCACCGTGAGCCTTGTGGTGGGCGGCCTTGTGGAGCGGATGAAGTTCGCCGGCCTGATGGTCTTTGCCCTCATCTGGCTCACGATCGTCTATTTTCCGATCGCGCACATGGTGTGGGCGGGTAATGGCCTGCTGTTCAACTGGGAGCCGGCTGCACTCGACTTCGCCGGCGGCACCGTGGTGCACATCAATGCCGGTATCTCGGCCCTGGTAGGCGCGATCATCCTTGGCCCGCGCCTGGGCTACAAGAAGGACATCATGGCCCCGCACTCGCTGGTCATGACGTTGACCGGCACCGGCCTGCTGTGGGTCGGCTGGTTCGGGTTCAACGCGGGCTCCGCGCTTGAGGCGAACGGCTCCGCGGCGCTGGCGATGATCAACACCTTTGTCGCAACCGCGGCGGGCGTGCTGTTCTGGATGCTGACCGAGCGGATGCTGGGCCACAAGGGATCGATGCTGGGCGCATGTTCCGGCGCCATCGCCGGGCTGGTCGCCGTGACCCCCGCCGCCGGCAATTCGGGGCCGTTCGGCGCCATCCTGCTGGGCGGGATCGCAGCGATCGTCTGCGCCTATTTCGTGGTCGCGGTGAAGCCGAAGCTGAACCTGGACGATTCGCTTGATGCCTTTGGCATTCACGGCATCGGCGGCATCGTGGGATCAATCGGCACCGCGTTCACCATGCTGCCGGGCCTGGGTGGGCCGGGAGCCGCCGATTACGCGCTGGGGCCGCAGCTCATGACCCAGGTGGTCGCGGTACTGATCTCCGTGGCCTGGGCAGGCGTCGGATCGGTCATCGCGTTCTCGATTGCCAAGGCGACCGTCGGACTGCGGGTCAGCGAAGAGGTGGAGCGCGAAGGCCTCGACCTCGGCGAGCATGGCGAGCGCGCCTACAATTATTGACGAGATTGGGGCCGGCTGCGGCCGGTTCCCAAACGATGTTCCTCCTGCGGACGCACTAGGCCCGGTACGAAAGTGCCGGGCCTCTTTTCATGGCTCATCGGCCACCACGCAGCATCGGTCGGAGACGTTTGGCCGCTTTTGGCCGCGTTCGGCCGCATTCGGCCTTTTCTGGAGAAAGGCGGCCTCAGCCGCGGCGGGACGCCCCGCGCGGCAGCAGCAGCCGCAATTCGCGGTTCGCGAAATCGATCTGAACCCGGGTGAACAGCTTCAGCACATCCATGCCGAGCATGATCGCGGGCTTTTTTTCCAGGCCAAAGACGCGGAACGGCGGGACATCGGCAAAGGCGACCGGCATGTCGCGGATTTCCGCATCGCCGATCTTGATCGATTTGACGGAGCCATAATCCGCGACGAGCTCCCCACCGGTCACACTGATCAGCGTGATCGGCGTGACCTTGCCGCGCTTCGCGAGCCGCTTGCGCAGCGCCATGTTGCCCATCGAAACGACACTGCCGGTGTCGAGGATGACGCGCACCCGCTCCCCCGCAACGCGCGCATCAGTAACGACGAGCTGGCCGAACAGGCTTTTTGCCTGAATGACGATTTCGTCGGGGGCGCGGCGCACGCGTTCGCCTCGTTTGCGCGCGGGCGTAACGGTCATCCGCTGCGCGTCGAAGTCGATCGCCAGCGAATGACCCTGCAGCGCATCGATGCCGAGCATGCCGGGCGCGCCGAGGTTCGCCGCCGACAGTGCCGGCGCCTCGATCCGTTCGCCGCCGAGCGTGCTGACCGAGATCGAGGGAATCACCACCGTGCCGACATCCTGCGTCCCGGTCATGCCCGTCAGGCGCACGTTGCGCCCCCCTGACAAGCCGAGCCGCG
The DNA here is from genome assembly GCF_029239295.1 of Sphingomonas sp. Classification (GTDB taxonomy): domain Bacteria; phylum Pseudomonadota; class Alphaproteobacteria; order Sphingomonadales; family Sphingomonadaceae; genus Sphingomonas. The sequence goes on from NZ_JAQZBC010000002.1 coordinate 317,640, forward strand.
TCGCGAGTTCGCGGCTGATCACGGTGCGCTGCGCGCCCGTATCGATGACGAATTGGTACGGCCCTGCCCCGGCGATCTGGACAGGCACCGTCATGCGCGGACCGTTCTCACCGAAATCTAGATGCTCACCGGTTGGCAGCGTTGGATCCGCCGCATGGCCAAGGCCGATGTGCGACGCATAATCACTCAGCGGCGCGGGCGGCACAACGGGCTGCTGATCGTCCGCATTGGCGAGCAGCGACAAGAGCGGCAAGGCAAGCCAGCGGCGCATCGCCGAATGAAGCGCCCGATCCGGACCCTTGTCAATTGTTATCGCCCGCGTCTGGCAAGCGCCGCCTCAGTCGAGCCGCATCGCCTCCCCGGCGAGCGACTCTGCCTCGATCAGCAACGCATCGTCGGCGCTGCCGGTGGCGACTCGTTCGCGGCCGATCAGCACCAGCACCGGCACGGCGAGCGGCGAGACACGCGGCAGATCAACGTGGAGCATCGTGCCCGCCGCGCGATCCAGTAAGTCGGCGAGGCGGCCGACATCGGTCATGCGCGCGCGCGCGTCAGCCCATGCGGCCTCGAGCAGGATATGGCCGGGCTCATATTTGCGCAGCACATCGTAGATGAGATCGGTGGAGAAGGTGACTTGCTTGCCGGTCTTGCGCTTGCCGGGATGCTGCCGTTCGACCAGCCCGCCGATCACCGCGACTTCGCGGAAGGCGCGCTTCAAGAGGTGCGATTGCTGCACCCAGTCAACGAATTCATGTTCGAGAATATCGGCCGAGAAGAGCGCCGCGGGATCAGTGACGGGATCGATCGAATAGGTAGCGATGGCATAATCGTTTGCGACGAAACCCAGTGGTTTCAGCCCCGCGGTTTCCATGCGCCGGGTGATGAGCATGCCGAGCGACTGGTGCGCGTTCCACCCTTCGAAGCTGTAGGCGACCATGTAGTTGCGCCCCTCGCGCGGAAAGGTTTCCACCAGCAGCTGATCGGGGTGCGGCAATGCTGAGCGGCGCGCCTGGATCTCCAGCCACTCACGCACGTCATCGGGGAAGCGCGACCATTCGGCGGGGGTGTCGAGGAAGCGGCGCACGCGATCGGCTAGGTTGGTCGACAGCGGCATGCGGGCGCCGCCATAGGTGGGGATACGCGCGGGCCGGGCGGTGGCGCGGACGATCAGATCCTCGGTATCGATCTTCTCGACCTCAAGGCTCATGCCGGCGAAGAAGAAGGTATCGCCATGGCTGAGCGTGGAGGCGAACGCCTCCTCCACCTTGCCCAGCGCGCGCCCGTTGCGGAAGCGGACCTTGAGCATTGTCGCCTCGACGATGATGCCAGCGTTGAGGCGGTGCTGCGCGACGAATTTTGGATGGCTGACGCGCCACAGGCCGTCGGTGTCCTGCGTCAGCCGCTTGAACCGATCATAGGCGCGAAGTGAGTAGCCGCCGTCGCGGATGAAGCCGAGCACCTTGTCGAAAAGCTCATCGGTCAGCGCCGAATAGGGGAGCGCAGAGCGGATCTCGTCGAGCAATGCGGCCTGATCGAACGGGGCGGCGCAGGCGCAGGCCATGACATGCTGCGCCAGCACGTCGAGCGCGCCCATGCGGAACACGTCGGTATCGAGCTCACCCGCCTCCACCGCGTCGAGCGCAGCGCGCGCCTCGAGATATTCAAAGCGATTGCCGGGGACGACGATCGCCTCCGACGGCTCATCCAGCCGGTGATTGCTTCGCCCGATCCGCTGCAACAGGCGCGACGATCCCTTCGGCGCGCCCATCTGAATCACGCAATCGACATCGCCCCAGTCGACGCCCAGATCGAGACTGGCGGTGGCGACGAGCGCGCGCAAGCGGCCGCCAGCCATCGCGGCCTCCACCTTGCGCCGGGCCTCTTTCTCGAGACTGCCGTGATGGATGCCGATCGGCAGCTGCATCTCGTTCGCCTTCCACAGATCCTGAAAGATCAGCTCGGCGAGGCTGCGGGTGTTGCAGAAGACGATGGTGGTCTTGTGAGTCTCGATCTCCGCCATCACCTGCGCGGCGGCATAGCGGCCGGAATGGCCCGCCCATGGGATGCGGTCCTCGGGCAGCAGGATGGCGATGTTGGGATCCACGCCGGTTTCCCCCTGCACCAGGCTGACACTGTCGATGTCCCCGTCGGGCGCGAGCCAGGCGCGATAGCCGTCCGGATCGGCGACGGTGGCGGACAGAGCGACCCGGCGCATGCCGGGCGCGATCGCCTGAAGCCGCGACATGCACAGTGCCAAAAGGTCGCCGCGCTTGCCAGTGGCGAAGGCGTGCACCTCATCGATCACGATCGTCCTGAGGCCGGCGAACATGGTGAAACTGTCGGGGTAGCTCAGCAGCAGCGACAGCGATTCAGGCGTGGTGAGCAGGATCTGCGGCGGCTTCACCCGCTGACGCGCCTTGCGATCGGACGGGGTGTCGCCGGTGCGGGTCTCAACGCGGATGTCGATGCCCATTTCATCGAGCGGGGTGACGAGGTTGCGCTGAATATCCACCGCCAGCGCCTTCAGGGGGGACACGTAGAGGGTGTGCAACCCCTCCGCCGGCTGTTCGATCAGTTCGGCGAGCGTCGGCAGAAATCCGGCAAGCGTCTTGCCGGCGCCCGTCGCCGCAACGAGCAAAGCGTGGCGCCCGGCGCGGCCCTGCGCCAGCATGTCCAGCTGGTGCCGGCGCGGCGCCCAGCCCCGCGACGCAAACCAATCGACAAGCGGGGCCGGAAGTGAAGCAGTCATCGCGCTATCATATAGGAATGCCATGCGGTTTCAGAACGGCGAGCCTTATCTTCCCAGTTGGTTCAAGTTTTTGGCAACTCCTTGTGCCTAGCCTGGCGGGATGAACGCCTTTGTCCCGATCGCCGAAGCCTGTTCGACTGTGGCAGAGCCGCCAAAGATCGCGGCGGACGCGGCGATGCTCCTTCCCGCTGCGCCCTTCCATGCCGCCAATGCACAGGTCAACGAATGGCGGGGCCGCTGCCTCGACGCCTTCACGCGCGGTGAGACGGCGGTGACCGAGTGCCTCTCGGCCCTGTCCGGGTTGGGGGAACGGGGCAAGAGCGTCAAATTGCCCCTGCTGATCGGCCAGCGGCTGGACTCGCTGTCCGCGGCGATTTGCGCGGGTGGCCCGTTTGCGGCGGAAGCGGGAAAGGCCACGGCGGCGACGCTGGAGGAATATCGCGGCCATGCCGGCTTTCGCAACATGCTGTGTCACGGGACGAGCAAGGTCACGCTGGACTCGCGCGCACGCTGGACATTGATACTGCGGCAAGTGGCGCTTCGCGGCGGTGCGCTGTGTCGCGAGACATTGGTCCTGGACGAGACCGAAGCGCAGGCGCTGCGCGAGCAAATCGCGCGGCTCTCCCAGCGACTTGCCTCGCAGCTTGGCCAGGTCAGCGCGCGCGTCACCGCCACGCCGACCGCCTGATCGCGCAGGCCCGCTAGCCGCCCTGCATCAGCCGCGCGCAGCATCCTCGCGCGACTGCTCTTCATACAACCGATGGGTCGCCTCTTCGGTCATGCGCTCCTGCTCGGGCGTCACCTTGTTGCGCATTTTCGCAATCGCGATCGCAACACCCAGGATGATGAAGCCGCCGATGATGACGAAGACCCACAGGCTGTCGCCCAATGCCTGATGTTCCATGCCGCACTCTCCTTATCTGTTATCGCCACAACGAGGCGCTGGGGCGATTTGATCCGCTCGTGCGTACTGCCCCCATGCCCAAGCTCGGCGACTGGCTCGATCCCCACCCCCACGGCATCTTCGTTCGCCCGGCAAACGCCTGGGTCGATCCGTCCATCCCGCAGGCGCGGGCGCTGGTAACGCATGGACATGCCGATCACGCGCGCGGCGGGCATGGCGCGGTGTGGGCGACGCCCGAGACGCTGGCGATCATGGACACGCGCTATGGCGAGCAGGCGGGGCATCCGGTCCGTTATGGCGAAAGCGTCCGGCTGGGCGAGGTAGAGGCGACCTTCGTGGCGGCGGGCCATGTGTTGGGATCGGCGCAGATCCTGCTGGAATATCGCGGCGAGCGGATCGTGGTGTCAGGCGATTACAAGCGGCGGCCCGACCCGACCTGCGCGCCGTTCGAGCCGGTGGCCTGCGACGTCTTCATCACCGAAGCGACCTTCGGCCTGCCCGTATTCCGCCACCCCGATACCGGTGACGAGATCGACAAGCTGGTCACGCGGCTGCACGCCAATCCCGATCGCTGCGTGCTGGTAGGCGCCTATGCGCTGGGCAAGGCGCAGCGCGTCATTGCCGAGCTGCGTGGGCGAGGCCACGAGGCGCCGATCTACATCCATGGCGCACTGCAGCGACTCTGCGACCTCTATACCGAACATGGCGTGCGGCTGGGCGAGCTGATCCCTGTCGCGGGCGTGCCCAAGGCGGCGATGGCAGGCCACGTCGTGATGTGCCCGCCCGGCGCGCTCAACGATCGCTGGTCACGCCGCCTGCCCGATCCGATCACCGCCATGGCGAGCGGGTGGATGCGGGTGCGCCAGCGCGCGCGGCAGAAGCTGGTCGAGCTGCCGCTGATCATGTCCGACCACGCCGATTGGGACGAGTTGACCGACACGATCCAGGAGATCGCCCCACGCGAAGTGTGGGTGACGCATGGGCGGGAGGAAGCGCTGATTCACTGGTGCGCGATGCGCCAGATCAAGGCACGCGCACTGGCGCTGGTGGGGTTCGAGGACGAGGACGATTGATGCCCGCGCGGCAAACGCTTGCGCCGGACGAAAGACCAGCTTAGGGCGCGCTACTTCCAGGACATGCGGAGCGGTGGCCGAGTGGTCGAAGGCGCTCGCCTGGAAAGTGAGTATACGTCAAAAGCGTATCGAGGGTTCGAATCCCTCCCGCTCCGCCAACTACCCCTTTTTCAGCCGTTTTCCTGAGCCTCTTTAGGCTCTTTCGACCGTATCAAAACCCGCAGAAAACAAGGACTTAGGGTGCTTACGATGGCCCCTTAGCGCCTCTTTGCGATTTCTGTAGCTTCTAGGGTCGGGTCGGGGGATAATCAGGTAATAATTCCTGATTGTCGGAGCGGCTATGAAGGTCGATCAGCTCACTACGAAGAAGATTGAACGGTACAAAGACCCCGGCAAATACAGCGACGGCCGCAATCTCTACCTCCATGTCGGCAAGAACGGCTCGAAAAGCTGGCTTTTCATCTACCGGCGCGAGGGCAAGGATAAGATGCGGGGGCTGGGATCGCTCAAGGCGATCGGGCTTGCGGAAGCGCGGGAGAAGGCTGCGGAGTACCGCGCCATGCTCCGCCGTGGCGAGGAGCCGCCGGTGTATCGCGGCACTTTCAAGAAGCCGGAAGCGGGCCGGACGTTCAAAGACATCACTGAACGCTACATTGCCGCCCACCGAGAGACGTGGCGCAATCCCAAGAGCGAAGCGCAATGGCGATCCTCCCTCACGCAGTACGCCTATCCGGTCATGGGCGATATGGACGTGGGCGACATAGGCGTGTCGCACGTCCACGAGGTGCTTGAGCCGATCTGGACCGCGAAGCACGACACCGCGAAGAAGGTGCGCGGGCGGATGGGCCTGATCCTTGGCTACGCGGCGGGCCTCGACCTCCGCCCCGACCTCGACCTCACCCGTAGCGGCGGCAAGCTCGATCACCTGCTGCCCAAGTCGGCGCGGCTCCGCCGGACGGAAGGCCACGCCTCGCTCCCCTATGCCGAATTGCCAACGTTCATGGACGAGCTTCGCAAGCGGGACGGCATTGCGGCGGGCGCGCTGGAGTTCCTCATCCTGACTGCCGCCCGCACCACCGAAGTGCTGGAAGCGCGGTGGCGCGAAGTGGACCTCGACGCTGGCGTGTGGACCGTTCCCGCCGATCGCATGAAGGCGGGCCGGGAGCATCGGGTGCCGCTCACCCCCGCCGCGCTGGCCGTGCTGAAAAGCCAGCCGCGCGACAAAGGAGAGGAGTTTATCTTCATCAGCCAGTCGATGGGCGGCGGCACCCTGACGAACATGGCGATGACCGCGCTCCTGAAGCGAATGGGCCGGAAGGACGGGGTGACGGTCCACGGCTTCCGGTCCACCTTCCGCACCTGGGCGGCGGAACAGTGCTTGGACGTGCCGCGCGAGATTGCCGAAGCGGCGCTGGCGCATACCGTGGGCGGCGTTGAGGGCGCGTACCAGCGCGGCGATTATTGGCACACGCGCCGGACGCTCATGGAGCGGTTCGCCGCCTATTGTGACGGGGAGGTCGCATGAGCCGCCCCCTCGATCAGCGGCGCTACCGGGCTGCGATGCTCGACGCGCTCGATCAGATGGACGAACGCGCGGAGGAGTCAGCCGCCACCAATCAGCAGTCGGTCGATCTAATGGTGGAGCTTGCAACTCGTTATCGCCACGCCCGCGCCGCCTTCCCCGGCATAACGTGGGACGAGTTCATCGCCCTAGCTCAAAGTCGCGAACACGCCGGAAAGCGCGGACGGCGGGTGCAGAGCCGTGAGGAGCGCGCCTCTACCCCTATAGCCCGCGCCGCTCGCGACGCGGACCGCCTTGCAGCGCTCTGGGCTGCGTCGGGCGAGGCAGGGGAGCCGCCGTTGTCACAACTTGAGATCGCCGCCGACCGTCACGGTGTAAGCGAAGAGGAGCTAGGCGAGCGGGTGCGCCGCCCTAAGTCGCGGAACCCCCACCGGATGATCGAGGACCGCTGACCGCCGCTAAATCGTCTATTTGGCGGCGTTTTTCCCGTCCGTCTTTTCGCGTCTTTCCGAGCTTCAGCGCGGCGCTTCGCCCGCGAACGGAGGACGCAGATGATCGAAGAACTTCCCCCGCCTGTCGAGGGCAAAGAACGCAATCGCCGGGAGCTTCCTGCTCCCCTCATCTATCGCGAGCGCGATTTGGACGCGGTGACGCGGATGTCCCGCAAGGCCCGCGAAGATGCCATGCGCGATGGTGAGTTCCCCAAGCCCATCCAACTTTCCGTCCGCGCGCGGGGCTGGTTGGTGAGCGAGATTCACGATTGGTTGGCGAGCCGTCCGCGTGTCGGCGCTTGAGGTGGAGGAACGGCTGTATCTCGGTCCAGCCGCCGCGAGGCTGGCCGCCGAACGCCGCAAAGCGGAACAGCGGGAAGATGACGGCGACGACGATCTAGAGCCTATCGGCCCGCTGGTCGTGCTGATCGCTGACGGCGACGCCTTTGCCGTCCTGATCGATCCCCCGCTGCCCTGCGGCGATCACCGCCGATCTTGCGCCACGAAGCAGGACGCATGGCACGAGGCTCGCGAACTCTGGGGCCGCTTCAAGCTCGGCTTCTCCGACCGCACCCGCCTGAGTTTCGGGCGCATCGGTCCAAATAGAGAGCGTCCCGAACTCTAACTGTTCTCTCTGAATCGGCCTTCGCTTTTAAGAAGGAAGAAGGAGAAATACTATGTCCACTGACACTCTTCCGACTTCCAGCGTCGCTGATCTAATGTACACGCCGCTGGTCACTGTCTATCAGATGCTGACCAAGCCGGATATTCAGCCGGTGCTTCCGCCCCCTGCGACGAACGGCGGCACCCGGAACTTCACCGAGCGCCAGACCATGCTGATGATGCTCGCGAGCGATATGGTCCGTTCGGGCATGAAGTTTCCGCTGGCGGCGCGGTGGGCTTGCCGGATTGCCGAGCAGCTTCTGTTCGATCCCGAAGCCGCGCGCGTCCACATCGAGTTCCGCCGCAACGGCGCGCTGTTCTGCTTCACGTCCGACGATGCGCCGGAGGCGGCTGACGCTGCGGGGCCTGTGCGCTTCCGCACGACCTTCGACCTCGATGCGTACCGGGCCGCGATCCGCGCTGCGATGGCCGATGCGTGATCCCCGACATGAGACAGCCTCCGCCGAGCAAACGGCGGAGGCCACCCAGGAGGTAGTCTTGAAGCCCGATCCTATTGCCGCCGATCCGATTCAAGAGGAAGCGGCGACACCGCGCATCGGTTTGATCGCATCGCTGACGGACCTCCCTGCGGTGGCCGCGTACCTCCGCCGCGTCAACGCCACCCCGGTCAACTTCAAGACTGCCAAGGTCGAGGAGTTCGTGAACGGCTATCCCAAGCCGCTCGGCACCCTCACTTTCGATGACAAGGGGACAGTCGCACCGAAGCGTGACGCCGAGCCGCCGACCCCGGAGGAACAGGAAGCGATCCACCGCGCCTTTTTGGGGGTGAGCTTCCCGAAGCCTACGACCCTCATCGGCATTGCTGACGGCCCCCCAGACTGTGATCTTAAAGATCGAAACACGTTCGTCTGCCATGACTTCGCCGGTCGCATCGAAATGGTGCAGCGGCGCTACGACAATCGCGACGGCACCAAGGGCTTCCTGAGCTACACGCCGTTCTCGGACGGTGTCTGGCGGCTCATGGAGCCGGACAAGCTCCCGTTCTTCGGCCTGCCGGGCTGGGAGACGGTCAGCACTCTGTATCTACACGAGGGTGCAGGGGCGGCGGCGCGGATCAAGCGGCTGCTGTCCGGCGAGGAGCAGGGGAATTGCCCTTGGCTAGAGGACTTGCGCTGGGGCCATCACGTCGGCTGGCTAGGCGGTGTGTTCGCGCTCGATAAGTCCAAGTGGCCGGAACTCGCCAGCAAGGGCTGGAAGCACGTCGTCATCATCAGCGACAATGACGCGAACGGTTTGCGAGCGGCGGCGGAAATCGTACCTGAGTTTACCTGTAAGGTTTCCATCCTCCGTTTCGGTCAAGAGTTTGGCGAAGGGTTCGATCTCGGCAACGAGTTTCCTGAGCGACTGTTCAGTGCCGGGCGTTGGCGCGGACCTTCGTTGCTCGACTGTCTGCATCCCGCCGACAAAGCGACTGATCGCATCGAGGTTCCAAAGGAAGACGGCACCGGCACCCGGTTCATTTCTGTCCTTCGGCAGACCTTCATCGAACAATATCATATCGTCACCGAGACGCAGCAAGTGTTCCACAAGGACCGCGCGTCCTACGGGCAGACTTGGAAGCAGTTCAACGAGGACGTGCGCTGGCGATCCGATGAGAAAGACACATACGCCCTCCTGCTGAACCACTCCGAAGCAGTTTGTCAGTCGATCACCTATGACCCGGCATCGGAGCCGGGGGTGAAGATGGAGCGGGGGCAAGTCCGCTGGAACCAGTACGAGCGCCCCCGCCTCAAACCTATCGCTGGCGATCCGCAGCGGTTCTTCGATTACATCGCGTATCTGGTGCCAGAGGCGAGCGATCAGCGATCACTCCTGCGTTGGCTCGCGACCGTCATCGGTTCGCCGGAGATACGTGTCCGGTTTTCGCTGCTGTTGATCTCGAAACAGCAGGGGGTGGGAAAATCCACTCTCGGCAGCATCCTCAAACTGACGCTTGGGGAGACGAACGTGTCCTTCCCCTCCGAAAAGTCAGTGGCGGACTCAGCCTTCAACGGCTGGGCGCTGGGCGTCCGCGCGATCATCGTGAACGAAATCTACTCCAATGGGCGTTCGACCGTTTACGACAAGCTCAAGCCCTACGTCACCGACACAGATATTCAGGTCAACCGGAAGAACCTGCCTGAGATCAACGTCAATAATTGCGCGGTGATCGTGGCGTGTTCGAACTCGGACAAGGCGCTATACATTCCTGACGATGATCGCCGGTGGCTGATACCTAAGCTCACCGACAAGATAATGCCCGAGTCATGGTGGGCGGAGTTCTATTCCTGGCTTGAAGGCGACGGTGCCGGGATCATCCTGCATTGGGCTCAGTCGTTCCCCGACGCTGACCGAGTTCGCACAAGCGAGCGCGCGCCTGCATCGTCCGCGAAAGCGGCGATCATCAACGCGAACAAGTCGGCTGGGCGGCTGCTCGCCAAGGATTTCGCAGAGGCGTTCGTGGACCTCGGTGAGCGGGCCATCGTGCGGGTGAGCGACCTACAGGGCTGGGTCGCCGGAAAGCGCCACATGGATCGCAGCAACCCGCGCCTTGAGAGCGAGCGAACGCTCATTGACGAGGTTGAGGGGATCGCGGGCATCCACGTCCTGAAAGGCGACAGGCGTCCCCGGATCGGGGGCAAGGCCGGTGCGAAGCAAGCCGTCATCCTCAACTTCACGCCCGGTGACGGAGAGACGTGGAGCAAGATGGAAGAACACCTCAAGACGATGGAGGAGGTAGGTTTCCATGTCGAGCTTTAGCAGATTGCAGGAGGGGAGAAGGGATGAGCGATCCCCGATCCCCGATAAGTACCCCCTTTTCGATCTACTTAGGAAGAAATCTAAGTCGGAGAGGGGAAAACTACCCCGAAGGAAATCGGGCCTTTTATCGGGGATCGGGGATCGCCCCGCCGCCCCCCCCTCTGATCTTGGAGATATCTAGTGCCCGAGCTTGAATACATCCGCGCCGCCTCGACCAACTATTATCCCGCGCTGGTCGAACCCGCCCATAGCTCCCGCCGCGAGCAGGTGCGTTGGCGAGTGCGTCACCTCAACCTCTCGGCCCTCGACCGACAGACGCGACAGGATGCGGCGGCAGACCCCGGCATCGAATGGGACCCGACTGAGCGGCAGTACCGTATCCGGCGGCGCGGTAAGGCCTGCGCCATCCCGGTGCAGTACCTCGATAGCTCCGATCCCCGCGCCAGCGCCCCTGCAACGGCTCCGGCTGGCCTCGACGGTATCGGGGAGGCGATACGATGACCCGCCGCGCCAGCCCCCGCACCCCCGGCGGTAACGCGGGCCAGAAGCTGTTCAAGACCTATCGCTGGCAGCAGCGTCGCGCCGCTCACCTCGCCTCCCAACCGCTGTGCGTCATGTGTCAGGCGGAAGGTAAGACACGGGCTGGCCGAGTGGCCGACCACGTTGAGCCGCACGGCGGCGATGAACGCAAGTTCTTCGGGGGCGCGCTCCAGACCCTATGCGACCACCACCACAACAGCACCAAGCAGTCTCAGGACAAAGGCGGTCGCCTCAAAGGCTTCGACGCAGATGGCGTCCCGCTCGATCCCAATCACCCTTGGAACATGAGGTGAGGGAGGGGGCAGGAAATGTTTAAGATCAGCGCCGACCTCGATCGGCGCCACTCAATAACGCGAATGCAACACGTCAAAGTGGAGGACACCCGATGAGTACCAACATGAATAAACCGCGCCGCCAACGTGCTGATAGCAAGGAAGCGGCAGTAAAGGACATGTTCAACGGCGAACGCATCATCACGCCGCCCGCCGACTACACACTGACCAGCGTCGAACTCAACATCTTCAACGAGGTCATCGCTGAACTGCCCAAGGGGGAATGGACGGATCACATGATCCGCATCGCCGCCGACTTGGCGCGGATGATTGCTGACAGTCGCGCCGAAGCTGACGCCATCCGCGTGGAGGGCAGTGTTGTGGAAGGGGCCAGCGGCGGGCCGATCCGCAACCCCCGGTGCGCGGAACTGGCATCCTTGCGCGCCTGCATCGCGACCACCCGCCGGTCGCTGGCGATCCACAGTCGGGCAAAGGGCGGCATGGACACGCAGGCCATCGCCCGCCGCCGCGAACTCCAGCGCGGCAATGAGGCATTTCCGCTCGATGACGACGACGAAGGTTTGCTGGCCCGCCCGCCCGCTGACTTCGACTTCAACGGGGTGCACTAATATGACCAACAGCGAAACCGCCAGCATCGACAAGATCGAACGCTGCCGCCGGGTCAACCGGCTCGCCGCCGCCAAGTACGCAGAGCAAGGCGTTGCCCCCGACGACATCGCCATAGCCGCCGCCTACAGCGCCGTGGACCTCGCTTTGTACAACGTAGGCGACCCTTCCACCGCTATCGACTGGGTGCGTCGCGCCCTCGACGTAATCGAAGCGGGCTTACCCCTCACCGTGGAGACCATGCAGTGATTGACCACCCTGCCTATGCCGCCGCATCACCCGAAGTTCGAGCCGCCGCGCTCGCCCTTTTGGACGAGATCAGCGAACCGCTTCATCCCCACGCCATTGAGCGCCGTTTTCAGGACTGCGGGCTGACGCGCGGGCAAGCCCGAAAGGCGAAGCACGCACTCGGCAGCGTCAACGTGATCGCGCTGGTCCCCCGGTGACAGGCGGGCGTCCCCGGCGACCCGCGTTGGAGGCGCGGCTGGTTCGCGAGGCGGTGGCGGGCATAGCTCCTTCCGCCCCTCGCGAGCCGCTGGCCCGCGATCTAGCCGCCCGCGTCGTGCAGCATTTACGCGACCATGCCGCCGAAGGCTCCGAACCAGTGTTGGCGGTGATGGGGGAGCTACGGCGTGCCGTCCTGCCAACCCCCGCACTGTCACTCGCCACAGACCCGAACATCGACACCCTTTCCATGTTCGTGGAAGCGCGCGCTGCCTCCCTCCGTGCGAGGAACGGTTGGCCGAGAACATCGAACCAAGAATGGCAGGATGTAAACGCGGCCTTTGCGCTAGTGGAGAGCAAGCTGGTCGCCCGCTACCTCAAGATCATGCGAGCCTAAAAATCTTCGATCACTGAACCTAAAACAGTATCTTCCAGCGCGAATGGCCGAACGTCCTCCCGTTACCAGGAGGAACCATTATGCGAACCAATCTTCTTCTCAGCCACGCCCCAGTCGCACTTCGTCGCACTGGTGGCCGAGTCATGGCCGCTGCGCCGACCACTGTGGACGGGATGTTCAATCAGTTGGACTCGCTGCTCCGCGACGGCTTCCAGCAGCGCGATCAGCAGATCGAAAACCTCGAAACCGCGCTCAACGCGGTGCAGAGCCAGGTCAATGCGGGCGGCGTGTCGGTCGTTGGCTCGATCCTCCCCGTTGAGCCGGACTACACCCGCGCCTTCGCCAGCTATTTCCGGCGCGGTGACAGTGAGGACGCGCTCAAGGCGGCGAACACTATCGGTGAGCGAGCCACAGTGCAGGCGGCCATGTCGATCGGTGACAACAGTACCGGCGGCTATCTCGCGCCCGTCGAATGGGACCGCAAGTTGCTGGAGCAGCAGCGCGCGACCTCGCCCATGCGCCGCCTCGCCACGGTCCAGCCGACCACGGTGGCCGCGTTCAGCACCCTCTGGAACTCCGACGCTTGGGGTTCCGGCTGGGTTGGCGAGACGGCGGCGCGTCCGCTGACGACCAGTTCGACGCTTGCGGCGATCACGTTCGCGGCAGGCGAAATCTACGCCATGCCGGCAGCGACGCAGCGCCTGCTCGATGACTCCGCGATCAACGTGGAGACGTGGCTGGCGCAGAGCATCGAGCGCGAGTTCAACCGGCAGGAAGGCATCGCCTTCATTGCGGGCAACGGGGTGAACAAGCCCGCCGGTCTGCTCACTCACGGGACCGGGGAGGTGAACGCGAACCTCCATCCCGGCGGGCCGGTCGAGGTTGTCGCATCCGCCATCACGATCGATGCACTGACCGACTTCCTGTACGGGCTGGGCGCTCCCTATCGCCAGAACGCGACGTGGCTCATGTCGAGCCTGACCGCCGCCTTTATCGCGAAGATCAAGGACGCCGATGGTCGCCCGATCTGGCGGGAGGCGCTCACGGCGGATCAGCCCGCCTTGCTGCTTGGCCGTCCGGTGGAGATTGACGAGGCGATGCCCGCGCCGACCGCTGGCAACCTCGCCATCGCCTTCGGTGACTTCAAGGCTGGCTACCTCATCAATGACCGGCTCGGCACTCGCGTCCTGCGCGACCCGTACACGAACAAGCCGTATGTGAACTTCTACGTCACGAAGCGCGTGGGCGGCGGCTTGCTCGATCCGTTCGCGATCCGGCTGCTGCGCGTCGCGGCCTGATCTGACCGGCTCCGCGCGGGCGGCTAGGGGTGGACGTTCGCGCGGTGGGCGGCGGGGTGAGCTAGGCTCCTCCGCCGCCCTTTTCTCTTACATCGGATACTCCAGCGAACCGAAGCCGCTGCCCTCAGCAAAGCCCTTTGCCAGCGCCGAAGGCTTCACCCGCTCCCTAGCCTTCTTGGCTGAGTCGTAGAACTCTACCTTAGCAGTCCAAAGGTCAGCAAAGAACGGGTGTTTTGTTATGAAATCGTCATTCTGTGCTTTCGGCCACCAGCCCTTACGGGTCGCCTCATAGGCAATAAGCCACATCTCAGATTTCAACCCGCTCTCTGTGGCGAAGCCTTGCCAGAACGAGAAGTCTAAGGGGCCGTCAATCAAGCTGCTGTGCCAAAGGTCTAGCGTGAGAAGGCCGACCGTTGAGCTTCGCAGCTTCATTACATTCGCCATGACGCTTGCAGGGACAATGAGCTTGATCTCCCGCGCCCAAAACAGCAGCCATGCAAGCTCGTCAGTATGACCAGCCGCCGCTTTGATCGGTATCTGTTGAAGAATATATGTGTGTATCTCCTCGACGGGCAATGTGCTGGACGAGTTTATCGCAGCCAAATGCTCCGCGACGAAGCTTAGGCACGTAGCTGAACGGCGAGCACAATAAAGCATCCACCTAACAAGATGGTCAGTATTAGTAGCATCGACAACGAAGCTCGCTGCTCGTTTGACGGCGAACAACAGCGCATTATCACGCTTGTTCTGATCCGCCAGAAATACCGCCTGTTCGAAAAATGAGTCAAGATCGTCACGCTGTCGGCCAGCTCTAGTACTCAACTCAAATGTTCTCACGTAATGTATCCACTCAGGGGAGTGACTGCATCCTAGCCCCAGCGTACTTGTCTTCTCCGCATTAAGCTCAAGCTGGTAATCGTACAGGGCCAGTGAGAGGCCTGATAGAACTGCTGACGCGGTTTCGTTTTCTTCCAACCCAATGAGTATATCATCGACATAGCGAAGCGATCTCACCTCAAAGTTAGGGATGTTAGCCTTTGCGATCTCTTCAACCTCAACCACGATCAACTCTGAGATGATGCGCGAGGTATCCGGGCCTATCGGAATGCCAATCGTTTGCCCTTCCTGCCCAGCGCCAACAGCCTTGTCCAAGTGGTTAGCGTAAGAGTCCTTGAACGCCTTTGTGCTGTGGTTTGCTTTCGCATGAGCCTTTCCGGCGATCGCCCAAGCGATGGAATGAGTGTATATGGAAGGGTAGAACCTCGCGATGTCGGTCTTTACATACCGTCCGTATGTAGCGAGCAAGCGCGCACGTTGCCTAGCAACTCCGTCAAAATCCACGCCTGTTATTGCACGACCAGCATTGTGACTTGAGAACTCCGGCTTGAACTCAGTGACCTTCGACCGAGCAAGCTTGGTCTTGAGATCAGACCAATTCTCACTGATAAGATGCGCAACGTGTAGCTGATTAACTGGATTGACCAGCGACAGCTTACGGCGAATGTCGCCGTAGCGCGGTATGCTGTAAACCTCCGGTGCCGTCCAAAAACCTCTAATCTTGGCCCCCTCCCACTTCGCGGCAAATGCCACGGCATTGTCCGCAAAGGTGTCAGTGGTGAAGGGCGGCGGTAGCTCGGCAGGAAAATACCCTCTGCGCAGCAGCTTCTTCAGCCGTACCTCAATATTATGCTTTTTGATGATGGTCGCCATACGCCGCACTATACGGTCCCACTTCGTTGGCGCTAGCCTCGACGCGAAGGCGCAATCTCACCCTGTCTCGCAAACGCTAAGTCGGGTGATAGATCGAAGCCGTCACCCGACTTAGGCGCTCTACCCCGCAGAAAACCGTGGGTGTTCGGCTCCCTCCCGCTCCGCCATCTTTTCCGATCCATCCGACCGAGGCTGAGAAGCGCGCCGGGGCCGCGCGTTGGGCTCAGGCTGACGCCTAGCGTTCCACGATCAGGCCGCCGTCTGCCAGCATGTCGCGCAGGGTTCGTTTCAGGACCTTGCCTGAGGCGTTCTTGGGAAGTTCGGCGATGAAGGCGACCGCCTTGGGCTTCTTGTAGCTGGCGATGTGGTCGCGGCAGTGCTGGATCAGCGCATCCGCGTTGGTCGCCGCGCCGTCGCGGATGGCAATGATGGCGATTACGCTTTCGCCCCACACCGGATCGGCCATGCCGACGACCGCCGCCTCTAGCACCGCGGGGTGGCGGTAGAGCACTTCTTCCACCTCGCGCGGATAGACGTTCTCGCCGCCGGTGACGATCATGTCCTTCTTGCGATCGACGATGGTGAGATAGCCGTCGGCATCCCAGCGGCCCACATCGCCGGTATGGAACCAGCCGTCGGTGAACGCCTTCGCAGTGGCCTCGGGGTTGCGCCAATAGCCGGTGAGCACCTGATCGCCCTTCACCACGATCTCACCGTCCGAACCGGGCGGAACGTCGTTCATGCCCTCGTCCACCACGCGCACGCGGGCGAGAAGCATCTGGCGACCGACCGAGTTCAGGATCGGCAGCCCTTCATCGATCGCGCGATCATGCTCATCGGCGGTCAGGACCATGACGTTGCCGGCCAGTTCGGTCATGCCGAAGCCTGTGCCGAAGCGCACCTGCGGCCATTTCTCCCGCGCGCGCAGCAGCACCGCGGCCGGCATCGCCGACGCGCCATAGCCGACGTTGCGCAGCGAGGAGAGATCATAGTCCGGCATCGAGGGGTGATCGAGCAGCAGCGCGATCATCGTGGGCGCGGCGGCAGTGGAGGTGATCCGGTGGCGTTCGATGATCGCGAACAGCGTCTCCGGCACGAAACTAGGCAGGATGGTCAGTTCCGCCGCGCGCAGATGGTTCACCACCATCCCGTAGCCTGCGACATGGTACATCGGGAAAGTGAGCAGATAGTGGGAATCGGGCTCCTTGTCCCAGCTCGCCAGGCTGTTGAATACCGCGGCCATCACATTGCGGTGGGTCAGCATCGCGCCCTTCGGCAGCCCGGTGGTACCCGAGGTATAAAGCAGCCAGGCGATCGAATCCTCGTCGGGCGCGGGCGGCGGCTCGGCAGCGCCATTGGCGAGAAAGGCGTCGAAGCCGGCCGCACCCTCCTGCGGCGGGCCAAGCACCAGCAGATGCGCCACCGAGGGGATCTGGTCGCGGATCGCCTGGATCGCGCCGAGATATCTGTCCTGAACGATCAGCACGCTGGGTGCGGCATCGTTGACGATCCAGGCAAGCTCCGCCGGTGCCAGGCGATAGTTGAGGAAGGTGAGCGTCATGCCCGCTCCGGGCACGCCGTAATAGCAGAGCGCATATTCCAGGCAGTTTTCCGCCAGGATCGCGATCCGGTCACCCGGCTGGGCGATGCCGAGCAGCGCGTTGCCGAGCCGCCAGCAATCGTCGCGCAGTTCGGCATAGGTGATCGCGCGTTCGTCGAGGCGAACAGCAATCCGGTCCGCCGCCCGGTGCGCCGCATGCACCGGTACCTCGCTCAGCAGCATTCATCCTCTCCTGTCTGTCGCAGGTAGAGGCTGACCTTATAGCAAGGGCGCCGTTCTACAACGGCGATGAGGAAGCCGTGTTCGCGAGCGCCATGGAACGATCAGGCCACGGCGTACGCGCCAAAAATATTTCTGCGAATGGTTTGCAATTGACCGTCGGCCACGCTAGCCGCGGCGCACCATGCAACTGCGAAGCAGTCTCATAAGGGGTTTCATGTTCCGGACGTCCATGCTGTGCTCGGCTGCGCTGTGCACGCTTTCCCTCGCCGCTTTCTCGCCTGTTCACGCGCAGAACCAGCCACAGATTCCGGCGCAGTCTGGGACGAGCGATACATCGGAGAGGATGGAACAAGCCGACGCTCGCGCCGGTGCTCAGGATGCCCCTGCTGCTGACGCACCGGGTGGCGACATCGTCGTGACCGCCGCCGGCTATGAACAGCGTATCGTCGAGGCGCCGGCCAGCATCAGCGTGCTGAGCCGCGCCAACCTGGAGGAGAAAAGGT
Organism: Sphingomonas sp.; assembly: GCF_029239295.1. GTDB lineage: Bacteria > Pseudomonadota > Alphaproteobacteria > Sphingomonadales > Sphingomonadaceae > Sphingomonas. The sequence continues at coordinate 335,376 of NZ_JAQZBC010000002.1, forward strand.
TCGGCAGCCTGGCGGAAGCGCTGGGTGATGTGCAGGGGATCGATGTGGGTGGCGAGGCCGGGAAGACCGGCGGCCTCAACATTTCGATCCGCGGCATGCCGAGCGACTATACGCTGGTCCTGATCGACGGCCGTCGGCAGAACCCCCCGGGCGGCGTCACCCCCAATGGTTTCGGCGAGACGGCCACCAGCTTCCTGCCGCCCTATTCCGCGATCGACCGGATCGAGGTGGTCCGCGGCCCGATGTCGACCCTGTACGGATCGGACGCCATGGGCGGCGTGGTGAACATCATCACGCGCAAGGTCGGCAATCGCTGGGTCGGCACCGCGACCGCGGAAAGCACGGTCCAGTTCGACGAGCGGTTCGGCAACATCCAGTCGGTCAATGCCTTTGCCCAGGGGCCGGTGATCCGCAACCTGCTGGGCCTGACGCTGCGTGGCAGCGTGTTCCATCGCGAGGGCGCGGACATCCCGATCCCCGGCGATCCGGCGCTGACGCTGGGACGCAACCCGGTGCGGTCGGATATCTACACCTATGGCGGTCGCCTGTCGCTGACCCCGCATGCCGACCATGACCTGTGGCTGGAGTTCGACCGCAACGAACAGCGCTATGACAATAGCGAAGGGCGGCTCGGCACGCTGGGCTCCGGCGGTTACGCGCCCGAGCAGCGGTTCAACCGATCGAACTATGTGCTGGCCCATAGCTGGCGCAGCCCGATCGGAACACTGGACACGACGCTGACCCGCAACGAGACGGAGACGATCGGCCGCCTTATCCCCAACGGCACGCCCGGCCAGGTGCCGGGCAGCCCGCGTGACCTTCAGGCGCGCAACGACATCATCGATTCACGGCTGGCCGGGAAGGAGGGCCCACTGGCGTTCACCGTGGGCGGCCAATATTGGCACGCTCGGATGATCGAGGGCGTGGCACCCGAGCCGTTCACCTTCACCCAATGGGCCGGCTTCGCCGAAGCGACGTTGACCGTGGTCGATGGGCTGAACGTCACCGGCGGGGTGCGTTATGACAACCATTCCACCTTTGGCGATAAATGGTCGCCGCGCGCCTATGCGGTGTGGAACGTGTCCGACGCATTCACGCTGAAGGGCGGGGTCAGCCGCGGCTTCAAGACGCCGCGTGTCGAGCAGATCGCCGAAGGGATTATCGGGTTCGGTGGACAGGGCCGCATCCCGTTGCTCGGCACCCCCAGCCTGACGCCGGAGACCACGACGACCTATGAAGCCGGCGTTTATTTCGACAATGGCGGGCTGTTCAGCGGCAACATTACCCTGTTCAACAATGACTTCGACGACAAGATCGCGGCCGGGCCCGGTATTCCCAATTGCCGTTTCGCGGGCAATCCGAACCGCCCCGGGTGCCTGGACGTCGGCAATTTCCCGGCGGTCGACCTGTTCAGCCAGTCGATCAACATCGACAAGGCGCGCACGCGCGGAATCGAGGCCGCCGGGCGCGTCGCGTTCACCCCCGCGCTCTCGCTGACCGCCAATTACACCTATACCGAAACCGAGCAGCTGAGCGGCGCGGAAGCCGGGCTGCCGCTGATCGGCATTCCCAAGCATATGGTGAACGCCAATCTGCGCTGGCGCCTGACCGAAAAAGCGACGGTGTGGACTCGCGCGGAAATCCGGTCGAGCCGGTATCGCGGCAATACCGATCAGCAGCGGGAACTGGGCGACTTTCGCGGCTATGAACTGTTCCACATCGGCGGATCATATCAGGTGACCCCTGCCCTGCGCCTGTCGGCGACCATGTGGAACATCCTGGACACCGATTACGCGGTGTACGAGCCCTATCGCAGTGGTACCGCGGCGGCGCCGGTCACCGTGTTTGCCCCCGCCTATTCGATCAACCAGGAAGGCCGGCGCCTGTTGATTTCCGCAAACGTCGACTTCTGACGGTGCGGCACGACCCGCCTCACTTGCGTCAGCAATGCGTGAGGGGGCAGAGCCGATCAACGGGGCCGGTCATCGCGGTCGGTGCGCGCGGATACAGGATAGGACGCTGGCGGTTACCAGCAGCGCGGCGGCGATCTCCAGCCCCGTCGGCCAGCGCTGTTCCCACAGGAAACCGTACAGCAGCGCAAACAGGGTTTCGAAAAGGATCATCTGCCCGACCATCGTGAGCGGCAGGAGCCGGCTCATCTTGTTCCACAGCGCATTGCCCACGATGGAGGCCGCCACCGCGACGCCGATCGAGACGGCAGCAAATTGCCACCATGCGTCAATCGTGTGCGCGATTGCGGTGCCGGTGAGCGCGAGGGGCAGGAGAAAGAGCGCCTGCGCCCCGGTGGCGAGGCCGATCAGCAGGTTCCAGTCATGCACTGAAATGCCGGGCCGCCTGGCAAGAGCGCGCGCATTGCCGACGGCGTAGATCGTCCAGCACAACAGGGCGCCAACCGCGCAGGCCACCCCGATCAGGCCGTGCGTACCGAGGAACGCCGTCGAAGGATCGAGCTCCTGCGAGCCGATCGCCACGGCTGCGCCCGCGCCCAGCAGCAGCGAGGCCAAAAGCCGGCGCAAGGGAACCGCGTCATGATCCCGGCTACCCACGATCGTCACCGCGACGGGCAGGAACCCGATGACCAGCGAGGTCAGCGGGATGCCGGCACGCTGCACGGCGGACGACAGCAGGATATAGTAAAGCGTGTTTCCTGCGAGCGCGAGCCAGGCGAGCGCAAACCAGTCCCGGCGGCCGAGCGTGGCCCGAAGCCGGCGCCATTGCGGCACGATCAACGCCGCAGCGATCGCGCCATAGGCAAGGTAGCGCCCCACCGTGAGTTGAAGCGGGGTGAATTCGCCCACCAGCGCCGGCGCCAGAAAGACCAGGCCCCATAAGGCGCCCGCGGCGGCGCCGCACGCAACGCCGCGCGCAGTGGCGTTGCCGGGCGGCCGAGCGATGACGGATGCTGACACGAGTGGCCCCTTGCTAACCGCGCAACGATAGCGCGCCACTGGCGAGTGAAGCGCGCTTGCTACGGCAGGAAAATGCAACAATCACTCACCCATGGCTCGCCCTTCCTCCCGCCGACCCGCCGGCCGCCCCCCTTCGTCGCGCCGGCCGATGCCCGACCAATTCGATCGCGCCATCCTTCGCGTGATCCAGCGTGACAACAAGACGCCGCAGCGGGCGATTGCGGAAGCGGTCAACCTATCGGCCGCGGCGGTTCAGCGGCGCGTGGCAGCGATGGAGGCAGCCGGCATCATCGCCGCCAACGTGGCGGTGGTCGATACGGCGGCAGTGGGGCTGGCGATCACATCGATCGTCGAAGTCCACCTGACCGATGAGCGGGCAGCCACGGTCGATGCGGCAAAGGCGCTGTTCCGTGCCGATGCCGATGTGCAGCAATGCTATTATGTGACCGGCGGGATCAGCTTCGTCCTCGTGATCGTCTCACGCGACATGGTTGCCTATGAAGCAACGACACGGCGGCTCTTCGCGCACAATCCCTCGGTTGCCACCTTTCGCAGCCTCATAGCGCTGGACCGCGTAAAGTTCGGCAGCGAAGTGCCGATCCCCTAGCCGTTCGGCGCAAGGCCCACAGCGCCGGACGGACGGCACTCGCAGCTCAACTTTTGCCGAAGCAACAGGAAGGATCCACCGCGTTCGCCGAAGGATCTTCGTTTTATCGCGCGTTAAAGATGCAACAATTCTGTCATCGGGCAGGAGAAACGGAACACTTTCGGTCGCGCCGACGCTAATCTTGGCAGGAAGGTTACGGAAGCAAGCACCAACGGGTGCATCGGCGCAACCAGATGGGGGAACAATCGATGATGGGACGTGATGGTGCCGCCCGGCGCCAGGCCGGTTTGCGCGCTCTTCTGCTCGGTAGTGTCATGGCGATCACGCCTTCGCTGGCCTCTGCCCAGGCCTCACCCCCGGAGCAAACCGAGGCCAGTTCCACGAGTGCGATTGATCCTGCGCCTGTCGCAGGTGCGGACGGCGAGATTGTCGTCACCGCGCTTCGCCGCAACACCCGCATCCAGGACACCCCGATCGCGATTTCGGCGACCTCGGGCGCGACGCTGGCCGCGTCGGGCACCACCAGCTTCACCGAACTGACCCGCACCGCACCGTCGCTGCGTATCGTCGACAGCGGCCCGGGCAGCCGCCGCGTGCTGATCCGCGGCATTACCTCCGCCGGCGAGCCGACGGTCGGCGTCTATTATGACGAAACCCCTGTTTCGGGATCGGTCGGCACGACATCGGATTCGGGCGGCAGCACCCCCGATTTCCGCCTGTTCGACGTTGAGCGAGCGGAGGTTCTGCGCGGGCCGCAGGGCACGTTGTTTGGATCGGGATCGATGGGCGGCACGCTGCGCATCATCTTTGAAAAGCCCAAGGCGGACCGGCTCGAGGCGGCGTTCAGCGGCAACATGACCGCGGTGGAAGGCGGCGGCCCCGGCTTCTCGCTTGACGGGATGATCAACCTGCCGATCATCGAGGACAAGATCGCGCTGCGGATCGTGGGCAATTACAACAAATTCGCCGGATACGTCGACAACATCATCCTGACCGACGATCCCAATGCCGGCAACGTTGTCGATACCAGCCCTGACCCGCGCTACCTACGCAACGTCAAGAACATCAACGATGGCGAAAGCTATGGCGGGCGGGCAATGCTGCGCATCACCCCGACCGAAGACCTGACGATCGACCTGTCTGCAACCTATGAGCATGTCGATGCGCCGATCCCGCTGTGGCGGCCTGATTTCTCGCGCGCGAACGGCCTCGATTTCGCGAGCAACATGCACGCGGACAATATCAACGAGGACAGCAACCGCATCTTCAGCGGCACCATCCGCTACGATTTCGACGCGTTCAGCGTGATCGGCACGACCAGCTATTTCGATCGCGACTTCACTCGTACCTATGACGTCAGCGACACGTTCAACGGACGCGTTGGCACGGTGCAGAATGCCGAAGGGCGGTTCGTCAACGTGCTGAATTCCGCCGGCACGCGCGAGGGTTGCCGCCGGTACCAACTGGGCATCACCTCGGCGGCGAACACCACGCAATGCAGCGCCGACCAGCTGACCGGCTATTTCAACGCCACGGTACCGCTGCAGACATCGGCGCTGTACCAGCCGCAGAAGCTGAACAATTGGGTGCACGAGCTTCGCCTGAGTTCCACCAGCGACAGCCCGTTCCAGTGGACGATCGGCGGTTTCCTGGAGAACCGCGACACCGAAGTGCGATCGCTGCTGCTGATCGCCAGCCCGGAAACCGGCGCGGTGTACAGCCCGTCGACACCGGGTGCGATCGCCTATGATCGCACGATCAACGACGAGCTACGGCAGAAGGCGGCCTATGTCGAACTCAGCTACAAGCTCGCAGACCAGCTGACGCTGACCGCCGGCGCGCGATATTTCAATTTCGAGCGCAAGGTTGGCGGGCGGATCGACGTCGGGCAGATCCACTACAGCTCGCGCGTGACGCCCTATACCGAGGCGAATTACGAAGAAGACGGACTGATCTACAAGTTCAACGTGTCGTGGCAGCCGACCACGCGCCTGTTGTTCTACGCGCAGGCGGCGCAGGGCTTCCGCCCGGGCGGCGTGAACCAAGTGATCGGCCTTCCCGCCGAGCGCGCGGCCTACACCTCCGACAGCCTGTGGAACTACGAGATCGGCGCGAAGACGACGCTGGCGCGCGGCGTGTACCTGAACCTCGCCGGCTATCGCATCGACTGGGACAATCTGCAGGTATCGGCGCGGACCGCGGGGACCGGCTCGGTATTCGGCCTTATATCCAACGCTGGCGCGGCGCGGGTGTGGGGTGCCGAGGCCGAGCTGTCGGCCAATTTGCTGCCCGGCCTCTCGTTCAACGGCGCGGTCGGCTACACCGATGCCAAACTGTCGGAGGATCAGGTCAGCGATTTCGTGGTGGCCACCGGCCGCCGCGGCGATCGCATTCCCAACGTGCCACGAATCTCCGCCTCCGCCTCGCTCGATTACAAGCGCCCGGTGTCGGACACGCTGACCGCGACTGCGCGGATCGACGCCAGTCACGTCGGATCGTTCTACAGCATGCTCAGCCCGGCGGACATATACCGTCGCAAGATCCCCGCTTATGAACTGGTCAACCTGCGCTTCGGCATCGAGGGCGTGGACAGTGACTGGGGGGTATATCTGTTCGCCAACAACCTGCTGAACGACACTGCCATCAACCAGATGAGCGCAAGCGCCAACAGCGGCGGCATCACCAACGCCGTCAGCATCGCGCCGCGCACCTACGGGCTCAATCTGATGCGGCGGTTCTGATCCGCCGCGTCATGCCCCTGCCCATCTTTCAAGGATCGACCATGGCCCTGTTTCGCCTGTTGAACATTCGCCTGCTGATGCTGTCCTCGGCCGCCGGCATGGCGCTGGCCTCGCCTGCGCAGGCACATGAGGAAAAGGCGCCGCGTAGCGCGACGCCGGCCGCGCCCGCCGGCAACCAGCCCGGCGCGGCACCCGCCCGCGCCGCCGGCGAAGGCGCCGGCCCGTTCCGCCGCCTCGTCATCCGCGGCGCGACCCTGATCGACGGCACGGGATCGGTACCGCGCGGCCCCGTCGACATCATTGTCGAGGGCAATCGCATCGCCGACATCCGCCAGGCGGGTTGGCCGGGCATGGCGCTGGCGCAGAACCGCGCGCCGCAGGATTTTGATCAGGAGATCGACGCGACCGGCATGTATGTCCTGCCCGGCTTCGTCGACATGCACACCCACCTGCCCGCCAAGGACAAGGCGCCCGACGCCTCCTACGCCTACAAGCTGTGGCTGGCACATGGCGTGACCACGGTGCGCGGCGTCTCGCTCGCCTCCCCATCCTTCACCAGCAATGAAAAGGCGCGCTCAGCCCGCAACGAGATCGCCGCGCCGCGCATCTTCAACTATCAGACGCTGGGCGCCGGCTGGCCCGGCGGGCGTATTTCCAGCCCCGAAAAGGCGCGCGAATGGGTTCGCTGGGCGGCCAAGAACGACATCGACGGCATCAAGTTCTTCGGGCGCGAGGATGAAACCCCCGCGGTGATGAGCGCGGCGATCGACGAGGCGCACAAGAACAAGATGGGCACCGTCGCCCACCTCAGCCAGACCGGCGTGTCCGACTTCAACGGCGTGGTTGCCGGACGAGCGGGGCTGGACACGATCACGCACTTCTACGGGCACATGGAATCGCTGCTGAAGAACCACACGATCCAGAAGTTCACGCCCGACTACAATTTCTACAACGAACTGCATCGCTTCGCTCAGGTCGCCGACATCAAGGACGAGATCTATGACGTCGGATCGGAGCAATGGTGGGACTATCTGAAGGAGCAGAAGGCGAACGGCGTCACGTTCGACCCGACGTTCAACATCTACGCCGCCTCGCGGGATCTGATGCGAGCCCGCAACGCCGACTGGCAGGGTAAGTACACCACGCCGCAGCTGTGGAATTATTTTCAGTCCACCCGCGACAATCACGGATCCTATTTCTTCGACTGGACCAGCCAGATCGAGAATAACTGGAAGGGATTTTACAAGAACTTCTTCCAGCTGATCCATGACTACAACCAGATCGGCGGCCGAGTGACGGTGGGGACCGATTCAGGCTTCATCTACAAGGTGTACGGTTTCGCTTACGTCGAGGAGTTGGAACTGTACCAGGAGGCAGGCCTGACCCCGCTGGAGATCTTCCGCGCGGCGACGGTCAACGGTGCCCGCACGCTGATGGAGCCGAAGGGGCAGGAGCCGGAATTCGGCGCAGTCCGGCGTGGCATGCTGGCCGATCTCGTCATCGTGCCGGAGAACCCGCTCGCCAACCTGAAGACGCTTTATGGTACCGGCCATGTCCGGCTGAACCCCGAGACGAACAAGCAGGAGCGGGTCGGCGGCGTCCGCTACACGATCAAGGACGGCATCGTATATGATGCGCCGCGCCTGCTGGCCGACGTCGCGGCCATGGTCGAGCGCGAGAAGCAGGTGGTGCCAACGCCGGTATCGCCGCCGGTCATCCCTCAGGAGCCCGCCTTCGCACCGGCATCGGCGCAGCCCACCGCATCGTGAGACAGACGGGCGCCCCGCCGCGGGGCGCCCGCCCAGTCACTTCAGATCGGCAGCGCGGTGGTGTATTTCACCTCTTCCAGCACGGCAAAGGTGCGCGTTTCGCGAATGCCGGTCATGTGGAAGAGCGAATTGCCGAGGAAGGTGCGGTAGGCGCCCATATCCTCGACCCGCGCCTTCAGCAGATAATCGAAGCCGCCCGCGACCATGTGGCATTCCAGGATTTCCGGCATGTCCTGCACCGCGAGCGCGAAATCCTCCAGCACGTTGCTGGTGGTGCGGTCGAGCATCACTTCGATGAAGACCAGCAGCGCCCGATCGAGCTTCTGCGGATCGAGCAGCGCGACGATATCGCTGACATATCCCTGCTCACGAAGCTTGCGCAGACGATCGAAACACGCTGATGGGGAAATTCCGGCCTGGGCCGCAAGCTCCTGATTGGTGATGCGGCCGTTGCGTTGGAGAACCCGAAGAATATTCCGATCGATCACATCAAGCATGGCAGACCTTCGGGAGGGAGCAGGAAATGCCAAACTATCCTGGCAAGCCTGCTGCGCAACAAGGATCTGCTGCGAAGGCATGAAGAAGGGGAATGGGCGTGGCACGCTGGAATAAACGCAAGATCATCGCGCCACGGGAGGCCGGAGGGGAACACCAGCTGAAGGCCACCCTGTCGTGGCCGCACCTGCTGGCGATGGGTGTCGGCGCGATCGTCGGCACCGGTATCCTGACCCTGATCGGCGTAGGCGCAGGCAAGGCCGGGCCGGCCGTGATCCTGTCCTTCGTCATCGCCGGACTGATCTGTGCCTGCGCAGCGCTCGCCTATGCCGAAATGGCGACGATGTATCCCGGGTCGGGCAGCGCCTATACCTATACCTATGCGGTGATCGGCGAGTTGGCGGCCTGGGTGATCGGGTGGAGCCTGATCCTCGAGTACAGCCTGGTCGTCAGCGCCGTGGCGGTGGGCTGGTCGGGCTATGCCGCGCCGTTGCTGCAGGGGACATTGGGGATACCCATGTCGTTGATGCAGGGGCCGGAGCTGGGCGGGCTGGTCAATTTGCCGGCAATCTTCATCATCGCGGTCGTCGCCATCCTGCTGCTGCTGGGAACGCGCGAAAGCGCCACGCTGAACGCGCTGCTGGTGCTGGTAAAGATCGTCGCGCTGATCGTCTTCGTCGCGGTGGCGTTGCCCTATTTCAACGCCGACAACCTTCATCCGTTCGCGCCTTCAGGCTTCGCCAAGTCGACTGGGCCCGACGGCGTCGAACGCGGCGTGATGGCCGCGGCGGCGATCATCTTCTTCGCCTTCTACGGCTTTGATGCGATCGCGACAGCGGCCGAGGAAACCCGCAAGCCGCAGCGCGACCTGCCGATCGCGATCATCGGATCGATGGTCGCCTGCGTGGTGATCTATGTCGCCGTTGCTACTGCGGCAGTGGGCGCGCTGCCCTTCACCACCTTCGCGAGCAGCCCAGAGCCGCTGGCGCTGATCCTTCGCGAACTCAATCAGCCGGGCGCGGCGACCTTCCTCGCCGGTTCAGCGGTCATCGCCCTGCCAACGGTCATCCTGGCGTTCCTCTATGGCCAATCGCGGATCTTCTTCGCGATGGCGCGTGACGGGCTACTGCCGGGATCGCTGGCCCGCCTGTCGAGCCGTGGCAGCCCGGTGCGCATCACGATCTTCACCGCCGCCATCGTCGCGCTGATCGCCGGCGTCTTCCCGCTCGATGAAATCGCTGCGCTGGCGAATGCAGGAACGCTCGCCGCCTTTGCTGCCGTGGCATTGTGCATGATCCTGATGCGGCGCCGCGCCCCCGATCTGCCGCGTGCCTTCTCGACGCCGCTGCCGTGGCTGGTGGGCGGCATCGCGATCGCCGGCTGCGCCTATCTGTTCCTGAGCCTGCCAGCGCAGACGCAATTGTACTTCCTGCTGTGGAACGGGCTGGGGATCGGCATCTACCTGCTGGTTACGATGCGGCTGGCGAAAAAGGAGGGTGGCGAGGCGCACGGCTGAGCCGCTGCCGTAGCTTCGTCGCTCGGCCGACAACGGCAATCGCTTGACCAACCGGCGTCCGCTCCATAGCGGGCGCCGGCTTGGCGCGGTGCGCCGGGCTGTCGGGGGAAGATGTGCGCGAACTGGTGATGATTTCGGCGGGACTGGCCGCCTCCCCCGCTGCCGCGCAGGTTGCCCCGACGCCAGCAACACCGCCGCAGCCGATCACCGAGGCCAGCACTGGCGCCGCTGCCGGGGCGCTGGGCGATATCGTGGTGACCGCGCAGCATCGTGAACAATCGGCGCAGCGCGTGCCGATCGCGATTACCGCGCTGAGCGGCGAGCAGCTGGAGGCGGAGGGTGCCGCGAACCTCGACCGCATCGGGCCGGCCGTGCCCAACCTGTATCTGGCGCGCAATTTCGGCACGAGTTCGGGCGCGCTGGTCTTCCTGCGCGGAGTCGGTGAAGGCGATTCGATCTTCACCAACGATCCGCCGGTGGGTATCTACGTCGACGACGTGATCCTGCCGCGGTCGACCGGCGCGCTGCTCGACCTGATCGATATTGAACGGATCGAGGTGCTACGTGGCCCTCAGGGCACGCTCTACGGCCGCAATACGAGCGGTGGCGCGATCAAATTGGTGATGAAGCGGCCATCGCTGGACGCGGTGAGCGGCGCGGCGGACGTGACGGTCGGCAGCTATCTCCGGCTGGATGCGCGGGCGGCAGTGAACCTTCCGGTGTCGAGCGACGCTGCGGTCCGCGTCTCCGCGCTGTCGCGCAACCAGCGCGGCTGGGGGCGCAACCTCACCAACGATCAGCGGGTGAACGGACAGGATCTGCTGGGTGGCCGTGTGTCGTTCCTGTGGGAGCCCGATGCGGCGCTTTCGATCATGGCGACGGGCGATCTGACGCGTGATCGATCGGGCCCGCGATTTCCGCAGCGTTTCCAGCCCGACCCCGCCGCGCCAGGCCGCTTCACCAACCGCTTCGTTGCGCCGGATGGCGACATTGACCATTTTCTGTCGGCCGACACCGATCCGCTGAACAGCACCGACACTGGCGGCCTATCGCTGCGCGCAGACTATCTGCTGAACGGCGAGCTCAAACTGTCCTCGATCACCGGCTATCGCGCGCTGCGTTCCCGCATCGGATTCGACCAGACCGCCAACCCACCGGGCGTCGGCAGCAACGTGATCCTGTTGCAGGACCAGCGGCAGCACAGCATCAGCCAGGAAGTGCAGCTGACCGGCTCTGCCTGGGGCGGCCGTGCGGAATGGGTGGCAGGTGCCTATTATTTCCGTGAACATAATGATCAGCTGACCGCCGTCAGTCTCGCTACGCCCGCCGGGCCGAACGCACGCTTTCGCAACGGTGATTTCTTCAACGCCCCGTCGCGCGGGGTGGGAACCACCGGCAACTGGTCGCCCTATGAGCCGCGGCTGGATACCGACAGCTATTCGGCATTCGGCTCGATGACGGTTGCGATCGATCCGCGAGCGCATGTGACCGCCGGGCTGCGCTACACCGATGAGCAGAAGCGCTACACGGTCAGCTTCCTGACCGCTCCGGATACCGTGCTGGTGCTGCCGGACGGCCGGGCGGCACGGCGGCGGATCGCGCAGCGCTGGACCGATGTGTCACCGCGGCTGGCAATCGACTATCGCCTGGGCGCCGAAGATGGCGACACTGCACTGGCCTACGCCTCGGTCGCCAAAGGTTTTCGCAGCGGCAGCTTTGACGGGCGCGCGCGCAACATCAGCTTCGCGCTCGATCGTCAGGCGGCGATCGCACCCGAAACGGTGTGGACGTACGAACTGGGCGTCAAATCCGACTGGTTCGAACGGCGCCTGCGCCTCAACGCCGGCTATTTCATCAACGATTATACCGATATCGCCTTTTCCGCGTCACGCGTGACCGTCGGCCCGCCGGAGATCTTTCGCCAGAACGTCGGGGATGCGCGAATTCAGGGCCTTGAGGTCGAATGGGCCGCAAACCCGCTGCCCGGGCTGGAGATTGGGGGCTGGATCGCGACGCTGGCGGATCGCTTCACGCGGCTGGCGTCGAGCCCCGGATGCACCGCGTTCGTTGCCGACGAACGGCAGCTCGACCTGCGCTTCACGCCGTCGTTCCGCTATCAACTGCGTGCCACGCTGACCGGTCGCGCGGGCAAGGCGCAATGGCGCGTCGGCGGCGATGTGAGCGGCGCGTCCGCCTATAACATTGCCCTGTGTAACGAGCCGCAGCACCGCGTTACCAATGCCGAGACGGCCAATCTGCAGGCGGGGGTCGATTGGCAGGATTGGGGCGTGATGATCGCAGCGACCAATTTGCGCGATCGCCGGTACAATAGCGGCAGCGTGGGGACGATCGGCTATCCGGTCGCCCCGCGTGAAGTGACGCTGCAGGTGCGGCGACGGTTCTGACCGCCGCCGCAGCGTGCACGCGCCGCTGGGATCAGTGCAGCGCCAGTTCGTTGCGACCGACGACCATGTGGTGCACCTCGTCCGGGCCATCCGCGAAGCGCAGGTGGCGAACGTCGGCATAAAGCTCTGCCAACGGCGTCCACTTCGACACGCCGGTCGCGCCGTGGATCTGGATCGCCTGGTCGATGATCTGGCAGGTCTTCTCCGGGACCATCGCCTTTACCATGCTGACCCAGACACGCGCCTCGCGGTTGCCCAGCACGTCCATCGCCTTGGCCGCCTTCAGCACCATCAGCCGCATCGCCTCGATCTCGATCCGCGCGCGCGATACCAGCTCCAGGTTCTTGCCCAGCATGATGAGCGAGCGGCCGAACGCCTCGCGCGAATTGCCGCGCTTCACCATCAGGTCGAGCGCGATTTCCGCCTTGCCGATGGTGCGCATGCAGTGATGGATGCGGCCCGGCCCGAGGCGGACCTGCGAAATCTCGAACCCGCGCCCGACGCCAAGCAGGACGTTCTCCTCCGGCACGCGCACGTTGTTGAAGCGGATGTGCATGTGACCGCGCGGTGCGTGATCCGCGCCGAAGACGTGCATCGGGCCGAGGATCTCGACGCCCGGCGTGTCGATCGGCACGAGGATTTGCGACTGCTGCTGCGAGCTTGGCCCATCGGTGCTGGTGCGCACCATGGTGATCATCACCTTGCAGCGCGGATCACCGGCGCCCGAGATGTAATATTTCTCGCCATTGATGACCCATTCGCCGTCCACCAGTTCCGCCCGGGTGCTGATGTTCTTGGCATCCGACGACGCGACATCGGGTTCGGTCATCGCATAGGCCGAACGGATCTCCCCGGCGAGCAGCGGCTCTAGCCACTGCCTCTTTTGCTCCGGCGTGCCGACACGCTCCAGCACTTCCATATTGCCGGTGTCGGGCGCCGAGCAGTTGAGCGATTCCGACGCCAGCGGCGACTTGCCGAGTTCGGCAGCGATATAGGCATAGTCGAGGTTCGAGAGCCCCTCGCCCGTTTCCGCGTTCGGCAGGAAGAAGTTCCAGAGGCCTGCGGCCTTCGCCTTCTCCTTGACGGTTTCCAGCAGTTCGAGCTGTCCGGGTGCGAAGCTCCAGCGATCTTCGCGCCCCTCGCCCAGCCGAACATATTCCTGCATGATCGGATCAACGTTCTCGCGGATGTGGCGCTTTACCGCTTCGAACAGCGGCCGGGCGCCCTCCGACATGCGCAGATCGTCGAGTTCGGGAATAGTGAAGATGTTGGACACGAAAACGCCTCGCGGTGATGAAGTCACCTTATCTTACCGCTGGCACGCCCATCACATAAATGACCTTTGATGATCACTCACATGAGCAGGATTCATAGGTCAGCAAAGGTCTGCCGGATGAGCATTCGCAGCCATAGATTGCTAGGGTCCTGTTCGGCGCTGGCGTGCCACAATAACTGCAACGGTCGTGCGGCGATCGGAAACGGCAACGGCACGACCTGATTATCGGCAACCGGGATCAGCGCACGGGCATGCGCATCGAGCAGGGTCAGGATCATGTCGCTGCGGGCAACCGTTTGCCAGGCCGACCAGATATTCTGACAGCGCACCCGCACTACGCGTGACAACCCCCGCGCGGCGAGCGCCTGATCCTCCAGCCCCGGGCCGGTCGGGCGTGGTGAGGCGTGCACATGATCGCACGCCAGATATGTCGGCAGATCGAGGGTGCCGTCGATCGCCGGGTGGCCCCGGCGAGCGGCAACGACCATCGTGTCGGTGCGTAGCGGGACGGCGAGCAGGCCGTCGATCGCCGCGCTGGGCACGTCTACGGCGACGTCCAGCTCGCCATGCGCCAATGCTGCGCCGATTTCGCCGCGCCGGAAATTGACGCTGGTCAGCGTGATGCCGGGTGCTTGCGCCAGCGCGCGTGCGACGAGATCGGCGAAGAAGCGCGCCTCATTCGCTTGGCGGAGCCCGACGCGGAAGGTTCGGTTCGCGGTGGCCGGGTCAAACCGGGTGGCGGATATCAGTGCTTGTTCCACCATGCCCAGCGCGTCGCGCACCGGATCGATGATCGCGCGCGCCAAGGCGGTCGGCACCATACGATTGCCGAACCGCACGAAAAGCTCGTCATCGAATGCGACCCGAAGTCGCGCGAGCGAATGGCTGATCGCCGATTGCGACAGGTGCAGATGGCGAGCCGCAGCCGTCACCCCGCCGCGCGAATAGATCGCCTCGAACACGCCGAGGAGGTTGAGGTCGACCCGGCTGATTGGCCTGGTCATTCGCCCTTACGTTTGCCACCGGTGGCGGCGGCGCGATCGGGATCAAAGGCGGGACGCTTCATCGTAAAGGTGTCGCTGTTCCGCAGATAAGTGCCGGTACCGTGTACGCGGCCGATCAGCTTCATGGCCGCCGTGTCGAGGTGCAGGCGATCCGGGTCGGAGACAAAGGCGTCCTGGACGTGCGCAACGACGACTTCGCCGACCGCGATTACCTGACGTGGGCCGATCTCCAACATTTCGCGCCGGACACATTCGAAACTGACCGGCGCGCTCGCGATCAGCGGGGGCGACACACGCGTGGCCGGGCGGGTCGCGATACCGGCATAGTCGATTTCACTCACATCCCGGGGCGCATCGACGCAAGACAGGTTCATCGCCTCCGCGTCCGCCTCGCACACCAGATTAATAACGAATTCGCCAGTGTCGAAGATGTTGGTCGCGGTATCCTTGTTGGCGCCCGACGCGTCCTTCAACAGCCCAAGAACGATGAGCGGCGGATCGTCACCCATCGCGTTGAAGAAGCTGTAGGGCGCGGCGTTGACCACGCCGTTGCGGCCGCGCGTGGTGACCCACGCTATCGGACGCGGCGTGATGGTGGATACCAGGATCTTGTAGCGTTCACGCGGCGCCAGATCGGACATGACGAACTGCATGTCGCCTGCGATGTCATCATCCGCGCGCGCGCGAAAGAGGCTTGTGAGCGCCTGCCTTCAGCGACGCGCTGATCGACTGAGGAAGGTGTCACCATGTTGCGCTGATGCACCTGACTGATGACCCACCTTGCCGCACGCAGATGGAAACAACGACACAGATCAATATCCGATGTTGGCCACAAAGATATCGCCACTGATATGTCCGGGTCCAACTAGACCTTCCCTGCTGCTGCTGACAATAAACACATCAACACAACGCACCGGGGGGAGCGACAATGGCACAGGAATATACGCGTCGGACCATCATGACTGGCGCAGGAGCGGGCGCATTGATCGCCGCACTGCCATCGTCGGCACAATCGATCGCTAACAGCAACACCATTCCTGATCTGTTGACGCGTCAATTCGAGGAAAAGCTGCGACTATTTCCTGAACTTGCGACGTTCATGGGCCTCGATACGGGGGAACGATCATCGCTGCGGCGCAGCTTTTCCGATGGCGACCCGTCTTACGTCGCCAAGGCCCAGCAAACAATTGCCGCGCAGTTGCGCGAGTTACGCGCGACGCCGACCGTTGGCCTGTCGGACGAGCACCTGCTCGAACGCGATGTCTCGATTTTCGATCTTGAGGCGCAATCTGCGCTCCATGCCTTTCCGTACAACGGCATCAGCACCACTGGCCCTTATGGGCCGACGCCGCTGGAATCGGCCTATCAAAACGCCTCCCTGATGCTCCGCGACTTCCATCCGGTCGACAATCGCGACGATGCCGAGGCCTATATCGCTCGGCTCGGCCGGATGGGCGGGATCATCGACGCGGACACCGGCCGGGTAAAGCGCAACGCCGCTATGGGAGTGGTGGCGCCCCGCGCGGTGGTGGAGCAGATGATCGCCATCCTGACCAAAGCGCGCGACGTCGATCCTGCGAGCGACGGCCTGGTCAAAACGATCGAGACGAAGGCGGCCGCCCAAAGGCTGACCGGTTATGGCGAGCGGGCGCGAGTGATTGTCGCCGAGCAGATCAAGCCGGCGCTGACGCGTCAGATTGCAGCGCTTCAGGCGGTACTGCCGCAGGCGAGCGATGCGGCCGAGGCGCATGTCGGCGTGGGCCGGTTGCCGAACGGGCTTGCCTATTACGACGCTTGCCTGCGCATGCATACGACCACGGAAATGAAGGCCGACGCGATCCATGCGTTGGGCCTTACGCAAGTCGCCGCGCTGTCCACCGAGATCGACGCGCTGCTGAAAAGTCAGGGAATGGCGAGCGGCACCATCAAGGAGCGAACGAAGGCGCTTTCGGCCACGCCGACGCAAGCCTTTCCCGACACTGATGAAGGCCGGGCGGCGATCCTCGCCCATATCAACGAGCGGCTCGACAGGGTGAGGAAGCGGCTGCCGGAGGTGTTCGGGAGATTTCCGAAGACCGGCTACGAGATCCGCCGGCTTCCGCCGGAGCGGCAGGACGGCACGCCCTTTGGCATCGCCTATCCCGGCTCGACCGACGGCAGCCGCCCGGGCATTTTCTTCATCAACCTGCGGTCGACCACGGACTGGCCGCGCTACACCTTGCCCACGCTCGCCTTTCACGAGGCCGCCCCCGGCCATCTGTTCGAGTCCGGGCTGCAGATCGGATCCGGCGAACTGCCGCTGTATCGGCGCGGCTGGTTCTTCAATGGCTATATGGAGGGCTGGGGCCTGTATGCCGAACAGATCGCTGACGAACTGGGCATGTACGATGACGATCCGACCGGGCGGATCGGCTATCTGCAAAGCCATCTGTTCCGGGCAGCGCGGCTTGTCGTGGATACCGGCATTCACAGTCGCGGTTGGGATCGCGAGCGCGCGATCGACTATCTGTTGGAGAATAGCTCCATGACGCGCGACGGAGCCGCCTCGGAGGTGGACCGGTACATTGTGATGCCGGGTCAGGCGTGCAGCTACATGATCGGTCACGCGACGATCACGCGCCTGCGTGACGAAGCGAGCAAGCGACCCGGTTTCGATCGCCGCGCTTTCCATGACTTCGTGCTCGAAGGCGGCGCGATGCCGCTCGCGGTGCTGGAACGCCGAATGAAGGCCTGGCCAAGCACCTGAACGCGGGCGGCTATCACCGCAATTGGACTATGGCCTAGGCGGATCGTTGCCGCTACTCGCACGCGAGCCGCAACTGGAGCCCTCCACCTTGACGACCGTAAGTCTCGACCTTGAGCGCTACAGTGACATCTTCGTAGGCGACAGTGAAATGGCGCGCTTGATGCGCGCCCATGACTGGTCAGCAACGACGCTGGGCAGTCCGGAAGGCTGGCCAAACGCGTTGAAGGTGGCGCTTCGTCTGTTGCTGACGTCGCGGTTCGAGATGTGGCTGGGCTGGGGCCCGGACATCAACTTTTTCTACAATGACGCTTATCGGCCGACGCTGGGGAACAAGCATCCCCAGTCGCTGGGCACGCCGACGCGCATTTTGTGGGCGGAAATCTGGGACGACATCAAGGATCGGTTGGCCACCGTCTATGACACGGGTGAAGCCACGTGGGACCGAGCGCTGCTGCTGGTTCTGGAGCGGAACGGCTATCCGGAGGAGACGTACCACACCTTCTCGTACAGCCCGCTGATCGGTGACACCGGAGCGGTCGAGGGCGTGTTCTGCGCCGTGTCGGAGGACACCGATCGCGTCATCAGCGAACGGCGGCTGGAATCGCTGCGCGAACTCGCATCGGGCCTCGCTGCGGCGCAGGGACGCGCGCAGGTGGTGCAAGCGGTGCAGACCGGCCTGTCCCACAATGCCTCTGACCTGCCGTTCAGCCTGGTTTATCTCTTTGGCGATGATGGTTCGCCGGAACTGGCAGCATGTGCAGGCATCGATGCCGATCATCCGCTGGCGGCCGCCGACAGCTGGGATCTCGATCGGCTGTCGACCGGCGTTCAGATCCTGGTGGATGATGCGCCGCGCGGTAATCTGCCGATGGGCGCCTGGGACCGTCCGCCTACCCAAGTCGCGATCGTCCCGTTGGGCGGCCAGCTCGGCAGCCGCGCGCGCGGCGCGCTGGTGGTTGGTCTGAACCCCTACCGATCGGTCAGCGATCAATATCTGAGCTTTCTCGATCTGCTCGCCGGGCAGATCGCGTCCGGGCTGGCCAGCGCCGATGCGCTGGAGGCGCGTACCCGCGAGCGGGACCGGGTGCGGGCCCTGTTCCAGCAAGCCCCCAGTTTCATGTGCATCCTGGCAGGCCCCGAGCACCGGTTCGAACTGGTGAACAACGCCTATCTCCAGCTCGTCGGCCACCGCGACCTGATCGGCGTGCCGGTCCGCGAGGCGCTTCCTGACATTGATGGCCAGGGCTATTTCGAACGTCTCGACACGGTCTATTCCACCGGCCAACCCTATGTCGGCCGCAACGTGCCCGTCATTGTGGAGCGGCAACCCGGAGCGGCGCCGGAGGAACGCTACGTCCACGTCATCTATCAGCCTATCTTCGGCGAGGACGGCCGGGTCAGCGGGATCTTCGTCGACGGCTATGACGTCACGGACCAGAAGCGTGCCGAGGACCAGCTGCGCCAGCTGAACGAAACGCTGGAACATCGCGTGGCGGAGCGCACCGACGAACTTCGCACGGCGCTGGACAAGCTGCACCACGAGGCGGCGGAACGCGCCACGATGGAGCGGGCGCTGCAACAGGCGCAGAAGCTGGAGGCGCTGGGCAAGCTGACCGGCGGGGTGGCGCACGATTTCAACAATCTGCTTCAGGTGATCAGCGGCAATCTGCAACTGCTGACCCGCGACGTCGTCGGCAACCCGCGCGCCGAGAAGCGCGTCGAAAACGCGATGGCGGGGGTGACGCGCGGCGCCAAGCTCGCCTCCCAGCTGCTCGCGTTCGGACGGCGGCAGCCGCTGGAGCCGAAGGTCATCAACCTAGGCCGGCTGGTGCGCAGCATGGACGACCTGCTGCGCCGATCCATCGGCGAGGATGTCGAGATCGAGACCATGGTGTCGGGCGGCCTATGGAACACGCTGATCGACCCCAGCCAGATCGAGAATGCGATCCTGAACCTGGCGATCAACGCGCGCGACGCGATGGTCGACGGCGGGCGCCTGACGATCGAGGCGAGCAACGCGTTTCTCGACGATGAATATTGCCGCCAGCACGAGGACGTGAAGCCCGGCCAGTATGTGATGATCGCGGTGACCGACACCGGAAGCGGCATCCCGCGCGACATTCTGGACCAGGTGTTCGAGCCGTTTTTCAGCACCAAGCCAGAGGGCAAGGGAACGGGCCTGGGGCTGTCGATGGTCCATGGCCTCGTCAAGCAGAGCGGCGGCCATGTGAAGATCTACAGCGAGCTGGACGAGGGAACGACGATCCGCCTGTACCTGCCGCGATCGCTGGAGGACGAGGACATGGTGACCGACATCAGCGCCGCGCCGGCGACCGGCGGATCAGAGACGGTGCTGGTGGTGGAAGACGACGATGAGGTACGCGAAACCGCCGTCGCGCTGCTGACCGAGCTTGGCTATCGCGTGCTGAAATCGCGTGACGCGATGAGCGCGCTGAACGTGATCGAAAGCGGGATCCCGATCGACCTGTTGTTCACCGACGTGGTGATGCCGGGGCCGCTGCGCAGCCCGGAGCTGGCGCGCAAGGCGAAGGAGCGTTTGCCCGAGCTCGCGGTGCTTTTCACCTCTGGCTATACCGAGAATGCCATCGTCCATCACGGGCGGCTGGACCCGGGCGTCGAGCTGCTGTCGAAGCCCTATACGCGCGAGGCGCTGGCGCGGAAGGTGCGCCATGTGCTGGGGTCACGGACGGCCTGATCGGGAATAGCCGCGGCCTGGCTGCGGCCTGTATCCGGAGCAATTCGGCCGCGCCCGCACGGCGCGCGGCCTGCGCCGCCCGGCGATTAATCCCGCCGGTCGGTTTCACTTGGATCGCGCGCCAGTTCGGCGCCATCCCCCTGCTTTTCCGCGCGCGTTCGATACAGTGCCGATCGCGCGAGCAGCATGAACGCGGCGGGCGCCGTGCAGGTCAGGAACAGCGCGACGAGCAGTTCGTGGATCGACGGCCGCGTGCGCAGGACCGAGAAGCACACGATCGAGGCGGCGACGATCAGCATCGCGCCCAGGCTGCTGCCGAGCGTTGGCGCATGGACGCGATCAAAGAAGGAATGGAGCCGCAGCAGGCCGAGCGACCCGATCAGCGTGACCCCTGCGCCGGCAAGCACGAGCAGACCGACGATCAGCGCCGCCCAGCCGGGAAGATCCGGTGCCTGGATCATTCGATCACCTCGCCGCGCATCAGGAACTTGGACAAAGCGACCGTCCCGACAAAGCCGAGCAGCGCGATCGTGATGGCGGATTCGAAGTACAAGGTGCGTCCCGTCTGGATGCCGAAGGTGAGCAGCAGAAGCATCGCGTTGGTGAAAAACGTATCGAGGCCCAGCACGCGATCCTGCGCGCGCGGCCCCACGACCATGCGATAGGCGGCGCACATCATCGCCGCGCCCAGCATGACCTGTGCGCCAGTGATGGCGAGCGCGAGGACGAGCATCGTCACCGTTCAAAGATCTCCATCAGCAACGCCTCATACCGATCCTTGATCAGCCGGATCCACGTTTCCTCATCGACGAGATCGAGCACGTGCAGCAGCAGGATGCCGCGGCGACGATCGAAATCGACCCACAGCGTACCGGGCGTGGCGGTCACGATCAGCGCAAGGCACGCGATGGCCTGACGGTTCTGCAGCACGATCGGCACATTGATGAAATCAGCGACGCGATCGCGCCGGCGGAACAGCACGATCGCCGCGACAGCGATGTTCGAACGCAGAATATCAACCGCCACAAGCCCCGCCAGCTTGAACACCGGGCGCAGATGGACGCGGACCGGCGGGCCGGCAAAGAGCGCGGCAAAGGCATGGGTGGCGAGAAGCGCCGCGGCGGTGCCGAGCAGAATCTGCCCTGGCGAGATCGACTGGGTCAGCAGCAGCCAGATACCCAGCAGCGCCAGCGCGAGCAGCGGATGCGGGAGCAGGCGACGGATCATGGGCGCCCCTCCTGCACGGCAATACGCGAGGCGCCGAGCACGGCCTGGACATAGCCCTGGCGGTCGCCGAGCGACTGGCCGGCGCGTTCCATGTAGCGCATCACCGGCCCGGCAAAGACCATCAGGCCAAGGCAGACCGCCAGCAGCAGGCCGACCGGCACCGCCTCACTGACGCGCAGCGCAGGCTGCGGCCTATCCGACGGGCCCCAGATGAGGTCGATGCCGGCACGACTGGTGGAGATCAGCGTAGCCAGGCCCGATCCGATGATCAGCGCGATCAGGATCCAGGTGACGGGTGCGACCTTCTCCCCCAGGTTCAGCAGGCCGTCGATCATGGCGAATTTGGCGATGAACCCCGACAGCGGCGGGAGGCCGGCGATCAGCAAGGCGCAAAAGGCGAAGCCGCCGCCGATGATCGCCAGCGTGGCGGGGATGACGACGCCGATCTCGGTCTCGCGCGCATCGGGCGGACCGGCATATTCATCATCGAACACCGGCTCACCGGCGACGAGCGGCGCCGCCTCACGCCGGTCGATCAATTCGATCAGCAGGTAGAAGGCGCTGATGCCCAGCGTCGAGCTGACCAGATAGAAGAGCGCGCCGGCGAGGACATCGCCTTCCCCGGCGCCGACCGCGGCGAGCAGCGTTCCCGCCGACACGATCAGCGAATAGCCGGCGATGCGGGTGAGCGTGCGCACGGCCAGCACGCCGATCATGCCAAAGGTGATCGTCGCCATGCCGCCGAACAGCAGCCATTCCTCCCCAAAGTTGCCACCCTGAATGCCGAACAGCAGCAGGTAGACGCGCAGCAGCGCGTAGATGCCGACCTTGCTGAGGATTGCGAACAGGGCCGCGACCGGCGGCGTGGCGGCGGCATAGGTGCGCGGCAGCCAGAAGCCGAGCGGGTACATGCCCGCCTTCACCAGGAAAGCGATGCCGAGGATCGCCATGCCGCTTTGCAGCAGCGCCAGATTCTCCGGGCCGACGGCAGGAATCCTGAGCGTCAGATCGGCCATGTTGAGCGTGCCGGTGACGCCATAGACCATCGCCGCGCCGATCAGGAAAAGCAGCGAGGTGGCGACGTTGATCGCGACATAATGCAGCGCCGCCTTGATCCTGGCCTTCCCCGATCCGTGCAGCAACAGGCCGAACGAGGCCGCCAGCAGCACTTCGAAGAACACGAACAGGTTGAACAGATCGCCGGTCAGGAAGGCGCCGTTCAGCCCCATCAGCTGGAACAGGAACATGGCGTGGAAGCGCGGCCCGGCCCGGTCCCAGCGCGCCACCGCGTAGATCAGGGAAGTGAGCCCCAGCGTGCTGGTCAGCACCAGCATCAGCGCGGAAAGCCAGTCGAGCACCAGCACGATGCCGACGGGTGCCGGCCAGTTGCCGACGAGATAGGCGGTGGTGGCGCGTTCCCCGGCGAAGCCGGCGGTGGCGACCTGCATCAGCAGCGCGATCGAGACGCCCAGCAGCGCGCCGGCCGTGCCCAGCGCGATCACACGCTTGGCAATGACGCGCTGTTCCTTGAGCAGCAGGATCACGGCTGCCGCGACGAGCGGCAGAAGGACCGGCGCGATGATCAGGTGACGGGACCAGTCGGCGGTCATTCGCCGTCGTCCCCGTCGACATGGTCGGTGCCGGTGATCCCGCGCGAGGCCAGCAGCACGACCAGCAGCAGCGCCGTCATCGCGAAGGAAATGACGATTGCCGTGAGCACCAGCGCCTGCGGCAGCGGATCGTCATAGCCGCTGGCATCGCCGGCGATGGCGCCGACGATCGGCGGGGCATCCACCTTCAGCCGGCCCATCGCGTAGATGAACAGGTTTACGGCATAGGACAGCAGCGACAGGCCGAGGATCACCTGGAACGTGCGCGGGCGAAGGATCAGCCAGACCCCGGACGAGGTGAGGACGCCGATACCAAGGGCGAGAACAAGCTCCATCAGACACGCTCCGGCACGGGTTCGGCCGGCGTGCTCTTGCGCCGAACAGGGGTACGGATCGACTGGTGCGCGATGGCGATCAGGATGACGGCAGTCGCGCCGACCACCAGGAGGAAGACGCCGAGGTCGAACAGCAGCGCCGTCGCCGCCGGCACCTTGCCGATCACCGGCACCTCGACATAGCGGAACCAGGACGTGAGGAACGGCCGGTCGAACAGCAGGGCGCCCGCGCCGGTCCCGGCGGCACCGAGCAGCCCGATCGCCATCCATTTGATCGGTCGTACGCGCAGCCGCGCCTCCACATAACGCGTGCCCGACGCGATATATTGCAGCACCAGCGCGATCGACATGGTGACGCCCGCGGCAAAGCCGCCGCCCGGCAGATCATGGCCGCGGATCAGCAGGTAGACCGCGAACACGATGATCACCGGGAACAGCCATTCGATGATGACGCGCGGCGCGAGGATATAGTCGGACAGCGTGTCGCCCCGCTCACGCCCCTCGCCGGCATCGTCGAACGCGTCCTGCCGCAATTGCTGCAACGGCAGCCTAACGCTCTCGCCCGCCGGCCGGAAGCGGCGCAGCAGCGAGAAGACGGTGAGCGCCACGATCGCAAGCACGGTGATCTCGCCCAGCGTATCGAAGGCGCGGAAATCGACCAGGATGACGTTCACGACATTGCGCCCGCCCGCCGCGACATAGGATTGCTCGACAAAGAAGCGCGAGATGGTGGCCGGCAACGGCCGGGTCATGACGGCGAACGAGACGAGCGCCATGCCAGCGCCCGCGACCACCGCGAGCAGCAGGTCACGCGCGCGGCGGAAGCGAACGCTGACCGGGGTATGATGCTCCGGCCAGACATCGGGCAGACGCTTGGGCAGCCAGCGCAGGCCGAGCAGCAGCAGAACGGTGGTCACCGTTTCAACCAGCAGCTGAGTCAGCGCGAGATCCGGCGCAGATAGCCAGACGAAGCTGATGCAGCTGACCATGCCGACTCCCGAGACGAGCACCACGGCGGCGAGGCGATGATATTTGGCCTGCCATGCGCCGGCGATCGCGAGCACCGCGCCGATCACCCACAACATCCCGAAGCCCGGATCGAGCACCGTGCCCAATCGCGTGCCGAGCGAATAGCCGTGGTACAGGAACGGCAGCAGCCCGGCGATACAGGCGACCGTCACCAGGATGCGAAGCTGCGGCTGCAACCGGTCGGTGCCGGCCCGCGGCAGGACCCAGCGAGCGGCCGTGACCAGCCAGTACAGCGCGGCATCGAACAGCCGGCGCCCCTTCAGCAGGCCGACCAGCGGCGGCGCGCTCATTTCATTCAGGCGGCGGGCGAACAGGACATAGCCGAAGGTGCCGAGCACCATCGCCACCACGCTGAGGAACAACGGGAAATTGAAGCCGTGCCAGATCGCGAGGCTGTACACCGGCATCCGTTCGTCGAGCACCGCATGGGCGGCGAGCGACAGGACCGGGCCGATCGTAATTGCCGGTACGATGCCGATGAGGAGACAGGCGAGCACCAGCACCTCGATCGGCACGCGCATCCAGCGCGGCGCCTCATGCGGGACACGGTCAAGCTGCGGCGGCGGGCCGAAGAACGTCTTGTGGATGAAGCGCACCGAATAGAGCACGCTGAAGATGAGCGCGACCGTGACCAGATAGGGCAGCGCCTGATCGAGCCAGGTGTCGTTATAATCCTCCAGCGCCTCCGCCAGCAGCATTTCCTTCGACAGGAAGCCGTTGAGCAGCGGCACGCCGGCCATCGCGGCGGCGGCGACCATCGCCAGCGTCGCGGTGATCGGCATGAAGCGGTACAAGCCGCTGAGCCGCCGCAGATCGCGCGTCCCGGCCTCGTGATCGATGATCCCGGCGGCCATGAACAGCGACGCCTTGAAGGTCGCATGGTTCAGCGTGTGGAAGATCGCCGCGACCAGCGCCAGCGGGCTGCCGATCCCCAGCAGCAGCGTGATGATGCCCAAGTGGCTGATCGTCGAATAGGCGAGCAGCCCCTTCAGATCCTGCTGGAATATCGCCGCCCAGGCCCCGATCAGCAGCGTGGTGATGCCAGTGGTGGTGACGATGAAATACCAGGCGTCGGTGCCGGCCAGCACGGGCCAGAGCCGCATCATCACGAAGATGCCCGCCTTCACCATGGTTGCCGAGTGCAGATAGGCCGACACCGGCGTCGGCGCCGCCATCGCGTGCGGCAGCCAGAAGTGGAAGGGGAATTGCGCGCTCTTGCTGAAGGCACCGATCAGGATCAGGATCAGCGCCGGCATGTACAAGGGGTGGGCCTTGATCGTCTCCCCGGCGGCAAGCACCACCTGAAGTTCGTAGCTGCCGACGATCTTGCCGATCAGCACGACCCCGATGAGGAGGCACAGACCGCCCGTGGCGGTGACGAGCAGCGCCATGCGCGCCGCGGTGCGGGCGCTTTCGTTCTGGTGCCAATAGCCGATCAGCAGGAACGAGGCGAGGCTGGTCAATTCCCAGAAGAACGCCATCTGGACGAGATTGCCCGACAGCACGAGGCCGAGCATCGCCCCCATGAAGGCGAGCAGGAAGGAGAAGAAGCGCGGGACGGGATCTTCCGGCGACATGTAATAGCGCGCGTAGATCACGACGAGGAAGCCGATGGCGAGCACCATCAGCGCGAACACCCATGACAGGCCGTCGAGCCGCAGGACGAGGTTCAGCCCGAGCGAGGGAAGCCATTCGACCCGGCTTTCCAGCAGGGCGCCGCCGGCCAGCGCCGGATACAGCAGGACGACCAGAACCGTACCCGCAAGAGCGGTCCCGCCAGCGATCAACGCAGCGGCGTTGCGCGCGCCCGAGTGCAACAGAGCGGCGGCGAGGCTCCCCGCGAACGGGAGCAAAAGGATCAGCCACAACAGGCCTGTGCCAGACGTCGTTATCCCACGACCTCCACTGAATTCGATGATTTCGGCAAAGCCAACGGTTCAGGGGGACTATCGCGAAAACGGCGATAGTTCCACCCCAGGAACTCACTGATTTATGCCGAACCGCTCCCGGCCGTAGCGACACGGGGGCGACAATCCAGCGATGGCAAGGGCACCAACAGTCGTCGCAAGGCGGCTGCGATCCGCCAGCGGGCGCCCTGTCGGCGTGGTCGCGGGGCCGGCATTACGCCGGCCCCGCGCAGCGATGAGCCGCTGATCCGGGTCAGCGGCGCATCATCACCGTACGGGCAACGGAACGTCCGGCAGGGCAGCGAGCTGTTCGCGCGTCATGGTGGTCGACAGGTCGCGATCATCACCGCGCTGCACCACCTTCAATCCGGTGAGCGGGATCTGGACGAAGCGATCGGGATTGGTGTCCTCCACCTCGACGATCAGCCCTTCAACAGCGCCCGACGCGCTGCGCACCAGGCTCTTCACCTCGCCAATCTCGACATTGCCGGGACCGATGAGATCGGCGTCGAGCAGCTGCGCCTCGCTGAGACCCAGCGCGACCGGCGCGGGGCCAGCGGTGGCGGCGTTCGCCTCGGCGCTTTCCTCCATGCGTTCGGCCGCAGCCTCGCGGCCGTTACTGCCGCAGCCGGCCACCAGTGCGGCGGAGGCGAGTGCGAGAACCATGGTCTTCATGCGTGATCTCCATCGTCTGATAGCATCGGAATAACAGGGCCGGGACCTGTCTGTTCCCCCGCCTGCCCTGGCCGACTTGCCCGCACACCGCTGGATGCGTACGACTACATCTGTAGTCATAGTGGGAGTGGAAGGTGTTTCGTAGCGTCTGTTTGTTGGCCGCGCTGGCGGCTCCGATTGCCGCGTCCCCCGTGCCCCCCGTGCCCCCCGCTCCTCCTCCGCAGTCACATGCGGCGATGCCGCCGTCGCTTCAGGCGATCGGCGATCGGATCGATGCGGAATGCGCCGCCGGCCGCTTTTCCGGCGTGGTGATCGTGCGCATCGCCGGCCAGGACGTGCTCCAGCGCGCCTGCGGGATGGCCGACATCATCAATGACGTGGCGGTTACGCGCGACACGCGCTTCAAAATCTATTCGGACAGCAAGTTCATCACTGCGCTGACCATCCTGGTGCTGGTCGAGGATGGGACGCTGTCGCTCGACCGGCCGATCACATCCTATCTGGCCGATGCGCCATCGGAATGGGCCGGGGTGACGCTGCGGATGCTGCTGAACCATACGTCGGGGATCGACGACCTGACGCTGCGCCTGCTGTATTTCTATCGCAGCGATCACCCGACGGCGATGCGCGACCTGCTCGGCGCGACGACGCCCGCCGAGCGCGCGTTGAAAAGCGCGCCGGGGACGACGCGACGCTACAACAATTTCGGGTTCGAACTGCTCGCCGAGGCGGCGGCGCGGGCGACGGGCACACCCTTTGCCGAGCTGGCCCAGCGCAAGGTATTCGGTCCGGCGGGGATGCGAAGCGCCAGCATCGAGGCGCCATCGATCGAGGCGGGGCATCTGGTTCCGGTGAGCGAGCCGGGCCTCGCCAAGGGTTATAATGGCGAGCGCGGTGCGCTCAGCGAAGCGGTGAACTGGGCATTCGTGCAGCTGGGCGCGGGCGCGGTTCGCGCGAGCGCGGCGGACTTCATCGCGCTCGATGCGGCGCTCGCTGCGGGCAAGGTCATCGGCCGGGCGATGCAGGACGAGATGATCCGCGCCCCGATCGCGCCGGGGGACGGCAAGGGCGGCGCGGCATTCGGGCTGGGCGTTGCGGTACAGAAGCCTCTGGGCGTGCTGATGGCCGGGCACACCGGCGGCACCAACGGCTATATCACCGATTTCCAGCGGTTTCCCGATCCGGACGCGATGATGATCGTCCTGTCCAACCGGGGCACGACGCGGACGGCGTGGATGTACGACGAGGTGGCAGCAGCGCTGGCGGCGGCGCGCTGACACGAGCGCAGCGCGCCCTGGCGAGCGGCCAATTCGCCCCTGCGGCCGGGGGCGGCCGGCGCTGCCCGATCCGGGGCCAGCCGTCAGCAAGGTTGACTTGGCCGCCCCCGATCATCAAGTTTGGGAGATGTACGCTTCCGCGACATTCAGGCGCTTTCGCCACCACGCCGGGCAACTCGCCGCGCGCCCGTAGCCCGGGCTCCGGACGGCCATGCGCCGCCTGAGTTCGGGCCTTTGTCGATCAGACCTGTGGGCAGACCGGGCAATTCCGGATTCCTGCCATCGATAAAGCGGAAGAAAGCTGAACTGTCATGGACCATCACCCCTCGCTCGCGGTGGCATCGCCACCGATCTACCTTGTCGCCGCCGAATGCGACACGCTGGCCGAACTGGCGCTGAGCGCGGAGCGTCGCCACCCGCATTCTGCCGCGATGCTGCTCGCCGAGCTGGACCGTGCCGAAGTGTGCGAAGCCGCCGATCTGCCCGACCAGACCGTCGTGATGAATTCGCGCATCGAATTCGTCGATGAACGAAGCGGCGAAACCCGCATGGTGGAGCTGGTCTATCCCGGCGACGCCGACATCGCGCAGGGCCGCGTATCGATCCTGACCCCGATCGGGGCCGGGCTGATCGGGATGCGCGCCGGCCATTCGATCAGCTGGCCCGACCGCGACGGGCGCGAACGCCTGCTGCGCATCGTCAGCGTCACGCCGATCAGCGGAACGTAAGCGGGTGATCGAGGAACTCGCCCGCCACCGCTGCACCGACGCCGCCGGCCTGCCGCTATTCGTGGTGGAGCAGCGCGCGGTATTCACCTCGCACGATGCGAACGGGCAGCACCATCGCTATGGCGCTGCCCGCATGGCGATGCTGAATGGCGAGCCGGTCCGCTATATCGACGAGCGCACGTTCAGCGTCGTCGCGAGCGGCGAAATCATCACCCATGATCCGATCCGCTGCGGATGCACCCCCGCCCCGCGGATCGTGGCGCGTGACGGCGCCGAGACGCCGTCACCGTTGCACGGCTGAGCTCAGGCGCGCAGCGCCAGCCCCTGCAGCTCGCCATTGTTGCGCCATTCGGCGAGCAACGCGTTGAAAGCGTTGATGCCGGGCGCATAGGTCTGCCCCGCCTGGCCGCCCTCCAGATCACCTTCATTGTTGTAATAGCCGGGCGTGCAGCTTTCGAGATAGGCGCGGTTCACCACCGACAGCTTCTTGATCGTGCTGACCCAGGCGTCCTGCGCCTCTGGCGTCGGCTCCACCTCGGTCACACCCCGCTTCTTCGCCTCGGCGATGATATAGGCGATGTGCTGCGCCTGATCGTCGAACATCGCGGTCATGTTCACCGACAGGCCGTTCTGCGACACGCCGATGTAGAACCAGTTCGGGAAGCCGTTGGTCGCGAAGCCGTGGAGCGTCTTGTAGCCGTTGGCCCAATGATCGTGCAGCAGCACGCCGTCGCGCCCCTTGATGTCGAAACCGACGCGGCGCTTGAACGAGGTCGTGATCTCGAACCCTGAGGCGTAGATGATGCAGTCGACCGCATATTCGCGGCCATTGGCGACCAGGCCTTTGGGCGTGATCCGTTCCACCCCCTTGCTTTCGCTGACGTCGACCAATGTCACATTGGGGCGATTGAAGGTCGGCAGGAATTCGTCGTTGAAGGTCGGCCGCTTGCAGAACTGACGATACCAGGGCTTCAGCTTCTCGGCGGTTTCCGGATCCTTGACCACCTCGTCCACGCGCTGGCGGATGCGGTTCATTTTCTGGAAGTCGGCCACCTCCGCATGCTGGATCGCGGCCTGCGGCCCCATCGTCTTGGCATTGCGGATGACGAAGGACTGAACCTCGCGGAAGATCGAGGTCCAGTTATCGTTGACCAGATCATGTTCGAACGGCCGGCCTTCGATGATGTCGGCAAAATTATGCCGCCGCGCGCGCTGCCAGCCGGGTTCGAGCGAGCTGGCCCATTCGGGATCGGTCGGCTTGTTGCCGCGCGTGTCGACCGATGATGGCGTGCGCTGGAACACGTAGAGCTGCTTGGCATGGCGGCCGAGCGCGGGGATGCACTGGATCGCGGTGGCGCCGGTGCCGATGATGGCGACCGTCTTGTCCTCCAGCTTCGTCAGGTTTCCGGTCGTGTCGCCGCCGGTATAGCCATAGTCCCAGCGGCTGGTGTGGAAGCTGTGCCCTTCGAAGCTTTTGATGCCGGGGATACCGGGCAGCTTGGCGCGGCTGGCGGTGCCCAGCGCCGAAACGACGAAGCGCGCGCGCATTTCATCGCCGTGGTTGGTGCGGATGATCCAGGTCTTGTCCTGATCATCCCAGGCGAGTTCCGACACCCGCGTCTGGAACAGGGTGATCGGGTAGAGATCGTAATGCTTCCCGATCCGCTGGCAGTGTTCGTAGATCTCGGTGACGTAGGAGTATTTCTCCTTCGGCAGATAATTGAGTTCCTCGAGCAGCGGCAGGTAGCAATAGCTTTCGATGTCGCATTGCGCGCCGGGGTAGCGGTTCCAATACCAGGTGCCGCCGAAGTCGCCGCCCGCCTCGATGATGCGCAGATCGGTGACGCCCTTTTCCTTGAGCCGTGCCGCTGCCAGTATCCCGCTGAAGCCGCCGCCGATCACCGCGACCTCGACGAAATCGTTCAGCGGTTCGCGGGTAAAGCCGGGCTCCACATAGGGATCTTCCTCGGCATAGCGGGCATAATCGCCCGACAGCTCCTTATACTGACGATCGGCGTCGGTGCGCAGGCGCTTGTCACGCTCCGCCTTGTAGCGCGCGCGCAGCGCCTCGATGTCGAAATCGGTTTCGAGCGTCGCCTCCCGGCCCTCGCTGTTGCTCATCGTGCCTCTCCAGTTTCTTCTATCGTTTGGGTCTGCTGGTCGCCGCGCCGCTATTCGGCGGCGTAGGCGAGGAAATCGGGTTCATAGGCGCTCTCGGGATGAGCGCGGACGCGGCGGTCGAGCCGGGTCACATCCTCGCCGACGAGGATTCGCCAGCGATCCGCCTTCACACCATCGAGGATGATGGTGGCCGCCTGCGCCGCGCTGGTCGGTGCCAGTTCCTCGAACCTTTTGGTGAGTTCGGCCTGCGCCGCCTCCAGCGCGGCATCGTCCATCGCCTCGGCATCCGGGACACCGACCGCCTTCAGATGCTGGCGCAGCTTGCGCCGGCTCGCGTCGGTGAGGACATCGCCCGAAAGGACGCGGCGTGAATTGCGGCCGATCGGGGTGCCGACGCCGCCGGGCATCACGATCGACGCCTTGATGTGCGGGGCATAGTTGCGCAGGTCCGTCACCAGCGCCTCGGTGAAGCCCTTCACCGCGAACTTCGCTGCGCTGTAGGCGGTGTGCGACACGCCCGGCATCAGCGCCGCCCAGAAGCCGTTGGCGCTGGAGGTGTTGACGATATGCCCCTCGCTCGCGCGCTCGAGCAGCGGAAAGAAGGCGCGGCAGGAATAATAGACGCCGAACCAGCAGATCTGGAACACGCGATCCCATTCGGCGCGATCATCGAGCACGAAGCTGCCGCCGCCGCCGATGCCGGCATTGTTGAAGAGGAGGTGGATGTGATCGCTCTGGTGATCGCGCGCGACCTCCTCGGCGAAGCGCTTCACCTGATCCTCGTCGCCCACGTCGGCGATGTGGCTGGTGATGCGCACGCCCTGCGGCACGCCGTCCGCCTCGCAAAGCGCCACCGTCTCGGCCATCGTCTCGGCAAACAGGTCGCACATCGCGACGCTGGCGCCCTCCGCGACGAGCTGGCGCACCAGTTCGCGGCCCATGCCCGTGCCCCCGCCGGTGACCACCGCCAGCTTCCCTCCGAAATCCTTCATCGCGATGTTCTCCTGGTCTTGTTGGCGCGGCGCCGGGTCACGCGGCGGTCGCTGCCGTCTTGGGATGGAGGTGCAGGAAACCGGGCGCGCGCATCGTGTCGCCCGGCTTCAGCTTGGTCGCCATGTCGGGGAAGTTGGGCAGCGATTTCGCCGCCTTCGGATCATAGTGCGTGCGCTCACCGAAGAAGCGCAGCGTCAGCGTGCGGCGGCGCTGGCCCGGGCGCGTCGGTGCACCGCCGTGCATGGTGCGGAAGTGGAAGAAGATGACGTCGCCGGGCTCGACCGCCCAGGAGATCATTTCGTGCTTTTCGCGCTCCGCCTCGAAATCGGGCAAGCGCGGCAGCGGCAGGCGATCGTCGATCGGGCGGGTGTCGTCGTTCGGATCGAAGGCGGAGGTGTTGTACATCGGGCCAAGATGCGAGCCGGGAATGAACTCCAGGCTGTCCTCGCGGCTCAGCGGATCGAAGGTGATCCAGGCGACGGCATTATCCTCGCCATCCATCGGGATGTACGAGCCGTCCTGATGCCAGGGCGTGCGCCGCGTGTCGCCGCCCTCCTTCAGGAACACCTGTTCGTAGATGAACCAGACGAGATCGCGGCCCCACAGATGCGCGCACGCCTCCGGAATGGGCGAGCGTTCGAGCATCTCGCGATAGCCGTCGAGCACCTTGGGATGAAACGAGTCGGCATAGAAGAGCGGCGCGCCATCGCGCTTCAGCGAGGGGGCGTTGGCGGGCGTCGGATTGGCGAGGCTCCATTCCCACGCCTTCAGCGTGGCGGCGAGCTGATCGGGATCGAGCAGACCGGGAATGTGCACCACCCCGTCCCGCTTGTACGCGGCACGTTTTTCCGCCCAGTCGATGACCATGGCATCCTCTCGCTTTTAATGAAGAACCTATAACGTGTTTCACTTATGTCAAATGCAAAGGGGTGGGGGTGCGACCGGCCGGCGCGCTGCTGCGTTACATGACGGAGCCGTCGCCGGTGGCGCTGACGGGCAACCTGCAGGGAGTGACGCATGAGGCTTTGGCGGACGAAGGCTGGACCATCACTGATCATTGGCGCCCTCGTCGCTCACCCCCTCTCGCCAGCCCTCGCCCAGCCGGCTCGCGCCGCCCCTGCATCGTCGGCGCGGGTCGTCGCCCCCGCCTCCCCCGCCGCGCTGTATGGCGAGCTGTTCCGGGCGGTGCAGACGATGCGGATCTTCCCGGACGGCAAGACCTTCGTCGATGCGACGGCGCGGCGCGATCCTGCGGCGATCATGGCGGATTATCGCCGCCAGGCACCGCGCGATGCCGCCGCGCTGCGTGCCTTCGTTCTCGCCAACTTCACCGTACCGGGGGTTAATGACCGGCAAGCGGACGATCTTCGCCAGCATATCCGCAGCCTGTAGCCGATGCTGGTGCGCCCGGCCGATGCGCCGGTCGCCCGTTCCTCCGCGCTGCCGATGCCGCAGCCCTATGTGGTACCCGGCGGCCGCTATCGCGAAATGTACTATTGGGACAGCTATTTCACGATGCTGGGCCTTGCCGTCGACGATCAGCAGCCGCTGGTCGAATCCATGCTGGCCGATTTCACCGATACGATCGAACGCTACGGCCACATCCCGAACGGGATGCGCAGTTATTACCTGGGCCGTTCGCAGCCGCCGTTCTTTGCGCTGATGCTGGACTTGTCCACCGACAACGACCCGGCGCTGGCCGCGCGCCGGCTCGCCGCGCTGAAGCGGGAACATGCCTATTGGATGCGCGGGGCCGGCTGCCTGGACGCAAGCGGCGCCTGCGCGCGCGTCGTGCGGATGCCCGACGGCACGCTGCTGAACCGCTATTGGGACGATCGCCCGTTGCCGCGCGACGAGTCCTTTGCCGAGGATGTGGCGACGGCGCGGGAGGATCCGTCGCGCACGCCCGACGTGATCTACCGTCATTTGCGCGCCGGGGCGGAAAGCGGGTGGGATTACAGCAGCCGCTGGCTCGCCGATCCGCAGCGCCTGTCATCGATCCGCACCACCGATATCGTTCCGGTCGACCTGAACAGCCTGATGCTGATCATGGAGGAAGCCATTGCGCGGCGCGCGGGCGCGGCGGGGGATCGGGCAACGCAGGCGGCCTTCACCACCCTAGCGCAGCAGCGACGAGCCGCGCTGAACCGTTATTTCTGGGTCGCCGACGAAGGCCGCTACGCCGATTGGGATCGAACAACCCGACGGCCGACCCGGCACGTCACCGCCGCCATGCTGTACCCGCTGTTCGCCGGCGCCGCATCGCCGGCGCAGGCGCGCGCCGTCGCCGCCACGGTTCGCCGTACGCTGCTGGCCCCGGGCGGCCTGCGCACGACGCCGCTGCGCACCGGCCAGCAATGGGATGCGCCCAATGGGTGGGCGCCGCTGCAATGGGTCGCCATCGCCGGGCTGGAGAAGAACGGCCAGCAGGCGCTGGCGAAGGAAATCGCGCGGCGCTGGCTGGGCACGGTGACGGCGGCGTACACCGAGACCGGCAAGATGCTGGAGAAATATGATGTGGAGGAGCGCAAGCCGGGCGGCGGCGGCGAATATCCGACCCAGGATGGCTTCGGCTGGACCAATGGCGTGACCAGCGCGCTGCTGGAACGCTACAAAGACCTGTAAGGAAAATGGGCCGGGAGCCGCCGGTTAGGCGGATCGATCAGGCTGCATCGATCAGCCTGGATCGATCACGCTGGGCCGCTGCGGCCCGACAATTCCGGCCGCGCGGCGAGATTTTCGACCAGCTTGCGCGCGATCCGGCGCAGCGTTTCACCCTCCTCCGGCGTCAGCGCGGGATTGGTTACCATCTTCTCCGGCACATGCCGCGCGACCTTGCGCAGCGCATCGCCCTGCGGCGTCAGGGTGATCAGCACGCGGCGTTCATCCTCCACGTCGCGGCGCCGCGCGATGAGGCCGTTCGCCTCCATCCGCTTGAGCAGCGGCGTCAACGTTCCGCTGTCGAGATACAGGCGGCGGCCGATCTGACTGACGCTCTGACGATCGTTTTCCCACAGGACGAGCATCACGAGATACTGCGGATAAGTGAGCCCCAGTTCGTCGAGCGCCGGGCGATACAGGCGCGTCAGCAGATTGGACGCGGCATAGAGCGGGAAGCACAATTGCCATTCAAGCTTCAGCGCCTCTGCGCCCAAATCAACCAGTTGCGGCGTTTCGCCGTCGGATTTCATGTCCTGATCCATCTGAGTCTCGCCCGTCACCCTTGAAGCCGGTTGCACAAGTACCGGCTGCGCAGCGCGTTACGGCCTTTCCGACGCGTCGTGGTAGCACGCGGAACGTACCCCTGCTTATTATATTGTACGCAATTTAGCTGTACGCTACCATCGCTGAGTCGGCGGCTGATCGTCGGCGCGTGGTGGCGCCATGATGCGTCACCCAATGGGGAGAGGTTCGGATGCGATATTCGACCATGGGCGCCGCCGTCGCGGTGCTGATTACCGCCATGCCGGTGATGGCGGCTGATCCGCCGGCAGCACCACAATTGCAGTTCCTTCGCGGCACCGTGACCGGCGTCACGCCCGGTGCGCTGCGCATCAAGACCACCGCCGGCAAGACCGAGACGGTGAAGCTGGCGCCCGACTGGAACGTTCAGGTTACGAAGCCGGTGACGGTTGAGGAAATCAAGAGCGGCAGCTTCATCGGGACGGCGGAAATGCCGCAGGCCGATGGCACTGGCCGCTCGCTGGAAGTCCATGTGTTTCCGCCTGGCGTGAAGGTGGGCGAAGGCCATTATGGCTGGGGCCTGAAAAAGGGCTCGATGATGACCAACGGCACCGTCGGCAAGGTTGTCGCCAGTCCGCAGGGTCGATCCTTCACCGTCAGCTATCCGACCGGCAACCGCCGTATCGTCGTGCCGCCCAAGACGCCGATCGTCCAGATCGGTCCGGGGCCGCGAACGCTGGTGAAGGTCGGCGCGCGGGTGTTCATCCCGGCGGCGATGACGCCGGGCGGGCTGGCGACCAATTCGGTCGCGGTCGGCGCCAACGGTTCCGCGCCGCCGATGTGATCGGCGCATCAGCCGGGAGGGAACAGGGATGAAGGCGGACAGGCCGATCAGTCGGGGCCGGACCCTGATTTATCGTCACGGGCCGATCGTGCGGCTGACGCACTGGATCAACGCGGCATGCATGCTGGTGCTGTTGTTGAGCGGCCTGCAGATCCTGTGTGCCCACCCGGCATTCTATTGGGGCGATACGTCGCACTTCGCCAATCCGGCGGCGGCGATCGTCACCACGACCAACGACAATGGCGAGACGCAGGGCGCGCTCAGGATATTCGGCCGGACGTTCGACACAACCGGTTTCCTGGGCGCGTCCCGTACTGCCGATGGACAGATGATGCCGCGCGCCCTGCCCGCCTGGGCGACGCTGCCAGCGGAGCTCGATCTTGGCGCCGGGCGACGCTGGCACTTCTTCTTCGCCTGGCTCTTCTTCCTGAACGGGATGCTGTATGTCGTGCAGGGGCTGGCGAGCGGACGGGTTCGCCGCACGCTGATTCCCAGCCGCGCGGATTGGGCGCATCTGGGCCGCGCAATTGTCGACCACGCACGATTGCGGCTGCCGCATGGCGACGAGGCGCGCCGCTACAACGTGCTGCAGAAACTGTCCTATCTGCCCGTCGTCTTCATGCTGTTGCCGTTGATGATCCTGACCGGACTGGCCATGTCGCCGGCGGTCAATGCGCTCTTCCCGTTCCTGACCGTGATGCTGGGCGGGCGCCAGACCGCGCGCTTCCTGCACTTTCTGGCGGCCGGCGGCCTGGTGCTGTTCGTGGTGGTGCATGTCGCGATGGTCGTCCTGGCCGGGCCGCTGAACGAGCTGCGGTCGATGGTCACCGGATGGTTCGTGATCCGTACGACGCCGGTGCCGGTTGCCGAAGAGACAGCGGCATGAGCGATCCCGCGATCAGCCGCCGGGCGTGGCTGCGAGGCGGATGCGCATCGCTGGCCGGGCTGGCGACCACCGGCTGCGACCGGCTGACCCAGTCGCAGGCGGTCAACCGCTTACTCTCGAGCGCGGAAGGGCTGAACCAGGGGCTGTATGATCTGGCGGGCGATCGCACGCTGGCGCGCGAATATCCTGCCAGCGCCATCTCGCGCGATTTCCGCGCCAATGGCAGCACGCAGCCCGACAGCGAGGAATATCAGGCGCTGGCCGCGAACGGCTTTGCCGATTGGCGGCTGGAGATCGGCGGGCTGGTCGAACGGCCGCTGTCGCTGACGCTGGCTGACCTGCGCGCCGCACCATCGCGCCACCAGATCACGCGCCACGATTGCGTCGAGGGATGGTCGTGCATCGCAGGGTGGCGCGGCGCGCGATTAGGCCCGCTGCTGGACCAGGCGAAGCTGAAGCCAAAGGCGCGCTACCTCGCCTTCTATTGCGCCGACACGCTGGAACTGACGCTGGACGGCACGGGTGATTATTACGAAACGATCTCGCTGCTCGACGCCTATCACCCGCAGACCATCCTTGCCTATGAGATGAACGATGCGCCGCTGCCGGTGGCGCACGGCGCGCCCGTCCGGCTCCGCGTAGAGCGGCAGCTGGGTTACAAGATGGCGAAGTACGTGATGCGGATCGAGGCGATCGACCGCTTCGATCACCTGGGGCTGGGCAAGGGCGGCTATTGGGAAGACCGCGGCTACCAATGGTATGCCGGGATCTGATTTAGGTTAGACGATCATCATCCGGCACGCAGCGGAGCGTGCGGCGCGCTGGCGCGTTTCCTTCGTGGTTCAGAGGAGTAGCTGGTGCAGAAACATTGGGTGATGGCAGCGTCGATGGCGGCGCTGATGGCGGGGTGCAGCGTTCAGGATCAATCCGCGCAAAATGGCGCCACCGGCACCGAGGCACAGCAGGACGCCAGCTGGACCAGCAAGACAAAGGATCAATTGCGCAAGGCGATCGATGCGCGCGGTGCCCATGGGCTCGACCAATTGCCCTTCGCGATCGAGGGTGACGATGACGCGGCGCTGACCCAGTCGGCGCTGAAATATGCCAAGGCGCTCGCCAGTGGCGCGACCGATCCGTCCAAACTGTACGATGTCTACACCGTGCCACGGCCCAAGGCCGATCTGGAGCAGGGGCTGCGCGGCGCGCTGGCGGCGGGTGATGTCGGCAAGTGGCTCGACAGCCTGGCGCCGCAGGACGCGAACTACCGCCGCCTGTCACAAGCCTATGTGGATCTGCGGCGCCAGGGCAGCGCGGCAAGCGCGGCGGTTCCGGAAACGGGCAAGCTCATCAAGCCGGGCGCGACCGATCCGCGCATTCCGGCGATCGCCCGCCAGTTGGTGGTGCTCGACTATCTCGATCAGGGTGCAGCTGGCGGCAACGCCTACTCCCCCGCGATGGTCGCGGCGGTGAAGGCGATGCAGGCCGATTACGGGATGGAGCCCGATGGCGTCGTCGGCGACGATGCGTTGTCGATCCTGAACATGTCGGACGCCGATCGCGCGCGTGCGATTGCGGTGAACATGGAGCGGTTGCGCTGGCTGGAGCGGACGCCGCCGCCGACGCGCATCGACGTCAACGTCGCTGCGGCGCGGCTTAGCTACTGGCGCGACGGCAAGCTGGTCGACAGCCGCAAGGTGGTGGTCGGCGAGCCGGACACGGAGACGCCGCAGCTCGGCTCCCCGATGTTCCGGCTGGTCGCCAACCCGACCTGGACGGTGCCGCGGTCGATCCAGGAAAAGGAGATCGCCAAGAAGGGCGCGGGCTATCTGAAGGCCAACAACATGACGTGGAAGGACGGCTGGATCGTGCAGCAGCCGGGTCCGAAGAACTCGCTCGGGCTGGTGAAGTTCGACATGCAGAACGATCACGCCATCTATCTGCACGACACGCCGGCCAAGCCGATGTTCGGGATGGTCCAGCGGCAGCGCAGCCACGGCTGCGTCCGGGTGGACGATGCGCTGGGCTTTGCCGAGATGCTGGCGCGCGACGGCGGCGTGCTGGACGAATGGAACAAGGCGCGCGCGACGGGCAAGGAAACCTTCGTCAAGCTGCCGGCGCAGATCCCGGTGCGGATGCTGTACCAGACGGTGCTGTTCGACGAAGCGGGCGCGCCGGTGATCCGCAACGATCCCTATGGCTGGAACGACCGCGTGGCAGAGGCGCTGCGGCTGCAGGGCCATTCCTCGCTGCGGGTCCGCCGCGGCGGGGCGGATGTCGGCCCGTAACGCCACCGGCCGCTGCGGCTTGGTGCTGATGCGCCAGCCGGCCTGATCTGTCCGCCCGCCCGCCTCCGCGCCGGCGGGCGGACAGACCGGAAAACAGACACGTAAAGCAGCGCGTTGTGACCAAGATCACATCAGCGCATGGCGAGCTGGCCGCGCGCGCGTCCACCACGCGCCAGACGGTATCGCGAGAGATATCGGTGCTGCGCCGCGATGGCGTTCTGTCCCTGGGGAAAGCGATCCTGATCCTCGACCCCCACGCCATGCTGCGACGGATCGGCCACGCGCTGAACCTTGAGCATGTCGCTGGCGTGTGGGAAAGCATTGGCATTGCAGGGATTGCTGTCGATTGAACGCTGTGAGCGGCACTGCTCCCGCGTCTCGCCTTCGATGACTGATCGCACGATGATGGCTACAGAACAGCACCAGTTCTCGCGCCTGACCGGTCATCAGCAACATTTTGCAACATAGCTGGTCAGCAATGGAGTGGCGCAGCGTCAACCCATAGCGATCCCGCATGACCACCGAACAAACATGCATGGGCCGGTAATTAGACTCTGCTTGACCACGCAAGGGCCACTGATAGCCTCACTGAACTAGGA
The DNA here is from genome assembly GCF_029239295.1 of Sphingomonas sp. GTDB lineage: Bacteria > Pseudomonadota > Alphaproteobacteria > Sphingomonadales > Sphingomonadaceae > Sphingomonas. The sequence continues at coordinate 375,280 of NZ_JAQZBC010000002.1, forward strand.
ACAACGTCAACGGGCGTGCGAATGCGCCTGTTTTGCCGTAAAACATAATCGCCATCAAAAGGCGAACGTTCCATCCCACGCAGGGGAAACACATAACCATAGCCGAAGGGGGCCATATGCGTGTGTTTGTGCGTTCTATATTGTCGTCGGGACAAGTTCCCGGCGAGGGCATATCTGCATCATCAGGCATTTATTGCAGCGATCAACAAGCCCCGCTCCCGACCGCAATCGTGCGCGACTTTCGCCCCCTGAAGCGAGCGGCGCCTTTCTCTTCACCCGGCCGACAGATACGCCGCCTGATGTTAACCGCGCTGCTGCTGACGGGCGCGCACGGCGCCTATGCGCAGGATGCCCAGCCGGTTCCGGCCGCGCCCTCCCCCTCCCCCAATCTGACGCCCGAACTGGTCCCCGATGCGGCCGAGCAGCTGGGCGAAGCGGCCGCGGCTGAGGGTGATGGCGGCACCATCACCGTCACCGGCTCACGCATCGTGCGCAACGGCTATGACGCGCCGACGCCGGTGACGGTGATCGGCCTGGCCGACATTCAGGCCTCCGCCCCGGCCAACGTCGCCGATTTCGTCAACCAGATCCCCTCGGTGGCGGGCAGTGTCACGCCATCGAACACGCAGCGCGTGTTGAGCGGCGGCACCGGCGGCATCAACACGATCAACCTTCGCTCTCTGGGCACCACGCGCACATTGGTGCTGCTCGACGGGCATCGCTCCGTCGGCTCGATTGCGCAGGGCACAGTGGACGTGAACACCATCCCGCAGGGGCTGGTGAAGAGCGTGGAAGTCGTCACTGGCGGCGCATCGTCGGTGTACGGATCCGACGCGGTGGCGGGTGTCGTCAACTTCATCCTCGACCGCGAATACAAGGGGCTGAAGGGCGACGTCAGCTATGGCGAAACCACTTATGGCGACGACCAGAGCTGGCGCGCGACGCTGACCGGCGGGATCGAGTTCGCCGACGGCCGCGGCCGCGCGTTGCTGAGCGGCAACATCGTGCGGCGCGACGGCGTGCGCGGGGCCGGCCCGCGCGCGTGGCAGAACCGCGGCGTCCACCTGATCCAGAACCCGCGCTATGTCGCCGGTAATGGCCAGCCGGAATATATGGTCGCCGGCCAATCGGGACTGAACACCACCACCGGCGGCGGCATCATCACCTCCGGCCCGCTGCGCGGCACCTATTTCGGGCAGGGCGGCACGGTGAACCGCTATGATTATGGTCCCAACCGGCTGAACAGCCTGCCCTGGACGATCGGCGGCGACTGGCAGATCAGCCAGCATTATTACGGCACCTCGATCCAGCCGGGCGAGGATCTGAGCAGCGTGTTCGGCCGGTTCAGTTTCGACGTGCTCGACAACTTCCAGGTGTTCACCGAGCTGTCGTACAACCGCAGCAAGCAGGACAGCTGGGGCGGCTATCACACCGACAAGGCCAATGTGTCGATTCGCGGCGACAATGCCTTCATCCCTGCCGCCGTCCGGTCGCAGTTGAACGGCGCGGGCTTCACGCTGGGTACCTGGAACCAGGATATTCCGACCCGCGAAAGCCATTATGACCGCAACGTCCAGCGGTACCTGGCCGGGTTCGAGGGATCGTTCGATCTCCTCGCGCTCGAATGGAAATGGGACGGTTACTACCAGCGCGGCATCACCAATGCGAAGGAAGCGCTGATCTCCGCCAACCGCGTGAAGCTGGGCTTTGCGCAGGATGCGGTGCGCGATGCGACCGGCGCGATCGTGTGCCGTGTGACACGCGACGGCAGCGCCGATCCGCTCGCCGCTGGTTGCGTCCCGTTCAACCGCATGGGCATCGGCGTCAATTCGCAAGCGGCGGTCGATTACATCATGGGCGCCCCCTACGCCGATCGCCGCATCCAGCAGGATGTCGCCTCGCTCAACTTCAGCACCAACGTCACCAATCCGTGGCTGAAGCCGATCGGCCTCGCGTTCGGCGTGGAAAGCCGCAAGGAACAGATCGATGGCTATGTGCCGTCGGAATATGCCGCCGGCTGGTATTCGGGCAATTTCACGCCGACGATCGGATCGTACTCGGTGACTGAGGCGTATCTGGAATCGCTCGTCTCGCTGCCGCTCAACATCGAATTCAACGGTGCCGCGCGCTACACCAGCTATAGCGAATCCGGTGATGTCGTGACGTGGAAGGCGGGGCTGAGCTGGGAGCCGATCAGCGACCTTCGACTGCGCGTCTCGCGCTCCCGCGATATCCGCGCACCCAATCTGTCGGAGCTGTTCCAGGGCGGGGCGCGCAACACCAATTCGATCGGCGATCCGTGGCAGAACAATCTGTCGATCCGCTACACCCAGACGGTGACCGGCAACCTCGCGCTGGAACCCGAAAAGGCCGACACCTGGGGCTTTGGCGCGGTGTTCCGCCCGTCGTTCATTCCGGGACTTGGCCTGTCCGTCGATTACTACGACATCAAGATCAACGGCGCGATCGGGACCCTGGGGTCGCAGGAGATCGTCGACCGCTGCTTCACCGGCAACATCGAATTGTGCCGCCGGCTGCAGGCAGTGATCGGCAACCAGGTCATTCCGTTCGGCAGCAACGGCTTCACCAACACCGCAGGACCGGGGCCCGCGGTTAGCGAATATCTGATCGCCAACAGCCCCTATAACTTCCTGTCCAACCGCGCGCGCGGCATCGATTTCGAGCTGAGCTATCAGTTCGATCTCGCCGACGTGTCCGCCAAGCTGCCCGGCACGGTCAGCTTCCGCGGGATCGCCACGCACTATCTGGAGGCGTCGGAATCGAACGGCGTCAATGCGCCGACCGACACCGTCGGGCAGACGGCCGGGGGCGGTCCACCGAACTGGACGTACCGGGCGACGCTTGGCTACGCGCTGGACAATTTCTCGATGCAGGTGATCGGGCGCGGGATCAGCGCGGGCGTGTACAACAACGACTGGGTCGAATGCGCGATCAACTGCCCGGCCAGCAACACGATCAACCGGACGATCCTGAACAACCGCGTGGACGGCGCCTTCTACGTCGACACCTATCTTGCGTATGAGCTGCCGATCGGGGGGGCGAAGAGCCAGCTGTATTTCCGTGTCGCGAACTTGTTCAATCGTGATCCGGCGCCGGTCGGCAAGGGGCCGTCCGACACGTCCAACGTCGATCTGGGCATCAACCAGACGTTCTTCGACTATCTCGGCCGCACGTTCCGGCTGGGCATCCGGTTCGACCTGAAATGAGCCGTTGAACGCCGATCCCCGGCCGGCGACGCAAGGTTGCCGGCCGGGGACGGCAGCGGCGCGGCATCATGTTTGGACAGGATCGCCGCACACCGTCATGACCGTTTCTGAATATCGGGGGTAACAACATGAAATATACTTTGGCGCTGCTCGCTGCGGGCACCATGCTGGGCGGCATCGCCGGTGTCGCCAGCGCGCAAACGAGCGCTCAGGCCAAGGCGGCGCCCGGCGCCGAGACCAGCGCGCAGCCGTATGACGCGAAGCAATGGTCGGGCCTGCGCTATCGGCATGTCGGGCCGTGGCGCGGTGGCCGTGTCACCACGGTCACGGGCGTGCCCTCGCAGCCGCGCACTTTCTACATGGGCACGGTTGGCGGCGGCGTGTGGAAGACCACCGACGCGGGGCACAAATGGGTCAACACGACCGATGGCCAGTTCAAGGTCGGACCGGTCGGTGCGGTGGCAGTGGCGGACAGCAACCCCGACATCATCTATGCCGGCACCGGATCGTCGAAGATCCGCAGCAACGTGTCGATCGGCAAGGGCATCTACAAGTCGGTCGACGGGGCGAAGACCTGGAGCTTCATGGGGCTGCCCGACGTCGGCCAGATCGCGACGATCCGCATCAATCCCACCAACCCCGAAGAAGTGTTCGTCGCGGCCAGCGGCAATCCGTTCAAATACAGCAAGGATCGCGGTGTCTATCGGACGCGGGACGGCGGCCGGACGTGGAAGAAGGTGTTCTTCCTCAACGAACGATTGGGCGCCGCCGATGTCGAATATCACCCGAGCAACCCGGCCGTGCTGTACGCGACGATGTGGCACGGGCTGCGCCAGCCGTGGTCGATCATCTCGGGCGGCAAGGAAGGCGGCATCTACAAGTCGGTCGACGGCGGTGACAGCTGGACGAAGCTGGGCGGCGGTCTGCCCACCGGGCTGTTCGGTCGCGCCAATGTCGGCGTCAGCGCCGCGGCGCCCGACACGCTCTACGCGCTGATCGAGGCGAAGCCGGGCCAGGGCCTGTACCGGTCGAACGATGCCGGCGCGACATGGACGCTGGTCAACGGCGACGGGAAGCTCGTCACCCGACCGTTCTACTACACCACGCTGGGCGTCGACCCGAGCAATGCCGAGCGCGTGTTCGTCGGCAACGAGGGCTGGTTTGAATCGCTCGACGGCGGCAAGACCTTCGCTACCCGGCCGACCCCGCACGGCGACAATCATGACGTATGGATTAACCCGGCCGATCCCAAGGTAATGGTGCAGGCCAATGACGGCGGCGCCAACGTGTCGCTCGATGGCGGCGCGACGTGGAGCGTGCAGAGCAACCAGCCGACCGCCGAGCTCTACCAGGTCGCGGTCGACAACCAGTTTCCCTATCGCCTCTATGGCGCGCAGCAGGACAATACGACCGTTATCGTCCCCTCGATCGCGCTGGGCGACGGGCAGGATTACCGCGTCGGGCCAGGTTGCGAGACGGGACCGATCATGCCCAAGCCTGACGATCCCAATATCGTCTGGGGTGCCTGCAAGGGCCAGTTCAGCCGCATGGACATGCGCACAAACTTCAACGAGGAACGCTTCTGGATCGGCAGTGAATCGCTGTACGGCAACGATCCCGATCGCCTGCGCTACCGGTTCCAGCGGACCGCGCCGATGGAAGTATCGCCGGTGGAGCCGAACACCGTTTATTACGGCTCGCAATATGTTCACCGCTCACGCGACGGTGGACTGACGTGGGAGACGATCAGCCCCGACCTGACCTGGCGCCCGGCCGACAAGCAGTTCGCGTCCGGCAGCCCGATCACGATCGATGCGACCGGCGAGGAAGTCTATTCGACGCTCTACGCGATCCGCGAGAGCAAGGTGCGGCCGGGCGTGATCTGGGCCGGATCGAACGACGGCCTGATCCATGTCACGCAGGATGGCGGCAAATCGTGGCAGAATGTCACGCCCAAGGGGCTGCCGCAGGGTGGCCGCGTCCAGAATATCGAGCCGGGCGTTCGCGAGCCGGGTACCGCCTATGCCGCGATCTACCGCTATCTGATGGGGGATTTCGCGCCCTACATTTATGCGACGCGCGATTATGGGAAAACGTGGACGCGGCTGACCGACGGGCGCAACGGCATCGGCGCGGACGAGCCGACCCGCGTCGTACGCGAGGATCCGGAACGGCCCGGGCTTCTGTACGCGGGGACCGAATACGGGCTGTATGTGTCGTTCGATCATGGTGCGCGCTGGCAAAGCTTTCAGCTGAACCTGCCCGCCACGCCGATCACCGATCTGCGGCTGGCGCATGGCGATCTGGTGCTGTCGACGCAGGGCCGCGGCTTCTACGTGCTCGATAACCTCAGCGTGCTGCGGCAGTTGCCGATCGACGGATCGTTGCGGCAGACGCGGCTCTACAAGCCGGCGCGCGCGGTGCGCATCAACGCATCGGGCGACAAGGGATCTGACCCGAACGTTGGCCCGGAGCACATCCTGCCGGGCGCGCAGATCGACTATTACATCGCGCCGGGGGCCGCCGCCGTGCCAGTCGCGCTGACCATCCACGACGCAAATGGCAAGGTCCTCCGCCGCTTCACCAGCGACACCGGCGAAGCGGCCACGCCGGGCGGCGGCGGCGGGGATGACGATGGACTGGGCACCTATCGCCCGACCTATCCGACGCGCCTTGCCGCAACCCCGGGGATGCACCGCTTCATCTGGGATCTGCGCACCGCCGGCACGCCCGATGGCGCACCCGCGAGCGGCGGTCGACGCGCACCGACCGGGCCAATGGTGCCGCCGGGCAGTTACACCGTGGAGATGACCGCCGGCGGTGTTACCACGCGCCAGCCGTTGGAGATCGTGGAGGATCCGCGCATCCTCGCCAGCGGAATCACCAACGCCGATCTGGTCGCGCAATACGACCATAATCAGCGCGCCCTGAAACTGGTACATGACACGAACCTGGCGGTGTCACGCGTCACCCAGGCGCAGGCCGCGCTGGCGCAGCAGCCCGACGCACGTCGCGAACGCGCGCTGGGCAGCATCGCGCAGCGGCTGATCACGCCCAGGATCCGCTACAGCCAGCCGGGGCTGCAGACGCATGTCGTGTACCTCTACAATCAGTTGAACGGGAGCGACCAGAAGGTGCCGCCCGATGCCGCCACGCGCTACACTGAATTGCGCGGCGCGATCGATGCCATCACGGCGGAGATCGATGCGGTGCTGGGGCCCGTCACCAAGACGGAACTGGCCGCCTATCGCAGCGGCGGAGACGGCGCGATCCTCAACATCGCCGATACGACCGAGGACGAAACCGAAAGCGACAATTGAGGGATGCTGCCGGCGCCTCGTGGCGCCGGCAGCCGATCCGTCAAGCGTTGCCCGTCAGAAGCGGGTACGCAGGCTGAGGCCGATCACGCGCGGCGGGCTGGAGGTGACGTAGACGCTGGGATAGGTCACGCCGTTGCTGACCACAGGAGCCAGCACCGAACTGGTCGCGCTGGTCGTCTTGTTCACCGCGCCGATCACATCGAACACGTTATTGGCAAAGACATACAGGCCCCAGCGGTCGCCCTTTTGCACGCCGAAGCGCAGGCCGACACTGGCGAAGCCGGGCAATTCCATCCCCGCCGCGGTGATGTTCGCCGCGGTGCGATCATATACCGTCCAAGACGAGCTGCGGTAGCTGATGTTGCCGTGGTAGAAGATCTCCATGTCGTTGCCGATCGGCTGGGTGTAATCGGCCGACCCTTGCGCGGTCCATTCGGGGGAATAAGGCACCGTGTTGCCCTTGCGCCCGATCCCCGCCAGCACCGCGCACCCGAGATATGGCGGCGAGCCGGTGCACAGGTTGATCCCCGCAGGCAGCGAGATGTTGTCCTGCAACTTGGCCGAGGTGTAGCTGCCCGATGCGCGCAGCGCGAGGCCGTCGATCGGATAATAAGCGGTTTCCAGTTCCACGCCGCGGATGCGCGTGCCGCTGGGCGTATTGGTGATGAAGCCGAACGCCCCCTGATATGACGCCGAGATCTGGACGTTGCTCCAGTCCATCTGGAACGCGTCGACGTTGAGCGTCACCTTGCGATTGAACAGCGAGGTCTTGAGGCCGACCTCGTAATTCCACAGCTGATCGGAATCATAGGTGGTGGCGTAGCTCGGCAGGCCCAGCGTCTGGTTGACGCCGCCCGGACGATAGCCCTGCGCGGCAAGCGCGTAGAGCATGACGTCGCGATTGAACTTGTAGCTGGCGTTGAACTTCAGCAGCGTGCCGTTCTCCTTGCCCGACAGTTCCGAGAACGGCAGCCGGACATTGCCGGCGACATAATTGGGGATGATGACCTCGGCCCCGGTGCTCTTTTCATATTCGAACCAGCGCGCGCCGGCGGTCAGCTCCAGCTTGTCGTTCACCTCCCACGTTGCCTCGCCGAAGAAGGCGATCTGCTTCAGCGTGTCGGCGATCGTGCGGTCGAGTTGGGTGCGCGAGCCGAAGCCATAAGGCGTGGCCGAATAGCCGGTGGGATAATATTGCTGCCCGGTCACTGGATCGACGGTGTTGAGCAGGCTGCGCGTGAAATTGTCGCGATTGCTGTGGAAGAACCCAACCGTCCACTTGATCGCATGCTGCGCGTCGGCCAGCCGGATTTCCTGCGTCGACGTCTTGGTCGATTGCGGCTGGTAGGCGGTCAGGCTGCCCCAACTGGTGACGAAGCGCTGATATTCCTCCGGCGAGCAACCGTTCGCGCCGCCGATCAGCCCGCGATTGCAGTCGTTCGCGAAATTGGCGTAGCCGGGCACCCGGTTCGCCGCGATGTTGCCGGTGAAATAGCGGCTGAAGAACGGCGCATAATCGAAATTCACCGCCAGATCGCGCTTCGAATAGGAGGCGATCGCAGTCAGCGTCGCAAAGCTGAAATCCCAGTTGAGCGTGCCGCTGTACAATTCGAACTTGTCCGATTGCGGTGTCTGCGTGCGCAGATCCTGATCGAAGCGGCGGCCGAACAGCTGCGCGCGGGTGAGGTTCCAGTTCGGGTTGAAGCCGTCGCGATCCTGGTAGACCGCCATGCCGTCGATGGTCAGATTCTCCATCGGACGGAAGCGCACCAGCAGGCGGCCGCCATAGCTGCGGTTCTTGTTGTAATCCTTCAGGCCGAGCACGCTGTTGTCGAGGAAGCCCGCGGTGCGATCCCAATAGCCGACGGCGCGGACCGCCAGCACGTCTTCGACGATCGGCACGTTGATGACGCCATCGACATTGGCGCCCGCGCCGCTGCCATGGCTGACGGTGGACACCTGCGCATTCACCGCGCCCTCGAAATCGTCGAGATCGGGCTTGTTGAAGATCAGGCGGATCGTGCCGCCCATTGAACTTGCGCCATACAGCGTCCCCTGCGGGCCGCGCAGCACCTCGGCCCGTTCGACGTCGAACAGGCGGATGCCCGGCTGCGTGCCGCCGGCGTCGTTGCTGACGCCGCTGGTGCCGGTGATCGGCGTTTCATCGTAATAGAGGCCGACGAGCGGCTCGCCCGGCGCGTAGAGATTGCGGATGATAACGCGGCTGCCGCCGTTCGCATTTTCGTTGATGATCAGGTTCGGCGTGGTGCGGGTGAGCTCCTGCGAATCCGTGATGCCCTGCGCGACGAGCGATTCCGACGTGACCGCGGAGATGGCGAGCGGCGTTTCCTGAAGGCTGGTCGCCCGCTTCAACGCGGTGACGACGATGTCGCCGGGGTTGCTGTCCTGCGCGGGCGCGGCAGGCGCCGTGCCGCCGCTAATTTCCGAAGGAGACTGGCTGACAGGAAGTTCTGCGTCGGCCGCAACCGGATCCGTCGCCTGCTGCGCCAGTGCCGACGTGGAGGCCGCCAGCAGGGAAACGCCAAGCAGCAGCCATCGTCCGCGGAAACACCGCGTTGAACCCTTCATCGTCATTAAGCCCCCTCGAACCCTGGTTGGTGTTGTTTAACTCTGTGAACCCATTGCATCCGGAAGGGTCGGCCGAACTCTCGGGGATATTTCACGCGAGAGCGACGCAGCACTTCCTTTAAAGGACATAAAAGTGCCCTGCGGCCACAAACGCAATCCCAAATATTGCCGCACAAACCATTTTTTAGAGCATTAGTGTCCTACGTTACCAATGAAGCATAGAACGAATTGCCTAAGTTCTTGGTTGTGCGTCATACGCCCATGATCGTCAGCCCGATGCGCAACGTTCGGCCCGGTGCGGGCAGGCCGATCTGCGGAACGATTTGGGCATCGAACAGATTGTCCCCGCGCGCGAATACGTCTGCCGCGACGCCAGCGAGGGTAATCCGCTGGCTCATCCTGACGTTGACGGACGCGGCGCGCGGCAGCGCCACCAGCACGCCATCGGCATCAGCCGAATAGGCGCGGCCGGTGTAGAGCACCTCCGCCAGTGCGCCGAAGCCCGAGGTACCGGCATAATCACCGTAAGCGCGGGCGATCACGTCGGGCTTTTCCGCGAGCCGATCGGTCTGATCTCCGGTCGTGCCCTTACGCCGCGATCGCGCGAACGTGCCATTGCCACCCAGCGTCCACTCGGACGCGGGATGCCAATATGCTGTCGCCTCGACGCCGATCACCTGCGAGCCGACCAGATTGATCCGCTGGCGCAGGCGGCCGACATTGCGCTGGTCGATCGTCCCGTCGAGATCCTGGATGAACCCGGCCACCGACACGCCGGCCGCTTCGGTGCGCCACTCGGCGCCCAAGTCGGCGCTGACGATCCGCTCGGGCTGAAGATCGGGGTTGAGGAGGAAGCGGTTGAGCGCCTGCCCGAACAATTCGCGCATGGTGGCCGGCCGGATCTTGCGACCGATCGCTGCGCGCACCCGCCACGCCTCCGCCGGCGCCCAGGACAGGCCGACCCGGCCGGTCCACCCCTTCGCATCCGGCGTGTCCGGCTTGTCGCCGGTTTCGAGATAATAGACACGGTCGTAGCCGAACCCGATCTCGCCGGTGATCGCATCGGTCAGCGCCGACGTCGCATCCAGGCCAAAGCTCCAGTTGCGCTGGCGATACTGGAGAAAGGCGGGCAGCACGGCGGGCGGCTGGCCGCGGGTGAAGGTGGTGTCGCGCTGGTCATGCTGCGAATCCAGCACGTTGGCGGACGCGATGATCCGCGTGCGGCCCAGTTGCTGCGTCAGCAGCACGCGCGCGCCGATCGTGTCGTCGCGATTGGCTTCCTGCGAATTGCGCGCGGTGTAGGTCGCGTCGGTATAGCTGTCGATCGTCTGGCGGAACCGCTGGTACCAGCCCACCATATCGAGCGCAGTCGTCGGCCCCAGCGCGAGCCCGGCGTTAGCCGATATCAACGAGTGCTGAAGGGTCGGGTAGCGCCAGAAACGAGCACCATCAGGCCGGTCGCTCTCGGGCGCGATGCCCTTGTTCGCGTCGACGTAAAAGGCGGTGACCGACAGCAGATGGTCGCCGATCGCCGTGCCGACGCGGCCGAACACGCTGGCGATCTCACGATCGGTGTTGGTGCGCAGGGCGCCCCGCTGCGAATAAGGGAGGTCGGCGCCATCGGCGATCGTGTCGCCATCGCGCGTGGCATAGCCGCCGCCGAGCAACACGTCGGTATTGCCGCTGGTGAACGGCGCGACCGCCTCCACCTCGCGCAGGCCGCCGCTGCCGATCATGCCGCGGGCATAGCCCTGGGCGGGGCGGGGCGGCGTGAAACTGATCGCGCCAAGCGCACTGACGCCATAGAGCGGCGCCAGCGGAGCGGCCGCGACCTGCGCCCGCCCGGCCAGCGCCGCAGGAAACAGGCTGAGGTCGAGCCGGTTGTCCCACGGCACGTTGATCGCCGCGCCATCATAGAACAGGGCGACTTGCCGTTCGGCCGCGCTGCGAACAAAGGCGACTGCCTCGCCGCGCGAATTCACCGGAACATAGACCGACGGCAGTCGGCGGAGTATTTCATCCGCCGCCGCCGCGTCGACCAGCGCGATCTCGCGCGCGTCCAGCACATGGCGCGTTTCGAGCGGCTGGGGCGCGCGCGATTGGGGGAGCGAGACGACGATGTCCCCGGTCGGATCGGGGCTCTCCTGCGCCATTGCCGGCCACGCCAGCAACAACCCGAGAAGCGAAACCGCCCCCCACCGCACGCTATTCGACATCATCTACGCCCCCACAACATCGTTGGCGGCCGGCCGGAGCATGTCCTTCGCCCGGCCGACCGCAGCTCCCTTATTGCTGCATCCCGACCTGCTCGTCCTCGGGCATCCAGCTGGCCAGGGCCTCCGCCCGGTCACGTTCGAGCTGTGCGCTGGCCACGAGCTTCACCGGCGTTACGCCCTGCTGCGACAGCTGGGCATTGAGCTGGGCGAGATCGCTCGCCTTGATCTGCTCCCACGCGGCCAGCTGCTGATCGGCAACCGCCTTCAGCTTGGCATATTCCTCGTGATGCTGCTGCGCCGGTGCCGTGTCCCCCTGCGACACCGTGCTGGCGAGCGAGACCAGCATGTTGTTGAGCCGGATGGGGTAGTTCAGCGGATCCTGCGGCGCGACGTTCTTCACCTGGATCAGCACGTCCTCGACCGCGGTCGCCTTCGCCTCGACGGCATCGGCCGCGCTTACCAACGCGGGCTTCCCGGCAGCGGCCTTGCGCACGTCGCCAAGCTGCTGGTGAAGCGCGCGCAGTTCCAGCACCGCCGTCTGTACGCGATTGAAGTCGCGGTTGATCGCCGACACCAGATCATATTGCTGCTTCAGCTCGGCCGGGGTGACCGTCAGGTTCGGGTTCGGCGTGATCGTCACCGGCTGGACCTGGGTCTTGCCGTCGACAGTCAACCGGATCTTGTACTGGCCCGGCAGCACCACCGGCCCGCCCGATGCGTTGCGCCACAAGGACGCCTTGGGCACCTTCACAGGACCATCCTCGCGGAAGTCCCAGACAAAGCGGTTGACCCCGGCATTGCGGGTGAGCTTCGCCGGCTTGCGGCTGCGCCCTTCCTCTTCCTCGCCGCCGTCGTCACCGGGTGTTTCCGGAACGGGGTAGGTGCGGATCACGCGATCGGTCGCGTCGAGGATTTCCAGCTTGATGCCATTGTCGACTGGCGGCTTGATCGCACCGGTCGCCTCGGCGCCGGCGACCGACGGCGCATCGGTCGTCTTGGGCGTGTAGCTGGCGTCCGCCTTGGCTGCCGCCTTCGGTTCGGCCTGCCCTTCCTTCAGATGGTAATAGATAATCACGCCCTGCGGCGGGTTGGCGCCGGTCGGACCGCCCGTGCCATTGCCACGGCCAGTGTACAGAACGCGCATCGTTTCGCGCGGCTGGAAGAGGTGAAAGTCCTTCTTCGTCACCTCCGGCGACCATTGCCGCACCGCGCTCAGATCATCGAGCACCCAGAACGATCGCCCGTGCGTGGCGACTGCGAGATCGCCGGCGCCCGCAATCGCCAGATCGTGCACGGGGCTGCGCGGGAGACCCATCTGGAACGGCTGCCACTGCTTGCCGCCATTGAACGAGACGAACACGCCGTTCTCGGTGCCGGCGTAGAGCAGGTCGGGGCGCGCCGGATCGGCACGGATAACGTGCATATAGGCATCCGCCGGAAGGCCGTTGGTGATCGACGTCCACGTCTTGCCGTAATCGTCGGTGCGGAAGGCATAGGGCTTGAAGTCGTCGAGGCGATGGCGATCGGCCGACACGTACATCGTGCCCGGCCGGCGGGGATCGGGCTCCACCATGTTGACGGTTGCCCATTCGGGCATCGCCTTTGGCGTCACATTCTCCCAGCTGCCGCCTTCGTTACGCGTGACATGGATCAGCCCGTCGTCGGTGCCGACCCAGATCAGTCCCTTTTGCACCGGCGATTCATTCACGCTGAAGATCGTGTTGTAATATTCGACGCCGGTGTTGTCCTTGGTCAGCGGACCGCCGGAGGATTCCTGCTTCGACTTGTCATTGCGGGTGAGGTCGGGCGAGATCTTGGTCCAGCTCTTCCCCTCATTGTCAGTGCGCCACAGCACCTCCGTCGCATTGTAGAGGACGTTGGGGTTGTGCGGCGAATAGAGAAGCGGCTCGGTCCACTGCGGGCGGTGCTCCAGGTCCTTCGCGGCCCAGCCCATCGCCTCACGCGGGAACGGCCCGATTGGCGTCAGCTGCCCGGTCTTGTGGTCGTAGCGCGTGACGTAATTGCCGTAGCTGTTGGCGATCGTGACGTCGGGATTCTTGGGATCGGCGATGACATAGCCGCTCTCGCCGCCGCCGACCGCGTAGAAGCTTTCCTGCCCGATCGGTCCACGCACATTGCCGCTGGCGATCGACACGGTGCTGTTGTCCTGCTGCGCGCCATAGATGCGGTACGGCACCTGCTTGTCGACCGAGATGTGATAGAATTGCGCGGTTGCCTGGTTCATGCCGGTGGTCCAGCTGGCCCCGCCATTGACCGATACGTTGGCGCCGCCGTCATTGCCCTCCACCATGCGATTGGTGTCGTTGGGATTGATCCACAGCGAATGGTTGTCGCCGTGGAAGGTCGGCATCGTCTTGAACGTCTTGCCCGCGTCCTCGGATTTGTAGGCGTTGACGTTCAGGACATAGACCTTGTCCTTGTTCTTCGGGTCGGCGATGACATGGGTGTAATACCAGGCGCGCTGGCGGAAATCGCCGCGATCGCTGATCCGCTGCCAGCTCGCGCCGCCATCGTCGGTGCGGAACAGACCCCCCTCGGCCGCCTCGATCAGCGCATAGACGCGCTTTGAATCTGCCGAAGGGGCAACGCCGATCCGGCCGAGGATACCGGCGGGAAGGCCGTTGCCGGTCACTTTCTCCCACGTCGTGCCGCCATCGCGCGACCGGTACATGCCGCTGCCCGGCCCGCCGCTCTCCATCGTCCACGGCTTGCGGTGCACCTGCCACATGCCGGCCCACAGCGTGTTGGGATCGTTGGGATCCATCTGCACGTCGATCGCGCCGGTCTTCTGATCGACGAACAACACGCGCTGCCACGTCTTGCCGCCATCACGCGTACGATACACGCCGCGTTCGGGATTGTCGCCAAACGGGTGGCCCAGCGCCGCGACGAACACGGTGTTCGGGTCAGTGGGATGGACGACCATGCGCCCGATCGCCTGGCTTTCGCGCAGGCCGGCGAACTGCCACGTCTTGCCGCGATCGACCGACTTGTAGACGCCGTTGCCGGTGATGACGTTGCCGCGGATGTTCGCTTCGCCCGTCCCGACGTAGATCACCTTGGGATCAGACGGCGCGACCACGATCGCACCGATCGATGGCGATGCCTCATGCAATTTGTCCCACAAGGGCTGCCAGCTGTTGCCGCCATCCTCGGTGCGCCACACGCCGCCGCCGGACGCGCCCTGATAGAAGGTGTCGGGTTCCTGGATCACACCGGCGACCGCGCTGACACGCCCGCCGCGGAACGGGCCGACCAAGCGGTATTGCATGCCGGCGAACGGCGTCTTGGCGGCGGGGGTCGCCTCCTGCGCGACGGCGACATGAGGCAGCGTCGCGAGCGGTGTGCCCGCGAGCAACAGGGCAAAAATCACGCGTCTTTTCATGGGCGATCCTCCGGTGGAAAAGAATGATGATCGCGGCGCGACGGCGCGCGATCGAATTGCGGTATCGGCTCGTCTGTGCAAGCGTCCCCCGTGAAGATCCGTGAAGAAGCGGACCAACGGGGACAGCAGAAATGGCAACAAAGGCAAAGCTGGATGCATTCGACACCCGCATCCTGCAGATACTGACTAATAATGGGCGCATTTCCTGGCGCGATCTGGCGGACGAAATCGGCCTTTCGCTCACACCCACCTTGCGCCGCGTTCGCCGGCTGGAAACCGAAGGATATGTCCTTGGCTATACGACGCGTCTGAACGAACGCCGGCTGAGTGGTGCGATCGAGGCGATGATTTCGATCACGCTGGATCGTCAGTCGGACGAGGCGTTGACCATTTTCGAACGCAACATCCAGGACGTGGAGGAAGTCACCGATTGCTACCAGATGACGGGCGATTACGATTATCTGGTCCGCGTCGTCGTCAACGACCTTGAACATTATCAGGCGATGCTGGGCACGCTGTCGCGGATCCCGATGCTGTCGCGGATCAATTCCAGTTTCGTGCTGAAGACGGTGCTGCGCCGCCCGGTCAAGGTGACGTAGGACGCGGCAGGGGTGACACAAGGCGACGTCGCGCGGCGTCGCGCGCCAGCTGGCGCTACCCGTCATTCCCCCCTGCTTCATCTGCCCCCGCTTCCGAAGCGGGCAAGCTAGGCGAGAAGCGACTAGACTGTCTCGCCAAAATTACATGTTACATCCATAGTTTTTGGTTAAGTCGTTCCAAAAACTAAACAGCTCTTGGCACTTTCTGCACGCCAGACACAAAAAGTTACGACAGCGTCGTTCAACATGCTTGGTCCTGTCCGGCGAGCCGGTATGACGCAGCCATGTCTGCACCGCGCCTCCTGCGAAAGATCCATTACTGGCTGTCGCCTGCCCTGCTGATCAGCCTGTTCGTGATCGCGATCACGGGATCGCTACTGGCGCTGAAGAAGGACCTCGATGTTCTTCAACCGGCGACGCGCGATGGCATTGCCCCAGGCCTGCCAGATCGTTCGCTCGCTTCCCTGATCGCGTCGGTGAAAGCGCTGCCGCCGCACACCGAGGTGACGTGGAAGGACGTCGACCGGATCGACGTTCGTCCCAAGGACGGTATCGCCAAAGTCATCCTGCGGTCCCGCCACGAAGTCCAGGTGGATCTGACCAGCGGTGAGGCGGTGGATACGGGCTATCGCACCTCCGACCTGCTGGAGACGATCCACGATTTCAGTTTCATGGGCGACTGGGCGAAATATGTGTTTTCGTTCGGCTCCGGTATCGCGTTGATCTTCATGGGCGCAACCGGCGTCTACCTGTTTGCGCTGCCGATGCTGGTGCGGCGACGCAAGCGGATCGACAAGGCGCGGCGCCAGGAGCGCTAGACCACCGCGACCTGCAGGGTCAGCCTGGCAGGGTCAGCTTGGCAGGGTCAGCTTGACCGTGACGGATCGGTCACCGGATCGAAGGCGCGTGCATCGTCGGCACCGCTGCCCGGCATCGATCCGGTCTGGCGTTCGATCCACCGGTGGATCACCGAGGGTCGCTCCTCAAGCCACAGATCATGAAGCGCGTCGCTGTTGGCGATGTCGGCGCGGGTACGGCGTTCGTTGTGGCGCACATATTCCAGCCATGTCGGGAAGTGGAACCGCTCCATCCACAATTGCGGGTCGGCAAGATCGCGCATCAATGTCCAGTCGCGCGCACCGTCGCGGCGGCGGATGCGGCGACGTTCGCTCATCACGCTGAGGAAAGCGGGAATGTCGGCCTCGGCGATGCGGTGCTCGACGGTGATCACCACCGGGCCGCTCCGGGGCTCCACCGGGACGGCGGTATCCGGTTCACGCCAGGTATTGGCGGGATCGAGATTGAGCTGGCTGATCTCAGGCAGGCGGCGGAGCGCCCCGGCGAGAACGCTCAGCAACTGCACGCCCGCCGCGCACAGCAGCGCGATTGGCACGCCGTGGCTGCCCGCGACCGAACCGAACAGCCAGCTTCCCGCCGCCATGCCGCCGAACGCCGCCATCTGGTACAGCGCAACGGCCCGCGCGACGACCCAGCGCGGCGAGGCGAGTTGAACGCTGACGTTGAAGGTCGATAGCGCGAGCACCCAGCCGGCACCGGCCAGCGCCAGCGCCGGCAGCGCCAGCAGGAACACGCCCGTAGCGGTCACCGCCGCGCCGATCGCCAGCGCCAGCGCGGCAATCTGTACGATCCCCTCCGTCGCCATGCGCAACCGCAAGCGGCGGGATAAAAGCGCGCCCCCGACCGCCCCCACACCAAACGCGCCGTAGAGCAGGCCGTAGGTCAGCGGGCCACCACCGATCAGGTCGCGCGCGACGATCGGCATCAGCGCGGGGATCGCGCTGGCGGGAACGCCGAACAGCGCGGCGCGGCCTAGCACCATGCGGATCGACGGGGACATGCGGACGTAGCGCAGCCCCGCCGCCATCGCGAGGCCCAGCCGTTCGCGCGGCAGCTTGCGAGGCGGCAGATTCGGGCGCCAGCGCGCGATCACCACGATCAACCCGACGTAGCTCAGCGCGTTGATGAGGAACGCCGCCGCCGTGCCCGCCGCCGCAATGATCGCGCCGCCGATCGCCGGGCCCGCGCTGCGCGCAATGTTGAAGCCCATGCTGTTGTACGCCACCGCGCTCGACAGCATCGGGCGAGGCACCATGTCGCCGACGGATGCCTGCCATGCCGGGCCGTTGATCGCCGTGCCGCAGCCGATCAGAAAGGTGAAGATCAGCAGCAGCCAGGGCGTGATCCACCCCAGCCAGGTGCCGATCGCCAGCAGCACCGATACGATCAGCATGAAACTTTGCGCGGTCAGCAGGATGCGCCGGCGGTCGAGATTGTCGGCGACCGCCCCGGCCCATAGCGACAGCAACATGATCGGCAGGGTCGTCGACGCCTGAACCAGCGCGATCATCTGCGCCGATGCGCCTAGGCTGGTCATCATCCACGACGCACCGACCGCCTGGATCAACCCACCGAAGTTCGACGACAGGCTGGCGATCCATACCGCCCGGAACAATGGAATGCTGAAAGGGGAATCAGGGGCGAAGCGCATCGTTGATGGAATGCAGAAGACCACCCGGACGATCCGTCGCGGGGGTAGTGGATCACATATCTTTTATCGCGCCTGCTCTAGCCGGCACGGCCCGTGCCCGGGCGGGTCGCGTTCTGCTGCCCCTTGGCCGCAGGCAGCTCCAGCCAGTCGGTCGGCGGCAGGCCGTACAGCATGTCGAAAAATTCCAGCTGCAGGCGCGCAGCGTTATAGTTCCCGCTGTTCCACAGCATCACGATCCCGCTCTGCTCTGCCGGGTCGAACAGCACTAGCGCGCCATAGCCCTCCACGGCGCCGCGATGGCCCACCAGCGTGTGCCCGGCATAGTTGAAGCTGCGCCAGCCCAGGCCGTAGGATGCTTGCGTCAGCGCGCGATCCATCGCCGAACGGCGCCCGTGCGGCGGCGTGGAGACGCGGGGCGTGTGCATCGTCTGCAGCATCTGCGGTGACAGCACGTCCGGCGCCTTGCCCATCTGCGCCAGCATCCAGCGCGCCAGATCGCTGACGGAGGAATTCACCCCGCCGGCCGCGGGCACGCGGTAATAGCTGTCGTTCACCGTCACCGGCGTGCGCCCGCGATGCGGCCGTGCCCAGCTGGTCGCCGATTGCAGGCCAAGTCGCCCGACACTCGCGCTTGTCATCCCCAGCGGCGCGAACAGCCGTGCCTGCGCCAGATCGCCATACGGCTGACCAGCGGCATGTTCGACGATCTCGGCCGCGGTATCATAGGCGATGTTCTGATAGGCGTAGCAGGTCGCCGGGGAGCACAGCAGTGGCAGCGTGCCGAGTTGCGCGCGCAACGCGCGTGGATCAGCGCCCTGTTCCAGCCGGTCATCCCAGGCATTACGCACGATCCCGATCCGGTGCGACAGCACATCGGCAACGGTGACGTTGCGGCCGGCCGGCGACAGCCGCAAGCTCGTGTTCAGCCCCTCGATCGGCGCCTCGAGCGACACTCGGCCTTCGCCCGCCAGCTTGGTGACCAGCGCCGACGCCACGCCCTTGGATACCGATGCCCAGCGAAACACCGTGTCCGGAGTGATCGGATCGCCGGACCCCGCGAGCGTCTCGCCATAACCGCGGAGGAAGCGGACCTTGCCGCGCTCCACCGCCGCGACCGCCAGCCCAACGAAATCCTTCTGCTGCATCAGCAGCGCGATGCGTGAATCCAGCCGCCTGTAATCCACCCGTCCCGGCTCGCTCGTGCCGGCGGTCGACAGCAGATCCGGCACTGCCGGCTTGATCTCCTGACTGGCGAGGACAACGCCGGCCGAGGAGCTTTTCAGGCTCATCATCACAAGCGTGATGGCGCCGATGATCAGAAGCAGGGCCACCCCCACCAGGCGACGCCGCGTCCAAGCCATCTGCGGCGTGCGAAAGGGTTGGGGCATGGGTTTTCCGGGAAGTGGCAGACGTGGCGGGCTTATGCCGAGTCACCCCTCTGTCAGCAACGTGCCGCGATCAAAATCATCAACCCATCTGCAAGGTACAGCGCGCCCCTTTTCAACCGCCCGCCGGCAGAGTAGCCACGCTCCCAAACATCCGTTCGCTATGTGAACACGTATGAGGGGGAGTAAGATGATTCCTTTGGCCATGGCGCTGGCGATCGGCGCCGCGTCACCCGCAATCGCGCAAAGCAATGCCGACCGGGCGATGCCTGCGATCCTGCCGCTCGAACGCCGCGCCGAGACCGAGGACCGCTGGCTCAAGCAGCGGCTCGAAACGCTGCTGCCCACGCTGATGCGCCGCGACAAGGTGCAGATGTGGGTGCTCGTCGCTGGCGAGTATAACGAAGATCCCGTGATGGCGACGATGCTGCCCGCCACCTGGCTCCACGCGCGCCGCCGCACCATCCTCGTCTTCTTCGACCCGGGCGAAGGCAAGCCAATCGAGAAGCTGGCGCTCGCCCGCTATCCGGTGGGCGATTTCCGGCCTGCGTGGAGTCCCGACGAACAGCCCGATCAATGGGCCGAGCTCGCCAAGATCATCGCTGCGCGTAACCCGGCGACGATCGCGCTCAATCGCTCCGAGGCCTTCCCGCTCGCCGATGGCCTAAGCTCCACCCATTATGAGGCAATCGTCCGGGCGCTTGGGCCTGACATGTCGAAGCGCCTCGTCGCGCATGAGCGGCTGGCGCTCGGCTGGCTCGAGACGCGCATCCCGCAGGAAATGGCCGCCTATCCGACGATCTCGCGCATCTCGCATGCGATCATCGAGGAGGGGTTCTCCGACCGCGTCATCACGCCCGGCGTCACCACATCGGACGATGTCGTCTGGTTCTTCCGCAACCGAATCAACGCGCTTGGGCTGGACACATGGTTCCAGCCGAGCGTCGCGATCCAGCGCGCCGATGGTGGCAAGTTCAGCGTGCAGGAGATGGGCCATCGCGGTGACACGATCATCATGCCGGGCGACATGCTGCACGTCGATTTCGGCATCACCTATCTGGGTCTGAACACCGACATCCAGCGGCTCGCTTATGTGCTGAAGCCAGGCGAGACGAATGCGCCCAAGGGGCTGCGCGATGGCATGGCGGCAATGAACCGCGTGCGTGCTGCCACGATCGCTGCGCTGAAGCCCGGCCGCAGCGGCAACGAAGTGCTCGCCGCCGCTCGCCGCCAGGTGGAAGCGGAGAAGATCGACGGCACGATCTATTCGCACCCGATCGGGCATCACGGCCATGGCGCCGGCACCTGGATCGGTGCGTGGGAAAGCCAGAAGCCGGCGCCGGGCCGCGGCGATTATCGCATCGATCCGAACACCGCCTGGTCGATCGAGCTGAACGCGCAGGCCAATGTGCCCGAGTGGGGCGGGCAGAAGGTCCGCTTCATGCACGAGGAAAACGGCTTCCTCGCCGCGGACGGCACGTTCCGCTTCCTCGATGGCGGGCAGGAGGAATTCCTGCTCATCCCTCGCCAATAAGAAAAGATGGGGCTCATCCCGGTCAACGGAATGAGCCCAGTTATGGGACATCGCAGACCGGCCGGCGCAGCAGACGCCGGCCGCAAAGGGAATCTAGCGTGCCCCGATCAGGTGAAACTTCGTCTGGCGACCGTCGATATAGCGAACGGTCTTGCCGTCGAAGAAGGCGTCTTCCTCGCTCTTGAAATCGACCATCTGGCCGCCCCATTCGGGCACCGCCTTGGTCGCCATCAGCTCGATCGACCAGGCGATGTTCGGCCGCAGCTTATATTCGCCGGTCGGCACGAACTTCTGCTCTTCCGACAGGCCGATCGAGCTGCCCGCGCCATGACCGTGATAGCCGATCGGATGCGAATAGATCGTCGGCTTCAGCCCGGCCGCGATCGCCTTGGCGCGCGCACGGTTGAGCACCTCGTTGCCGGTCGCGCCGATGCGGAACTCGCTGGTCACCGCGTCCTGCACCAGATTGTTCTCGCGAAGCCCGGCCTTCAGCCCGGCGGGCGCATCCGTCTCGCCATCGCGCAGCACATAGGCGACGTGCTGCGTATCGGTGCTGAAGTTCAGATAATGGATGCCGAAGTCGACACGCAGCATGTCGCCCTTCTGAATCACGCTGGCCTTCTCCCGCAGCACGCCGGGCGTGCCCTGGCGGGTGACTTCCACCGACGGGTGGAACCAGGACGCGAGACCCAGATCAGCGACGCGCTGGCGATACCACCAGACGAGATCTTCATTGGTCGTCACGCCCGGCTTCACCACCGCGGGCGAGAAGCCTTCGCCGATGATCGCATGCGCGACGCGCACGATCTCGGGATAGACCTTCATCTCCTCCGGCGTGCGCGTCTCCAGCCAGCCGATCGCCAGCGGATAGCCAGCGACGATGCGGCCCTGCTGCTCGGGCGTCAGCGCCTTCGTCAGATCGGTGTACTGGCTGTGCGTCAGGCCATCGCCGAACGCCGTCAGCGAGGAGATGTTGAGCGCGATCTTCTTCGGGTTACGCTCGGCGATCAGCTCGCGAACGCGGGCGAACTGGTCGGGCTGCTTCTCCATGTCCCACACGGGCGTGTAGAGATCACCCATGCCGTGCTTGCTGACCACCAGCCGCTCGATCGGCTTGCCCGCGCCCGGATCGAAGAAGATGATGATTGTGCGCCGACGCGCGCGCAGATTGGTCGCGTTCAGCATCGTCGAGACCACCGGGTCTTCCAGATATTCGCGCGCGATCAGCACCCACATGTCGATGCCGTTCTCGCGCATCAGCTGCGGCAGCACGGTCTCGAACCGGCGCTCCAGCCACGTGTCGCGAAGCTGCGCCTGATCGCGCAGGCTCATGATCTTCGGCATGGCCGGCGACATGGACTGTTCTTCCTGCGCCATCGCCGCGGGCGCGAGCGCCACCATGGCGAACGCCGCAGCGCCGCCCAACAGGCTCTTCAATCGTGGCATTGCGCCCTCCCCCTTGTTTATCCGAACGGCTTGTCGAGCGAGGAGGGCGGCTGCGTGAAGAAGCGCGGCCCCTGCTCGGTCATGTAGAAACAATCCTCGATGCGGATGCCGAACTTGCCCGGCAGATAGATGCCCGGCTCGTTCGAGAAGCACATTCCCGCCGCCAGCGGCGTGGTTTCGCCGTGCACGAGGTTCACTGGCTCATGCACATCGAGGCCAATGCCGTGCCCGGTGCGATGCGACAGCCCCGGCAGAGCGTAACGCGGGCCGTAACCAAGCGTTTCGTAATAGGCGCGCACCGCATCATCGACGCTGCCGGCGGGCGCGCCGACCTTCGCCGCGTCCATCGCGACATTCATGCCCTGGCGCATGTGGCCGAACACGCGGCGCTGCTCGGCGGTCGGCTCGCCAAAAACGAACGTGCGCGAGATGTCGGAGACATAGCCGTGCGTGCTGCAGGTGCAGTCCATCAGCACGACCGTTCCCTCGGTCAGCTTCAGCCGCTCCTTGGAGCCGTGCGGCAAGGCGCTGCCCGGTCCGACCTGCGCGCTGCTCGACGCGCGCTGGCCGCCGAAGCGCGTCAGCTCACGCTCCATGATCGCGTTGATGTCATTGCCGGTCATGCCAGCCCGCACCTGGCCGTGCGTGGCGCGATAGGCGGCGATCATGATGTCGTTCGCGCGTTGCAGCAGCGCGATCTCGGTCGGGCTCTTGATCATGCGCAACGCGTTGACCACACCGGCGCCGGAGACAGTTTTCACCGACGGCAGCAGCCGGCGAACGCCGTCGCTGATGAAGAAGCGCGTCGTTTCCTCCACCGCCAAGGTGCCGGTGTCGAGCTTCTTCTCCTTCAGCCAGCCGGCGATCAGCGCGAAGGGGCTTTCGTCCTCCTGCCACACGCGCACCTCGCCCGGCACGTCGAGCATCTCGCGGATCGACGGTTCCTCGAAGAAGGGTGTGACGATCAGCACCGGGCCGTCGGCGGGGATCACCGCCGCCGTGGTACGCTCGCTGCGCCACCAGTCGATTCCGGTGAAATAAACGAGGGTCGATCCGGCCTCGACCAGCAGCGCGCCGATATTCCGGCGGCGCAACTCGGCCTGCATCCGGGCCAGTCTGGCCTCACGTTCCGCACGGCCGATCGGCGCGATCGGCGGAAACGATGGAGCTGCCGCGCCGCCCTGTCCGGCGAACACCGCGCCGGGCAGCGCGGCGAGCGCACCGCCCGCCGCCGCCCCGCGCAACACGTCGCGTCGCGCGAGCCCGTCGACCAACTGGCTGCCGATCACTTGCGCCCCCCAAGGTCGCGCAGCAGGAAGTCCCAATAATCGAGCTGCTTCAGATAACCCGCGATCGGCACGCGCTCGTCGGTGCCATGCGCGCGGCTGTCGTCCGCGCCCAGCGCCAGCGCGCCGGCACCATAGGTCGGGATACCCGCGCTGCGGAACTCGCGCCCGTCGGTGCCGCCCGACGACATGCTCGGCTTCAGCGTGACGCCAGGATAGGTCGCGTCCATCGCCTTTTGCAGCCGCGCGAACAGCGCCGGGTTCACCGGCGATACCGGGCTCGCCACGCCTTCGCCGACCAGCGACACGGTCAGCTTGTCGTTGCCGAGCGTATCGGCGATCTTCGCCTGCACCGCCTCGACGGTGGTGCCCGGGAAGATGCGGCAATTCACCGTCGCGGTCGCGTTCTGCGGCAGCGCGTTGGGCGCATTGCCGGCTTGAAGCATCGTCGCCACGCAGGTGGTCCACAGCAGGTTCGACTGGTGTGGATATTTCTCCGCGACCGCGCGCGCGGCGGCATCGTTCGGGTTTGCCATCAGCGTGGTCAGCGCGGTGCCGAGTTCGCCGCCCTTCTCCTTCGCCATGTCGGCGACCATGATGCGGGTGATTTCGTTGAACTCGACCGGGAAGCGAAGCGCCTCCAGCTTGGTCAGCGCGCGCGCGAGATCATAGATCGCATTGTCGGCGCGCGGCGCGGAGCTGTGCCCACCGGAATTTTTCGCGGCGATCGCGAAATTGGCGTAGGTTTTCTCCGCCGCCTGGATGTTGAAGCGATACTTGCCGTCTTCGCCCATCGCGCCCGAACCGGCATCGGAATTGAGCGCGAATTCGGCACGCGAGACGAGCGGGTGCTTGGTCAGCGCGCGCGTCGTCATCATGCCGCTTTCCTCGTCACCCGAGAAGGCGAGCAACAGGTCACGCTCCGGCACGAAGCCCGACTTCTTCAGGCGGATGAAGCTCGCGACCAGCGAGGTCACGCCAGCCTTGTTGTCGGTCGAACCGCGGCCGTAAATGTAGCCGTCCTTCTCGGTCGGCACATAGGGATCGGTCGCCCAGTTTTCCTTCAGCGCGTCCACCACGTCCATATGGCCGAGGAACGCGATCGGCTTCGCCTTGGCATTGCGCCCGGCGTAGCGGACGACGAGCCCGGCGGTCTTTTCGCCATCGATCTCGACCGGAACAGTCATGATCTCGTCGGCGGTGAAGCCAGCGTCACGCAGCCGCTTGGAATATTTCTCGATCAGCGTCGGTACCTGCCCGCGCCCCTTGGCGGTCGGGATGGCGATCGCCTCTTCCAGCATCTGGCGTGCCATCGCCCGATCAGCGTCGGTCACGGGCGCAGCCGAAGCCGTTACGGCGACGGACGACAGGACAAGCGCCATCGCGGCACCGGCACACCAACGCAACTTCATAACAATTCCCCACCCACAAATGATGCCGGAGGCGCTACAGCGCGCCTCCGGCTATTGGCAATGTTCCTTAGAAGCCGACCGATGCGCTGAGGAAGAAATAACGCCCCGTCGCATCGTAGAACTGCGGGTAGGTGTTGCCGTTGCCGCCATCCTCGATCGCCGCGGTGGTGGTGAGCGGCGGATCCTTGTCGAACAGGTTGTTCACACCGGCACGGAAGGTCAGATCCTTGCGGACCTCAAAGGCGGCGGCGAGATCGAAGTAGCTGCGCGAGCCCAGTTCACGGTTCACTTCGGAGAAGCTGCCGGTCAGCGCCGGCTGGCTGCTGGTCTGCGCGATCTTCACCGACGACACATAGCGCCACGTCCCCGTCAGGCTGAACCGGTCGGCCGGTGCCCAGGTGGTCATGAACTTGTGGCGCCATTCCGGCCGCGGACGACCGCACAGACCCGCGTACAGGCCGGCGCATTCGTACACGTCCGTCTGCGGTGAATTGGGCAGCGGCACCGTCTTGTAGGAGTCAAGGTACGTGCCGACCAGGTTGAAGCTGAGGCGCCCTGCGTTGATGCCCAGATCGTTCAGGTTCAGACGGTAATCGACCACCACGTCGACGCCCTTGGTCTGCAGCGAACCGGTGTTGACGTTGAAGCGGCGGAAATAGCCGTTCTCGCCCTGCCACAGCGATCCGCTGTCCGGGCTGCGCTGGATCAGGCTGCAGAAATACGGGTCGCCATTCGCCAGGCAGTTGGCGATCGACAGGTTCGGATTGACGCTGCCGACGAGGTTCTCGACCTTGATGTCGAAATAGTCGACCGAGATGACGAGGCCAGGCACGAAGCGCGGTTCGAACACCGCGCCGAGCGACAGCGTCTTGGCGGTTTCCGGATCAAGGTTCGGATTGCCCCCGATCAGCGAGTTGAACTGGCCGGCCGGATTGTCGACGATGTTGCCATATTGCCCTGCCGTCACGCCGGTACGCACGCACTGCGCGAGCGTCGCGATCGGCACCGCGCCCGAGCAGGGATCGAACGATCCATTGGCGTTCTCGGTCAGTTCGACCTCGAACAATTGCTGGCTGGAGAACAGCTCGATCACGTTGGGGGCGCGAACCGCGCGCTGGTACGATCCGCGGACGCGGAAATCGCGCACCGGCGACCAGTTCAGACCCAGCTTGTAGGTGTCGGTCTTGAACCCGCTGTCATAGTCCGAATAGCGGTAGGCGCCTTCGAACGACAGGCTCTGGAAGAACGGCTGCTGCTCGATGAGCGGCACGATCAATTCGCCGAAGAACTCCTTCACGCCGACCGAGCCGTTGATTGGCAGTTCCGGGCTGGCGGCGGCCTGGTAGATTTCGTCCGGCTGATAATCGACCGAATTCTTGCGATATTCATAGCCGAAGGCGACCGCCACGCCGGTGTTGGCGAACGGCGAGGTGATGCCCCATTCGCCCAGATTGCCGTCAACCGCGGCGACGATGTTGACGAGATTGGTGTCGCCCGTGATCGACTTCACTTCGCCGACGTAATCGACCGCCGCCTGGCTGGCCGCACCGCTGAAATAGTTCAGCGGCGAACAGCGCGCGTCATTATTGTTCGGGTTCGCATCGGCGTTGATCGCGCAGACGATCTGCCCGGCCGAATTACGCACCGCGTTGAACGCATTGGCGGTCCGCTGGCGGTTCGCGTCGCCGGAGAAGCGGCTGCGATAATTCACCTTCGAATAGATGCCGTAGACATCATATTTGAACGGACCGGCGATGTCGCCGCGCGCGCCCAGCACGACGCGATAGCTCTGGTGCTGGATATCGTCCTGACGGTTGCCGCCTTCGACGTTGCGGCGCGCAACGAGCACGCCGTTCGCCACCGATTGCGGGCCGACATAATTGCCCGCCGCGTCATAGATGCTGCCGGTCGACAGGCCGCGGCTGGTGCACAGGAAGCTGGCCTGCTGCGCGCTGAGATACGGGTTGTCGCAATTGATGCCGCTGATGCTGCCCGCGCCCACGGTGATGCCGGCGCTGTTGGTGCCCGGCGCGATCTGCGCGACCGAGCGGTCCTCCATGAACGACAGTTCGAGGTAGGGGACGAAATTCTCGTTCACCTCATAATGCGCGTTGGCGCCGAAGGAGTAACGTTCGTCCGGGCGCTGGTAATAATTGTACGGCGCGAAATTATAGGTCTGCGTGCCCGGCACGAACTGGCCATCGCGCGTGGCGCGGAACGACGTCGGCAGACCCGGGATACGGCCGGCGTTGGTGAAGTTCGCCGGATCGTTGGTGGCTGAACCGCTGCACGAGAAGGCGCTGCCGCCCGGCCCGGTCGCACCCAGCGCGCAGGCGCTGTAATCATAGTCCTTTTGCAGGATCGGATTGACCTTGCGATAGGTCGCATAGGCCGTGACGTTGCCGCGATCGTCGTCGATGTTGCCACCGACCACCGCCGACAATTCGGTGGTGAAGCCGTTCCAGACATTCTTGTCGGGCTTCAGATAGCCGCCCGGCACCGCGGCATTGTTGCGATCGAGCAGGTCGCGCAGACCCTCGTCATTGTTGTTGTGCTGGAAACCGGCGATGCTGCCGGAGAAGCGTAGGCCGCTGAAATTCTCGAGCAGCTTGAAGTTCACGACGCCCGCGATCGCGTCCGAACCATAGACCGCCGATGCGCCGCCGGTCAGCACCTCGACAGACTGGATCAGCGGGGTCGGTACCTGGTTAAGATCCGACGGGATGTTCTTGGGCGAACCATAAGGCAGGCGGCGACCGTTGATCAGCACCAGCGTGCGCGACGGGCTGAGCCCGCGAAGGTCGACCTGCGCCGTGCCGGTCGCCTCGTTCGAATTCGCCGCGCCCTGCGCCGCGAACACCTGCGGCAGCTGGTTGACCAGATCCTCGGTACGCACCGTACCGCGCACCGCGAATTCCTCCGATGACACGGTGGTCACCGGGCTGACGCTTTCGAGATTGGGCGAACGGATGCGCGAGCCGGTGATGACGATTTCGCCATCGTCGGTCGGCCCGGCGGCCTCGGCAATGCTGTCCTGGGCCATCGCCGGCATGGCAACGCCGCCCAGCATGACTGCGGAGCAGAGCAGGAATTGACGCAAGTGTGACCTGTTCGTCATCGTGTGACTCCCTGATTTTATCGATTTTTCGTGGAAATCGGGCACACGTCGCCAGCCCCCGCCAGCGACGTGGCCGGTGTGTTACTTGTAGCGCCAGCTCGTCAGGTCAGCGCCCTTGGGTGCCGCCGCCTCGATCCGCTTCAGGATCTTGGGCACGTACATCCAATTGTAGCGCAGCCGTCCGATGGAATTGGGCTGCGTCGGATCGCCGTTCCAGCAATGCTCGTCGCGATCACCATAAAGGATCTCGCCACCATAAGCGGGCTGCGCTTTCTTCAGGAAATCTTCCATCAGATACACGGGGTTGTTCAGGTAGAAATTATCCATGTCGCCGACATAGATGTGGATCTTTCCCTGCAGCTTGGGCGCCAGCTTCTGCCAGTCGCGCTCCAGGATGTGGCGCATGTCGTAATTCTCACGCCAGTGCGCCGCGACGGCCGGGTCGATCACGCCGGTCGCCTTGTCCCAGATCCGCTTGGGATAGCCGTCCTCGCCCATCGGCGAATACACCGCTTCCCACACGTCCCACTGGCCGCCCGAGCGGGTCTTGTCGCCCAGCACCAGCTCCAGCCGGTTCTCGTCCTCGATCGTGTGCGACAGATGGCCGAGGTAATCGCGCTTGCCGGGCTTCGCGACCTTTCCGAACGGGCCGGTCCAGAAATACGCGTTCTTGTCCTTGTAGATGTCCGTCACCATCGTCTGACGGAAATCGATCGGATCCGGGCACGCGGCGAAGGCGCCGTTATATTCGTCCGGATAGAACACCTGCGCTGCCAGCGCTTCCCAGCCGCCGGTCGAGCCGCCGTACAGGAACCGTGCCCAGCCCTGGCCCAGCCCGCGGAACTTCTTCTCCAGCGCGGGGATGAAGTCATAGGTGATGGCGTCGCCATAGGGGCCGATATTGGCCGAATTCACCGCATAGCTGTCATCGTAATAGGGGTTCGAGTGATCGATCTCGACGATCAGCATCCGCGGGAAGTCTGGTGACACCCACTTCTGGTAGAAATCATACGCCTCCTGCTGCTCGGTGCGGGCGTAGCAGGTCTCGTTGATGAAGCGCTTGCTCGGCTCGCACTTGATGTCGGCATCGGGCGGCGTGGTGCGGAAGCCGCCGAAATCGTCCGGGAAATGCCCGTGGAAGATCGCGAGCGGATACTTCGCCTCGGGATGCTTGTCGAAATCCTTCGGGACCAGCACGTGGCCGCGCATATAGACGTCGCGGCCCCAGAATTTGGACAGCCGCTCGGACTTGAACTTGAAGTGCCGGACGAATTCGGTGTCCTTGGGCTCCTCGACCGGGCCGATCACCTCGGTCAGCGCGATCTTGATCTCGCCGGGGCGCTTCGGATCGAAGTTCACCTTCATCGGCTTGCTGATGATGTTGCCTGGCTCCTTGCGCCAGTTCTGCCCCGCGCCGCGCGCGGCGGGCAGCTTCACCACCTTGCCATTACCCAGCTTGAACGTGTCATACTTATGCAGGACGGCCTGCACCGTGTAGGTGCCGGCGGGCACATCGGCGAGGCTGCGGCCGGGATAGCCGAGCACGTCCTTGCCAACGACACGCCCCTGGCCGTTGCGGAACCCCTCCACCGGAATCCCGAACACCTGCGCGGCGTCATGGCTGGCATCGACCTGGAAGCGCGGCTCGCTTTTGTCGTCCGCCGCGATCACCAGGATGACGCGCCCTTCATAGGGCGCTTCCTTGGCCGCTGGTGCCGAAAGCTCGACGCGGAAATCCTCCGCCTGAAGCGCACACGGTGCCGTTGCCAGCGCTGCAACAGCAGCACCGACCGCGAAAGTCTTTCGCATGTCTACTCCCCCCCAAAAACGTGGCGCTCCCCGACTCCCGCTGCGCCGCAGCACGGAATTGCCACGCCCAATCTACTTGTCAACTTCTATTCGCATAGCGAACTAAAGTTTGCGGGGTAAAACTCTGGGTTATGCGCACGGCCGCCCGGCGGGTGCTTTGGCTTCGCGAAAACAGGTGTTTGTTTCACTTGAAACCTGTTTGAAGCGGCGAGACATAGACGGCGCCAGGCGGATGCTCGCACAAAAAGGCAAAGCGCCAACGACAATTTCTACTTGTTCTATACTCTTAGCTCGTCCGCACTGAGTAAGGTAAGCTCGTTGGCATGGAGATGGGTGAACAGCAATTGCCTCCCCTAACATGTGTGTATCTTTGTACCATTGGAGGCGCCACGCCAGTCACGAGAGCTGCTGCAAGGCTCGCCGGGTGATCGCTGCGCAGTGTTGCAGTCCGTACGACCGCTGTGCGAACAGCAATATTGTTGCGCGGGAGCGACGATGCTGCAGCCGGGCGATGCAGCAGTCGAATAGGGATCGAGCGCCCGCTTCAACGCCGGGGGGGCGATGTGCGGCCGGCGAGTCGCCGCCACACCGATCGAGAAACAGGTGGATCGGCAGGGGAACCACGCCCCCTGCCGATCACATCGGTCAGGCGGCGGCTTCCGCCTCCACGAAGCCGGGCCAGTTGCGCATGTAGGTGACGAACTGCGGGCTTAGCCCCTCGTCCAGCAAATGCTGCGCAGTGACCGGGATCGGGGGCGAGCGATAGTCGGCATCCTGCGCCACGCGGGTGGGGAAATCGTGCCGCAGGATCGCGCCGCGGCCGATCACCACAAAATCGCATCCGGCGTCGATCACACCGGCCGCATCGCGCGCGGTCATCACCTTGCCCGCTGCGCCCAGCCGCACATCGCCGCGCGGCAAATCGGTGAAATAGCTCAGCAGCGGCCGCCCCTGATGCTCAGGCTCCACCGGCTCCTTGCTGACGTCCCACAAGGACATGTCGAGATAGTCGATGTCACCGCGCTTCAGCACTTCGGCCGCAACGTCGCGAATCTCGGCCAGCTTCAGCCCGAACCGTTCGGGCGACAAGCGCAGGCCGAGCTGGAAATCGGGTCGGCACGTCGCGCGAATGCCGTCGATGATCTCGAAGATCAGGCGCGCGCGGTTCTCCAGGCTCCCACCGTAGCGATCGTCGCGGCGGTTGATCTCCGGCGACAGATACTGCGCCAAAATATAGCCGTGCGCCCCGTGGATCTCGACCCCGTCGAACCCCGCGCGCTCGGCACGCTTTGCCGCCGCGATGAAATCATCCCGCAGCTGCTCGGTCTCGGCGGTGGTCAGCCCGCGCGCGCCGGTTTCCGGATCGTCCGACGGGCAAACCGGCGTGCCGACCAGTTCCTTGGGCGATCGATTGCCGGCGTGGTGAAGCTGAACCGACGAAACGGAGCCTTCCGCGCGGATCGCTGCCGCCAGGCGGGTCAGCCCCTCCAGGTGGTCGTCGCTGAAGATGCCGAGCTGCCCCTCGAAGCCCTGTCCGCCCTTTTGGACATGCGCGGCGGCGGTCATGGTCAGCGCGAAGCCGCCAGCGGCGCGCATCGTCAGCCAGCGCGCCTCCTCATCCGACAGACGGCCGTCGGCGTGGCTCTGCTGATTGGTGAGGGGTGCCAGCATGAAGCGGCTCTTCCACGCGGGGCCGCGCGTCAGGGTCATCGGTCGAAGCAGCGTGTCGACAGGCACAAAGGTCTCCTCGAAAGAATGCAGGTGGGGGGCGTCGTTCGATGCCATCCGGTTGCGCACAAGGTAATGAGGGCGCGCGATCGAACAACCCGTTGACTGATTATCGGCCCAGCCCACACTCCAACGAAGCCCGCACTCCGGCGCCGTCCACAGGTTGGTGGCAGGGCGGCTGGACAGCGGCGCGGGCGGGGGAATGGGGCCGAACACCCATGCCGCGCGTTGACGGCAGGAAGAGGACGCGAATTTCGTGCACGCGACTATCCAGGCAATCGGGACGGCGGTGCCCGATCAGGACATTCACACTGCCTTTGTCGACTGGGCGCGCCAGCGATTGCCCGAACGCGAGGCCCGGCTGTTCGATCGCATGTCCGCCCGCTCCGGCATCGCGCACCGTTGGTCGGTTCTGCCGCTCGCACCCGGCTCACCGGTATCGGATGGCGGCTTCTACGCGACGGAACCGCACCCCGGCACAGGCGCGCGGATGACGCTTTATGCCGACGCCGCACCCACGCTGGCGCTGGCCGCGATCGATCAACTGGCGCAGCAATGCGCGACGGACGGGATCACGCACCTGGTGGTCGCCAGCTGCACCGGCTTCGTCGCGCCCGGTATTGATCAGATCATCGCCGCACGGCTCGGCCTGTCGCCATCGGTCGAGCGTCTGCTGGTCGGCTTCATGGGCTGTTACGCCGCGGTCGTCGCGCTGCGATCCGCGCGGCATATCGTGCGATCCGATCCTGCGGCGCGCGTCCTGGTCGTCACGGTGGAATTGTCGACGCTTCATCTCCAGGCCTCGCAACAGCTGGAGCCGCTCCTCGCCATGCTTCAGTTCGGTGATGGTGCGGCAGCGGCGCTGGTAACGGCGGAGCCCGGCGGTTTCACGATCGAGGCGCCCTTCGCCGCCACGCTGCCGGCAGCGGCGGAGCTGATCCGCTGGGACATCACCGATCAGGGCTTCGCGATGCATTTGTCGGGCGAGGTCCCGGGCCGCATCGCCGCAGCACTGGCAGAACCCGCGTTGCGGGCGACGATCACCGGCGACCAGCCGGTCGATCGCTGGGCCGTCCACGCCGGTGGCCGATCGATCCTCGATGCGGTCGAACATGCGCTGGGCCTGCCCGGCGACGCGCTGGCACCATCACGCAGCGTCCTGGCGGAGGCGGGCAACATGTCATCGGCGACGCTGATGTTCGTTCTCGCCCGACTGCTGCAGGGCGAGCCGGTCGATCACGGCGTCGCGATGGCATTCGGCCCCGGCCTCGCGGCGGAGGGGTTCCACTTCCGGAGCGCCGCATGACCGACGCCGGCTCCCTCGCCCCCGCACCGATGGCTCCTCCGCATCGCTGGTTCGGCGGGTCGCTTGCCCAGCGTGCGCAGGCCGAGGAACTGATGGACGCCGACGATCTCGATCCGGCGATCTACGCTGCGGTCGTGCGTGATCTGGCGAAGGTGAACGTCGTTACCCTGGCGGCCCGGCCGACGCTCCGCTTCCTCGCGCGCGCGGCCAAGCCGGGCCGAACCTATCGCCTGCTCGACGTCGGGTTTGGCGATGGCGACATGCTCCGTCGTATCGCGCGCTGGGGGCAAAGACGCGATATCACCTTCGATCTCACGGGGGTCGATCTGAACCCGCGAAGCGAGGTCGCGGCGCGCGCGCATACCCCGGCGCACCTTCCGATCCGCTGGATCACCGGCGATTATGCCGATCTTGCCGGCGAGCGATGGGATTTCGTCATCTCCAGCCTGGTCGCGCATCATATGACGCACGACCAGCTCGTCGCCTTCCTGCGCTTCATGGAGCGTGAGGCGCAGGGCGGGTGGATCGTCAACGACCTGCATCGTCACCCCGTGTCGCACCTCGGCTATCCGGTGCTGGCGCGCCTGTTCGGCTGGCATCCGATCGTGCGGCACGACGGCGCGCTGTCGATCGCCCGCAGCTATCGCCCCGCCGAATGGCCACCGATCCTTGCCGAGGCCGGCGTCTTCGGCGCTGACGTCACGCGCCATTTCCCGTTCCGGTTATGCGTCGAACGCCGGCGCTGATCGTTGGCGGTGGCCCCGCTGGCGCTGCCGCTGCGATCGTGCTGGCGCGGGCGGGCGCGCCGCATCTACTGGTGGAGCGCAGCCGCGACACCGGCGACGCGCTGTGCGGCGGCTTTCTGAGCTGGCGAACGCTGGCGGAGCTCGAGCAGCTGGGGGTCGATGTCGCCGCGCTGGGGCCGGCGCGCGTCAACCGCGTGCGCGTGCTGTCGGGAACGACGGTGGCCGAGGCGCGGCTGCCCCGACCTGCGCTGGGCGTATCGCGCCACCGGCTGGATACGGTGATGCTCGACCGCGCGAGTGCCGTCGGGGCGGCGGTGGAGCGCGGTATCGCCGTGCGCAGCATCAATGGCACCGCTCATACCGATGATGGCGCCGTGATCGATCATGACGCCTTGTTCCTCGCCAGCGGCAAGCATGACGTGCGCGGCCTGCCGCGTCCCGCCAGCGCACGCGGCGATGATCCGTCGCTGGGCCTTCGCCTTCGCCTGGCCCCCTCCCCCTCGCTGGACCGGCTGGTGGGTGACGCGGTCGAGCTTCACCTGTTCGATCGCGGCTATGCCGGCGCGGTTCGACAGGAGGACGGCAGCGTGAACCTGTGCCTCGCGGTGCGCCGCTCGCGTCTGGGCGAGGCGGGCGATCCGGCGTCGCTGCTGCGCGCGATCGGCGACGAACTGCCCGCGCTGGGCGAGCGGCTGGGGCATCTGACCGGCGCGGCGATCGATGCGGTGGCCAATGTCCCTTATGGCTGGCGAACCGGACCGGGGCCGGCCGGGCTGTTCCGGCTCGGCGATCAGGCCGGGGTGATCCCCTCGCTCGCCGGCGAAGGGCTGGCCATCGCGATGACCAGCGGCAGCGACGCCGCGCGCGCTTATCTGCACGGCGGGGCGGGGATCGCGCCCGAATGGCAGGCCGAATTCCGCACAGCGCTGCACCGCCCGATCGGCCTCGCCTCGGTCATCCGGGCAGTGGCGGAACGTCCTGCGCTGGCGACCCCGCTGTTGGCGGCCGTCGCCCGTGCGCCGGCATTGCTACGGCTGATGGCGCTGGCGACACGCACGCGAGTACCCGCGGCCCATTAGCCGCATCGGGCCAACACGCTCAGCCGGCCGTCAGTGCATCGCGTGGCTGAGGGCGCGTGGGGAGAGCGCCATCAAGCTCGCCGCCAGTTCGGCCGCGCGAAACGGCTTGGTCAGCCGCGGCAGGCTGGCGTCGATCCCCTCCTCCTCGGCGTAGCCCGACACGATCAGGACCGACATGCTGGGCCGCGACGCCTTCAGCGTATGCGCGAGTTGCGCGCCGCTCAGGCCCGGCATCAAATGATCAGTAACGACGACATCGGGCTCCAGCCCATCATCGATCAGTGTCAGCGCCGCCTCGGCGGATCGCGCCTCGACTACCTTATACCCCAGGTCGACCAGCATGTCGGCGGTGCTCATCCGTACCAGATCCTCGTCATCGACGACCAGCACGGTGCCGAGCGCGGTGCCCTGCGTCGGCAGATGCAGCGCCGGCGTCGCGCGATCCGCCTGGCTCACGCTCATCGGCAACCACAACGTGACGGTGGAGCCGGCGCCCGGCGCGCTCTCGATCGTCAGCTCGCCGCCCAATTGCGCGGCTAGGCCATGCACCATCGACAGGCCAAGGCCGGTGCCCTTGCCCACGCCCTTGGTGGAAAAGAACGGCTCGATCGCGCGCTTCAGCGTATCGGCATCCATGCCGATCCCGGTGTCGATGACGCTCAGCCGGATATAATGGCCCAGCGACAGCCCGCCGGGGCGATCATGGCGCACGCAATCGGGATGCGCCGCGATCGTCAGCTGCCCCCCGCCCGGCATGGCGTCGCGCGCATTCACCGCAAGGTTGAGCAGCGCCATCTCCAGCTGGTTGGCATCCGCCATCGCCGCGGGCAGATCCGCGGCCAGATCAGTGCGCAATTCGACCGTCGGCCCAACGGTGGAGCGCATCAGCCCCATCATCCCGTCGATCACGCGGCCGACATCGACCGCGGTCACCTTCAGCGGCTGGCGCCGAGCAAAGGCGAGCAATCGCTGCACCAGCGTCTTGGCCCGCTCGGCGGATTGCAGCGCGCCGTTGATCAGCCGTCGCTCGCGATCGCTGCCCACGCCGTGGCGCACCAGCATGTCGAGCGACCCGATGATCGGGGTCAGCAGATTGTTGAAATCGTGGGCGACGCCGCCTGTCAGGCTGCCCATCGCCTCCATCTTCTGGCTCTGGCGCAGCGCCTCCTGCGCTATTTCCAGCTCCGCCTCGCGCGCCTTGGTCTCGCTGAGGTCACGGCCGACCGCGATGAAATTCACGCCGTCCGGTTCGGGCGCCACCGTCCACTCGATCGGCTTCCATTCCCCGTCGCGGGTGGCAATGCGGTTCTGGAACCGCGCGGCGCCGCGCGTCTCGGCCATGCGCTGGATCGCTGCCAGCGTCGCGTCGGCGTCGTCGGAATGCATGAAGGACGCATAGCCGCGCGACAGCAGCTCCTCCTCGCTCCAGCCCAGCACCTGCGTCCAGGCCGGGCTGACCGCGGACATCATGCCTTGGTAATCGGCGCGCGCCAGCATGTCCTGCGACAGGTTCCACAGCCGGTTGCTTTCCGCCGACCGCAGCGCGACCTGCGCCTCCAGCGTTTCATTCAGTTCGCGCAGCGCGATTTCCGCCCGGGCGCGTTCGATCGCGCTTTTGACGCGCTCGCCCACCTCCTGCACGAGGCTTTCCTCCGCCGGCGTCCACACCCGCGGGGTCGCGCTCTGCACCGCCAGCAGGCCGACCCGCTGGTCACCTTCGAACAGCACTACGTCGATGAAGGCGCCCACCTGCCGGTCGGTCAGCCCGACGCGCGCATTGTCGCTCAGCCGCTCATCGCCGGGTACGTCGCGCACCACGACAGGGGTACCGATCTGATAGGCGTTGAGCAGTTCCTCGCCGAACGACACGAGCGAGTGGCGGCCGACGATGGTCGGGACGCCGTGATGGTAATCCTCGTCGACGGTCATGATGCCGCTGGCGATTTCGGCATAGAAGACGCGGCTCGCCCCCAGCCATTCGCCCAGCCGGGTTGCGGCCGCGCAGGTAATCTCACGCGGGGTACT
This sequence comes from Sphingomonas sp., assembly GCF_029239295.1. Classification (GTDB taxonomy): domain Bacteria; phylum Pseudomonadota; class Alphaproteobacteria; order Sphingomonadales; family Sphingomonadaceae; genus Sphingomonas. The sequence continues at coordinate 412,020 of NZ_JAQZBC010000002.1, forward strand.
GAGCGCGCGCAGCTCGTCCGACATCGACAGCAGGAACTGGCTGCGCCGCTCGGCCGCCACCCGCTCGGTCGTTTCCGCCAGGATGCAGATTACCCCCGCCGGATTGCCGCTTTCGTCCGGCACCGGCGAATAATCGAGGTCCATCCATACCCGTTCGGGGCGGCCGTTGCGGTTGAGCGTCAGTTCCTGGTCGCGATAATGCAGCGTGCCGCCGGCAAGGCCCACCCGCATCACATTATCGTTGAAATCGGCGACCTCGGGCCACCCCTCGCGCACGTTGGAGCCAAGAAGATCGGGGTGTCGGCCTGCGGCGAAGCCGGAATACGCGTCATTGTAGAGCATGACGCCTTCCTCGCCCCACAGCATGACGATTGGCACAGGGGAACGAAGCAGGATGGCGGTGGCGCTGCGCAGGCTCTGCGGCCAGCGATCGAGCGGGCCTAGCGGGGTGCGCGACCAATCCCGCGTGGCGACCAGTTCAGCGCAAGATCCCGCAGCACCGGTGGCATTACCATTGCCGTGGCGGAGACCTTGCGGCGAAAATTCCAGCATCGTCAGAGCAAGATCCTGCGGGCCGTGGGAAAATCGTCCGGCGTCTTAAGGTTAAAACGCGGCCTAACCTAAATCGCTCCGCCCTGAAAACCGCCGATCGCACCTCAGTCGCGCGACGGCGCAAAAAAATGCTGCCGTGCGCCGGCATTGCGCCCGCTTTGTCCGATCGCTTTGCAGCATCGGCTTTCCATCCCCATCTTGCTTTGCATGCATGATGACCTGAACCGCCTCGGCCTGATTGACGATGAAGAAATCGTGCTCGACGAAGCCGCCCTGTCGCTCGCCCTGCTCGATCAGCCCGACGTTGATCTGGAACCCTATGATCGAACGCTTGACGCGATCACCGCCGGGCTGGAGCGCATCGGCGAACATCTGGAGGAGGCCGGCGACCAGGCCGCCGCGCTGCAGACGGTGCTGGCGGGCGAGTTCGGCTTCATCGGCGACGACGAAACCTATGACGATCCCGCCAATGCCGATCTGATCCGCGTCATCGATCGCCGCCGCGGCCTGCCGATCAGCCTGTCGATCCTGTATGTCGCGGCAGCGCGGCGGGTGGGCTGGCGCGCGGAGATCCTCGATTTTCCCGGCCATGTGCTGGTGCTGGTCGGCGCTGACGTGGCGCCGGTCATCATCGACCCCTTCATTGGCGGTACGCGCGTCGATGCGGAGCGGCTTGCCGCACTCGCCACGGCATTCGCCAGCGACAATGGGCCGGTGACGCACGTCAGTGCGATGCCCAACCGCGCGATCCTGATCCGCCTGCTGCAGAATCAGGCGAGCCGTGCCGAGCAGGCCGGCCAGGGTCGTCGCGCGCTGACGCTGTACGAACGGATGACGATCGTCGCGCCTGAATATGCCCATGCCTGGTGGCAGCGCGCCCGGCTGGAACTGGTCGATGGCGATGTTGCCAAGGCGCGCGCCAGCCTGGGCACGATCCTCGAAATCACTCGCGATCCGGAATTGCGGCAGCAGGTCACCGATACGCTGAACGCGCTCGCCGCCGCCTGAGCGGCGCGACGAATGGTCAGGCGGTTGCCGCCACCCGCTTCCACAGCAGTCGGGTGACATAGGTCTGGCCCGATTTCGACACCTCCGGCTCGGTCACCAGTTCGATCGTGTCGTCATCGACCGGCACGATCAGCCGGACGAAGCTGGTGCCCACCCGCGTCGGTTGAGAGGCGAACAGGATGTCGTGAGTCAGCCGCTCGCCCTCGCGGCGCCAGGTGCCGGCATAGGAAAAGAATTGCGTGAAGCTGTCGGCCGCGGGATCGCCCGCCGCCGCCCAGGCCGGATCCATCAGAAACGCCGACATCCGCCCATCGGCGGCATATTGCAGCTGCCCCGCCGGCGGATCGCCAAAGGTGCGGCGTTCCTTGTCGCCGCGCTGGCTGACGCAGGACAACAGCGTCCAGGTACCGAGAAGATCGATCATGGATTTCCTGTCACTCACGGGCTGAGCGCACTCTTTAGCTGGGCGCACTCCTTAGCCGGATGCGCTCCGGGGCCAGCGCGGGCGACGGCCTGATCGGCCACCCGCCCGCGCGTCAGCCGCGGCGATCAGGCCGCGACGGCTTCCTTGCGCTTCTTGCGCACGATCGTCTGCGCGTTGGTATATTCCAGCAGGCCCTCGATCCCGCCTTCGACGCCGACGCCGGACTGCTTCATGCCGCCGAACGCCGCCATCGGCGACAGATGCTGAGTCTCGTTGACCCACACCGTGCCGCTCGCAATGCGCTGCGCGATCTCGAACGCCTTGTCCTCGTCATTGCCCCAGACCGAACCGCCGAGGCCGTAATCGGTCGCATTGGCGCGCGCGACGACCTCGTCGAGATCGTCGAACTTCAGCAGCGGCAGCACCGGGCCGAACTGCTCCTCCTGAACGATCCGCGCGTCCTCGGGCGGATTGTCGAGGATGGTGACCGGCACGAAGAAACCCGGCACATCCGCCTTCTCGCCGCCCACCAGGAACTTGTAGCCCTTGTCCTTGGCATCCTGGATCAGTTCCAGCACGCGGGCATATTGCTGCTTGTTGTTGATCGGGCCGATCTGCGTGCCCTGTTCGGATCCGTCGCCGACCTTCACCGTCTTGGCATAAGCGACCAGCGCGTCGCGCAGCTGATCGTAAATGTCCTTGTGGACGTACATCCGCTTGGTCGCGATGCAGATCTGGCCGTTGTTGCGGAACGCCGCCCAGAACAATTCCTCCGCGACCTTTTCCACGTCCACATCGGGCATCACGATCGCCGCGTCATTGCCGCCAAGTTCCAGCGTCACGCGCTTCAGCGTCGGCGCGGCGGACTGCATCACGCGCTTGCCGGTGGCGGTCGATCCGGTGAAGCTGATCTTGTCGAAGCCCGGGTGGCTGGTCATCCACGGCCCCAGATCGTCACCGCCCGTGACGATGTTGAGCACACCCGGCGGCAACAGCTGCGCTGCCAGCTCGCCGAATTTCAGCGTCGACAGCGGCGTGAAGGGTGACGGCTTCAGCACCATCGTATTACCCGCCAGCAGCGCCGGGCCGACCTTGAACATCGCCAGGATCATCGGGAAATTCCACGGCGCGATCGCGCCGACGACGCCCAGAGGGACGTGGCGCGTCTCGCTGTAGCGTTCGTCCGAATTCTCGTTGACGGTAACGGGCAAGTCGAGCTGCGAGGCGGCCATCAGCCAGTAACCTGCGCCCATCACCTCGCCCTGCGATTCGGCGTGCGGCTTGCCCTGCTCCTTGGTGAGGAGGCGCATCAGCGGATCGGCATTGGCCATGATCGCCTGGCCCAGCGCGGCGAGCTTCGCCTTGCGCTCGGCGATCGGCGTCGCCGCCCAGCCGGGGTACGCCTTGCGCGCGGCGGCAATCGCCTTGTCCAGGTCCTCGCGCGTCGCGTCGGGCACGCTGGCGATGACGTCCTCATTGGCGGGATTTACCACGTCGAGCGTCGCGGAGCCGGTCACCAGCTCGCCGCCGATCAGCATGCGATAATCGCTGTCGAAGTTCATCGCGTCTCTCTCCTGATTCTGTTTGCGCCACCCATAACAGAAGTTACGGGTGACACACCATCATCTGTGCGGGGGAGGATCGTGACGTTGCATTCCGAAGGTCATCATGGGGACAGCCGTGGCGCGCACCCATCCAGCGCCACGCCAGCCTCCTTTCTCCAGGTGGAGAATACCGCCGATCCGCTCAGCTACCGCCTCGCCATTACCGACCAGATTTGCGTCGGCCCGCCGGGCAACGTCTTCATGTTCGGCGGCGTCGGGCTGGGCGCAGCGACGATCGCGGCGGAACGGGCGACGGGGCGCCGCGTGATCTGGTCCAGCGCGCAGTTCATTTCCTATGCCCGGATCGGCGACACGCTCGACTTGGATGTTGAGATATTGTCGGCCGGACGCAACATCACCCAGGTCCGCATCACCGGCACCGATGCCGGCAAGCCGATCATCAGCGTCAATGCGGCGCTTGGCGATCGCGAGAATATGCCCGCGCATCAATGGATCGCCTCGCCCGACATGCCGCCGCCCGACGAATGCTCGCCGCAGCAGATGTGGCCCGCTCAGGACGCCGCGCTGATGAGCCGGCTCGACGTGCGCGTCGCGCCGGGCCGCTATGGCGCGGTGCCGCGCGATGGCGCACCCTCGGCGGACGGGCGCATGGTGCTGTGGATGCGGCCGCGCGACGGCTCGCCTATCGATGCCAGCCTGCTCGCGATCTTTGCCGATTTCGTGCCTTCGGGGCTGGCCGTCGCGTTCGGCCGGCGCGGCGGGGGCAACAGCCTCGACAATACGATGCGCGTGGCGCAGCTGGTGCCAACCGACTGGGTGCTGTGCGACGTGCGCATCAGTGCAGCGGCGCGCGGCTTCGGCCATGGCGCGATCCACATGTTTGCCGAGGATGGAACGATGATCGCCAGCGGCAGCCAGTCGGCGATCTTGCGCTTCATGGATGCCAAATGAGCCTGGTTAAGCCCGTATTTACCCTGATTGTCGCGGAACGATCGGCCACCCCGCGGGCTTTCCCTTCATCCTGATGGCCTGGCGCCACGATAGGAGGGATGATGAGCACGACTATTGTTTCCGCGATTCTTGACAGCCGCCACGAGGCGGAGCGCGCGGTGTCCGACCTGCGCGACAGCGGGGTGAGCGACAGCGCTATCTCGCTGCTCGCGCGGCATGACGAAGATGGTCATGAAACCGGGCACGATGGCGGTACGCAGGAATTCGTCGGCAAGGTTGCCGCGGGCGCCGGTATCGGCACGCTCCTGGGCATTGCGGCGTTGGCGATCCCCGGCGTAGGTCCGCTGGTCGGCGCCGGCGCGATCGCCGCCTCGGCGGTGCCTGGCGCGGCGATCACTGGCGCGGCACTCGGCGGTGCTGCCGGCGGCCTCGAAAAGGTGATGACCGATCATGGCGTCAGCCGCGAGGATGCGGCCTATTACGGTGAGCGCATCCATGACGGCGGCGTCTTCGTGTCGGTAGACACCAATGCCGCACGGATCGATCCGGCGACTGCCGCCGACATCCTGTTCCGCGCCGGCGGGCACAGCGCCACGCGCCCGCGCACCGCAGCCATCTGAACCCATGGCGGGCGGGGAAGCGGCACGCCGCTCTCCCGCCCGCCATCGTTCACCTACCCGCTCGCCGCTCTGGGCGCCCGCCGGATAAGCTGCGCTCAGGCGAAGCCGACCACGGCATGCGGCACATAGGCCGCCTCCAACTGATCGATCTCGGCATCGCTCAACACGATGTCGAGTGCGGCGATTGCATCCTCCAGATGGCCCGCCTTCGATGCGCCGACGATCGGCGCCGATACCTCGGGCTGGGCCAGCACCCACGCCAGCGCGATCTGCGCGCGCGGCACGCCGCGCCCGGCGGCGACGGCAGCTACCGCTTCCACCACCTTGCGATCGGCGTCGGCGGTGCGCTGGTACAGCGTCCGCCCGAACTTGTCGGTTTCCGACCGGCGCGTGCTTTCATCCCAGTCGCGGGTAAGCCGCCCGCGCGCCAGCGGGCTCCACGGGATGACGCCGATCCCCTCCGCAGCGCATAGCGGCAGCATTTCGCGCTGCTCCTCGCGGTACAGCAGGTTGAGATAATTCTGCATGCTGACGAACCGGGTCCAGCCATTCGCCTCGGCGACATGGAGCATGGTGGCGAACTGCCAGGCGTACATCGACGACGCGCCGATGTAGCGCGCCTTGCCCGCCTTCACGACGTCATGCAGCGCCTCCAGCGTCTCCTCGATCGGCGTGTCGTAATCGAACCGATGGATCTGGTAGAGGTCGACATAATCGGTGCCCAGCCGGGTCAGGCTGGCGTCGATTTCGTGCATGATCGCCTTCCGGCTCAGCCCGGCGCCGTTGGGGCCCGGTCGCATCCGGCCGTGCACCTTGGTTGCGATCACCACATCCTCGCGCCGCGAGAATTCGCGCACCGCGCGGCCCAGGATCTCCTCCGAACTGCCATCGGAATAGACGTTGGCGGTGTCGAAGAAGGTGATCCCTGCCTCGATCGCCCGTCGCAGCAGCGGCCGGCTGCGCTCCTCGTCCAACGTCCACTCATGGTTGCCGCGCGTCGGCTCGCCATAGGTCATGCATCCCAGGCACAGGCGCGACACTTCCAGACCGGTTGTGCCAAGTCTTGCGTATTCCATCACGTCTCTCCCGAATCCATTTACTTCGTGTCCGTCGGGATGATCGCTTGACCGTTCTGATCTGTATCAACCAAACCGAAATAGCAGCATGATCCTGCGCGTTTCTGCCATGTGGATATACTTATGAAGCGCAATCGTGCCAGCCAAATGGCAGATCACGTCAGTTGAACATCCGGTAAAGCCTTTGCTGATCAGCTGTTCAACGTAGAATCACGTATCCCCCTGTTTTACCGTAACTTAATTCCTTTGTCGCATTTCGGCCGGATTGGTTCGCGGGGCAAAGGCGAATCGTTACGGAGGGCAATTCACGGTGCAACATGTTCCGGCTCAGGAGATGCGTGCTGGTTCAGCGCCCCTGACCGGCTTGCGCGCCGTGTCGACTGCCACGCCGCCGACCGAAGGCGAGGTAGTGATCGCTCGCCCCGGCAGCGTCCCGGGCGCCAGCCGCGCGGGGTTGGAAATTGTCCTCAGCCGCGCCAGGGTCGGCATCCTCCACCGCGATCTCGACCGCCGCGTCCTCCTCGTCAACGACGCCTTTTGCGCGCTCGTCGGCCGTCCGCCGGAGGAACTCGCCGGCCTGCCGTTCGAGGAATTCACCCATCCCGACGATCGTGATCGGTCGAGCCGGCTGTACCGCGAACAGCTCGCCAAGGCCGAACCGTTCGAGATCGAGAAACGCTACATCCGTCCTGACGGAACGGCCAGCTGGTGCGCGGTGCACGTGTCCTTCGTGCTCGACGCGGCGGGCCGTCCGCAATCGACGATCACCGTCGCGTCCGACATCACCGCTCGCCACGAAGCGCAGCAGGGCCTGCTCGAAAGCGAGGAACATTACCGCCACACGGTTGAACTCGCGCCGCAGATCGCCTGGTCCGCCGCTGCGGACGGCGCGGTGATGGAGGTCAATTCGCGCTGGTCGGAGATCACCGGTATCGGCCGCAAGGATTCGCTACACGATTCCTGGCTGCAGGCGCTCCACCCCGACGACATCGAGCGCACCCGTATCGCCTGGCGCGCCGCCGTCAGCCGGGGGGAGCCGATCGACATCACCTACCGACTGCTCTGCCACGGCACCGCGCGCTGGTTTCGCGCCCGGGCGGCGCCGCGCACCGACGCGGCGGGCGAAGTAATTCGCTGGTACGGCACGCTGGAGGACATTCACGAACAGCGCACCACCGAACAGGCGCTGCGCGACAGCGAAGAACGCTTTCGCCTCGCCGCGCAGGCCGCCGGGCTCGGCATCTGGGATTATGACGCGGTCCATCAGCGGCGCGAATGGTCGGCCGAGTTCAAGGACATGCTGGGCCTGTCCCCGCATGTCATCCCCTCGCTGGACACCGCAATGGCGGTGGTGGTGCCGGAGGACCGCCATCTGCTGCAGGCGCTGGCGACGGCGGCATGGTCCGGCGACAGCAGCGCCCAGTTCGACGTCACGCTGCGCGTGCGCCGCGCCAACGACCTGGAAGAACGCTGGATGCAAACCAGCGGCTGGCGGATCCGCACCTCGACCGGGCGGCTCGAACGGATCCTCGTCACAATCCGCGACGTCACCGAGGAACGCACCGCCAAGGAGAGGATCCGCTGGACAGCAACGCATGACGCGCTGACCGGCATTCCCAATCGCAGCCATTTCACCGGTGAGCTGGAAAGCGCGCTGGCCGCCACCACGCCGGGCAGTCAACTCGCGCTCGTCCTGCTCGATCTCGATCATCTGAAGGAGATGAACGACACGATCGGGCATGACGCGGGCGACATGCTGCTCAAGACATTTGCGCGGCGGCTGCAGCAGGCCTTTGGTCCGCGCGCGGCGGTCGGCCGGCTGGGCGGGGACGAATTTGCCGTGCTGCTGACCGGGGTCGCGGGGGACCGTGTCCAGGCGCATGTCGAGCGCGCGCTGCTGCGGCTGCGCGAACCCTTCGAATTCGACGGCCATACCTGCGACACGCAGGCGACCGCCGGCGCCGCGCTGTTCCCGACGCACGGCACCACCGCGGACGAACTCCTGAAGTCGGCCGACATCGCGCTTTACGTCGGCAAGGCGCATCGGCGCGGCGAAATGTCGCTGTTCCAACCCGCCATGCGCGCGGAGGTGCAGCGCCGCGCGTCGATGCTGAACGTGGCGCGCGTCGCGGTGCGCGACAATCTCATCGTCCCCTTCTACCAACCGAAGATCTGCCTCGCGACGGGCCGGATCGCTGGCTTCGAGGCGCTGCTGCGCTGGCATCACGATCTGCTTGGCGTTCAGGGGCCGGATACGATCGCCTCCGCGTTCGATGACCTGGGGCTGGCGATCGCCATTGGCGACAGGATGCTGGCGGGCATTGCCACCGACATGCGCCGCTGGATGGATCAGGGCGCGCCGCCGGTCCCGGTGGCGCTCAATCTGTCACCGGCGGAGTTCCGCCATGATGGTTTGGTCGATCGGATCACCCGCCCGTTCCAGGAACGCGGCGTGCCGTTCGACCGGATCGAGCTGGAGATCACCGAAACCGTGTTGCTCGGCCGCGATACCGACCGGCTGGAGGCAACGCTCGCGACCTTCCACGATCACGGCTTCCGGATCGCACTGGACGATTTCGGCACCGGCTATGCCTCGCTGACGCATCTGAAGGCGTTTCCGGTCGACGTGATCAAGATCGACAAGACTTTCGTCTCCAACCTTCGCGCCGATTCGGACGATGCCGCCATTGCCGATGCGATCATCACGCTGGCGCAGCGACTGGACATGGAGGTCGTCGCGGAGGGCGTCGAACAGGCCGAGCAGGCCCGCTATCTCGCCCGGCGAGGCTGCGATTATGCGCAAGGGTTCCTCTTCAGCGAGGCGCTGCCGGCGGACGAAGCGATCGCCATGCTGCGCTCCTCGACCGCGTCGCGCGGCGACCCCGCGCGCTTCTAGGCGCCGCGCCGCCCCTCGCGTTCCCGCCATCTCCCCTGACCAGTCGCGCCGAATCGCAGCCCTCGTTCTTGACACGGGGCCGCGCAACACGGATCACGGCACCAATTAAGCGATAAGACTTAATTGGCAGGCATCGCCGGTGCGGCATGTCTGGGAGAGGGTGGCAGGATCGTTCGCCTCGGGCCGCAATGGCCTGGCCGGACCGTCGGGTCGCCTTGGCGCGATTATTCGGTTCGAAAGGCTGGTCATGGCTCGTTTGAAGTTCGGCGCGTTCCTGGCGCCTCACCATCCCATTGGCGAGCATCCGATGCTCCAGATGCGCGAGGACATCCGCCTCGCGAAGCACCTCGACGAGCTTGGCTATGACGAATTCTGGGTCGGCGAGCATCACTCGACCGGCTGGGAAGTGATCGCCTCGCCCGAGATGTTCCTGGCCGCCGTCGGCGAGCACACCCAGCGCATTCGCCTTGGCACCGGTGTCGTCTCGCTGCCGTACCACCATCCGTTCAACGTCGCGCAGCGCATCGTCCAGCTCGACCACATGACGCGCGGCCGGGTGATCTTCGGCACCGGCCCCGGCGCGCTGCCGTCCGACGCGTACATGCTCGGCATCGATCCCATGACCCAGCGCGATCGGCAGGACGAGGCGATCGGCGTCATCCGCCGCCTGTTCGCGGGCGAGCGCGTGACGCATGAGAGCGACTGGTTCACGCTGAAGGATGCGCGGCTCCAGCTGTTCCCGCTGCAGGAGGACATGCCCTTCGTCGTTGCCTCCTCGATCAGCCCTTCCGGCATGACGCTGGCGGGCAAATACGGCATCGGCGCGCTCTCGATCGGCTCCAATTCGGATGCCGGCCTTGCCGCGCTGCCGACGCAATGGGGCTTTGCCGAACAGGCCGCCGCGAAGTCCGGCAAGACGGTAAGCCGCGACAATTGGCGCGTGCTGATGAGCTGGCACATCGCCGAAACGCGCGAGGAGGCGCGCGCCCAGGCCGGCGCCGGGCTGATGAAATGGCACAATGAATATACCGTCGGCACGCTGATGCGCCCGGGCGCCAAGCCCTTCGCCTCGCCCGACGAGGCGGTGGACCTGACCGCCTTCGTCGACGGCGCCGCCGCGGTGATCGGCACGCCCGACGATCTCGTCGCCGCGATCCGCAAGCTTCACGCCTCGGCCGGCGGCTTTGGCACCGTGCTCGGCTTCGTCCACGATTGGGCCAATCGCGAGAATACCGCGAAAAGCTGGGATCTCGTCGCGCGCTACGTCATCCCGGAAATCCACGGCCTGCTCGAGGGCTATCGCGCCTCGCGCCAATATGTCGTCGAACACCGCGACGCGTTCGAGCGCGCCGGTCAGGCCGTCCTGTCAAAGATCATGTCGCACGAAGGCGCCGCCGCCGCGCTCAAGGCCGGGCAGGAGGGCGGCGTTGCGATGCGCTCCCCCAACGCGCCCGATCTCAACAAGGCCGCTGCGGCCCTGAAGGAATAAGAACCGGCAACGGCCGGCGAACGCATTAGGAGAGTGATCACATGTCGATCGATTTCGAGATCCCGCAAGAAGCAAAGGCGATCCGCGAGCGGGTGCGCCAATGGGTGCATGACGAATGCAAGCCGGCCGAAAAGCGTCTGGTCGCTGGCGAGGATTACAAGACGGTTCTCAATGAACTGCGCGCCAAGGCGCGGGCGCAGGGCCTGTGGTGCCCGTTCATTCCCAAGGAATATGGCGGCATGGGCCTCGGCCCGCTGGCCAATGCGCTGGTTCAGATGGAGCTTGGCGAAAGCCACCTCGGCGCGCTGTCGATGAACACGCAGGGCCCCGATGACGCGACGATGATGACGCTGCTGGCGCACGGCACCGATCATCAGAAGGAAAAGTATCTGAAGCCGCTGCTCAACGGCGAAAAGCGCATCTGCTACTCGATGACCGAGAAGGCCGCCGGCGCCGACGCCACCGGCATGCAGACCCGCGCGGTGAAGGACGGCAACGAGAATTACGTGCTGAACGGCGAGAAGTGGTTCTCCTCCGCCGCCAGCGTCGCCGACATCGCGCTCGTCATGGCGATGACCGATCCCGACGCGCCGCGGCACCAGCGCTATTCCACCTTCATCGTCGAACTGCCCAACCCGGGCTACAAGATCGTCCGCGATATCGAGACGATGGCGGTCCACGGCCCGCTGACCGAGATCCTCGGCGGCGGCCATTCGGAGGTCGAGATCAAGGACCTCGTCGTGCGAGCAGAGGATCTGCTCGGCGGCGAAGGCAATGGCTTCAACATGGGCCAGCATCGCCTCGCCTACGGCCGTCTGCGCCACGGCATGCACAATGTCTCGATGGCGCAGCGCGCGCTCGACATGGCGACCGCGCACGTCATCCAGCGCGAGACGTTCGGCAAGCTCCTGAAGGAGCGGCAGGGTGTTCAGTGGATGCTCGCCGATTGCGCGGCAGAGATCTACAAGGCGCGGCTGATGCTGCTCCACATCGCGTACAAGGCAGAGCGCGGCGACGACATCCGGCAGGAGAATTCGATCGCCAAGATCTTCCTCGCCAACATGGTGCATCAGGTGGTCGACACCGCGATCCAGCTGCACGGCGCGCTCGGCTTCAGCCTCGATACACCGCTCGCCGCCTGGTACACCCACATCCGCTCGCAGCGACTGGTCGACGGCCCCGACGAGGTGCACCGCTGGACGGTCGGCCGCAACGTCATCAAGGCGTACGAACGCACCGGCACCACCGCCTCGGCCTGCGGCGGCGACCTGCTCTGACGGCTCGTCGGCGACCGATTACCGGACGGTAAAGCGCACCTCATCGACGATCGCCCCGCCCGCATCGACCAGCCCCAGACGGTGCTGGCCCGGTGCGGCGGCGATCACCGGCGTGGCGCTCGCCGGCCCGAGGTCGCGCCCGTCGAGCATCAGGCGCTGCGCCACCACGTCGCCGGCCACCGCCACCGCGAACCGCTGGCGGTCCGGCGGGATATCGGGATCGATCGCGTAGACGGTGCCCGCCACCGGGCTGACGATGCGCGGCCGCCGTGCCTCACGCGGCGCGGCCGCCATCCGCGTTTGTCCGGTCCCGGCAAGGAAATATTCTCGCCGTGGCTGTTCGACCTGCCCGTCGAACGCGATCTGCCTGGCCTCGATCCCAGCGGGACGGGCCGGCGCGCGTCCGGGTACGCGTGCATGCAGCGCCATCATCACGTCACGCCACACCGGCGCCGCGCCGCTGGTGCCCGACACGGCGCGCATCGGATCGCCTTCCACGTTGCCGACCCACACCGCCACGGTGAAGCGCTCGGAATAGCCGATGCACCAATTGTCGCGCATCGCCTTTGACGTGCCGGTCTTCACCGCCGCCCAGAACGGCAGCCGCAGCGCTGAATCGAGGCCAAAGGTCGCCGCCCGCGCGTTGGGATCGGCCATCATGTCGCCGACGATCCATGCCGCGGGGCCGGTCGTCACCTGTCGCGATTCCCCCCGCGGCTGGTCCTTGGTCACCCGCAACGGCGACCATGCGCCGCCCAGCGCCAGGCTGCGATACGCCGCCGCCTGCTCCAGCAGGGTCACCTCCGCCGATCCCAGCGCCAGTGAGAAGCCGTAATATTGCCCGTCCTCGGTCAGCCCGCGATAACCGCTGTCCCACAGCCGGTCGCGAAACGGATCGACCCCGACCAGCAGCAAGGTGCGCACGGCTGGAACGTTCAGCGATCCCGCCAGTGCGGCGCGCGCCGATACCGGCCCTTTGAACCCACGATCGTAATTCTGCGGCACGTACAGCCCCGATGCGGTGTCGAGTTGAACCGGTGAATCGTCCAAAATCGATGCCGCCGTCAGATAGCCGCGCTCGATCGCCTGCGCGTACAGGAACGGCTTCAGCGTCGAACCTGCCTGGCGATAGCTGTTCGCGCCATCGACCGATGGGGCGGTGGAGGCCCCACCGATCCCGCCGACATAGGCCAGCACGTCGCCGCTTTCATTATCCACCACCAGCACCGCGCCGTCCCGCGCTCGGCTGCCGCCCAGCCCTTGCAACTGCCGCCGCAGCGCCGCCGCCGCCATGCGCTGGATGCGGATGTCGAGCGTCGTGTCGACCCGCGCGCCCGCCTTCGTCAGCAGCCGGTCCGACAGATGCGGCGCCAGCCCGGGATCAAGCGCCAGGCTGCGCGCCGGGCCCAGCATAGACGCTGCCTGCGCCTGATATACGCTGCAATCGCGCGCCTGCGCCAGCCGGCACGCGCGCGCTGCAAGCCGCGCTGCGCTTCCCTGCGGATCGGGCAGCAGCGCGGCGAGAAGCACCGCATCGTCGCGGGACAAGGCAGCCGGGGTCTTTCCGAACAGCCCCAGCGACGCCGCGCCGATTCCCTGCGCTTCGCCGCGGAATGGCGCCAGATTGAGGTACGCCTCCAGAACCTGCGGCTTGCTCCAGCGCGCTTCCAACTGGCGCGCGGCGCGCAACTGCCGCCATTTGTCGCGCCAGCCGCGCGCACCCGGCGCGGCAAGCTCGGGCGAGAGGAATCCGGCGACCTGCATCGACAGCGTACTCGCCCCGCGCGCGCGCTGCCCCTTCACTCGCCCCCAGAGCGACCCCGCCAGCGCCAGCCAGTCGACCCCGCCATGCTCCTCGAAACGGCGGTCCTCGGCGGCGATGATCGTCTGCGGTACGACCGGTGCGATCCGCTCCAGCGGCGTCCACGCCAGTCGACGCGCTGCGAAATCGACGCGCGCGCTGTCCACCAGCACGCCGTTGCGATCGTACAGCCACGCCTCCGAGGGCCGATAAGCAGCACGCGCCGCGGCGAAGTCCGGCAGCGGCGCGGGGTAAGTGACATAGTCGAGACCGCCCAAGCCAAGCGCAGCCGCACCGATCGCCGCGATCGCCACGCCGCGCCCGCCGACACGCCGCCGCGTGTCGCCGCCGCCGTCCCAACTGCCGCTCGCCGCCACGTTACTGGGCAGCGACCACGACGGGCACATTGGGCACGGCGGCGCGGATCGATGGCGAATAGAGCGCCTCTACCCGGCTCGGCGGCAGGCTGAACCGGCCAGCGCCGTTCAGCCGCAGGCTGTACGACACCTCGAACCGCCCGCGCGGCACCCAGGCGAAATAGCCGCGCCAGGCGTCGCGCCCACGCTCGACATAGGCGGGCGACACGCCTTCCCCGTCGTTACCCGACTGGAGCATCGAGGATTGCCCGCCCAGATCGCCGATGATCGTCGCGCCCGCCGGGATCGGATCGTTCACCACCACCCAGTTGCGCTCGGCAGAGGCATCGACCGCGATCGTCACCTTCAGCACGTCGCCGCGGGTCAGCCGGCCTGGGTTGCGCGCCTGAACCACGCTCACTTGCCGCGTCATGCGATAGCCGGCGGCGAGCGGCTTCGTCAGCGGCACCGCTGCGGATACGGAGACATTGGCCCACGGCCCCGCGCCGCCCGATTGCGCCAGCCGAAGCGGCGACGGCGCGGCGGCCAGCGGGAAGGAGGCGCTGCGTGCCCCGGTCCCGAGCGGCCAGCCCTTGGCGATCTGCCGCCCGGCGTAGCTCAGCGTCGTCGTCCCACCGATCGCCTCGGCCGGATACAGCGCGGCGAACTTGCGCGCTGCCACCGTGCCCCATGCGTTGGCCGTGGTCGTATCCCAATGCCCACGGTTCTGGCGGAGCGCCGTGCCCACCATCATGCGCGGCGCGTCGTCCTGCCACCCCGGCCGGCCTAGCGTCACCAGCGTCGCCTTGATCGCCGCCTCATCGCCCGACGACATCAGCCACCAGGCAGCGGAGGATTGGTCCGACAGGTCCAGCCGCGTCCCTTCGAACACCAGCCGGGTCCGCAGCACGCGTTCGGCTTCCGCGCGCAGCGCCGGCGCGTTGGCGAGCCCCGGGATGCGCTCGATCGCGGCCAGGTAATCGGCCAGCGTCGCCGTGGGCATCTCGGACATCGGCATGCCGATCTGCCCCGGCATCGCCGGGGTTGCCGCGCCGACGCGCGCCAGCGCCGCCAGGGCCGCGACGCGCTGCAGCCGTACGTCGCCATAATCCTCGCGCCGCAACCGGCCGTCGATCACCGCCTTCATCGCCTCGATCATCCGCGCGCGTGCGGCATCGGGCAGCGCCAGCCCCGCCTCGCCCGTCATCGACAGGACGTACGCGGTCAGCGCTTCTGAACCGTTCAGCTGCTCGCCTGGGAAGTAGCGCAGCAGGCCATCGGACGCCTGATAGGTCGGCAGTTCACCCGCCAGCTGGCTCCATCCGGGCCCATCGCCCAGCACCACGATACGCGACAGCCGCTGTTCGAAGCATTGATAGGGATAGGCCGCCATATAATCGCGCACGCCCTGCAGCGGCGGCGCCAGGCTGTCGTCAAGCCGGATGGTGAGATTGCCACGTCCGGGCAGCGCACCCGCCGGCGGCGTGATCGGGATCTGCGTGTCCCCGCCGACGCGGGCAAGCGTCGCCGCCCATATCTCCACCGGTACTGCGGGCACCACATCCTGCGTCACCGTCAGCCGGTCACTCGCGCGGCCATCGGTGGATCGCGCACTCACCTGCCAGCGCAGGCGATCATGCCCCTCCGGCGCGGTCAAATTCCACGCCACCGCCTTGGCCCCGCCGGCCGGGATCGTCACCGTCAGCGGCCGTCCGGCGGCCACGCGCGGGAAGACATCGACATTGGCCGTTACCGTCATCGGCCGGGTAGATCCGTTGCGCAGCGTGAAGGCGGCCGAGTAAAAATCGCCGGTTCGCACCAGCGGCGGCAGGCCGGCAAAGACCGACAGGTCCTGCGCGGTACGGATGTCTGCGCTGCCGGTGCCGAACAATTGCGCGCCGTCGGTGGCGATCGCCACCAGCTTGAACGAGGACAACGCATCCGACAGCGGCACCGGAATGCGCGCGCGTCCTTGTTCGTCCAGCGCCACGCGCCCGCGCCACAGCAGCACGGGTTCGAAATTCTCGCGGTTCAACGCGGAGGCATCGCCGCCACCGCCGCCGGCTTCCACCGCCTTGCGTCCGTAATGCCGCTTCCCCACCACCTGCATCTGCGCGGTGGAGGTCAGCACCGACAGCGGCCGCTCGCCCATCATCGCGGCCAGCACGTTCCAGCTTTCGTTGGGCGCCAGTTGCAGCAGCGCCTGGTCGACCGCGGCGAAGGCGACGTTGGCCGCGCGCGCCGGCGTGCCATCGGGACGGCGCACCTGCACGGTCACTTGAGCGGTGTCTCGCGGCGCATAGCATTCGCGATCGGGCTTCACGCCGATGCGCAGCTCATGCGCCTCCCAGCCGACCTTCACCTTGGCCATGCCCATGCGATAGGCGGGCTTGGCGAGGTCGACCAAGGCGGTCGGCGCCTGTGCCTCATCGGGCTTGCTCGACAGGCCCAGCGTGTGCGCGATGCGGTTGATCCACGTCCACAGGCCGCTTTCCACCCGGCCGCGCACCGCCATCACCGATACGAACACGTCGGGCGCGAAGCTTCCGTCCATCGGCACCGAGACAACGGGGTCGTTGCCCGACAGATGTGTGACGAAGCTGGTCAGCACGCCCTCGCGCTCCACTGTCACCAGCGCGGTCGCTTCGCGGAACGGCATGCGCACCTGGAACCGTGCGGTCTCGCCCGCCTTGTAGGTCTGCTGCTCGGGGACCAGGTCCATCCGGTCGCCATTGTCGCCGCCGAACCACCAATCGTCGTCCCCCGCCAGCCAGATGCTGCGCACCGCGCGCGCGACATGGCCGTCGGCATCGGTGGTCGTCGCCACGGCATAGACCTCGCCCGACACCCCCGGGTCGACGGTGCATTGCGCCAGCCCCTGCGCGTCGGTCGTCGCCGAGCAGCTGGCGTCCAGCTTCGTCGTGCGCATCTGATTGTCATAGGCGTAGAAGCCGCCGATCAATCGCCGCCGCGCGGTCAGCACCTCGCGGCGATACAGCGCCACCTTGATCTTCTGCCCCTTGATCGGCTTGCCCGCGGTATCCAGCGCGACGAAGCGAAGCCTCAGGTCATCCTGCTTCATCAGCCAGCCGTCGGTGCGGATGCCCAGCTGCACGCCGGAGGCATAGATCGGGATGGTGCGCGACGCGGTCAGCGTCTCGCCATTGGCATCCTGATAATCCATCTCAACGCGCATGTCGGCCGCGCCGTCCAGCGTCTGCGGCACGTCGATGGTCTGTCGCGCAGTGCCGTCACCGTTGAGGCGAACCGGCAATGTCTGGGTCGGCGGAAGCTCGGTCCGCTCCTCCTCGCCATCGCCGTTCAGCGGTTTGACCCCCTCGGCCACCGCGCGCCCGCCAAAGGTGAAATTGTCATAGCCCTCGGGCGTCGCGCTGCGCGCGAACCATCCGACGCGCAGGTCGACCGGCAGGTTGGAGGCGCCACCCCCGGACAGATAGCCGACGTACAGGTCCAGCGGGACACTCGCCGGGCGCACCATCGCGTTCTTCGGCCCGGTGATCGTCGCGCGCATCGTCGGCAGGCGATATTCGTCCACGCGGAACGACTGGCTCGTCTCGATCGATCGATTGTCGGCGACGATCGACAGGTCGTAATCGCCCATCGGCGCGCCCTTGGGCACGGCCCAGCTGTTCTCGCCGATGCCGTTGCCGTCGATCGCCAGCGGCAGGTCGAACTGCGTATCCGATCCGCGATGCGACAGTTTCAGCGTGCCGCGCACACCGGGTGCCAGTGCAAAACCCGCGCCGACCGGGCGGCGCAGGATATGCTTCATGTTGATCGTCTCGCCCTGCCGCACCAGCGCGCGATCAAAGACGGTGTGGATGATCTCGCCGCGCGCCGAATAGCCGTAAGGCAGGTCGAAATCATACGGCCGAATGCCGTCGCCCCAATCGCTCAGCGTGAAGCTGAAATCGTGGCCGCGCCGCGCCGACACCATCAGCGCGTGGGGCGAATCCGCGGACTCGCAATTGGAATAGGTTTCCGGCTCTGGCAGTCCCGCGGGGACGAACATCCCGCCGGTGCGATCGGTCATCCCGCGCGCCAGCAGCTTGCCGGTGCAGCTGTCGGTCACTTGCACCAGCGCATTGGCCGCGGGCTTGCCGTCGGACAATTGCGTCACCCAGGCGAGGCTTCGTTCGCGGCCCCATTTGAAATGCACCGCCATGTCGGTGACCAGCGCGGCGCTGGCCACATAGCGCGTCTGATCGCGTCCCAGCAGCGCGCGGCCCAGCGTCGGGCTGGCCAGTTCGGTGACGTAGAAGCCCGGCTTGCCGAGCGGGATGCCGACGACTTCGAATTCCTTGCCCTTGCCCGGCAATGGCACCTTGATCGGCGAGCCCGCGCCCGGCGGCAGAATGGATTTCTCACCGGTGCGATTGATACGGATCGTCTCCGATCCCCGCTCGATCGTTTCGATGTTGGTTTCGTCGGCGCTCTCGACAGCGCGCAGCCATCGCGCGATCTCGCCATCGCTCCCGGCGACGCGCATGCTTTCGCCCGTTACCGCCACGCCGCGGCCCTGCAGCTCTGGCTCGACGTCGCGTACCGTCACCGGCAATACCCCGCCCTGCTTGGCCTCAAGGATGCCGAACGTCGCGGCGAACTTCACCAGCGGCGGCGCCACGTCGAAGCGGACGTCGAGCGGAAAACGCTCGGCATTGGCCAGCGCGCGGCCGCTCTCATCCTTGATCCCGGCGGGGATCTCCAGCTTGCCGGTGGTGCCCGCCGGCAGCGGCGCGGCAAAGGTTACCTCGCTGACGGTCGCGTTGCGGCGCGCCTCGTCGGAGAATTTGGGCGCGATCTGCTTGCCGTCGGCGGTGATCAGGCGGATTGCCGCTGCCAGGCTCATCGGCACCGGCGCAGTGAAGCGGACATGCGCCGGCTGCACCGGGCTGCATCCCGCCTGCGGATTGGTGCGGCTGCATTCGAAGCGGGCGGTGAACGGCCGCCGCACGCTATAGTCGAACCGTTGGTCAGCGCCGGCCAGCTTGCCGCCCGCACCGGCGATCTTGCCGCCCCACACCAGCGCCATGTCGCGCCCCGGCGGCAGTGGTCGCCGGCATTGCAGCGCCGTCACCGATGCCAGCATCTTCTGCCGCTCGGCCGCATTGTCGGGGAGCGTGTCGGGCAGCCCGGCATTTTCCAGGAAGCTGCGCACTTCCCAGCGGTCGCTGCCCAGGCCGGCCAGCACCTTGCCCGGCACATCGGCGGGCAGCACGTCGACCGCGATCTTTTCGCCGATCCCATCCACCGCGCAATAAGCGTTGGCGGCAATCGAAGACCGCGCGGCCGGCATGTTCGCGGCGACCAGGAACACCTGATCTTCCTCGATATCGTCGCTTCGGCTGGCGGGCAGCACGGCGCGCGCGCGCGGACCGCCGGCGTCGACGGTGAAGCTCTGCTGCCCCGGCAGGGCATAGCCGCTGACGCTCTTCAGCCCCTCACGTGTCTTCAGTTCGCAACTGGTGCCGCCCGGCAGCGGGCTGGCGAATTCCCACACATAGGTCTGCTGATCGACCCAGCGCCCTTCGCCGTTGATCGAACAGGTGACGGAAAGCGGCGTCGGCGCGCGTGGATCGCCCAGCGGCACCATCGCCTGGCTGAACCGGATCGTGAAGCGATCGATCGTCCCGCCGCTGCCGCCGGGGGTGGCCATCGTGACGCGGGGGCTGTTGTCGCCGGATACGCTGGCCGGGACGAGAAGCATGGCCAACAGCGCACAAACTACCGTCGGCTTCATCGCCCAACCCCCTCTTGTCCGGCGCGCACGCTAGCCCCCGCGCTGCCCAAGTCCAGTGGAATAGCGACGGGGAAGTGGCGGGCGCGCCAGGTTCAGGCGGTGGCGGGAATGATCCCGGCGCCGACCAGCGCGAACACCGCCAGGCCGATCGCGATGCGGTAGATCACGAACGGCCAATAGCCGCGCGTGCTCACCAGCCGCAGGAACACGACGATTACGCCATAGCCGACGATAAAGGCGATCAGCGTCGCCAGCGCCGTCTCGCCCGGTCCAATCGGGCCCCAATCGCCCCAGCTTTTCGCCAGCTGGTAGAAACCGGAGCCGAGCACCGCAGGAACTGCCAGCAGGAACGAATAACGCGCCGCCGCCTCACGCGTATAACCCAGCAGCAGGCCGGCACTTATCGTGCCGCCCGATCGCGACACACCGGGGATCAGCGCCATCGCCTGCGCGAAGCCCAGCAGGACGCCGTCACGCAGCGTCATCGATTCCAGCGGGCGTCGCTTCGCACCGATGCGGTCCGCCAGGCCAAGTACCAGCGCAAACACGATCAGCATCGTTGCCGTGATGCGCAGGTCGCGCAGCACCGTTTCGATTGCATCCTTGAACAACAGGCCCAGCAGCACGATCGGCACCGTGCCGATCAGCACCAGCCAGCCCGCGCGCGCATCGGAATCCATCGCCCGCCATGGCTTGCCCAGCGCGCCCAGCCATGCGGTGGCGATGCGCCACAGGTCGCGGCGGAAATACAGCAGCACCGCCAGTTCGGTGCCGATCTGGGTGATCGCGGTGAAGGCGGCGCCCGGGTCCGTCCCCGGGTTCATCAACGCACCGACGATGCGCAGGTGCGCGCTCGACGAAACCGGCAGGAACTCGGTCAGCCCCTGTACCAGCCCGAGGATCGCCGCTTCGATCCAGCTATTCTCCATGCTCAGGAGGGATCGTGCTGCACGGTGCGCGGAGTCAGCGGACGCCGTTCACGCGGCGCCATCCCGCGCCGCAGGAAACGGACGCTCAGCGCGCTGCCGCCCAGCGTGATGACCGCGACGATTCCGGCTACGGCGAGCAGGTGCATCTCGGTGATCTGCACACCCCCGACCGATCGTGCCGCCAGGTAGCCGGGCAGCAGCAGCGCGGGCACCCACAGGATCGCGGACACGACATTGGCGATCTGGAACGTGCGTTGGCGCATGCCCAGCACCCCGGCGACCAGCGGCACGGTGGAACGCATCGGTCCCAGGAACCGGCCGAGCAGGATCGACGCCGCGCCATAACGGCGAAACACCAGCCGCGCCTTTGCCGCCGCCAGTCGATAGCGGTTGAGCGGCCAGCGCCGGAACGCGGCCGGGCCGGCCCAGCGGCCGAGCGCATAGGACACCCAGTCGCCCAGCACCGCGCCGACGATCGCCCAGATCACCACGGTTGCCGGATCAAGCAGCCCGGTCCCGATCATCCCGCCGATCGCGATCATCAATGCGGTGGCCGGGATCAGCATGCCGATGACGACCAGCGATTCACCAAAGGTCAGCAGCATCACGATCGGCCCGGCCCAGCCGGCATGATCGGCGATAAAGGAGGCAACGCGGCCAATCGCTTCATCCAAGTCGGAAACTCCGGGGAATATCGCCGCGACGGCGCGCGGCGGAGGGCAAGGCACAAGTCACGAGGCTGCGGCACTAGGCAGCCACAGGCGCGCTCACAATCGCAGTGCCGAAACATTGGGAATTTGCAACGATTCCGCCGCGCGATGCGGGCCAACACGGTTTAGGAACACGATGGGCCACGGCGGGAGGTGACGCGTGCGATTGCTGATTGTCGAGGATGAGGCGGAAGCAGCCGCACGAATCAATGATGCCCTGACCGCCGAAGGACATTCGGTGGTCGTCGAAATCAGCGCGGAGGCGGGGCTGCGCAGCCTTCAGGCGGATGCCCCCGATCTCCTTATCGTCGATCGCATGCTGCCCGACATCGACGGCGTCTCGATGGTGATCGAGGCGCGCGGGCGGGGCTATCTCGGCCCGGTGTTGATGCTCACCGCGCTTGGCTCGATCGAGGATCGCGTGACCGGGCTTCGCGCCGGCGCAGACGATTATCTGGTAAAACCGTTCGCCGTCGCCGAACTGATCGCGCGGGTGGAGGCGCTGCTTCGCCGAGGCATGAACCTTCAGGAAGTCGCCACCTGCGGCAGCATCCGCATCGACCGGCTTCGCCGCGACGTGTGGCGCGGCGATCAGCGCATCGTTCTCCAGCCGCGCGAATTCGCGCTCCTCGAACGGCTGGTCAGCCAGAATGGCAAGACGGTGTCGCGCACGATGCTGCTGGAACAGGTCTGGCACCTCCATTTCGATCCGCAGACCAACATCGTCGAAACGCACATGAGCCGGCTCCGGCAGAAACTGAACGCCGGGTTCGCGGTCGATGCCGTCACGACGGTGCGCGGCGTCGGTTATCGGCTGAACCCGGATGCCTGAACGCGCGCATACCGTCCGGCAGATCACCCTGTTCTTCACGGCCGGTTTCGCGCTCGTCACCTTGCTGCTCGGTGCCGGCGCCTATTTGCTGGGCGCCGACGTGGTCCGCGAACAGCTCGACGCGCAGATCGTCGCCGAGACCCGCGCACTGCGCACGGTCGCCGAGGAGGGCGGCCGGCCCGCGCTCGTCGATGCGCTGCGCCGCCGCGACGATCGCGGCGTCAACAGCTTCGGTTATCTGCTGACCACGGCCGACGGCCGCACGCTCGGTGGGGAGCTCGTCACCGAGCCGCTGGCAGAGGGGTGGCACGACATCCGTTTCCGCGACCCCGATGGCGAGGGGCACCCCGCCCGCTCGCTCGTCACCCGGCTGCCGGGTGGCGAGCGGCTGACCATCGCGATGGAATCCGACCTGCCGGTGCAATTGCGCAACCGCTTGCTGTTCCTCTTCGCGCTCGGCCTGGCGCTGCTGGTCGCCATCGCCGTTGCCGCCAGCGCGCTGTTCGGGCGCACCATCATCGGGCGGCTGAACACCATCAACCGGATCGCCACCGCGATCAGCCGCGGCCAGCTTGACGCGCGCATCCCCGTCAGCCGCCAGAATGACGAATTCGACAAGCTCGCCGCCACGCTGAACGACATGCTCGATCGCAACGCCGCGCACATCGTCAACCTGCGCCGCGTGTCGAGTGACGTCGCGCATGAATTGCGCACCCCGATCATGCGGCTGCGCTTGCGCATGGAGCAATCGCTGGCCGACGCTGGCGAGGGAACGGCGGAGGCAGCCGCGATCGAACGTTCGATCGCCGATATCGATTCGATCCTGTCGCTGTTTGCGGCGCTGCTTCGGATCGCTGAGGTGGAGGCAGGTGGCCTGCGCGCCTATTTCCGCCCCGTCGCGCTGACCGCCACGGTGGAGGCGCTGGCCGAAAGCTATGCGCTGGCGGCCGAGGATGGCCGGCGCACGCTCGTCACGCGGCTGGAACCGGGGATCACCGTCAACGGTGACCGTGATCTGCTGGCCCAGATCGTCGTCAATCTGCTGGAAAATGCGCTGCGCTACACGCCGCCCGGCGCGCGCATCACGCTATCGCTGGCGGCTGGCGGCACCGCCTCGGCGCCCATGGTGGAACTGACTATCGCCGATGACGGCCCGGGCATCCCGGCCGCCGATCGCGCCCGCGCGCTTCAGCCGTTCGAACGGATGAGCAGCGGCGGCGGGGGCCATGGCCTGGGGCTCAGCCTGGTGGCGGCGATCGTCGCCTCGCACGGCGGGACGATCGAGCTTGCCGATAATACGCCCGGCCTGCTCGTACGGATCATCCTGCCGCGCGTGCCGGCGACGCCGACCGATAGCTGACCGGTCCGCCGCGCGGGGATTTCCCGCTGCGGCAGACCAACAGCATCAGATCTTGTCGCCCAGCGCGCCCTTGACGCTGCCCTTCACGTCCTGGCCAGTGCCCTTGAGCTGCTGGGCCTTGCCCTCGGCGGCGAGGTCGGGATTGTCGGTGGCCTTGCCCACGGCTTCCTTGACATTGCCAGCCAGCTTGTTGCCAGCAGCCGCGAGCTTGTCGGTGGCTTCACCCATGGTCATTCTCCTTGCGGCACCCCGTCATTAGGGTCGCTTCGGATCAATAACGCATGATAAGCTGGACGGTGCCGTAACCCGGATTGACTCGTCGCAAACATTGGCACGTTTCAACGTTGGCCGCTGTCAGTCACCGGCAATGAAGGTGACTTCCGGCCCGCGCCGGACGGCGATCCGTCCGCCCTCGAATCGCTCGCCATCGATCACGAAGCCGCTTTGCGTTTCCAGCATCACCTCGCCGTCGCGGCACCGGTGATACCCCGCCTGCGCCAGCGCCGCATCGTCGGTGCCGCGCAACAGCGGCGCCAGATGCCGAAGCAACTGCCGCGGCGGCGCCTCGATCGCCAGGCTCGCCACACGGTCGTCCGAAAACGCCCCTCGCCCGAACGGCGCGAGCCCCAGTGGAAAGCGGGTCAGCGCCGCCGCCATGAACAGATAGGTCGGGACAGTCGTACCGACCCCGTCATTGCTCAGGAACGTCATCGGCTCACCACGCCGCCACACCCCCGTGTCGCCGCCAAACAGCGTGCGGGCGATCACCGAGGTGAGCGACATCCCCACCGCCACGCCATTGAACGCCCCGAACCGATGCGCCCGCTGCGCCAGCGCCGTCGCACGGACGAACGCGCCGCTGCCCAGCAGGAAGCCGTGCAGCACCTGCCGCTCGCCAGCGCGCGTCACCGCCAGCGCGCGCCGCGTCACCCGGCGAGCGCGCGCGATAGCGCCGACGGTCTGCTCCAGCGTTCGCTCGCCGATCCCCAGATCGTGCGCCAGCGCATTGGTCTTCCCCGATGGCGCCAGCGCGATCGCCGGCATCCTGTGGCCGAACAGCGGGATGCCCAGTGTCAGCACATCGCGGATCGTCCCGTCGCCGCCATCGACGATCAGCGCATCGACACCCTCGCTTGCCAGCCGTGAGAGATGGCGTTGAAGCGCGGTCTTGTTCGCCGGTTCGTGGACGCGCAGGCCAGCCACCATCGCCGGCGCGCCGATGCCCACCCGGCGCTTGTTGTGCCGGCTGTAGATGTTGCGGATAATCGCGACGCGATCCGCCGCGGCGGGAATCTCGGCGGCAAAGGCAAGCGTCACGGGCGCATCGCCCCGCGCGCCGCGTCGCCCCCACGTGCTCGCGTCCGCTCCCCTGCAAACAATCGCTTCATCGCGGCGGTGCTGAGCGCGCTGGTCGCGATCACCATCACCGCGAACAGGATCAGCTTTCCCGTGCCGCCAATCTCCACCTCGTCCAGCGCCGCAGCGGCGAGGCTGCCGATCGTCAGCAGCGACACGACCCACAGCACCGCCGCGGCCGCATCGGCCAGGTGGAAACGCGCCCGACGCATGTTCAGGATGCCGGCCACCATCGGCACCGTCGCCCGTGCGGGCGCATAATAGCGCGCTGCCAGCAGCAGCACGACGCCGTGCCGGCTGAACAGCAGCCGCGCGCGCGCCGCCGCGGCGCGATGCCGCCGGAACGGCGGGCGGTACAGTATCCGCGGGCCCAACCAACGGCCGACCCGGAACGACAGCCACCCACCCAGGATCGCGCCGACGATGGCCGGCGGCCCGATGACGAGGGGATCGAGCAACCGCGCGCCGACCATTCCGCCGATTGCCAGCATCGTCGCGGTCGCCGGAAATAGGACGCCGACGGCCGCGGTACATTCCAGAAAGGTGAGTGCGCCGATCAGCAGGCCAGCCACCTCGCGGTGTGCCGCGATCAACTCGGCCATGTCGGACCAGCGATCATCCATCGTTCGGGCGTCCATTCCATCGCCCTTGCGACCAACGGGGAGGCCCGTTCACATGGCGTCAGCGGTTGAACCGTCGGACGATCGGCCAAATCGGATCGGGCCAGGGGCAAGTGCCCGACGTGCCCTGACCGCTAGACGCCGGCGGCGGGCACAGGCAATCACGCTGCGGAAAGGTTGGGGCTTTTCAATCTACTGGCCGGCGCGCGCGGCATCGGATGGTCAGGCCTGCGCGGCGCCGAAATCGGACCGTCGACGCCGGTCGCCGCCTTCGCCGCGCCGATTGAGCGCCTGCCGCACGCGATCGAGCAGCTCGGCGTGACGATACGGCTTGCTCAGCACGTCGGATTCCCGCGCGCGCCGGCCGTCGACGACCAGTTCCTCATTATAGCCGGTCGTCATCAGGATCGACACCGACGGATCGCGCGAAACGATCGCGTCACCCAGCATCAGGCCGTTCATCCCGCCCGGCATCACCAGATCGGTGAACAACAGGTCGATGCGGGTTTCGGCGTGCACTTCGTCGAACAGACGCAGGCCATCATCGCCGGTCATCGCGGTCGACACCCGATACCCTGCGCCTTCCAGGATCTCGCGCGCCAGCGTCAGGACCTCTTCATTGTCCTCGACCACCAGGATGTGCGCCGGCCCGCTAAAGCCGCCGGTATCCGGCTCGCTCCGCGGCGCCGCGCGCGGCCGCTCGGCCTCCACATCCTTGCGCACCGGAAACAGCATGCGAACAACCGTTCCCGCTCCCGGCGTGGATTCGATCTCCAGCCGGCCGCCCGACTGGCGCACGAAGCCGCTCGCCATCGCCAGTCCCAGGCCGGTGCCCTTGCCGACGCCCTTGGTGGTGAAGAACGGCTCGGTAGCCCGTTCGACCACCGCCGGGTCCATTCCCGGGCCGTCGTCCTGTACCTCCAACACGACGTAGTCGCCCGGTTCCAGATCGGCGAGAACGGACTCTTCGGTCAGGCGAATTGGGCGGGTGGCGATCGTCACCAGCCCGCCGTCGGTCATCGCGTCGCGCGCATTGTTGACGATGTTGAGCAACGCCATTTCGAGCTGGTCGGGATCCAGCACGACATAGGGAAGCCCGCGGCGCAGGCTCAAATGGATGTCGACCTGCTTGTTGACCGAACTGTCGATCAGATCACTGAATTCCGACACCAGCTGGGTCAGGTTCACCGCGCGCGGCTCCAGCCGCGTCTTGCGCGCAAAGGCCAGCAGCTGGCGCGTCAGCTTGGCGCCGCGCTCCGCCGCCAATTGCGCTGCCGCGACATATCGCTTCACCCGGTCGGGATCGTCGGTCGTGGTGACCAGCTCCAGATTGCCGTTCACCACTTGCAGCAGATTGTTGAAATCGTGCGCCAGCCCGGCCGTCAGCTGGCCGATCGACTCCATCTTCTGTGCCTGGCGATACGACTGCTCGGTGTTGCGCCGCCGCGTGACGTCGAGCTGGCTGGCGAAGAAGAACTGCAGTTTGCCGGCGGTGTCATAGACCGGACCGACGAACACCGCGTTCCAGAACGGTGTGCCATCACGACGATAGTTCAGTATCTCCAGCGCAACCGATCCGTTCGTCGTCACCGCCTCGCGCAGTTCGGCCACCGAATTGCGATCGGTCTGGGCGCCCTGCAGGAAGCGGCAGTTGCGCCCCAGCACTTCCTCTTCCTCATAGCCGGTGAGGTCGAGGAACGCCTTGTTGGCGAACACGATGGGATTGTCGTCGATGTTCGGATCGGTGAGCACCATCGGCATCCGCGTCATCTCGATCGCGGCAAAGAAAACGCCGCCGCGATTTTGCAGATCGGGATCGGTGATCGTGCTCTCACGCCAATGGTGAAGCCCGGGCGCCTGGGTCGTCTCGGTGCTGCCGTCGTCCAGCGTGCCGGCGGCCGGCCGCCCGCGTGCCTGGCCCGCCCCCTGGGAATCGGTGTGCTTGGTGGGATCGGACGGTTCGTGCGAGGCAGGCATCAATGATGCGGTACGTGCCAGAACGCTAAAAGTTCAAGCGTTGTTTGCGGTCAAATGCGGCAGATCGCGAGCGTTCCGCGTATGCAACAAATCGCGACATCGGCATGTCCGATCATCTTGGCGCGAACCGCCCAGCCCTTTGCCCCCTGATCTGAGTTAGTTGTTTTGCCAGTATTTCCGCGGCTTTGGTCGGAGACGATCGCCACGTTCGTGGGTTGGGAACTGCAGACGATCGAGGGGACGGCAGGCGTCCGGACAGCGTTCTGGACGCCTTTACCGACCGCGATCGTGACCGGCTGAAACGCAAGGAGTGTAGCCCGATGCCCAATCACGACGTACTTCGCGAACTGTTCATCACCGGCCTCGTCAATGCCCATGCGGTGGAAAAGCAGGCCCTGTCGATCATGACCCCGCAGGTCGCCCGCATCGAACATTATCCCGAGGTCGCCGATCGCTTGCGCGCCCATATCGAGGAAACGAACGGTCAGATCGCGCGGCTCGAGGAAATCCTCGCCGGCTTCGACACCAGCAGCTCGACGCTGAAGGATCTCGGCCTCAGCATGTCGGGCAGCATGGCGGCGATGACCCACAGCATCGCCGGTGACGAGATCGTCAAGAACAGCTTCGCCAATTACGCGTTCGAGCATTTCGAGATCGCGGCGTACAAATCGCTGCTCGTCATGGCCGACGACGGCGGCTTCGCCACCGCCACCCCGCTGCTGAAGCAGTCGCTCGGCGAGGAAGAGGCGATGGCAGCCTGGATCGACGAATCGCTGCCCATGGTTACCCGTCGCTACGCCACGCTCTACGCCGACAGCGGGGCCGCCGCCGCCAAGGTGTGATCATCAGCGGCGTAGGCTGGGCCCGCGCCGCTAACCTCTTGAAACAGCAACGATGATTTCTACATCGCTGCTACCCTGCAACAACTGAAAGGAGGTGGTCGAATGTCTCATTGTCCCACGCCACTCAAGGCCCACTCGATGAACGCGACCTCCACCGAGATGGTCGCCGCCTGACGAAAGCCTTGAACGGCTGACAATGGAAAGGCCGTCCTCGAAAGAGGGCGGCCTTTCGCTTTTCGGGTCATGGTTCTGCCGGTCGAGCGGCTCGTGCGGCAACGCGCACATCAACTGGCCAATCTTCGCCGCATACAGGCCGATCCTGCGCCGGCGCTGACCCGGTCGAGGCCAAACTGCCCCAGGGGGCGGCCGCGGCAACCCTCCCTTTTACGGACGATTGCCCCGTCGGTGCAGGTCCGACCGGCGTGAATAGCTACTCGGTGGATCCGGCGTTCGGCTGTTCGCCGGTCTTCTCATCACCCAGCTGCCCGGTGCCGTGATAGGCCCGGCCGGACTGCCCACCGTCAAACTTGCCGCCCTTCTTGCCGGTATGCGGATTGGGGTACGCCGCCCCCTGGCTTTCGCCCCCCGTCTTCTCCTGGCCCGGCTCTTCGCCGCTGGTCCCGCCGTGGGCCGCTTTGCTCCCGGCGCCGTCTGCCTGCATTGGTTGCTTGCTGCTCATCGTCACCTCCGGCTGCGAACCACAGCCTCCGTGACCATGGTTCGCTGATGTCCTGCCAAAGGCAACGAAGCGCCAGACGGCCCGTTCCGCAACGATCCCTCCTCGCACGTAGCCGCGACTGGCTAGCCCCGGTCGGTCAGCCTTCCAGCCGCTCGATGATGATCGCTGGCGCCATCCCGCCAAAAGCGCATTGCGTTACAAGCGCATAGCGGCCGCCAGAACGCTCCAGCTCGTCCAGCGCCGTTCCGATCAGCATCGATCCGGTGGCGCCGATCGGATGGCCAAGCGCGATCGCACCGCCGTTGATGTTGACCTTGTTTCGGTCGAGCCCGAGATCCCGGATCGCCTTCTCGGTCACGACGGCGAATGCCTCGTTTATCTCCCAGACGTCGATGTCCGCCACCGTCAGCCCGGCACGCTCAAGCGCCTTGCGCGCGGCGGGCACCGGCGCGTTCAGGATCAGGGTGGGGCAATCGCCCTGGTTGATCGCGGTAACGATCCGGGCCCGCGCTTTCCAGCCGTTTGCCCGCAGCCCTTCTTCAGAAGCGAGCAAGAGCGCCGCCGATCCGTCCACCACCCCCGAGGATGTGCCAGCATGATGCGCGGGCTCCCAATCCAGATCGGGATATTTGCGCTGGATCATCTGCTTCATCGTCGTGCCATCGGGCGAGGCAGGCACGTTGGCGATAGCGGTGAAGCTCGGCCTCAACGCCGCGAGGCTTTCCGCCGTCGTTTCCGGCCGCGGATATTCGTCGCGGTCCAGTGCCAGCGTCCCATCGTCGTTGTAGACGGGAACGATGCTGCGATCGAAGCGCCCTTCGGTGATGGCAATCGCGGCGCGGCGCTGGCTCTCGGCGCCAAAGGCATCAAGCTCTTGGCGGCTGATCCCTTCCATTGCGGCGATCGCATCCGCGGCGACGCCGACATGCGAAATCGGGTGTTCGTCATAGAGCGCGTAATTGCCCTTGGCACGGCCAAGCTCGGCGAAGGGCGTACCCTGCTCCCACCCGTCCGCCTCGGCATGATGGCTCATCATCTCGGTGCCCCCCGCGATGACCACATCCTCGAACCCCGCAATGATCTGCGATGCGGCAAAGCCGACGCTGCTGATCCCGCCACCGCAATAGCGGTCCAGCGTCACGCCGGACGCCTGGGTATCGTAGCCTGCATACAGCGCCGACAGACGCCCTAGGTCGCCGCCCTGCTTCCCGCGCTGCTGGCTGGTCGACCAGATGATGTCGTCGACACGCGAGGTATCCAGTGCATTGCGTTCGCGCAGCGCCTTCAGCACGGTGGCGCCAAGATGCTGGGGATGGAGGTGGGTCAAGGCGCCCTTACCCAGCTTGCCGCCCCCGCGCGGCGTGCGAACGGCATCAACGATATAGGCAGCAGACATGGCGTCACTTCCTTCCAGAACAGTATCAAACGGCCCCGCAGCACCGCCGCCGCAGGGCCATGCGCGTCAGCGCGGCGCCATCCGGATCGCACCGTCGAGGCGGATCGACTGGCCGTTGAAATAGGCATTGCGCACCAGTTCGAGAACCAGCGAGGCATATTCCTCAGGCTTGCCGAGCCGCTTGGGGAACGGCACCGAGGCATTGAGGTTATCGAACACTTGCTGGGGCAGCTTGCCCAGCAACGGCGTGCCGAAGATGCCCGGCATGATCGCGTTGACGCGGATGCCGAGGTCCATGAGGTCCCGCGCCATCGGCAGCACCATGCCGTTTACGCCGGACTTTCCGGCGCCATAAGCGACCTGGCCGATCTGCGCGTCCTGAGCGGCCACCGACGACGTCATGATGATTGTGCCACGCTCGCCATCCTCGAGCGGGTCGAGGCCGGCCATGCCGAACGCCGACAGCGACGCCATACGGTAGCTGGAGATGAGGATGCCGTCCGTCGCAAAGGCGAAATCCTCGGTCGAGAAGCGAGTGAACTCCCCGGTCTGCTTGTTGCGCCCGACGGTCTTCCCCTTGCGGTTCGCCATCGCGCAGTGAACGAGGATCCGCTCCTGTCCGTGCGCCGCACGTGCCTTCTCAAGGCCGGCCAGCACCGACTCCTCGCTCATGATGTTGACGTGGCAGAACATGCCGCCGAACGCCTGCGCGACCTCCTGCCCGGCTTCCTCGTTCAGGTCGAAAATGGCGACTTTGACGCCGGCGGCAGCGAGTGCTTCGGCGCTCGCCCGGCCGAGGCCGGAAGCGCCGCCCGTCACGACGGCGGCAGTATCGGCGGTAATCTGCATTCGGAACTCCCTTCAGAGAATGTGCGAAATCATGCGCTCGCGGCCTCGCGGCGCATCACGACCGCGGCACGCCAGAAACATGCCGCCGAAAGGAAAGAGATCAGTGACGTGGCCGCGAGCGCATAGCGGACGCCCTCCGCCTCGCCATAACTGGTGGCAAACAGGTCACTGATCAGACCGGTGAGCAGGGCGCCGAGGCCCAGCCCTCCGGCATTAAGGACAAACAGGAAAACCGCCGTCGCCGTCGCACGCGACCGTTGCGCGATCATTCCCTGAATTGCCGCGAACACTGGCCCGAACCACATGTTCTTGAGGAACAGGGGGAGTGTCAGCAGCGCAAGGATGGTCAGCCCGCTGCCCAGAAAGAAGACCGCTGCCAGCAAGGGACCGGCGAGCAGCATCGATACTGCTGCCACCATGCCGTAGCCGCCTGGCCCCCGAGCGACATAGCGGTCACCCAGTCGGCCGCCGATCAGCGTTCCGAGGCCCCCGGAGACGCCAAGAACGATGCCGAGCGCGACGCCGATGAATGCCAAAGGACCTGCGAAACCGATCGCCTGCGCCGCCGCGGTGAGTTCCGGCGTATAGTTGCGCAGGAAGAAGGATACGTAGAACGCCTGCTGCCCATAGCCGACAAAGGACGTGATCGCAGAGCCGGCCGCCAGCCACCAGAAGGCCGGCTGACGCCGCAATTGCGCCAGCACGGCGCTGAGCGGCAGCAGGGTAGCCCGGTCCTTCGCCGTGCCCGCCGGTCGCGGGTCACGTAACGTAGCAAAGGCGATCACGCCCAGGAGGATGCCCGGCGCACCGGCCACGAGGAATGCCGCGCGCCAGCCGTAGCTTTGCGCAATGAGGCCGCCGATCATCAGGCCCGCCAAAGAGCCGATCGGCACACCCATCGAGAAGGTGCCAAGCGCCGATGCGCGCTTGTTGGCGGGGACGCTATCCGCGATGAGCGATTGTGCAGAGGGCGTGCAGCCGGCCTCTCCGACGCCAACGCCAATACGCGCAAACAGAATCTGCGCGAACGTCGTGGTAAGGCCGCACGCGACCGTAAAGCCGCTCCATACGACGAGACATCCAGCGATGATGCGCCCGCGATGGTACCGCTCGGCGAGACGTGCCATCGGGATGCCAAGCGTCGTGTACAGCATGGCAAAGCCGAGGCCGGTCATTGCCCCAAGCTGCCAGTCGGCAAGGCCCAGATCCCGTTTGATCGGTTCCGCCAGGATGTTGACGATCTGCCGATCCACGAAGTTCAGCATGTAGATGACGGTCAGCAGCAACACCGAATATTGGGCGGCGGCGGTGCTGGGCAGCGGAAAGGATGCGGCATCTGCCGCGGTCGCGGAGGCGACCGATGACGCTGCGGGTTCGGGGTGGGTGCCGGGTCGCTCTATTGTGGCTACATCGCTCATACCGTTACGGCTCCTGCATCTTCGGCAAGCAAGGCATCGCGCAGGCGCCGCTTCACCAGCTTGCCCGCGTCGGTTCGCTCCAGAGTTTGGCGAAACACATAGCGGCGAGGCACCTTCACAGGGCTGAGCCCCTCTCGCAGAAACCCATCAAGCGCGCGCGCGAATGCTGCCGGGTCCGCGATCGGCCAGGAGCGCGGCTCGACCAGGGCGACGACGCGCTCGCCCATTTCGGCGTCTGGCAGGCCGATTACCGCGGCGTCGGCGACCTGCGCATGCTCGACTAGCCGGTTCTCCACTTCCTGCGGATAGATGTTCACGCCGCCGGAGATGATCATGAAGTTGGCGCGATCGGTCAGGTACAAAAAGCCGTCGGCATCGATGCGCCCGATGTCGCCGAGCGTCGGCCAGCCATGTTGGTTGTACGCCGCGGCGGTGCGATCGGGATCGTTGTGATAGGCGAAGGGATTGGGATTGGCGAAGCGCACCAGCCCTTCCTCTCCGATCGGGAGCGCTTCCCCATCCTCATCGCAGATGCGGAGCTCGCCCTGAACGGCGCGGCCGACGGTGCCCGGATGGGCGAGCCAGTCGTCGCAGGTCGCGACGGTCAGCCCCACCCCTTCGGTCCCGCTGTAGAATTCGCCGACAATCGGCCCAAGCCAGTCAATCGCCTGATATTTCAGGTAAACGGGGCATGGCGCGCCGGCATGGAATACCGATCGCAATGACGACAGGTCATGCGCAGCGCGTTCCGCCGCCGGGAGGGCGAGCATGCGCGCAAGGTGCGTCGGCACCAGCTGAGCGATGGTGACCCGGTGCCGTGCAATGGCGGCGAGCGCCGCGGCGGCATCGAACTTCTCCATGAGGATGACCGTCCCGCCGAGACGATGCACCGCGAGGCTCCATCGTAGCGGCGCGGCGTGATAGAGCGGCGCGGGACACAGATAGACGCTGTCCTGCGCGTAGCCGAAGTACCGGCTGCCGATCTCCACGGCGCGCGTTGGCTGCTCAAACCCCACCGGCAGGGGCGACTTGATCCCGTTGGGAAAGCCGGTGGTACCCGACGAATACAGCATGTCCGTCCCCGGCGCTTCGTCGCTGACGGGCGCGGCCGGATAGTGGCGGATCGTCGCGATCAGATCATCGTCGAGGGTGGCCGTGCGGCAGGGGAAGGGAGGATGATCAAGACGATTGAGCACCTGCGCTGACAGGATTGCGATGGCGGCGTTCGAATCGCGCAGGATGTAGTCGACCTCGCTGGCGGTCAGGGCAGTGGCGATCAGGAGATAGTGAACGCCGATCCGCTGCGCCCCCCAGATAAATTCGTACAGCCGCGGGTGATTCTCCGCCATGAGCGCGACGACGTCGCCCGCCCGCACACCTTGATCGCGCAGCCAATGAGCGACCTGATTGGCTCGGTCCTCCAGCTGGGCATAGGTGACGACCTCACCGCTGCCCGCCATGATATAGGCTGGCTTGTCAGGGGTTTGCGCGGAAAAATGGCGGGGATGCATGGCTATGGCTTTGCTCGCAGGGCGCGCAGGACGAAGTCGACCGCCTCCGCCGTAAAGGTGCGCACGAACGTGTCCTGAGAGGGCGCGCCGTTCATCAGATCGCGGAAGGGGACGCGGGTGCCGAAGAGATACTGGCAGGCACCGACGATCAGGAAATAGGCATGGTCGGGATCGATCGCGCGAAACTCGCCGGCGGCGATCCCCTCCTCGATAATGCGGCGCTGGGCGTGGATCAGCGGCTCAACAAAATTGGCCTTGATCCGCTCCGATGCCTCGGTGCCCGCATCACGCACGAGGCGGTTGAGCAGGCCGTTGAGATAGGGGTGGCGGGCGTAATTGCGGATGATTCCCGTGACGTGGAGCGTCAGTTTCTGCGTGGCGGAAACGTCCAGGGCGAGCAGTTCCTGAAGCTGCGACAAGGAGCGGCTGGTATCGGCCTCCACCAGTGCGGTGAGCAGGCCTTCCTTGCTGCCGAAATAGTATTTTACGAGCGGCGCGGTGACGCCGGCGCGGCGAGCGATAGCGTGAAGCGACACGTCGCTGCTGCCGCCTTCGATCATCAGATCGCGCGCGGCATCGAGCAGGATATCGCGGGCAGACGCACCCAACCGGGCCGCGGCGCCGGCCGTTGCACGATCAGTGATGGCCTGTTCCTGGCCCATCAATGGCGGAAAACCGGGATCGTCCGGCCGCCTTCCGGCGAACTTTGGCCAGCAGCCCGATTGTAAGTCATTCCACCGCCCCGCATTTGCACATGATCCCTTGCCGTTCCTGGATAGACTTCATTTTTCACGCTTGTAAAGAAGCGTGTGAAAGAGCATTAAACATGTCGTTGTCCGCCCGTTAAAGAGAGCGGCAGTCAAGTCCGCGGCCATCCCCCGTCAGCGACATCCGAGCAAACGGATCGCGGCAGGGACAGGATGGCGGGGGATGCGTGCAAGGGAGAGGGAAGTCTGTGAAGCTCATCAACATGCTGGCGTGCTGCTCCATCATCGCCATCAGCGCGACCACCGCGGCGGCGCAGAGCGCACCAACTGGCCTGGGCACCGTGCCGGACGATGCCGTCGCGGGCACGGCGCCAGCCGGCACCCCCGGCCAGTCGCAGACCGAGACGCTGGAGCCCGCACCGGCGGCCGCGCCCAATTCCGCCTCTTCCACTGACGGTGACATCATCGTCACCGGATCGCGCGTCGTCAGCAACGGCTACCAAGCGCCGACGCCAATCACCGTCGTCGGCAGCCAGGATCTGCGCAACGCCGCGCCGAACCTGACCGAAGCGCTGCGCCAGTTGCCGCAGCTGACCGGATCGACCGGCCCCTCCACCCCCAGCTTCACACCGGGCGGCTCGGTATCGAGCACGTCGAGCACCGCCAATCTGCGCAACCTGGGTATAACCCGCACGCTGGTGCTGCTGGACGGGCGCCGTCCCCCGGCATCGGGCGTGACCGGCACGGCGGACATTTCGATGTTCCCGCAACAGCTGATCAAGCGCGTCGACATCGTCACCGGCGGCGCATCCGCGGCCTATGGATCCGACGCGGTCGCCGGCGTCGTCAATTTCGTGCTCGACACCAAGTTCCGCGGCGTGATGGGCGAACTGCGCAACGGCATCTCGACCCATGGCGACGGGCATAGCTGGGCGGCGGAAGCATCCGCCGGATTCGGCTTCGACGACGATCGGGGCAGCATCGTCATCAGCGGATCGATCAACGAACAGGCGCCGGTCGACGGCCGCGCGCGCGAATGGGCCAATCGGGGCTGGGCGATGGTGCCCAACCCGCTGTCGGGCCAGGCCGGCCAGCCGCAGTTGCTGCTGCGCGAGAACGTCAATCTGGCGGCGGCAACCTATGGCGGCCTGATCACCGGCATGCGCCGCGGCGGGACGCGAGTCACCACCGGGCCGCTGCGCGATATCCAGTTCGGCGCGGATGGTTCGCAATCCGCCTATCGCCATGGCGAGCTGTTCACCGGCACCGTCGAGGTGGGCGGCGACGGCCCGCGCTATCCGGCGGCGATCGTGTCCGAGCTGAACGCCAAGAACATCTTCGGCCATGCCGAATATGAGTTCAGCAACAATTTCTCGGTCTTTGCCGAGGGGGCTTATGGCTATTCGCGCAGCGAATATCCGCTGCTGGCGCCGTTCTTCATCGGCACCGCGGCGTTGGTGGTCCAGGCGGATAACGCCTACCTTCCCGCCAATTTGCGCAACGCGATGGC
Source organism: Sphingomonas sp. (assembly GCF_029239295.1). Classification (GTDB taxonomy): domain Bacteria; phylum Pseudomonadota; class Alphaproteobacteria; order Sphingomonadales; family Sphingomonadaceae; genus Sphingomonas. Next base: position 448,492 of record NZ_JAQZBC010000002.1, read on the forward strand.
CGCCAACGGCTATAGCGCGATCGAGCTGGGCAAGGTCGACATGACCTTTGGCCAGAACCGGGTGACCAACACGACCAAGACGCTGAACCTGACGGCCGGGTTCAAGGCGACCGTCGGCCAGTTCACCATCGATGGTTATTATGAGCATGGTGAATCACGCTACCTGCTGGAAACCAGCAACCAGCGGATCAACGCCAACACGCGGCTGGCGGCCGACGCGGTGGTCAATCCCGCAACCGGCCAGATCGTGTGCCGTTCGTCGCTGACGAACCCGAACAATGGCTGCGTGCCGTGGAACCCGTTCGGCCAGACGCCGATGACGGCAGAGCAGCGCGCCTATCAGCAGGGTGCCGGGTTCGCCCGGTCGGTCGCCAAGCAGGACGTCGTAGCGCTGACCGCGCGTGGCAATCTGTTCTCCACCTGGGCGGGTGACGTGGCCGCCGCAGTGGGCGCCGAATATCGCGACATGTCGGGCACCATCACGGTCGATCCGATTTCCCAGGTGATCGGGTTCAACGCCACCAATCCGCAGCCGTCGGGCGGTGGATACAATGTGAAGGAAGTGTTCGGCGAAGTGCTGGTGCCGCTGTTCCGCGGTGAAAGCTTCCTGAAGTCGATCGACTTCAACGGCGCGATCCGTCGCACCGACTACAGCACCAGCGGCGGCGTGACGACGTGGAAGCTGGGCCTGACGAGCGAAGTGCTGTCCGGCCTGCGCCTGCGCGGCACCTATTCGCAGGATATCCGCGCACCCAATATCGGCGACCTGTTCGGGCCGCGGTCGCGCAACGTCGTGGCGATCGTCGACCCGTTCAACAACAATCTGGTGACGCAGAACGTGTTCACCTTCACCGGCAGCAACCCCGACCTGCTGCCCGAGCGCGCGAAGACGATCGCGGCCGGCGTATCCTATCGCTCCGATTTCCTGCCGGGGCTGGGCTTCTCGGTCGATTACTACAAGATCAAGATCGACGACGCGATCCAGACACTGTCGGCACAGCAGCTGGTCAACCAGTGCTTCGCGGGTGACCAGGGGCTGTGCGCGCTGACCGTGCGCGGCGCCGATGGGCGGCTGACCGACGTCAACGGCATCGCGCTGAACATCGCGACGGTGGACATTTCTGGCGTCGATTTCGACGCGAGCTACCAGACGCGCTTCGCCGGCGGCCAGCTGAGCCTGCGCGGTATCGCCACCTATCTCGACAATTACACGCAGGAAGCGCGCGGCGTGGCGGCGGTGCAATATGCGGGCACCGGCTCCTTCCCGAGCTGGCGCGCGAACCTGCAGGCGACCTACACGTCAGGTGGCACCACCATCGCGATCCAGGAGCGGTTCATCGGCGCACACCGCCGCGTGATCCCGCCGGTGACGGTCGACCAGGATCATGTGCCGGCGGTGTTCTACACCAACCTCACGATCCGCCAGCAGATCGAAGCCGGCAACGCCAAGCCGGAACTGTTCCTGTCGATCAACAACTTGTTCGACAAGGATCCGCCGCCGTCGGACACGAACAACATCTCGCTCGGCACGTCGCGCGTGGTCGATCCGCTGCTGTACGACACGATCGGGCGGTACATCACGATCGGTGGACGCATCCGCTTCTGATCGGACAGGCGGCGGGCGGTCAGCGATCGCCCGCCGCGCATCACCACAGGGCCCGGTCGCAGAATGGCTGCGGCCGGGCCCTTGTCGTTAGGCCGTCCAGTCGCTGAGGTCGGGCTGCTCCCCGATCAGCGCCAGGCCGTGTGCGATCGAGGTGAGTTCGCCGCCGGTCGCGATCCGTTCAGTGCCGAAGCGCCGGTCGAAGATCGCGCGGATCGCGGGGATGAGCGACGATCCCCCGGTCAGGAACACGCGGTCGATCGATGCCGTGTCCCGGCCCGCGCGTTCCAGCGCATTGTCCATCGCAGCCTCGATCCGGCGCAGATCATCCGCAATCCATTGTTCGAAGGCGTGGCGCGTGACGGGCGCGCGCAGGGCGACTCCGCCGCCCTCGAAGCGGAATTCCGCCTCCTCCCCTTGCGACAGCGCCCGCTTTACGCGGCCCACGGCATCGTAGAGCGGGAAGCCCTGCTCGTTTTCGATCAGCGCGATCATCCGGCCGATCGGTGCCGGATCGAGTGCGTCGCGCTGCAACCGCCGAAGCCCTTCCAGCGTGCGGCGGTTGCGCATCATCGCGAGCCGCGACCAATCGGCGAAGTCGGCGAAATAGCCGCCCGGAATGTCGAGTATCTTGCCGAAGGAGCGATAGCTGCCGCCCTTTCCCAGCAGCGGCAGCAGCAGCTGGTTGACGATACGCTGATCGAAACGATCGCCGGCGATGCCGATGCCGGCGGAGGCGAGCGGAACGCAGCGACGCGGCGCGCCGGGCGCCTCGACCCGAACAATCGAGAAGTCGGTCGTACCGCCGCCGAAATCGGCGACCAGGATCGTCGCCGGATCGGTCAGCCGCGCTGCATAGCTGTAGGCCGCGCCGAGCGGTTCATAGACATAGTGGAGTTCGACGCCGAAGCCGTCGAGCATCGCGTCATAGCGTTGCCGTGCCAGCGCCGGATCGGGACGCGCACCGGCATATTCCACCGGCCGGCCGACGATGACGCGGCGCGGGCGCTGATCGAGCTGCCCGCCGCTGTGCGCCACAACGCGCTGCAGGAAACGCTGTCCCAGATCCTCGAAGCGGAAGGGCTTGCCGAAGATCAGCGCGCGTTCGAACGAGGCGCTGGCGGCGACGGTCTTGAACGATTGCACGAAGCGGCTGTCGAGCGGGGAATCGAGATATTCGCCGATCGCCCATGGCCCCGCCTCATGCGCGATGCCGTTCCAGGCGTCCTCATCTTCCCAGAAGCATAGCGCCGAGCGGAACACCGGGCCGGTCGCGCGATCGCCGGCGAAGTCGACGAGATGCGATTCCCCCGAACCGTCGGCCAAAGCGGCGACGGTGTTGGTGGTGCCGAAATCGAGGCCGAGCGCGGTGGCGCCGCTGTCCACGCGAAGCTCCTTGTTGGTGACGTGACCCGCCGAAGGGGCGGCGCCTATCGCACGGCGATCACGAGCGAACAAGGAGCGGCGCGGCTTTCCCTATTCGTAGCGCAGCGCGCGGATCGGGTTGGCACGGGCCACCTTGAACGCATGGCCGGCGATGGTGACGACCGCGATCCCCAGCGCGAGCCCGCCCGCGACAAGGAAAGGAACGGGCGTCAGCGCCATGCGGGTGTCGAAGCCGTTCAGCCAGTCGCGCATCGACCACCAGGCGATCGGCCAGGCGATGATGTTCGCGATCAGCACCGGCCGGCTGAACTGCCATACCAGTAGCCGGACGATGTCGATCGTGCGGGCGCCCAGCACCTTGCGGATGCCGATTTCCTTCGTACGGCGTTCGGCGGTGAAGGCGGCGAGGCCGAACAGGCCGAGGCACGCGATCACGACCGCGAGCACCGCGAAGCCGGCGAAGATCTGCGCGCGCTTCTCCTCCGCATCGTAGAGATCCTCGATGATCGCCTCGCTGAACTGTCCTTCGAACGGCACGTCGCTGGCGCTGTCGCGCCAGACCCGCTCCACCGCGGTACGGACGGCGGCGGGATCGCCATTGTAGCGGATCACCATCGTCGTATGCCCCTCTCGTGCGCCGATGAAGACGATCGGATCGAGCGGCTCGCGCACCGACCGAAAACGGGAATCTCGCACCACGCCGACGACGGTGATCGGCACGTCGCCATATTGTTCGCCCAGCGCCATGCGGAAGGTCTTGCCGATCACCGCGGCGGGATCGGCCGCGCCCAGCTTTCGCGCGGCATATTCGTTGACCACCACATTCGCGCCGCGCGCGACCAGCGCCCTCACCTGCGCCGGATCCTCCGGGAAGGCGAGCGTCTGATCATCCATCGGGCGTGCGGGATCGAACCAGCGGCCGGCGACCATCTGAAGCCCCATCGCATCGCGGAAGTCGTGATCGACGCGGTACCGCCCCAGCGCGACCGGCTGCGGATTGCCCGGGACCATCACGCCAGTGGTGTTGGTATTGTCGGTGGCGACGCCGATCTCGGTTCGACCCGCAGCCACGACGCCGGGAATACGCTTCATCCGTTCGGCGATCTGCTCCCCGCGGCCGACCAATTGGTAGCGGCTCATGTTGCCGACCTGGAGCAAGTGATCGCGCTGATAGCCGGGATCGACCGAGCGCGCGTAGACCGTCTGACCATAAACGATCGCGGTGCAGATGATCAGCCCGATCGAGATGGCGAACTGCGCGACCACCAGCATGTTGCGCAGCATGCCGGTGCCGGGCGTTTCGGTGGACGATTTGTTCGCCTTCAGCACGCTCGCGGGTTGAAAGCGCGAGAGGAAGAAGGCGGGGTAGAGGCCGCCGAGTACGCCGACGATCAGCATCAGCGCCAGCGCCGGCAACAGCATACCGTCGGCGCCCAGATAGCTGAAACGAAGATCGGCATCGAGGAAGGCGGCGAAGGGGCGCACCAGCAGCTCGCCCAGCGCCAGCGCGATCGCGATCGCCAGCGCCGCGATCAGCAGCGATTCACCGACGAACTGAACGATCAATTGCCGCCGCGTCGCGCCCAGCACCTTGCGCAGCGCGACCTCACGCGCACGCTGGCCGGCGCGCGCAGTCGCCAGATTGGTGAAGTTCACCACCGCCATGGCGAGGATCAGCAGCGCGATGATCGCAAAGGTGACGATCGAGCGGCGATCATTGCCCGGTGTCATCGTTCCGCTCTGCGCGACGCCAAGGTGCACGTCGGCGACCGGAACCAGCGCCCAATCGGTATCGTCACCGGCATTGTAGCGCGTGCCGGCCAAATTCTCATCGGCGATGTTGCGCTTTTCCCAGGCGGGGAGCTGCGCATTGAGTGACGCGGCATCAGTGCCCGGCTTCAGTCGGGCATAGACCCAGCCCGACTGGCATTGCCAGCAGGTCAGGAAATCCGGCTCCTGCGTGAAATAGGAGCCGAAGTCGCGGCGCACGACGGCGTTGATGCGCAAGTGCGAGTTCTTCGGCAGATCGTGCAGCACCGCATTGATGCGGTAATCGTAGGTCTTGCCCTTCTGGATCAGGCTGAGCGTGCGGCCGACGACATCGTCGGTGCCGAACTGGCGGATCGCCTCCGATCGGGTCAGCACCGCGGTGTCGGGGGCGTTCAGCGCATTCTTCGACCCGCGCAGGATCGGCAGGTCCACCACCGCCAGGAAGTCATTGTCGGCGGTGAGATAGTTTTGGGCGGTGCTCACTTCCCCCTGCCGCGTGATCGACGGGCTGCCGCCGAGCACGTAGCTGACCGCCTCCACCTGCGGGAAATCCTTCTTCAGCCGCTCGGCGGTGATGTAGCTGGCCATTTGCAGCATGTATGGCGCGCCATCGCGGGGATTGGGGCTCCAGGTCTGGAACTGGTAGGTATCCTCACCGCGCGGCAGCCAGCGATCATAGCTCGTCTCATAGCGAATGAAGACCAGGATCAGCAGACACGCCGCCATGCCGATCGCCAGACCGAGCAGGTTGATGATCGAATATACGCGGTTCTTCGCCAAGGCGTTGAATGCAACGGTGATATAGTTTCGCCACATGGCCGACGGTCGCCTTCGATCGAGGGGTGGAGGGTCGAGACGCCGCGATCAGGCCGCGCGGCGCCGCTCCTGCAGGACGCGTCCGTCGAGCATGTTGACGACGCGGCTGGCGTAATCGGCATGCGCCGGCGAGTGGGTGACCATGACGATGGTGGACCCTTCAGCGTTGAGCTGCTGAAGCATGCGCATCACCTCCTCACCATGATTGGTATCGAGGTTGCCGGTGGGCTCGTCCGCGAGGATGAGCTTGGGCGCGGCGATGAGCGCGCGGGCGACGGCGACGCGCTGCTGCTGGCCGCCGGACAGCTGGCTGGGCCGGTGGCGGGCGCGATGCGCGATGCCGACCCGGTCCATCACCGTTTCGGCGCGCGCGCGCCGCTCCTTCGCCGAGACATTGTGGTAGAGCAGCGCGAGTTCGATGTTGTCGCGCACGGTGAGTTCGTCGACCAGATTGAAGCTTTGGAAGATGAAGCCGATGTTCGCTTTTCTAAAATCGGCGAGCTTCGCCTCCGGCAGGCCGGCGACCTCCGTCCCGTCGAACATGTAGGAGCCGCTGGTCGGGCTATCGAGCAGGCCGATGACGTTCAGCAAGGTCGATTTGCCGCAACCCGACGGCCCCATGATGGCGACGAATTCGCCATCGGCGATGTCGAGATCGATCCCGTCCAGCGCGACCGTTTCCACGCTGTCGGTCCGGTACAATCGCATCACCTCGCGCATACGGAGCATCAAACGTCCTTTCCTTGGGCAAGATCGAGCACGTCCTTGTCGGCGAACCCGGTGTAGGGGGAAATGATCACGCGCTCGCCCGGCGACAGGCCGTCGACCACCTCGACATGATCGGCATTGCGGCGTCCGAGCCGGACGTTGCGGCGGATGGCCGATCGGCCATCAGGCGCGGCGACGAAGATCCAGGTGCCGCCGGTGTCGTTGAGGAACGCGCCATAGGGGACCAGAATGGCGGGCGCCGGATCGCTCAGCGTCAGGCGCGCCTGCACCGTCTGGCCGCGTTGTAGCCGCTCCGGCTCCGCACCGATGAACTGCAGTTCGATCTGGAACTGTCCGTTCTGCACCTGTGGCAGGATCCGCGTGACACGCGCGCGATGCTGGCGACCGCCGGTGTCGATGCGGGCAACCTGCCCCACCTCCACCCGGCCGAGGAAGAATTCGTCCACCCCAGCCTGCAATTTGTTGCGGCCGGGCGAGTCGATCTGGCCGATCCGCTCCCCGCGCTGCATCGACTGGCCGACCTGGATCGAGAAGCCGGACAGCTGCCCAGCGACCGGCGCGCGCAGGTTGAGTGCGTCGAGATTGGCGCGCGCCAGTTGTAGCCCCGCGGCGAGCGAGGCGGTGGAGGCGCGCTGCTGCGACAGCTGACTGTTCTGCAGCCGATCGTCGGTTGCGCGGCCGCGGCGCACCACCGCGAGCCGTTGCCGCTCAAAGCGCAGCTGATCGCTCGTGTCGGCGAACTGGCGCCCTGCGACGAAGCCCCGGGCGGCGAGCGGCGCCTCGCGATCATACAGGCGCTGCGCCTTCTGGAAGGCGAGTTCAGCCTCCAGCACCGCCCGTTCATTCGCGACGCGGGTCTGCGCGAGGCTGAGTTCCTGCGCGCGCATATTGTTGATCTGCTGCTCCACCTCCGTCTGACGGGCGAGCGTCGAGAGCTGAAGCTCGGCATTGGACAGGACGGCGATCGGCTGCCCCTTGGCCAGCATGGTGCCATCCTCCACCAGCACCTCCTCCACCCGGCCGCCCTCGATCGCATCGATATAGACCGTCAGCAGCGGCGTGACGCGCGTGCGCAGCGGAATGTAATCCTCAAAGGTGCCACGCTGCACGGTCGCGATCGTCAGCCGACTGGACGCGACCGACTGGCTGCCGGCGCGTGGCGCGAACCACCAGAAGAGAAGCGCGCCGGCGAGCAGCGCGACCAGCACGGCGCCGACGATGGCCGTGCGCGGCAGGCGACGGCGCGCCACCACGCGATCCATGCCGCTGCCTGATACGGGAGAGGCGCCGTCGGCCCGCTCCTGGGGAAGGCGAAGGACGCTCATCGTGTCCACTTCCGCACAGCGATGTTCGAAATCGGACAATTCACAGTGAGACCGACAGGCTGAAGTGCGCGGTCTGCACCGTTACCGCGACGGCGGGCGAATACCCCGGCGTGAGAGCTGCGGGACGCTTGACCCATCCGCCGAACGCGACAATCGCGGCGACAAGCAGCAGCGGTCGGGAAAGGGGCGCTTTGGTCATGCCGCCCCCTTGCACGGCATGTGCCAACTGTGCGGCAACGCGGCCGTCGCCGGCTGGCACAGGAATTGATTGTCCGGCGGCGAACAGTTGCGTTACGAAAGTGGACGGAATGACCCCGGAATTCGACCGCTGTGTCGTTGTCGACGACGACGACGACATTCTGCTTGCCGCGCGCCTGCTGCTGCGGCCGTTGTTCCGCGAGGTCATCACCGCGCGCGCGCCGGACGAAGTGCTGCCCGAGATCGAGCGTGCGACACCTGACGTTGTCCTGCTCGACGCCAATTTCGCGCGCGGCGCGACCGATGCGAGCGAAGGGCTGGCATGGCTCGACCGGCTGACCGCCATAGATCCGGAAATGGTGGTGGTGATGATCACCGCCCATGCCGGCGTGCATGTCGCCGTGGCGGCGATGAAGCGCGGCGCGACGGATTTCGTGCCCAAGCCATGGTCGAACGATCGGTTGCTGGCGACGGTGCGCACCGCCGCGGCGCTGCGCCGGTCGCGCGCCGCCGCCGGTGCGCCGCGGGCGGTGCCGGCGCCAACGTCAGGATCGCCGCTGCTGGGCCAGTCGCCGGCGATGGCGCGTGTACAGTCATTGATCGAGCGTGCCGCGCCGACCGATGCCAACGTACTGATCCTCGGCCAGAACGGGACGGGCAAGGAAGTGGTCGCGCGCGCACTTCACGCGCGGTCGCAGCGCGCGGGCCACGTGCTGCAAACGGTCGACCTGGGGGCGATCGCGACCGAGCTGATCGACAGCGAATTGTTCGGCCATGTGAAGGGTGCCTTCACCGATGCCAGGACCGATCGGGTCGGCCGGATCCAGGCGGCGGACGGCGGCACGTTGTTCCTCGACGAGATCGGCAATCTCCCGCTCCACCTTCAGCCCAAGTTGCTGACCGCGCTGGAGCAGCGGCAAGTGACGCCGGTCGGGGCGAACAGCCCGGTGAAGGTCAACATCCGCGTGATCGCAGCGACCAACATGCCGCGCGAGCGGCTGATGGACGAGCGGGTGTTCCGCCAGGACCTGCTGTACCGCCTGAACACGGTGGAGATCGCGCTGCCGCCGCTGGCCGAGCGGCCCGAGGATGTGATCGAGCTGACCGAGCATTTCCTGGCGCATTATGCCGCGCGCTACGACCGGCCGCGGCCCGAACTGAGCCAGGCGGCGCGGGCGGCGCTGATCGCTCATGAATGGCCCGGCAACGTCCGCGCGCTTCGCCATGCCGTCGAACGGGCGACGATCCTGTCGGCCCATCCGGTGCTGGAACCGGAGGATTTCGGCCTGGACGCGGCCCAGCTGCGGCCGAGTCCGGCCGCGGCGGGCAGTGCACCGGCCGACCTCAACCTCGACCGTGTCGAACGCCGGCTGGTGGAGGAAGCGCTGCGCAAGCACGGCTACAATATCACGCTCGCCGCGTCCGAACTGGGACTGTCGCGCGCGGCGCTGTACCGCCGGATGGAGAAACACGGATTGTGACCGAGCCCCGATCGGTCCGCGATGGGATTTGACCGGCACTTTACGCTGGGGCTGATCTTCCGCATGTCGCTGCTGATGCTGGCGCTGATGGCGGTGGTGTGGGCGTTTCGCACGCCATCGCTGCTGATGGTCAGGGTGGTGATGATTGGCGTCGCGGTGCTGGCGGCGATCACGCTGTGGCGGCACGTGTCGCGCACCAACATCGAGCTGGCGCGGTTCCTGGAAGCGGTACGGCTGGGCGATTTCGCAGCGCATTTTCCCGAGACCGGTGGCGCCGGCTTTGGCCGGCTGGGCGCGGCGCTGAACGACACGATCCGCGCGCTGCGCGACCAGCGTGGGCAGACCGACGCCGAGCTTCGCTATCTGGAGGCGCTGATCGACGACATGCCGGTCGCGCTGCTGACGATCGACGATGGGCGGGTCGCGCCGGGCAACAAGGCGGCGCGGGCGCTGTTCACCCGCCACAGCGGCGTTCGGCCGGCCGATTATGCGATCTATGGCGCGACCTTCGCCAACCGGCTGGCGGATGAGGCGGCGGCGGGCGAGGAAATGCTGATCCTGAACCTCGACGGGCGCGCGAAGCGGACGCTGGTGCGGCAAGCGACACTGAACCGGCTGGGCAAGCGGACCCGCGCGATCGTGGTGCAGCCGGTGCAGGAGACGCTGGATGCGGTGGAGATGGCAGCGCAGACCGACATCATCCGCGTGCTGACGCATGAGATCCTGAATTCGCTGACCCCGGTCATGTCGCTGGCGCAGACCACCGCGGCGCTGCTGTCTGACGAGCGGGTCGACGCCGCGCAGATCGCCGATGCGCGTGATGCCGCGACGACGCTGGCGCGGCGCACGCAGGGGCTGGGGCATTTCATCGACAGCTATCGCGTGGTGGCGCGCGAACCGTCAGTCGTTCGCCACCCCTTCGCTGCGACGGGATTCGCCGAGGAACATGCGCGGCTGTTCCGCGCCGAATGGCCCGATGTGGCGATCGCGGTCGCCTGCACGCCGATGACGATCCACGGCGACCGCGCGTTGCTGTCGCAATTGCTGCTGAACCTGCTGCGCAATGCCGCGCAGGCGGCGAGCGAGCATCGCCCGGATCCGGCCGTGACGTTGACGATCGCCAGCGCCGGCACGGTGATGATCGAGGTGGCCGACAATGGTCCCGGCGTGCCGGAGAAGCTGCGGCAGGAAGTGTTCCTGCCGTTCTTCACCACCCGCGCCAAGGGGACCGGCGTCGGGCTGAACCTGGCGCGGCAGATCGCGGTGGCGCATGGCGGCACGCTGGAAGTGCACGACGCGCCAGGCGGCGGCGCGGTGTTCCGGCTGCTGCTATAGCGTCAGGCCGGGCGAACCCCGGCGCTGAGCGTACGCGCCACCGCATCGCGCCACCCGGCGACCAGCGGCGCGCGCGCCTCCTCAGTCATCGCCGGTTCGAACAACCGCTCCGGCGACCACAGGCCAGCGAGTTCGTCGAGCCCCGACCATAGGCCTGTTGCGAGCCCTGCGTGGAAGGCAGCGCCGCGCGCGGTGGTTTCCAGATCGGCGGGCCGCTCCACCGCCATGCCGGTAAGGTCGGCGAGGAAGCCGCACAGCCAGTCGTTCGCGGCCATGCCACCGTCGACGCGCAGCCGTTCCGGCCGGCTGCCGCCATCGGCGACCATCGCCTCCGCCAGATCGAGCGTCTGATAGGCGACCGCCTCCAGCGCGGCGCGGGCGAGATGCGCGGCAGTGCTGTCGAGCGTCAGGCCGTGAATCGAGCCGCGCGCGGCGGGGTCCCAATGCGGCGCGCCGAGGCCGACGAAGGCGGGCACCATATAGACGCCGTGGCTGTCGGGCACCTTGGTCGCCATGTCGTTGGTCTGGCTGGCATGGGTGATGATGCCGAGCCCGTCGCGCAGCCATTTGATCGCCGCGCCAGCGACGAAGATCGACCCTTCCAGCGCATAGGTGGTCACACCGTCGAGCCGATAGGCAGGCGTGGTGAGCAGGCGATGCTGCGAGGTGACTGCCTGCTTCCCCGTGTTGAGCAGCATGAAGCAGCCAGTGCCATAGGTTGATTTGGCGCTGCCGCGATCGAAGCAGGCCTGGCCGAACAGCGCCGATTGCTGATCCCCCGCCATGCCCGCGATGGGGATCGGTGCGCCGAGCAGACTGGTCTCGGTGGTGCCATAGACATGCGCATTGTCGTGCACGTCGGGCAGCATCGCCATCGGCACGCCGAGCAGGCGGCAAAGCTCCTCATCCCAGCAACTGCGATGGATGTCGAACAGCATCGTGCGGCTGGCGTTGGTGATGTCGGTCGCATGGACCGCGCCGCCAGTGAGCCGCCACAAGAGGAAGCTGTCGATCGTGCCGAACGCCAGCTCACCACGGTCGGCGCGCGCGCGGGCACCGGGCACGTTGTCGAGGATCCAGGCGATCTTGGTGGCGGAGAAATAGGGATCGATCAGGAGGCCGGTACGCGCGCGGATCAGATCCTCCGCCCCGTCGGCGCGCAGCGTCGCGCAACGATCGGCGCCGCGGCGATCCTGCCACACGATCGCGCGGTGGATCGGCTCCCCCGTGGCGCGGTCCCAGACGACGGCTGTTTCGCGCTGGTTGGTGATGCCGATCGCGGCGATGTCGCGCGCGGACACGCCGCTTTCCTCGATCGTCTGGCGGGCGGTGGCCAGCGTGTCGCGCCAGATATCCTCCGGATCATGTTCGACCCAGCCGAACTGCGGATAATGCTGGGGAAACTCGGTCTGCGCGATGGCGACCCGGCGCGCCGACGCATCGAACAGCACGCTGCGCGTCGAGGTGGTCCCCTGATCGATCACAAGAATGTGGGACGCCATCCTACCTCTCCAAACGAAACGTCAAACGAACCTTGGCGACTTTCGTCCGAACGTCAACGCTTTCATTCGAAAGCCGGGAGGGATATGGGGGCGGGATGATCGGAGAGCGCGATATGATGCGGACGGTGGACCTGCTGATCGTCGGCGGCGGCATCAATGGTGCAGGAATCGCGCGCGATGCGGCGGGGCGCGGGCTGTCCGTGCTGCTGGTCGAACAGGACGATCTGGCGAGCCATACCTCGTCCGCGTCGACCAAGCTGATCCATGGCGGGCTGCGCTATCTGGAATATGGCGAGTTCCGGCTGGTGCGCGAGGCGCTGATCGAGCGTGAGCGGCTGCTGAACATGGCGCCGCACATCATCTGGCCGCTGGAATTCGTGCTGCCGCAGACCCAGTCGCCGCGCCCGGCGTGGATGGTCCGGCTGGGGCTGTTCCTGTACGACCACCTGGGCGGGCGCGAGAAGCTGCCGGGGACGCGCACGGTGAACCTCGCCACCTCCCCCGTCGGCGCAGGGCTGAGCCCGCGCGAGGGCAAGGCATTCATCTATTCCGACTGCTGGGTCGAAGACAGCCGGCTGGTCGTGCTTAACGCGATGGATGCGGCGGCCCGCGGCGCGGTGATCGAGACGGGTACCCGGCTGGTCGATGCGCGGCGCGAGGGCGACGGCTGGATCGCGACGATCGCCGATGCACAGGGTACGCGCGAGATTGCTGCGCGCGTCATCGTCAATGCGGCAGGGCCGTGGGTGGCCGATGTGCTGGGACGGGTGCCCGATGCGCGCACCGATCGCGGCGTGAAGCTGGTCAAGGGCAGCCATATCGTGGTGCCCAGGCTGTATGAGGGGTCGCACGCCTTCATGCTGCAGAACCCCGATCGCCGCATCGTCTTCGCCATCCCCTATGAGAATGAATTCACATTGGTCGGCACGACGGACGAAGTGTGGAGCGAGAAGCCGGGAAAGGCCGCGATCAGCGAAGGCGAAACCGATTATCTGCTGGAAACCATCGGCCGCTATTTCGCGACCCCGGTCGGCAAGAGCGACATCAAGTGGAGCTATGCCGGCATCCGCCCGCTGTACGACGACAAATCGACCAACGCCTCCGCCGTCACGCGCGACTATGTGCTGGACCTGGATGCCGGCGAGGGCCGCGCGCCGATGCTGAGCATCTTTGGCGGCAAGATCACCACATACCGGAAGCTCGCCGAGCATGCGATGAAGGAACTGGCGCGGTTCTTCCCGCAGGCGAGCGGCGCCTGGACGGCAGGCGCGGTGCTGCCGGGCGGCGACATGGCGGACGCCGATTTCGACCGCTTCCTGGCCGGTCTGGTGGCGCGCCGCCCTGCCCTGCCACCGGCGCTGTTGCGGCGGCTGGCGCGCGCCTATGGCACGCGCACGGATGACCTGCTGGGCCATGCGCAGACGGTGAGCGATCTGGGCACGCCGTTTGGGGGCGACCTGTACCAGGCGGAAGTCGACTACCTCATCGCGCAGGAATGGGCGCGGACGAGCGAGGACGTGCTGTTCCGCCGCAGCAAGCTGGGGCTGCATGTTCCCGGCGGGACGGCCGAGGCGCTGGATGCCTATCTTCGCCAAGCGGCGCCCGTCGCGGCATGAGCGAGGCATGAGCCAGGCGGGCGCCGATGTAGTGGCGGCGCGGCACCGCGCGATCCTGGAGACGGCGCGGCATACCGGCAGCGTTTCGGTGGACGCGCTGGCCGAGGAGCTGGGCGTCACCCCGCAGACGATCCGCAAGGATTTGAACATGCTGGCGCGCCGGTCGATGCTGGCGCGGGTGCATGGCGGCGCGGTGGTGACGTCGGGCGTCGACAATCTGCGCTATGCCGAGCGGCGGCATGTCGCGGCCGACGTGAAGGACGCGATCGGCGCCGCCGCGGCATCGCTCGTGCCCGATGGCGCGAGCCTGTTCATCAACATCGGATCGACCACCGAGGCGATCGCCCGCCATCTCGTCGGCCGGCGCGACTTGATGGTGATCACCAACAATCTGAACGTCGTCGACATTCTGGCGGACAGCCCGGGAATCGAAGTGATCGCCGCAGGCGGGCGCGTGCGGCCGGGCGACCGCGCCGTGGTGGGCGCGCTGGCGATGGATTTCATCCGCAGCTTTCGCGTCGATTATGCGCTGATCGGTGCATCGGCAATCGAGCGCGACGGGACGTTCCTGGATTTCGATGTCGATGAAGTACGCGTGTCGCAGACGATCATCGCACAGGCGCGACAAGTGATCCTGTCGCTCGATTCCTCGAAGCTGGGGCGGCCGGCACCGGTGCGGATCGGCGACCTTGGCGATATCGACTATCTGGTCACCGACGAGGTAGACGAGGCGCTCGGCCGCGCCTGTGACGCCGCCGATGTGGCGATCGTCGAACTGGAGAAGATGTAGTGGACCGGCTCGATTTCGAAACAGCGCGCAGCGTGTCGCGGCGGCGGCTGCTGACCGCAGGCGTGGGCGGCGGCGCGGCGCTGATCGCGGCGCGCGCGCTGGGCGCGGACATCGACCTGAGACTGCCGGGGGGCAATTCCGCCCGGCCGCTGACCAGCGACTTCCCGCAAAAGGGCGAGATGATCCTGCAGCGGGTGCGCCCCGTGCTGCTGGAGACGCCAATGGAGGTGTTCCAGAACAACCTCTACACCCCCAACGACCGCTTCTACGTCCGCTGGCATTGGAGCGACATGCCGACCAGCATCGACGTCGACCAGTATCGCATCGCGCTTGGTGGACATGTCGATCGGCCGCTGTCGATCTCGCTCGGGCAATTGCTGCGGATGCCGCGGGTCGAGCTGGCGGCGGTGAACCAATGTTCGGGCAATTCGCGCGGATTGTTCGATCCGCGCGTGCCGGGCGCACAATGGGGCCACGGCGCGATGGGCAACGCCAAATGGATGGGCGTTTCGCTGCGCCACCTGCTGGACCTCGCCGGGGTGCGCGGCGGCGCGGTCGCGGTCCGGGTCGGCGCGCTGGACAAGCCGCTGGTCGATGGTGCGCCGGCGTTCGAAAAGGCGCTGGCGATCGATCATGCGCGCGACGGCGAAGTGATGCTGGCGTTCGCGATGAACGGCGAACAGCTGCCGCTGCTGAACGGCTTTCCCGTCCGGCTGGTCGTCCCCGGCTGGTATTCGACCTATTGGATGAAGACGGTGACCACGATCGAGGTGCTGACCGCGCCGGACGACCGCTATTGGATGGCCAAGGCGTACAAGATCCCCGACACGCCGCGCGCGCATGTCGCGCCGGGCACGAAGGATTTCCCGACCGTGCCGATCAACCGGATGAACCCGCGATCCTGGATCACCAGCATCGCCGATGGCGCCACCTATGGCTATGACCCGGTGCTGCCGGTGGAGGGCATCGCGATGGGCGGCGACCACGGCGTTACGCGCGTCGAGATTTCGGGCAATGGCGGGCGCACCTGGGAGCCCGCCGCGCTGGGACGCGAGGATGATCGCTACGGATTCCGCCGCTTCACCGCCCGCATCGGCGTGCCGCGGCCGGGCCGTGTGCGGGTGATGTCCCGCTGCACCAATGCGGCGGGCGAGACCCAGCCGATGGAAGCGAACTGGAATCCCGGCGGCTATATGCGCAATTGCGTCGAGCCCGTGACCGTGGCGCTGACCTGATGCGCGCGCCTTCCCTTGCCGCGATCGTCGTCGTCCTGATCGGCGCGAGCCTGTTCGTGCTGATCGCGATCAGCGGCCGCGGCCATCAGCCGCCGCCGGCACCCGCCGCTGCCGTCGCTCCCGCCAGCGGGATCAGCAATGGCGACGTGACGCTGACCTCGACAGCCGTCGACCTGCCCGACGACATGGCGACCTTCCCGCCCGGCCAGCACGCCGATTTGGTCAACCAGCGCTGCCTGGCGTGCCATTCTGCCGGCATGGTGCTGACCCAGCCGAAGCTGAAGCCGGAGCAATGGACCGCGATCGTCGAAAAGATGCGCGACGCCTATCGCGCGCCGATCGCCGACGATGAGGTGCCGGCGATCACCGCCTATCTGGTCGCGCAACAATCGCCGACTGCGTCGCAGGCACCGGCGGCGCCGCGCTGACGGTAACGGTGACGGTGAGCGTAACCGTGAAGCGGGTACGGGATCGGCAGTAAGTCGCCAGAAAACGTGCGCCCGCTTGATGTACCTCAAGTTGGCGGCGGCGGCTTCGTGTATAGGGAAGCATCACTGCCGATCGCGCGCAAGCAGTAGTGACCGAGAGATACGACGTGCTCCCGCTTGCGTTTCGGGAGACGGACCGTGCTCACCCCCAGCGAAAACGGCCTGAAACCGTTTGTCGACCGGCTGATCCTGCGATCCGCGTTGACCGAGCCCGAGCGCGAGGCGCTGTGCGCGCTGCCGTACCAGGCCATGTGCGTGGCCGCGCGCCACCCGGTCACGCGACCGGGCGAGATATCGCACCATGCGAGCTTCGTTGCGGCGGGGCTGGTCGGCCGGGTCGGGCAAACCGCCAGCGGGCAACGGCAACTGACCGCCATCCACCTGGGCGGGGACATGGCGGACCTGTTATCGGTGGTGCGGCCCGGCGGGGTTGGCGCGCTGCTGGCGCTGACTGAGGCCACCATCTTTCGCGTGCCACACCGTGCGCTGCGCCGGATTGCCGCCGAATATCCTGCGATCGCCGAAGCGTTCTGGCGACATTGCGCGGTGGATACAGCGACGCTGATGCAATGGCTGCTCAACATCGGGCGCGGCGATGCCGTCGGGCGGCTGGCGCATCTGATCTGCGAACTGGCAACACGGGTGGGCGGCGAGCGCGAGCAGCGGCTGCAATTCCATCTGCCGTTGACGCAGGAGCATCTTGCCGACGCGACCGGCATGACCCCGGTGCACGTCAACCGATCGTTGCGGCGGCTGCGCGAGTTGAAGCTGATGACGATCCACCGCCATTATGTCGACATCCATGACTGGGAGGCACTGGCCAGCCGGTCGGGGTTCGACGCGGACTATCTGGCGTTCGACACTGACGAGGAGCCGAAGGTTCGCCTGCTGACGGCCTGATCGGATCGCGATGGCGCTGCGCGATATGCCCTATTGGCCAGCGGCTTGGCTGCCCTATGAGGGTCGGCGATGAGCACAGCAACCGACACCGCGCGCCCGACCATTCGTGATGTCGCGCGGTTGGCCGGCGTATCGATCAAGACCGTGTCGCGCGTCATCAACGACCAGCAATATGTGAGCGCCGAGAAGAAGGCGCGCATCCAGCAGGTGATGGACGAGACCGGGTTCAAGCCGAGCCATGCGGCGCGCACGCTGGCCGGGCACCGATCGCACCAGATCGCGCTGATCTGCGACAATCCCAATCCCTGGTACATTTACGAGATCCAGCTGGGGGTGCGCGAGCGATGCGCGCGCGACAAGATCCGCATGATCGCACAGCCCTATGATCGCGCATCGCCGACGCTGTTCGAGGATATCACTGCGCTGATCGACCAGGCGAGCCCCGACGGGCTGGTGCTCGCCCCGCCGGCCTGCGACGACCAGCGCGTGCTGGACGAATTGAAGCGGCGCGGCATCCCCTTTGCCCGGTTGCAGCCGGGGCTGCGCATCGAGGAAGGCGCCAGCGCGTCGATCGACAATGAGGGCGCGGCGTTCGACATGACGAGCCACCTGCTGACGCTGGGGCATCGGCGGATCGGCTTCATCGTCGGCGACCGCAGCTATGCCGCATCGGGGCAGCGGCTGGCCGGCCATATCCGCGCGCTTGGCGCGGTCGGCGTCGATCTGGACATGGCGCTGATCCGGCAGGGTCAGTTCGATTTCGCGTCGGGCGAGGCGGCGGCGGATGCGCTGTTGTCGATGGACGAGCCGCCGACCGCGATCTTCGCCTCCAGCGACGACATGGCGGCGGGCGTCCTGGCCGCCGCGCACCGGCGGGGCATCCGCGTGCCCGATACACTGTCGGTGGTCGGGTTCGACGACGGGCCGACCGCGCGGCTGGTGTGGCCGGCGCTGACCACGGTGCGCCAGCCGGTGCGCGCGCTGGCCGATGCGGCGACCGACCTGTTGCTGTCCCCCCCTGCCGATGGCGCCGCGCAGCAACGCCGGCTGCCGCACGAGTTGGTGCTGCGTGGATCGTCGGCGCCGCCGGGCGGCGGCTGATTAGCGGGAACTGATCCGCGGACACTGACAGCAAAACGGCCCCGGATTGCTCCGGGGCCGCTTCGTCTACACAACAGACGCGGTGGGGATCAGAAGTTGATCCGGCCCGTCACGCCGTAATAGCGATCCGCCTCACGCGGGATCTGGTAGCGGTACGAGCCCGACGGGCCGCCGTTGGCGATCGCCGCGGCGAAGCTCTGGTCGAACAGGTTGCGCACCTGGAAGGTCAGGCGGAAGCGATCGTCCTGATCGCCGATGCCGGCCGACAGGTTGACCAGGCCGTAACCGTCGATCGTCGCCAGCTGACGCTGCACCGGATCGGGCGAGAACAGCGCGAGCTGTTCGGACTGGTAATTGCCCTGCGCGCCCAGGAACACGTCCACCGCGCCGCCGGTGCGGACGCGATAGTCGACCGCGAGCGAGCCCTTCCACTTCGGTGCGAAGGCGAGCGAGGTGCCCGGCTCGATCACCGCAGTGGCCGGCGCACCCGGCGCCTGGAAGAAACGGTCGACGTGCGCGTCGGTGTAGGCGACGCCGCCCGAGATCGACAGATCGTCGATCGGCCGAAGCACAATGTCCGCCTCCACGCCGCGGGTCGACACTTCGCCCGCGTTGGTGAAGCGGGTGACCACGACGCCAGCGACCAGATCCGGGTTGTTGGCCTGGAAATTGTCGTACTTGGCGTAGAAACCCGCCAGGTTGAGCGTCAGCAGGCCGTTGAACAGCGTGTTCTTCAGGCCGATTTCGTAGCTGTCCGACGTTTCCGGCGCGATCACGTTCGTGCCGTTCGAGTTCAGGTTGTAGAACACGTTGAACGCCGGGCCCTTGTAGCCGCGCGTCCAGCCGCCGTAGGCGACCACATCGCGGCTGACATCGAACTGCAGCGCGGCCTTGCCCGACCAATTGTCATTGGTGGTCTTGCCACGCCATGCGACGCCGTTCGACGCAGCGACCGCCTGGGTCTGTGCCGCGCCCGGTGCCACGCCCTGGCCGAGCAGCTGATTGTAGCGATCGAACACGCCCTGGTCGAAGTTCGCGTTCACGCCCGGACCGGCCAGCGTCGTCTGGCGGCGGTGCCACACGTTGAGCTGGTCAGCGGTGTAACGCAGCCCGCCGATGAAGCGGAAGCGATCGGTGAAGTTGACCGTGAACTGGCTGAAGGCGGCGATGTTCTGGAACACCGAGCCGAAGTTCGCGACACCAAAGGGGTTGGTGGTCGCCGGCGCGCCGGGCGCACCGCACGGGATCAGCGTCGCCGGCACGGTGGCCGCGTTGCAATTCACCACCGAGCGCGAGAACGTCCGCTCCGACGCGGCTCGCGAATAATAGACGCCGACGACGTAGGAGATGAACTGCTGCGACGGCGAGGTCAGGCGCAGTTCCTGGCTGAACGTGTCGCCCGTCTGCGGCCCCAGATCGTGCAACTGGTTGAAGCCGACATAAGGCGCGGCCAGGAAGTCACCATCGCGGGTCTCGGTGTTGGAATATTCGCGATAGGCGGTGATGCTGGTCACCGTCTGGTTGCCAAGTTCGGTGTCGATCTGCAGCGAGGCGCCGTAGCTTTCCTCTTCGGTGCGCGTGATCAGATTCTGGTTGATCCGGCGCGTCTCATTGCCCTGCGGCGTCGGCAGCACCGAGAAGATCGGGCTGGTGATCGGCTGACCAGCGGCGTTGAGCGCACCGGTGCCGATGACTTCGGCGCAGCAATCGTCGTTGTTCTTGCGATAATCAGCGATGAACGCGACGGTGGTGGCGTCGCTGGGCATCCACTTCAGCTGCACGCGGCCGCCGACATGCTCATAGCCGTTCACCCGGCGCCCGTCGAAGGCGTCGTTGCGGATGTTGCCGTCAAAGCGGCTGTAGAAGCCGGTGAAGCGCGACAGCAGATTTTCGGTGATCGGCACGTTCAGGGCGCCGCGGATGCGCGCCTCGTCGCCGCCGGTGAAATAGCTGCCCTCAAGATAGCCACCGAAATCGCGCGTCGGCTGCTTGGTGACGATGTTGATGACGCCGGCCGACGCGTTCTTGCCGAACAGCGTGCCCTGCGGACCGCGCAGCACTTCCATCCGCTCCACGTCGACGAGATCGCCGAACGCTTCGCCGGTGCGCGCCAGCACGACACCATCGACCACCGCCGACACCGACGGCTCACCGGCGATCGAAAAGGTGGTGGTGCCAACGCCGCGCAGGAACAGCGACTGGTTGAGCGTGGTGCCCGACTTCAGGATGTTGAGCGCAGGGACCAGCGTGGTCGCGCCCTCGAGACCCGGCGAGCCGGTGTTTGCCAGCGCCTCACCACCCACTACCGAAACGGCGAGCGGCACGTCCTGCAGACGCTCGCTGCGCTTCTGCGCCGTGACAACGATGTCGCCATTCGACGCGTTCGACGCGTCATCCGATTCGGCCGCGACGCCCGGCGCGGGTGCCGTCTGCTGTGCAGCGCTCGGTGCCGCTGCCTGATCAGCCGGCGACACTTCCTGCGCTGCGGCGCCCTGCGCCACGACGGCGAAGGCCGCGCTGGCGGCAAGCAAAAGCGCCTTGTTAGAGAACCTTACCATTACCCTCTCCTACCCCAAACCAGTCATGCGCCGCGGATTCCGCAGCCCCCATCATTAATCCCCCTAGTAGATGGAGATTGCTGTGGCGACCCCGAATTCGGCGGCGTTCCCAATTGACTGCTTCCCTGTACGCCGGATCGCACCTATAAGACAACGGTGTCTTATCTGCCTTCTCCCGCTCGCTCCGTCGCCCTGGGTGACACTGGCCTAACCATCAGCACCATCGCCTGGGGCATGTGGCGTTTCTGCGGCAGCGATGTCGCCGCGGCGCGCGCGCTGGTCGAGGCGGCATTCGATGCCGGCGTGACGCTGTTCGACACTGCCGACATCTATGGCCCGGACAACAACGAGGATTTCGGCGCCGCTGAAGCGTTGCTGGGCCGCGTCTTTGCCGAAGCGCCGGGCTTGCGCGACAAGATGGTGCTGGCATCGAAGGGCGGCATCCGCATGGGCGTGCCGTATGATTCGAGCGCGACCTATCTGGCCGAGGCGATCGACGCCTCGCTGACGCGGCTCGGGTGCGACAGGATCGACCTGTATCAGATCCATCGCCCCGACCTTCTCGCGCATCCGCAGGAAGTAGCGCGCGCGCTGGACGATGCGCGCACAGCGGGCAAGATCACCGCGATCGGCGTGTCCAACCACACGCCCACGCAGACCGCCGCACTGGCCGAATATCTGACCGTGCCGGTCGTCAGCCACCAGCCGGAATTTTCCGCGCTGACCATCACGCCGCTGTTCGACGGCCTGTTCGATCAGGCGATGCAGCGCGGCATGGCGGTGCTGGCATGGTCGCCGCTGGGCGGTGGCCGCCTCGCCGATCCGAAGGATGAGCGCGCACGCGCCGTCGCCGCCCTGCTCGACGTGAAGGCCCATGAGGCCGGCGTCGATCGCGCCGCCGCCGCCTATAGCTGGATCATGGCGCACCCGGCGCGCCCGATCCCGATCGTCGGCACGCAGAATGTGTCGCGGATCGCGATGATCCCCGACGCCTACAAACCGCAATGGACGCGCGAGCAATGGTACGCCGTCCTTCAGGCCAGCATGGGAGAGCGTTTGCCGTGACGGGTTCGACGAACAAAGGGTGTGAAGTCAGCTGGTTTTCCGCGCTGTGCGATGACGATTACGAGTTTCTCGGCGTTCCCGATCCCAAGCTGAAGTCCAGCTGGGAGCATTGCCGCGACATCGTGCTTCAGGCCGAGAGCGGCGGGTTCGACAATATCCTGCTGCCGTCGGGCTATGCGCTGGGCATCGACACCACCGCCTTTGCCGCGGCGATCGCAACGATGGTGAAGCGTATCCGCCTGCTGATGGCCGTGCGCATCGGTGAAAGCTGGCCGCCGCAGCTCGCGCGCCAGATCGCAACGATCGACCGCATCCTGGGCGGGCGACTGACGGTGAACATCATCTCTTCCGACCTGCCGGGCGAGACGCTGGCATCGGCGCCGCGCTATGCCCGCACGCTGGAGGCGATGCAGATCCTCAAGACGATGCTGAACGGCGAGCCGCTGGATCACCAGGGCGAGTTCTGGAAGCTGAAGCTGGATGCGCCGGGCGTCACCACCGTGTCGGGCAAGTGCCCGCCGCTGTATTTCGGCGGCCTGTCGCCCGACGCGCGCGAAACCGCCGCGCAGGGTGCCGACGTCTATCTGATGTGGCCCGATAAGCGCGAGGCCGTGCAGTCGATCATCGACGACATGACTGCCCGCGCCGCCAAGCACGGCCGCACGCTGAAGTTCGGGTATCGCGCGCATGTGATCGTGCGCGAGACCGAGGCCGAGGCGCGCACTGCCGCCGACCGCCTGCTGTCGAAGCTGGACGCGGCGCAGGGCGAGGCGATCCGCAACAAGTCGCTCGACACCAAGTCGACCGGCGTCGCGGCGCAGGCCGCGCTGCGCGAGAATGCCAGCGACGACGGCTATGCCGAGGAAAACCTGTGGACCGGCGTCGGCCGTGCCCGTTCGGGCTGCGGCGCGGCGATCGTCGGGGATCCGGACCAGGTGCTCGCCAAGCTGAAGATGTACCAGGACATGGGGATCGAGGCGTTCATCCTGTCGGGCTATCCGCATGCCGCGGAGGCCGACCTGTTTGCACGCCATGTGCTTCCCAAGCTGCAGCACGGCCCCCTGACGCTGTAAGCCACCACTGGTACGGATGGCCGGAGGCACGGCCAGGAGAATAGAATGACGGTGACGTTTCGCCCCGCGGAGAGCGGCTTTGACATCTTCGCGGGCGAGGCGCTCGTCATTCGCCACCGCGCCGACGCGCCGGCGCTGTTCGTCGGCGCGGGGCGGCCGCTGGTCGACATGTACCGCGGCAATTATTTCCTCGACGATCGCGTCGACGAGCGGATCGCACTGCGCGAGACGACGATCGAGGGGGACACCGCGACGCTCTCCGCCGGCGGGCGCACGCTGCTGACGCTGACGCTGCGTGATGGCGCGCTGCACCTCGCGGCGCTGGACCCTGCACTCAATCGCTTGTGGCTCACGGCCGTGGGCGAAGCGGGCGAGCGTTTGTGGGGCGGCGGCGAGCAATTGTCCTATGTCGACATGGCCGGCCGCCGCTTCCCGATGTGGACGTCCGAGCCGGGGGTGGGGCGCGACAAGTCGACGCTGCTGACGTTCCAGTGCGACCGCGATCACCGCTCCGGCGGCGATTACTGGAACACCAATTATCCCCAGCCGACGTACCTGTCATCGCGCCGCTATGCGCTGCACGTCGATACGACGGCGTATAGCTGCTTCGACTTTCGCGATGCCGCCGCGCCCGCGATCGAGGTGTGGGAAATTCCGCCGCGGATCGAATTGTTCGCCGCGGCCCGCTTCGCCGATCTGGTCGGGCAGCTTTCGACCCGCTTCGGCCGCCAGCCGCTGCTGCCCGAATGGGCCTATGCGGGCGCGATCCTGGGACTAAAGGACGGCGCCAACAGCTTCGACCGGATGGAAAAGATCATCGCGGCGGGCGCGGTCGTCACTGGCCTGTGGTGCGAGGATTGGATCGGGCTTCGCGTCACCAGCTTCGGCAAGAGATTGTTCTGGGACTGGAAGGCGAACGAGGCGCGCTACCCTCATCTGCGCCAGAAGATCGCCGAGCTGAACGAGCGCGGCATCCGTTTTCTAGGCTATGTGAACCCCTATCTGGCGGTCGACGGTTCGCTGTATGTGGAGGCGGCAGAGGCCGGCTATCTGGCGCTGAAGCTGGATGCCGATGAGCCGTATCTCGTCGATTTCGGCGAGTTCGATTGCGGCATCGTCGATTTCACCAATCCCGCCGCCGCCGACTGGTTCGCCGATCGCGTGATCGGGCGCGAGATGCTGGATTTCGGGCTGTCGGGCTGGATGGCCGATTTCGGCGAGTACCTCCCCACCGATGTTCGCCTGTTCGACGGCACCGACGGGATGCTGGCGCACAATGCCTGGCCGACGATCTGGGCCGAGGTGAATGCGCGTGCGATCGCCTCACGCGGCAAGACCGGCGACGCGGTGTTCTTCATGCGCGCCGGGTTCAGCGGTGTCGGCGCGTACTGCCCGCTGCTGTGGGCCGGCGACCAGAGCGTCGATTTCACGCGCCATGATGGCATCGGCACGGTGATCCGCGCGGCGCTGTCCTCCGGCCTGGTCGGCAATGCCTATCACCACAGCGATCTGGGCGGGTACACGAGCCTGTACGACAATGTCCGCACCGCCGAGCTGCTGATGCGGTGGAGTGAATTGTCGGCCTTTTCCCCCGTCATGCGCAGCCATGAGGGCAACCGGCCCGACACGAACTTGCAGCTGGATGGCGACGCTGAAGTGCTCGCACATTTCGTCGCCATGACGAAGGTGCATGCCGCGCTTGCCCCCTATATCGCCGAGCTGTGCCGCGAGGCGGCAGCGACGGGCCTGCCGCTGCAACGCCCTCTATTCCTCGATTATGAGGACGACGCCGGCTGCTGGGGCGTGGAGACGCAATTCGCCTATGGCCGCGACCTGATCGTCGCGCCGGTGATCGAGGCGGGCGCCGAGCGTTGGCGCGCCTATCTGCCGGCGGGGGCCGAGTGGCGGCATGTCTGGTCGGGCGAGACCTTTGCCGGGGGTGCCACCGTGGAGGTCGCCGCGCCGATCGGCCAGCCGCCGGTATTCTACCGCACCGACAGCGCGCACGCGCCGCTGTTCACCTCGCTCGCCACGCTCTAGCATGGTGGCGCGCGACGAGGGAGGCGCGGGCGTGACGCGCTACCGATCCATGCCGCTGGCAGCGGACCTGTACAACGACTTGGAACCGTCGCCCAAGAGCAGCTGGCAGGACCTGCTGCCCGGCCTGATGGTCGCGGTGCTGGCGACGATGGCGGCGGCGTTCGTTGCTGACCATTATGGCGCGCCGCTGACGCTGATGGCGTTGCTGATCGGGCTGGCGCTCAATTTCCTGGGGGCCGATCCGCGGATGGCCCCGGGGCTTGGCTTTGCCTCCAAGACGCTGCTGCGCTGGGGCATCGTACTGGCGGGGGCGCGGATCACCGTGGGGCAGATCGTCGACCTGGGCCCGTTGACGCTGCTGGCGGTGCTGGTGATCCTGCTGGTAACGCTGGGCGCGGGGATCGTGATCGCGCGGGCGGCGGGGCTCGGCAGCGCCTTTGGCACGCTTGCCGGCGGCGCGGTGGCGATCTGCGGTGCGTCCGCCGCGATGGCGCTGGCGACGACATTGGGCGAGCGGCGGGCGAACCAGGCGCAGCTGGCGCTGGTGCTGGTCGGGATTTCCGCCGCGAGCGCCGCCGCGATGTTCCTGTACCCGACGCTGGCACACCAATTGGGGATGAGCGACCGGCAGGCCGGATTCATGCTGGGCGCGTCGATCCACGATGTCGCGCAGGCGATCGGCGCGGGCTACAGCTATTCGGACAGCGCAGGGCAGGTGGCGGCGATCGTCAAGCTGACCCGCGTCGCCTTGCTCGCCCCGGTGCTGGCGCTGGTCGCGGCGTTCTTCCGCCCAGAGGACGGCAAGAAGACCGGCATCACCCTGCCCTGGTTCGTGGTCGGTTTCTTCGTGTTCGCCGCCATCAATTCGCTGGGGGTAATCCCGACGGTGGTGAGCGGGGGCGCGCAGGATATCGCGACCGCATGTCTGGCGTGCGCCGTTGCCGCGACCGGGATCCGCGCGCCGATGAGCTCGCTGCTGGAAACGGGGTTCAAGCCGCTGCTGGTGATCATCCTGCCGTCGGCGGTAGCGCTGGCGCTGTCGCTGGGCGGCGCGCTGATCCTGCTGTAACGGCCGCGCGCGTCAGCCCGGCGAGGGCGACTTCAGCCAGGCGAAGGCGGTGCGCAGCTGTTCGGTGCCGCGCCCGCGGAAGATGTCGCCGTGCGCGAACACCACGGCCTCTGGCGCCAAAGCGAGCATCCGGTCGACCTCGGCGCGGGCCTGCGCGGCCTGCGGGCGCAGCGCGGCACGGGCGTGGAGCGCAGTGGTGCCGCCGGTCGCCATTGTCGCGCGCATCAGCGAGGCGGTGACAGGGCCCAGCTTCTGCGGATCGAGGTTTTCCACCAGGTCGGTCAGCACCAGCGTACGGCCGCGCTTGTGGAAGAACCACGCCTCCTGAAAGCCGCCGGCGCCGGTGATCAGCCCCTGTTCGATGTCCGCCGCCCATGCGGAGGGAGCAGCCTCTCCCAGATCGCTGTCGATGCGCAGATTGGCGCTGCGTACCTGCGCGCGATCACGCAGCACCGGCACCGCCCAGGTCGTCGCGTCGGGATAGGCCGCCTGCCAATCCGCCAGGAAGGTCCAGTGCGCCATGCTGGGCGCGACGAGATGGCGGATCGTGCCGAGTTCGCTGAGCGCGGCGGCCAGTGCGGGGGTATATTGCGTGGGCGAATGGAGAATGAGGCCGCCGCCGGTGAGGCGAAGCACCGTCATCCGGATCGGCAATTGCATGCCCATCGCGCTGATCGGCCCGCTGTCCACGGTCCAGACGTCCTCGCCAAGCGGCTTGGGCACATCAAGCGGCGGATAAGTGACCGCGTCCTTGTCACGGGTGGCGCCCCGCGAGAGATAAAGCACGGCGCCGATCGCTGCTGCGCCGACGCCCAGCAGAAGCGTTCGTCCATTTCGCCGTTCGGCCATGTTCCATCTCCCGTATCGATCGGTGCCGGCTACCCCGTTGCACCTAAGGGCAGAGCGCTGCCCATTGTTCAGGAAGCGCCGGAGCCGCCGGCAGGTTCCGCCTGATGCAGCGCGACGAGCTCCGCCCGCAAGACGGGCTTCAGCGTCTTGCCGCTGGCGTTGCGCGGAAACTCCTGACGCCGAAGGTCGATGCGCACCGGCACCTTGAACGGCGCGAGGAGGCGCGCGGCATAAGCGATCAGTTCCGCCTCGGTCAGTTCGGCACCGGGCCGAAGCTGCACCAGCGCGCCGACCTCTTCGCCGAGGATACGGTGCGGCAGGCCGACGACGGCGGCGTCCATCACGTGCGGGTGAGCGACGAGGACATCCTCAATCTCGACGCAATAGACGTTCTCGCCGCCGCGGATCAGCATGTCCTTGGCGCGATCGAGGAGGTAGACGAAACCTTCCTCGTCGATGCGGCAGATGTCGCCGGTATGGTACCAGCCGTCGGTGAAGGTCTCGGCGGTCGCCTCCGGCTTGTTCCAATAGCCGACGACCACGTTGGGACCACGGATCCACAATTCGCCGGCCTCGCCGCGGGGCAGCTCGCGGCCGTCGCCATCGACCACCTTCACGTCGCAGACTGGGACCGGCAGCCCGACGCTGTCGGGATGGCGCAGGTAATCCTCCGCACTGTTGCCGATCGACACCGACGAGGTCTCCGTCGCGCCATAGCCCTGCCCCGGCTTGAACCAGGGAAACAGCTCAGCGAATTTCAGCGTCAGCTCGGGCGCGATCGCTGCGCCGCCATAGCCGTAGCTGTCGAGGCTGGAGAGATCGCGCCGGGCGAACTCGGGCGATTCGAGGACCTGCCAGACCATTGCGGGAACGCCCGTGGTGGAATTCACCCGCTCCGCCTCGACCAGCTCCAGGAAGCGTTCGGGCTGCCATTTGTGCATCAGCACCAGTTTTGCGCCCGCCATGACTGTGGGGATCAGCATCGAATTGGTACCGGTAACGTGGAAGAGCGGCACGGGCAGAAGGTTTACCCGCTGCGGTGCGTCGGGATCCGGTTCCGGCAGCGGATCGCCGCGGCGGATCGTGGCGCGGGCGTTGTTGAACGCGATCGAGATGACGTTGGTCAGGACATTGCGGTGAGTGCCCAATGCGCCCTTCGGCCGACCGGTGGTGCCGCTGGTGTAGAGGATCGTCGCCGGATCGTCGGTGTGGAGGCCGGGATCGGGCATCGGATCGTCGGCGAGTTCGGCATATCCCCCTTGGGGGCCGATCAGATCGTCGAGCGGGATCGCGCCGGTGCCGTGATCGGCGTCGGTGCGCACCGAGACAAGCCCGTCGAGCGCGAGATCGGCAACAAAGGGCGCGAGCCGTTCGAGCCGGTCGGCATCGACGATCGCGACCCGCGCGCCTGAGTCGGTGATGCCATAGGCGAGTTCATCGCCCAGCCCCCAGGCGTTAAGCGGCGTGACGACAGCGCCGATCGACACGCCGGCCCAGAAGGCGATCGACCATTCGGGCAGGTTGCGCATGGCGATGACCAGCCGGTCGCCCTTTCGCACGCCGAACCGATCGTGGAGCACGCGCCCGAGCTGGCCGGCGGCGCGGAAATGCGCGGCGTAGCTTTGGCGTTCGCCCTCATAGACGATGAATTCGCGGTCGCCCCAGCCGCGGCCGAGATCGAACACCTGGCGCAGATCGTTGAGTGCATTGGCATAGGTGCGCAGCGGCACGCCGCGGATCACCGCGTCGCGCAGCTCGAACGGCGCGCCGGGCGCGGTCAGCGTGCGGTAGGTTTCCTCAAGGGAGACGGCAGGCCAGTCCCCAACGACCGGCGCGGCGGCAGCGCGCTTATCCATATGCTCATCCTCTCACCTCGCCGGTAAGCCGGCCGTTTTAGAATGAGTGTTGGATCGCAGCCGCGGGGGCAAGGCCAAAAGCATCGCCCCCGCATCTTCCGGCGCGGCGCGGGGGCGCCGCGCCGGCGATCAGAAGCGCACCCGACCGGTCACGCCGTAGAGGCGCGGCTGGCCAATGAAGGCGCCGTACGTCCCGCTTTGCAGCGGCTGATCGACGATCACCTGGTAATAGTCGGAATTGGTCAGGTTCTGCGCCCAGACCTCCAGCGACCACGCCTCGCTGGTCGGCTCGATCCCGATGCGCGCGTTGAGCAGCGCGAACGGCTGCTGCACCTTCAGCGGATCGAGGTTCGAACCGGTATTGTAGCTCGACGTCCATTTCAGCGAGGCGGACGACAGGAAATTGAGATCCGACGTCATCGGCTGCTTCGAGCTGAAGCCGGCGGTGACGTTCCACTTCGCCGCGTAAGGCAGCTGGTTGCCCGACAGGCGCGTGAGGTTCGGCAGCGGCGGCGGGAAATTGCCGAACTTCGTATCGGCATAGGTCGCGCCGGCGTTCAGCGTCAGGCCCTGAATCCCGGTGTTGTACATCAGGTCGAGGTCGACGCCCTTCGACGTCACCTTCGGGATCGACGTCACGACGAAGCTGACGCCGGTGTAGGTGTTGAGCTGGAAATCCTTGTACGTCTGATAGAAGCCCGCAATGTTGGCGAGCAGCCGCTGGCCGAGCCAGCTCGTCTTCGTACCGATCTCGTAACTTTCCACCTTCTCCGTGGCGAAGGACGTATCGGGATTGATCACGCCGATCGCGGAGCGTGCGCGATCGAGGTTGAAGCCGCCCGATTTGAAGCCATTGGCGTAGGAACCATAGGCCATCACGCGCGGCGAGAAGCGATATTGCAGCTTCGCCGAGCCGGCCCAGCGGTTCTCCGGGCGGCGCTGCTGCGTGGTGACGTCGTTGAACGCGACGTCGGAAGTGGGCGAGCAGAGCGCGGTGATCGCGGCCGCCGGCAGCCGGCGAGCGAGCGCCGCAGCGCAGGCATTGGCAGGCGAGGTATTGGTGTAGCGCGACGTCGTCCGCTTGACCTCATCGGTGTAGCGGATGCCCAATGTCAGATCGAGGCCGTCGGCGATGGTGAAGGTGTTGTCGGTGAAGATCGCGAACGACGAGGCGCGGTGACGATGGAAATCGCGCTGCCCGGTATTGGGCAGGAAGTTGCTGCCCGCCGCGATGCCAGTGAGCGCCGACACGGCGTTGGGGTTCGTCCCGCCTGACAGCAGCAGTCCGAAGTAACGTTCGTAATCGACCCCGAAGAAGGTGTTCTGGTTCGATTCGAGCCGCTCGTCAGCGTAGAAGACGCCCAGAATCGAGTTGATCCGCTCACTATTATAGGCGAGCCGCGCCTCCTGCGAGAACACCTTGAACTGGTTCGAATTGCCGTCCGAGCCGCGATACCAGATGTCGGCGGAGGAATAGTCGACATCCACGCCGCTGTTGGACTTGTAATAGCGATAGGCCGTTATCGAGGTGAAGCTGAGCGCGTCGCTCAATTCCCAGTCGAGCTGGCCGGAGACGCCGCGGTCGCGAATGCGGAAATCGGTCGGCCGGTTGGCGTAGGTGATGCGGTCGAACGGCTTGCCATTGCGCAGCGTACCGGCGTCGGGCGAGAGCGCATCGACGAACGCCGCCGTCGGCCCGGGGATGCTGGGCGCGTTGACGCAGCAATCCTCGTCGCGTTCGGACCAGTCGCCGATCAGCCGGATATTGATCGCGTCGGTCGGGCGGATCAGCAGCTGCGCGCGCACCGTCCAGTTGTTTTCATTGTCGGCGCGCGTGCTGGTGCGCGGGCCCGCGCCGGTGCGCACCTTCCAGAAACCATCGCGCTCGCGCTTCAGCGCGAAGATGCGGCCGGCGACGGTGTCGCCGATCAGCCCGCCGGTCGCCGCGCCCGACACGGTCCAGGCGTTGTAATTGCCGTAGCTGCCGACGAATTCGGCGGAAGGATTGAAGCTGGGCGAGGCGGAAATGACGTTGATGACGCCGGCCGACATGTTCTTGCCGAACAGCGTCGACTGTGGGCCCTTCAGCACCTCGACCCGTTCCAGTTCGCCCAGATCGCCGAAGGCGACCCCGCTGCGCGCGCGATAGACGCCGTCGACGATCGTGCCGACCGAGCTTTCGAGACCGGGGTTGTCGCCGACCGTGCCGACGCCGCGGATCCGGATCGAGGTTTGCGCGGGCGAGGTGGAGGAGGTGACGTTGAGGCCCGGCGTGATCGTCTGGAGATCCTTCACGTCGCGGATGCCGGCATTTTCCAGCTGCTGCTGATTGAGGACGGAGACCACGACGGGCACGTCCTGCAACCGCTGCTCCCGCTTTTGCGCGGTGACGATGATCTCGCCATCGTCGGCCTGCGGGCTGCGCGTGGCATCGGCCGTACTGGCGGCGGGCACCTGTGCCGTGGGCTGCGCCTCAGGCGCCGGCGCGGCGGAGGCGGCATCCTGCGCCGCGGCGCTGACCGAGACAGTCGAAATCGCAAGCGCAAGCACGGATGCGGTACAACGCAACATCACATTTCCTCCCCATAAAACGGCAGGGCGTGGTTCCACGCCTTCTTGTTGTTCGCCGGTCGTATTGCCGACGGATCATTATACGGGCGGAAAGGGCCAAAGCGTACCTGCCACTTGTGCTAGGGTGGCATCGGACGTGGAGCGCGATCTCGACCGGGTGCTTGAGCGAAACGCGCAAGTCCTTATATACTGGACGTTATGGAATCGATCACCGCACCGGCCACCGCCAAGGGGCGCCCGCGCGAGTTCTGCGTCGACGAGGCGTTGGGCAAGGCGCTCGGCGTGTTCTGGGCGAAGGGCTATGAAGGTGCCTCGATGGCTGACCTCACCGAGGCGATGGGGATCACCAAGCCGAGCCTGTATGCAGCGTTCGGCAACAAGGAAGCATTGTTCCACAAGGCGCTGGCGCTCTACGAAGCGGAGAAGCTGGCCTATACGCGCGAGGCGTTGAAGCAGCCGACCGCGCGGGCGGTGGCAGAGCATTTCATGCGCGGCGCAATCGACGCACAGACCAGCAAATGCGACCCCAAGGGGTGCCTGGGCGTGATCAGCGCCACCGCGTGCGGCGCGGAGGCGGAATCGATCAAGGCCGACGTCATCCAACGTCGCGCATCGTCGCAGGCGGCGCTGGTCGAGCGTTTTCGTGAGGCGAAGCGCGACGGCGACATCCCCGACCACGTCGATCCCGAGGCGCTGACATCGTATCTGTACGCCATCCTGCAGGGCATGGCGGTGCAGGCGGGGTCGGGCGCGACGCGCGAGGAACTGGAGCGCGTCGTCGAGACCAGCCTGATGATGTGGCCGAGCGCCTGACGGCTGCAAAGGCGGGGCGCGGCTGACTGCGCCGCGCAAAGGCGCCGCCAGCATCATTTACCGGCCGCCTGATTTCTGATCGTGCGCAAACCGTCCAAGGTCATCTATCATCGCGCGTTCCGGCCCGGCTGACGGCCGGGGGAAACGCTGCGCTGAGAGGATCATCGGCTTGATTACATTGGAGGCGGTGTCGGTGCCCGCCAAACCGCGCTGGTACACGCACCTGTATGTCCAGGTGCTGATCGCGATCACGGCGGGCGTGCTGCTGGGTCATTTCGCCCCGGCCACCGGCGAGGCGATGAAGCCGATCGGCGACGGGTTCATCAAGCTGGTCAAGATGATCATCGTGCCGGTGATCTTCCTGACCATCGTCACCGGGATCGCGGGGATGCGCGACCTGAGCGCGGTTGGGCGCGTCGCGGGCAAAGCCTTTGCCTATTTCCTGTTCTTTTCCACGCTGGCGCTGATCGTCGGCCTGATCGTCGCCAATGTCGTGCGGCCCGGCGACGGGCTGAACATTGATCCGGCGACGCTCGATCCCGCGCGGGTCGCGACCTATTCCGCCCAGGCGCATGAGACGACGCTCACCGGCTTCCTGATGGGCATCATCCCCGACACGTTCCTGTCGGCGCTGACTGACGGCAACATCCTGCAGACGCTGTTCGTCGCGATCCTGTTCGGCATCGGGCTGGCGATGATCGGCGAGCGCGGCAACCGGCTGCTGCTGGCGCTCAACGACGTGTCGCTGGCGGTGTTCAAGATCGTCGCGATCCTGATGAAGGCGGCGCCGGTGGGCGCGTTCGGCGCGATGGCGTTCACCATCGGGCGCTACGGCGTGGGCACGCTGGCCAATCTCGCCGCACTGGTCGGCACCTTTTACCTGACGTCGCTGTTGTTCGTGCTGGTGGTGCTGGGCACGGTTGCGCGGCTGTGCGGTTTTTCGATCCTCCGCCTGATCGCCTATCTGAAGGCCGAGCTGCTGCTGGTGCTGGGCACGTCATCGTCCGAAAGCGCGCTGCCGTCGCTGATCGAGAAGATGGAGCGTGCCGGCTGTCCGAAGACCGTTGTAGGCCTGGTGGTGCCGACCGGCTATTCGTTCAACCTGGACGGCACCAACATCTACATGACGTTGGCAGCGCTGTTCATCGCACAGGCGTGCAACGTCGATCTGACGCTTGGCCAGCAACTGCTGCTGCTGGGCGTCGCGATGCTATCGTCCAAGGGCGCGGCGGGAGTGACCGGGGCCGGCTTCATCACGCTGGCCGCGACACTGTCGATCGTGCCCGACGTGCCGATCGCGGGGATGGCGCTGATCCTGGGCGTCGACCGCTTCATGTCGGAATGCCGCAGCCTGACGAACTTCATCGGCAATGCGGTGGCGACGATCGTCGTCGCGCGGTGGGAAGGACGGCTGGATCGCGAGCAGCTGGACGCGGCGCTGTCCGGGCGGGCGGCGCGGGTCGATCAGCAACCCGCCGACGCGGTGCCGGCCGGCTGACGCCGGTCCACTACACCGCCGCCGGTCAGTGCGCCGGCAGCGGCTGTACGGCGCGGCGGATCACATCGGCGTAGCCGCGCGAGATGCACGAGAAGCCATCATAATAACCGCGCTGCACCAGCAGCCGATGCATCGCACCCAGCCGATAGGGCGGGACGCCGGCGGCGAGGTGATGTTCCAGATGGTAATGGACATCGTTCGGCGCGACGAACAGCTTTTCCCACCAATGCGCCACCGTGGTGGAGGTGTTGCGGCGCGGATCGAGATCGCCGCGCTCCTCCGCCACGCCATGTTCGCCGATCTGCCGCAGCCGGACGATCGCGGGGTAGACGAACAGCTGGGCGGCCCACCACAGGGCATAGGCCCACCAGCCGCCCGACAAGGCGAGCACCGTAAAAAGGCCGGCGTGGAAGGCAAGCCACGGCCATTGCTGCGCCAGTCGGAAGGTCTTCAGCTCCCGCGCCAGATCGCGGATTCCGGTGCGCCCGGTCAGATCGCGCGCGAACTTGCGCCGCAGCGACGCACGCGTGATCGGATAAGCGCGGACAAAGCCGATGTCGGGATCCTGCGGCGTGCCAGCAAAGCGATGATGCTTCAGATGATAGCTACGATATTTCGCGAGCGAGGTGTTCATCGGATAGCCGGCCAGCCACTGGCCGGCGATCTCGTTCGCACGGCGCGAGGCGAACAGCGCATGATGCGCGCAATCATGAACGATGATGCCAAGGCCCAGCTGACGCCCAGCGAGCAGCAGAACCGCCAGCACAATCGTCAGCGGATTGGGCCATGCGATCGCGAGCGCAAAAGCACCGGCGATGATCGCCCAGTTGACGAGGAGCGCCCAGGCCCCGCGCCAATCCGAAGGCCGCATCAACGCCGCCAGTTCTTCCCGGCTGAGAAAATCGGTGATCGGCGCTGGCTTCATAAGCTAGGCTCCCGTTGATGACAGCCGAACTTGTAACATTAAACGACAACATGAGTCAAACAACGTTACAAGACTGGCATGCACCGCTGTCGGCGCGATCACTCTCGCTGGGGTTCCTGTCGGCGGTGCAGCGTCCCATGCGGGTGGCGGATTTGGTTCGCCGGGCCGAGGTGATGGGGCTGGACGGAGCCGCCCTGCGCGTCGCGCTGGGACGACTGTGTCGTGAAGGCCTGGTTCAGCAGGTGGAGCGGGGGCTGTACGCAATCGGACCGGGCGGCGAGGCGCTCGACCGGCGCGCGCGAAGCTGGGCCGCGGCGGAAGAGCGCGTGACGGCGTGGACCGGGCGCTGGTTGATCGTGCTGGTCGATCACCTGGGCCGCAGCGATCGGCGGCGACTGCGCGAGCGTGAGCGGGCGCTGATGCTGTACGGGCTGGCCCGGACGCCATCAGGTGCGTGGGTACGGCCCGATAATCTTGCCGACCCGTTGCCGCAGCTCGCCATGCAGCTTCATGCGATCGGCCTTGATCCCGATGCCACGATCATCGGCGACGCCAGCTCTATCGATGATCAGCAATGGCGGGGGTTGTGGCCGCGCAAGGCGATCGAGGCGGGCTACCGCCACTGGATCGCGGAGATGAGCGCAAGCACGGCACGACTGCCGGCGATGCCAGTGGAGGAGGCGGCGCGCGAGACGCTGTTGCTGGGCCAGTCGGTCATCCGCGCGATCAACCGTGATCCGCTGTTGCCGTCTGCGTTGATCGACACGGGGCTGCGCGCGGCGATGATCGACGCGATGCGGGGTTACGATGCGGTCGGCAAGACCGTGTGGGACAAGATCGCGTAACCGCTACCGATCGCGCTGTCGGAACATCCGACACGGCTACAAGGACGAAGATCGCCGCGGCGAAGTAGCTGGATAGTTGATCCAAGTTACGCAGAAATTTGGTCAAAACATCGGTTACAAACGCGACCATCCGCGCGCTCGTTTGTTGGAGGCGTCAGGCAGTCTTCCTGTGTCTGCGCCCGCGAACATTGCCTGAGAACCAATCGTGTACCAGCATCACAAGCACCAGCAATGAGCGAATGCCGTGACGAAAACCGGTCGGCACCTTGCATAAAGACATGCTCCGCGCTCGGCACGGCCATAGAACTTTCCGCTGCCAGCAATTCCGAGCAGGCTGAGAAGCGGCGCGTTCCTACGCCAGCGCACGGGACAAGCAGACCGCATGACCAGGCCCGCGGCGGCGCACTCAGCTGGACTGGGCGCGCCGGCGCTTTGACGCGCCAACACCGACACACCGTTCAAAAACAACAGGAGAGCAAGATGATGAAGACCATCAGCCTTACCATGGCATTGGCACTGACCGGCGCGGCGCTGCCCGCAATGGCACAGACGCCGCCGCCGCCGCCGCCCGCCGAAGCGAAGTCGCAGGCCGAGCCCTATGTCATGGCCGCGGGCAAAAGCGATCTGTACGAGATCAATTCCAGCAAGATCGCGCTTCAGAAGGCCCAGCGCCCCGAAGTGAAGCGGTACGCGCAGATGCTGATTGACCACCATCAGAAGACCACCGCCGCAACCATGGCGGCGGCGCGCAAGGCCGGCATGACGCCGCCCCCGCCAGCACTGGATGCCGGGGCGACCGCCTCGCTGACCGAATTGCAGAATGCGGCGCCGGGTGATTTCGACCGGCTGTATCTGGCGCAGCAGGTGCCGGCGCATCAGGCCGCGCTGGACCTTCATCGCAGCTATGGCACCGGCGGTGACCAGCCAGCGCTTCGCACGTCCGCCAACAAGGCCGTGCCGTTCGTGCGCCAGCATCTGACCGATGCACAGCGCATGATGAAGGCGACCACGACGCGAAACTCTGGTAGCATGTAAGCCATGACGGACGTCGCGCGCCGGTGACGTCCGCGCTCGATCCGGGGGTGTCGCTCGGCGGGGCCCCCGGATGCCCCCCTTTGCACACGGGCCATTGCGTATGCGGATCCATCACCTGAATTGCGGCACCGACTGCCCGGTGGGCGGTGCGTTGTTCGACGGCCGCAGCCTGGGGCTGCACGGTACGCTGGTCTGCCATTGCCTGCTGATCGAAACCGACGCCGACGGGCTGGTGCTGGTCGATACCGGCTATGGCCTGAACGATGTTCACCATCCCCATGACGCGGGGCATGTTCGGGTGCCGCGCCCATGGCGTGCGATGCTGAACATCCAGTTGCGCGAGCAGGAAACCGCCGTCCGCCAGATCGAGGCGATGGGGTTTCGCGCGACCGACGTCCGACACATCGTGGTCACTCACCTGGACTTCGATCACGCGGGCGGGCTGGACGATTTTCCCAATGCGACTGTCCATGTCATGCAGCGCGAGTTCGACGATGCGACGATGGCGCACGACGGCTTTGTCGCGCACCATCGCTGGCGATCGCCGCAGTTGAACGACGTGCGACTATGGCGCCGCTACAGTTCCGCTGGCGAGCCGTGGTTCGGATTTGACGCGGTGCGCGACTTGCCCGGGCTACCACCCGAGATCCTGATGATCCCGCTGCCGGGGCACACCTGGGGCCATGCCGGGGTAGCGGTGCAGCGCGACGATGGGCGCTGGCTGTTGCACGCAGGCGACGCCTATTTCTATCGCGGCGAAATGCGCGCCGCGCGGCGGCGCTGCACGCCTGGCCTGCGCGCCTATCAGCGGCTGATGGAAGTCAGCGCGGAGCACCGGCTGCGTAATCAGGAGCGGCTGCGCGTTCTGTCGATCGAGCGGCGCGGCGATGTGTCGATCGCTTGTGCGCACGATCCCGTCGAGCTGGAACGCTGCCAGGCGGGGCGGCCGCTCTAAGGGCAGGAGCGCGGCACCGGGCCACACGCGGCGCGGCGCCGCCTCGTACGGTTTCGCCGCCTTCGCTACTGCCGGGATCAGGCGAGCTCAGGTTTTCAACCAGAAGCGTATCAGCGTCGCGAGGATTCCGATCGCCGAGACGCTCAACGCCCAGATGAAGGCCATCCAGCCGACCCGCTGCCACAAGGGCGCATCCATATCCATCAATGATAACCCTCCATGCCCACCTTCCCGCGGAACACCCAATAGGACCAGGCGGTATAAATCAGGATGATCGGCACCAGGACCACGGCGCCGACCAGCATGAAGACCTGGCTGCGTTCCGGTGCCGCGGCCTGCCAGATCGTCAGCGCCTCTGGCACGACATAGGGCCACATGCTGACGCCGAGGCCGATGTAGCTCATCAGAAACAGCGCCAGCGCCAGAAAGAACGGCCGCGCCTCGCGCCGGCGACGTAGCGACCGGTAGAAGGCAAAAGCGACGATCGCGCTGAGCAGCGGCACTTGCGAGGTCAAATAAATCGCCGGGCTGCCTAGCCATTTCTGGCGATAATCGGCGTCGAGGCCGAGCGTTGCAAAACTTACGAGGACGATCGCGATCAACGTTGCGACGAAGAAGCGGCCGGCCAGGCGAAAGGCATGGTCCTGTGTCGAACCCTCGGTCTTCCAGATCAGCCAGGTGGCGCCCAGCAGGCCATAGCCGCACACCACGCTGATCCCGGTCAGCATGCTGAACGGGCTCGCCCAGTCGAGCCACCCGCCGGCATAGACACGGTCGGCGACCGTAATCCCCTGAAGCAGCGCGCCCAGCGTCACACCCTGCGCGAAGGCGGCGACGAACGATCCGGCGGTGAAGGCGAAATCCCATCCGGCGCGATGCGCCGGATCGCGCCAGCGTGCCTCAAACGCAACCCCGCGAAAGACGAGGCCGAGCAGCATGGCGATGATCGGCGGGTACAGCCCCGTCATCACGACGCCATAGGCCAGCGGGAAAGCGGCCAGCAGCCCTCCCCCGCCCAGCACCAGCCATGTTTCATTCCCATCCCACACGGGAGCGATCGCGTTCATCGCCTGATCGCGCTCCGGCCCCACGCTGAAGGCGGGGAAGAGGATGCCGATGCCCAGATCGAACCCATCCATCACAACATAGGCGAAGACAGCAAAGGCGAGGATGAAGGCCCAGACAACCGTCAGGTCGACGTTCACGCCCATGGCTCAGGCCCCCGCCAATTGGGTGGGACCAGGCGTGATGCCGGCGCTGCGGATCGGGCCCGAACCCTCCGTCGGTTCGGGCTCGTGGACCTGCACGCCCTTGTTCATCAGGCGAAGGATGTACCAGGTGCCAAAGCCGAAGACCGCGAAGTAGACGATGATGAACGCGATCAGCGACGAGGCGACCGCAGGCGCAGCCAGTGGCGACACGCTGTCCGCGGTCGTGAGCAGGCCATAGACGGTATAGGGCTGACGCCCGACTTCGGTCGTGACCCAGCCAGCAATCACTGCGACGAAGCCCGAGGGCCCCATGGCGACGGCCGCGCGATGGAGCAGCGGCGTCGTATAGAGCCGGCCGGTCGCGCGGGCGTACAGGCTCCATAGTCCCAGCGTCAGCATCGCCAGACCGGTCACCACCATGATCCGAAAGGCCCAGAAGACCATCCCGACGGGGGGCTGACGATCAAGCGGGACGGTATTGAGCCCCGAGAGCGGTGCGTTCAGATCGTGCTTCAGGATCAGCGACGACAGCTTCGGGATCTCGACCGCGTGATCGACGCGCTGCTCGCGTGAATTGGGGATGCCGAACAGGATCAGCGGCGCACCGTCCGGGTAGCTTTTGTAATGCCCCTCCATCGCCATCACCTTGGCCGGTTGATGGTCGAGCGTGTTGAGCCCGTGCATGTCGCCGGCGATGATCTGCATCGGCGCGACGATCGCCGCCATCCACATCGCCATCGACAGCATCGTGCGCCCCGCCTCCGTCGACCGCGGCGCATCGGCGATCAGCTCGGCGGGATCGCCGCCCTCATGCGAGGCGACGGTGGGGCCATGCCGCTGCTTGAGCAATTGCCACGCTCCCACCCCGCCGACCACGAACGCGGTGGTGAGATAGGCGGCCAGCACGGTGTGCAGCAGCCGATAGGGGAAGCTGGGATTGATGATGATCGCCAGCCAATCGGGACCAGGCACGAACTGACCGTCGGTATTCATCGCATAGCCGGTCGGCGTCTGCATCCAGCTGTTGACGCTGATGATCCAGATTGCGGAGATCAGCGTACCAACGGCGACCATCAGCGTGGCGAAGAAATGGAGCGATCGCCCCACCTTCTTCATCCCGAACAGCATGACCCCAAGAAATCCCGCCTCAAGGAAAAAGGCGGTCAGTACCTCATAGGCCATCAGCGGCCCGATGATCGGCCCCGCCTTGTCCGAGAAGACGGCCCAATTGGTACCGAACTGATAGGACATGACGATGCCGGAAACGACGCCCATGGCAAAGGTGATGGCAAAGATCTTCAGCCAGAAACGGAACAGGTCGAGATAGACCTCACGGCCCGTGCGCAGCCACAGCCCCTCTAGCACCGCCAGATAACTCGCCAGTCCGATCGAGAAGGCGGGGAAGATGAAATGGAAGCTGACAGTGAAGGCAAATTGGATGCGCGCGAGGAGCAATGCGTCAAGGCCATCGAACATCGGCGTCCATCCTCAAGAAGCGCGCAACCGCCGGCGTGCGCGGGATTCTGCGGCCGAGGGGGGCTTGACGCTACACGTAAGTCCCACAGGCGTGCCGAGTCGCACCGCCGGGCGCATGGGCTTGAAACCGCTCGCGCTGGCGCGGTGCATACCCCTGCCAACCTTTTGCTAACCAAAGAGTATCAAGGCGGTAGTAGAAGGGTCTGAACGGCATCCGGATCGGGGGATGCAGTCTCTAGGTGTTGGTGAAAATGGCAGCGAATGAAGCTCCGGGCGGCAGCGTCGGGATCCTGCGACGGGTCGCGTCAGAGCATGGCGTCGACATGGTGGCGCGTTTCTATGACACGCTGCTGCAGGACGACGAGGCGCAGCGCTTCCTGAACCATTCGGTGGTGCACACCAGGCTGAGCACCTCGTTGCTGGAGTGGCTGAAGGCGCTGTTCGACGAGGCGGACATTCGCGATTGTCCGCGCATCCAGGAACGCCAGCACGTGATCGGGCAGGTTCACGCCCGCATCAACATTCCCATCCATCTCGTGATGCAGGGCGCCGCGGCGCTGAAGGCACGATTTGCTCAGGTTCTTCCGGGCCTTGCCGAGCCGCATAGCGGCCTCGCGGCGCTTCAGCTCGGGCATGAGCGGATCGACGTCGCCATCATGATGATGAGCCAGGCCTATGTGAAGGACACCACCGCACGGGCAAGGCTCGATGAGGCCTATCGGCTGTTCTCGATCGATCAGGACGTATCGACCGAGAAGGAGGCGCAGAAGGCCAGCCTGATGGAGTGGAGCCAGAAGACACTGTTCAGCCTGCTGCAGGGCAAGGCCGATAATGGGCTGACGCGGCTATCGGATTCCCCTTTCGGACTATGGCTGCGGCACCGGGCGAGCTTCATGTTTGAGCGCTCGATCATCTACCAGGACCTGCTGGCTGAGACGCATCGGATCGACCGCCTGTTGCTGCCGCAATTGGAAGAGCCGGGCGGATCCAACCAGCGCACCGAGACGCTGTCCGACTTACAGGCGGCGGTAACCCGCGTCTCGTCGCTGGTGATGGAATTGTTTCAAAGCCTGACGGCGATGGAGAGCGGCCGAGATCCGCTTACCCGCACGCTCAACCGCCGCTTCCTTCCGGCGATCCTGGGGCGCGAGATCGAATTCGCCAATGCGAATAGCAGCGGACTGTGCATCATCCTGCTCGATGTCGATCACTTCAAACAGATCAACGATCGACACGGCCATCAGACCGGCGATCTCGCGCTGCGGCAGGTGGCGCAGGTCGTCATGGATCATGTGCGACCGAGCGACTTCGTCTTTCGCTATGGCGGCGAAGAGTTCCTGATCGTCCTGAACGAAACGCGCGCCGCGCAGGCCCACGTCATCGCGGAGCGGATTCGCGGCGCGCTGGAGCAGACCCGGATCGATGCGGGTGGCGAGGACGCGCTGGCGATCACGGCATCGATGGGGGTGGCCGAGCATCATGGTCACCCGGACCAGGCGCGACTGATCAAGGATGCGGACGCCGCGCTTTACCGCGCGAAGGGAAATGGCCGCAACCGGATCGAGATTGCCGCAGCGGCGGGATGATCTGGAGTGACGACT
>NZ_JAQZBC010000013.1 GCF_029239295.1 Sphingomonas sp.
ACGGCGTGCGTGGTCGTGGCGCACCCATGACGAACCTGTCCCATACGGCTTCCTTCCATTCCAACGAAAGGATCGCACCATCAAATCGTGGGATCAAACAGCTAGGGCCACGGTTGGATCGACGAGGACGCTCTTCAGAACATGGAAAACGAGTTTCAGCCCGGCATGCCGGACACGGTCGCGCGCACGCGTGCGGAGCAGCACGTCGATGCATTCGAGCAGCAAGGAGGCTTGTTTGTAGAGGCGGTCCGGCGAACCCGCATGCCGATGTTGGTTGCCGACGCTACCCTCCCTGGACACCCCATCACCTTTGCCAATCCGGCCTTCCTGGAACTGAGCGGCTACTCACTGGACGAGCTGCTCGGCCAGAACCCGCACTTCATGAACGGGGCGGGCACCGATCCGGAGGCGATCAAGCAATATACGCAAGCAATGCACGATCGCGTCGATGCCACGCTGGAGATCGTCCAGTATCGCAAGGATGGCTGCGCTTTTCGCGCCATGCTGTTCGCGAGCCCGGTGGAAGATGGTCAGGGCACCGTAATTAGCCATTTCCTCTCCTACCTGGACACCACGCAGCGTTGGGAAGCAGAGGAAAATCTGCGGATACTGACAGCGGAGCTCGAAGACCGCGTCGCCGCCCGTACCGCCGAGCTGCAGGCTGCAAACGCAGAACTTACGAAGCTGGTGGCCCAGCGCGACCTTCTGATGGTAGAAGTGAACCACCGGGCAAAGAACAGCCTTGCGGTGGCCGACAGTCTGCTCGCGGTACAAGCGAGGCGACAGCCAGATCCGGCGGTACGGGCGCAATTCAAAGCTGCCCATGAGCGACTGCACGCGATGGCCAAGGTTCACGACTTGCTGAGCAAGTCTGAGACGAGTCAACGTGTGGACCTCGCCACCTATCTGGTGCAGCTGTGCGACGCACTTGGCGGTATTGCAGACCGCGCCCGCATCCGAGTCCGCGCGGAGGCCGACACTGGAATATTGCTGGATCCCGACACGGCTTTTCCGGTTGGGATCATCCTCACCGAACTGATCACGAATGCTCTGAAGCATGCCTTTCCCGAGGGCTGGAGCGGGGCCATCCTCGCGCAGGCCCAACAGGCCGGGGGCGGGAGAATAGAACTTTTAGTTCGAGATGACGGGGTAGGTATGCGCCAACTTCGGGAAGGTTCGCTTGGTTTCGGCCTCGTCCGCTCACTAGTGAACCAGCTCCGCGGCGACATCGCGATAGAGGGAGGCGCGGGCGTCGCGGTACGGATCACCTTCGAGAACCCTGCCGCCTGACCGCCCCAGAGACGAGCAAAACCGACTCGCCGCTAAGGGTCCAACACGCCGCTCCACGCTCGATCCAATTGCGTCCACTTTTCGCGCTTTTGTCCCACAAGCTGCCTGGCCGCAGCCGGTCCAGACCGCTGCCGTACCGCTGCCTCAAAATGATTTGGCCCGCTTCGCAGACAAGGCGGGTTTCAGCATGAAAGTGCAAAGTCGCTTCGGTTGATATTAGAAGCACGAGCGCGCTACCCGCTAGCAGGCTGTTGAAGAAGTAGCCGAGAGGGCGCGGAAGGCTGCGGGCTACGGCTTTCGGCGGTCGTATTCGGCCCAGCGATCTTGCGTACACGGCGGCTCTGGGCGGCGACCCCGGGCGGGGCGAGGGAGACGGCGAGCATCGGGTGCGGGCGAGCCGCTGATGCGGTCGCTCCGAGCAGCTTGGGCAACCGGATCAGGTTATAGGCGGCCGCCGCGAAGGTGAACGACCAGTCGACCTTCTGGAGGTCGCGGAGCTTGGTTCGTCGCACTTGATCCAGCCGAACGCCTCCTCGATCCGCTCGCGGACGCGCAGGCTGGCGACCTAGACGGCGTGGCGAGTGGTGCGGAGATCGATCGCCGAACGTCTGCGGCTGACGTTCTGGGCGACGTGCGGTCGGACGTGCAGTGTACGCAGCTCCTCGACGAAGTCGGCGGCGTCGTAGCCGCGGTCGGCACCCAGCGTGATGCCGCGGGGCCGGACGGCATGGGGCTCGATCATCTCCAGCGCGGCAAGGCGCTCGGCATGACCGGAGACGCGCGTGAGCCGGGCATCGACGAGCAGACCCGACCGGTTCTCCATGAGGCCGTAGCCGATGAAGCAGAGCTTCGCCTCCATGCCCGAGCCCTTGCGGTAGAGCATCGCATCAGGATCGGTGGTGCTGGCGTGCGTGGCGTTGGAACGCTTCTCGGCGGAAGTCGACGGTCGGGTTGCGCCCGCCGTCGCCGCGATCGCCGCCCTCCGAACGGTCTTGCTCGTCCCGCGGGTGGAAGCTCTTCATGCTGGCCCAGACTTCGATGAGCGTCCCGTCGACGCTGAAATGATCGTTCGACAGCCGCCGCCGGACACGGGGCTGCGCCAGGATCGCGGACAGGAACCGCGCAGCGATGTCGCCGTCGAGCAGCCGGTCGCGGTTCTTGGAAAAGGTCGAGTGGTCCCACACTGGCTCGTCCACCCCGAGGCCGAAGAACCAGCGGAACAGCAGGTCGAACTCCAGCCGCTCCATCAGCTGCCGCTCCGAGCGCACCGAGTAGAAGGCTTGGAGCAGCATCGCCCGCAGCAGCATCTCGGGCGCGATCGACGGCCGCCCCATGCCCGAATACAGCGCCGCAAACTCGCTCGACAGCGCGTCGAGCGCTCCG
The DNA here is from genome assembly GCF_029239295.1 of Sphingomonas sp. Taxonomy (GTDB): domain Bacteria; phylum Pseudomonadota; class Alphaproteobacteria; order Sphingomonadales; family Sphingomonadaceae; genus Sphingomonas. The sequence goes on from NZ_JAQZBC010000013.1 coordinate 2,674, forward strand.
CTCACCACCGTCCGGATCGCCCGAAGCGGGTGATCGCACCGGACCCGCCGCTCCAGGTCCACGTACGAAAACAGCTCGCCCGACCGCTTGTCCGTGCCCCGCATCCCACCCTCGCTCGAGGATCACCGCCAACAAGTGAATCACGTCCCAAACGCTCGCGCCACCGACTTCTTCAACAGCCTGCTAGAGGAAAACGTCATCAAAGCGTTGAGGACAGTAGTTGCCGACGAGTTCGGGTTCGCCGCCCCCGCGGGGTATGACCACTTCGACACGTCTATTCTGTGCACGGCCGACAGGATCGTCGCTTCCGTCGGGCCGAGTATTCGACACGATCGGCTCACTTTCACCTTTACCGGTTACCTTGAATGCGCGAGTTCGCACGCCGACCTGTTGCTTTAGCCGGCCGGTCACCTACTGTTACCCGAACATTGCGTCAGCGGCGTTTAATTGTTTGAACATTCGACGCTGTTAGATACGCAGACATGTCCTCGCTAGCGTGAGAAATTGATGACAGATGAGCGCGTACCGCATCGCCGGCCCATGCTGCATAGCGTGACCTTGCGTGGCCCCACAGTATTGGATTGCGAGGCGCGAGCCACGGATGTATCTGAGGCAGGATGCCGCGTATCCGTGCCGATCAAGATCTTGGCCGGCTCGTATGTAGAGGTGAGCTTCACCTCGTCTATCAATGCGCAGGGTTGGGTGGCATGGTCAAAAAATGGCGTGATCGGCGTTCATTTTGCGGTGCCCATGGCACCGAGGGTTGTTGCCCAGCTAACCGACATCGAGATTTAGCGCGTTACTGCGCGGCTGTGCCGGCGCTGCGACTCTCAGACGGCGGAACTTTACAACCTTTCGACGGAATTCTTGGCAACATCTAAGCGGCGACATATCCAAAGAGCCCGTCAACCACTTCGACGAATGTTGTGCGATCTGTGACGGGGGCATCTTCCCACCCCTACCTTGGCCAGCACGCTCGAGTGCTCGGGAAGGCTGTGCGTGATCGCGATAGTAGCAATGCGGCGTTGTTCCTGATGGCTGAGAACTGGCTGCATCTCGCCGCCGTAGCAATCACCGGTGATTGACCGCAGATCGGCCCTGCGTCTTATCGGCACCTCTCATGCTCAGGAGACTGGGCGACGACGCACTGTCGGCGCGCTTGGAAAGTCAAACCTTAGCTTGGCCATCACCTTACACGCGCAGTTTGCCGCGCGAGTACTGCTTAACACCTACGAAGATTTCATAACCGAAGTCGATAACGCCGGCTCCTGGGTTAGAACGAAAAACAGGAGACATAACAGGCCACAATAAAGATTACGGGAAAAAGGCCGATCATACCAGACGATTCTCACATGCACTGACGAAAAGGGCTCACACCATTAATGAAAAAGCCCATAGCTTAAGCATTCGGTAGTTTTTTATGATGTAAAAAACAACTTTGCATTGCAGGCGCAGGGAAGTGAACGTTTCTATTCACGCAAAGCTGGGACCGACGGCAACGACCGCGCGTTGGCTTTTTGACCCCGCGGGCAGCGTTGCCTCAAACGGCCGCGCCTTTCTTCTCGGGGAACTGCTCAGCTCAATTCCTGCAGCCCTTATGGCTTCATTTTGTTCGCTGATCGTCGCCGGGGCAGCGCTCCTCCGCAGTGGCGACCCGGTTTACGCCGGATTTTGTGCCCTCGAGGTTTTGCTGGTGGGCGCGCGATTGGCTGAGTGGCGATCACGCTCGTCGCGGGTGCGGAGCGATCCCGAATATGTGCCCAGTATAGGCCCGTCCGTCACGTTGTCGGTGCTATGGTGCGTGCTCCAAGGCGCCATGGCGTTCGTCATGATGTCGTCCGGCGACCTTGTACTTTGTGTCCTATCAGCCACACTGACAATGGCTATCCTGGGTCCGATCTGCGCGCGCAATTACGCTGCACCGCGGTTCGCCTTCTTGCTGGTGCTGCTGTGTGATCTGCCGTTTGTGGCCGGAGCGGTGGCATCGGGCGAACCTTGGCTTGCCGTCATCGTCGTGCTGACTCCGCCCTTTCTGATCGGCGCCATGCAGATCATTCGTTCGTTCGGCCACTCTATTGTTCTGACGCTCGAAGCCGAGGCCAAGGCGCTGCACTTGGCGGAGCATGATTCGTTGACTGGTATTCTGAACCGCCACGGCATGGATCGCGCGCTCAGCCAGATTACGCCAACGGGCGAGCGACAGATGGCGCTGCTCAGCATTGATCTCGACGGGTTCAAGCAAGTGAATGACAGACACGGTCACGGTGCCGGCGACGTATTGCTGACAATGGTGGCAGAGCGGCTGGGACGGGAGCTGCGAGCAGAGGATCTGCTCGCGCGCATGGGTGGTGACGAGTTCATGGCAATCGTCCGGGATATGACGCCCGAACATGTCGCACCCCTCGTCGATCGGCTGGTTGAAACCATCTCTCATGACCCGTACCGCGTCGGGGAACTCGCTGTTCGGGTGGGTGCAAGCATAGGCTTCGCTTGCCTTCCGGAGGATGCGGCGAGCGCGGCCGAGCTACGCCTGCGAGCTGACGACGCCCTGTATACCGCAAAGGGCGAAGGAAAAGGGGTTGGCCGGCGTTATCGCGGCACCCTGCAAACCGCAGAATGCGGGGCATCGGCGAACGACGCGCAGCAACTTCTCCTGGACTGATCATGGCAACCGGCACCGTGCGGCAGTGAAACGGCATTGGCGCCGGACAGTCACCGCCGGCAAGCCATGGATGCAACAGGACAGGACCGAGGAACTTGCCTGATTGTACCCCCTCCCGTACCCCTTGCTGTGCAACTCGCGAATAATGGGGTAGCAATGTCGCGCAATTTCGACAGCTTAGCAGGTGAGATTTAGCGGTCGGGACTCCCGTCCTCCCCACCATCCGTTCATCAGCGTTGAACTCTTCCGCCTCGACGACGGTCATCTGTTCGCCTGCCCCGCCAGTCGCAGCTGAATAGCTTCCGCCGACCTGATCGGCGCCAGCCACGTCCACCGCGGGAAATCAGGCGCTGTAGCTCGCCCGTCCGGCAACGCGACCGTGCCAGGCTGCCACATTCTCCCACTCCGCCATCGGCTCCATCCCGATCAGCGCGGCGAAATCGATGATCGTGACCGCTGCGATATCCGCCATCGAATAATCGTCCCCCATGATGAAGGCACGCCCGTCGGCCAACTCGCGATCTAACCACGCCATTGATCGCCCCAACAGCTCGCGATTCGACGCGCCATAATCCTGATACTGGGTCAGCAGCGCCGCGGTCGCCGGATGAGCGTGGCGCCAGAACATCTTGGTAGGCTCGCCGAACTGGATCTCGATCCGGCGGATCCACATGTCGACCAGTGCCTGCTCCAGCGGCGCCTGCCCGAACAGCGGCGGCTGCGGATGCAGGGCGTCGAGATAGCGGCAGATCGAGACCGTTTCGGAAATGGTGGTCCCGTCGTCCAGTTCCAGCACCGGCACCTGCCCCAGCGGATTGCGTGCGAGATGCTCGGGCGCCTTATGCTCCCCGCGCCTGAGGTCCAGCAGCACCTCGTCGAGGGACACGCCCTTCTCGGCCGCTGCCATGCGGACACGGCGGGGATTGGGGGCCGGCGATGGCGCGCTGTACAGTTTCATGGCGGCATCCTGACGCATGGCCCGGCAAAACAAAAGCCGTTGTGCGATCCCTCATCCGGCGTCACCGCCACGTTAATCTCTGCCCGCCCCGCCACCTTCAGCGGCCGCGCGGCAGCCTTGGTGAATATCGCCGTGATGAGAGGGACATAAAGCGACGCTCGCGCATTTCCGGTCAGCGCCATGACACTGCCCCAGAGCCTTTCGATCGCTATGCTCCTGGGCATGATGGTGCTCTTCATCTGGGGGCGCTTCCGCTACGACGTCACTGCCATCATTGCCCTGCTGGCGGCGTTGCTGGTCGGGATCGTAAAGCCTGAGGACGCCTTCAAGGGTTTCTCGGACGACATCGTGATAATCGTCGGCTCCGCGTTGGTGATCTCGGCCGCGGTGCAACGCTCCGGCATTCTCGAACGCGCGCTTCGCAAGCTGAGCCGCCGGGTGACCCGGGTGCGCTCGCAATTGCTGGTGCTCACCGGCTCGGTCGGCATCGCGAGCGCGCTGGTGAAAAATATCGGCGCGCTCGCGATGCTGATGCCCGCGTCGTTCCAGATGGCGAAGCGCAATGACACCAGCCCTTCCGTCTTCCTGATGCCGATGTCCTTTGCCGCGCTGCTGGGCGGGTTGATGACGCTGGTCGGCACGTCGCCCAACATCATCGTCAGCCGCGTACGCGAACAGATGACCGGGCATCCGTTCGGCATGTTCGATTATACCCCGGTCGGGCTTGGGCTGTTCCTAATGGGGCTGGTGTATCTGCGCTTCGCCTACCGCCTCATTCCGCGCGATCGCCGCGCTGCGCCGACGATGGGCGAGGCGCTGGATATCACCGGCTATGTGACTGAGGTCGAGCTGCCCGAGGGGTCGCCCGCGATCGGCGAGACAGTGCAGGCTTTCCTTGATCGCCACGAGGGCGAGATCATCCTCACCCAGATGCTGCGCGCCGGTATGCGTAGCGCGCCCGGCCCCGGCATGACGCTGCAGGAAGGCGACACGCTGATCCTCAGCGGCGCGCCTGACGCGCTTGAACGCGCGATCGCCAGCGATCGGCTCGCCTATGAGGGCGAAGGGCGCGATGCGGCGCAGGAACAGCGCGACAAGGAGAAAGGCAACACGTCGGGCGAGGTCGGCGTGATCGAGGCGGTGGTCAACATGGGCTCCACGCTGGAGGGGCAGACCGCCGGGCGGCTGAACCTGCAGCACATGTTCGGGGTCAATCTGGTCGCGATCTCGCGGCGCGGCGAACGACTGTCGCGCCGGCTAGCCAACACCGTGCTTCAGGCCGGCGACGTCGTCGTCCTGCAAGGCCCGCTGGACACCATGCCCGAAAAGCTGCGCCAGCTCGGCTGCCTGCCGCTGGCAGAACGCGAGCTGCGTCTGGGATCACGCCGCGCGACCTGGCTGCCGATCATCATCCTTGCCGCCGCGATGTTCCTGACCGCGATGGGCTGGGTTCCGGTCGCGGTCGCCTTCTTCGCCGCCGCAGGCCTCGTCATGGTGACCGGCGCGATCAGCCCGAGAGAGGCCTATGATCATGTCGAATGGCCGATCCTGATCATGCTCGGCGCGCTGATCCCGGTATCGGATTCGCTGCGGACCACCGGCGCGTCGGAGGTGATTGCCACCGGCCTGGCGCAGGTCGCCACTACCCTGCCCGCCTGGGGCGCGGTCGCGCTCATTCTCGCGGCGGCGATGGCGGTGACGCCGTTCCTGAACAATGCCGCCACGGTGCTCGTGATGGCGCCGATCGCGGCGCAATTCGCCGGCGACCTTGGCTATCGGCCGGAAGCGTTCCTGATGGCCACCGCCGTCGGCGCCGGTTGTGACTTCCTCACGCCGATCGGTCACCAGTGCAACACGCTGGTCCTGGGTCCAGGCGGATATCATTTCGCGGACTATGCCCGGCTGGGCGCGCCATTGTCGCTGTTGGTGCTGGTGCTCGGCACCCCGCTCATCCTGTTCTTCTGGCCGCTGTCCTGATCATCGCGACCTATGCGTCGCTGGGTGCCAAGCGCCTCGCGCGCCGTCACAGATTGGCCTGCTCCTCCTTCGGAAGCTCGGCGTCGGGGCCATAGTAAAGCGTTGCGCACTCCCCCGCGAGACAGCCCCCTTCGATCTCGATGTCGTCGCGATAGGCGTCGGCGATGAATGCCAGCGTGTCGACGTGCTTCGCCTCGAAATACATCGGGTGAACGTCCTCGCGGCCAGCGCCGAACACGACCCGTCTGACTTTCGACCAGATCGATGCCATGGTGCACATCCCGCACGGCTGCAGCGTCGAATAAAGCGTCGCGCCGCGCAACTCGAGTTCACCGGTCCCCTCGCAGGCGCGCCTGATCGCCATCATTTCTGCATGGGCGGTCGCGTCGGGCAACTCATGCGTCTGGTTGCGCTCTGCCGCGATCACCTTGCCATCCAGCACGATCACGCAGCCCAGCGGTGAGGTGGAGGGATGCGACCCCTTCGATCGGGCCACGTCCAGCGCCATCCGCATCCATCGTTCGTCGTCATCCTTGCGCATCAGCAATCCCTTCGACCGTGCCAACGCATCACGTGCCGGATCGCCGCCCGACAGAATGAGCAGGCGTCGCCCGCTGCGGCATTGCCCGAACTGTTAACCAGTCGCGATTATGCCGGCCCGGACCTTTCTGCGGCATCGCGTCGCATGGGGCATCGATCGGGGGCATGGTGGGGCACAAGGCGAAGACAACGATATTCGGGCGCTTGCGGGACGACCGCGGCGGCAACGTGCTTGCGATCATGGCCGCGGCGATGATCCCGATCATCGCCATGGTCGGCTCCGGCATCGACATGACCCGTGCGTATATGGCGCAGAACCGCTTCCGCCAGGCATGCGACGCCGGCTCACTCGCCGGCCGGCGCCTGCTCAGCGGGCTGGCGGTAACTGAGGCCGCTCGCGAAGAGGCAGCCCGCTATTTCGCGTTCAACTTCCCTCAGGGCGCGTTCAAGTCCGCGCCCTACACGCTCACCATGACCGTGCCGACGGCGGGCACGCTGAAGATCGCCACCGAGACGACGGTGCCGACGACGTTGATGAAGATGTTCGGCTTCGACACGCTGCCGGTCCATGCGGAATGCGCCGCGACGCAGGATTTCATCAACACCGACATCATGCTCGTCTTCGATCTGTCGGGCTCGATGAATTGCGCACCGGGCGGATCTGGCGACTGCGGCGGCATTGAGGCGTCTAATTCCAAGATCGGGGCACTGCGCACTGCGGCGATTAGCCTCTACGATACGCTCGAACCAGCGCAGACCCAGTTGTACGAAAACAACCTTCGTCTTCGCTATGGCTTCGTCAATTACAACAGCTCGGTCAACGTCGGTCGGCTCCTTTACCAGAAGAACCCGGATTGGCTGGTGGATTCAGCGACCTATCGGTCACGAACACCGAACTGGATCGATGCCAGAGCAATCTTCAACGGCAAGTCTGCGTGCGAACAGGCCTATAACGATCAACTGGCTAGCAAGAATGGCTATACCGGGTTCATGGGCGGATGGTGGCTGACCGGCAACAATTGCCAGGTCATCGGCCAGACCAAATCGCTGCCGAGCGGATACACCTACGAACGGCGCACGCTCGATGTTCGCGCCCATCTGGCGAGCAACCTCGCCGCGACCGGAGCAACCAATCCGGTCCCCATCTGGCCGATCATCGGCACCAACGCCCCCAATGACGACCGGCCGTACATCAAAACCTCGATTTGGAATGGGTGCATTGAGGAACGTCAGACGAATGCGACCGCGATCGACGGGGGCAATGCGACCGCCGCGCCGCTGGATGCCTATGATCTCGACATCGACATGATCCCCAATTCCGACGCTACGCGGTGGAAGCCGATGTGGGGTGACATCGCGTGGCGGGGGAACAACCAGCAACCCGACGCGCCCTGCCCGACCGAGGCTCGGCGGCTGCGCAACTATCACCAGAACAGGGCGAGCTTCGTCGACTATGTGAACGGACTGCGCGCCCAGGGTAATACCTATCACGATCTGGGCGTGATCTGGGGCGCCCGCCTCATCTCGGGGACCGGAATATTTCGCTCGTCCACACCCGAGACAAACGACATCAACGACCCGGACAATCCGGAGAAGATCCGCGGTTTCTCCGTCAAGAAGTACATGATCTTCATGACCGATGGCGAAATGGCGCCGACGACAACCGTTTATTCCGCTTACGGCATCGAAACGCTCGACCGGCGGGTCCTGGCCAATGCCGGCAACAACAACACCAATCTGACCCGCCGCCACCTTCAGCGGTTTCGGATGGCCTGCAATGCCGCCAAGTCGAAGGGCATCGACGTGTGGGTCATCGCCTTTGCGACCAAATTGACGACAGACATGGAGCGGTGCGCGTCGAAGCCCGGTCAGGCGGCTAGTCTGTCGACCAATGCGGCGTTGATCGCGAAGTTTGAGGAGATCGGCTCCAAGATCGGCTCGTTGCGGCTCAGCGAATAAGGGCTGCCACCGGCGCCCTCATTGCCGTCAGTCGGTGGCGCCGGCCCGCGCGGCGGCCACCGCCTCGCGCATGGTCGCCAGGTCCGCCGCCCCGGGCAGCAGATAGCGGCCGATCAGCAGCGCCGGGGTGCCGGCCAGCCCGATGGTCGCCGCAAAGCGGCCGGTCCGCGCGATGGCGGCGTCGATGGCATCGCCATGCGCCGCCAGGTCCGCCTGCAACCGCGCCCAATTCACCCCTGCCCGATCCGCCGCGACGCGGATCGACTGGCTCGTGATCCGGCCCTGCGTCTGCATCAGCGCATTGTTGAACGCGGTGTGCCGCCCCTGATAATTGACCGCGATCGCGGCGCGCGCCGCTTCGCGTGAGATCGCGCCGAAGATCGGCCAGTCGCGATAGACCACCCGGATCTTGGGATCTTCGCGGCGCAGCTGCTCGATCGTCGGGTGGACCTTGCGGCAATAGGGGCACTGATAGTCGGAGAATAAAACCAGCGTCACGTCCGCGCCGGCCGGGGCGATCGTCGGGAGGACCGGATCGTTCTGGATCTGGCGATGAAGCGCCGCGCCACTGGCGGGCGCGCGCGGCGTCCGGTCCACGGCCTGCGCCAAGGCGCCCGGTGCGGTGACCAGTGCCGCGGCAGCAATCGCCAGCATCACGGAATAACGGGCGTTCACGGCGTACTTCCTTCCAGATCGTTGATCGCCGCCATCAGGCTGGCGCGCGAGATCTCGCCGGTATGGCGATGGACGATTCTGCCCGCCGAATCGACGAACAATGTGGTGGGATAGCCGCCCGCCGTCGTTGCCACGGCGACATGGCCCCCGGGGTCCAGTGCAATCGCGTCGCCCCCCAGCCCCTCGCTCGTCAGGAAGCGGCGCACGGCGGCGCGATCCTCGCGCTGGTTGATCAGCAGAACGGGGATATTCGACTGCCGGGCCACGTCGATGATCATCGGCATCTCGCGCCGGCACGGGCCGCACCACGTCGCCCACAGGTTGAGCACGAAGGGCTTTCCCCGCATCGTATCGATCGCCACGGGCGCGCCGCCTAGGTTATAGACGGTCAGCCCGCGCGGCAGCGGCCGGGGCTCGGGCGCGAATGCTGCTGTCAGCCCCGCATGGCCCAGCGACAGCACGACCAGCGCGCCTAGCAGCAGCGCCGTCGCGCGCTGGCGCCCCAGCACCACCAGCACGGCGGTCGCCGCACCGGCCACCCCGATCGTCGGCGCAAAGCCGCCCTGCCAGATCGCGATTATCGACCAGGGCTCAGCCCGAAAGGCGGAAAAGTGCTGCGCCACAAAGCCTAGCCGCGCCGCAACCACGCCAGCCAACAGTGCCACGCCGGCGGCGCGTTCGGCCGGCGCTTTCGTGCGGCGCGCGATCAGCATGCCTATCGCCAGGAATATCCACATCGCGGCAACGGCCAGCGCGCGATCGGCCGCGATCATCAACGGCCCGATCGACCATGTCCCGTCCATCCGGTCGCCTCACTGATACAGGGCGTGCCCAAACGCCAAATGGTGCCGCGGCATGCTCGCCGCGTCGTCTGCCCGACTATGGCGCACCGCCTCGCAGATCAACCACACTGCGCCGGCGCGTCCGCTAAGCTCGCGCCGCCATCGGCACCGATCAGGAAACCGAGCGTTTTTGTGCGCTGCAACATAATCCCTTGAACGCCCGATATTTTCGCTGCATGGCAGCATTTCGCTACACTTCAGAAACAAAGCTTGGAACCAAAGCTTTGTTGGTTCGGTCCGCCGATACATGCCCTCCCCACCGCTGCCTTATGAGTTCAAGCCGCACGAGCGGCCCTTTCTGCCCGGATCGCCGGCTACGCCGGATCATCCGATGGGGCGGCGCATCGCCTATTTCGCGATCGGCATTCTGCTTGGCCTGACCGGCGGGCTCAGCAACGGGCTGCTGCTGGCGAACCTTCCGCAGATTCAGGGCTCGCTCGGGTTGAGCCCGGTCGAGGGCGGATGGCTCAGCGCGATCTATTCGATGACCAGCGTGTGCATGAGCATGCTGCTGATCAAATTCCGTCAGCAATTCGGCCTGCAGCGCTTCAATCGCGTGTTCCTGACCGGCTTCCTCGCGGTCACCGTCCTTCAGGTATTCGTCCACAGCTATGGGGTCGAGCTGTTGACACGCGCCGCGGCAGGGATCGTGGGCAGCGGCCTGACGACCCTTTGCTTCTTCTACATCATGCAGGCGATGCCCGCTCCGGCCCGGCTGTCGGGCATGATCATCGGTTTCGGCCTGGCGCAGCTGGGGCTGCCGCTCGCCCGGATCATCTCCCCCTTCCTGCTCGCTGACGGCAACATCCAGAATCTGTTCGTGTTTGAACTGGGGCTGACGCTGCTGTGTCTCGGTGCGGTCGCGCTGCTGCGGCTGCCGCCAAGCGAGCGCTTCCCGGCCTTTGAAAAGCTCGACTTCTTGACCTTTGCATTGTTCGCGCCGGGCATGGCGCTGCTGTGCGGCGTGCTGGTGCAGGGCCGCATCGTGTGGTGGAGCACGGCCTGGCTCGGCTATGCGACCGCGGCGGCCATTGTCCTGATCGGCGCCGCGATGCTGATCGAGCACAATCGGGCAAACCCGCTGCTCAACACCCGCTGGATGCGCACGCGCAACGTCTTGCGCTTCATCGTCATCGTCGCCGCGATCCGCGTTCTCCTGTCGGAGCAGACCTATGGGTCGACCGGGCTGCTGACGGCGCTCGGCATGGGCAATGACCAGCTCGTGACGCTCAACGTCATCATCTTGGCGGGATCGGTGGCAGGGCTGGCGGCGGGGGTGCTGTTCCTCAATCCCAAGGACCTGCTGTGGCAGGTGGTCGCCTCGGCAATGATCATCGCGGTCGTTGCTTTCATGGATTCGGATGCGACGAACCTCACCCGGCCGGGCAATTTCTACCTGAGCCAGGGGCTGCTCGGTTTTGCCGCGCTGTTCTGGATGGGGCCGGTGACGATGGTCGGCATCCTTCGCGCGATCTCCAAGGGCCCCAGCCATATTGTCAGCTTCTCGGCGGTGTTCGGCATTGCGCAAACGGTCGGCGGCCTCGCCGGAACGGCGGTTCTCGGCACGATCCAGGTCATGCGCGAACGGCTGCATTCGCAGGAGATCGTTCACACCCTCACCGCCGGCGACCCGCTGGTCACGCAGCGGCTGCAGCAGCTCGGCGGCGCTTATGCCCGGGTGGAGGGCGACGCGATGCTGCGTCAGGCGGAGGGTGCGGTGCTGTTCAGCCAGCAGGTAACGCGAGAGGCGAACATTCTCGCCTTCAACGATGTCTTCACCGGGGTTGGCATTCTGGCCCTGGTGGTGGTGCTATGGCTCGGCGGCCGTTGGGTGTGGTTGAAGATGCACGGGATCAATCCGTTGGCGGAGGAATTAGCGGCGATGCAGAAGATGCGTGAGCGTGCGACCCAATGAGCGAGACACGATCGCGCGCTGATCACCCGGCGGCCGAGGAGCGGCTGGAAGATCCGGTCGAAGCCGCAACGCCGGTGCCCGATCGTGGGCGCGGCTGGGCCCCGCCGCGCGGCGGGCTGCTGTCGACGCTGTTCTTCGTCGCACTGGTCATCGCCGGCGCGCTGATCGCGCTTTGGGCATGGGATCTGCCGCCCTTCCGCCGCAGCCTCCAGACTACCGACAATGCGTACGTTCGCGGCCAGACTACCGTTATCGCGCCGCAAGTGAACGGCTATGTCGTCGAGGTACTGGTGCGGGATTTCGATACGGTGAAGGCGGGTCAGGTGCTCGCCCGCATCGATGATCGCATCTACCGCCAGCGCGTCGAACAGGCGCGCGCCAACCTCCAGACGCAGCGCGCCAACCTTGCCAATTCGCAGCAGAGCGAACGCTCGCGCCGGGCCGCCGTCGGCGGGCAGGATGCCGCAATCGCTGGCGCACGCGCACAGCTCGCCCGAGCACAGGCCGACATGCGCCGCGTGGACGATCTGGTGGCGCAGGGCTCGGTCTCCTTGCGCGAACAGGATCAGACCCGCGCCGCGCTGGCGCAGGCGGCAGCAGCGGTGCGCCAGGCGGAAGCCCAGCGCACCATCGGTGAGCAGGAGGTGCGCTCCGTCACCGTTGGCCGCGGCGGGCTGGAGGCAGCGGTGGCGAATGCCCAAGCCGCGCTACGGCTGGCCGAGATCGATCTGGCCAATACCGTCATCCGCGCCCCCCAGGCGGGCAAGCTGGGCGAGGTGAGCGTCCGGCTCGGCCAATATGTCACCGCCGGCACGCAATTGATGTTCCTGGTGCCCCCGACGGTCTGGGTATCGGCCAATTTCAAGGAGGCGCAGACCGCGCGCATCTTCCCGGGGCAGCCCGCCGTGCTACGTGTCGATGCCCTGGGTGGCGCCGAGATCCGCGGCCGTGTGGAGCGGCTGTCGCCAGCGGCGGGCAGCGAATTCTCGGTCATCAGGCCCGACAATGCGACCGGCAATTTCGTGAAGGTGCCGCAGCGGCTGACCGTCAGGATCGCGGTTGACCAGCGTGATCCGCTCTACCCACGGCTCAGCCCGGGCATGTCGGTGGAGGCGCGGGTTGATACGCGCGGCGCGCCCGCGCCGGTGGCTCGATGAAGCCCGCGTCGACGCTCGCCCTCATCCTGGTGCTCGCCGGCTGCGCGGCCCCCAACCCGCCGCCGCCCGGCTCGGCCAGCGTCACCGCGCCGCTGCAATGGCGCACGACGCTTCCCGCCGACGATGCGCTGAACGCTGACTGGTGGCGGCGCTTCGGTGATCCGGTGCTGGACTCGCTCGTCGAACAGGCGCGCGCCAACAACCCCGACGTCGCGATTGCCGCTGCGCGCGTGCAGGAAGCGCGCGCCAGCGAGCGGCTGGCCCGGGCGCAGCTGTTCCCCGCGCTCGACGCCGGGGTCGGCGTCACGGAGGCGCGCGCGCTCAATCCGCTGGGCGTTGCCGCGGAGAATACCGGCGTCCAGCCGCTGTTCCAGGCCGCCTATGAGGTCGATCTGTTCGGCCGGATCGGTAATCAGGTAGAGGCCGCGCGCCAGTCCACCGCCGCCAGCGCCGCCGCGCGCGACGCCGCGCTTCTCTCGGTGACCGCAGCAACCGCCAGCGGCTACATCACGCTACGCGCACTCGACGCCCGCCGCGCGGTGGTGGAGGCGACCATCGCCTCGCGCGCAGAGGCGCTGCGCTTCGCCAAGTCGCGCGCGGACGTGGGCTACACCTCGCAATTGGAGCTGCGTCAGGCAGAGGCGGAGTATCGCGCCACCACACAGATCCTCCCGCAGGTACAGCTGGCGATCACCCGGCAGGAAAATGCGCTGAGCACGCTGACCGGCGTCACACCACGTGCCATTCCGCGCGGGCGACCGCTGTCCGCGCTGACCCCGCCGCCGGTGCCCGCCGGCCTTCCATCCGATCTGTTACGACGCCGCCCCGACATTGCGCAGGCGGAATACACCCTCGCCGCGACCGACGCATCGCTGGCAGCGGCGCGCGCGCAGTTCCTGCCCTCGCTGCGCCTCACCGGCTCGGCCGGACTGACGCTGTCGACCGCGCTCGCTGATCCGGTGTCGATCTGGTCGATCGGTGCCAGCATTCTGGCGCCGCTGTTTCAGGGCGGGCGGCTGCGCGCCAATGTCGAGGGCGCGGCGGCGCGGCGCAATCAGGCGGCGTTCGCCTATCAACGCACCGCGCTCACTGCCTTCCGCGAGGTCGAGGATAATCTGGCCGCCGTCGATCGCCTCGCAGCACAGCGGCGCGAGCTGGAGGCGCAGCGGACCGCCACGGCAGAGGCCCTTCGCCACGCCACCAATCGCTATCGTGCGGGCTATGCCGCCTATCTGGAACAGCTGGATGCGCAGCGCGCCTTGCTCAACGTCGATCTGACGCTGGTTCAGCTGCGCGCCGATCAGATCAACAGCGTGGTCGCGCTATACCAGGCGATGGGCGGCGGCTGGTCGGTCAATCAGCCGGGCGACTGACCGGGCCGCGCCCAAGCACGACGAGAATTGGCCCATCCCGCCCCCTGAGCGCCACCGTCACCGCACCGCAAGGGAGAACGGCACGACCGGCAGGGTGATCTCAGAGGGCGAGGGCCCGTGGCAGAGCGGCGCGTCCGGGGAGGGGGCTGGCGCGCGCCGCTCAGGGAACTGGTGTCAGCTGGCCGACTGGGTAGCGGCCAGACGGTCGAGATCAGCCATCAGCGCCGGGCGATCCGCCTCGGCTGCCTTGGCCAGGAATGGCGCCGGGTCGCCCACCTGCTTCGCCACATCCTGCTGGATCGCGTCGCGGCTGGCGTTGCACCACCCCGCCCGGCTGCCATTGGCAACGTTGCTCTCGACAAAGCTGCGCGAGGCAAGCACCCCGCCAGCGCCCGTGGCGGTACGGTTCACTTCCATGCTAGCCGACCACACGCAGCGCAGCGAGGACGGGCGGCCCGGCGGCGCCACGGCGCCCACCTGCTTCTGCTGGATCTTGATGTCGCCGCGATATTCCGCCTGCACGGCGCCCGACGAATGCTGGACGGAAAGGGTGTGGCTTGCCGGTGCGGCGCCGCTCGTCGCTGCTGCTGCAGCGGCCAAAATTGCGAAAATGGTCATGGTCATTCCTGAAACTGGGGAGAAGCGGCCGCTGAATGGGGCTGAAGGCGCTCGGAGGAGCGCCGCCGCCGCTGCTCAATGGGGCAGGGAAAGGCGGATCAGATCGCCTGTGGTTGCCGGACCATGGCGTGAAGTCGATCCTTCACCTGCAGCCGAAGGCGCTTCAAACGCAGCAGGCGGAACGAGTCCGGCACGCGCCGCTTCAATTCGGTACGGATCTGCTCGTCCAGGCGCGCATGCAGCCGGGTCAAATTATAACGAAGGAAACTCAACGCCTCTCTCCAATCAATGATTGAACGATCGGATCAGCGATGATGTGAGAAGGCAGACTCAGGCCTACATCGAGCTAACCCGATGCGGTCCGACATCACGTCCGTCCTGAGACGGGCGCCAGAGGGGCCCGGTCCGCACAGTTGAAATTAGAGGCCGGGGGCAAAATATCAACCACTTCAAACATTACATTTTATTGCACAAACGTCAGCTTTTCGGCCAATTTTGACGCGCGGTTGCCCCCTCGCCTCCCGTCGCTGCGGCACCTGGCGCGACCGAATTTTGCCCCTGTCCGGCGCCCTCCGCTGCGTCGCCGAGCGAGCGTAGATATTCCTCATGGTCGGCCGCCGTGCCGACGAACCGCTTCATGCGCGACAGCCGTTCCGGCGGCACCGACATTTCCGCCTTGGCCAGTTCCTGCGCGATATAAGTGGCGTTGAAATCGGGCACGCCGGCACGCTTCAGATTGCTGGCGTTGCGCATCGAATCGCCGCTGCACAGCAGCAGCTGCCAGCCATAATCACCCATTTCGAACAACGCCCGGCCGCCGAAGTCGCCCTGCGTCCAATCGGCCAGTGCATGGTTGCCGCTCACCACGATCGGCCCGACGTCGATCGGCGCCAGCTGGCTGCCGAAATGCGCCTCGGTTGCCTCGCGCACGCGCCGCTCCTCGACCACGGGATTGGTGATCCCGCACCCTGCCAGCAGGAGCGCGAGCGCCGGCAGCAACCACCTAAGCACGGATCAGATTCCGCAGCCGGGTCAGCGCCCGGTCCTCCGGCTCGGCCGCATCCATCGTCGTGGCAAAATCGCCGTTACGATCGAACAGCAGGATGCGCGCCGTGTGGTCGATCGTATAATCGCCGTTGGGGAGCGGCACGCGCTCGACATAGATCTTATACGCTTCCTCGATGCGCTTCAGTTCGGCCGGCTCACCGGTCAGGCCGATGACCGGCGCGTCGAACATCGACAGGAAACTGGCAATATCCTCACGCTTGTCATGCTCCGGATCGACCGAGACGAAGACGATGTTCATCTTGTCCCCGTCGGCGCCCAGCTTCTTGTGCAGCAGCGCCATCCGGCTCATCGACGTCGGGCAGATATCCGGGCAGCGGGTGAAGCCGAAGAAGATCGCATAGGGCTTGCCCTTGAGCGTCTGTTCCGTGACCACCTTGCCATTGGTATCGGTCAGGCGAAACGCGCCACCGGGAGCGTTCTGCGCCGCGCCTGCCGCCTCATCCGCCTTGACGGCCGGGCTACCCGAACAGGCCGCCGTGCCCAGCGCAAGCGCCAGCGCGATCGTGGCCAATGTCCCCCGGCGCATCACTGATGCCCTCCATGATGCTTCTCGGGCGCGCCGGCCCCCGCCGTGCCGACCGTGAAGATCACCTTGACCTCACCCGCGCGCGCGAAGCGCAGCGTCGCGGGAAAGCGGTCGCCCTTCTTCAGCGGCGCCGTCAGCCCCATGAACATGATGTGATTGCCCCCTGGTGCCAGCGGCACCGTCGCGCCTGGCGCCAGCGTGATGCCGCTGGTCAGCGGGCGCATGCGCATGATGCCATTCTCCACCGTCATCGTGTGCAGCTCAACGCGGGCGGCGCGCGGCGATGATACGCCGACCAGCCGGTCAGCCACCGTGCCACCATTGCGGATCTGCGCATAACCCGCGCCCACCGTCGCGCGCGCCGCGGTGGCGCGGGACCATGGCTGCGACACGGTGATCGCACCCTTGCGAACATCCTGCGCCGCCACCGGCGCGGACAGGCTCGTTCCGATCATGATCAGGGGCAGCGCATATCGATGGCTCATCGTCACTCCTTGAGCGAACGGGCGTAGCGCCGCTCGCTTGGCAACCCGCCTCCCCACCGGCACCAGCATGAGGACAGCGGCGGGCATGGCGCGTCGCTGGTCGCTATTACCTTGTCCGGTACCGGGCCGGTGGCCGTGGGTCACTTGGACATTCTGTCCCAGACCGCGGCTGTCGAGCGAGTGCTAGGCTGTAGACTCATAAGTCCGGAGCCACAGGCGCATTGAGGCAAGCTGGACCATGGCCAGGAAGTTGGCGGCGAGCTTGTCATAGCGGGTGGCGACGCGGCGGAAGTGCTTCAGCTTGGAGAAGAACCGCTCGATGAGGTTGCGCTCGCGGTAGAGGCGCTTGCTGAAGCATGGTTTCCAACGTCGATTGCTCTTCGGCGGGATGTTATGCGTGGCACCCTGGTTCTGGATCAACTCGCGGATGCGATCGGCGTCGTAGGCCTTGTCGGCCAGCACGACGGTGCGCGGGCCGAGGTGGTCAAGCAGCGTATCGGCGATCTGCCCGTCATGCGTCTGGCCTGCGGTCAGACCGAGCCTGATCGGGAGCCCTTGCGCGTCGACGACGACGTGGATCTTGGTCGTGAGCCCGCCGCGTGATCGACCGAGACAATGATCTGCACCCCCCTTTTTCCCGTCGCGGCCTGCTGGTGGCGCGAATATAGATCTCTTTATGAGCGACACGCCCGAGATGATGCTTCCGGAACTTATGCGATCTGCCGCTTGCCGCAGCGGTAACGAATGGGGCTGGCGACCTGAAGAAATACCGTTGGTGATCGATGAAGCGGAGAAAGCAGGTCTCCTCAACATCGGCGGACAGCTACAGTTCTCTATGCCGGAAGGCACATGCGAATGCTACTGGGTAGAGGTCGATGCGCTGGCCGATGAGCCAAAGGACTTGACCTGGACCGAGCGCGTTGCACTCGCCGCTTCCGCTGCCAGACACAAGATGGCGGACATCAGCCGGCGCTACGACTTCATTGAAGAGGGTCGGAAAGCGTTCGCCGCTCCCTTTCAGGCGTACGAAGCCGCCGGCGGTGATGTTCGCGACCGCGTGTGCTTCATCTGGTACTTACAGGCTGACCAACCCTAACCGCCCTTCACCCGTTTATGGGTTCACGGCCTAGTCGACGCCGCGGCGCGCCGCATCGGCTTCGCGGATCAACTCGCCGAGGCCAATCGGCCGCACGTTCATCTGGTCCAGCAGCCGCAGCATATTCTCCCACCAGCAGTGGAACCGCGCCAGGTCGGCCGCGTCACGAACATAGGGCGTGTTGCCCGGCACCAGGCTCGGCGAATGGAAGGAAAATGTCAGCAGCCGCTCGCCTGCCGCGACGGCCTCGCGCACAGCGGCCGCCGCTTCGGCGAACGACACGCCCTCGGGCGTCAACGGCACGCGCGACAACAGTCCCGATCGCGCCAGCACGCCGCGGCCGCGCGGCACCCTCCCCGCCAGCCGATGCAGCCGCGCGCCGCCTTGTCGAAGCGCGCCGATGTAGCGGCTCGTCAGCGGCACCTCGATCAGCTCGCCTTCCAGCCGAAACGCCGCCGCCCCGATTGCGCTGTAATCGGGGCCGCCGACCGCGCTGTAATCGTGCAGCGCGCGCATCGAGGTGTCGACGCGGTAGCCGCGCGCCGCCAGCAATGCCGCTGTCGCCCGCCCAAGTCCGTAGCGCCCGGCGCGGAACGCCAACGGTGCGGCGCCAAACGCCTCGGCAATCGCATCGGTCAGTCGGTCGATCTTCGCCGCCGCCAAGCCGGGGTCGAGGTTCCCGACGAAGGATGACCAGGCCGACGGCGTCTCGTCATGCGGCGGATTGACCCATGGGTGCAGCTGCGCGCCGAACGACGCCGCGCCATACGCCGTCAGGCTGCGCAGCGTGTCCACCGCGGCGGGGCTGGTGGCTACCGGATAGTCACAAAGGTAGCAGGGCGCGACACCATGGTCGGCGAACCGGCGATGCATCGCAGGCAGTGCGGCAATTGCCTCCACCGCGGTCGCGTCCCGCGTAAACGGCGCCGACCAGTCGAACTCCTCTTCAGTGTCGACGAAGATGATGAAGCGGCGGCCCAACGCCGCTGGCCACGCGATCCGATCCGACGGCGGCGGCGGCGGAACCCGCCAGCCTTGCGAACCGCCCGTCGTCACCCGCCGCTGGTTGCCGCCTGCCCCAGCGTCTCGGCAACCGTCGCCGGCAGCGACACCACGACCCGTCCGGGCATAATCAGCATCTGCCCGCCAAGGCTCGCCGACAGATTGCGCACCAGCCGAAGGGCAAATCCGGTACCGAGCAGCGGCGCGCCCGGCAGTTCGGCCTCGCGCTCGGCGTCCAGCGCAAACAATTCCTCTTCCGTCAGATCGGCCAGCGCCCGCGGGAGCGCGATCGATACCAGCGCGGTGTCCAGTCCCGATGAGCCTGCCGTGACGGTGATGGTTTCGCCCGGCTGCGCCGCCGACACGATCGTGCCGATCAGACGGCCGAACAGCCGCTCCAGCGCGCGATCGTCGCTTCCCACCGCCAGCGCCGCGTCCAGTGGCGCGATGGTCAGCGTGCAGCCGCGCATCGTCGCCAGCGATCGCACCTCCTCCGCGATACGCCCCAGCACCGGCGCCAGCGCCATCACCGCGGGGCGCAGCTGCAGCGCATCCCCCTCGATCCGGGCCGCCAGGTCGAGATCCTCGATCGCCGCGATCAGATCCGCCGCCAGGCTGCGGATGGCCGCGGCGCGCTCGCGATAGACAGGCGCCACGGGACCAAGCAGCTGCGCTTCGATCAGCTCGGAAAAGCCGGCGATCGCGTTGGTCGGCGTGCGCAGTTCATGCACTAGGCGGCGCAGCCCCTCGGCATTGCCCTCCTCCACGCTGCGTGGTGCGCGCTCGTCACGGCGCGGGCGCCGCGCGCTGCCGCGATAGCCGCAAAAGCGTGCCGTCGCCGCGTCGAACAGCGGCGTTGCAGACAGCCGCCACTCACCGGCGAGCGCCGCCGCACCGTCCAGCGTCAGCCGCGCGTCGGTGAAGCTGGTCCGCGTTCGGATCGCGCTGCTTACCACGTCGTCCACCTGCGCCGTGCCGCTGGCCGGTGCCGTCAGCGAAAGGCCGATCAGCGCCCCGCGCGGCATCGCGTCGGTCCATGTCACGGTTCCATCGGCGCCGGTCTCGAAGCGGAAGGTATCGACCACGCGCAGCCGCGGCGGCGGCGCGGCCGGCCCCCGTGCCCGCTGGAAGCTGGCGATCCGATCGACCAGTTCGGCGATCTCGAACCCGCCCGTGTCACGCGGCTGCGGCGCTGGCGCTAAATCCGGCGCAGCCGGTTGCGGCGCATCGCTCGACACGATCACGCTCAGCTCGGCGACCACGTCATCGTCGGCAGGGGAAACATCGGCAGGCGCCGCGCTCAGTTCGCCCGCCGCCGTGAACGGCGCGCCATCATAGCCCAGCACGAAATCAGTCGATCCGAACGCCTCCAGCGCGCGGACCACGTCGGGCGCCAGATCGTCGCGCCGGCGCAGCACCGCCCGTCCGACTGGCCCCAGCTGCGGCACCATCGTCATCCATTCGCTCGCCGAAAGCCGCGCCGCGCGCAGGGCGGCAGAGGCGATCTCGGGCGTATCGCCGGCGAAGAAGGATACCAGTTCGACCGGTGGGTGGCCCAGCGCAAGGCTGCGGGCCGATGCTGCGCGCACGGCGGCCGGAACATGCCCGCGCAATGCCCGCAAGCGGCCGATCGTCTCCGTATCGGGCTGGACGCGCCCCCGCGCAATGAGGTCGGTCAGCTGGCGGAACGTCGCCTGCGCGCCAAAGGCGGTGGAGGAATCCGCAGCCAACACAGTCTTTAGACTATCGTCGAACCGCACGAACTGCCCCGTTTTACCGCGGCGACCCTTCGCCACGTCATCCCGCTCCTACCCTACGTGTCAGCGATCGCAAGCAACAGAATCACACACTTGTCACACGGTGAGACAATTGCGTTCTCGCGCAACTAAACTATAGGACCGGGCATGTTCTTGATAGAAAAGCTGCGTGCGGAAAGCGCGCATGGTGCTTGACCGGATCGATCGGCGGATCCTCGCACTGCTCCAGGAAGATGGCCGGATGACCAACGTTGACCTGGCGGAAAAGGTCGGGCTGACCGCTCCGCCATGTCTGCGCCGGGTGCGATCGCTGGAGCAGGCGGGGGTGATCCGCGGCTATCACGCCAATTGCGAGCCGGCGATGCTCGGCTTCCCCATCACGGTGTTCGCGATGGTCAGCCTGCGCAGTCAGGCGGAGCATGATCTGGCGGCGTTCGAGCGGCATGTGGCCGGCATCCCGGAAGTGCGCGAATGTCACATGCTGAACGGCGAGATCGACTTCATCCTGAAGATCGTCGCGTCGGACCTGGAATCATTCCAGCGCATCCTGACCACGCATCTCACCGCCGCGCCCAACGTGGCCAGCGTCAAATCCTCGCTCACCATCCGCACGGCAAAGGCCCAGCCGGGCGTGCCGATCGTGGTGGAGGAAGAGTAACGCCCCAGCCTCTCGGGCGGTACTGACCTGCCATCCTCCACGCACTGAATTGCGTGCCACCAACAAAAAAGGGGCGGCCTCGGCCGCCCCTTTCCATGTGATCAATCCGCCAGGATCAGGCCGTCGGCGGGTTGTCCAGATACACCGACCACAGCGACGCGATGTCGGTGCGCGGCGCAGTCTTCACCTCGGCGAAGGCGGCCTTTGCGCCAGCCTTGTCGCCCGATTTGGCGAGCGCGATGCCGAGGTGTGTGTTCACCACGTCGGCATCGACGCCGCCCTTCTGCAGCGCGACGCGGTACAGCTCGACCGCCTTGGCATAATTGCCCATGCCCAGGTATGCGTCACCCGTGTTGAGCGCGATGCGGCCGTTCGCGCCGGCCTTCGCCTTTGCTTCGACCGGTGCCAGCGAACCCTCGCTCGCGATCGCCTGATTGGCGACGCGCATCAGGTCGTTGGCCGACTGGCTGCTCGCCGGGATCTTGCCCGCGGCCTTGCCTTCGTCCAGCACTGCCTTGGTCTCGTACGGCAGGCCCAGATCATAGGTCCACTGCGCATAGGTCTCGTAATCATACTGGTCGGCCAGCGCCTTGCTGGCGCGCATCAGGCGATACAGGTCGACCTTCTGCCCCTTGTCGAGCGTCACGGCGCTCTGCTGCGTCAGACCATAGGTCACGACGCCGTCACGCCAGTTCTTGGCGGTCGGATAGGCGACGACCCACTTCTTGATCCAATTGGCGGTCTGCGGTCCCATGCGCTTCTTGTTGGTCTGCGCGATGGCGTACTTGTACAGGTCTTCGCTCGGCTTCTGGCCGGCCGCGACCTGCGCGTCGATCGCCTTCTCCAGCTCGGTAGATCCACCGGCGATATCGCCCGAATCCATCTTCAGCTTGACCATCTGCAGCGGCAGATTGGGGTCATTGTAGCCCAGTTGCTGGGCGCGCTGGAAATAGCTGATCGCGCCGGCATTGTCCTTGGCGTTCGCCGCCATGATGCCCAGCTGATAATTGTACTTCGCCACGTCGACCGCCGGGG
The DNA here is from genome assembly GCF_029239295.1 of Sphingomonas sp. Lineage (GTDB taxonomy): Bacteria > Pseudomonadota > Alphaproteobacteria > Sphingomonadales > Sphingomonadaceae > Sphingomonas. The sequence goes on from NZ_JAQZBC010000013.1 coordinate 24,977, forward strand.
TCTTCGGATTGGCGATCAGCGCCTCCAACGGTGCCTTCAGCCCGGATTCGTTCACCTGCTGGTTGGCAGCGCGCGCTTCCTGGATCTTCACGGCCTCGGACTGAAGCTGAAGCGCAGAGACGATGTAGCGGTCGTCGTCGGTCTTGGCAGCGGCCTGCGCCGTACCCAGCGCTGCGGCGGCAGCGGCGAAATCCTTCGCGCCGATCGCGGTCTGAGCGGCAGCGGCAGCATTCTGCACGTCCTTGCTCAGCTTCAGCGACGGACCACCGCCCTTCTGCTCATTCTTCTTCTGAGCGACAGCCGGAGCCGACACGGCAACGCCCGCCACACCTGCCATAAGCGCCGCCGCAAAGGCGACGCGGGAAATGCTCTTCATGAAAACTGCTCTCCTTTGAGGCGTGAACACTTGAATAGACGCTTAGTGCCCTCGTGCCGCTCCATCAAGAAAGCGCGCTGAACGGACATTGAACGTAATGATTTGCACGCCTAGCCGTTTCTTCATGAAAACGGCAATCATCGGCGCAAGCGGCGGGATCGGGCAGGCACTGGCTGAGGCGCTGGAGGAAGAAGGCGCATCGGTCCGCCGCTACGCTCGGCCGGCGCTCGACCTTCTCGACGAATCGACCATCGCCGCGGCGGCCGCCAGCGCCGGATCGCCAGAGCTGGTGATCGTCGCCACCGGTATCCTGCACGATGCGGAAAACGGCCCCGAGAAATCGATCGCGGCGCTGGACCCCGCTTGGCTCGCCCAACAATATGCCATCAACGCGATCGGCCCGGCGCTGATCGCCAAGCACTTCCTGCCCATCATGCCCAGACAGGGCCGGTCGGTACTGGCGTTCCTGTCGGCGCGGGTCGGCAGCATCTCTGACAATCGACTGGGCGGCTGGTACGGCTATCGCGCCAGCAAGGCCGCGCTGAACCAGCTCATCCGAACGCTGTCGATCGAGGACAAGCGCCGCAACGAACGCGGCATCATTGTCGGACTTCATCCGGGGACGGTTGATACGAAGTTGTCGAAGCCATTCCAGCAGGCCGGGCGTGACCTGTTCAAGCCGGATCGCGCGGCGGTGCAACTGCTGGATGTGATCGACGGGCTGAAGCCGCAGGACAGCGGCCGGGTGTTCGCCTGGGACGGGGCGGAGATCGCGCCCTAGCCGCGGCCAGCAGCGGCCTTTGCGCCACCCGCGCGCGCCCGTACGCGCGCGTGACATTTCAGTTGCACCCTCCTAGAGCGGGACGATCACGGAACCCATAGTGAAAGTAGCGTTTTGACCGACGAGACCGTCCTCGCCGACCCATCGGACATCGCTCCGATCTCCATCGTCGAGGAAATGAAGACCAGCTACCTCGATTACGCGATGAGCGTGATCGTGGCACGCGCGCTCCCCGACGTTCGCGACGGGTTGAAGCCGGTGCACCGGCGCATCCTCTATTCGGCGAACGAAAGCGGCTTCACCTACAACCGCCCGTACCGAAAGTCGGCCCGCATCGTCGGTGACGTGATCGGTAAATATCACCCGCACGGCGATACCGCGATCTATGACGCCTTGGCCCGCATGACGCAGGACTGGTCGATGCGCGCGCCGCTGATCGACGGCCAGGGCAACTTCGGCTCGATGGATCCCGATCCGCCCGCCGCGATGCGTTACACGGAGGCGCGCCTGTCGCGCGTCGCCGATTACCTGCTCGACGATCTCGACAAGGACACGGTCGATTTTCAGCCGAACTATGACGGCTCGGAAAGCGAACCTCAGGTCCTCCCCGCGCGCTTCCCCAACCTGCTGGTCAACGGCGCCGGCGGCATCGCGGTCGGCATGGCGACCAACATTCCGCCGCACAATCTGGGCGAAGTCGTCGACGCCTGCCTCGCCTATCTCGATCGCGCGATCAGCGGCGGGGAGCCACTGACGACCGAAGAACTGATGGAGATCGTGCCCGGGCCGGACTTCCCGACCGGCGCCGTGATCCTCGGCCGTGCGGGCGCACGCAGCGCCTATGAGACGGGCCGCGGCTCGATCATCGTGCGCTCGCGCTATGTGATCGAGGAAGGGCGCGGCGAGCGTCGCTCGATCGTCCTCACCGAAATCCCGTACCAGCAGGGCAAGAATGCGCTGGTGGAGAAGATTGCCGAAGCCGCGAAGGACAAGCGGATCGAGGGGATCGGCGACGTCCGCGACGAATCGAACCGCGAGGGCGTTCGCGTCGTCATCGAGCTGAAGCGCGATGCCACGCCGGAAGTGGTGCTGAACCAGCTGTGGCGTCACACGCCGGCGCAGGGCAGCTTCCCCGCCAACATGCTCGCGATCCGCGGTGGCCGGCCGGAGATGCTGCCGCTGCGCGAAATCATCGCCGCCTTCATCCAGTTTCGCGAGCAGGTCATCACCCGCCGCTCGAAGTTCGAACTGGCGAAGGCGCGTGACCGCGCGCACATCTTGCTCGGCCTCGTCATCGCCGTGACGAACCTGGACGAGGTCGTCCGGATGATCCGCGGTTCGTCCTCGCCGGCCGAAGCACGCGCTGCCCTGATGGCGCGCGACTGGCCGATCGCGGAGATCGCCGGCTACATCAAGCTGGTCGAAGCGGTCGAAACCGAGATCACTGGCGACACCTATCGCCTGTCGGAAATCCAGGTTCGCGCCATCCTCGACCTGCGCCTCCACCGCTTGACGGCACTGGGCCGTGACGAGATCGGCGACGAGCTAAAGACGCTGGCCGGTTCGATCGCGGAGCTGCTCGCGATCCTTGCCGACCGCGTGAAACTGTATGCGGTAATGCGCGAGGAACTGACCGAGGTTCGCGCGCTCTTCGCCACCCCGCGCCGGACCGAAATCGCCGCTGCCGCCGACGGCATCGATGACGAGGATCTGATCGAGCGCGAGGACATGGTCGTCACCGTGACCATGCAGGGCTACATCAAGCGCACGCCGCTGGAGGCGTTCCGCGCCCAGGCGCGCGGCGGCAAGGGCCGCAGCGGCATGGCGACCAAGGACGAGGACGCCGTCACCAGCCTGTTCGTCACCTCGACGCACACGCCGGTGCTGTTCTTCTCCACGCTCGGCCGGGTCTATCGCATGAAGGTGTGGCGCCTGCCGGAAGGCAGCGCGAACACCCGTGGCCGTCCGATGATCAACCTCTTGCCGCTTCAGCCGGGCGAGACGATTTCCACCGTCCTGCCGCTGCCGGAGGACGAATCGGAATGGGGCAAGCTCCACGTCATGTTCGCGACCGCACGCGGCAGCGTGCGCCGCAACGCGATGGACGCCTTCACCAACGTGCCCTCGAACGGCAAGATCGCGATGAAGTTCGAAGGCGACGATGTCGACGATCGCCTGATCGGCGTCGCGCTGCTCGAGGAAAATGACGACGTCCTGCTCGCCACGCGCCAGGGCAAGGCGATCCGCTTCCCCGGCAACGACGTGCGCGAGTTCCAGAGCCGCAACTCGACCGGCGTGCGCGGCATGCGCCTCGCGCCCGGCGATGAGGTGATCTCGCTGTCGATCCTGCACCGTACCGGCGCCACGCCGGAGGAGCGTGAGGAATATCTCCGCTTTGCCCCGTGGAAGGCGACCGAGCGTGAGGGCGAGCCGCAGATCCCGATGGACCGGTTCGAATTCCTGCGCGCGCACGAACAGTTCATCCTCACCGTCTGCGCCAACGGCTATGGCAAGCTGTCCTCGGCGTTCGAATACCGCCGCACCGGCCGCGGTGGTCAGGGCATCACCAACATCGACAATATCGGCCGCAACGGCCCGGTCGTCGCCAGCTTCCCGGCGAGCAAGAACGACCAGCTGATGCTCGTCACCGATCAGGCCAAGCTGATCCGCATGCCGCTCGCGAGCCTGCGCGTCATCGGCCGCAACTCGGCCGGCGTGCGCCTCTTCAACGTCAGCGACGACGAACATGTCGTCGGCTGCGCACGGATCGACGAGGAGCCAGAGCCCGAGAACGCCGCCGAGGAAGCGGTCGCCGCGGAACTCTCGCCCCCTGAAATCGCTCCAGACACGGGCGCGACGATCGGCGATGATGCCGCCGCCGGCCCGGAGGATGGCCAGTGACAGAACCGACGGCAGCTCAAGTGACCACCGCGTACAAGGTGCTGACTGCCGAACAGATGGCGGCGCTGGAGCACGAAGGCTCCTTCGCCGGCGCGCCGGTGGATGTGGCCGACGGCTACATCCACCTGTCCACCGCCGCCCAGCTGACCGAAACGGTCGACAAGCATTTCGCCGGTCAGCACGATCTGCACGTCGCGGCGGTCGATCTGGAGGCGCTCGGCGACAAGATCCGTTGGGAGGAAAGCCGCGGCGGGCAGCTGTTCCCGCACCTGTACGGTCCGATGACGCTCGACACGGTCGTCGCCTACAGCCCGATGGAGCGTGAACCCGACGGCACGGTGCGACTGCCCGTCACTGGCTGACGCTTCTCGGCGGACGCAGGCCGCCGCCAGCCGCCCGCGTCAGGCGTACAGGTCCACCACCGGCTCGCCCCCGCCCTCTTCCTGCAGCAGGAGCGTGCGGTGGCAATGGCAGGGATCCCGCTCGTAACACAGCAGCGCGCTCGGCTTCTCCGCCGCCAGCGTCCGCATCACCGCAGCCGCCGCCTGCGCCTCGGGCAGCGCCAGCTGATGGTCATAGACCTCGCGCAGCGTCGCCACATCGCCCTTCTTGGCCGCATCGCGCCCCCGCTTGGGCGTGCCCAGCGGCTTCAGATGGACATAGTCGATCCCGGCCTCGCGCAGTGATGCCGCCAGCGTCGATTTGGAGAAGCCCGGCCGGCGCGACAGCGGCAGCGCGCGGACATCGATCACGCGCTCAACGCCGGCCTTTTGCAAGGCGCCGATGAACTCGTCCATGGTCACGCCTTCGTAACCGATGGTGAAGATGGTCATGCGCGCTCCCCTGGCGAGGTCGCGGCGCCGCTCAGGAACTGTGGTCGGCGATGATCCGCCAGCCTTCCTTGCGCCGTTCGAACAACAGGGTGGTCAGCCCGCTCTGAGCGGTGCCGCTCGCCGGGGTCAGCGTCCATCGCGCCACCAGCAGCATATGGACGTTGCTGATCGTCCGCCACGCTGCGGGCTGGAAAGACAGCCGCCCGCGTGCATTGCCACCCTCGGCAAAGCTGCCGGCATAGCGCTTAGCGATCGCGGCCTTGCCTCGCACCAGCTCCTTGCCGGAGGAATAGACGGCATCGTCTGCATAGACCGCCATGAACCGATCGAGCGAACCGGTGTTCCACCCCGCGGCGCTGGCGGCCAGCTCGGCTTCGATCGCTGCCTGCGGACTGACGACCGCCGCGGCGGCAACAGCCGCCTGCGTCATGGCGATGGCAATCATGGTCATGTGTCCTCCCCCTCGACCAGTTGGGCGAGGGTCCGTTCGTCGACTGGTCCCGCGCGCAGGAAGCCCTGATAGAGATCGCATCCTTCCGCGGCGAGCAGATCTCGTTCGGCGGCGCTCTCCACCCCTTCGGCGATGGTGTGCAGGCCCAGCCCCGCCGCGATCGCGATCACGCCGCGCACGACCACGCGGGCACGCGGACCGCCCATGATGTCCTGCGTGATGCTGCGGTCGATCTTCAGGTAATCCAGCGGCAGCGCCTTCAGATAGGCAAGGCTCGAATAGCCGGTACCGAAATCATCGATCGCGACCCGTACGCCCGCATCGCGAAGCTGCTGCAACCGCTCGGCCGCGACCGGCAGGTCGGTGACCATGCCGCTTTCGGTCACTTCCGCCGTTACCCGGTCTGGCGCGATGTCGGCGCGGGCTATCATCGCCAGGAAATGGTCGGCGAAATCGGTGCGGGCGAGATCGGTGGCGGTGACGTTCACCGCGACGCGCAACTCCGCCAGCGCCCCGCGCCACGCCCCCGCCCGGCGCAGCGCCAGCGACTGAATATGCTCGGACAAGGCGAGGCCCAGCCCGGCGCGGGCCGCTGCGGCAAACAAGGTGCTCGCCCCCAGCACGCTGTGCCGCGGATGCTCCCACCTGGCCAGCGCCTCCACCCCGACAATCCGGTCACTGGCCAGTGCCACCTGCGGCTGGAACAGGATGTCGATCTCGCCCCGGTCCATTGCGCGATGAAGATCGGCGGCCAGGTCGATCCCGTCGCCCGCCAGCGGCTCAGCCGCGGTCCGCACCGCGGCTCCCTCCCCCGTCGATGCCAGCATCAGCGCGTCGCGCGCCCGGCGCACCAGCGACTCCGCCGCCTCACCTCCGCTACGATGCGCCAGTCCGATGCGCGCGCCGACGCTGGCCTCCTCGCGGCCGAGCGAGAAACGCTGCCCCAGCGCGATCTCCATCGCCGCGATCCTTGCAGATGCCTCGGCATTGTCACCGCGCAGCGCGACGATGAACCCGGCGCCATTGTCGCGCTCCATCACTGCCGTCTCAGGCAGCGTTCGCGCCAGCCGCGCCCCTGCCTGGTGCAGCAAGCTGTCACCAGCGCTGCGGCCATAAGCGACGTTCACCGTATCGAAGCGAGAAATGGATATTACCGCCACCGCTGCCGGTTCGTCGGGCGGCAGCGCCTCGACGAACCGCTCAACCCCGCCCTCGCTCGCTTCGCCCGCACGGCGAAATCGTCCGGTGCCACGCAGGCGACGGGCGTAGCGCGCCGCAAACCGCAAGGTTACGGCGAGTGAGGGGCTGTCGGCACTGGCAAGGCAGACGTGGGTTGCCCCTGCATCAAAGGCGTCGGCGGCGTCCTCCTCGTGCGCTAGCAGGACGACCAGAGCCGCCCGCGCGCGTGCCGCGATCAACCCCTCCGCGGCGACGGCTTTCGGGCCAGCAGCAGCATCGATCAGGCGGACGTCGGCGGTATCGCCGCCTGTCTGCCATCCCATGGATCGGACAAGATCTGTCAGCGGCTCGCAACCACTGCCCAGCGCCACTTCGGCTATATCGCTCGCATTCGTGCTCACCATTGCGGCCGTATGGGTCGCCACGCGTTGCAGCAACCATGGACGCACCCTTGTTCCGCCGCCCCACAGGGCTTAGCTGTTCCGATATGGGAGAGATGCCGGCCGAACCCGCACTGATCGACGGCTTTGGCCGATCGATCCAGTACCTGCGCATTTCGGTGACGGATCGCTGCGATCTGCGCTGTCGGTACTGCATGGCGGAGAAGATGACCTTCCTGCCGCGCAATCGGCTGCTGGCACTCGAGGAAATCGCAATCATCGCCGAACGGTTCATTGCGTTCGGCGTGCGCAAGATCCGCCTCTCGGGCGGTGAGCCGCTCGTTCGTCGCGACGTGATCGAACTGGCGGAGCGGCTTGGCGGCCATGTCGGCGGCGGTCTCGACGAACTCACCATGACGACCAATGCGACCCGGCTCGCCGATCATGCCGAGGCGCTCGTCGCTGCCGGCATGCGCCGCGTGAACGTCAGCCTCGACAGCCGCGACCCTGCGCTGTTCCGGCATATCACCCGCCATGGCGACGTAGCGCAGGTGCTAGACGGCATCGCAGCCGGCCAGAAGGCTGGACTGGCAATCAAGATCAACATGGTCGCGCTGAAGGGCCTGAACGAGCATGAGATCGCGCCAATGCTCGAATGGTGCATGGCGGAGGGCCACGACCTCACCCTCATCGAAACCATGCCGCTGGGCGCGATCGATGAGGATCGCACAGACCGGTTCCTGCCGCTGACCGCTGTCTTCGATCAACTGTCGGATCGTTTTTCGCTCTCGCGTGACGCCCACAGCACGGGCGGCCCCGCGCGTTATTGGCAGGTCAATGGCACCGCAACTCGGCTGGGGCTGATCTCGCCGCTCACCGCTAATTTCTGCGAAGGCTGCAACCGTGTGCGGTTGACGACGGAGGGCCGGCTGTATTCATGCCTAGGTCATGAGGATCAGGTGGATCTCAAGGAAGCGCTACGCAGCGGCGGCGTTGAGGCGCTGGACGCGGCTATCCGGCGCGGCATCGCGGCGAAACCCGCGCGGCATGATTTCCGCATCGAACGCGGCGCTGCCCCTGCCGTGTCGCGTCATATGAGCGTGACCGGCGGATGACGCTTTATCCTCGGCGGGCCTTGCTCGCCTCGCCGACCGCCACCGCACAGGCGGCGCGTGCGGCGCTCGCCGACGCATGGGATTGGTGCCATATCGACGAGGCCGATCTGGTGATCGCGCTCGGCGGCGACGGCTACATGCTCCAGGTGCTCCATTTGCTGCTCGACGCGCGGCGGTCCGACGTCCCCGTGTTCGGGATGAACCTTGGCACCGTCGGCTTCCTGATGAACGAATGGCGCCAGCACGATCTTGAGGAACGGCTGACCAATGCGCGCGCGGTGAAGGTCACGCCGCTGCTGATGACCGCCACCGGCGCCGATGGCCGCATCCATACCGTTCCCGCAATTAACGAAGTGTCGCTGCTGCGCGAAACGCGCCAGACCGCGAAGCTCGAGGTGTCGGTCAACGACCGCGTCGTGCTAGAGGAACTGGCTTGCGACGGCATCCTCGTCGCGACGCCCGCCGGGTCGACCGCCTACAATCTGTCGGCGCACGGGCCGATCCTGCCGCTCGGCTCCGCCCTGATCGCGCTTACCCCGATCAGCGCCTTTCGCCCGCGTCGCTGGCGCGGTGCGATCCTCCCGGACAAGACCCGGATCAAGCTGCGCGTGCTCGATCAGAACAAGCGGCCCGTCTCCGCGGTGGCAGACCAGCGCGAGATTCGGGAGGTCAGGGAGGTCGACATCGCGATCGATCGCGCGCGGGAGCTGACGCTGCTGTTCGACCCCGGCCATGCGCTCGACGACCGGATCACGATGGAACAGTTCATTGTCTGAAAGAATCCGCTGATCGGGGGGTTGCAAGCCGCGAGAATCCGGCTAAAGACGCGCCTCCCGCAGCGTTCCCTGATAGCTCAGCGGTAGAGCTCTCGACTGTTAATCGAGCGGCCGTAGGTTCGAATCCTACTCAGGGAGCCAGCGGGCCGGTTCACGGCGGTCCACCTCGACCCGACCGACGTTGATTTCCCCTACATTCCGGTCATTTCGCTGGTTCATGCCGGTTCAAAGCGCACCATCCAAGGCCGCGCCGCTCCCGATCGGTCGTGATTGTCATCATTGTCTCTGGCTATTCGGCATCGGGAAGGTGCTGGAAAGGCGGGATCATCGGCAGCTGACCGTCTTGGAAGGGTTGCTGCAGCGTGCCCATAGGGTGCGCCGTAGCCCAACCAAGGCGGCGCCTGACGTCCTCGAGCTGGACCCGGGATCCGGCAACGTCGCGCACGCGCAGGCTGCGCTTGGCTCCTGGCGTTTTTTTCGACCACGCCTCTCTTGATCAGCTGCGCAATCAGTTCCTTCGCACGGCTATCGCTGATCGACAGTTCGCGGCTGATTTCAACAGACGTCGGCGCCGTGCCGAAGCGGACGATCGGCTCGATGATGAATGCCAGCACCTGGTCGCGTCGCCGCAACGGCGCCGGGAAGTTCGCGCCCATAATCCCCCTTCCGAACCCCCGCTGGGAACATAAGGAGAATCGACCAAGATTGCCGTCCTTCCCGGTGGCGGCGCGCTTTCCAGGTATGTTGATAGAGTTGGGGCCCGCGCATTGCCGCTCCAGCTTTAGAGGTGCCCCGGCGCATTGATCGACCTTAAGGCAAGCTGCTCTGATCGCTTATAAACACCTCTGATGCCAAGCTACAGCGTCACCATTATCAACGAACACTTCAGCCAGACGGGCGAGCAAGAAGCGCCTGATGATATTGGGGCATGGAAGGCCGCGATTGCGAGCGCCATTGATATTGGCAAGGATCAGGTTTCCCACGGCAGTCCGTTCTTCGGGGCCGAGGTGATCGTCGCGGAGGGTAACAGGCAGGTCGGCCGCTACCTTGTCTCCCTTGGTGCAAGCCCGCTGAAAGAATAGAGCCATTGGCGAGCCGCTGGCCGCGGCCGAGACAATCTGATAAAGTCCTGTATCGCTGACCTTTTTTAGGGCGTTGGCGGCTGAGAGTCTAACGTGCTCCCGCCCCAGGTGCAGGAGCCAGAATATGGCTCGATATTTCTTTCATATTCGTGATCACAGCAGCTCGATTCTCGACGAAGAAGGCCGTGAGCTCCCTGATCGGAAAGCAGCGGAGGCGAAAGCCCTGGAGGCTGCTCGCGATACGCTAAGCCACGACATCAAGAGTGGCTTCATCGACTTGCGTTACCGCATCGAGGTTGAAGACGACGATGGCATCGTCATTCACGTACTTCCGCTGGAGGACGCGTTCGTGGTCCGCAGATAGATGCGTGGGATACGCAGCAGGATCTGTGCGCGGGCTCGCGTGAGGCGCTCTATGCTGGTCCAGCGGAGATGAAGAGGGCATCAAGAGGCGAATCGAAGCGCGGCGAAACCTGATCGAGGTGCAGGTACAGCGGATTGAAGTCACCGACGCGCCGTAGCTTCTGCCAATTCGCAATCGAAATCGAGCGGCCACTATGCTCGATCAACCCATCTGTGGCGAGCGCCTTGATGGTGCGATTGACGTGAACACTCGTCAGGCCGGTTGCGTCGCCAAGTTGCTCCTGCGTCATCGGGAGCACGAACTTCTCGCTCGCGGAGATCAACCCCGCTCCGCGCATGCGGACTGCGATCTCGCACAGGATGTGCGCGATCCGCGCCCGCGCGTCCCTGCGCCCGACATTTAACACCCACTCGCGGAAGACGGATGCATCGATTAGCCCATCGACCCAAAACGCATTGGCCACCGCCGGACGCGTCAGGATCAGATCCTGCAGAACGTCGCGCTCGATGTCGGCGACTTCAACCTCGGTCAGCGCCTGCAGGCTGTGATCGGCGATGTTCAGCAACAGGTGCTGAAGATCGAGCAATTCGCCCGGAAGGTGGACGGAGACGATCTGGCGCGCGCCTTCAACGGTCAATTTGTGTCGAAATGCCATCCCGGAGATGAGGAGGCTGCACGAGCTTCTGGGCGGCTCACCTTCACGGATCAGGTATGTATTTGCGTTCAAGCGCCGGCGCACGTGTGGCAGTTCCGCGATAGCAGCACGATCAGCCTCAGACAGAGACGCCCGGTGCGACATGCGCTCAGCAAAGAACGAAAGATCAGCTGAGGCCGAGGACATGCGAGTTCTCCAAACGGCGGGAGCACAAGCATCTCTCAGTCGCCGGCGAGCCAGATACCGGAGCAGGCGATTTCACTCTTTAACATATCCGCAAACATGGCGCCTAACATATGAGACGTCGGTGCCGGCCGGGGGCGCCACCGGCATTATGGATGTGCAAGCTCATGCCGGAGCATGTCAGCTCCGCACTGAACGCCGTGAGCCGGCGGTTTGCCAAGCAATTGCATATAACTGCGTTAAGACAAAAAACGATCGCTCTTAATACAGATAAAGAACTGGCAGAGCGCTTCGCGGTAACTCTTCGGCAGGAGAGAGTCATGCCGCATAATGATCAGGAATATTACTATGCCCGCGCCGAGGCAGAGCTCAAGATGGCGGAGACAGCCCGTGATCCCGCTGCTGTTCGCGCCCATTACATTCTAGCCGGGCATTACCTCGATCGGGCTTATGGAGACCATGGCGAGCAAGGTGCTACGGCAGATCAGATCAGGGCGAGGATACCGATCCCTAATCCCCAGCAGTAGAGCGGGCGACTACGCGCCAATGGACGTTGGCGAAGGGCTCCTTTCGGGCGAATCACGCCGGAGGCAGCCTCCGCCACGGCTACACGGATCCGCCATTTAGCGGCGGTTAGTACCCGAAGATGTGGGGCTTCGTACCCAGTCAGTTGAGCGGCTCATAGCTGCTCCCATCATCCACCCACTAATGTGGACGCGGCAGTGCAGGCTGTGCCGAGAGGCCGCCTTCCGGCAGGCTCTAACGATCTGCGCGCCGTATCGTATCGCCTATATCCTGCTCGTCGCCAGGCGGCCGCGGGACGAAACAATCATGACCGCTCCGGCAGGTTTCGATGACCTCGATGACGATCTGCGTAGGCCCCGCGTCGGCCATCATGCCGCCGCGCTCCTCGTGATGATCGGCCGCAGCGCCAAGCGATGATCAAGCGGGGCCGGCACGAAGAAGGATGGAATATTCCGGTGCGAAGAACGCCCTGCCCACATGGCAGTGAAGGATATCGTCGCGCCCTTCGCCGGACATGGATGTTCTACGTAAATCCCGGTCAGCCACGGTTGGCGCCACGTTTGATCACCCGCGACTGCTTCCTGGGCGCAAGAAAAAGCGGGCGGATCCGTCTGGATCCACCCGCTTTCCTGATCTGATCAGAGATCAGATGCGTGTTTGTCAGGCGGCGTCGAAACGACGGCCAACCTCTTCCCAGTTCACCACGTCCCACCAAGCTTTCAGATAGCCGGGGCGGTCGTTCTTGTAGGTGAGGTAATAAGCGTGTTCCCACACGTCATTGCCCAAGATCGGCGTGCCCTTTTCCTTGGCATCGTCCATCAACGGATTGTCCTGGTTCGGCGTCGACGTCACCTTCAGTGCGCCCGACGAATCCTTGATCACCCAGGCCCAGCCCGAACCGAACTGACTCGCGCCCTTGCCGTTGAAATCTTCCTTCAGCTTGTCGAGGCCGCCATAGGCGTCGATCGCATCCTTCAGCGCGCCGGTGGGCTGGCCGCTCTTGGACGGGCTGGTCATGATCTTCCAGAAGAAGTCATGGTTCCAATAGCCGCCGCCGTTGTTGCGCACGAGCGGGGGCAATGACGAGATCATGCCGAGGATGTCCTCGATCGACTTGCCTTCCAGCTTCGGATCGGCGGCGACGCCCTCGTTCAGCTTGGCAGTATAGGCCGCATGATGCTTGTCGTGGTGATAGGTCATCGTCTCCTTGGAGATGACCGGCTCCAGCGCGTCATAGTCGTACGGCAGGGGCGGCAGTTCGAATGCCATGGAATTTCCTCCTTCTGGGGTTCGCGTTATCGAACGCGACGCTACCCAAATGGCTCCCGCCTGCTCGTTACGCAACCGCTCCGATCAGCGATCGTGCAATCGCGCGATACGGCGCGTCAGCCACCTGCACCGATCAGGTCATGCCGCCGCAGCGCATGGCGAAGCTGATCATAGGTCAGGCCCAGCGAATCCGCCGTCGCCCGCTGGTTGAACCGGTTATCCGCCAGCGCGCGTGACAGCAGTTCGCGCTCGAACAGTGCCACCCGGCTCTTGAAGTCGGACGGCCCGACATCGCAGGCCGCCACTTCGTCGCCCTCGTTCGCTCCCGCGCCCGGGCTGGGTCCCTGCCCTGCGCTCATTCCGCTTGGCGGCGCCGGCAACAGCATGGTCGCCGGCGCCCGGCTGGCCGGCTCGCTGCCCGCCGCGCCCGGGCGATAGGGCGACTCGAATGGATCGAATTCGATCGCCTCGATCGGCCCCTCCCGCGTCCAGCGGTACACGGCGCGCTCCACTACATTGCGCAGCTCGCGCACATTGCCCGGCCAGCGATAGTCGCGCAGCGCCTCCTGCGCCGGTGGCGAGAAACCGGGCCAGCGGTCCCATCCCAGTTCCGCCGCCATGCGACGGCCGAAATGATCCGCCAGCACGATGATGTCGCTCTTGCGCGCCCGCAGCGGGGGCAAGGTCACCACTTCGAACGACAGGCGATCGAGCAGGTCGGCGCGAAACTCGTTGCGCTCCACCTTGTCGGGCAAATGCTCATTGGTCGCCGCGACGATGCGAACATCGACCCGCATCGGGCGCGACGACCCGATGCGGGTGACCTCGCCATATTCCACCGCGCGCAGCAATCGCTCCTGCGCGCCCATCGACAAGGTGCCCAGTTCGTCTAGGAACAACGTACCGCCATGGGCTTCCTCGAAGCGGCCGACTCGCGCCTTGGTGGCGCCGGTGAAGGCGCCGGCCTCATGGCCGAACAGTTCCGCCTCGATCAGCGTCTCGGGAAGCGCCGCGCAATTCATCACGACCAGCGGCTGATCCCAGCGCGCGCTCAGCCGATGAAGCCGCTCCGCCACCAGCTCCTTGCCGGTGCCGCGTTCACCAATGACCAGAACCGGGCGGTCGAGCGTCGCGGCACGGCTTGCCCGCTCCAGCGCATCGAGAAACGCGCCCGACTGACCGATCACTTGTGACGCCCGTTCGACCATGTCGCTCCACCCTGCCCCGCCTAAGCCTTGGCGCATTTTCCCAATGCTTGGCAATATGTGTTTGAGCGTAATAAATCACATCCCGCTCAACCCGAGACACCGAGCGACACAGACTAACCGATTGGATTCGCTCAAGATGTCGCTGAGGCATCATTGCTCTCGGCGGCGGAAAAAGCGCTTTCGCGCGAATTGGCACGGCCCCTGCAATGCATTGGACAAGCCCGCAACGTCGGGTCTGACAAATCAGGTAGGGAGATACACCATGACCAATTTCGCATCGCTCGGCCGCACCTTCGCCGCCATCGCCTGCACCATCGTGTTCAGCACCACCATGGTGGTTGGCGCGGTCGGTCCGGCACAGGCAGGCTCCGGCGCCGGTTCGGGCATCCCCCTCGTTCGCGCCATCGCGTGAACGGTGCCGCCGGGGCGGGTCTTTCCCTCGCTTCGTCCCGGCGGCAAGCCTATAAAAGGGCATCACCAGGAGTTTCGTTGATGGGCATCTTTTCCCGTACCCGCGACATCGTCGCCGCCAATATGGCGGAACTGCTCGAGAAGGCAGAAGACCCCGCCAAGATGATCCGCATGATCATCCTGGAGATGGAGGAGACGCTGGTCGAGGTGCGTGCGTCGGCGGCACGGACGATCGCCGATATCAAGGAGATGCGTCGCCACATGGCCAAGCTTTCCGACATTGAGGCGAACTGGACCGAGAAGGCGGAGCTTGCCTTGTCGAAGGATCGTGAGGACCTCGCCAAGGCTGCACTGATGGAACGCCAGAAGGCGTCCGACATGATCGAACAGCTGCGCGCCGAAGTGGCCGTGCTGGACGATACGCTCCGCTCCTCGGAGGAGGACATCGCCAAGCTGCAGAACAAGCTGCGCGAGGCCCGTACCCGGCAGAACAGCATCGCCACCCGGCTGGAAAGCGCCAACAACCGCTCCCGCCTGCGCGAGATGTGGAACGGGCCACGCACGCACGATGCGTTCAGCCGGTTCGAGATGCTGGAGCGCAAGGTCGATGAAGCAGAGGGCCGCGCGGACGCGCTTGGCCTGGGCGCGCTGCCCAAGAGCCTGGACGAGGAAATCGCCGAACTGAAAGCCTCGGACAAGGTCGATGCCGAGCTCGCAGCGCTCAAGGCGCGCCTGAACAAGGATAATTGAGATGGAAGACGTGCTCGTACCCGTTTTCGTCGTCGGCATGCTCTTCATCGGGCTGCCGTGGCTGATCATGCATTATGTCACGAAGTGGAAGCAGGCGCCGGGCGCCATGACCACCGAGGACGAGGCGCTGCTCGATGAGCTGCACACGCTCGCCAAGCGGCTGGAGGATCGGGTGAATACGGTGGAGCGCATCGTCGCCGCCGACAATCCCGATTTCCGCCCTGGCATCGCCGATTACCGCTCTGAACCCGACTACCGGCTCGAAGACCGGAACCTGCGGAGGAACTGATGGCCGACAACAGCCGCACCAAATTCTACCTCAACCGGCAGGATCGCAAGTGGAAGGGCGTTTGCGCCGGGATCGCCGACTATACCGGGATCGAGGTGCTGTGGGTTCGGATCGGGATGATCCTGCTCACCCTCGCCGGTGGCTTCCCCTGGACGCTCATTGCCTATCTGCTGATCGGCTGGATGGCGGAGGATCGCCCGGCGAACCTCTACGGCTCGCCCGAGGATGCCAAGTTCTGGCAGGGCGTGCGCTCGAACCCGAAGCGCACGACGGCAGAGGTCCGCTCGAAGTTCCGCGAACTGGATCGTCGTCTGGCCGACATCGAGACGCATTACACCAGCCGCAACACGCAGCTCGCCGAAGAGATCGAGCGCCTGCGCTGATCATCGCGCCAATCGAAAGGGAGAGACCATGACCGCCGCCGAAAAGATTCAGCTCTTCTCCGCCCTGGCGCCCGTGATCGCCACGGTCGGTGTCGCGGCCATGCTGGGCTGGGTCGCGACGACCTGGATGCGCATCCGCAACGGCTATCCGCTCGACGGCCAATGGGGTCAGGCACTCTACCCTAAGCGCGACGATGAAACGATCGAGCGGGTCAAGCTGCTGACGCAGGAAAACGGCCAGCTTCGCGCCGAACTCGGCTCGATGAAGGATCGTCTGCAGAACGTAGAACGGATCGTCACCGACAGCGGCCACATGGTCGCACAGGAAATCGAGCAGCTGCGCGACCGCGCGAACTGAGGAGCATCACGCCATGCAATCTTGGGTTTTCCTCACCTTTTTCATGATCGTTGTCGGCCTGCCCGTCATCCTGGGTGTCGGCAGCAGCATGTTCCAGCGCTGGCTGAAGCATAAGGAACGCATGGCTGAGGCGCTCACCGCGCAAACGGCGGAAAAGGCGGCGCAATATGCCGCTCATACGGAGCGGCTGGAACAGCGGGTTCGCGTGCTGGAGCGGATCGTCACCGACAAGGGCATCATGCTGTCCGACCAGATCGAACAGCTGCGCAATCTGCCGCCCCTCGCCGACCGGCCGAACTGACAAGATACAAGAGGAGTAGCGCGATGCCCTGGTCAATCGTCTTCATGGTGATCGCGATCGTTCTGATCACGACGTTCGCCCGGCTCCAGAAGGAGAAGTACCGCGCGATCGGGCGCAGCGGCGGCGACGATCACGCCTTGCCCGCCGAGGCGATCGCCAGCCGCGAGGAAATCCGCCAGCTTCGGGAGCGGATCGCGGTTCTGGAACGCGTCATCACCGACAATCACGGCAGCACCGATCTGAGCCGTCAGATCGAAGAGCTGCGCGACCGCTGAGTTCGAGGAGGAGCAACGTCATGCCTGACCCCGGCTTCTATCTGATCATGGCCACCGCAGCGCTCGCGGGCCTCGCGATGCTGGTCTCGGCCGGCCTTGCCGGCTGGCGCGGATGGCTTCGGCTGAAGGAGCAGCAATTGCGCCAGGAGGCCGATGCCCGCGCGCCGCAGGCGGCCACCAGCGCCCGGATCGAGATCGCCGACCTGCGCGAACGGATCCGCAAGCTGGAGGCGATCGCCGCCGGGGTGGACCTTTGATCCACCCCCGCGCGTCGGCACGCGCCTGATCCGGCCGGTTGCCGCTGATCGGCCAAGCAGCTAGTCACCGCGCGATGTCAGATGCCGCACCCGAGCTAGCCGACCTTCGCGACGAATATGAATTCCTCGACGCCGATGATCGCTACCGTCTGCTGATCGATCTCGGCCGCGCGCTGGAGCCGATGCCCGACGCGCTGAAGACCGATGCGACGCTGGTGCGCGGATGTTCGGCGGCCGTCTGGGTCTATCCTACCCGCAACGATGATGGCACGCTTCACTTCCTCGCCGACAGCAACGCCGCGATTACCAAGGGGATCATCGCGCTGGTGCTGAAGACGGTGCAGGATGCGTCGCCGCAGGCGATCGCCGCGGCCGACATCGAAGGCGCGCTGGCCCCGTTCGATCTGCGCAACCAGCTCAGCTCGAACCGGACGCAGGGTATTCCCAACATGATCGCGCTGATCCGCGACACCGCGGCGCGCTACCTCTAGCATCGCGCCCAACGGCAGACCGCCGCCCTCCGCCGAAACGAAGGGCGGCGCGCCGGGTCAGGCCGCTTCGGCCTTGTAGCTCGGATAATCGATATAGCCCTCGGGGCCCTTCGAATACCACGTCTTGGGGTTGTCCTGCGTCAGCGGCAGGCCCTCGCGCAGCCGGTCGACCAGGTCCGGGTTGCCGATGAACGCGCGGCCGAACGCGATCGCATCGGCCAGCCCGGAGTCCAGATCGGCCTGCGCCTTCTCCAGCGTGTAATCCTGGTTGAGCACGAGCGGCCGGGTGAAGACCTTGCGGATCTGCGGGCTCAGCTTGGGAACCGCTGACGCGCCAAAGGTGCCGTCCGCCGATTGTTCGCGCAGCTCGAGGAAGGCGATGCCCAGTTCATCGAGCACTTTGGCCGCCGGGATGAAGACGGCTTCCGGGTTGCTGTCGTCGACGCCCTGAGTCTCGCCATTGGGCGACAGGCGGATCGAGGTGCGCTCGGCGCCCGCGACCGCGATCACCGCCTGCACCGCTTCCTTCATGAGACGGATGCGGTTTTCCGGTGAGCCGCCGTAATCGTCATCACGCAAATTGGTGTTGTCGCGCAGGAACTGGTCGATCAGATAGCCATTGGCGCCGTGCAGCTGCACGCCGTCGAAGCCGGCCTCCAGCGCGTTGCGTGCGGCCTGGGCATATTGCTCGATCGCTTCCTTGATCTCGTCCAGCGTCGCGGCGCGTGCTTCGCCATAGGGGTTCTTGTCCGGGATCGGATACGGCGCGCGCGTGGCGGAGGCCGACAGCGGCTGCAGCTTGTTCACGTCCGGACGCGCCAGACGTCCCTGGTGCCACAATTGCGCGACGATCTTGCCGCCTTCCTTGTGCACCGCCTCGGTGATCGGCTTCCACGCCTCGACCTGCGCGTCGTTCCAGATGCCCGGTGCATTGGGCCAGCCCAGTCCCTGGCGGCTGATTCCGGTCGCCTCGGAAATGATCACACCCGCGCCGGCGCGCTGGCGATAATATTCGATCATCATCTCCGTCGGCACGTGGTCGGCGTCGGCGCGGGTGCGCGTCAGCGGCGCCATCAGCACGCGATTGGCGGCGCGGATCGCCCCCAATTCGATCGGGTCAAACAGGCTCGGCATTCAATCTCCCCTTCGGTTTCACTTTGCTACGGGACTCGCCCGATCTAGGTGATTAGGGGGCAGCATGCACGAGGGTCAGGCCACAAGAAAAGCTGTATCGCGCGAAAGCGGCAGCGCCGTCGCCTTTGCCGCGCTGCTCGCCGGCAACATGGCGCTGGCGTTCGGTCCGTGGTTCGTCCGGCTGACCGATGTCGGCCCGGTGGCTGCCGCCTTCTGGCGCATCAGCCTGGCAACACCGGTGCTTCTCGCGCTCGCGATGATGACGGGGGGCAGGATCGTGTCCAGCGCCCGCGGCCTCGGCTGGATCCTGCTCGGCTCGGGCGTGCTGTTCGCCGGCGATCTCGCCAGCTGGCACATCGGCATCCACCACACCAAGCTCGCCAATGCGACACTGTTCGGCAACGCGGCGACCTTTGTCTTCCCGCTCTATGGTTTTCTGGTCGCGCGCACCTGGCCCACGCGGATGCAGGGCGTCGCGCTCGGGCTCGCGGCGATCGGTGCCGCGCTGTTGATGGGGCGCTCCTATCAGCTCGCGCCGCAGAACCTGATCGGCGACCTCCTCTGCCTGCTCGCTGGCATCCTGTACGCCGGCTATTTCATCCTTATGGCGCGCGCCCGGCAAACGATGGCGCCGCTGCCCGCGCTCGGCCTTTCCTCCGCCGCGGCGATGCTGCCGCTGCTCTTCGCCGCCCTGGCGCTGGGCGAACGGATCATGCCGTCCAACTGGACACCGCTGATCTCGCTCGCGCTGCTCAGCCAGGTGATCGGCCAGGGGCTGATGATCTACGCGCTCGGCCGGCTCAGCCCGCTGGTCATCGGGCTCGCGCTGCTGACCCAGCCGATCATCGCCGCGATCGTCGGCTGGCTCTATTATGGCGAGACGCTTGGCATTGCCGATCTCGTGGGTGCGATCCTGGTCGCGATCGCGCTGGTGCTGGTGCGCATCGCTCCGGCGCGCCCGACACCGGCCGCCCCCGCTGCCAGCGCCTGAGCACCGCCAACCGCGCGTCAAGAACGCAAGAGAATGGTACCGCGCGGCCGATTGCGGCGTATAAGCATCCTATGACTGATCCCGCGACTGATCCCGCAGACCTCACCCTCGACGAGATCCGCCTGCGTCTTGCCCCCGCGATCGCCGAAAACGCGGCCTTTGACGGCTGGTCGGATGCCGCACGCGACTATGCTGCCGACGGCGAGAACATCGATCGCGATGTCGCCGCCCTCGCCTTTGAGGGCGGCCCGGTGGCGATGATCGACGCCTGGTTCGAAACGGTCGATCTGGACATGATGGCCGCGCTTCCGCCCGAAACGCTCGCCGCGATGAAGATCCGCCAGCGCATCACCGCGTTGGTTGAGGCGCGCCTCGCGGCCACCGCCCCCCACCGTGAGGCACTGCGCCGTGCGATCGCGATCCTCGCCATGCCGCAGAACCTCGCGACGGCGAGCCGGCTCGGCTGGCGTTCGGTCGACACCATGTGGCGCGCCGCCGGCGACACGGCGACCGACTATAATCATTATACGAAGCGGGCGATGCTGCTGGCCGTCTATGGCGCCACCATCACTGTCTTCCTCGATGATGACAGCGAGGATCAGGCCGACACCCGCGCCTTCCTCGGCCGCCGGATCGACGGCATCATGCGCTTCGAAAAGGCGAAGGCAGGCATCGTTCGCCGCGCCAGCCACCGCCCCAGCCTCAGCCGCTTCGTCGGGCGCCTGCGCTACCCGGTCGTCTGACGATCCGGCGGCGCGGCCCCGCGGCTTCAGGCCGCTGAGGCCGCAAGCGCGCCGCGTCCTTGCCGCTATCGGAATTGATAATCGTTCGCATCTCCGATACAGCGGCGGCGTGCTTGCTTCCTCCCCTCTCCCGCTCGAATCACTCCCCGTTCGACGTCCCGCGACGGTGACCGCCATCGCCTGGGATCGGCTCGCCACCCCGGAGGCGCGCCGCCTGCGCGAATTCGGCTTCGAGGAAGGCGTCCATGTGGAGGTGCTGCATCGCGCCACGCTGTTCCGTGGCCCCGTCGCCTGCCGGATCGGTCGGATGACGGTCGCCCTGCGCCGCAATGTCGCGGCGGCGATCACGGTCACGGTCGACTGACATGAGCCATCTTCCGCTGATCGCACTCGTCGGCAATCCCAACGCCGGCAAATCCGCCCTGTTCAATGCGCTGACCGGCGCCCGGCAAAAGGTCGGCAATTATCCCGGCGTCACCGTGGAACGTCACTCGGGCCGCCTTGCGCTCGACGATGGGCGCCCGGTCGAATTGGTCGACTTGCCCGGCACCTACAGCCTCGATCCATCCTCGCCCGACGAACAGGTCACGCGCGATGTTCTGTTCGGCAAGCAGTCCGGTGAGCGGCGCCCCGATGCGCTGATCGTCGTAGTCGATGCCGCGAACCTCGATCTTCACCTTCGCTTTGCGCTTCAGCTGATCGCGCTCGGCCTTCCCGTCGTGATCGCGCTCAACATGGTCGATCTCGCCGAACGTGACGGCCTCACCCTGTCGGCCGAGGCGCTGTCGCAGGAATTGGGCGTGCCCGTCATCCCGACGGTGGCCGTTCGGAAGCGCGGGCTCGACACGCTGCGCGCGGCGTTGACCGACGTGGTGGACGGCGCCGCCGCCGGCCGCGCCTTGCCGCGCCCGGATCTCACCGCCGATCAGCCGATCGCCACCTTCCAGCGCCGCGCGCGCGAACTCTCGCGCCTCGCCACGCTCAGCGAGACGCCCACCCGCCGCTGGAACCACGCGCTGGATTCGGTAGCGCTCCACCCGGTCTTCGGCCCGATCGTGCTGCTCGCGCTCATGTTCATCATGTTCCAGGCCGTGTTCAGCTGGTCGGAAGCACCGATCGGCTGGATCGAGGACGGCATGGCCTGGCTTGATGGCGTGGTGCGCGCCGGCGTGCCGGCGGGGCTGTTCCAGTCGCTGCTGACCGATGGCCTCATCGCCGGTGTCGGCGCGGTGATCGTCTTCCTGCCGCAGATCCTGATCCTGTTCGCCTTCATCCTCGTGCTGGAGGCGTCGGGCTATATGGTCCGTGCTGCCTTCCTCATGGACCGCCTAATGGCCGGCGTGGGCCTGTCGGGACGCGCCTTCATCCCCTTGCTGTCCAGCTTCGCCTGCGCGGTGCCCGGCATCATGGCCACCCGCACGATCAGCGATGAAAAGGACCGGCTGACCACCATCCTCATTGCGCCGTTGATGACCTGTTCGGCGCGCCTTCCGGTGTACACCATCATCATCGGCGCCTTCATTCCCAACAGTCAGGTTCTGCCCGGCGTCGGGCTTCAGGGGCTGGTGCTGCTGGGCCTCTATCTCGCCGGCATCCTCGGCGCGTTCGTTGCCGCGCTCGTCCTTCGCCGTACGGTGACGAGCGGTGAGTCCTCGGGCTTCATGATGGAAATGCCGAAATATCAGATGCCACGGCTCAGCGACATCGCGCTCGGGCTGTGGAGCCGCGCGATGCTCTTCCTGAAGCGCGCGGGCACGATCATCGCGGCGACCACCGTCATCCTGTGGCTGCTGCTCAGCTTCCCCAAGGCGCCGGAGGGGCAGAGCCAGGTCGACTATTCGATCGCCGGCCGGATCGCCTCGGGCATCGAGGTGGTCGTCAAGCCGATCGGCTTCAATCACGAGATCGCACTGGCGCTGATCCCCGCCATGGCCGCGCGTGAGGTTGCCGTGGCCGCGATCGGCACCGTCTATGCCGTCGACGATCCGGAGGATGCGGCGGGCGAACGGACGATCGTCGAGAATCTCCAGCGACGCTGGTCGCTGCCCACCGCGCTCGCCTTCCTGATGTGGTTCGTCTTCGCGCCGCAGTGCGTGTCAACGATCGCGATCACCCGGCGCGAGACAAATGGGTGGAAGTGGCCGCTCTTCATGGTTGGCTATCTGTTCGCCGCCGCTTACATCATGGCCGGTATCACATATTGGCTCGCGGTCGCCGCGGGTCTTTGAGGAAGTTCATGGCAGGCAGCGTCAACAAGGTCATTCTCGTCGGCAACCTCGGTCGCGATCCCGAATCGCGCTCGTTCCAGAACGGCGGCAAGGTGGTGAACCTGCGCATCGCGACCAGCGAAAGCTGGAAGGATCGCAACAGTGGGGAGCGCAAGGAGAAGACCGAATGGCATTCGGTCGCGATCTTCAACGAAGGGCTCGCCAACGTCGCCGAACGCTTTCTGCGCAAGGGCTCGAAGGTCTATATCGAGGGCCAGCTGCAGACCCGCAAATGGCAGGACCAGCAGGGCCAGGACCGGTATTCGACGGAAATCGTGCTGCAGGGCTTCAATAGCGTCCTGACCATGCTCGATGGCCCGGGCGGCGGTGCCGGCGGCGCTGGCGGCGGCGCGCGCGATGATTTCGGCGGCGGTGACGAATTCGGCGGCGCTGCCGGCGGCAGCGGCTTCGGTGGCGGCCGCGGCGGCGGCGCGGCTCGTGGCGGCAGCGCCGGTGGCGGCAGTGGCGGCGGCTTCGGCCAGTCGCGCGGCGGCTTCGCCGACGATCTGGACGACGACGTACCGTTCTAACCTGGGGGCAAGGGCGGGCCGGCCGCTTCTGATCCGGCATTTCTGACGGGCCCCGTCTGAAGAGCGGCCCGCGCCGGCGTTACGGTCCCGGCGCGGCCTGCTCCTGACCGCCAGCCTGTCGCGTCATCAGACCTGCCTCTAATTCACATGGATCAACCTTCCCTCTCGATGGTTGATCCCCGGCCGAACTGCCCCGGAAGGAACCTATACGCTCTCCTCCCTGCCCGAACTCGACGAGATCGACCGCGCGCGCGTGATGGCGCTTTACGATCTCGCCGGCGCGCGTGACGACGGCGCGCTGGATGATCTCACCGCGTTTGCGGCCGAACTGTGCCAGACGCCGATCGCGCTGGTCAGCCTGGTCGAACAGCAAACCCAGCTATTCCTCTCCCGCGTCGGCCTCGACGCCGATGGCACCCCGCGGTCGCAATCGTTCTGCGCGCATGCGATGCACGGCCATGCGGTGATGGAGGTGGCGGACGCAACGCAGGATCCGCGCTTCCGCGACAATCCGCTCGTCACTGGCGATCCCTCGATCCGCTTCTATGCCGGCGCGCCGCTCGTCTCGCGCGAAGGCGTACCGCTGGGCGCGGTGTGCGTGATCGATACGGTGCCGCGCGGTGCCCTCACCGACTTCCAGCGTCGCGGGCTGGAAATCCTCGCCGCGGGAACGATCTCGCGGCTGGAGGCGCGCCGCGTCGCGCGGGAGCAGCGCGAACAACGCGTCGCCGTCGCCAAGACGCGCGCCGCGCTGGCCGACAGCGAGGAACGCTTCCGCACGCTGGCCGACACCATGCCGCAGATGGTCTGGTCGACCCAGCCCGACGGCTACCACGATTATTACAACGCCCGCTGGTATGAATTCACCGGCGCGCCGCCGGGCACCACCGATGGCGAGGGCTGGAACGACATGTTCCACCCCGAGGATCAGGATCGTGCGTGGAAGGTCTGGCAGCAAAGCCTGGAGACCGGCGAGGCGTATCAGATCGAATATCGCCTGCGCCATTTCGACGGCACGTACCGCTGGGTGCTCGGCCGCGCGCTGCCGATCCGCGATTCAGGTGGGCGGATCACGCGCTGGTTCGGCACCTGCACCGACATCCATGAGCAGAAGCTCGCGCTCGAAGAACGCGAGGTGATCAGCCAGGAACTGTCGCACCGCATCAAGAATATCTTCGCGGTGATCGGCGGCCTGATCCAGGTCGCGGCCCGCGCGCATCCCAATCTGGCGCCGCTCGCTGCCGATCTCCGGGCGCGCATCGCCGCGCTGGGCAAGGCGCATGACTTCGTCCGCCCGCACAGTCCGCATTCGCGCCCCGTCGCGCATCAGGACAGTCTGCGCGGGCTGCTGGAGCAATTGTTCGCCCCCTATCAGACGCAGCCCGGGGAGCGGCTGACCATCACGGGTGCCGATATCAGGGTGGATGATCGCGCCGCCACGCCGCTCGCGCTGCTGTTCCATGAGCTCGCCACCAACGCGAGCAAATATGGCGCGCTCGCGGCGATGGACGGGCATGTGCAGATTTCGATCGCCAATGATGGCGCGACCGCGACGATCGTCTGGCGCGAGGAAGGTGGCCCGGCGATCGACCAGGCAATCGTCACCTCCGGTTTCGGCACGCAGCTGATCGAGTTGAGTGCGGTCCGTCAGCTGGGCGGCAAGGTCACGCGCGATTGGCGCCCGGCCGGCCTCGAACTGGTGATGGAAGCGCCGGTCGCCTCGTTCAGCCGCGCTGGCTGATCCGGACGACCTCGTCGTCGGCAGGCTCGCCCATCCCGCTGGCCAGCGCCGCGGCGGCCAGGATCGCACGATCACTGAACGGCTTGCGAACATAGCCCAGCGCGTCGCAGGGGGCGCCGATCTGCGCCGGATTGGCGGTGACGAACACCACCTTCACGCCGTAATCGCGCGCGATCCGCTGCGCGATATCGGGCCCGGTCGGCCCATCGCGCAGGTTGATGTCGACAAAGGCGATCTCGCATCCGGGCGCCGCGGCCAGCGCCTGATCGCTGTCGGCCGCGATACCCGCCACGACATAGCCGGCATCAGTCAAAATCCGCTCCAGATCGAGCGCCACGAAGATTTCGTCTTCAATGATGAGTGCGGTCTTGGGCATGATTGAATTGGGCAACACAGATTAAGGGTGTTCAGTTCCCCGCAGCAGGAATATCGCATGCTCGGCAAGGATGTTTGCTGCGGCCGATGTTGTTTTCTTGTCACCCGACAGGAACCATGCGCCTTCCACGGCGACCCCTTGTTCGGCCAGATGCGCTCTGAAATCATCTACCGTCAGATGATGAATATTGGGTGTGTCGTACCAGCGTTCCGGCAGCAGCCGCGTGACCGGCATCCGCCCGCCCCACAGCAGCGACAGCCGCACGCGCCAATGCGCAAAATTGGGGAAGCTGACAAAGGCACGGTGCCCGATCCGCAGCAGGTGGCGTAGCACCACGTCGGGCGCGCGGCACGTCTGCAGAGTCTGGCTCAGGATCGCATAGTCGAAGCTTCGATCGGGATAGCTCGCAAGATCGACATCGGCATCGCCCTGGATGACGCTTAATCCTCGCCCGACCGCGGCCGCCACATTGCCCGGCTCCAGTTCCAGCCCGCGCGCATCCGCCTGCTTGCCATCGCGTAGGGCCGCCATCAGCGCCCCGTCGCCGCAGCCGACGTCCAGCACCCGGCTGCCCGGCGCCACATGGTCGGCGATGATGGCCAGATCGGCGCGGAGCGTCATGTCGCGGTTCCCATGAACCCGGCGACCACGCGGTTCATCTCCGGCGATTCGAGCAGGAAGGCGTCGTGCCCATAGGGGCTCGACAGCTCGACGAAGCTGACCGGCGCGCCGGCGGCGTTCAGCGCCTGGACGATGCTGCGCGATTCGCGCGTCGGGTACAGCCAGTCGGTGTCGAAACTGATCAGCGCAAAGCGCGCGCGGCTCTGCCGAAACGCATTGGCCAGCAGCCCGCCATGCTCCTCCGCCAGATCGAAATAGTCCATCGCGCGGGTGATATAGAGGTACGAATTGGCATCGAACCGGTCGACAAAGGCAATGCCCTGGTAGCGCAGGTAGCTCTCGACCTGGAAATCGGCGTCGAAGCCGAACGTCTTGGCCTCGCGCGCCTGCAGCTTGCGACCGAATTTCTCGGTCAGCCCCGCCTCCGACAGATAGGTGATGTGCGCCGCCATGCGCGCCACGGCCAGCCCGGCGGCCGGCGCCGAATGGCCATAATAATCGCCGCCGCGCCAATTGGGATCGGCCATCACCGCCTGCCGGCCCACCTCGTGGAACGCGATGTTCTGCGCCGAATGCCGCGCGGCCGACGCGATGATCACCGCCGCCTCGACCCGGTCGGGGAAGGTCGCCGGCCAGCTCAGCGCCTGCATCCCGCCCATCGACCCGCCGATCACCGCCTTCAGCCGCCCCACACCCAGATGGTCGAGCAGCATGGCCTGCGCGCGCACCATGTCGCGGATCGTGATCACCGGGAAACTCATCGCGAATGGCGCGCCGGTCGCGGGATTGACGGTCGCGGGGCCGGACGATCCCATGCAGCTGCCCAGCACATTGGCGCACACGACGAAGAATCGATCGGTGTCGACCGGCCGGCCCGGTCCCACCATCTGCGTCCACCAGCCCGGCTTGCCGGTCCGCGGATTGGCTCCCGCGACATGCTGGTCCATCGTCAATGCGTGGCAGATCAGGACCGCGTTGCCGCCATCGGGCGACAGCGTGCCATAGGTTTCATAGGCGATCTCGACCGGCGCAAGCTGCCCCCC
This sequence comes from Sphingomonas sp., assembly GCF_029239295.1. Classification (GTDB taxonomy): domain Bacteria; phylum Pseudomonadota; class Alphaproteobacteria; order Sphingomonadales; family Sphingomonadaceae; genus Sphingomonas. Next base: position 52,016 of record NZ_JAQZBC010000013.1, read on the forward strand.
GCCGTCTAGCGCCAGCGGGCCGGGCAGGATGACGTGGCGCTGGAGACCGAAACGCTGGTCGTCGGCGGACATGCAGGCCGCGCTAGCATTGTGCGCGGCGCAAGCAAACCATTCGTGTACCGAACATTTGGTGCCTCGCTGCTTGCGCCGAATTGCCGGCGCCACATTGCCAACCTGCGCCGCCGCCCGCTACACGCCCGCGCCATGAACGGACCCGCTCCCAAGCCATGGATCATGCAGATCGCGCCCTATGTTCCCGGTCGCTCGACGACCGAGGATGGGCGCAAGGTCGCGAAGCTGTCGTCGAACGAGAACCCGCTCGGCACCAGCCCGCGCGCGCGCGAAGCCTTTGCCAGCGCGGCGACCAGCCTGGAACGCTACCCCGATGCCGGCGCGGCCGACCTGCGCGAGGCACTGGCCGCCAAGCACGGGCTCGATCCCGCCCGCATCATCTACGGCAACGGCTCGGACGAGGTGCTTCACCTCGCCGCCGGCGCCTTCGCCGGGCCGGGTGATGAGGTGATCTACGTCAACTACGGCTTCGCGGTTTATCCGATCGCGACCCGCCGGACCGGGGCAACCCCGGTCATCGCGCCGGACAAGGATTATGCGACCGACGTGGATGCGATCCTGGCTGCGGTCACCGACCGCACCACGATGGTGTTCGTCGCCAATCCGAACAATCCGACCGGCACCTATGCGCCGCGCAGCGAGATCGAGCGGCTGCACGCCGGCCTGCGCGATGACATCCTGCTCGTCCTCGACCATGCCTATGCCGAATATATCGACGGCGCGGACGACGATGGCGCCATGGCCCTGGCGGAGCGTGCGTCCAACGTGCTGGTCACGCGTACCTTCTCCAAGATGTACGGCCTCGCGGCCGAACGGATCGGCTGGGGCTATGGTGCCGCGCCGCTGATCGAGGCGATGCACCGCATCCGCCTGCCCTTCTCGATCACCATCGCCGGCCAGTCGGCCGCCATCGCTGCGCTGGGCGATACCGATTTCGTCGCCAACGCCGCGGCGCATAATGCGAAGTGGCGGACGTGGTTCTCGGACGAGATCGCGAAGCTCGGCAATGCCGGTCTGCGCGCCATCCCCAGCCAGGCGAACTTCGTGCTGGTGGTGTTCGAAGGCGATCTGACGGCGGAGACCGCGTACAAGGGGCTGATGGACGCCGGCTATATCGTCCGCTGGCTGCCCGGCCAGGGCCTCCCGCACGGCCTGCGCATCACGATCGGTACCGAGGATGAGACTCGCGGTGTCATCGCGGCGCTCCGTACCCTCGCCGGCGCTGAATGATCCCCTCCCCGCGCCTCGCGCTCCCTGCCGCCCCGGCGGCTTGAACAAGGTGGCATGATGCTTCCGTTCGCACGCGTTACCATCGTCGGCCTCGGCCTGATCGGTTCCTCGGTCGCGCGCGCGGTACGCCAGTATATGCCCACCGTCGCGCTGGCCGGCCATGATGCCGATCCCGACGTGCGCCGCCGTGCTGACGCGCTGGGGATCGTCGACGACGTCACCGACACGATCGGCGCCGCCGTCACCGATGCCGATCTCGTCATCCTGTGCGTGCCGGTCGGCGCGATGGGCGCGGCGGCGGCGGAGATGGCGGCCGATCTGCCAGCCGATGCGATCGTCAGCGATGTCGGCAGCTGCAAGGCGGAGGTCGCCCGCGCGCTGACCGAAGCGCTGCCCGGCGCAACGATCGTTCCCGCACATCCCGTGGCAGGCACGGAGCAGAGCGGCCCGGAGGCTGGCTTCGCCACGCTCTTCCGCGGGCGCTGGTGCATTGTCACCCCGCTCGCCGATGGCGATCCCACTGCGACCGAGCGCGTGGTCGAATTCTGGCGCCGGCTCGGCAGCACGGTGGAGATTATGGCGCCCGATCATCACGATCGCGTGCTGGCGGTCACCAGTCACCTGCCCCACCTGATCGCCTATACGATCGTCGGCACGGCCAACGACCTGGCCGAAGTCACCCAGTCGGAAGTGATCAAGTTCTCCGCCGGCGGCTTTCGCGACTTCACCCGTATCGCCGCGTCCGATCCAACGATGTGGCGCGACGTGTTCCTGGCCAACAAGGAAGCGGTGCTCGAAATGCTGCAACGCTTCAGCGAGGATCTGTCGCACCTGCAGCGCGCGATCCGCTGGGACGACGGCGACACGCTGTTCGATCTGTTTTCGCGCACTCGCACGATCCGCCGCTCGATCGTCGATCAGGGGCAGGATGATGCCGCCGCGGACTTTGGCCGAAAGCACGACTGACGCGGCCGATCTTCGCCGCAGACAGGCCGGAACCGGGCCGAAAGCAGGCCGGCGGCTAGGCCTGCGCGGCCGGCTCCAGGGCGTTGATTTCTTGCCAGACGCGATGCTCGACGTCCTTGCGCGGCAGCCCCGGCGGGATCGGCTTGCCGAAACGGATGGTCACCACGCCCGGCCGCTTCGCTCCCTTCTTCGGCATCACCAGCCCACTGTTTAGCGCGATCGGAACGACCGGCAGGTTCACCGCCTTGTACAGGCCGGCAAAGCCCGACCGCAGTGGCGGCGTGGTGCCTGGCGTAACCCGCGTTCCCTCGGGATAGACGATCACCGACCGCCCCTGCGCCCGCAGCGCCGCGCCCTCGGTCATCAGCCGGCGCAGCGCCTTGGCCGATGCCTCGCGATCAACCGCAATCGATCCATATAGCTTGGTCGCCCACCCCCACAGCGGGATCCGGCTAAGCTCGCGCTTCAGCACCATCGCCGGGCCATGAAGGATCAGCTGCAGCTCGGTCGTCTCGTACATCGACTGGTGCTTGGCTGCGAACAGGAACTGCCCCTCCGGCACCTCCCCCTCGATCCGGGTGGTGATCCCCAGGAACACGCGCGCAGCCCAGCGATTGAGCTCGGCCCAGCGGTGCGCATGGTGGATCAGCGCCTTCTGCCCGAACGGTGCGAAGAACGGCACCAGCAAGACGATCACCACCGACCCTGCATAAAAAACGATCTGGTACAGGATCGTACGCAGCCTGTTCATATTCCGTCAATTCCTGCCCACAAAGCGATCCGTCTCAGGATCAACTTGTTGTATTCATTGAGTAGTCGGCCTAGCGGTTGTTCGGCACGCACGCCGTCGCGGTAAATGACGACGTCCGCGTCCAGCGCTGCACCCAGCTCCATCCGCGCGCGCGCCATATGCCAGTCCGACGTGACGAGCCGGACCGATTTATACTCATGCTCGCGCATCCAGCGCGCGGTTTCTTCCGCGTTCGATCGCGTGTCCACCGCCTCGCGCCCCAGGTCGACGCAGCAGGCGATCGCCCGCGCATGCCCGTTGGCGGCGATCAGATCGGCCTTGCGCAGTCCAGTCGCGACGCCGGTCACGAGCATCCGCTTCGCTCGTCCCGCGTCGATCATCGCCAAGCCACGCGGGATCCGGCCGGGCCCGCCGGTCGGCACGACGATGGCGTCGGTGCGCAGCGCCGGATCGGCCGGCTCCGCGAGGCGCAGCATGAACACCGCAAAGCCTAGCGCCCAGGCCACCGCCATCAACCCGATGAAGCGCGCGATCACAGCACGCGCTCCAGCGTCCGGGTGATCGCAAATCGCGCCGCGAGCGCCGCCAGAAGGACGAAGCCGATCGGCAGCAGGGCGAGCGTTGCCCAGCCGCCCGGTCCCAGCCTAGCCTGCCCCAGCAGCTCCGATCCGAGCCCCGCAGCCTGTGCGCTGATCACCAGCAGCATCACGATCGCCGCCAGTCCGCCGATCGTAGCGCCAATAGCCGCGTCGCGCGCGATGCGGCGCTGGAACAGCCGCGCAATCTGCACGTCGGTCGATCCCAGCATGTGCATCACTTCGATCGTGTGACGATGCGCCTCAAGCCCGGCGCGGGCCGCCAGCACCACCACCGCCGCCGTGGCGGTCGCCAGCAGGATCACCAGCACGGCAGCGATCAGCACGATCAGGTCTAGGAAATCCGCCACCGGCGCCATCCACGCCTCATGCGCATCGACGCGTGCGGCGGGCGCGACCTTCGCCACCGCCGCACGCACCTTCGCCAAGGTCGCCGGCTGGCTACTGGTCAGTTCAAGATCGATCATCGTCGGCACCGGCAAATCCGGATCCGCCCCGTCCTCGCCCAGCCAGGGGCGAAGCAGCGCGGCCAGCTCGCGGCGATCGACCGGCGTTGCCGCTTGCACCTCGGTCAACCGTCGCAGCGCGCCGAGCACGCGGTCCGCCTCGGCTGCGCGCCGCGCAGGATCGCCGGTAACGATCTGGACCGTGGCTCGCCCGACCAGCTGGTTCTCCAGCGTGGCCGCCGCATTGCGCGTCGCCAGCCCCAGCGCCGCGCCCAACACGGTCAGGAACAGCATGATCGCGATGATCCACACCATCGCCCGCACACCGCGCGCCTCGTCCAGGACACGCCGGGTCCGCTCGCCGCCGGTGCTCATAGCATCTCGCGCGCCGGTGGGTGGCGCAGCGTTCCGGTCGGATCCTGCAGCCGGCCCTTCACCAGCCGCATCATCTGCGCGCCGGGCAAACGGTGCATCAGGTGAAGGTCGTGTGTCGCCACCACAACGGTGGTGCCCAACCGGTTGAGCGAATCGAACAGCAGCAGCAATCGCTCCGCCATCTCGGGGTCGACGTTTCCCGTCGGCTCGTCCGCTACCAGCATCTCGGGACGGCCGATCACCGCGCGGGCGATCGCCACTCGCTGCTGCTCACCGCCCGACAGCGTTTCCGGCTTCGCATCCGCCCGTTCCGCCAGCCCTACCCAGGCCAGCATCTCGCTGACCGGCTCCGCGATCTCCGCTTCCGGCATGCCGGCGATCCGCAGCGGCAGCGCGACATTGTCCGCCGCCGACAGGTGCGGCACCAATCGAAAGTCCTGAAAAACCACGCCGATCCGGCGTCGAAAACCCGGCAGCCGCCCGCGTGGCATCGTCACCGCATCCTCGCCGAACAGGCGAATAACCCCCCGGCTCGGTCGCTGGGCAAGGTACAGCAGGCGCAGCAGCGACGTCTTCCCCGCGCCGCTGGCGCCGGTCAGGAAATAAAATGACCCGGGCGCCAGCGCGAAGCTGACATCAGATAGCGTTTCGGGCTCTTGCCCGTAGCGCAGCCCCACATTCTCGAACTGCACGATATTCGCCATTGCGGCGCTGCTCGTCCCTTGAACCACCTATGCCCCGCACGCGCCATCGCACGATGCAGCCTCCCGCTTCAACCTCCGCTTGCATGCAGGGCACAGGGCGTGTTTAGATTCGCGATGGCTTCAGCCCTTCTGTCTTACGCCGGTAACGTCGCGCGATGATCCTCGAATGTCCCGAATGCCGCACCCGGTATCTGGTGCCCGACACGTCGATCGGCCCGGAGGGTCGAACGGTGCGCTGTGCCAACTGCCGGCATAGCTGGCATCAGGAGCCCGACGCCCGCGCGATCGAGGCGATGGCCGCCCCGCCGCAGCCGACTGGTCCGTCGCCCGAGGCGGATGCGGTATCGTCAACGGCCGTGTCCCTGTCTGAGACGCTGTCGCCGCCGGAGCCCGGCGCAGCGACGCATGCCGCCGACGCGGCGCCGCCCCCGGTTGGCGCCGTCCCAGTCAAGGGTCCCGCGCCCGGATCATTTGCCGCCGCCATGGCGGGCGTGGCGCCAGCCAGCGCCGGCCCGGCTCCGGCGCGGGCAGCGCGCCCCCGCACCAACCCCGCGCGTCGCTGGACAATCGCTGCGGTTCTCGCCGCGCTGCTGATGCTGGTCGCGGTCGGCGCGATCCTGTGGACCAGTGCGCCGGGGCTCGCCTCGCAGCTCGGGCTAAACTTCGGCCCGGAGGAAACCCCGCTCCGCCTCATCGACAATCCGATCGAGCGCCGCGAAATCAGCAACGGCAGTGAATTGTTCGCAGTCAGTGGCAAGGTGCTGAACCCGTCCAATGAGCGTCAGCGCGTGCCTGACATCCGCGCCGACCTTCGCGATGCGCAGAACCGGATCGTCTACACCTGGACGATCATCCCGCAGCAGCGGACCCTGGCACCCAAGAGCGCGATCGATTTCAATTCGGCCAAGCTCGATGTGCCGGCCAGCTCCAAGAAGCTGGAGCTAAGCTTCGTGGGCGAAGGCGACAGCTGATCCGGGCCATATAATGGCATGGTCTCCGCACGTTCGCTTGGACGCGCGGAGCCTTCGGGCACTTTTTCCGCATAACTTTTCGATCTGATTGCGCAGACCCCATTGCCAGCCCCCACAACCCTTGCTAGTGGCCCGCTCCTGCCAGCCGCCGGGCCTGCCCGGTGGACATCACGTGCGGTCGTGGCGGAACTGGTAGACGCGCAACGTTGAGGTCGTTGTGTCCGAAAGGACGTGGAAGTTCGAGTCTTCTCGACCGCACCATTGATTATCGGCGGGGTTATGAAACACTCTCTTGAGTGCCCCGCCGCTTCTCTTGCCGGCTGATCATGACCCTCCCCTTCCGCACCGCGGCCCTTTATCAATTCACCCGCTTCGACGATCCTGTCGCCTTGCGCAACGGTATCGAGGCGTGCTGCCGCCTGCATGATGTGCAGGGAACGCTGCTGCTGGCGCACGAGGGCATCAACGGCACGATCGCCGGCCCGCCGCCTGGCATCGAGGCCGTCATCGCGCATCTGCGAACCCTTCCGGGCTGCGCCGATCTGGCGGTGAAATACGCCGAGGCGCCGACGCCGCCCTTTCATCGCCTGAAGGTCCGGCTGAAGCGAGAGATCGTCACCATGGGACAGCCCGATCTCGATCCGCTCGCGGACGCGGGTACTTATGTCGCGCCTGAGGACTGGGACGATCTGATCGCCCAGCCGGACACTGTCGTCATCGACACGCGCAACGATTACGAGGTGGCGATCGGCACCTTTCCCGGCGCCATCAACCCGGAAACGCGCAGCTTTCGTGACTTTCCCGCCTGGTTCCGGGCCAACCGCGACCAACTGGTTGCCGGCAAGACAAAAGTCGCGATGTTCTGCACCGGTGGAATCCGCTGCGAGAAGTCCACCGCCTTTCTGAAGGGGGAGGGCATAGAGGAGGTCTACCACCTCGAAGGCGGCATCCTGAACTATCTCGAGAAGATACCCGCCGATCAGGTGTCATGGCAGGGCGAATGCTTCGTCTTTGACGAACGCGTCGCGGTGACGCCTGAGCTTCAGCCCGGCACCCATGTCCTCTGTCGTGCCTGCCGGCGCCCGGTAAGCCCGGAGGCACGGCAATCCCCGCTTTATGAAGAGGGGATCAGCTGCCCGGCCTGTCACGCCGATCTGGACGACGCCAAGCGCGCTCGCCTTGCCGAGCGCCATCGTCAGGAGGAACTGGCGCGTGCCCGCGGGGAGCGCCACGTCGGCGCGAAGATGGACTCACGGTAGCACCGCTCTTCCTGTCGCCGGCCGATACCCTGGACGGCAGCAGCAACAGTCCTACGAACCAGCCATAGCGAAACGGGCGCCGACACTGTCGACGCCCGTTCTGGTTTCGGGATCGTGGCGAGCGGCCGTCACGCGGCGCGGCGCGCGAAGTCCTTGTTGATCGCCAGCGCGGCCAGCGTGCACGCAGCGCCCGACAGTAGGTACAGGCCGACCGACCACAGGCCGAAACGGCTGGCGAGGAACAACGCGACCAGCGGCGCGAAACCAGCACCGATAACCCAGGCGGCATTCGCGACGATCGCAGCGCCGGTGTAGCGCGATTCCGGCGGGAAGTTGTTGTTCACCGTTCCCGACGACTGGCCGAACGCCAGGCCGAGCAGGGCGAAGCCGCCGATCATGTAGATCGCCTCACCCACTTCACCGCCATCCAGCAGTCGGGGGGCAAAGCCACTGTAGACAGCGATCAGCGCCGCCGAGACGCCGAGCACGGCACGCCGGCCCACGCGATCCGCGACCACGCCCGAGGCAAGGATCGCGAGGATGCAGACTACCGCGCCCATCGCCTCGATACCCAGGAAGCGGACGGGATCCTCGCCGATCTCGACCGTTACCCACGACAGCGGGAACACGGTTACGAGGTGGAACAATGCAAAGCTGGCAAGCGGCGCAAACGCCCCCAGGATGATCGTGCGACGCTCACGGAACATGGTGGCGAACGCCGGCGACGGCTGCAGCTCGCGGCTTTCGAACAGACGCTCGAACTCCGGCGTGGCAACGAGTCGCAGGCGGGCGAACAGCGCCACGACGTTGATCGCCAGCACCACGAAGAACGGATAGCGCCAGCCCCAGCTGATGAAGTCCTCCGGCGACAGGATCGCCAGGAAATAAGCGAACAGGCACGAGGCGACCAGCAGGCCAAGCGGCGCGCCCAGCTGCGGGATCATCGCGTACCAGCCGCGCTTTTCCTCGGGCGCATTAAGCGACAGCAGCGACGGCAGTCCGTCCCATGCGCCGCCCAGCGCCACGCCCTGGCCGATACGGAACAGCGCCAGCAGAACGGCCGACAGCGTGCCCACCTGCGCATAGCTGGGCAGCAGCGCGATCGAGATCGTCGATCCGCCCAGCAGGAACAGCGCAATGGTCAGCTTGGTCCCCCGACCGTGGATACGGTCGATCCACATAAACAGCAGCGTGCCGAACGGGCGAGCGACGAACGCCAGCGCGAAAATGGCGAAGGAATACAGCGTGCCGGTCAGCGCATCGACGTACGGGAACACCAGCTGCGGGAACACCAGCACCGACGCGATCGCATAGACGAAGAAGTCGAAGAACTCGCTGGTACGGCCGATGATCACGCCGATCGCGATCTCACCGGGTGCGACATCCTTCTGGCGCGCATTGATCAGCCGGGCATCTCGTTCCAGGGCTGCCGAATCCGGCGCGTTGGTCGATGCAGTCATTTCCGTCATGCTCCCGCGGCAATCCGCCGTGCGATTAATGGTTGGCCCGCCTCGGGGTTCACTAATACACTCCTCTGCCCAACCGACGCCAGTGACGGGATTGGACAAATTGTCCAATGTAGCGCCCCGTGGACTCGGCCTAGGAGCGCCTGGATATGCCCGATCATCCCGCCCCGGCTCCGCGGCTCGCCCGCCTGGCCCTGCTTCCGCTCCTGCTGTTCGTTGCCGGCTGCCAAGGCGCCGTGCTCGATCCGGCAGGCGATGTCGCGCTTCAGGAGCGCAACCTGATCTATGCATCTGTCGGGCTGATGCTGCTGATCATCGTTCCGGTGATGATCCTGACGGTCGTGTTCGCCTGGCGCTATCGCAAGGGCAACAAGGACGCGACCTACGATCCCCATTTCGATCACAGCACCTCGCTGGAACTGGTGATCTGGTCGGCGCCGCTGCTGATCATCATCGCGCTGGGCGCCATCACCTGGTCCAGCACCCACCTGCTCGATCCGTTCCGGCCGCTGAACCGCATCTCGGCGACTCAGCCCAAGCCGAAGAATGAACGGCCGATGCTGGTTCAGGTCGTGTCGCTCGATTGGAAGTGGCTGTTCATCTATCCGGAGCTGGGCATCGCGACGGTCAATGAACTGGCGCTGCCGGTGAACCGCGAAGTGCGCTTCGACATGACGTCGAGCAACATGATGAATACCTTCTACGCGCCGACGCTCGCGGGCATGGTGTACACCATGCCGGGGATGCGCAGCACGCTGCACGCAGTGCTCAATCGCCCGGGCGAGTATGAGGGCATGTCCGCCAATTACAGCGGCGCCGGCTTCTCCTACATGCGCTTCAAGCTGCTCGGGCAGGACAATGCCGGCTTCGATCGCTGGGTTGCCGAGGTGAAGGCGCGTGGCAACACGCTCGACACGGCCAATTACCTGAAGCTGGAAAAGCCCAGTGAGAAGGTGCCGCCGATGTTCTTCTCCAACGTCCAGCCGGCACTGTTCCAGCGCATCTACGAACGCTGCGTCACGCCGGGCACGCCGTGCATGAGCGAGATCATGGCACGCGACGCGGCGCTGCGCGGTGCCAAGCCGCACGAAATGCGCCCGGGTGCTGGCGTCCCGGCCGGCCGCACGTCCATTCCGCGTGAAAAGCCGGAGGGCGCGCTCCTCAAGGATAGCGAGGAGATCGAGCCCGCACCGCACCTCAGCAAGCCGCCACTGCCCGGCGCGCCTGGTGCGACCAAGCCCGACTCGCCGCGCAATCGCGACATGTCCTTCCTTCTCCTGCCAACCGTGCCCGGTCTCACCGGCGCGGCGCGCGGCTGAGCCGCCGGAGCTCCTCATGTTCAACGAATCCGTCCTGAAGACGATCTTCGGTCGCCTCAGTTTAGAATCCTTCCCGATCCACGAGCCGATCCTGCTCGTCACCTTTGCGGTGGTCGTGGTGCTCGGCCTCGGCATCGTCGGGGCGATCACCAAGTACAAGCTCTGGGGCTATCTGTGGCACGAGTGGTTCACCAGCGTGGACCACAAGAAGATCGGGATTATGTACATAATCCTGGGCATCATCATGCTGCTCCGCGGCTTCGCCGACGCGGTGATGATGCGGGCCCAGCAAGCGATGTCCTTCGGCGCGAACGAGGGGTATCTCAACGCACACCATTATGATCAGATCTTCACCGCACACGGGACGATCATGATCTTCTTCGTCGCGATCCCGCTGGTGGTGGGCATCATCAACTATGTGATGCCGCTGCAGATCGGCGCGCGCGACGTGGCCTTCCCCTTCCTCAACAATTTCAGCTTCTGGCTGACCGCTGCCGGTGCGGCGCTGGTCATGGTCTCGCTGTTCGTCGGCGAATTCAGCCGTGCGGGCTGGCTGAACTATGTGCCGGTCGCGAACCTGCAGAACAGCCCTGATCCGGGGCCTGACTATTATCTGTGGGCGCTACAGATTGCCGGCATCGGCACCACGCTGTCGGGCATCAACATGGTCGTCACCGTGATCAAGATGCGTGCGCCTGGCATGACGATGATGAAGCTGCCGGTGTTCACCTGGACGGCGCTGTGCAGCAACGTGCTGGTCGTGGCGATCTTCCCGGTCCTCACCGCCGCCTTCGCCATGCTCATGCTCGACCGCTACGTCGGCACCAACTTCTTCACCAATGATCTCGGCGGCAACCCGATGATGTATTGGAACCTGGTGTGGATCTGGGGTCACCCAGAGGTATACGTCCTCATCCTCCCGGTGTTCGGCATCTATTCGGAAATCACGTCGACCTTCACGGGCAAGCGCCTCTTCGGCTATTCGTCGATGGTCTATGCCACGGTCGTCATCACGATCCTGAGCTACCTGGTGTGGCTGCACCACTTCTTCACCATGGGTTCGGGCGCCAGCGTCAACAGCTTCTTCGGCATCGCGACGATGGTCATCTCCATCCCGACGGGTGCGAAGATCTTCAACTGGCTGTTCACCATGTACCGTGGCCAGATCCGGTTCGAACTGCCGATGCAGTGGGTCGTCGCGTTCATGCTCACCTTCGTGGTGGGCGGCATGACGGGCGTGATGCTCGCGATCCCGCCGGCAGACTTCGTGCTGCACAACTCGCTGTTCCTGGTCGCGCACTTCCACAACGTGATCATCGGCGGCGTCGTGTTCGGCCTGTTCGCCGGCATCGATTACTGGTGGCCCAAGGCCTTCGGGTTCAAGCTCGATCCGTTCTGGGGCAAGATCCACTTCTGGGGCTGGGTGATCGGCTACTGGATCGCGTGGACGCCGATGTACGTCGCCGGCCTGATGGGCGTCACCCGTCGCCTGCGTCACCTGGACGATGCGACGCTGCAGCCGCTGTTCATGATCGCCGCCGTCGGCGTGGTGATCATCGCCATCGGTATTGCCGCCTTCGTCATCCAGATCGCGGTCAGCATCAAGAACCGTGACAAGCTGCGCGTCGGTGATGATCCGTGGGACGGCCGTACGCTGGAATGGGCGACCAGTTCGCCGCCGCCGGCGTACAATTTCGCCTTCACCCCGGTCGTGCACGATCTCGATGCATGGCACGACATGAAGGCGCGCGGCGTCAAGCGTCCGACCAGCGGCTTCAAGCCGATCCACATGCCGCGCAATACGCCGGCGGGTGTGATCCTCTCGGCGCTGGCGGCGGTGCTCGGCTTCGCGATGATCTGGTACATGTGGTGGCTGGCAGCGGCGAGCTTCGTCGCGATGATCGGCTACGGCATCTTCCACACCTTCAACTACAACCGCGACTATTACATTCCGGCCGAGGAAGTGGCCGAGAATGAACGCAAGCACGCGCTGGCGGGAGCCTGACATGACCACCCATTCCCCCACCGTGGAGGATGCACGGCAGATGGCCGGGGCTGACGACGCCCCCCCCATCTTCTACCAGACCGAGGCGGATCATCACGATCACAGCTCCGGCGGGACGATGCTGGGCTTCTGGATCTATCTGATGAGCGACGCGCTCATCTTTGCGACGCTCTTCGCCACCTATGGCGTGCTCAGCACCGGCTACGCGGGCGGCCCGGCCCCGTTCCAGATCTTCGATCTGAAGCTGGTCGCGCTGAATACCGCGATGCTGCTGATCTCCTCGATCACCTGCGGCATGGCCATGATCGCGATGGAGCGCGGCAACGTTCGCGGCACGCAGATGTGGCTGGCAATCACCGGCCTGTTCGGCGCGGCGTTCATTGCCATCGAGCTCTATGAGTTTGCGGAGCTGATCCACGAGGGCGCGACGCCGATGCGCAGCGCCTTCCTGTCGGCCTTCTTCACGCTCGTAGGCACGCATGGCCTTCACGTGTTCAGCGGTCTGATCTGGATCGCCGTCATGATCGTCCAGGTGGGGCAGCGGGGGCTGATCCCCGAAAACCGCCGCCGTCTGATGTGCCTCAGCATGTTCTGGCACCTGCTCGATGTCGTCTGGATCGGCGTCTTCACCTTCGTCTATCTGCTCGGAGTTCTGCAATGAGCACGCCTCCCGCAACGGCTCACGCCTCCGACCACGCGCATGATCAGCATCATGACGGGCCTCCGCCTGATGGTGGCCATGGGCATGGCTCGGCTCGCGGCTATGTCATTGGCTTCCTGCTGTCGGCAGTGCTGACGGCCATCCCCTTCTGGCTGGTCATGTCCGGCACGCTGGCGGCACAGACAACCGCCGTTATCGTGGTCGCGCTCGCCTTCGTGCAGATCATCGTGCACACGGTCTTCTTCCTGCATGTGAACCGTCAGGCGGAAGGTGGCTGGACGCTGCTGACGCTCCTGTTCACGCTGGTGATCGTCGCCATCGTTATCGCTGGATCGCTGTGGATCATGTACCACCTCAATACCAACATGATGCCGATGGACGGCATCGGCATGTGATGCGGCGCGTCGCTTTCGCCGCCTTGTGCCTGGCGCTCGCCATTCTCTTCGCGGGCCTGGGCATCTGGCAGGTCGAGCGACGCGCTTGGAAACTTGATCTGATCGCCAAGGTGGAGGGTCGGGTTCGCGCCGCCCCCACCGCCCTCCCCCCCCGGAACGAGTGGCAGCGGGACAACGCCTACCGCCGCGTCCGCGTGACCGGCACCTTCCTCCATGATCGCGAAACGCTGGTTCAGGCGCTGACCGCACTGGGCGGCGGCTGGTGGGTGCTCACCCCGCTCCAGACGAACGATGGCACCATCCTCGTCAACCGCGGCTATGTGCCCGACGACCGCCGCGATCGCGCGACCCGGCGGGAGGCGCTTCCGTCCGGTTCGGTGACCATCACCGGCCTTATGCGCGCAACCGAGCCAGGCGGCGGCTTCCTGCGCAACAATGATCCGGCCGCTGAGCGATGGTTCTCGCGCGACGTGGCAGCCATCGCCAAGGCACGTAATCTGGGGCCAACTGCGCCGTTCTTCATCGACGCGGATGACACGCCCAACCCCGGCGGCTTTCCGGTCGGCGGGCTGACGGTGATCTCCTTCCGCAACAATCATCTGTCCTATGCCGTGACGTGGTTCGCGCTCGCGCTGCTCAGCGTGGCGGGATCTGTGATGGTCCTGCGCAGCGGCAAACGGCGGCACTGATGGAGGCACCGATCCTCGCGCTCACGCGCCGCCGGTCGGACCAGGCGGGATCGTCGCGCGATTCCACCACCGCGGAAAATATGCGGCAGTTGGTCCACCTGCGCTGGATCGCAGTGGCCGGGCAGCTCATCACCATTCTATTCGTCGAATACGGCCTCGGCTTTCACCTCCCGCTGATGCCGATGCTGCTGGTGATCGCGGCTCAGGCGATTGCCAATATCATCAGCTTCGCGCTGCTGCGGCGACAGCAGGTACCGCGCGTCGCGCTGCTGCTCGGGCTGCTGTTCGACGTTGGCTCGCTGACCGCTCAGCTCTCGCTCAGCGGCGGCGCATCCAACCCGTTCGTGTCGCTTTATCTCCTTCAGGTCGTGCTGGGCGCGATCCTGTTGCAGACATGGTCCGTATGGGTGTTGGTGGTACTGACCGCCATCTGCTTCGCCGGGCTGACCGTCGGCAGCCGCCCGCTTGATTATCCGCCCGAACTGGAGCCGTTGATCGGTGATCTCACGACATTCGGCGCGTGGCTCAGCTTCGTGCTCAGCGGCGTGCTGTTGGCGATGTTCGTGACCCGCATCAGCCGCAACCTGCGCGCCCGCGACGCCTTTCTCGCCGACCTGCGTCAGCGTACTGCGGAGGAGGAAGGCATCGTTCGCATGGGCCTCTTCGCCAGCGGTGCCGCGCACGAACTCGGCACCCCCCTGGCCTCGCTCGCCGTCATTCTCGGCGACTGGCGCCGCTTGCCCAAGATCGCTCAGGATCCGGAACTCGCCGCCGAGCTCGATGACATGCAGGCCGAGGTGCAGCGCTGCAAGGCGATCGTCACCGATATCCTCCATTCCGCCGGTGAGCCGCGCGGCGAGGCAATGGAAAGCGTCGCGGCGCGCGCCTTTCTGGCCGACATCGTCGACGAATGGCGCCCGACGCTTGCCAGTGCGCCGCTGGTCGTCGATCTCGACACGTTGGGCGACGCTGCCGTCGTCGCCGGTGCGGCGCTTCGCCAGGCAGTCTGGAACTTGCTCGACAATGCTGCGGAGGCGTCGCCCGGCGGCGTAACGTTGCGCGCCAGTCGTCAGGCGGACGAACTCGTCATTGCGGTGATCGACGGCGGCCGCGGCTTTACCGAGGCGCAGCTGGCCAGCCTCGGCAAGCTCTATCAATCGGGCAAGGGCGCGGGGCACGGCGTCGGCCTGTTCCTCGCCAACAATGTCGCGCGCCGGCTGGGCGGCCGGCTTGAGGCACTCAACCGCGCTGGCGGCGGCGCCGAAGTTCGGCTGGTTCTGCCACTGGCGCCGCAGCGCCGCTCGGATCAGCGCGGGGCGTCGTTTTGAATGCAGCCCCAACCTGTTAGATCAGCAACATGACCGAACAGCGCCGCCTTCTCATCGTCGAGGATGACGCGACCTTCGCGCGCACCCTGCAACGCTCCTTCGAACGGCGCGACTATACAGTCTGGGTGGCACACGGTCCGGCTGAGGTCGAAACAGTGCTTGAAGCTGGGCATCCCGGCTATGCGGTGGTGGATCTGAAACTGGGCAGCGCCTCTGGCCTCGCCTGTGTGGCGCGGCTCCACGCTTTCGATCCCGCGATGCTCATCGTCGTCCTGACCGGCTTCGCCAGCATCGCGACGGCGGTCGAGGCTATCAAGCTGGGCGCGTGCCATTACCTCGCCAAGCCTGCGAATACCGACGACATCGAGGCCGCATTCGGCAAAGCCAGCCTCGGCGATGCGGCCGTCCCGATCGAGGGCCGCAGCACGTCGATCAAGACCCTGGAATGGGAACGGATCAACGAAACGCTCGCGGAAACCGGCTTCAACATCTCGGAAACCGCACGGCGGCTGGGGATGCACCGGCGCACGCTGGCCCGCAAACTGGAAAAGAAACCCTTGCGGTGATCCGGGCAAATTAACTTTTAGGTAAGCATTGTGACAGAAGGTTCCGGCATGTCGCCCGCGCTTGAAGAAGAGCGCTTGCGCGCCCTCCGCACTCTCGAAGTGCTCGATACGGCGCCGGAAGCAGAATTTGACGCCGTCGTTCAGGGTGCGCGCTATCTGTTCGGCTGTTCGATGGCGTTCGTCTCGCTGCTCGACGTGAACCGCCAGTGGTTCAAGGCACGCTGCGGCTTCGACGGGGAGGAGACCGCCCGCGACTTGTCGATCTGCCAGCACACGGTGGCGGCGGACGAGACTCTGGTCATCCCTGACACGCTGAACGATCCGCGTTTCGTCGCCAATCCGTTTGTGACTGATCCGCCGCACATCCGCTTCTACGCCGGCGTCCCGCTGCGCATCCGCGCCGATCCGGATCGCCCGCCGATGCCGGTTGGCACACTATGCGTCGCCGATGACAAGCCACAGCATCCCTCGTCCGAGCGGATCGCGCTGCTCGAAGGAATGGCGCGCGTGATCGAGGCAGTCCTTGTCGCCCGTCGAACCAGCCGAACCAGCCTGCGCCTCGCCGTTGAGCGGCAGGAGGCGCTGGTCGAGATCGAGCGTGCGCAGCGCCTGTTGCAGCAGGCCGAACGCATGGCCCGGATTGGTTCGTGGCGGGTCGATCTCAAGACCGGCCGTTCGCACTGGTCGGCGCAGACCTATGCGATCCACCATCTATCCCCCGACGTCGATACGTCGAGCATCGAGCCGCTGTCCTTTTACGCGCCGGGTGACCGCGCGCTGCTGCAAGAAGCGCTGGCCGCATGCCGGAAGCATGGCCAGCCGTGGGATCTGGAGCTCGACTTCGTGAACGCCGATGGCGTGCAGCGCCGCGTTCGCACGATGGGCGAGCCCGAATGGCGTGATGGCGCGGTCGTGGCGATGATCGGCGTGGTCCAGGACATTACCGAGCGCTACAAGTTCGAACGCCGCCTGCGCGAGTTCGCGCTGACCGACGACCTGACCGGACTCGCCAGCCGGCGCGCCTTCAACGAACAGCTCGACGCCGCGATTGCCACCGCGGCAGGGACATCCTCCCCGCTCGCCGTCGCGATCATCGACCTTGACCGGTTCAAGGAGGTCAACGACCGCCTTGGCCATCCGGCAGGCGACGAGGTTCTTCGCGTCATCGCCTCGCGCCTGCGCGAAGTGGACTATCTGGGTGATTGTCTTCCCGCCCGGCTCGGCGGGGATGAGTTCGTTCTTCTGTTGCGCGGTACGCATGCGCGCGAGCGGCTGGCGGAGGGGATCAAGACGTTGTTGTCGGAGCTTCGCCACACCGTCTCCGCGGATGATCGCGCGATCACGGTCTCCGCCACGATCGGTGCATGTGTGCTGGATTCCGGTCATCCGGATCGCTCGACGCTGCTGCAGGGTGCGGATGACGCTTTGTACCGCGCCAAGCGCCTGCGCCGCGGCACCGGCGCGATTGCCGGGCAGCCCGCGATCCTCACTGCCCCCGACAGTCAGACGATCTAGGCGGGAGCCGCAGGCACGCGCCTTCAAAGCGGTCGCCACTTCCCCTTCCGCCGGCTGGTCAAATGAACCATGCGGCACCGGTCGCAGCGGTAGGGAAACAGCGCCAGCTCCTGCTGCTGCGCGAACGCTGTCGCCTGCTCCACACTGGCGAACTTCCGTTTGCGCTGACAAATACTCAGCCTGGTTCGCATTCCTGCCCCGCCCCTGCCCGCCCCCTGCCCGGATGACGCAGACTAGCGCATCCCGCGTCGCAACGCTCTAAGCGGCGATACTCGCGGCATAGCTCTTTTCCTCAACCAGGTCTGAATCGAGCGCATGGTTGATCTCGCGCTTGATCGCGGCGCGCTCGTCATTGCGCTGATAGACGGCGCGCGCCAGCCGGATGAACTCGGGCCCAAAATCGCGCGCCGCTTCCTGTTCGCGGATCGCGTCCTCGATCTCCCACAGCGCTTCATTGACCCGCTTCAGCGCTTCGACCAGCACCGCCACCCCGCCGCGGTTCAGCGCCGCCGCGCCGATCGACTGCAGCAGACGATATTCGCGTAGCACATTCGTCCGTGCATCCGCGCGCGTGATCCGGTCGCGCTTGATCTCCAGGATCGTGATCTTGTCGAGCAATTCACCCCAGGACACGGGAACTGACGGTGCCGCAATCGTCGCCATGATCCGACCTTTCGTTGTTGGTGAGGGAGGCATTGCGCGCCGCGATCGCTCGGCCGACGCGGGCGATCACGCCCGCCCAGTCGCCGGGCGACTGCTGCACGAACAGGCGCATGTTCGGGTACCAGGGGGTGTCGATTTTCGCCGGGTTCCAGCGCCAGTCCGGCTCCGCCTTCAGCAGCAGCCAGGTCGGCCGCCCAAGCGCCCCGGCCAGATGCGCGATCATCGTATCCACCGTGATGACGAGGTCGCACGCCGCCACCAGCGCGGCGGTAGCGTCCATGGAGAACGGACAACCGTCGGGGTTGAGCACCGGCAGCGGTGACGGCTCGGGCACCAGCGAGACGCAGCGGCCACCCTCAGCGATCGGCGCCAGCAGCCGCGGATCGAACGAGCGCGACGGATCCCAGTCCCCGCCCTGATGGCACAGTCCGATCACGTCGCCCGGCACTGCCGCCGGCGTGGCGCGCAGATACGGGATCGCCATCGCGTCGGGCCGGCGTCGCAGGGCGAACGGCAACTCGGTGATCTCGATGTCGCATTCGGCGGGTGGAAGGGGACGGGCATGGTCGAACGACACCAGCGACAGCCTTGCATCCACGCTGCTGAGCAGGGGATGCAGCCGCTCTGGCGCCTCCACCGTCACGCCCCCCGCCCTGGCCGCCAGCGCCGGCAGAAATCGCGCAAACTGAAGCGTGTCACCCAGCCCGTGATAACAGCGAACCAGCACGTCGCGGCCGTCAAACGGCCGGCCATCCCACACCCACCGCTGATGATAGGGAACGCCGGGGTCGTCGCGCTTCGCCGGGTCTCGCGCCGCAAGATCACGCGCTGACAATGCCCAGGCACGCGGATAATCCTCCGCGCGCATCGCCAACATCCATTCCCGGGCGCCATCTTCCATCAACAACCTGGAATGTTGCTGAGGCGCCCGCGGTTCCATCAAAGATTCGCCGGGCCTGCATCACTTACCGCGCCCTGCGAACAGGGAACACGTTGAAAGTCCGTTCGTTAAGCGAAACGATGACTCTCTCCACTTGGTGGGTGAGGGGCTTAATGCTGTCGTGGCGCCGCACACTGCGGGCCGACATCCAGGGGGTGCGATGCCGGTAGCCGAACGTTCCAATGACCAGACGCAGCATCACTCGCTAAGTGACAGCATCGCTGCCCTCGCCCCGTGGTTTCACAACATCGATCTGAACGGCGTGGAGACTGCGCCCGACCATTTCCTGGGCAATTACCCGGCGGACAAATTTGCCCGCTTCGCCTCGATCGTCCCCGCCGATCTCACCGGCAAGAGCGTGCTCGACATCGGCTGCAACGCCGGTTTCTACTCGGTCGAAATGAAGCGGCGCGGCGCAGAACGTGTCGTCGGTGTAGACAGCGACGACCGCTATCTCGCGCAGGCCCGCCTCGCGACCGGGGCACTTGGCTTCACCGGCGTCGAATTCCGCAACATGTCGGTTTATGATGTCGCGGCGTTGGGCGAAAAGTTCGATCTCGTCATCTTCATGGGCGTGCTTTACCATTTGCGCCACCCGCTGCTCGCGCTTGACCTCATCCGCGAACATGTCGCCCGCGACGCCATGCTGTTCCAGACGCTGCAACAGGGCTCATCTGATGTGGCCGAGGTGCCCGAAGATCACCCGTTCTTCGAACCGGGCACCTATCGTCAGCCGGCGTATTTCGACGCGCCCGGCTATCCCAAGATGCACTTCATTGAACAAAAATTCGCCGGTGACTGGACGAATTGGTGGGCACCTAATGCCGCCGGCAGCCAGGCGATGCTGCGCGCCGCCGGCTTCAGCGTCGCGGCTCAGGCCGATGGCGATGTCTATTTCTGCCGGGTCGCACCGGTGCCGTTCGAGCAGTTCGGCCCGGCAGCAGTCTATCCAGCTAAGGGGGGAATAAGTTCGTGATCGAAGCGGCGATGATCTGGAATGAGCCGAACAACAAATCGCATTGGGATCCGGAAATCGATCCCGATTGGTCATCCTACGCCGATCACGTCATTCGCGCGGGCAATTCGATCGCCGCGATCAACCCAGCCGTCACCCGCGTGCTGGGCGGCATGTCGCCGATCGACCCGCAATGGGTGAACCGGATGCGCGCGCATGGCGCGCTTGACGCGGTGGACGTGATCGCCGTCCATGGCTTTCCGCTCGATTGGAACCTGTGGTCGATCCATGATTGGCCCAAGAAGATCGCGGAGATCGAGGAAGTCGTCACCGACAAGCCGATCTGGGTGACGGAGGTGGGCGTCGGCTCCTTCGGGGCGGAAGAGGTGCAGGTCTTCGGCGTGGAGAAGACCGCCGAGCTGCTGATCGGCCGTGTCCCCAACATCTACTGGTATTCGCTGTTCGATCTGCCGCACTCATGGGGCGCGACCACCCGTCACCGCGAGGCGGAGGGGTCCAGCTATTATCGTCACTTCTATATGGGCCTCATCCGCGAAGATGGGACACCCAAGCCGTCACTCGACGCCTATGCCCGCTACGCCGCAGACATGGGGCTGATGCAGTGGTTCCATTTCGAGGATCCGCGGCTTGACGAGGCGGTGGACTGGCTGAAGCGGCTCGGCACGCGCAAGCTGCGCACCGGGCTCAGCTGGGCCGATCGCTTCCGCCCCAATGCGCTCGACTGGTTCGATCGCCAGATGGAGGCGCTGGCTGATTTCGAGGTCACCGTCACCTTCTGCTTCACGCCGGAGCATCTGGGCGTTCAGCCGCATCACACCAGCCCGGCGCGCGATCCGCAGATGTTCGCTGATTTCTGCGCCGAGATGATCGATCGCTACGCGCCGGCGCAGGCAAGCTCGGGGCAGGCCACGCCGCTCAAGCTCGTCGCTTCCGCCTGAAGGGCTGCTCGATGAAGCCTCGTCTCGGGTTCCTTGGCACCGGCTGGATCGGGCGGCACCGCATGGCCGCCATGGTCGCGACCGGCGGCGTCGATGCCGTCGCCGTCTGCGACCCTTCGCCTGAATGTATCGCTGAGGCGGCCACCATCGCCCCGACGATCCATATCGTCGATTCGCTCGACGCCATGCTCGCGCTCGACATTGACGGCGTGGTGATCGCGACCCCCAGCGCGCTTCACGCCGATCAGTCGATCCAGGCGTTTCAGGCGGGAAAGGCAGTGTTCTGCCAGAAACCGCTTGGCCGCACCGCGGCCGAGGTGGACGCGGTGATCGCGGCGGCGCGCGCGGCGGACCGCCTGCTCGGCGTCGATCTGTCCTACCGCCATACTGCCGGGATGGAGGCGATCGCCGGCCTGATCCGTGAAGGTACGCTCGGCGACGTCTTCGCGATCGATCTGACCTTCCACAACGCCTACGGCCCGGACAAGCCGTGGTTCTACGATCCGGCGCAATCGGGCGGCGGCTGCGTCGTCGATCTGGGCGTCCACCTCGTCGATCTCGCGCTCTGGGCGCTCGGCTTCCCCAAGGCGACCGAGGCGCAGGCCGCGCTCTACGCTGGCGGGCAGCCGCTGCACCCGGGATCAGTGGAGGATTATGCCAGCGCCAGCTTCAAGGCGGGCGGCACGAACGTGCGCCTCACCTGCTCCTGGCGCCTGCACGCCGGGCAGGATGCCGTGATCGCCGCCGACTTCTATGGCACTGAAGGAGGCGCGGGCTTCCGCAACATCGGAGGCAGCTTCTACGATTTCACTGCCGATCATTTCACCGGCACTGCCACTCACCGACTGACCGATGGGCCAGACGATTGGGGCGGCCGCGCTGCCGCCGCCTGGGCGACGCAGCTCGCACGCAGCCACCGCTACGATCCTGCGGCGGATCATTTCGCCCGCTCGGCGGAGGTACTCGACCTCATCTACGGTCGCTGATCGGCATGGCGTCGCGTCCCCGGACCATACGCAAGGTGGGCGTCCTCACCTTTCACCGATCGATCAATTACGGCTCCTATTGGCAGGCGCGCTGCCTGGTGGAGGGGCTTCGCGCGCGCGGCCATGATGCAGAACTGCTCGATCACCGGTCGCGCTGCGTCGATTGGCGGGAGGCGCGTAATGCCTTCCAACCCACCCTGCCCGCGCGGACCGATCCACGGCATTTTGCCGCGCTCGGTCGCAAGACGCGCGCAATGATCGCCGCGGTCGACGCGCTGCCGCTGTCGCCCCCCTTCCCGCTCGAGGATCCAGCGGCGTCGCCTCGCTACGACGCGGTCGTGGTGGGCAGTGACGAGGTCTGGAACTTCCGTCACCCGTGGTTCTCGGGGGCGTCGATCTTCTTCGGCAACCGCCTCAACACCGACCGCCTCGTCTCCTACGCGGCCAGCTTCGGCAATCACGACGCGGCGGATGGCGTCGACAATTGCTCGCTCGACCGCCTGCGCCGTTTCCACGCGATTTCGGTGCGGGACGAGAATAGCCGTGCCCTGCTCGCCCCCTTGGCAGCCCATCACGGGTCAGCAAGCGACGGCCTGCCGCTGGTTCTCGATCCCTGCCTTCAATTCCCTCGTGTCGTTCCTGAAGCCGCGCCGACAGGCGCCGGCAGCTATGCGATCGTGTACGGCCACAGCTTCCCCGACTGGTTCGCCGCCCAGCTGCGCCGCTGGGCGGACCGCACGGGCACGCGGCTTGTTGCGATCGGCTATCCGAGCGACATCGCCGATGAGGCCAGGATCGACGCCGATCCGGCCGAGTTCGCCTCATTGTTCGCCGGCGCGCGCGCAGTCGTGACCAATTTCTTCCACGGCTGTGTCTTCGCGATCCGCCACAATCGCCCGTTTGTCTGCGCCGCTTCGCCCTATCGCCGCAACAAGGTGCAGGATCTCACCCGCGTCTTGGGGCTCGAACATCATCTCGTCAGCGAAGGCGTCAGCGATGCCGACATCGCCGATCGCCTCGGCGCTCTCCCTACAACGCTCGCCGATCGTCTCGCCGAACAGCGGGCCGCCTCCGCACGCTTCCTCGATCATGCCCTCGCCTGACGCGCTCACCCCTTCGGACATCGTCGCCTCGGGGCTGTGCATTGGCTGCGGTGGCTGTGCGACGCGTGGAATGGAGTGGGATCGCTACGGTCAGCGCAAGCCAAGCAATGCCACCCTCACTGACCACGCAACGGCGCATGGCGCTGCCCACCCGGCTTTCGCCGCAACCTGTCCCTTCTCACCCATCGCGCGCAACGAGGACCAGCTCGCTCTCGCTCGCTTCCCCGCCGCTCCCCATCAAGACCACCGCTTGGGCCGCTACGAGGCCAATTACGTCGGCCACGCTAATCAACGGCCCTTCCGCGAGCGCGGCAGCTCGGGCGGCATGGTCAGCTGGGTCGCCGCTGACCTCCTCGCCGCAGGCGTGATCGACGGTGTGGCGCATGTGATTCCGTCGGCCGGCGACCGGCTGTTCCATTACCGCATCTCACGCACCCCGGATCAGATCCTGGAGGGCGCGCGCTCGCGCTATTATCCGGTCGATCTGGCCGAAGTGCTGGCTGAGATCCGCGCCACGCCCGGCCGATACGCCATCGTCGGCGTTCCCTGCTTCATCAAGGCGGTCAGCCTGTTGCGCGAGCAGGATCCAGTCCTGAACGAACGCATCACGCACCTGCTCGGCCTGTTCTGCGGCCATATGAAAAGCGCGCAGTTCGTCGACAGCTTTGCCTGGCAGCTCGGGGTGGAACGCGAGGAAGTGCGCGCCGTCGAATATCGCCGCAAGGATCCTGATCGCCCCGCGAACTGGTACACCGCTCATCTGACGCTCAACGACGGCACCGCCCGCTGGCAGGACTGGTTCCACCTCGCCGACGGCGACTGGGGTGCTGGTTTCTTCCAGAATTCCGCCTGTGACGCCTGCGATGATGTGGTCGCGGAATGCGCGGACGTGTCATTCGGCGATGCCTGGGTAGAGCCCTATTCGTCCGATGGTCGTGGCACCAATGTGGTGATCGTCCGCTCGCCCGAGATCGCCGGTCGCATCGCCTCTGCGATCACCGACGGCCGCCTCGATCTCACCGCGGTGGACGCCGACTTCATCGCCGACACGCAGGCCGCGGGCTTTCGCCAGCGCCGCGAGGGCCTCGCCTATCGCCTGACATGGCAGAAGCGCCGGGTGACCGCGGTAAAGCGGGTCGCGCCGCGTGCCGGCGGCCATCCGCCACGCCGCCGCGCCATCTATCGCCTGCGCGCCGCGATTGCGCGCTGGAGCCACCGCACAGCCTATCTGGCAAAACGGTTGAACCAGCCCTGGCTCTACACCCGCTGGGCCGCCGCCAGCCTCTATGTCTATCAGGCCCTCGCCTACAAACGCGGCCGCCTCGGACGCCTGCTCGCCCGCCTCGACGGGGTTGAGGGCTGAGCGCAACGAAAAGGGGCTGCGAAGCGACCCCTTTCCCGTTTCACTCAACGATACGATCAATACCGGAGGCTCACGCCGGTCAGCTGCGATGCAGTAGCTTGGACGACCCGATCCTGGCTGATCCCCTGATTGCAACGGCAGAGCGACCTTCGACGACACCAAATCGCCCCATTATGTGACAGTTTTGTCACGAGAGCTCCAAAATTTCCGTTTCTGTGCACCGCGCGGTTGCGGCCGGGCGCCAAAACGAGTTTTCCGGCCGCCCCACGTTCAGGGAAATAAAAGAGGGTTTTGTCGATGCGTACTTTCCACTGGTTGTCAGCGACTGCGCTGGCGACCGCCGCCGTTATGATGCCGGGCATCGCCCTGGCGCAGAGCGAGCCGCAGTCCGGCGACGCGTCGACTGTTGGTGCCGCCACCGGCGAGCAGGAAGCTGATCAGTCCGGTGAAGCGATTGTCGTCACGGGTTCGCGTATCCGTCGTCCCAACGACGATGCGCCGACGCCGATCACGACGTTTGATTCGCAGCAGATTTTCTCGACCGGTCGCGTCGCGGTCGGCGACGCCTTGAACCAGCTTCCGCAGTTCCGCTCGTCGCTCGGTTCGCAGAACTCCACCTCGGGTCTCGGCGTTCGTGGTGTGAACTTCCTCGACCTGCGCTCGCTGGGTCGCGCTCGTACGCTGGTTCTGGTCAATGGCCGCCGCCATGTGTCGGCCGACATCATCAACAACGGCAACGCCGTCGACATCAACGCGATGCCGACCGACCTGATCGAGAACGTCGAAGTCGTCACCGGCGGTGCTTCGTCGGCAGTCTACGGTTCGGACGCGATCGCGGGCGTGGTCAACTTCCGGCTGAAGCGCGATTACGACGGTATCGCGCTTCGCGGTCAGACCGGCATCAGCGATTATGGCGATGCGGGTAACCAGTACCTCTCGATCGTCGCCGGCAAGAACTTCGCCGATGGCCGCGGCAATATCGCGTTCAACGCGGAATTCGCGCATCAGAGCGACTATTACGCCTCGGGCCGTCCGAACCTGCGTCAGAACGACGCCTTCATCGTTGTCGACACGGACACCGGCGCGGCGTTTGACAATGCTCCAGATCGCGTTTTCTATCGTGACCTGCGCGGCGCCACGATCTCGCTGGGTGGCCAGCTCGGCTTCCGTCAGGGTGCCAACCCGGGTTGCGGCGTCGACGCCGTGGGCACCGCCTTCACCTGCGGCTATCTGTTCGACCGCGACGGCAACCTGACGCCGCAGACCGGCGAGCGCGTCGGCCTGGGCCCGAACGGCAATTACATCGGCGGCAACGGCACGACGAGCCGCGAGGGTCGCCTGACCGCACTGTCGCCCGACCTGAAGCGTTATGTCTTCAACGCGCTCGGCCATTTCGAAGTGTCGGAGGGTTTCGTGCCCTTCTTCGAAGCCAAGTACGTTCGCACCGAAGCGCGCGGCTCGCAGAGCGGCCCGTTCTTCTCGCAGGGTCAGACGCTTGCCGACGGCGTAGCGATCGCGGGCTTCACCGACCGGTCCTACTCGAACGCTGGAAGCAGCAGGGTCAACCGCGAAGGCATCCGCCTCGACAACCCGTATCTGAACGCGTCTGCCCGTGCGACGATCGCTGCACAGCTTCGCAACTCGATCAATTCGGGCGTGAACCCGAACTCGGGCGCGGCGTTCAGCGGCGCCTCGGCCGCCGCCAACCAGGCAGCAGCGCTGGCGCAGGTCGATGCCGGTACCTATCGTTTCAGCCTGCGTCGCAACTGGCTGGACCTCGGCATCCGCGACGAGCAGATCGAGCGTGAGACGTTCCGCATCGTCGGTGGTGTCCGCGGCGATTTCAACGACGACTGGAACTACGAGTTGTCGGTGAACTACGGTGAGCACCGCGAAAACAACCTGATCTCCGGCAACGTGAACACCCAGCGTTACCTGCTGGCACTGGACACGACGCGCAACGCCGCTGGTCAGATCGTCTGCCGTGCGCAGGTTGACGGCGCCTATGCCGGCAGCGACCTGGGTGGAAACCCGGCACAGCTCGCTGCCGATATCGCAGCGTGTGTTCCGCTGAACCCGTTCGGCGAGGGCTCGGTCAGCCAGGCCGCGCGCAACTACATCCTGTCGCCGACCGAAGCGTCGGGCAAGTCGACGCAGCTCGTCGTCAACGGCTTCGTCTCGGGCGATTCCAGCCAGCTGTTCGAACTCCCGGGCGGCCCTGTCGGCTTCTCGGTGGGTGGCGAATATCGCCGCGAAACGCTGACCTATGACCTCGATCCGCTGACCCAGGCGGGCTACAACTTCTACAACGCAATCCCGAGCTTCCGCGCGCCTGCGTTCGAAGTGAAGGAAGCGTTCGGCGAATTGTCGATCCCGCTTCTGAAGGACGTGTTCCTGTTCAAGGAACTGACGATCTCGGGTGCGGCCCGCGTTGCGGATTACAGCGGTTCGGTCGGCACCGTTGTGGCGTGGAACGGCAACGCAACCTGGCGTCCGATCGACGACCTGTTGCTGCGTGGCGGTTACTCGCGGTCGGTGCGTTCGCCGTATCTGGGTGAGCAGTATTCGCCGCTCGGTCAGAACTACACACCAGCACCGAGCGATCCGTGCTCGGCGCGCAACATCAACACTGGTTCGGCAACGCGCCCCGCGAACTGTGAAGCGGCCGGGCGTCCGGCAGGTTATGACTTCGTCTACACCTCGTCGCTGGAAATCCAGAGCGGTGGCAACCGTCAGCTTGAGGCGGAAACGTCCAACTCGCTGACGCTGGGCGGTGTCTTCTCGCCGCGCTTCGTGCGGGGTCTGTCGCTGTCGGTCGATTACTACGACATCACGGTCAACAACGTGATCACGTCGCCGTCGGTCCAGCAGGCCTTGAACGCGTGCTACGACGCACCTAACCTCAACAACCAGTTCTGTGATCTGTTCACTCGCGCTGGTGCCGGTGGTGGTCCGAACGGCGAAGAGGCGTTCCGGGTTATCGAGGGATCGTTCCAGGATCTTCCGCAGAACTATGCCCGCTTCAAGACGCGCGGCATCGACACGCAGGTCGCCTATAACCGTGACTTCGGCTTCATGCGGGCGAACTTCAAGGCGGTCTGGACTCACCTGATCCAGCTGGACCAGTTCACCGATCCGTCGCGTCCGGACTTCAAGAACGTTCTGACCAGCGAACTCAGCTACCCGAAGGATCAGGTGATTGCGTTCACCGACCTTCGCTTCGGCAATTTCACGCTCGGCCACACGATCCGCTGGATCGATGGCATGTACCTGAACACGTTCGAAGACTATAACAGCGTGAACGGCCAGCCGCCGCAGAACCCGGATTATGCGACGATCCGCAAGTATCCGTCGGTTGTGTACAACGACATCCGCTTCGGCCTCGACGTTGAAGACAACTTCACGCTCGATTTCGGCGTCAACAACGTTGGCGACGTCAAGCCGCCGTACGGTCTGACCGGCATCACCACCGGCTCGGGCATCTACGACAACCGCGGCCGCTTCTTCTATGCGGGCTTCCGCGCACGCTTCTGATCCAACGATCGGATTGCACTTCTGGGGGGTCGGCGATGCCGGCCCCCTTTTTTTGTGCCGGCTTCGCCCTCGTCGTCGTTCGCTCTGGGAGAACGTTGAGCCCGGGGCGCGCATCGGTTGGCGAGGCAGCGGGAAGCGCACGCGCACGGGCAACGATGATCAATTCCGTCACCCGCTGGCATCCCCAGAGCCCAGTTCCTACATCGCGGGTCTATCCCCCCGACCGGAACGGAAGTAGAACTAGACGCATGCTGACTCACATCTCCGTCCGCGGCGCGCGCGAGCACAATCTCAAGGACGTAAGCGTCGATATCCCCCGGGATACGCTGACGGTGATCACCGGCCTCTCCGGCTCCGGCAAGTCGAGCCTCGCCTTCGACACCATCTATGCCGAGGGTCAGCGCCGCTACGTCGAGTCGCTCTCCGCCTACGCGCGCCAGTTCCTAGAACTGATGCAGAAGCCGGACGTCGATCATATCGAGGGGCTCTCCCCCGCCATCTCGATCGAGCAGAAGACCACCAGCCGCAATCCCCGCTCCACCGTCGCGACGGTGACTGAGATCTACGATTACATGCGCCTGCTCTGGGCGCGTGTCGGCATCCCGTACAGCCCTGTCACCGGGGAGCCGATTGCGGCGCAAACGGTCAGCCAGATGGTCGATCGTGTCATGGCGCTGCCCGAAGGCACGCGGCTCTACCTGCTCGCCCCCGTCGTGCGCGGCCGCAAGGGCGAGTATCGCAAGGAAATGGCCGAATGGCAGAAGGCCGGCTTCACCCGCGTGCGGATCGACGGCGAGATCCACGAGATCGAGGACGCGCCCGCGCTCGACAAGAAGTACAAGCATGACATCGAGGTCGTGGTCGATCGCCTCGCGGTGAACGCCGACATCGCCACCCGCCTCGCCGACAGTTTCGAAACCGCGCTGAAGCTCGCCGACGGCCTCGCCTATGTCGATCTCGCCGACGGCGTCGTGCCCGGCCGCGAGGATGAGGCCGCGTCCGGCGGCGCGATGAAGAACGCCGGCGTCCCCGCCAACCGCATCGTCTTTTCCGAAAAGTTCGCCTGCCCGGTCAGCGGCTTCACCATCGCCGAGATCGAGCCACGCCTGTTCTCCTTCAACGCCCCCCAGGGCGCCTGCCCGGCGTGCGATGGCCTGGGCGAAAAGCTGATCTTCGACGAGGATCTCGTCGTCCCCAACCACGCGCTCACCATCAAGAAGGGCGCCGTCGTCCCCTGGGCGAAGTCGAACCCGCCCTCGCCCTATTACATGCAGGTGCTCGGCTCCCTCGCCCGCGCCTATGATTTCAGCCTCGACACCCCCTGGGCGGATCTCTCGCCCGAGGTGCAGAGCGTCATCCTCCACGGCACCAAGGGAAAGCCGGTCACCCTCACCTTCATCGACGGCAAGAAGAGCTACGACGTCAGCAAGCCGTTCGAAGGCGTCATCGGCAACCTCAACCGCCGCATGCTTCAGACCGAGAGCGCGTGGATGAAGGAAGAACTGGGCAAGTACCAGTCGTCCCAGCCGTGCGAGGTCTGCCACGGCGCCCGCCTCAAGCCCGAGGCGCTGGCGGTCAAGATCGCGATGCAGGACATCAGCCACGCCACCCACCTCTCGGTGGTCGACGCGCTCGCCTTCTTCACCGATCTGCCCAGCCACCTCAACGACCAGCAGCGCGCCATTGCGGAGCGCATCCTGAAGGAGATCGTCGAGCGGCTCGGCTTCCTCAACAACGTCGGCCTCGATTATCTCAACCTCGATCGCACGTCGGGCACGCTGTCGGGCGGCGAGAGCCAGCGCATCCGCCTCGCCTCGCAGATCGGCAGCGGCCTCTCCGGCGTCCTTTACGTCCTCGACGAGCCCTCGATCGGCCTGCATCAGCGCGACAATGACATGCTGCTCGCCACGCTCCGCCGCCTGCGCGATCTCGGCAACACCGTTCTCGTCGTCGAGCATGACGAGGATGCGATCCGCACCGCCGACTATGTGATCGACATGGGGCCGGGCGCCGGCGTCCACGGCGGGCAGATCGTCGCGCAGGGCACGCTCAAGCAGTTGCTGAAATCGAAGGGCTCGGTCACCGCCGATTACCTCAATGGCACGCGCGAAGTCCCCGTGCCCGCCAAGCGCCGCAAGGGCAACGGCAAGAAGCTGACGGTGCACAACGCCACCGCCAACAATCTGACCGGCGTCACCGCGTCGATCCCGCTCGGCACCTTCACCTGCATCACCGGCGTCTCGGGCTCGGGCAAGTCCAGCTTCACGATCGACACGCTCTACGCCGCCGCCGCACGCCAGCTCAACGGCGCGCGCATCCTGGCGGGCAAGCACGACAAGGTCACCGGGCTCCAGCATCTCGACAAGGTGATCGACATCGATCAGTCGCCGATCGGCCGCACCCCGCGCTCGAACCCGGCAACGTACACCGGCGCCTTCACGCAGATCCGCGACTGGTTCGCCGGCCTCCCCGAAAGCCTGGCGCGCGGCTACAAGCCCGGCCGCTTCTCGTTCAACGTCAAGGGCGGCCGGTGCGAGGCGTGCCAGGGCGACGGCCTGCTCAAGATCGAGATGCACTTCCTCCCCGACGTCTACGTCACCTGCGACGTGTGTCACGGCGCGCGCTACAATCGCGAGACGCTGGAGGTGAAGTTCAAGGGCCATTCGATCGCCGACGTGCTCGACATGACGGTCGAGGACGCGGCGGAGTTCTTCAAGGCCGTGCCCCCGATCCGGGACAAGATGGCGATGCTGGTCGAGGTGGGCCTGGGCTACGTCAAGGTCGGCCAGCAGGCGACGACGCTCTCCGGCGGCGAGGCGCAGCGTGTGAAGCTCGCCAAGGAACTCGCCCGTCGCGCCACCGGCAACACGCTCTACATCCTCGACGAGCCGACCACCGGTCTGCATTTCGAGGACGTGCGAAAGCTTCTCGAAGTGCTCCACGCCCTCGTCGAACAGGGCAACACCGTGGTGGTGATCGAGCACAATCTGGACGTCATCAAGACCGCCGACTGGGTGCTGGACCTCGGGCCAGAAGGCGGCGTCAAGGGCGGCGAGATCGTCGCCGAAGGTACGCCGGAAGTGGTGGCAGCGGAACCGCGGAGTTTCACGGGCAAGTATCTGGCGCCGTTGCTGGGGAAGCGTCAGGCCGAGGCGGCGGAGTGATCCGTACTTCCTCCCCGAGCCTGCTCGGGGAGGGGGACCAGCGAAGCTGGTGGAGGGGCTGGCTGTGCGTGACGCCCGCCCGTCATCGTGGCCTTGAGCCGGGGTCCATCGAGCCGCAGGAGGCGGTGGTGCTGTAGGTGCGGCGACGGTAACACGACAGCCCGAGCAAATTCGCTAGGACGCACTACCTACGTCTTGCTCAAGATCATGCACTTCACGAGAGATAAGCTTGCTGAATTCGGCGTCGATCGAAGCCGCCTCCCAAGCAGCAACCACTTCTTGAGGACGACCTGACAGTGCGGTGATCGCCGCCACCTTGTCAGCAGAGTCGAAATTGTCGAAGTTCGGGATGTACTTTGTATCGGATAGATTGAACCGTGTTTCACGATATGATTTTAGGAATCTCTTTACCAAAGAAATCTTGTCTTCCGTAAATCCTACCGAATTCAACCTATTTCTCACGAACTTGTCGAGATGCGCCAACTGCGCCATATTTTCGGTGTAAGAGAAGAACATCATCCAGCCACGCCGCTTTTTGTCCACGATACAACCCGTTATCTTCAGGTTGAGACGAAAGAGCGTTCTTGTCCAGTCTCCGCGATACTTATAGTCCGTTATTACCTTTGACAGATTAATGAACATCTTGCGGTAAGATGATTTTCTAACCGACACCTTCTCAACTGAGATGTGATATCCTAGAAAGTCAATCCCCTGAGATACAGGCTTTATCTCTGTCTTTCCGGAGCTTCCCTTCGGATGTACAATTAGACCACGGCTTTTTAGAGCGCGCGATATCCTTTTGAGTTCATCATCGGCTTTTGCAGTATCGCATATCAGAAGTATGTCGTCGACGTACCGGCAATAGGACGGATTTCTATGTACCTGGGCTTCGTCGAACCTGATCATGTATAGGCTCGATAGCGCTCCAGAAATGCTCAACCCTTGCGGAACGCCACGGACGTTCGAACTCTCATCCCCGGTGGGTGTCGCTACAGCTTGAAGACACAAATTACGGACCATCTCAGAGGACAAGAATCTATTTAGCTCTCTATCTAGGAGCCTATTGACGTGCTCCCCTGAAACTCTGCCAGTTTGAGCTAGAGTCCGCCTTCGTGAGGAGACGGACGTGAAGAAGACCAGGTTCAGCGAGGAGCAGATCATC
>NZ_JAQZBC010000014.1 GCF_029239295.1 Sphingomonas sp.
GAACAGCGCCAGCGCGGGCGTCATCATGAGGACCAGCGCCGTGCAGCCTAGCAGAAAGGCGGTATCGCCCGGTTCAATTCCTCTCATCAGCGCTTCCTCCAACTTTTACATCTTCGATTCCGAGGCCGGACTATGGTCGCGTAACGGATTCTATGAACTGCGGATCTTTCCTACTCTTTGCGGGCTGGGATGTTTTTTTACCGATCTCAAACAGTTGTGTATCTTCTGTGGCTAATCCGCCGTCCTGATCAGATGAGGCGCCGCAAAAGATCAATGCCGATGACAATTAGCAGCAGCGCATAGGTAAACTGCAAGGTTCGCTCGTTCATCTTGTGGCTGGCACTCACGCCGATCGGCGCGGCAACCATGACTGTCGGAACCATCACCAGGAATATGATAACGTCGACATAGCCGAGTGAGTAAGACGGAAGCTCCTTGGCATTCCAACCGCTGATGATGGCTCCGATTGAGGCCGCCGTGCCGGTGATCAGACCGGTCGCGGCAGAAATCGCGAGCGCGCGTTCCAGACGCATATTGAAGGCCGAGAGGATCGGTGTTGTTAGCGTGCCGCCGCTGGTGCCGGTCATCGCAGCGATTAAGCCGACGACCGAAGAGAGGCCGACCATCTTTGCGCCCTCTGGCGGCCGCTGGCCGAAAAAAAAGCGCCCGTGATTGAACGCGATGTAGAGACCTACCAGGACGATATAGATCGAAAACAGGGCCTGCAAAATCTCGGTCGACCCGAATGGCAGCAGGATCGATCCGATCACAACGCCGACAAGAAGGCCGACGGCCCAGGTCTTGAAAAATCCCACATCTAAATCGCCGAGCTTGTAGTGCTTGCGGCTCGAACTGATGGCGCTCGGTATGACGAGTGCCATTGAGGTCGCGGTTGCTACATGCATCATCACCGGATGGGCAACGCCGAGCCAGGGGAACAGGTAGATGAAGATCGGCATGCGGATGGTGCCTCCGCCGATACCGAACAAGCCCGCGAAGAAGCCCGATATCAACCCAACCACTATGAAAATCACGACGCGTAGGAGAACGTCATCCATCCGGTGGCCTCCTCTGCTCTTGCTTTCGAGCGCTGGTGCGGGTGATGCCTGCCGGCCCATGCCGGAACGGGTGCCTTAGCAGAGAGGGGGTAAACCGGCGCGCAGCCGTCACCTGCAATCGTTGAGCGCCAGATCGGTCGACAAACGCAACCAGCCTCGCCCGCTCTCTGCGCTCGGCTATTCCACGCCCAAGGCCCATCCCGCCAACCTCAGCAAGGCGCTCCAGCTTCGAACCGGATTATAGTCGAAGCAACGGCAGAGGCCGCATTCGTCATCGACCTACTCGTCTCTGAAGCATGCGATGTGAAATGACCGGGCCGCGGGCTTACCGCTCACGTCAAATGTATGCACCTGCATCTGACTTGGATCTTGCGTCAGTCCAACGGTTATGAAGCCGGGTTGGACTTCCTCTTCCATCGCGCTGCCGATCGTGCCCGCGAAGTTAGTCTTGGCCTCGCCCTGCAGCGGGATCTTCCAGCTGATCAGATATTCGTTGTCGCCCTTCTTTTCGCACTTGTCGATCATATAGCCACGCGCGATCGTGCCGTCGGATTTGATCACACAAGCCAATCGATTTTCGAACTTTGCCACGGTGCTTCTCCTGTTTTTTCCGCGCCGTCCGATGAGCCGGGGCATCTTCTGCCCTACGTCCTCGGCGCCAAATCACGGTGAGATCATCGTTACGGCGATGGACCTCAGGTTCATTGCCGTAACGATGAAGGGTCAGATCAACTAACGCGCATTCGGCCTGCGTCGCCGGCGGTCACAGCACGCCCGGAAACAGCACGCCTTCGATTTGTCCGACGAACAGCGCCAGCCCCATGCCAGCCACCACGCCGCCCGCTAGGCGCACATTCATTTGGCGAGCAGGGTGGCTGACCATCACCCAGCGGGTTACGAGACCAGCGAACAGGGCGATGGCCAATTGGATAAGGGTGAAGCCAGTGAGATAGGCGACGAGCGGCATCTCCTGCGCGCCTAGGATCGACCCGCCGTACGCCCACCCATGAAACAGCCCTGCGCCCGCAAAGAGCGTGCCGAGCATGATAGCGGGAAGCTGGCGATTGGTGGCGATGATTGCGCCGAGCAGCAACACAGTCGCAGCGATGACCAGTTCGGCGACGGGCAAGTTGATGCCGGCGACATGCACCAGGCATCCCCCAACGGCTCCGACGACGAAGGAGACCGCCAGCGGCCACAGGCGGCCAGCCAAGGCGGCTGCAATACCGACGGCGACGACGAAGGCGAAGTGGTCAATACCAATCACCGGGTGCCCCAGACCGGAAAGCAGGCCGTCCCCGAATGTCATCGGAGTCTGACCGCCTGTCGGGTGATGGGCGAATGCCGGGGTGCCCGCCAGAAAGAGAGACGCTGCACAGGCGGCACGTATAGCGTGAGAGCGATAGTTTGCCATGATAAGTCTACCTCTTTGGGTCCTACACGGCTTCGAGCCGGTCCCGGACGGTGCGAATTTGGCGGGCGAGTTCTTCCTCGGTCACCAGACCTCGACTGAGCATGATGTGCGCGAGTGAGAGCAGCTGGCGTTCGGGGTTGGGGATCTCGCTGTACACCGTCTCCAGCTCGTCCTCAGCGTGACGGCGCTCAAGCGAATCTAGCGCGCCGACCGCCGACAGAGCGTCGCAGGTCGCATCGAGGCAGACCTTCCATGGCGGTTCCGGGTTGGTCACCGACCAACGCGCCGCCAGCCGGTCCCAGGTTTGATCCTCGTCCTGAAGCGCCTCGAGCAACTCGACAGGCCTCAGGTCAACGTGCTGCCCCTCGCCGTGACCGTGAGCGGCGCCGCTCGCCCCACTCATCGCGCTGCCTCCGCCGGCCTGCCGCCGCTATGCACCGGCCGGCTGGCCTTATGGATCGGCCTGGGCCCGTCCGATGTCCTGCCGGGCTTCGGTTGAGCAATGCCGATCATGCAGTCGCGCGTGACGATTTCGGCGAGTTGATCCTCCGACCAGCCCTCCGTGCCCTCGGGCCGCACGGGCAGGACCATGAAGCGGCTCTTCGCGTTGGAATCTTCCACCCGCACCTCGACTTCGGACGGAATGACCAATCCGAACTCCGCCAGCACCTGGCGTGGCCAGCGAACGATCCTGCGGCGGTAATTGGGCGCGCGGTACCAATAGGGCGAGTGGCCCAGCAGGGGACGTGGATAGCAGGAGCACAGCGTGCAGACGATGACGTGATGCAGCGTCGGCGTGTTTTCCAACACGGTCAGGTGCATATAGTCGCTGGTGGTGCCAAAGCCGCTCGGCTCGGCCCAGTCGACGCCCACTTCCTTGCTGGCATTCAGCGGGTCGGAAAAAACCCGGGCCTTGTATTCGGGGTCCAGCCAGGCCTTTGCGACCATGCGCGAACCTGCGGCCGGCGATCTTGCATCGTTCCATTCGGAAAAAACGCGGTGATCTTCGGCAGTGAACAGGCCTTTCTCGATGGCCAGTTCACGAACGGCTAGCTCCAGAACTTCGAAGTCGGAAATCTCATCAACCATCGGGGCGGCTCCCGGATGGTCGTGACCATCGTCGTGCGAATGGTCGTGGTCGCCATGATTGTGTGTCGTCGCCATATCCTGCTCCTATGACTAGGGCTAAGTCTTCAGTTACTCGACGGGCTCGAGCCACATGTCCGGATATTCGCTTTGAAGCGTGTCGTTTTCGAACGGATATTCCGCCCAAAGCTCCTTCTGTGGAAAGCGGACGATGTAATATTGCTGCTGTGGCTGATCGTAGCGGTCCCAAGCCTCGTCGGCGGGAACAAGGTCCGGATAAGTCAGAGCAGCGATCGTGCCCGTCATGTTCCGGGCATACATCTGTGTCCGGGTGTAGAAGATCGCCGGCAAATCCTTCACGCGTACCTTGTCGCCCACTTTGAAGCGGCCCGGCAGGGTCTCACCCGTGGGCTCCCATGGCGGCTTTGGTCCGTAGTCGGGACGCCCGCCGGTCCGGGCCCGACCGGGGTTTCCGTTATGGGTGGTAATGTTGACGTGAGCGCCCGCGCTCACGTTTGACCTAGCGTGTCCGTCGCGGGCGGCGTTGACGCCCAGCCGCTCCCGAACCTCAGCAATCTTCTCCTGCAGCTCGAGCAGCGAAATGTAGTTCTTGTCGACCAGCATCTTCGCTGCGCCCCAGATCCAGCGCGCATTGTAAGGAAAGCCATAGTAAAGCGTCATGCCGATATCATTGGCATAGCGGCGGCGCCGTTCTTCGGCGTTCCACATGCCCCTGAATCCTAATACCTCGCAGGTGATGTAGACGTTGTTCTCCCACTCCTCATCCTCTTTCTCTTCGAATATTTGAGGAGGGCATGGCTGTCCGCCGACATCATGTGTCGGCCAGATATAGGATTCGTAAAGCGTGTGCGGGACCTCATAGGGCCAATCCCGCTCTTTATGGATCGCCGGCATCAATTGCGTACCGGTTTCGTAGATATGCCGGGTTTCTGAGGGTGACGGCATCGCGCTATCTCCGTTGTTTCGAGTCGAAACTGGCAGCTCTGCATCGATCGCGATCATTCGCTTGAGCAACGCCACAATGTTGCGTCGCCAGCCCGATCTCGCACGGAGCGAACCCACTCCCGCCAAAGCTGCTGGTGGCGTCTTTTTTTTCTAGGAGGGGTGAACCACGCGCTAAATACGCAACTTCACTAATGCCGAGAAATAGCGACAAATTCATTGAGAATTGACTGTTGCGTCTCGAAGCCAAGCACCCCCTCCGACTACCCCTCGCGGGAGAGCGTCATGCGGCCAGCTTCATTCCTGGATCGCGCATGCAAGAACGAAACTGCTCCTGACTGGAGGGCGAAGCATCATGATTGCCCTGCTTCCTGTCTCACGCTGCGGAGCGCGCATAATCAGAACTCGGCGCGAACACCCAGACGCAGCGTACGCGGTTCGACCACACGGCTCAGGCGGCCTTCAACCGGCCCGTCTTGGTCAAACGATGGGATATAGGACTCGTAGAAATAGACTATGTCCTTGTCCCGGCTGTTCAGGATGTTGAGCAGCTCGCCATAGACCTGGAACCGTCCGATCTTCCGCGCCGCGCGAAAGTTGAACACGGTGCTTCCGCCATCTCTGACGCTATTGTCCTCGATCAGCGGATAGGGCCCAAGATGGCGTAGACGCAGGCTGGCCTCCCATGGGTCAAGCACAAGAGCGATGCCGGCAGACGCCGCATCCTCGAACGCATTGGGGATCCGGTCGCCATTGTCATACCGTGAGCGGCTGGCCGTGTAGTTGCCGTCAATCGCCAGCCAGCGCAGCGGCCGCCAGAACGCAATCAGTTCATAGCCGCGCCGCTTGCTCGCGCCGGTCGGCTCGACGGCGTTAGAATCGCCGACGAAGCGCAGCTCGCTGTCCACGTCCAGCCACCAATACGTGGCGGTCACCGTCAGCGAGGACAATTGCCAGCGCGCGCCCACTTCCTTGCCCTCGCCGCGCACCAGCACCGGCACGGGCGTTTCGATATTCACCGCGCCGCGAACGTCGTTGGAGTGAAAACCCCGCCCCCAATTGCCGTACAATTCCAGGTTCGGCGTCAGCGAATAGGCGACCGAGGCCTTGGGGGAGAGGATGGAATCATGCCCATTCCCCGTGCCGGCCTGCGCTGCGGCCTCGTCGCGTGCACGGACGGAATAATGGTAATAATCACCGCGCAGGCCGCCGATCAGCCGAAGGCCAGCCAGCGGCTCCCACGTCGCCTCGCCATAAAGCGCGGCCGACGCTTCCTCGACATGGTACCGGCCGAGCGAGAACAGAAACCGGCGCTCACTCGTGCGCGACACACCGACATTACCGATATGATCATATCGCGCCTCTGTGCCGAGCGTGAGCGTCAGCGCCTGGGACACCGTCCAGTGCTTCTCGCCGCGACCACCGATGATCCATCGCCGGTCGAATTGGCGGATCTGCGCGCTGGTCCCGTCCGGGTCGGTATAGGTCGGGTTGGACGTCATCGCCCAGTCGTAGAACTGGCCATAGATGTTCGCGCGCCAGTCCGTCTGGCGGAACGCGATATTGCCGACCAGCCGTGTGGTGCGCCCGCGTGCGGACGGATCGGGCGAACAGAAGACATCGGGGCAGATCGGCGATCCGATGACTCGCTCGGGGATCTGCTCAGTTGGACGCCATGTCGCGTGATAGGCATTGAGCGACGCTTCGATCGTTCCCTCGCCAAGTGGCGCGACATATTTGGCAAAGCCGGACGCGTGGCGAAGATGCTCTGGCTCCTGCCACGGCCCGTCATAGATTTTCGCTTGGCCGGCGAGCGTCAGCTTGCCCGCGCCAAGCCCGTCGGTCGTCCCGCCCGCCGCCAGCCGAGCATAGCCATAGGAACCGCCTTCCAGCGACACCCACGGGGCATCGAAGCTCTCGATCGTCGTCATATAGGCCGCGCCGGCCAGCGCGAAGTCGCCGCCATCGGCGCGGTACGGCCCTTTGCGGAAATCCTCCCGCGCAATGATCTCCGGGATCAGGCCGTTGAGGTCGAGATAGCCCTGACCGTGGCCATGGGTCCTCAGGTTCATCTGCACGCCATCGATGTAGGTGGTGAAGTCCGACCCGTGATCCAGGTTGAAGCCGCGCAGAAAGTACTGGTTGGCCTTGCCGCTGCCGGAATGCTGCGCGGCCACCATGCCGGGCACTGCTTCAAGCAGTTCCGAGACGCGCAGCAGCGGCCTCACCAGCAGGTCCGCACCAGCCACAGTCCCCTCGCTGGCGGCATGGGCAACGCCGATCTTCGCCTCCCCGCGACCAAAGACCACGATATCGGCACCCGCCGGCTCGGTCGACGCCGGCGTCGGCTTGGCTGCTGGCTGTCCGCTCAGCTGAGCCTCGGCCGGTACGGTGAAAGCGCAAGCCAACGCCGCCAGACACCCCCTGAAGATAGTCTTCATCGACCTTCCTTGGTGTGGGAAAGAGTTCAGCGATTGTGCCCCGCCGATCTCGTGCTTCGATGATTCGACAGGAGAGGAGAGAGGTTCCCAGCGACGATCAATGTAGTACGACAAAGGATGACTCCGCGCGCTAGGAGGAGAAATTCGGCGTTAGGCAGTATGTTCATCAACGCAGTGCGCTGTTCGTTAAGCTTAATCGTCGAATACTTCTCAACGAGCATATGATACTCGTCGATTCGTGACTTTACGTATGATTACAGATAACCTTTCTGAAATACGCGCTCCTAAATCCCCCTATTGTTCTCTTTGGAGGCTGGTGGGAGGGTTGAGCCTCTTCAACGATGCGGTTCACCTAGCAAGGCCAACTCACGTCTTCATGTGAGTGCCGCTTTCCTTCCACTTGAAATGCTATCGCCACAAAAGCGGCATGAGGATGGGCATTCCGCAACCATTTCGCCATTGATCAAGAGGCGCGATCGTCATTGCCTACTGCTTAGCAAGGGAAAGCTGCGACCCCGGGGCCATTACAGCGTCTGTCAGGTCCCGCGCCGATGCGGAACTTTAGCGGCTATGCGGGATACGTTCATGAAGCTCGCGCGGCCCGACGCTTTTAGATTTACCCGCCACCACCCGCCAAGACCGCTGCCCCACAGCCTTCTTTCCCTGCCATCGCGCTCGCCGCCACGTTCATCAGCTGCTTCCATCAGCGAGTCCGCTGATGGAAGCGACTGCCGCACCGACCCGCTAGAAGCCACAGGCCAAGCTGAAAACCGTATCGCTTCACCTTCGTCTTTCAGGGAGCCCTTTAGGGCCAAGAGCGCGCGCAGGAGCGCGTCATGCCTTCTTTACGCCTCGGTGCGGCTGGTTGGCGCCGGCCTGCGTGAGGGTGCGGTCGAGTAGCTGTTCGTAGATTGGCCTGCCTCCCAGCCCGCGCGCCACTAGGCTGGCGGACAAGCAGGTGGCAACGAGCGGCAGCGTGACTGCGTAGGCGCCGGTCAGCTCTAGTGTCAGCACCACCCCGACCATCGGCGAGCGGACTGAAGCGGTGAACAGCCCGCCCATCGCAGCGATGGCAAATGCGCTGGAAACTGGAGTGCCTGATGGAACGATCATGTGAACCGCCCCGGCAAAAGCCAGTCCGATGCAGGCCGCCAGAGATAGGATGGGCGCGAAGATA
Source organism: Sphingomonas sp. (assembly GCF_029239295.1). Taxonomy (GTDB): domain Bacteria; phylum Pseudomonadota; class Alphaproteobacteria; order Sphingomonadales; family Sphingomonadaceae; genus Sphingomonas. The sequence goes on from NZ_JAQZBC010000014.1 coordinate 8,140, forward strand.
CCACCGGGCGCGCCGACCGAATAGCTAGCAATTGTGGTGCAGAAGCGGATTGCCGACAACACCAGCAGCGCGAATGTGCCGGGGTTCGCGCGGGCCCACTCAGGGATTAATGCCTCTCCGCCGGTCACTGCGTCCGGCATCAGCGCCAGCAGCACGCCGACCGTCAGTCCGACCGCAGCGGGGTAGAGATATGGTGCTCTCTTTCCCAACGCGCCCGCCAGGGCAAGGGCACGGAGAATGCCGGCGTTGAGCAGAACGCCGATCCCGCCCAGCAAGCATCCGAGCAGGACGAATAGCGGAAGGGTGCTGAGCGGCATCTCGGTTGCCGGCATGGAGAGATCTGCACCTGTGCCGCCGATCAGCTGGGTCATGACTGTCGCCAACAACGCCGCCAGGATAACCGCCATGTAGGTGTCAAATCGATAGGGAAACTGGCGCCTCGTCTCCTCGATCACGAACAGAACCCCGGCAACGGGTGCATTGAAGGCACAGGCAAGGCCAGCCGCCGCTCCAGATGCGAGCAGGCCACTTTGCCCGGTCGCGTCCAGTCTGAATCGCCCCGCAAGCATGGACGCGATCGATGCGCCGATATGGATCGTTGGCCCTTCGCGCCCCAGCACTAGGCCCCCACCGATCGCGGCGATTCCGCCGAAGAACTTGACCGGCAGCACCCTTGCCCCATGCACTTGCCGGAGCCCAGCCATCGCCCCTTCCACTTCCTGAACGCCGCTGCCACCGGCTTCCGGCGCGAGATGGCGGACCAACGCCACTGCTGTGACCGTCGCGATCATCGTGAGGAGCGCAGCTGTCGTCACCAGCAGGAAGCCACCCAGCTGCGACCGAAGCAGCATTGGCCATTGCTGAAGCGAATTGAGCGAGAGGTGGAACAACGATCCGATGGTGCCGGTCACCACCCCCACTATCGTCGCGAGGACAAGATAGTGGAACAAAGCTCCACGAGCTTCGGCTGCCGATTTTGCCGGAATAGGGTCGTTCATGTGCCCACCCCATGAGTTCACATCGTTGCGGCAGCAGGCACCAACGTTGCTTAACTCCACTGGTTCATCGGGCGGGCCGATGCACGGTGAAGTGAATGCCCGCGCGCTGCCCGTTTCAAATGTCGTTGATCACAGCCAGAAGGTGAACGTGGCGGCGCGCGCCAAGGCAGAGAAGAAGACGGAGGTAGTAAGGGATCGCGTTAACGGAGCGATCCGCGCCGAACCTAAACCGTTCTCGCCCCCTACTAGGCTCAGCTGCTCACAGCGCGCCTTGAGCGCAATGGATGAGTGGCGGCTTTCACAATGATTGTGGAGGGAAGCGGACGCCGCCCGAAGGGTCGTTCCGACTGAACTTCCTGCGTCGCCGATAGCTGAACCATACCGATCTCGCGCCGTGCAACGCGAGCTGACGCGGCTGGAATAAGCGATAAGCGCTTCTTGTCTGCTCTCCAGTCCTCGTCCTAGATCGCTTTGCTGATGCGGTCGCGAGTGCTCCGGCGCGCTGTAGGCCGTCAGCCCCTAACCCGCCCGAAAACAGTCGGGCGAACGATGAGCCGCCGCGCCAGATGCAGGGCTTGGCGGGAGCGGGATAACTCGCGAGCCCCAGCTATCTTCGCTGTCATCTGCTCCTAGACCGGCAGCTTGGGGCTTTCGCCACCTCGGCCCGCAGACGTCGGAACCGCAGCGCATGGGCGCGGTCGGTTGATCTACCTATTCTTGCGGGTTCGAGGCAGGAGTAGTGTGATGAGCGTAGCCGAAGGTGACCGTTGTCAATGCGGGCACCACGCCGGGAGTGCTAGGTGGAGAACGACCGTGCTCGACATGTCCAACCCTCCGCCCTGAACCAAGGACGCCCTCACCCTCCGCTATGCGCATGTCCTGCGGACAAGCTGGCCGGTCTGATCGAGTTCGGTCAGGCAACCCGCCCGATCTCAATCCCCGCGGGTTGAACTTGATCGCTGGGGTGACGAAACACCATCTCTTCGATGATCTGTTCCCCGAATAGCACCGTATCTTCAACCAGCAGGTATTCCTGACTGCAGGGATAAGCGCTTCCTTCCCGGGTGCCGGAATAATGGCGGCGTCCCGGGGAAGGCACCGACTTGGACAGGAGAATTCTTCAATGTCGTGGTCAATTATTAGGGCGTCGCGTCCGCTTGCCGCCTTCACTTTTTCATTGATGCTCGGCACCGCCGTGGCCGCTCAGGAACAGACGACCTCGCTCGGTGGTGGCTCGCAGAAGGCGCCTTTGTCGGCGGCGGCATCCGACCCGCGCGTGATGGGCTGGATGCAGGGATTTCCCCCGCCCAAGGACAAGCTGATCATGCAGCCGCAATCCGATTACTTCAGCTTTCCCAAGCTGCGCTGGTCGGTCTGCCACATTCGCCAGCTGCTGCCGACGGTGGAGATCAACCGTGGCCTGAAAGACGCCATTCCGCTGACGTATCTGCCGCCGGCGGAGCTTGCACGAACGGCAAAGACGATCAACGCGCTGGCGTTCACCCCGCTCAATTCGAACAAGCCGATGACATGGGAGCAATCGCTTGGCGTCAACTACACCGATGGCATGTTGATCTTCCACAAGGGGCGGGTTGTCTATGAGTGGTATTCCGGCTGCCTGGAGCCGGACGGCAAGCATGCCGCCATGTCGATGACCAAGTCCATGACCGGGCTGTTGGCGGAAATCCTGGTCGCGGAGGGTAAGCTCGATCCGAATGCACTGGTGACCCGCTACGTGCCGGAAGTGGCAAAGAGCGCCTTCGGCACCGCGACGGTGCGCGAAGTGATGAACATGACGACCGGGCTGGATTACTCGGAGGATTACGCCGATCCCAACGCAGGGGTATGGAAATATGCCGCTGCCACCAGCCCCCTGCCAAAGCCCGCCGGATACAAGGGGCCGAACGGCTATTTCGAGTTTCTGGAACAGATCAAGCCGGAGGGGAAGAACGGCGAGGCCTTTCACTACAAGACGCCGAATGCTGACATGCTCGGCTGGATCATTTCGCGCGTTAGCGGCAAATCCGTAGCGAACCTTGCGTCCGACCGGCTGTGGCGGCGGATGGGCGCGGAGCAGGACGCCTATATGACGGTGGACGCCTATGGCACGCCGTTTGCCGGCGGCGGGCTTAGTGCGGGATTGCGCGATGTCGGCCGGATCGGGCTCCTCGTGCTGAACGAGGGGGTGATCAACGGCGAGCGGCTGTTCCCCGCCGCGGCGGTGCAGGCGCTCCGGGCTGGGGGCGATCCGAAGAAGTTCGGAACGGAATATCCAGCGCTCATTGGTGGTAGCTACACCGGCCTGTGGTGGATCTATCCGGGCAACGGCAAGATCATCGCTGCACGCGGCGTCTATGGCCAGACGATCTATGTCGACTTCGACACCGACATGGTGCTCGTCAGGTTCGCGTCGATGCCGAACGCCGCCAACAATCTGAACGACCCGACGTCACTGCCGGCGTATCGCGCGGTCGCCGCGTATCTGAGATCGCTGCCTCATAGGTGACACGTGGGACGCCGTATTGGTAAGGGTCAGGACGCGCAGATGTTCTTCCGCATGCCGCGAGGGCGATTCTGCCTGCTTTCTCTTAGTTCTTTCAGCAAGAACACAGCACGCCGGCTCGATTTTTAATAGATGAACGGCGGCTTTCGGGATTAAGCGTCGGCCGGCCGAACGACTGAAATTGGGCGCTTTGCAGACCTAGCACTTCTCACAATCAGCGCGGCGGTTCTAGGTACGGGAGCGGACCGGCGGCTTTCCGTGGAGAGCATCCCGGTACGGGGCTTTCGGTAAGTGAAGCCGGGCTGCCGAAGCAGCACTGATACCAGCGCGCCTGCATGTCGCTCGGCTTCACGCCGCTTTGGCAAGTCTCCACCTGAGCTCTCGGGCTTCGTGGCGATCCTTTCGGCCATATGGACGAGCTTGGCGGCTCAGCGTTCCTACGGCAACGCTAAGCAACTCAGCCCGGCCCAGGGTCGGAGTGTAGCTGCCGCCTCCGGCGGTTGCGCTCGTTCAAGCTCGAAGTGAACTTCGAGCTTGAACGAGCGCTGCGATGAATAGCACTTCTATGCCACGCGACTTAGCAAGCCAGAGTCCGGCCTAACGAGACGTCCGAGTTACGTAAACACTGTACCGTGCCGAACCCAGGGCCAGGGCCGAATGTTTACGAAAGATCTCTACTGAGAGCATGGTTTCAACGATTTAATGAGGAAATACGCGCATTTCGAGACAATGTTTACGGTATCCACCGTCACATACTGTCAGTAACGCGCCGGGCAACCGAGTGACGATGGACGGGGCAGTGCCGGGCTGAAGGGCCTGCCTGCCCCGTTTCCTTTTTGGTGGCCCTTTCCTCTTCTCTCTCCGGCCCCGATCGCGCGCTCGGGCGACAAGCCCGGAGCAAGCTTCCGATCGAGAGAGAAGCTGCAAAGCCGGCCCGTGTCAGGTCGGCTCCCGTCCGACGGCATCCCCGCCAATCACCTCCACATCATCAGCGGTCATCGCACCGACGGCTGCGTTATGCCCCGCCGGATCGTTTGATCGCCGTCAATGCCTGTTCCTTCGCGCTCGATAAGGTGCGCCGAGAAGGAGTTTTGCGCGTGATGAGGCATGATCGCTCTGCCGGGCTTGTGGTCGCGTTCTCGCGCGGATGGCAGGTCGTGCAGGAGGTGGACCTGATGCGCATCGTCGCTGATCATGCGAGCGTCGCGGCGCTGTGCGATGCGCTGGAGAAATGCGCCGACGCCCTCCCCGCCCGGCCCGATGAAGCCACCGCCGCGCGTCTGTGCGCGGGGCTGGAGCGAGTGACCGCCGCGAGCCAGGCCGACGAATGGGCGCTCGCCACGCTGCTACGATCGATCGCCACCGACGATCTCCCCGTCGCGCTGCTTCGGCTGATCGATGCACGACGGTCGGCCAACGCCGGCTATGCGCAAGAGCTTCTCGGCGCGCTTCGGCCCGGTGACGGCGACCAGCATACCGATCCACATGTGCTGGGCTATATGCTGCGTTGCTTCTTCACCGGCTGCCGATCCTCGATCGAGCTGGAACAACTCGCAATCCTGGCAGTGGCGCATCATCGCCTCACCCCGGACGGCCGGGCGTTGCTGGTCGACGCACTAAGCAGGCGCGCGGCTTAGACCGCGCCGCCCGTTAACCGTCGCTCGTCAGGCCGCCTGGGCGCGCTGTTCGAGTGCACCCTGGTCGGCGATGGTGATTCCCCGGCCGCCCGGCAGCGCGATCACGCCCGCGATCTTCAACTTCGTCATCTGACGGCTAACCGTCTCGATCGTCAGCCCCAGCACGTCGGCGATCTGCCCACGCGTCAGCGGCAGGTCAAAGGTGAGCGGCCCACCGGGCGTGGCGCGGCAGCCGGTCGTGCCGGCGCGAGAAGCCATGTCGAGCAGGAAGCCCGCGATCTTCTCCTCCGCCGACTTGCGCGCCAGCGTCAACATCCGCCCGCGCGCCTCGTTCAGGGCGCGCAGCGTGCGCTGAAGCAGCAGATGCTCCATCCGCGCATGATCCTCCAGCACCCGCTCGAAGGCGAGCCGCGGAAAAACGCACAATTCGGCATCGGTCAGCGCGGTGACCGTGAAATCGGCCTGATCGGCATAGGGATGGCCAACGAAATCGGCCGCATAGAGCAGGCCGACGATCTGCTCGCGCCCGTCTGCGGTCGAGGCAACGAGCTTCAACACGCCGGACAATAGATTGGCACAGATGACGCTCTCGTCGCCCGCCCAGACGACGGTCGATCCGCGCGGCACGCGGCGGCGCTGCCCAATCGAATTGAGCGCGACGAGTTCCTCGTCGTCGAGGCTACCGCACAGCGCCTGATCGCGCACGGCGCAATCCGCGCAAATGTCCCTGGAGAGCATGGCCGGCGCTATAGATCGGCGGCGCCCCGCTGTCGCCCCTGCCCCACATGCAAAACAGGCCGACGCGGTTGCAGCGCGTCGGTCCGTCTTTTCGCACTTAACGGCGCGCCGGCGCCTCTTCGTCATCCTCGATCGGCAGATGGAATTCATGCCAGATGCCGTTGAGGATGCCAAAGCCCACCGCGAGGCCGAGGCCGAGGACCCAGGTGAAATACCACATGATATCAGCCTCCTGTCAGTAGAAGTCGGGGTTGGTGCGAACGTCTTCCGTCGTCACCCGGCCGAACATCACCTTGTATGCCCAGGCGGTGTAGGCGAGCACGATCGGCAGGAAGACGGCTGTCACGAACAGCATGATGCCCAGCGTCCGCTGCGTCGACGACGCGTTCCACACCGTCAGGCTGGAATGCGCGTCGATGCTGGACGGCAGGATGAACGGGAACATCGAACAGCCGACGGTGGCGATGATCCCGAGCGCGGCGGAGGAAGACCCCGCGAACGCCAGCGCCTCTGCCCCGCGGCGAATGCCGACAAATGCCAGCGCCGCGCCGGCAAAGCCCATCAGCGGCGCTGCCACCATCCAGGGATAAAGCGCAAAGTTGGTCAGCCAGCCGCCGGACACCTGCTCGGCGGTGGTGCGCAGCGGATTGGACGGCCCAAACGGATCGACCACGCTGGTGATGCGATAGCCGACATTGCCATAAGCGACGAAGGCGTAGCCGGCGGCGAACAGCAGGATGGTGGCGATCGCCGCGATGCTGCCGATGGCTCGCGCACGGTCGTGCACCGCGCCGCGCTCGACCTTGATCGCCAGCCACGCCGCGCCATGCAGCACCAACATCGCGAGCGACAGCAGGCCGCACAGCAGCGTGAAGGGGGTGAACAGGTCAAGGAAGCTGCCCTCGTAGAAAGAACGCAGGTCGCTATCGATGCGGAAGGGGGCGCCCTGAAGGACGTTGCCTACCGCCACACCAAACACCAGCGCGGGCACGAAGCCGCCGACGAACAGCGCCCAGTCCCAGCGCGTCCGCCATGCGGGGTCGGGCCGCTTGGACCGATATTTGAACCCGACCGGGCGCAGGATCAGCGCCGACAGCACCACGAACATCGCCAGGTAGAAGCCTGAGAAACTGACGGCATAGACATGCGGCCACGCCGCGAAGATCGCACCGCCACCCAGAATGAACCACACTTGGTTCCCCTCCCAGGTGGGGCCGACGCTGTTGATGACCATGCGCCGCTCGGCATCGGTCTTGGCGACCCAGGGTAGCAGCGCCGCTACCCCAAGATCATACCCGTCGGTCAGCGCGAAACCGATAAGCAGCACGCCCATCAGCGCCCACCAGATGACGCGCAGCGTCTCATAGTCGAACATGGTTCGATCCTTTCGTTCAGGCGGTAAGGGGCACGGCGGGGATTGCCCCCGGTGCGGGCTGATCCGGCTCACGCTCGTCCGGGCCGTGCTTGATCGCGGCGAGGACCAGGCGCACCTCAATCACTGCCAGCGCGCCATACAGCGCGGTGAAGCCCGCAATCGTGGTCCACAAGGCGCCACGTGTCAGCGTACTATGCGCCAGGAAGGTCGGCAGGACGCCCTCGATCGCCCATGGCTGGCGGCCTAGCTCCGCGACGACCCAGCCCATCTCCGCCGCAATCCACGGCAAGGGTATGGCGGCCACCGCAAGCTTCAGGAACCAGCGGCTGTGCAGATGCAGACGTAGCGAGCACAGGACGAACGCCGCACCGAACAGTGCAATCATGGCAAAGCCAATCAGCGCCATGACGCGGAAGCTCCAGAACATCAGCCCGACGTCAGGCACCGTGTCCCAGGCCGCAGCCTCGATCTGCGCCGGCGTGGCGGTACGCGGATCGTCCAGATGCCGCTTCAGCAGCAGGGCATAGCCGAGGTCGCGCTTGTGCGCCTCGAACCGGGCGCGCTGCTCGGCATTGGTGGGATCGGTCTTGAGCCGCTCGACGGCGTCATAGGCGACGATGCCCGACGTGATCCGATCCTGCGCCTTCAGCACCAGTTCGGACATGCCGGCGACAGTACCGTCCAGGCTGCGGGTGGCGATCAGCCCCAGCAGCCACGGGATCTCGACCTTGTAGCGGGTCTCGCGCGCAACGGAGTCGGGATAACCGATCAGCGTCAGCCCGCTGGGCCCAGGCTCAGTGTGCCAGACCGCCTCGATCGCGGCGAGCTTCATCTTCTGGTTATCGGTCAGCGCATAGCCGCTCTCATCGCCCAGCACGACGACTGACAGCGAGGAGGCAAGGCCAAAGGCTGCCGCCACTGTCATCGAACGGCGAGCGACGGGGATGAAGCGGCCCTTCAACAGATAATAGGCCGACACGCCCAGCACGAGCGTGGAGGCGATGACATAGCCTGCGCTGACGGTGTGGACGAACTTGGCCTGTGCGATCGGATTGAACAGCACCGCGCCGAAATCGCTCACTTCCATCCGCATCGTCTCGGGATTGAAGGTCGCGCCGACCGGATTCTGCATCCAGCCGTTGGCGATCAGGATCCACAAGGCCGACAGGTTGGTGCCCAGCGCCACCAGGAAAGTGACGATCAGATGGCCCAGCTTCGACAGCCGTTCCCAGCCGAAGAACATGATGCCGACCATCGTCGCTTCGAGGAAGAAGGCCATTAGCCCTTCGATCGCCAGCGGCGCGCCAAAGATGTCGCCGACATAATGCGAAAAGTAGGACCAGTTGGTGCCGAACTGGAATTCCATGGTGAGGCCGGTCGCCACACCCAGCGCAAAATTGATGCCGAAGATCTTGCCCCAGAAGCGCGTCGCCACCCGCCAGACTGGGCGGTTCGTCATCACATAGATCGACTCCATGATGACGAGCATGAACGACAGGCCGAGGGTAAGCGGCACAAAGAGAAAGTGGTACAGCGCGGTCAGCGCGAATTGCAGCCGCGACAGGTCTGTGACCCCGAGGTCCATTGAAATGTCTCCCCCGTGGGGACGGAAAGCCGACCCCTGGATGGGGGCGCGGTAGGACCATGGCGCACGCGCAACATTGACCGTGGTCAAAGACGGCGACCTGTTCCGCGCCGACCTGCCGGGAATGACCTCGACCTCATCGACCAAGACCATGGCGCGCACGCGCGGCCGCTGGCTCACTGCCGCCGCCGGCAAGGGGGCAGGACGCGCCGGCGCCGTGCTGTTGCTGGATACGGTGGCCGCGATCGGCTTTGCCGGCGGGCTGGCGGGGGGCGTGGTGGCAGTCCCGCACGGCATCGCCGCCGTTCTTCCCTGGGCATTGCTGGTCGCCATCTCCGGGGCCGCGCGCGGGCTTTGCGCGATGGCGGCGGCGCGGATCGGCGCGGCGGCGGCGGAGCGTGCCAAGGCGCAGGTTCGCGCCCGCGTGATCGACGCCGCGCTCCATCGTGCGCCCGGCGCGGCGACCACGATGGGCGGCTGGATTACCGCCGCCGTCGACGAGGTGGAGGCGCTCGACGGCCATGTCGCGCGCTTCCTGCCGGCGCGACTTGCCGCGGTGCTGGCCCCGTTGCTGGTGCTTGGCGCGACGGCGATCGCCAGCCCGGTGGCGGCCGCGATCCTGCTGGCGACGCTGATCCCGTTCGTCATTGCCATGGCGCTGGCTGGCGGCGCGGCAGCGGACGAATCCCGCAGGCAGTTCGTGGCGCTGTCCCGCCTTTCCAGCCGGTTCGCCGACCGGGTGCGCGCCCTGCCGGTGGTGCTCGCCTTCGGGGCCGAACAGCGGGAGGCGGCGGCACTGGGCCGCGCAGCGGACGAACTGGCCAAACGGACGATGCGCGTGCTGCGCGTCGCCTTCCTCACCTCCGCCGCGCTCGAATTCTTCGCCGCGCTGTCGGTCGCGATGGTGGCGGTCTATTGCGGCTTCAACCTGCTCGGCCAGTTGCCCTTTCCGGTGCCGGAGCAGCTCGACCTCGGCCGCGCCTTCTTCGTGCTGGCGCTCGCCCCCGAATTCTACGGTCCGATGCGCCGGCTGGCGGCCGCCTACCACGACAAGCAGTCGGCGGAGACGGCGGCGGAGCGGCTGATGGCACTCCCTGCCCCATCGGCCACGCCGCGCCCCCGCCGGGTCGCGGCGCCTCCGGCGCTGGCGTTTGTCGGTGTTTCCATCCGCTATCCGGAAAGTGACCGGCCCGCCGTTGCGCGCGCCTCGTTCACAGTGGAGCCGGGCCAGACCGTTGCGCTCGTCGGACCTTCCGGCAGTGGCAAGTCGAGCCTGCTGCACCTCCTGCTCGGCCTTGCTCCACTGGAGAGCGGCACGGTGCTGGTAGACGGCGTTCCGCTCGATTCGATCGGGACGATCGCGCCGCTGGCGAGCTGGGCTGGCCAGCACCCGCTGCTCCTCGCCGGCACCATCCGCGACAATGTGCTGCTGGCGAACCGGCCGGCCACCCCGCAGCAGCTCGCTGTCGCGGTGGAGGCGGCCGGGCTCGGCCCCATGCTGGCGCGCCGGCCGAACGGGCTGGAAAGCGTCATTGACCCGCGCGGCAGCGGGCTTTCAGGGGGTGAGCGGCGGCGGATCGCCCTCGCACGCGCCCTGCTGAAACCGGCGCCGGTACTGCTGCTGGATGAGCCAACCGCACACCTCGACCACGCCAGTGAAACCGCGCTGATCGCCACCATCGCTGCGGCCTGCCGTGGGCGCACCACGCTGATCGCCACGCATAGCGAGCGCCTTGCCGCCATTGCCGATCATGTCGTCCGCCTGGGAGATACCGAATGATCCTCGACCAGTTGATCGCCGCCGAACGGCGGGCGCAGCGCCGCCTGCTCGTCCGCGCGGCGGCGTTCGCGGCGCTGGTCGCCGCCGCCTCGGTCGTTCTCCTCGGCCTGTCTGGGTGGTTCATCACCGCGGCGGCCATCGCCGGTGCTGCCGGGCCAGCGGCGGCGCTAGCCTTCAATTACATGCTGCCCTCCGCCGGCATCCGCCTGCTGGCGATCGTCCGCACGGGCGCCCGTTACGGCGAGCGGCTGGCGAGCCATGAGGCCGCGTTTGGCGCGCTCGCACGCATTCGACCCGCGCTGTACCGCGCACTGGGTAGCGCTCCGATCGAGCAGTCACTGGCGCTCGGCACCGGCGAGGCGACTGCGCGCCTGGTTGACGACGTGGGCGCTATCGAGACGCGCTTCGTGCGCTTGTCCGCCCCCTGGGGCGTGGCCGCCGCGCTCGGAGCGGGGCTGTGCCTGATCATTCTGGGCGGGCTTCCTGCCGCGCTGTCGACCGCCGCCTGCGCTGGCGCGACGCTGCTGGGTGCTGCCGGTCTGTCGCGTCGCATGGATGAGCCCGGCCGCGCCGTTCAGCAGGCGGCGGGCACGCTGCGGGAGGAAGTCGCACGGCTGGTCGATGCCGCTCCCGAACTGCGCTGCTTCGGGCTGGAGGCATGGGCCGCCGAGCGGATCAATGTCGAGGCAGCCGCTCTCGGCAAGGCGCAGCGTGCGCATGGAAACGCGGCGGGCTGGTTCGAATGGCTCCACGCGACCGGCATCGGCATCGCCACCGGCAGCACGCTGGTGCTCGCCGCCCCGGCGGGCGCGCCGATAGCCGCGCTCGCCGCGCTGGCCGCCGCGATGACACTCGATGGTCTTGGCCCGGTGCTGCGCGCGATGATCGAACAAGGTCGCGTGCGCGAGGCGGAGGCGCGGCTCGATACCGTGTTGAGGGCAGGCGCCCCGGCGATCGTCGCGTCGCCGATCGACAGCAGCGCACCCACGATCATGCTAACGGCGCCGCTTTCCACCACCCTTTGTCCGGGCGATCGCATCGCGTTGGTCGGCCCCTCCGGCGCGGGCAAGACGACGGTGCTGGAAACGCTGCTCGGCTTGCGTCCCCTCGCGCGCGGTCAGATCACGTTCGACGGCGAAGATGCCGCGACCATTTCCCCTGCGCGGCTGCGGCACTACTTCGCGTGGGCGCCGCAGGATGCTGAGCTGCTCTCGGGCACGGTGCGCGACAATCTGCTGCTGGCGGATCCCGCAGCGACGGATGAGACGCTGTGGCATGCGCTGTTCGACGCTTCCATGGACGGTCGGGTGCGCGCGCTGGGCGGGCTGGACGCATGGGTGGGAGAGAATGGCGCGCGATTATCGGGCGGCGAGCGCCGCCGCCTGGCACTCGCCCGCGCCTATGTCAGCCCGGCCCCATGGCTGCTGCTCGACGAACCGAGCGAGGGACTGGATGCGGTAACCGAACAGATGGTCGCGACCCGCCTGACCGATCGGCTGGATCGTACCGGCCGGGGACTGCTGCTGGTCAGTCATCGCCGGGCGATGGTCGCCGGCTGCGATCGTCGGATCGAACTGGCGCCCGGCAACGACTTCCGCGCGCTACGGGCAGCCTGAGCCGGATGCGCGCGCCGCGGCTCAACCGGCGATGCGCGCCAACCCGGCGGGGTCGAGCAGGCGTACCTGCCGCCCACCCGGCAGCGCTATGAGCCCGGCGGATTTCAGCGCCGTCATCTGTCGGCTCACCGTCTCGATCGTCAGCCCGAGTATTTCGCCCACCGCGCCGCGTCCCATCGGCAGCTCCACCTGGTCGCCGGTGCCCAGCCGGCGATGCATATCGAGCAGGAAGGCGGCGACCTTCTCGGGTGCATGGCGCCGGCCCAGCATCAGCATCCATCGGCGCGCCTCCGTCAGCGTTCCCATCGCCTGCCGCAGCAACAGCGCCTCTGCGCCCGGTTGCGCGGTCAGCGCGGGCTCCAGCGCGCGGCGCGAATAGAGGCACAGGTCAGCATCGACCAGCGCGATCACTGTCTCGCTCGCCTGTTCCACGAACAGTTCGCCGACGAAATCACCGGGGAAGAGCAGGCCGACGATCTGCGTCCGTCCATCCAGATCCTCGCGCACGACCTTCAGCACGCCCGATACCAGATTGGCGCACACGCTGCTGGGGTCGCCGGCCCAGATCAGCACCTGCCCTGCGTGCAGCGTGCGTCGTCGTCCGATCGCATGCAGCGCGGAGAGTGCGCCGTCGGTGAAGCTTGCACATACCGCGACCTCGCGCGCGGCGCAGGCCATGCAGCGTGGGGTGGCGCAGCCGGGATCGTTCGCCGCAAGGCGCACCGCCGTCACACCGCGCTGCTGAAGCGGGCGGGCTCCTGTCCTCGATAGGCGTCGAGCGTGGCAGCGATCACCCGCGAGTACGGCCGCGCGCCTTCCTCCAGCACCAGCCGGTCGCCCTCCCACCGAGCCAGCCCACGCTCAACAAACGGAAGCAGCCGCGAGCGCAGCGCGGTGCGCTCGGGATAGTCGGACAGCTCCGCTACGCCGCGCGCGAGGATCGCCTCGATGGCTCGGCCGCGCATCCGATCTTCCGCGCTGCGCCACAGCCCGCGAGTCGTCGCAAACCGACCCGAACCGATCGCCAGATGATAGCGTCCGGTGTTCTTCTCATTCTGTAGCAGTCGATCGGGAAACTCGCTGATCGCACTGGCACCCAGCCCGATGAGCGTTGCGGCCTGATCCTCGGTGAACCCCTGGAAATTGCGCCGCAGCGTGCCCGCCTCGGCCGCCATCGCCAGGGCGTCCTCTGGTCGGGCGAAATGATCGAAGCCGACCGCCCGGTATCCGGCGCCGGTCAATGTGTCGTGCGCCAGTTCGGCGTGGCGAAACCGCGCCGCTGCGTCGGGCAACATGCTGCCGTCGATCCGCCGCTGCCGCGCGATCAGATGCGGCACATGCGCATAGCCGAAAACGGCGAGCCGCTCCGGCGCCATGGCGAGGGCAGTGTCCAGAGTCGCACGCAGGCTGTCATCGGTTTGCCCGGGCAGGCCGTACATCAGGTCAAAGTTGATTGAGGAGATGCCGCCATCGCGCAGGATGGAGACCGCCTCTTTGATTTGCGCCTCGGGCTGAACCCGTCCGATCGCCGCCTGGATCGCGGGATCGAACGTCTGCACGCCAAGGCTGCCGCGGGTGACCCCCGCGGCTCGCAGGACGGCCGCCCATTCGCTGCCGAACCCGCGCGGATCGATCTCCACGGACAGGATCGCATGGTCGCAGCGAAACGCCGCGCGGACATGTTCGACAAGGTCACTGAAGGCATCTGCGGAGATGGCGTTGGGGCTCCCGCCACCAAAGGCAATTCGTCCGATCCGACCGCGCCCGTTCAGCCGACGCGCGACGAGCGTGATCTCCTCGCGCAGCTGCGCCATATAGTTCGACAGCCGCGCGCTCCGGTTCGCCGCGCCGGTGTTGCACCCGCAGTACCAGCAGATCTCCCGACAATAGGGGATGTGCAGATAAAGCGAGATCGCCTCGTCCGGTGCGACACGATCGAGCGCTGCCGCCATGTCATCATGCCCCACCGTGTCGCCGAACTCGGCGGCGGTTGGATAGCTGGTGTAGCGCGGTACCGCGCGGGCGAGCAGGTCGGGATGATAGGTCCACATGCTCGCGGCGTGCGCGACCGCGCATCGCCAATCCTTGATCGCGGTCAAAAACTTGTTTGGCGGCGATCAACGCCCGCCCCGCATCGCCGCCCTAGGCCGCTTGCATTCGAACACATGATGCAAGGGGAACGACGATGACGAAGCGGATGCTGGCGGTGCTGGGCGCGATGCTCGCCGGCGTGGCGGCGATGCCCGCTGAGGCGCAGGACGACGCGGCCGAGCGGATCGGCACGCGGGCCGGTGACGTACTGCTGCGGGCGCGCGCCATCACGGTCGCGCCGAACGAGCGGTCAGGAAGCATCCTGCCCGCCTTCCCAGGCGAAAAGGTGCTGATCGACAACAGCGTCATGCCCGAACTCGACCTTACCTATATGGCGACGGACAACATCGGCTTCGAACTGATCGCCTCGACTACCAAGCACCACGCCGATGGGCGCAGCGGCACCACCGGCTCGATCGGGCGCTTGGCATCCACCTGGGTGCTGCCGCCAACGCTGACCGTGCAATATCACTTCATGCCGCGGTCCACGGTGCGGCCCTATGTCGGTGCCGGGATCAACTACACGATCTTCTGGAACGAAAAGGCGTCGTCCGGCCTCGAGGACGCGGTCGGCCGCACCCGCGTGCACATGAGCGACAGCGTCGGCTGGGCCGCACAGGCGGGGATCGACATCGACCTGTGGCGCAAGGTGTTCCTCAACCTCGACGTCAAATACATCGATATCGACACGACCGCCCGGCTCGATACCGCCGCGATCGGTACGCAGAGGGTGCGGCTGAACGTGGATCCGCTGGTCTTCGGTATTGGGCTGGGCCTGCGTCTCTGACCCGCGCCGCCTTCCTTACCGACGCTCCAGCCGTGGCAGTCCATCCGGGCTGCCACGATGGGGCAGGTAATGCCGCTCACCCCGCCGGCAGAGTGTAGCCGACCGTCGCCTGCGCCACGATGCCGGCCTCGCTGCCTTGCCAGATCCTGACGTCCACCGTCACCAGCCGCCGCCCCATCTTCAGGATGCTCGCGTCCGCAACGATCCGCTCGAATCGGCATGCGCGAAGAAAGCTCATCGTCAGCGTGTGCGTGACCGCCATCAGCATCGGGCCGGTGTGCGCCAGGATGACGGCATAGGCGACATGATCGGCCAGCGTCATCAGCGTGGGGCCTGAGACGATATTGCCCGGCCGCGCCATCGCCGGGGTCGGATCCAGGATCATCCGCGCGCTATGGCGCCCAAGCGCCTCAACGACGCCTGCCTCACCCGTCCGGCCGGGAAAGGCTCCCGCAAGCAGCGCGCGCAGTTCTTTCACCGACAGAATCGGTTCGCCTTGTCCTTCGCCCCGCGCTGTGTCGCCCTGCCCCATTTCCAAAATCCTCCGTGACGGCCGGTCATCCGGCTCCCGATCCGGCTTTGGCAAAGCGGTAGCAGGCCGAGAAGGGGTTTTGCGCTTCATGGGCGGCGCGTCTCGCACCAGGGAAAGGTGCGGCATTCGCCATTGCGCAAGGGGCGGGTCAGGCTGTAACCGGCCGATTGGTCCGGAAACGAAAAAGGGGCGGCTTTCGCCACCCCTTGTTTCCTCCAAACATCCCTTTTGGGGAAGTTGGCGCGCCCGGAACGATTCGAACGTCCGACCCTCAGATTCGTAGTCTGATGCTCTATCCAGCTGAGCTACGGGCGCGTTGGAGTGGCGCTGATAGAAGCGACTTTTGGATTAGGCAAGAGCGTTGCGCATAACTTTTTCGCTACCTAACACATTCTCATGCCGCTTCGTGCTCTCCCCGCCCCGCTCGCCCTCCTGTTCATCCTTGCTGGGTGCACCTCACAGGCCAACTATCCCTCGCTCCTCCCGCGCCCTGCGGAAACGCAAAGCTTGGAGGAACCAGCACCGGTCGCGCCTGAGCCGCCGCAACCGAATCCAGCACTGGATGCGCAGATCGCCACCGCGCTTGCGACGCTTGCGGAGCGGGTCAGCGCCTTTGACGCGGCGGCCAACCGTGCGGAGCGACAGATCAAGGGCGCGCGCGGTGCTGCGGTCGGCAGCGATGCCTGGCTCGACGCGCAGGTCACACTGGCCGAACTCGATTCGCTGCGCTCGTCGACCGGCGATCTGGCCATTCAGCTCGATGATCTGGCGCAGGAGCGTGCGGTGACGCTCGGAACTGAATATCCGCCGCTGACCGCGGCTTCGGCGCAGGTGCGCGCCGCGGTGGCCGCGCAGGTCGCGCGAATCACGGCGTTGCAGGGGCAACTCGCCCCCGCTTGAGGGCGCCCGCCCCGGCCTTAGCGTGCAGCTTCGGCCAAGGGGCGAAGCGCACCGTTGCGCAGGTACATGGCGGTGACGGTAATTTCGGTTACCCCGTTCCCGACATGCACTGCCGTTACCTTGGGCGACGGTTTACGGCCGAGGATGAAATCCAGCAGCGTCACCTTCGGGTCGCCCGATGCGCCGCCACCATCAGATTTATCGGTCTCGCCATTGCCATTCATGTCGTGGCGCAGGTCGACCGCATAGGTGCCCGGTGCCGACACCGGCAGGCAGATCCGCACCGGACCGGCACTGGGCGTCGGCACTTCGACGCGGGTGAGCCAGCCCTTCTTCTCGAACCAGGTTGACGTAGTGCCGCCAAAGGTGCGCGCACGAAGCGCCCCGGCGCGGTTCTTCAGTCCCACGACGTTCACCAGGATCGACGGTTCGTTCCCGGCGGCGCAGCGCGCCGCATAGGGGCCCAGGATGGTGCCCTTGCCCTGCGCCGCCACTGACGGGGCAAGCAGCAGGAGAGCGGCCGAAGCAATGATACGCACGGTTTTCATACCTCTCCTTTGCATCATCTCGTGGCGCAATCAGGGCGATTCATCGACGAAACCGGACGGCAGCAAGGCGACACCGCTTTTGCGGCGCCATGCGAGCAGGAGGATGGCGTAGAGCGTCAGTCCCGCCACCAGCGCGGCGAGCGGCATCCGGTGCAGTGCCAGCACCGCGCCCATCGCCACCGCGCCGATCGTCAGCGGAATGGCGGTGACTCCGGGCTGCGGCACGATTCCGAAGGCGCGGCGAAGCACGATCCGCCGCACGCCCGCGCGAAGCGAATAGCCGCCGAGGACCGCGCCCGCAGCACCGGTCATCCCCAGCGGCCGGATCAGCATCATCGCCAGCGCCCCTGCGGTCGCCACGCCCAGCAACGTCACCATCAAGCCGAGCCGCGGCCGGCGATAGGCGAAGATCAGATCCGCCACGCCAAAACTGTTCTGTACGATCTCGGCACTGGTCAGCAGTGCCAACGCGGCCGCCCCAGCGCCAAACCCGGCACCGAACAGCCCCAGCAGCGGCTCGCCTACCGCCACGAACACGATCAGCAGCGGTATTTGAACTACAAGCAACAGGCGGATGGCGGTCCTTATCGCCCGCCCCGCCTCAATCTCGCCCGCCTGCGCCACCGTTCGCGCCACCAGCGGCACCAGCATCCCGTCGATGCTCTGGCGCACCTGCCGCGGCACGATCGCGATCTGCTTCACCACGCCATAGACGCCGGCGGCGGACTGACCGAGCAGCACGCCGACCAGCCACAGGTCGAGCCGCGCGACCAACCCGTCGCTAACCTCGCTCGTCATGGTAGGCACGCCCTTCGCCGCCATCGCCCGCAGCCGCGCCGCCTCCGGGTGATATGGTGTGCAGCTCGGCGGCAGCACGCGCCGCGCGGAAGCGAGCGCGTAGGTCAGCACGACGATTGAGGCGACCAGATAGGAAAGCGGCAGCCCCATGCCCCGCGCGCCCGCCCCCCACGCCAGCAGCGCGACCGCAATGCCCACCCATGGCTGGATCACGCTTTTGCCGATCACGTCATAACGGATCGCCCGTCCCCAGCGGGTGGCGGCGAGCAGCAGTTCGATCAGCACCTGGATGAGAATGGTCGGCGCCAGCAGGAGCAATGCGGTCGCCGTGTGCCGCGCCAGCACCGGTTCGGGCACCAGCAACGCCCCCGCAGCGACCAGTGCCGACAGGATCGCCGATGTTCCACCCGCCAGCAACGCTGCGTCCATCACCACATGCCGTGGCGGTCGGCCGGGTTCGCGCTCGTCAATCCAGTGGTAGATCAGCCACCGCCCGCCCATGCCGCCGGCCGTCACTCCCAGCTCGACCACCGCCAGCGCGATCGCATAGGCGCCGAGCAGCGACGCGCCGTACAATTGCGCGCCCGCGAACAGGAAGCCGAAGCGGGCGACGAAGCGGATTACAAAGCCGAGCGCATTTGCCCCGCCGCCGCGCAGGATCAATCGTCCCGCGCGGTCGCCCGGCGGCTGAATGGCGTCAGGCGCTGACGGGAGCACCGGGACCGAGCGCCGCCTGCTCGATGAACAGCGACTGATAAGCGGCGATCATCGGCTCCATGCCAAACGCCTCGATCCGGTGCGGGCCAGCACTGCCAAGCCGTTCGGCCAGCGCCGTGTCTTTGATCAGACGATCGATCCCGTGTTGGATGCCGTGGACATCAGGCGTGACGCACCAGCCCGCCACGTCATGTCCCACCAGCTCACGCGAACCAAAGCGGCAGTCGGTGACCAGCGTCGGCCGGCCAAGCGCCAGCGCCTCCCCCGCGGTGGTCGGAAACCCCTCCCACCGCGACGGCAACACCACCAGCGCAGCGCGCGCCATCCAGGCCCATGGATTGTCGTCAAACCCGACGAAGCTGACGTGGTCGGCAATGCCCAGCGCGGCCGCCCGCCGCCGCAAGTCGCCCTCGCGCGATCCACGGCCGACGATCACCAGATCGTGCGTGCCTCGCGCTTGCCCTGCCGCGTAAGCGGTCAACAGCATGTCGTGGCCCTTCTGATATTCCAGACGGCCGACCGACAGGATGAACGGCCGTGCGTCGGGCGCACGCGGGATGGCGGCTGTGGCCTCGCGGCGGACGCGCGCCGCGTCGATCGGATTGCGGATCACCCGCAGCCGCGCGCGATCCAGCGCCAGATCCTCGATCAGCCCGTCCGCCATATGCTGCGAATTGGCCAGCAGCACATCCGCCGCACGATAGGCGCGCGCGGTGTGCCAGGCGACCAGCCGCCGAGCCATCGGCGATTTCAGCTCGTCACCGATCACCGCCAGCGTGTTGTTGCCTTCCCGTGCGATCCAGCGCGGCCGCGCCGGGCCAAGCCCGCTCAGGGCAAGCTGAGTGATCAGCGTCGTTCCCTTCAGGAAGCTCATCACCACGTCGGGCTGCCAGTCGCGGATCATTCTCCGAAACGCGATCGGCGCTTGCAGCGTCCCCGCGATCAGCCGGTCGGGTCGATAGAAACCGGCATTCGGCCCTTCGAAGACGAACCGGCGTTCCCCTTCGGGCGCCACCATCAGTCGGGCCGGGTCGACGTCCTTGACGAAGGGGCCTGCGGCGCGAAGCAGACCGATGCGCACATCCACCAAGGTCGGATCGCAGCGGTTCGCGAGATGGACGGCGACGCGTTCTGCTCCACCACCATGGAGCGACGTCAGCAACAGCAGGACGCGTGTCGGAACGATCCGCCGCCTGTCATCCTCCTCGCCACGCCCCATCGTGTTTCCTTGGCTACCCCCGCACGCTACAACCAACCCGCTCACGTGCCGCAAGGTCCGGAAAAAATCCCGGTACTGTCGCACTTTGTTGGGGGGTGGTCCCGGGTTGGTCAAGCATCAGCTGCTCGTCGGCGCGGCCGAATTCTGGAGTGCGGCGGCGGCAGACATCGCTGGCGCGCGCGATCGCGTGCTCGTGCAGGCAATGACCTTCGAGGCGGATGCCGCCGGCACCGCCGTATTCGATGCCATTGCCGCCAGCACCGCGGCCGATCGCCGCATCCTGGTCGACAGCTACTCGCGGATGGTCGTCAACGACCGCTTCGTGCTGTCCCCGCGCCGGCTGACCGACCGGGCATTTCGCGCCGAAGTACGCGCCACGCGCCTGCTTTTCCGCGATGCCGGCCGCCATGGCGTCGCCGTCCGGCGCACCAATCCGGTCGGCCGCAACCCGCTTCGTTATGGCGTGCGCAACCACAAGAAGCTGCTGATCGTGGACGATATCGCTTATCTCGGCGGCCTCAACTTCAGCGACCACAATTTCGCCTGGCACGACATGATGGTCAGGATGGAGGACGCTACCGCAGCCGCCTTCCTCGCCGATGATTTCGCCGCCACCTGGACCGGGACCCCGCGCCCCGCGCTTCATGCGCGCGCGGCACTCACCCTCGCCGCGCTGGATGGCCGCACCAACCACCGCGGCTATGCCCCCTTGGCCGATGCCATCGCCGCCGCGCACCGCAGCATCGTGGTGATCAGCCCCTACCCCAGCTTCCCCTTCATGGACTGGCTGGACGCAGCGGCCCGCCGCGGTGTCGCAGTGCAAATCCTCACCCCCCGTGACAGCAACAAGCCAATCGTGCGCCACGCGCTGCTCGCCCGCGCGCCCGTCGCCTACCTTACCATCCGCCTGACGCCCGGCATGACCCACCTGAAGGCGATGTTGATCGACGACAGCGTGCTGGTGACCGGATCGACCAACTTCGATTTCGCCAGCTACGTCGCCAATGAGGAATATCTTGCGCTGATCCGCGACGAGGCGCTCGTGGCGGATTTCAGCGCCCGCGTACTCGATCCCGCACATCGTGCGAGCGAGGACGGCGCGCCGCTCCGCCCGAGCCGCCTGCGCGGCGCTGCGGCCACCGCTGGCCTGCGGATCGCCGCCGCGGCCATCGCTCCGCTGGCGCGCGCGAGGCGGACCGTCACGGACTGGGATTGACCCGCTCACGCGACCAGCTGCGCGTTCCCGTCGTCACGCGGCTGCGCTCGCCAATTGTCGGCAAAGCTCGCTTGATGGACGCAGCTCACCGTGCAGAACGGCGCACACGCCTTCACCGTCGCATATTCGCGCGCCACGTCGTCGCGCGAATAGATTTCCAGCGGAATGGCCGGCGTCCCGCGCCGCTGCGAGCAATAATGCACCAGCCCGTCTTCGCAGACATACAGGTACCGCCCGCCCGCGCGGCATCGCCAGCCGTTCGGCCGGCCATCCATCAGATTGCGCTGGAACGTCCAGTAGTTGAAGCGGTGCGGAATGCCGCCCTCGCGCATCAGCCGGGCATAAACGGCCCGCTGCGTCGGCGAGAGCGGCGCCAGCGTCCCGCTATCATCGTGCATCACGCCCACGGTGTGCGAAAAGCCGTGCCCGCGCGCCACCTGCGCCACCTCGATCGCGTCCTGCGTCCGTTCCTCGCTGATCCCCAGCACCGAATTGATGTTCACCGCGAACTGAGCATGGTCGGCCAGAAGCTGTAGCTTCCCGCGCAGCGACTTCAGCGTCTTCTTCGACACCTCGTCCGGCTCCACGCCATCGATCGAGATCTGCAGCGCGTTGAGCCCGGCGGCATTCATCGCCTCGATCCGCTCGCGCGTCAGGAGAAAGCCGTTGGTGATCGTCGTGACAACCATGTCGCGCGCACGGGCATGGGCAATCACCGCCTCATGCGCCGGGTTGGTCAGCGGCTCGCCGCCGGTCAGCGTCAGAACGCGGGTGCCCAGATCCGCCAGCCGATCCACCCGCGCCCGCAGCACATCGGCAGCGATCGGCTTCGAAACCTTGTCGAATTCATTGCAATAGGTGCAGTCTAGATTGCAGTATCGCGTGACGACCAGATGGGCGAGCAGAGGGCGATGCGGCTCAAGCAGCGCCGTCGACACATAGCGCGCCACATCGCGCAGCTGCGCCCTAGCCATTCGGACGGGCGCCTGAACCGTCTCGTTGCTGGTGGATCATCGCTCCCCCTTCCTGGCTTACGGGTTCCAGCGCCGGTCTCGATGCCGGCCCTTGGTACTCAAACAGGATCGTAACTGTGCGCGGCGTTCACAAGAGGGGAAAAGTACGCGTCTGCGAAACGACCGGTTTACATGAGAAGCGCCACAAATCGGTGAGCGCCCAGCGATACGGTGATCGCCACCGGGCTAAGTCGCTGCGCACCAGAAAAGCCGAGAGGACCGCGTGCGCTGCTTCGCAGCAAGCCAGCGATAGCCGGTCCGGCAAGTGGTGGGCGCTGACGGGTTCGAACCGCCGACCTACTCGGTGTAAACGAGCCGCTCTACCAGCTGAGCTAAGCGCCCCCTTGCGGGAGGACGCTCCTTTAGCGTGCCCGACGGATCGCGCAAGGCTCCTAGAAGCGCTGCTCGAACCAGACCCGCCCACCACGCGGCCCTCACTCAGATGATCGGCAGCCCCAGCGTGCGCGCCATGGCGACGTAGCGGCGCATTACGTCGAGCCCGCTTTCGGTAAGCGACATGAACGCGCGGCGACGGTCGAACGGATCGGGCCGACGCTCGAACAGGCCAGCTTCGGTCAGCCGGGCGATCCAGCGGAGCGCGGTGGTAGGGGCGACGGCCGCCGCGATGCACAGGCTGGAGACGGATACGTGCGCGCGCTCCAGATGCGCGCGTACAGATCCAGCATCATGTCCCAAGCGGGATCCTCAAACAGCCCCGGCCCGACATAGCGATCGCGCAGTCGGCGCGATCGTACGATCTGCCGGATGTCAGCCGCTGTAATCGAATCGATGCGCTGCTCCGCCGCATAATCGAAGCTGGGCTCCGCCACGATTGCAGTCCGGATCCGCTCATCGTGCTTGGACAGCCGCGCCAGCAGTGTTTCACGCCGCTCGACAATCCATCATCCGAAATGGATGACAATTAACGTGCTCTTTTGCATCCAATCTGGATGGGTTCAAATCAATCCAGCGCCTTGACGATCTCCTCGACCATCTTCTTCGCATCCGCCAGCAGCATCATCGTGTTGTCACGATAGAATACTTCATTGTCGACGCCGGCATAGCCTACGCCGCCCATCGAACGCTTCACGAACAATACCGTCTTGGCCTTTTCCACGTCGAGTACAGGCATGCCGTAGATCGGCGATGTCTTGTCGGTCTTCGCCGCAGGGTTGGTCACGTCATTGGCACCGATGACGAATGCTACGTCGGTCTGCGCGAACTCGGAATTGATATCCTCCAGCTCGAACACCTCGTCATAAGGCACGTTGGCCTCGGCGAGCAGCACGTTCATATGCCCGGGCATACGGCCGGCAACTGGGTGGATTGCGTATTTTACGCGAACGCCCTGCTCCTTCAGCTTGTCCGCCATTTCGCGCAGGATGTGCTGCGCCTGCGCGACGGCCATGCCGTAGCCAGGCACGATGATGACCTGTTCGGCCTGGCTCATCAGGAAGGCGGCGTCCTCGGCCGAACCGCGCTTCCACGGCCGGTCGATCTGCGCCCCGCCACCGCCGCCGGACGATGCCTCCGCGCCGAAGCCGCCCGCGATCACGCTGATGAAGCTGCGGTTCATCGCGCGGCACATGATGTAGCTCAGGATCGCGCCCGAGCTGCCGACCAGCGCGCCGGTGATGATCATGGCGGTGTTGTGCAGCGTGAAGCCCATCGCCGCCGCCGCCCAGCCGGAATAGCTGTTCAGCATCGACACCACGACCGGCATGTCCGCGCCCCCGATCGGGATGATCAGCAGGAAACCGATCGCGAAGGACAGCGCGACGACGATCCAGAAATCGAACGGCGATTGCGTCAGCCAGAAGGAAAAGGAGAACCACACGATCATCAGAGCCACGCCCAGATTGATCGCGTGGCGCGCGGGCAGCATGATCGGCGCGCCGCCCATGTTGCCGTTGAGCTTCAGGAAGGCGATGACCGATCCGGAGAAGGTAATCGCACCGATCGCGACGCCGAGGATCATCTCGATCCGGCTGACGCCATGGATTGCGGCAAAGGGCGCGCCGATCAGCGGCGTCACCAGATCAGCGATGCCGAAGGCGACCGGGTTCAGGAAAGCGGCGATCGCCACCAGCACCGCGGCCAGGCCGACGAGGCTGTGGAACGCGGCGACCAGCTGCGGCATCGCGGTCATCGCGATGCGCCGCGCGGTCACCACGCCGATCACCGCGCCTAGCCCGATCGCCAGCAGGATCTCGATCACCGACAGCGTGTCGACCCGCCGCAGCACCGCGGCGTAATCGTATCCGGCCACCTCGCC
This sequence comes from Sphingomonas sp., assembly GCF_029239295.1. Taxonomy (GTDB): domain Bacteria; phylum Pseudomonadota; class Alphaproteobacteria; order Sphingomonadales; family Sphingomonadaceae; genus Sphingomonas. Next base: position 32,468 of record NZ_JAQZBC010000014.1, read on the forward strand.
CACCGCGAGAACTGGCATCGTCGGCACGTGCGTCACCAATGTGGTCACCACTGCGATCGCCATGCCGATCATGCCGTAGCGATTGCCACGGCGGCTGCTTTCGGGGCTCGACAGCCCGCGCAGCGCCATGATGAAGCACACGCCCGATATCAGGTAGGCCAGCGCCACCCAGGGATTGTCCGCGACGTGTTCCACTATCCTCTACCCCCTAATCGTCATCCCGGGTTCGTCACCCCGGCGGTCGCCAGGATCGCCCTTCCCGAGCGCGTCTTTGTTGGACGAGGCCCCGCCTCGTTGGTGCGGGGCCGCTTGTAATCGTCAGTGCTTGGCGACCGCGGGCCGCTCCTTCTTCTTGTACATCGCCAGCATGCGCTGGGTGACGGCGAACCCGCCGAAGATGTTGATGCTGGCCAGCACCACACCCAGCAGGCCGAGCCACTTGGAGGTCGGCGATCCGCTCGCCGCGGCCGCGATCAGCGCACCGACAATGATGACCGACGAGATCGCGTTGGTCACCGCCATCAGCGGCGTGTGAAGCGCAGGCGTGACCGACCAGACCACGAAATAGCCGACGAAGCACGCCAGCACGAAGATCGACAGGATCGCGATGAATGACATGATCTACTCCTGATCCTTCCGCGCGCGGAAGGGCTGACCTCCGGCGACATGCCGGTGGTGGAGATGCGCCCCGCTGGACGCCGATATTTTCGCAATAATGCCCCGGCGCCCCGCGCCGCGGCTCCCCTCCCCATCATGGGGAGGAGCGATCACGACAGCAGCCTGGGATTGACGATCTGGCCGTCGCGGGTCAGCCGCACGGCGTCGCCGATTTCCTCGTCCAGCACGGGCCGGCCGGCATCCTTGTCCCAGAAGGCGGACAGGAAGTTGAACAGGTTGCGTGAAAACAGCGCGGAGGCATCCGCCGCCAGCCGCGATGGCACGTTGCGATGGCCGACGATCTTCACGCCGTGGCGCTCGACCACCTGGCCGGCGACCGCGCCCTCGACGTTTCCGCCCTGCTCCACCGCCAGATCGATGATGACGCTGCCCGGTCGCATGGTCGCGATCTGCGCATCGCTGACGAGGCGCGGCGCGGGCCGGCCCGGGATCAGCGCGGTGGTGATCACGATGTCCTGCTTGGCGATGTGGCTGGATACCAGTTCGGCCTGTGCCTTCTGATATTCCTCGCTCATCTCGGTCGCATAGCCGCCCGAGCCTTCGCCCTCGATCCCCTTCACATTCTCGACGAAGATCGGCTTGGCGCCGAGCGAGAGGATCTGCTCCTTGGTCGCCGATCGCACGTCGGTCGCGGATACCTGCGCGCCCAGCCGGCGGGCGGTGGCGATCGCCTGCAGGCCGGCGACGCCCACGCCCATGACGAAGAGCTTGGCGGCGGATACCGTGCCTGCCGCAGTCATCATCATCGGAAAGGCGCGGTCATATTCCGCCGCTGCGTCCAGCACTGCCTTATATCCCGACAGGTTGGACTGCGACGACAGGATGTCCATCGATTGCGCGCGGGTGATTCGCGGCATGAATTCCATCGCCAGCGCCTCGAGCCCGGCGGCGGCATAGGCGTCGACGCGGGCACGCCCGCCCTGTTCGCCCGTACCGAAGGGGTTCAGCCCTGCGACCAGCCACGCGCCGCGCTTGGCATTGGCGATGGAGGCGGGATCCGGTCCCTGGACAGCCAGGATGATATCCGCTCCGTCGACCACCGCGCCCCGCTCGGCCACCGTGGCGCCCGCATCGCGGTACGCCTGGTCGGCGATCGAGGCGCTGGCGCCGGCGCCAGCCTCCACGGCCAGATCAGCGCCTAGCTGAATGAACTTCTTCACCGTTTCCGGTGTCGCCGCCACTCGCCGTTCGCCGTCCGCCCCCTCCTTGAGGACAGCGATCTTCATGGCTTAGGCGATCAGCCAGACGACAAACGCGGCCAATGCCACGCAGCCGATCGTTCCCCACTTCAGCATGCCCATGACTCTGCCATAGGTTGCTTCATGCGCCGTCATGTCGTCATGGTGATTTGCGCTGTGCTGGGCCATTGTCTTCCTCTTTCCACTGCTTTGAAGTTCGTCTTAGTCCGGTCGGCGCCTTCGCCTCAAGCCTGCTTAAGCGAGCTTTTACTTGCATGCCATAAAGTGGGGCACTGGATGAAACGGGACGAATCATGACGCGAAACGGCCAGCGCATGCTGATGCTGATCGATGACGAGCCCGCGCAGCGCCGGCTGGTGGCGGCGCTTGCCTCGCGTGGGGGGTGGCGCACCCTGTTCGCAGGCGATGCCGAAACAGCGATTGCGACGCTCGGCACGCAGGAGGGGATGCAGCTCGACGCGATCCTGTTCGACCATTGGGGAGAGGATGCGGATGCGTCCGCGCTGATCGCCGAATTGCGTTCGCGTCGCCCGGCCCTGCCGGTGCTGGTGGTGACCGCCAATGGCTCGGTGGCGCATGCGGTGAATGCGATGCGCGCCGGCGCGACCGATTTTCTGGTGAAGCCGCTGGCGCCTGAGCGCCTGCTCCAGGCGCTCGACGCCGCCGTCGCCGATACGGCCGCGGGTGAGCTTCGCCCGCTCACAGAGAAGATCCCGGCAATGCTGGGCTTCGACGAGATCGTCGGCTCGGCGCCGCAGTTCCGCGCCGCGCTCGCCATCGCTGCCAAGGCTGCGCGCGCCCGCGTCGCCGTCCTCATCGAGGGCGAAAGCGGGGTCGGCAAGGAAGTGGTGGCAGAGGCTGTCCATGCCGCCAGCCCGCGCGCGAAGAAGCCGATGCTGACGGTGAATTGCGGCTCGCTGCCTGCGAATCAGCTCGACAGCGAATTATTCGGCCATGAAACGGGCGCCTTCGCCGGCGCCTTCGATCGCAAGGTCGGAAAGTTCGTCGAAGCCGATGGTGGCACGCTGTTAATCGACGAGATCGGCGAAATGCCGCTCGAAACACAAGGCCGGCTGCTCGACACCCTTCAGACCGGCATGGTCCACCCGCTGGGCGGGCGCCACCCGCGCGAGGTGGACGTGCGAGTCATCGTCGCCACCAATCGGCGGCTGGCGGAAGAGGTGGAGGCCGGGAATTTCCGCGAGGACCTGTATTTCCGCCTCAACATCGCACCTGTCACGATCCCGCCGCTGCGCGAACGGGCGCAGGATATCCCGGCGCTCGCCCGCCACTTGCTGGCGCGAATCGCGCTTCAGCCCGGTTTGCGTCAGCTTGGCGTCACGGACGACGCGCTCGGGCTGCTGATGGATTACGACTGGCCCGGCAACGTGCGCCAGCTCCAGAACGCCTTGTTCCGCGCCGCAGTGCTGTGTGAAGGCGACGCGCTGACCCGCGCCGATTTCCCGCAGATCGCGACCCTCAACACCCGCCGCGTCCGCGCGCCGCAACCACAGCATATGGCCACCTCGGGCGGCGTGGAGCTGTTCCGCCCCGACGGCAATCTGCGCATGCTCGAAGAAATCGAGGCGGACGTGATTCGGCTCGCCATCGGCCATTACCGCGGTCGCATGACGGAGGTCGCGCGCCGGCTCGGCATCGGCCGGTCGACGCTGTACCGCAAGCTGGGCGAGCTGGGCATCGACAACGCGGCCTGAGCCGCACGACGCCCAGCCGGCCTCGCTTTTTATCCGCCCGTCCGAACCTCCTCCTTGCGCAGACGCTCGGCAAGCGCGCGCTCCGACGCTTCGGCATAGCTGCGGCAGGCGCCGGGATTGCTGAGATAGCGTGTCTTGGCACCACCCTGGTCCGCATGCGCGGTGATCAGGATGTCACACCGCATTTTCTTCATCGTCGCGTAAGTCTGCGCGAAGGCGGTGCGAATCCCTGCGCTGGTCGGCGCGCTGTACCGATATCCGTCGGCCGAGACGGGATTGAGGCTGGAGGCGAAGACAACCGTCCGGCACGTGGCACCTTCGCACGCCGGCCAGCTCCAACTCACGCTGCCGGCGGTATGCCCCGCGGTCTGATGCGCGGTCACCGTCACCTTGCCCAGCGTCAGCCCCTCGCCATTCGAGATCGTGCGCACCTTGGCCACCGGCGGAAAGCTGTGATCATAGGCCAGTTGCGGATCATCCTTGTCCAGCCGCCCGCTCTTCAAGCCCGCGGCCGCCCGGTTGCCCGCAACCACCGTCGCGCCAGTATCGCGCACCAGTGCCGCCAGCCCGCCGGCATGGTCGAAATGCGGCTCGGTGCTCAGGATGAACTTGATGTCCTGCGGCTTGAAACCAAGCTGGCGAACATTGTCGAGGATGCGCGGCGCGGCTTGCGGCAAGGCGGCATCGACCAGGATCAGCCCCGCCCCCGTGTCGATCAGCGCGACGCTCAAGCCGCCGAATCCGACCAGGTAGGTCGTGCCGAAGACCTTTTCGGGTGCGCGCGGCGCCAGCCACGTCGCTTCACGGTCGCGCGCCAGCGGTCGGGTGAGTGGATCGGGCGTCTGCTGCGGGGCAGTTGCCTGCTGCGCACTCGCGGTGCCGGTCAGCAGCAGGGCAGCAATCAGAATACCGGGTCGGCGCACCATTGGTTGATCTCCTCTGTGCTGCCTTGTCGCCGCGCCGGGCGACCACGACAAGAGGAGGTCACAGAGAAAGGCTCAGCGATGCGCCATCCCGTCGCGGCCGCCCTGTGCAGGCCGCAAGGGATTACTTGCCGCTGCCCTCGCTCGCGTTGATCCGCGCCCAACGCGCCTTGCGCTCGGCCTGCCGGTACGCCTGGTTCTGCCGCAGCCGGTCAAACCCGGCGACCTTCTTCTTGGCCAGCTCCGGGCCCAGTTCCGGGAACATCGCGTCCACCATCTGCGCGCGCTCCAGCCGCTCGCGGTACATCGTCGGCGTCATGTCGCCGCTGCTCGGAACGGCAGGATTGAACGACGGATCATTCTGGCCGCCGAAGGTGCCGATCGGCGTGGGCGCTCCGGGCGCCGTGCCGGGAACAGCCAATGTCGCACTCTGCGCGAGGGCGCCACCACCGGAAAGAAGCAAGGCTGCGGCCAGTACAATCTTCATCGGACCTCTCCTGCAGGGATCACCCGTTTCTACTCAAACCCTCATATACCTAACCTGTTCCGATTTTCCGGGGTCGTCAACGCCTTGGTTTCACAGGCGAAGCGGAGCGGACTGCGCCTCGCTGCCGCGCGGAGCGTCCTCGATCGCGCGCACCCACTCGGGCAGGTCCGCCAGGCTCTCCAGCTCGCGAAAGCGGGCGGCATCCTGCGGGGGCGCTGCCACCTCATGCGCCCAGGCGCCCTCCTGCGGTACATACGCCGCCCAGGCGCCGGCCGCGAGCGCAGGCAGCACGTCCGATCGCATCGAATCGCCCGCCATCAGCGCGTACTCCGGTGCCACGCCATACCGCTCGAACAGCCGGGTAAAGGTCTCCTCCTTCTTGTCGCTGACGATCTCCACGCCGTGGAACATCTCGCCCAGCCCCGATGCCGCCAGCTTCATCTCCTGGTGCAACAGATCCCCCTTGGTGACGAGCACCAGCCGGGCCGTTTCCGCCAGCGCGCGCAGCGTATCCTCGATCCCGTCCAGCAGCTCGACCGGATGCGCCAGAAGCGCGCGCCCCGCCTCCAGCACCGCCACGATCGCGTCTGCATTGGCGCCGAATTCCAGCGCCGTCTCGATCATCGACAGCGTGAAGCTCTTCGCGCCATAGCCATAGAGCGGCAGGTTGCGCACCTCGACCGCCGCCAGCCGGTCGCGCGCGATCCCCGCCTCGGCGAACGGCGCCAGCATCGCCACGAACGCATCCTCCGCCGCCGCGAAGAAGCGCATGTTGTGCCACAGCGTGTCGTCGGCATCGAGGCAGATGAGGTCGATCGGCATGGCGCGCCTCATACTAGCGATGCGCCGGCGCCGACCAGCCGGTCCGAACGGCGGGAACCATCACGGCGGCGGCGGCGTACATCCACCACCGGGATCGGTTGACGCGCCCTGCGCCGTCATTTATTGACACCCCTGTCAGTAAGGAGCCCAACTCAATGGCCGCTAAGCTTCCCCCCTTCCCCGGCAGCACTGGCCGGCGTGACTGGAACACTGCGTTTGACGCGATCAAGAAGCTGATGAGCAACGGTGACGATACCGTTCAGGTTTTCCGGATCATGCGCGCGCTGAACGTCGGCAGCACCGAATGGGGCTATGCCAAGCTGCTGAGCACCGAAGAAGGTGGCCGGATCGCGCGTGAGCAGGCCGAATTGTCCGAACGCTTTTCAGATCGCGCGTGGGTCGACAGCTTCGCCCCGGGCACAGTCGGCGCCGCCTATCGCGATTTCCTCGACAGCACCGGCTATTCGGCCGACGGCCTCGTCGCGGTCAGCCGCGAAGGCAATGAGAATGTCGAGATCAACCATCCCTATGCCTGGTTCGGCCGCCGCACGCGCGACATCCACGACATCTGGCACGTGCTGACCGGCTACAAGGCTGATGAAAGCCTTGGCGAAGCGGCGCTGGTCGCGTTCAGCTACGCCCAGGTCGGCGGCGCCGGCTGGGCCTTCATCGGGTCGGCCGCCGCGCTCAAGAGCCTGCGCGTGACCAAGGGTACGCTGTTCGCCCGCGCGGTGCTCGAAGGATATCAGCGCGGGAAGGCAGCCAAATGGCTGGCTGGCGAGGATTATCTGAAGCTGATGGACGAGCCGCTCGGCGCCGCGCGCAAGCGTCTGGGCCTGACCGAGCCGGTACTGTACCGCCGCGCCCAGGCCGAACTCGGCGAGGAAATGGCCTCCTACCTCAGCCAGCAGCGCGAGAAGTCGGAAGAACAGCAAATGCCGCTCGCCGCCTGAACCGGCAGCGGCGCTGCCTCAGCGACCGAAACGCAAAAAAGCGGGCGCCCGGATGGGCCGCCCGCTTTTTTCTTGCTGAACCCGATCGTCCTGCCGCCGCGCAACGTGAGACGTTGCTCGCTCGGCGCAGGTGACGGCAAAGGCAATGTGACCGCCCATCATCCGGCCATGCATTACGCGCGCTATGCGGCGTGCCCGTGCGGGGCATCGGATATGGAGGGGGAAGCATAGAGCACGGCAGCACACATCGGTCGCTACCGGGAGGTCATCGGTGGTGTCAGCGCACAGCTTGGTAAGGCCAGCCGCTGACCACCGGTTTCGGTTCAGTCTTCGGCGGAACGTTGCGCCGCGGTGGCGGCTTCGCGTTGGAGCCGCTGGGTGCTGACCCGTTCGGCGCGATCGGCCATGGCATCCCATGCCCGCGCTGCCCGTTCTGATCGCTCGCGAACATTGTCGAGCGTGGCGCCCTGCGCATTGGCCGTCTCGACGGCGGCGCGAGCGCGATAGGTGACGGCATCATCGGCCATGATATCGCTCCTGTTGAAAGCGGGCCGGCCACAGGCCGACCCGCATGCAATTACTCGGCGGCTTCGAGACCGACGGCGCTTGCGCGGCCGCGACGATCCGTCTCCATCTCGTAGCTCACGCGCTGGTTCTGCTGCAGCGTGGCGAAGCCAGCGCGCTCAACGGCAGAAATGTGCACGAACGCATCCGCGCCGCCATTGTCCGGCGCGATGAAGCCGAAGCCCTTGTCCATGTTGAAAAACTTTACGGTGCCGATCTGAGCCATGTACTTATTCCTTCATTTTTGGCTGGCCGATCCAAAGAGCGGATCGTCCGGTGCCGCGGCAGCAGGGAAAGAAGGAAGAAGGTGCCGCAAAGCGCCAAAGACCGTTCGATTTGCGACTGTAGCTCGTCCTATATAGAAAATAATGTTGGAAATAGCCAGCCCCCTCGCCCGGCGGTATATTCTGGCGATATCATTGCGAAATTGTCCGCGCTCCCCATGTAGAATTCATCCGCGGCCATTCTGATCTGTAGGCGCCGCTGGCTGAGAGACCGACGTGCTTTCGCTTACGGATGGAAGGCCGCGCGATGGACCTCAACGAACTCTATTTCCGCCATCAGGTATCGGTCGCCCGTGCCGCGTCTGCGCTGACCTGCGAGGCGCGCTATGCGCACCGTGGCCTGGCGGCCGGTTATGCCCGCCGCATCGCTGATCTGCAGTCCGGTAGCGAGATTGTCGCGCTGGCGCCCACAACGCTGCCGCGCCCGGTCCGCGGACGCCGCAGCCACTGATCCGAAGGCCGCGCGCCGGGCCGAACGCTCGGCGGCGCAACAGATCGCTTTCGCCTTCTCCCAAGCCACAGTAGAGCCGCGGCGATGATCCGCCGGCTCGTGCTGACCGATGTTCGCAGCCATTCCGCGCTGGCGCTCTCTCCGGGAGCGGGCTTCGTGCTGCTCACCGGCCCCAATGGGGCGGGCAAGACCAATGTGCTGGAGGCGGTATCCCTGCTCGCGCCGGGTCGCGGGCTGCGCCGCGCTGGCCTTGGCGACATTGCCCGCCGCGACGGCCCCGGCGGCTTTGGGATCGCCGCCACTTTGGACGACACCACGGAGATCGCGACCGGAACGCTCGCCAGCGCGCCCGAACGCCGAGTCATCCGGATCAACGGCGCCCCGTCGCCCGGCAATGCACTCGCTGAATGGCTGTCGATCCTTTGGCTCACCCCAGCGATGGATCGCCTTTTCGTCGAGCCGGCGAGCGAGCGCCGCCGCTTCCTTGATCGGCTGACGCTCGCACTGGTGCCCGGCCACGCCACCGAATCGAGCCGCTACGACGCGGCGATGCGCGCGCGGAACAAGCTTCTGACCGAGCCATTCCCCGATCGCGAATGGCTGTCGGCGCTGGAGGCACAGATGGCGCAGCATGGCGCGGCGATTGATGCTGCCCGGCGCGAGGCCGTGACGGCGGTGTCGGCGCAACTCGCCGGCATGGAGGCGGGCGACTTTCCCCGCGCCGCGCTCGCGCTGGAGGGGTGGAGCGGTGATGGCGACGCGCTGCTCGCCGCGCTCGCCGTCGGGCGTGCACGTGATGCCGCGGCCGGACGGACATTGGTCGGCCCGCACCGCGCCGACCTTCTCGTGACCCACAGTGACAAGCAGATCCCGGCCGCGCAGGCATCCACCGGCGAGCAAAAGGCGCTGTTGCTGGCGATCGTACTGGCCCATGCAACGCTGGTCGGCGCGCGGCGCGGACAGCCGCCGATCCTGCTGCTCGACGAGGTCGCCGCGCATCTCGATCCCGCCCGCCGCGCCGCGTTGTTCGATCGTCTCAGCGGGCATGCGCAGGTGTGGATGACCGGCACCGAGCCGGCTCTGTTCGCCGCGATCGGCGAGGACGCGACCCGCATCGCGCTGGGCTAGGCGGCGCTGGACTGGGCGCCTGCCACGCCAGCCGCTTGAGGTATAATCGCTGGACGCGCCCGTCTTGTGCGTTACCATCCCGCTCATGGAGAGGAACACGCACCGCCCGGCGCACGCCGGCGAGTGGCGTCTCGGCTGGCCTGTGGTCGTCGCGGCGATGATCGGCATTGGCACCGGCCCCGGCCTGTTCCAGAATTTGTCCAGCCTGTTCATCGCTGGCCCGGTCGGCGAATTCGGCTGGAGCCGCGGTGACATCGCCACTGCCGCCGGCCTCGGCCTGCTCGGCGGCCTCACCGTTCCCTTCTTCGGCCGCCTCGCCGATCGCATCGGGGTGAAGGCGATCATCGTCCTGGCAATGCTGCTGCTCGGGCTGGTCTATGCCGGTATGGCGTCGCTCACCGGTCCCCTGTGGCAATATCAGCTGCTCGTCTTTGGCCTCGCGCTCACCGTGCCGGGCACCAGCGCGATTGTTTATGGCAAGCTGATTGCCCAGCGGTTCAACGCGCGGCGCGGCATTGCGCTGGGTGTCGCCACCTCCGGCATCTCCATCTCCTCACTCACCCTTGCACCGTTGCTAGGGCTGGTGATTGGCGCTTACGGGTGGCGCGCCGGCTTCGTCGCGCTTGGCCTGATGGTGGCGGTGCTTGCGCTTCCGGCCGTGCTGTTCCTGCTGCGCCACGAACAGACCGCACCCACCCGGCGCGACCCGAACGCCCCGGAGGCGACGATCCCGGTCGAGGGGATGACCGGCGCGGAAACCCGCCGCGACAGCCGCTACTGGCGGCTTGGCGCCACTGCCGCGCTCATCAACATCGCCAGCGTCGGCCTCGTCACCTCGCTGGTCCCGCTCGGCACCGATCGCGGGCTCACGCCGGCGTCAGCGGCGCTGCTGGTCACTGCCTTTGCCGCCAGCCAGGTGGTCGGCCGGCTGGTGATGGGCGTTCTGGTCGACCGCTATCGCCCGCAAGCCACCGCCGCCGCCTTCGCCACCCTTTCCGCGCTCGCGTTCGTCGGGCTGCATCTGCCTGCCCCCGGCCTGCCGCTGATGCTGGCGCTGGTCTTCCTCGCCGGGCTGATGAACGGCGCGGAACATGATTTGCTACCCTATCTCGCCACCCGCCTGTTCGGGCTGCGCGCCTTTGGCGAGCTTTATGGCCTGTTGGTAATGATCGGGCTGTTCGGCACGGCGACGGGGATCACGGCATTCGGGCGACTGTTCGATTCGACCGGCAGCTACAATACCGCGCTCACCATGGCGGCGATCGCGCTTGGCGTGGCGGCGGTTTTGTTTCTCACCTTGCGCGAACGTCCGCTCCCCCATGCTCAGGCTCAGGCGCACGCGCAACCGGCCTGAACGCGCGCCATTTTGCTTTCGTTGCGGCGTCGCAATGCCTATATGCTTGGCATGGCAGATCAGCAGAATTCGAACGACTACGGCGCTTCCTCGATCAAGGTGCTGAAGGGCCTGGACGCGGTGCGCAAGCGGCCGGGCATGTACATCGGCGATACCGACGATGGATCGGGCCTCCACCACATGGTGTTCGAGGTTTCGGACAATGCCATCGACGAGGCGCTGGCCGGCCATTGCGACCGGATCGACATCTCGCTGAACCCCGACGGCTCGGTCAGCGTCACCGACAATGGGCGCGGCATCCCGACCGGCATCCACCCGGAGGAGGGCGTGTCCGCGGCCGAGGTCATCATGACCCAGCTGCACGCCGGCGGTAAGTTCGAGAACACGTCGAACGACAATGCCTACAAGGTGTCGGGCGGCCTGCACGGCGTCGGCGTCTCGGTCGTCAACGCGCTGTCCGAATATCTCGATCTCACCATCTGGCGCGACGGCGAGGAGCATTTCATGCGCTTCGCCCATGGCGATGCCGTGGCCCCGCTGAAGGTCGTGGGCAAGGCCGCGGAGGGCCAGAAGGGCACCCGCGTCACCTTCCTGCCCTCGCCCGCCACGTTCAAGATCACCGAGTTCGATTTCGACAAGCTCGAGCATCGCTATCGTGAGCTCGCCTTCCTCAACTCGGGCGTTCGCCTGTTCCTCACCGACGCACGGCATGAGGAGCCCAAGACCGTCGAGCTCTATTACGAGGGCGGTATCGCCGCCTTCGTGAAGTGGCTCGATCGTACCAAGGCGCCGCTGTTCCCCGAGCCGATCGCCATTTCCGGCCAGCGCGATGACATCGGCATCGACGTCGCGCTGCAGTGGAACGACAGCTATTACGAAAACGTCCTCTGCTTCACCAACAACATCCCGCAGCGTGACGGTGGCACCCACCTCGCGGCGTTCCGCTCGGCGCTGACGCGTACGCTCAACGCCTATGCCGACAAGTCGGGGATGCTGAAGAAGGAGAAGATCTCCCTTACCGGCGACGACATGCGCGAGGGTCTGACCGCAATCGTCTCGGTCAAGCTGCCTGATCCGAAATTCTCGTCGCAGACCAAGGACAAGCTCGTCAGTAGCGAGGTCCGCCAGCCGCTCGAAAGCCTGCTCGCCGACAAGATGGCTGACTGGCTGGAGGAAAACCCGCAGAACGCGCGCCAGATCATCCAGAAGGTGATCGACGCCGCCGCCGCACGCGAGGCTGCGCGCAAGGCGCGTGACGCCAGCCGCAAGACGGTGATGGGCGCGATCGGCGGCCTGCCGGGCAAGCTGCACGACTGCCGCGAGAAGAATCCGGCCAAGTCCGAACTGTTCATCGTGGAGGGCGATTCGGCAGGCGGTTCCGCCAAGTCGGGTCGCAACAGCGAGTTTCAGGCGATCCTGCCGATCCGCGGCAAGATCCTGAACGTCGAGCGTGTGCGCGAAGACCGCATGCTCTCGTCGAAGGAGATCATTTCGCTGATCCAGGCGATGGGCACCGGCATCCGCGACGATTTCAACGTCGAGAAGCTGCGCTATCACAAGATCGTCATCATGACCGACGCAGACGTCGATGGCGCGCACATCCGCACGCTGCTGCTGACCTTCTTCTACCGTCAGATGCCCGAGCTGATCAAAGCCGGGCACCTCTATATCGCCCAGCCGCCGCTCTATAAGGCGACCCGCGGCAAGGCGGTCGAGTATCTGAAGGACGAGGCGGCGCTGGACGATTACCTCGTCCGCAACGGCACGCAGGCGACGACGCTGGACGGCATCGGCACCGGCGAACCGCTGTTCAACCTCGTCGAGCACGCCCGCCGGATGCGCACGCTGATGCGCTACGTGCCGCGCCGCTATGATCCTGTGATCATCGAGACGCTGGCACTGGGCGGCGCACTCGATCCGCTGATCGACCCGGCCGAACGCGCAGCGCGTCTCGCCGAAGTCACCCGTCGCCTCGACCAGGGCGATCCCGAGGCGCGTTGGACGGCGCAGATGACGACCGAGGGCGGCTTCCACTTCCAGCGCTTCTGGCGCGGGGTGACCGATCACCACATCGTCGAGGCGGCGTTCGTTTCCTCGGCCGAGGCGCGCAAGCTCCACGGCCTCGCCGCGGAACATGCCGAACTTTACGTCAACGCGCGCAAGCTCGTCTCGCTGAAGGGCGGCGATCGTGTCGAGGAGCCGACCCCGGCGAGCACGCTGGACGGCGCGATCGAGGACGATGGTGAAGGCGATGAGACGCTGGTGATCGGCAAGGGCGAAACCCTTGTCGCCCGCCCGTCGCAGCTGCTGGAGGCGATCCTCGCCGCCGGCCGCAAGGGCCTCGCGATCCAGCGCTACAAGGGCCTCGGTGAAATGAACGCCGAGCAGCTGTGGGAAACCACGCTCGATCCCAACAACCGCTCGATGCTGAAGGTCGAGATCGTCCAGGCCGACGTGGCGGACGAGATCTTCACCCGCCTGATGGGCGACGTGGTCGAGCCGCGCCGTGAGTTCATTCAGGACAATGCGCTCAACGTCGCCAACCTCGACGTCTGATCGCCGGGTACGCGGGGCGGCCAACCAGCCGCCCCGCCTCCTGCACCCAGCCTATTCCAGCTTTATCCCCGCAACGTCCCGGCTGATTACCGCCGGTGGCGCCCCCATGACGCGGAACGTTTGCCACCCCCGCCAGTCCTAGCGGGATGAACGACGACGACATCCTCGATCCCGACGCCCCCGGCCGCGCCATTCCCTCGGGCCGCATCGCCCGGCTCGGCACCTTCGGCAAGCTCGCCGGCGGGGTCGCTGGCGGAATGCTGGCGGAAGGCGCGCGCCGCCTCGCCGCCGGGGAGCGCCCCAGGCTAGGCGATCTCGTCCTGACGCCGGCCAACGCCACCCGCGTTGCCGATCGCCTGTCGCATTTGCGCGGCGCGGCGATGAAGCTTGGCCAGATGATCTCCATGGACGCGGGCGACATGCTCCCGCCGGAGCTCTCCACCATTCTCGCCCGGCTGCGCAAGCAGGCCTATCGCATGCCCCCGCAGCAGCTGGACAAGGTGCTGAAGGCCGAATGGGGCGCCGACTGGCGCCGCCGCTTCGCCCGCTTTGAGGCAAGCCCGATCGCCGCCGCCTCGATCGGCCAGGTCCACCGCGCCACGCTGCCTGACGGCCGCCGCCTCGCCATCAAGGTGCAATATCCCGGCGTCGCCGACAGCATCGACGCTGATGTCGACAATGTCGCGACACTGCTGCGCGTCTCCAGCCTGCTGCCCGCCACGCTGGACATCGCGCCGCTGCTTCGGGAGGCCAAGCGCCAGCTGCGCGAGGAGGCCGATTATCTGCGCGAGGGGGAGCAGATGCGCGCCTATCGCGATCGGCTTGCGGGCGACGATCGCTATGTCGTCCCCAGCCTTGAACCTGCGCTCACCACCCGTCGCGTCCTCGCCATGGAGTTCATCGAAGGGCGCCCGATCGAGGCGCTGGCCGATGCGGATCAGCCCGCGCGCGATACGGCGATGACGGCATTGATCAGCCTCGTGCTGCGCGAATTGTTCGACTTCCGGGTCATGCAGACCGACCCCAATTTTGCCAATTACCGCTGGCAGCCCGACACCGGTCGGCTCGTCCTGCTCGATTTCGGCGCGACCCGCGACGTGCCGGCCGATACCTCGCTCGCCTATACCCGGCTGCTCCGCGCCGGCCTCGCCCGCGATCTGGACCGGATGCGCGAGGTGGCGATCGAAACCGGCTTCATCGGTGCGGACGCCGCTGCCGCGCACCGCCCCGCCGTCGATCGCATGATCGCGGCGGTCGACGCGACGATCCACCGGCCCGGCCCGTTCGACTTTGGCGACCGCGCCTTTGTCCCCGTGATCCGTGCCGAGGCGAAGGCGATGATCGACGATCGCGCTACCTGGCACGTTCCCGATGTCGAAACCCTCTTCGTCCAGCGAAAGGTCAGCGGCACCGCCCTCCTCGCCGCGCGGCTGAAGGCAAGGGTCGACGTACGCACGCTGGCCGCCGACGCCACCCAGCCGCAGCCGCCCGCTCCCTGACCGGACGCTCCATCATCGGCATTGCGAGCGTGGTCACGATCCGGATCACGCCCTCGCCCGGCGTACACCTCCCCCTCGACATCTCCCGGCGATCTCCGCAATCTGGCGCGGCTGCCCCGGCGGCATCCCCACCCCCTCGCGCCAGGGAACACGCCGCGTGCCCGCCAGATTTGTCCCGATTGTCCTAGCCTCTCTCGCGTTTCTCCCGGCCGCGCTGCTGCCGCTCGCCGCCCTTGCCGCGCCTGCTTCGTTCGACAGCGCGCTGGCCGACTTCCGCCAGACGCATCGCCGGGCGGCGGCGGAGGCGGGGATCGTCGGCAGCAGCTTCTATTTCCTGCGTGACGGGCGCACCGCCGTCGCCGATCACATCGGCTATCAGGATGCGCGCACGGCAACGCCGGTCGATGCACGGACGATCTTCCACTGGGCCTCGATCACCAAGACGATGACCGGCATTGCGATCATGCAATTGCGCGATCGCGGCCTCCTGTCGCTCGACGACCCGATCACCCGCTATGTGCCCGAGCTCGCCGCCGTCCATAATCCGTACGGCAGCAACGATGCGATCACGCTGCGACATTTGATGAGCCATTCCGCCGGCTATGGCGGCCCCACCTGGCCATGGCGCGAGGCGGCGTGGCAACCGTTCGAGCCCGCGCGCTGGTCGCAGCTCGTCGCCATGCTCCCCTACACAAAGGTCCAGTTCCGTCCCGGCAGCCGCTTCAGCTATTCCAATCCCGGCATCGTCTATCTCGGCCAGGTGATCGAACGCCTCTCGGGCGAGGATTATGAGGTCTATGTCGACAAGAACATCCTGCGTCCGCTCGGCATGTACGACAGCTATTTCGACCGGACGCCGCCGCACCTCCTGCCGCACCGCTCGCACAGCTATCTGATCCGCGATGGCAAGCGGGTGGAGGCGCCGTTCGATGCCGATACCGGCGTCACCGTGTCGAACGGCGGGCTGAACGCCCCCATGCCGGACATGGCGAAATACGCCGCCTTCCTGCTCGGCGATCCCGCCGCCGCGGCGCGGCATGATCTGGTCCTGAAACGCTCCTCGCTGCAGGAAATGTGGGCGCCGCAGGTGCCGGCGGGTGATGATTATTCGCAGGGCCGCATGGCCGCGACGACGCAGAGCGGCCTGTCCTTCTTCGTCGACCAGGGGCGCGATGGCGTGACGTTCATCGGCCACAATGGCGACCAGAACGGCTTTCGCGCCTATCTCAGCCTCTGCCCAGCGCGGCGCGCCGGCAGCCTGCTCGCCTTCAACACCGAAACCCGCGCTGTGGAGAACACGCCGGCCAACCGCGACACCGCCGAATCGCGCATCGCATTGGCCACCGATCGCCTGTGCGAGGCGCTACCGCCTTCACCCCAGGCCGAGCCATGAACCCGTAAACGACCGAAGCTGCGGGGAACGAGCGTTCACCTTAGCCACGCGGCGACAAAAGAGAACATCGTCGGCTTCGTCCCGCTCAGGCCAAAGGGCTAGATCCCGACCCCCGCTTTATTGAGGAGTATGTCCAGGCGGAACACGTGGGCGGGAGCCGACAGAATCTCGTTCATGCGCGCTTTGTCGCGGAAGATATCGCCGCCTCCACCCGCCACATGCGCGTCCCGGCCGGCGATGCTCGGAAACGCCTCGAAGATCCCGAACGTCGTGGGCGAGTAACGGACGGCGAACCACGGCCCGGTCGCCGGCTCGTCCAGCACGCATCCGTAGATGTCGTTCAGCATCCGCACGACCTCGTCTTCCTTGCCCGGCTTGGCTTCGATGTGGATGTAGAACGCCTTGTGCCCCTCTCCCCCATTCTCCCCGGTCACGATGACACCGCGATGAGGAGCGCTCGCTGCCAATTGGGGGTGCGGGATCGGCCCCGGCGCGCTCGCAAGGTCTTCGGGGCGGGTTGAAGGCGGCGTGGCGTTGGTCATGGGTCGCACCTGTGCATAGTGGCGGCGCTACGCGGCTCGCCGAAGCGATACGGTAGACTGTCGCCCGGCCGCCACCATTGCGAAGAGCGTTGCTGCCTTCCACTTATTGCAAGTCAGCAACGGTGCTAGCGTCGCCCTCGATGCACTTCCCTTCCACCCGCACCCTCCAGGCCTTTGTGGCGGCGGCGCGTCTTGGCAGCCTTGCCGCCGCAAGTGAGCGTGTCGCGATGTCGGTACCGGCATTGTCGCGCCGAATCGCCGCGCTGGAAAAGGAGCTGGGTGTCCGCCTTCTGGAGCGTGTGCCCCGCGGTGTGGTGCTGACCAGCGCCGGCCACAGCTATCTCGCGCACGCCGCCGCCGTGCTTGATCGGCTCCAGGCCGCGGCGGCGGAATTGCAGCAGGACGCCATGGTCGTGCGGGTAACGACGATCCCGGCGTTCGCGACCCGCTGGCTGCTACCCCGCCTGCCGGCATTCAGCGCCCCGCATCCCGGCATCGAGGTGGACGTGCGGACCTCGATCGCCTTTGAGCGGCTCGACGCAGGCGAGTACGACCTGGCGATCCGGCTGGCGCTCGATCACGAGATGCCGAGAGCGCCGTTGCTGCCGATCCACCTCATGCCCGTGTGGAGTGCTGCGCATCCGCGCTCGATCACATCACCCGCGGATGTGCTGCATCATCCGCTGCTCGGGCCCGATCATCGGCCGGAGTTCTGGCAGGAATGGCTCCGCGCCGCCGGGTTGGACGAGCCGGCGGCCCGGCCGCGCGACGTCGACGCGCTACTGTTATACGAGCGGACGTTGAGCGGTGCGGGCGTCGCAATCGGCATCGAGCCGCTCATATCAGGTCTGCTCGACGATGGGCGTCTGAAGGCGCTCACCGCGCACCGGCTACGGTCAGCGCGCAGCTTCTTCCTTGTCGAACCTGCCGAGCCGCGCACCCATGCCGTGCGCCTCTTTCGCGCATGGCTGCAAGGCCAGGCGCAGGGTCAACCCCAAGCATAGACGATCCCGAAGCCGCAACGTCCACCGCAACGCCCATCACTCACCTGAGCGCCGGTGTGGGTTGCGCTTCCGTCCATCCCCTTCGATGAACCGACGACTTACTTGTCGCCGGCATCTCCGAGACGATCGAGCCATGCCTGCGCTTGCTTCGGCTCGCCCACCGCTTCCGGCCCGACCGGCCCGCGAGACGCGACAAACTCCTGGTGAAGTTCGAATGGCGGCATCCCCAATCGGGTCCGCGCCCCGTCAATTTCCTCGCCAAGCTCGTTCAGATGGTCGACTGTCGGAGCAACCGCCGCCCGCATCGAACGGTCGCGATTGTGGTCGAAGAGACCCCATTTCCCCGAGGCCGTTATCCGCAATGCCGCGACCAGCGCCGCCGCATAGTCCGTTTCAAGTTCGGCCCTGTGCTCGTCGAGACGAGCAAGCCGGTCAGCCTTTGCCATGGCCGCTCCCTAGGTCCCCACATCATCGCCTGCAATCACGCGCATCGGAAAGATGCGGCATGAAGTGATCGCTTGGGCTGGCCTGAACGCTTGTACGCACCCGGGCACTCGCCAAAAACTCAGGCCTGCGCCGCCACGTCCCGACGATGTCAGCAGGGCACGGCTCGGAATGTCGCTCTGGCTCAAGGATGGGAAAGCACCAGGCGAATGGCGGCCGCGGGTCGCTGAGGTAATTTAACCGTTCCTCCCCACGGGAAACGGATGCTGCCCGTCTGCTCTGGAGATCGGCTCGACCGACCGTTTACGACTGAGATCGCGTGGACAGGATATCGTCCACTATCGGCATCTTCTGCCAGACCGGCCTTGCTAAGACTTTGGTCGAATGAGGAACGAGTCGGTCTCGGCAATCTGAACCGCGTGGATCAACCGATCCGCACCAAAAGTGTACGATGTCGAGCGGGTCGTCCATCTCGGGCCTCCAGCAGGCGGGGGGCGTGTCGAATGATCACGGGTGTCGTGTTCATCCACGACGATCAAGACGCCACTGCCGTGGCGACCCATACTATAGCCAAAAGTGCGACCATAGAAATGACTGCGATCGTCGGACCACCACCTCAGCCATTCTTCTTTGCCGGACGCTATGCGCTCTCCATTTAAGAAGGCGACAACATCTTCTGCAAAAAATGGTTCGATCCTCGATTGCTCTTTTATCGCTGCATCCGCCAGAACTTCACCGGCTATCCACACATGTTTCGGCGGTGGCGGTGGCGTGCTTGAAACGGCCGGCACCGCGAGCATCGTTGCCGACAAGGCAAGCGACAGGCGCAAATTCCAGCAAGTTGCCATTCTCATAGGCCCCAGATCCGCGCAATATTCCGAGGTGTAACACTGGCTCAGAACCACCCCTCTTGTCATTCACAAGGTTTTCGGTGACCGTCTGCTTCCGGACCTTTCCGTTCGATCCGCCTGTCCGGCTGTCCGACCTGAACCGCGCTCAATTCCCTGCGGCAGCGATCCACGGCAATACCTTGTCCAATGGCAGCCGCTCCGCCGTGCCGCGATGCCCGTTCACCGTCCGCGCCGCGAACAACGAATTGATCACCGCTTCCTCGGTCGCCTCCGCCGCCGCCTGGAACAGCGGCGACATTGCCTCGTTGCGCAGCTCGGCTCCCACCGCTGCCGGCGCTTCGGCCTTCTTGCCCTCCTCGCGGCGCACCGCCGCATGGGTCGAAAAGGCGATCGCATAATCGCCCGATCCGTTGGAGAATGATGACCCCGTCCGGCCGATCCCGATGAACGCGCGCTCGGCGATGCGACGCAGGTTGCGGTCCGACAGCGGCGCATCGGTCGCAATCACGATGACGACGGAGCCGTCCGCCGTGCCCCGCTCCACACGCCCGGCGAACTCATGCCGGCCCAGCCGCTGGCCGACGGGAACACCGGCAATGTTCAGCACGCCGCCGTAATTGCTCTGTACCAGCACGCCTAATGTCCAGCCGCCCATCGCAGCGGGCAGCTTGCGGGATGCGGTGCCGATCCCGCCCTTATATTCGAAGGCCACCGTGCCGGTCCCTGCCCCGACCGATCCTTCCGCCACCGGCCCCTCTCGCGCAGCGTCGATCGCGCGACGTGCATCCGCAATCGTCACCCTCCGCCGCCGGATGTCGTTGAGGAAGCCGTCGTTGGTTTCGCCCACCACGGCATTAACCGAACGGACTGTTTCATTCCCCGGCTGCGCCAGCGTCCATTCGACCGCCGCCGCCATGGCCTCCGGCACGTTCAGCGTATTGGTCAGCAGGATCGGCGTCTCGATCTCGCCCAGCTCCACGACCTGCGTCGATCCGGCGAATTTGCCAAAGGCGTTATAGGCGACGAACCCCGCCGGCACGCGCGATCGGAACACATTCCCGCCGTGCGGCAGGATCGCCGTCACGCCGGTGTGGACATCCTTGCCCTCCTCGATCGTGACATGGCCGACGCGAATGCCCGGCACATCGGTGATCGCGTTGAGCGGCCCGGCCGGCAGCACGCCGATCTCGATCCCGGCCGCGCGTGCGCGCGGCGCCTGCGCTTGGCCGGGCTGGCCCGCCACCGCGTCCGCGCCCAGGCCTGAGGAGGTGATCGCCAGCAGCCCCGCCGCCGCCATGCCCTTGGCCAACTTCATATCCTCGTCCCCCCGTGCCGCGCGGTCGGGTGACGCCTTGGCGGCTTCATCATCGGCCGCCGCTTCCCGTTCCCGCTCCATTGCTCACCTATGGAAAGGATCGCCGCCTCTGGCCAAGTCCAAATGCGCCATGCCCTGAAACCTAGCGCCCTACCCCAAAGCGCGGCTAGGCTGTCCGCGATAAGACAATAGGAGAGCGGACCATGGCGTATAAACCCTTTGACCTCACCGGGCGCGTCGCGTTGATCACCGGCGGCAATGGCGGGATCGGCATCGGCATGGCGGATGCACTGGCGCAGGCCGGGGCGGATGTGGTCATCTGGGGCAACAATCCGGCGAAGAACGAGGCGGCGGAGGCACGGCTGTCCGCGCATGGCACACGGGTGCTGGTGGATCGGGTCGACGTCGCGGACGAGGCGGCGGTCGATGCCGGCGTCGACCGCGCGATCGCCAGCTTCGGCCGGCTCGATTTCGTCGCCGCCAACGCGGGCGTCGGTGAAGGCGCCGAAAGCTTCGACACGATGAGCACCGATTTGTGGCGCCGCGTCCTGGCGGTCAATCTCGACGGTGTGTTCTGGACGCTGCGCGCGGCCGCCCGCCACATGGTCGCGCGGGCCAAGGACGGCGATTCCGGCGGCTCGCTGCTCGCCACCTCCTCCACCTCCGCCGTACATGGCGCGCCGCGCAACCAGGCCTATGCCGCGACCAAGGGCGCGCTGCTGCCAATGATGCGCGGCCTTGCGGTGGAATATGCCCGCCACGGCATCCGCGCCAACGCGATCCTCCCCGGCTGGATCGCCACTGACATGACCGCGCGCGCGCAGGGCAATGATCGCTTCAATGACAAGGTCATTTCCCGCGTGCCGATGCGCCGCTGGGGTGAGCCGGAGGATTTCGGCGGTCTCGCCGTCTATCTCGCCTCGGACGCATCGCGCTTCCACACGGGCGACACGTTCACGGTCGACGGCGGCTATACGATCTTCTGATCGCGTCGGCGGCAAAATGGGCCTGTCCGAGGTATCTGGCCAGGACAGGCCGGGGGCAGGCTGATCATCGCCGGTTCGGTTGCCGTTGAGGCCGAATGCAGGCCGCAGACAGGCCGCAGGTGTCGCGCCGCAGGCCGCCCGTTCGCGACAGGGTGGCGGGCGGTAGCGCGATCTCCTACATGGCCGCGCATGACCGAAATCACCGTCGCCGCGCTTCAGCTCGCCTTTTCCGCCGACATGGACGCCAATATCGCCAACGTCTCGCGCCTGGTGCGCGAAGCGGCGTCGCGCGGTGCCCAGGTCATCCTTCCGCCCGAACTGTTCGAGGGCGAATATTTCTGCCGGGTCGAGGATGAGGGGCTGTTCGCCAACGCGCGGCCGACTGCCGAGCATCCGGCAGTTCTTGCCATGCAGTCTCTCGCATCCGAGCTAAAGGTCTCGATCCCCACCAGTTTCTTCGAGGCGGATGGCCCGCACCATTACAACAGCCTGGCGATGATCGGCCCCGACGGGAAGGTGCAGGGCGTCTATCGCAAGAGCCACATTCCCGATGGTCCGGGCTATGAAGAGAAATTCTATTTCCGCCCCGGCAATACCGGCTTCAAGGTCTGGGACGGCCCGGCCGAGAGCAAGGGCGCGAAGCTGGGCGTCGGCATCTGCTGGGACCAATGGTACCCCGAAACGGCGCGCGCGATGATGCTCATGGGCGCAGAAGTTCTGTTCTATCCCACCGCGATAGGCAGCGAACCTCATGACACGTCGCTGGACACCGCCCGCCTATGGCGACGCGCAATGGTAGGCCACGCTGTGTCGAATGTCGTGCCCGTCGTCGCCGCTAATCGCATCGGCGTCGAACATGATCAGACCTTCTACGGCACCAGCTTCATCTGCGACGAACGCGGTGACATCCTGGCGGAGCTTGGCCGTGACGAAGAAGGCGTCATCGCTGCCACCATCGATATCGACCGCGTGAAGCGCCATCGCGCCGCCTTCGGCTTCTTCCGCGATCGCCGGCCGGAATTGTACGGCCGGCTGACCGCGGACATTTGAAGCGAGGCGTCAGCGCCGGCTGAGGCTGGCGGCCAGTTCCACATGGGTAGACCACCGGAACTGGCCCACCGGCTGGATCCAGTCGATCTGCCAGCCGCCTTCGACCATGGTCTTCACGTCGCGGGCGAAGCTGCTGGGATTGCACGAAACATAGGCCAGCTTCGGCGCCTTTGAATTCGCCAGCGCCGCGGCCTGCTCCTTGGCACCCGCACGCGGCGGATCGATCACGATCGCGCCGAACCGGTCCAGCTCCGCCGGGGTCAGCGGCCGGCGGTACAGGTCGCGATGTTCCGTGAACACCAACCGATGCGCCCGCCCCGCAGCCGACTTCAGCGCGGTGATCGCCTCGCGCCCAGCCTCCGCCGCATAGACACGGCCCGGCATTGCCAGCGCAAAAGTGCCGAGCCCGGCGAACAGGTCCGCGACCACTCCGGCCTCTCCGACCACCTCCCGCACCGCGGCCACCAACGCGGCCTCCCCTTCGCGCGTGGCTTGCAGGAACGAAGCCGGCGGTAGGGGAACGGCAACCCCACCCAGCGTGATCGTCACCGCCTCGGGCTCCCACCGCGTCTCCGGGCCATATCCCTCGTCAAAGGCGATCCGCGCCAGTCGATTGGCTTCGGCAAAGGCGGTGATCGCCTCGGCCGCCGCCAGTCCATCGGGCATGATCCCGTTGATCAACAGGTCGACGCCTTGGTCTGCCAGGGTGAGGTGAATGTCGAGCCGACGACGCGGGCGGAGCACATGGATCAGGCGCCGCAGTGGCGCCACCAACGCAAACAGCTCGGGCGCCAGCACATGGCATTCCGTGAGGTCGACGATCGCATGGCTCTTCTCCATCGAAAAGCCGATCCGGCCTGAGCTTTCCGCATGAAGCGTGGCGCGGCGCCGGGTACGCGGCGGCGACAAGGCCGGCAGACGGATCATTGCCTCCAGTCCTTGCGACGCCAATGCTCCGGCAACCCGGTCGACGATGAACTGGCTCCAGCTCGCATCGTCCAGATGCTGCAACTGGCAGCCCCCACATTCGGGAAAGTGCCGGCAGGGTGGCACCTGTCGATGCGGCCCCGCCTCCACCTCGCCGTTGGGCAGCAGGCGGTCGCCCGGTGCTGCAAAGGGTATATGGCGACCGTCGGCCGTCACGCCCTCGCCACGCGCCGCGACCCTCACGACCTCATCAACATCACTCACAGCAGTCACTCACAAGATATTGCTCAAACGACGAAATCTGCCGCGAGCGAGATATGGTTCACCAAGTCGTCGGCAAGGAACGCAGGTCCTGCGCGCCGCGCCGCCTCGGTGTGAAGCCACACCCCTTGGACCGCCGCCTCCATTGGCTCAAGCCCCGTCGCCAGTCTCGCGCCGATGAGCCCGGCCAGAACGTCGCCGGTTCCAGCAGTCGAGAGCCAGCTCGTGCCGCCATCGTGGACGACGGCACGTCCGTCCGGCGCGGCAATTACTGTGTCCGCGCCCTTGTACACGACCACCGAGCCGGCCCGCTGCGCCGCTGAGATGGCGCGATCTATCTTGCTCCCCGCTTCACTGCCGAACATGGCCACAAATTCCCCGGCGTGCGGGGTCAGGATGGCCGGTCCCTGCAGCCTACGCTCGCCCATGCAATGCAGCGCGTCGCCATCCACCACTAGCGGCCGGCCCGCGCCGAGCGCCGCCTCCAGTCGCTCCCGCGCCCGGTCATCGCGCCCCAGCCCCGGCCCGACAACAATTGCCCTGATTCGATCGTCAGTCAGCGCCTCGGGCGTGAACCGTCGCCGGACAATGGCGTGCGGCAGCCGGTCGGTGGCACTCCCCAGCAGCAGCACATAGCCAGCGCCGCCCCGCCCCGCCGCCGTTGCCGCCAGCGCGCCGGCGCCAGGCATCGCCCCGGCAACCACGGCCACCATGCCGCGCGAATATTTGTGGGCCGACGCATCCGGCGCGCGGATCACGGGCGCAGAAGACACGCGAGCATTGCTCCGCGCCTCCAATCCGATCTCGAGCAGCCGAATAGCCCCGCACCGCGCGGCGGACGGCTGAAGCACATGCGCCGGCTTGACGGCCCCCATCGCGAGCGTGAGATCGACCCGCGGCAAATCGGACAGGCACGCCCCATCGTCGGTCGACACCCCGCTTGGCACGTCCACGGCGATCGACATGCGCGTGGCCTGGAGCAAGCGCCGCAGCGGCACCGCGACCGCGTCGCCAAGCGGGCGCGACAGCCCGATGCCGAACACCGCATCCAGAACGATCGGTGCCGGGGCCGCCTCGGCCAGCGGCTCTATCAACCCCTCCCATCGGCCACAAGCAGCGCTCGCCTGCGGCGTGGTGGCGGGAGCGATGCTCGCGACCCGTACCGGCAATCCGGCGCGGCGCAGGGCGGCTGCTGCGACATAGCCGTCGCCACCATTGTTGCCCGGGCCGCACAGAACCAGCACCTCGGCCCCGGCGGTGAGGCGACGTACCTGCTCCGCCACCGCAGCGCCGGCGCGCGCCATCAGCTCTTCCGCGCTCACCCCCGCCGCAATCGCGTCAGCCTCTGCGCGGCGGGTCTCGTCCGCCGTCAGGACGGGCTGTCCTTCGATACGGATCACCGCACATCCCCGCGAATAGTGGCGGGCAGCCGGTAGCGATCATCGGCTATCGACACTTCGATCAGATTCCCTGCGATCAAGGCCACCGTCGCCGGATCTGCCCCATCCGCAGCAGTAACGCCGCGCCCGTCCTGGGTGACCAGAAGCCGACGAAAGCCACCGTCAGGATGGCGCATCGTCAGCACCACCCGGCCGGCGGCCTCGGCCCGATCGACCATGCACGAGGCCGCGAAGGATACCGCGCCGGCCAGCGCGCAAGGCACGCCCGGCCGCTGGGCGGCTTGGACCGGTGACTCGATCCGTGCCGTCACCGTCGGCTGACGGTCCGTTGCTGGCTCACCGCACGCCGCGAGCATGAGCAGCAGCAGCGGGCTAGATATCCGCGTAGACATGGCGTTCGGCGGCGGCTCCCGGGTGCGTGACGGCTCCCTTGTACGCCGGACCGACGTTCTGCGCATAGCGCCACAATGCACCCGATCCGTAGTCCGTTTGCCGCGGCTTCCAGGCGGTGCGGCGTGCCTCAAGCACGTCGGCACTCACCAGCAGGTCGATAGTGCCAGCCTCCGCATCGATCCGGATCGTGTCGCCATCCTCGACCAACGCGATCGGCCCGCCCTCCGCAGCCTCCGGGCCGACATGCCCGATGCAGAAGCCGCGCGTCGCGCCAGAGAACCGCCCGTCGGTGATCAGCGCCACCTTCTCACCCATGCCAAGTCCATACAACGCCGCCGTCGTGGACAGCATCTCGCGCATCCCCGGGCCACCCTTTGGCCCTTCGTAGCGGATGATGATGACCTCACCTTCCTGAATCTGGCGATGCTCGACTGCCTGGAACGCGTCTTCCTCGCAGTCGAAGCAGCGCGCGGGCCCTTCGAACTGCAACCGGTGCATCCCGGCAACCTTCACGATCGCCCCGTCGGGCGCCAGCGATCCGCGCAAACCGACCACGCCGCCCGTCGCGGTGATCGGCGTTTTGGCGTCATAGATCACCTTCTGATCCTGGTTCCACGTCACCTGATCGATGTTCTCGCCCAGCGTCTTGCCGGTGACGGTCATGCACTCTCCGTGCAGCAGCCCCTCGGCGAGCAGGGACTTCATCAGCATGTAGGCGCCGCCGGCCTCATACATGTCCTTGGCCACATATTGGCCGCCCGGCTTCAGATCGGCGCAATAAGGCGTCGATTTGAAGATTTCCGCGACATCGAACAGGTCGAACGAAATCCCCGCCTCATGCGCCATCGCAGGCAGGTGAAGCGCACCATTGGTCGAACCACCGGTTGCCGCCACGATACGCGCGGCATTCTCGAACGCCTCCCGCGTGCAGATGTCGCGAGGGCGAACATTGGTGGCGAGAAGCTCCATGACCTGAGCGCCGGCGGCCACAGCAATCTGTTCGCGCGTGGTGTAAGGCGCGGGCACCATGTTGCTGTTCGGCAACGACAAACCAATGGCCTCGGCGACACACGCCATCGTGTTGGCGGTATATTGCCCACCGCATGCGCCATGCCCCGGGCACGCCACCTTCTCGAGCGCATGCACCTCCTCGATCGGACAGGCGCCCGCAGCGTGCCGGCCGACGACTTCGAACACGTCGACCACCGTTACGTCCCGACCTTGGTAGCGGCCGGGCAGGATGGATCCGCCATAGACGAAGATCGAGGGGATATTCAGGCGCAGCATCGCCATCATCATGCCCGGCAGCGATTTGTCGCAACCGGCAAAGGCCACCAGCGCGTCATAGCAATGTCCGCGCACGGACAATTCGACCGAGTCGGCGATGACTTCGCGGCTGACGAGGCTGGACTTCATCCCCTGATGACCCATCGCGATTCCGTCGGTAACGGTGATGGTGTTGAACCGGCGGGGCATACCGCCCCCCTGCTCCACCCCGCGCCGCGCCGCATCCGCCTGCGCATCCAGCGTGGTGTTGCACGGCGCGCTGTCATTGCCAGCGCTGGCCAATGCCACGAACGGCCGGGCGATCTCTTCTTCACTAAGGCCCATTGCATAATAATAGCTGCGATGGGGCGCCCGCTCGGGGCCGACGGACACATGGCGGCTGGGCAACCGCGCCTTGTCAAAACGTTGGGTCATGGAAGGCTCGCTATGCTGGGATGCTTCGGCGAGCAAGCATTGAACGTGAGAGGGCGCTCAAAAGACCTAAAATAATGACGTCATCAATTTATAGAGCGTCGAGCGCCTTCTCGACACCGTCCAGCGTGAACGGCTTTTGCAGGATCGGCCGTCCGCGAAACTCGTCAGCGATCATGTCATCGGCGCCGCCGGTGGCGAAGACGAACGGGACGTTCCGCTCCGCCAGAGCTGCCGCGATCGGCCAGCTCTTCTCGCCCCCGCGCAGGTTCACGTCCAAGATGGCGCATTCGAAGCCGCCGGCCTCGACAAGCGGCAATGCCGCCTCGACCGAGTCCGCCGTTCCGGCGCACTGACGATCCAAGGCGTCGAGGAAATCCTCAAGCATCATAGCGATAAGAGGCTCATCTTCGACGAGCAGGACGCGGCTAGTCATCATTTGCCCTTAGAGCGCGATCGCTGTTCCCGCAATGTCCCCGGCGCAGGATCGTGTAACATTGTGCGTCAGCTGCGCTGCTCAAGTGCCTCCCGCGCGGCCTCCGCCAATTGCTGAACCGAGAAGGGCTTGGGAATGAACGCCACGTTCTCGATATCGATCGATCGGCGGAGCTGTTCTTCGGCATAGCCGGACATGAACAGGATCGGCAGGTCGGGGTAGCGCAGCCGGATTCGTCGCGCCATGGTGGGGCCGTCCATTGCCGGCATCACCACATCGCTAACCAGCAGGTCAGGTCGGGGATGCTGCTCGATCAGTTCGAGCGCGATCTCGCCGTTCTCCGCCGCGAGCACCGTATAGCCCTGCCGGATAAGCGCCCGCTCGGCCACCGCACGTACCATGTCTTCATCCTCCACCAGCAGCACGGTACCAGTGCCCCAGAGCTCTGCCGGCTTCACCTTCGGCGCCGCCTTGCGTGGCGTCACCGGCTCGCCGCTGGCATGGACCGGCAGATAGATGGTGAACGTCGCCCCCTGCCCTGGCTTAGAATCGGCAAAGATATAGCCGCCGGATTGTTTGACGATGCCGTAGACGGTGGAGAGGCCCAGACCCGTCCCCTTGCCGACCTCCTTCGTCGTGAAAAACGGCTCAAAGATCTTCGGCAGGTCGTCAGGCGAGATGCCCGAACCCGTGTCGGAGATTTCCAGCGCAGTATATTCGCCCACCGGCATGATGTCAGGGCCACGGCGGCGGATCTCGCCGGTCGTCGCCATCCGCGTCTGGATCATGAGCTTGCCGCCGCCGTGCGGGTATTTGGCAGCCATGGCGTCACGCGCATTG
This sequence comes from Sphingomonas sp., assembly GCF_029239295.1. GTDB lineage: Bacteria > Pseudomonadota > Alphaproteobacteria > Sphingomonadales > Sphingomonadaceae > Sphingomonas. The sequence goes on from NZ_JAQZBC010000014.1 coordinate 60,621, forward strand.
ACTGCCAGATTGACGACGACCTGCTCCAGCTGGCCCGGATCGGCGCGCACCGGCCCTAGGTTGCGCCCATGCCGCACTTCCAGCGTCACCATTTCGCCCAGCAACCGCTTGAGCAGATTCGATACTTCGGAGACGACGTCGGGAAGTTGCAGGATCTGCGGCCGAAGCGTCTGCTGGCGCGAAAAAGCCAGCAACTGGCGGGTCAGCGCAGCGGCGCGATTGGAATTGTTCCGCACCTGCTGGATATCATCATAGTCGCTGTCGCCCGGCGAATGACGCATCAGCATCAGGTCGCAATGGCCTATGATGGCGGTCAGGATGTTGTTGAAATCGTGTGCGACGCCTCCCGCGAGCTGGCCGACAGCCTGCATCTTCGTCGCCTGGGCCACTTCGCGTTTCAGCCGGGTTTCCTCGTTATTCTCCTTCAGGCTGAGAACAACCGCGGCATCGCCCAGCCCGCGCGCGCCGGCAATCGAGAGGACGACGGGCTCCTCCGGCAGATCACGCAGCCGCACCGCTATGGCGGTTACGTGCGCCGCGCCGCCGCCGGCAAAGCGCCGCACCGCATCAGCCACAGCGGCCTTGTCCTCACGCACCACGAGGTCGCCGGGGTAAAGCGGCGGCGCGGCGCGATCGACCGCCGCGGCTCGGATGAAGGCATCGTTCATCTCGATGAACCGGCCATCCCGATCCACTAGCGCGATACCCAGAGGCATAAGCTGGACGAGGGTGCGGATATGCGCGGCGGCGCCACCACCGAAACGGACAGGTGCCTCTTCCTCGTCAAGCAGCGCCACAAGGATCGGCGACCCTTCAAGATCGGAGAACGGCACTTGGACCAGCCGCAGCGGATTGCCCTCTCGGCCCTCACGCTCGAACCGGATCAATCCGCGCGCATCGGTCACCAGGAAGCGGGCGAAGTCCGCGCCTTCGACCGATGCCTCCGCATGGCCCATCGCCCGCATCCGGAGCACCGGGTCGGCGGAAAGCACGCGTCCGTCGGGCGTGAGCAGCGCGGCCATGATGCCCGATTCGGCGAGACGTTGACCGAGCGAGCCGGATAACGCCTGCGCGAGCACACGGCTGCTGTCGGATTCCATCGCGGAGGCGGCACGCCAGACCAGCAGATCCTCGCGCTGCCCGGCGCGAAGCACATCGAAGGAGATGGCACGCCCCGCCACCTCAGCGCGCTCCACTCGGGCACGACCGTCGCGCCACGCGGCTCGGCCGGCAGCTGCCAATGCGCCGACGCCGGCCTCCCCGATCGGCAGGCCGGGCGGGGCTGACAGACCGCCGAACATGTCCTCAAACCGATCATTGGCGCAGACCAGACGCCCGGCGCGATCCGTCACCGCCAGGGCGTCATTGCTCTCCTGCGCCAAGGCACGAACCAACTGCCAGTCGACGGCTGGCTCCGGTGCCGGCTTCTCCGGTGCCAGCGCGCGCCAGCCGACGGCCGCGCCGCCTAATACAATGCCCGCCGCGAGGAAGCCGGTGGCGACAACGGGATCCCCAATCACCCACAGGATCACCGCGGCCGCCAGGATGCCCGCGCCGAGCGCAACAATCAGCGCCATGCGCGGCGTCAGTCGGGACAGGTTTTCAGGGAGCAGCGTCGCCATCCGCCCAACCCTTCGATCCGCGCCGCGGCCGCGTCAAGCAGGCCGCGGCGGGAAGGAGGTCACCAGATGCGAACGCGCTGGTCGTTGGTGAGGAACAGCTTCTGCCCCGGCCGCACGCCGAACGAATTGTACCAGGCATCGACATTGCGGACGATGTTGGCGCGCTGCATGCCCGGCGAGTGCGGATCGGACAGCAGGATCTGACGCAGGATCGGCTCGCGATACTTGGTCCGCCATACCTGGCCCCAGCCCAGGTAGAAGCGCTGGTCGCCCGTGGTGCCGTCGATCACCGGCGCCTTCTTGCCGTCCAACGACAAGCGATAAGCATCATGCGCGACGATCAACCCCGCCAGGTCGGCGATGTTTTCGCCCAGCGTCAGCGCACCCTGGACATGCTGGCCGGGCAGCGGCTCATAGGCATCATATTGCGCGACCAGCCGATCGGTGAACGTCTTGAACCGGGCAACGTCCTGCTCGGTCCACCAGTCGGTCAGCTTGCCGTTCACGTCATATTTGCGGCCCTGATCATCGAAATGATGGCTGATCTCGTGGCCAATGACAGCGCCGATACCGCCGTAATTGACCGCGGGGTCGGCCTTTGGATCGAAGAATGGCGGCTGCAGGATCGCCGCCGGGAAGACGATCTCGTTCATCGTCGGATTGGCATAGGCGTTGATGGTCATCGGGTTCATGAACCACTCGCCCCGATCGATCGGCTTGCCCAGCTTGTCGATATTGCGCTGAAACTCGAACTCATTGGCGCGCGCAACATTGCCGACCAGGTCGTCGCGGCGGATTTCCAGCGCGCTATAGTCGCGCCAAGTGTCGGGATATCCGATCTTCGGCGTGAAGGCGGCCAGCTTCGCCAGTGCCTTCTGCTTGGTTTCGGGCGCCATCCACTCCAGCTTTTTCAGCCGCTCGCCCATGGAGGCGATAATATTGCGCACCAGTTCGTCGGCAGCAGCCTTCGATTCCGGCGGGAAGTATCGCGCGACATAGGCCTTGCCGACGTCCTCGCCCAATTGCTCGCTCACCAGATCGACGCCGCGCTTCCAGCGCGCCTGCTGCTCGGGCGCACCGGTCAGCTCGGTACCGTAGAAGGCGAAGCGGGTGTCGTCGAAATCCTTCGACAGGTACCGCGCGTAGCTCGACAGCGTGCGCAGCAGCAGATGGTCCTTCAGCACCGGCAGCGGCGTTTCCGCCCACACCTTCGCCTCGCCGGTGAAAGCGGATGGCTGCGCCACCAGCATCGGCGCATCGGTTGGAATACCAGCGCCTTCGAAGTATTGCGCCCACTCGTAGCCCGGCGCACGGGCGTTCAATTCCTCAAACGTCAGCTTGTTATAGACCTTGTCCGCGTCACGGCTGTCGATCCGCGTCCAATGCGCAGCGGCAAGCGCCTTCTCCATCGCAACCACGGCCGCGGCACGAGCATCGGCGTTCGGTTCGCCGGCCAGCGTCAGCATCTTGGCCAGATACGCCTGGTACGCCGTGCGGTTGGCGGCCAGCTTGGCATCGTCCTTCAGATAATAATCGCGGTCAGGAAGGCCTAGGCCGGACTGCCCGAAGACCACGGCATAGGTTTCGGGATCCTTGTCGTCCTGATTGACGTACATGCTGAACAAGGTGCCGACACCGCGCCGCTGCATGCGTCCGGCTTCTGCGGCCAGCGCCGCCTTGCTGGACGCGCCCTTGATCGCGGCGATCCACGGCTGAACCGGCGTCACACCCTTGGCATTGACGGCCGCCTCGTCGAGGAAGCTCGCGTAGAAATCGCCGGACTTGCTGCCCGGCTGGCGGCGCTGTTCCTCAAGGATCGCGCGCGTCTGATCGCGCGACAGATCCTGCAGCACATGGAACATGCCGTAGGTCGAGCGATCGGCCGGGATCTGGGTGTTCTTCTCCCAGGTGCCGCTGGTATATTGGTAGAAGTCGTCGCCCGGCGGCACGCTGGTGTCGCGGCCCGCCATGTCGAAACCAAAGGTCCCGATCTTTGGCCCGTCCGCCTTGGCCGGCGCGGTCTGGCCTGCTGCGGCAGCCTTGCCCTGCGCGGGTGCGGCGGGGGCCGCTCCCCCAGAAGTCTTTGCGATTGCCGCCGCAGCGGTGGTGGACAAAATGGCGGCAGCCAGGAGGGACGAGCGCATCAATATCGCCTTCAGGAAATGGAAGGCGGTGTTCTATCTCCTTGAGACGCCTCGTCAACGTAGTGACGATTGTGACGGGTTCGCCACTTGCGCGCGATCCACAACCGCCAGCCGAGCATCGACAGGCCATAGCCGGCGAGCGACAGAACAGCCGTCACGATCAGCAGGCCCAGCGCAGTCGCCGGCGCCGCATCCGACATCAGCCATTGCATCCAGCCGGACTGCGCCGCGTTGACCGCGGCATCCTGCATCGGATCGCCCGGCAGAGCGCGGTCGAGATGCAGCGTCCACTTGCCGATATAATAGGCCGCGACCCATAGCGGCGGTGTGGTCACCGGATTGGTAATGAAGGTCGTCAGTGCCGCCGAGGGGATATTCGCCCGGAACGGCAGCGCCAGCATCGCGGAAAAAGGGATCTGCGCCACCGGGAAGAGAATCCCGGTCACCATGCCCAGCGCAACGCCGCGCGGCACTGACCGGCGGGTAAAGCGCCACAGCTGAGGGGCGAGCACGCGATGCGCGACAGGCCGCAGCAGCCGGCTTTCCTCCATCGATTCGCGCGTCGGCAGATTACGCTGGCACCAGCCGGTGAACCGTTGCCAGACGGTCGGCACGCGAGTTGCCACTACCCGCGCTCACGCATGAGGCGACCGGCTTCGCGTTTCCAGTCGCGCTCCTTGATCGCCTCACGCTTGTCGTGCGCTTTCCTGCCCTTCGCCAACGCCAACTCCACCTTGGCTCGACCCTGACTGTTGAAATAGATCATCAGGGGCACGAGCGTCATACCCTCGCGCGCGACGGCGCCGTGAAGCTTTCTAACTTCGCGCTCATGAAGCAGGAGTTTACGCGGCCGCTTTGGCTCGTGATTGTAACGGTTGCCGTGGCTGAATTCGGGAACGTTCGAATTGATCAGCCAGACGCCATTGTCGCCTACCTCGGCATAGCTTTCGGCAATCGATCCCTCGCCGAAACGCAGGCTCTTCACCTCCGTACCGGTCAGTACGATCCCGGCCTCATAGGTGGTGTCGATCGCATAATCGAACCGCGCCCGGCGATTCTCGGCGACGATCTTCTTCTTGTCGAAGGTAGCGGGTTTGGGACGTGGCATGGACGGGGCGATGTAGGGGGTTGCGAGCCTTGTGGGAAGGCGGCGCAATCAGCGTTTTGGGCTGCCGATCGGAACGCGGAGGCGGATCATCGCTCGGTTGATCGGCGCGCCTTGCGCATCGGCAGCCTGCTCGGCCTCCACCGCCACCGTACCGACCCCTTTCAGGGCGGTTTCGGCCTTTGGCGGAGCGCGTTCGGCCGTGTACCGATCAGGTATCGGCTTCAGCCGAAAAGCATCGTCCGGCCGCGCACATACGATGATTTCTTCCCCCGGCTTTGCAGTCGGGCATGGCCGCTCCACCGGCGCTCTTACCACGGGCGACGGCGGTCCCGCGACCGCCTGCACGGCAAACATCACCCAGGCGGCCACCGCTTTCTCCCCTGATCCGGGCGGATCGTGCCGGGAGAATGCGGCCGGAATAAGAGGCGCCGAGAACCACCTCCGCTATGGTGCGATCAGCGCTGTGTCAGAGGAGGCCGGCGCGCTTCAGCCCGGCGTCCACCGCGGCGCGGCTCGCCTCGTTGGGCCAGGTCATCGGCAGGCGAATGCCTTGCGGAAAATCGGGCCGCACCCGCGTCATGGCATATTTCACCGGCCCCGGAGAGGCATCGGTGAACAGCGACGTATGCAGCGCAAACAGTTGGTCGTGGAGCGCGAGCGCCGCAGTTCCGGTCCCCGCTGCCTGGAATTCCGCGCACAGGCGCGGCGCGACATTGGCGGTAACCGAAATGCACCCCACCCCGCCCATCGCATTGAAGGCAAGCGCGAGATCATCGTTGCCCGACAACTGGCAGAAGCCGTCCCCCAGCGCCGCCCGATGCTGCGACACCCGCTGGAGCACGCCCGACGCGTCCTTCACGCCAACGAACACCTTCGGAAACGCCTCGACGATGCGGATCAGCGTTTCGGGCTGGATGTCGGTCACGGTACGCGCCGGGACGTTGTAGAGCACGATAGGCAATGCCGACTGCGGCGCGAGTGCGGCGAAATGCTGGAAGATGCCGTCCTGCGACGGGCGGTTGTAATAGGGCGGCACCATCAGCGCAGCGTCAGCCCCTGCCTCCTTCGCCGCCGCGATGTTTGCCGCCGCCACCCGCGTGTCGTTTGAGCCGGCGCCAGCGATCACCGGCACGCGGCCACGCACCTGATCGGCGCAGACCTTCACGATCGCGAAATGTTCGTCCTTGGTCAGCGTAGCCGCCTCCCCCGTCGTTCCGCACGGGACAAGCGCTTTGGAGCCTTCGCTGATCTGCCATTCGATCAGCTCGCGGTAGGCAGACTCGACGAACCGGCCGTCGGCGTCGAACGGCGTGACGAGCGCCGGAATCGATCCGGAAAACATGACTTGCTCCTGAAACGGGGTGTGGTGCGTTGGGTCGTTCAGGACAGATACGGGTAGCCCGGCTATTCTGTCCATAATGGTGACTGGTTTGAGGGCAGGGGCATTGATCGCACTGGGAATGGGTTTGGGAGCGGCATTGCTTGTCGCTCAGGGACAGGACGATGCCGCGCGTACGCGAGCGGCCAACGCATTGGCGCAGTCGCGGCCTGCCGCCATGGCGCAGGTGACCAACAACGGGGATCTCGCCGCCGCGCTGGCGCAATGGCGCGCGCTGCAGCAGACCGACGGGCTACCGTTCGACAGCTACGCCGGCTTCGTCATGGCGCATCCCGGCTGGCCGAACGAGGCCGCCAATCGCCGCGCGGCTGAACGGCAGGCGGGCACCGGCTATGCCTCGCCGGCGAATGTCGTCGCGTTCTTCCGCCGTTATCCGCCGCTGACCGCCGCGGGAGCGGTCGCATATGCCAAGGCGCTGCAGGCAACCGGCGCTACGGGCGAGGCGGCGGAGGCCGCGCGCAATGCCTGGCGCCGTGGTGCGCTGACGCCGACCGACGAATCCACCATCCTGACCAGCTTTGCCGGCGCGCTGCGTCCCGATGATCATGACGCGCGGATGGACGCGCTATTGTGGCAGGGATCGACCAGCATCGCTGCGCGCCAGGTCGCATTCACCTCCCCTGCCCGCCGCTCGCTGTTCGAAGCGCGGCTGGCGTTCCGAACCAAGGCGGAAAATGCCTCGGCGCTGGCTGCGGCGAATGATGCGGCGGGCGCATCGGATGCCGGCTATATCGCCGACAAGGCAGTGTGGCTGCGCAACAGCGGGGCGAGCGCCAGCGCCCGATCCTGGCTGGCACGCACCCGGCGGCCTGGTGTCGCGCTGCCGGGGAATGTCGAAAAATTTTATGAGGTGCTGCTGACCAACGCGCGCGCCGCGGCGGCGGACGGCCAGTATCAGCTCGCCTATGACATCGCGCGACAGGTGGACGATGCCTATCCCGCGGGCACCGACGTGTCGAAGAAGCCCTATGGCGAGCGTGACGACTATACCAGCCTCGTCTGGCTGGCCGGTCAGACGGCGCTGAAGCAGCTCAACCGCCCGGCCGATGCGATGACGATGTTCGATCGCTATGGCCGTGGCAGCCAGTCACCGCAGACCCGCGCCAAGGGGTTCTATTGGGCGGGCCGCGCGGCCGAGGCTGCTGGGCGTACGAGCGACGCCAGTGCGTTCTTCAACCGCGCCGCGGGCTACCGTGACCAATTCTACGGCCAACTAGCGCTGGAGCACCTCCGCCGACCGCTAACCGCGCCGCGTGACGTGGCGACCCCGGCCATCGACCCCGCTGCGCGCCAGGCGTTCTTCAATCGCGAGACGGTTCGCGCGGCGCAGTTCTTGGGCTCCATCGGGCAGTACCAGGATCAGACTGCCTTTGTCCGCACCATCGCCGCGGACGTGGAAAGCGATGCCGAGCATTTCCTGGCAGAAGAACTGTCGCGCTCGATCCGCCGTCCTGATCTGGCAGTAATCGTCGGGCGAAAGGCGATGCAGAACGACCAGACCGAATATAGCGCCATTGCCTTCCCGACCGTGTCCGTACCCTCGGGCTATGACAGCCAGTGGACGATGATCCACGCCATTGCGCGGCAGGAAAGCCAGTTCGATCGCGCTGCGATCTCATCGGCCGGCGCGCGCGGGCTGATGCAGTTGATGCCGGGCACTGCGCGTGAGCAGGCGGGCAAGATGGGCCTGCCCTATGACGCCGGCCGGTTGCTGACCGACACGGGCTACAACACGCAGCTGGGCTCCAGCTACTTCCAGCGGATCTTCGGCATCTACGGCAGCTATCCGCTCGCGGTCGCCGCCTATAATGCCGGGCCGGGCAACGTGAACAAATGGCTGCGCGCCAATGGCGATCCGCGCACCGGCGCCATCGACATGGTCGAATGGATCGAGGCGATCCCTTATTCAGAGACGCGTAATTACGTGCAGCGTGTACTGGAAAACGCCGTTGTCTATGACCTGATGAACCCGCCGCGCGCAAAAAGCCGCGGCCCGGCCAACCTGAGCTGGTATCTCGGCCGCAATCGTACGGGCTGAGTTCTCGCGACCTTCCTGTTCCTGGGGACGGGAAGGTCGCGGATCCGGCGCGGCTTGGCTAAGACGCGCTCATGGACCGCCCGAACTACATTACCCCTGCCGGCTATGCGACGTTGCGCGCCGAATATGAGCAGCTGTTCGCCACCGAGCGGCCGGCGCTGGTCGAAACGATCGCTTGGGCAGCGGGCAACGGCGACCGTTCGGAAAACGGCGACTATATCTACGGTCGCAAGCGGCTGCGCGAGATCGATCGACGGCTGGGCTTCCTGTCGCGCCGGATGAAGGCGGCCAAGGTGGTCGATCCCGCGCAGGCGCCGGATCGCAGCCGCGTCTTTTTCGGCGCCAGCGTCACCATCGCTGACGAGGATGACAATCAGCGCGCGCTGACGCTCGTCGGCGACGACGAAACCGACGCCGGCAAGGGGCTGATCGGCTGGAACGCGCCGCTCGCCCGTGCGCTACGCGGTGCCGCGGTCGGGGATCTGCGCCGGGTCACGCTGCCTGCCGGCGAGAAGGAATATGAAGTGATCGCCATCACTTATCCCCCCGCCTGACGAAACCATGCCAACGGCCCCTTCGTGCTTTCCGCAGAAGGAGAGTGACGATGGCAGAGAATCCCCGCACCACCAGCGCCCGCGATCATGACGACAAGGATCTGATCGAGGGCATGATCCCCGCCGGCGACGCGCAGGCCGGCACCTCCGGCGGCGCGCTCGCGCGCGATCTCGGCTCGCGCGCCGATCTGAAGCAGGTCGACGACCCGGAGGGGACGACACCGCTGACCAAGCAGGCGGACATTGACGCCAATCAGGCGTTCCCCAGTTCGCGGCGGCGCGACGGCTGATCGGCGTGCCGTTGCTGATCGAAACGGCGGCTGATTGACGCGGGAAGTTCGAGCGCCGATGGATTTGCCCATGGCGAACGATGACACCCCTACCCGCAACATCGCCCTGCTGATCGATGCGGACAATGCCAGCTGGCACGCGATTGACCCGGTGCTGACCGTCCTTGCCGAACTGGGGACGGTCAACATCCGCCGTGTCTATGGCAATTGGTCGAAGCCGGCGCTGAGCGGCTGGCGCGAGATGACGATCAAGCACGGGATCGAGCCGCAGCAGCAGTTCGACATCACCAAGGGCAAGAACGCTACCGACATGAAGATGACCATCGACGCGATGGACCTGCTGTTTCGCGGGCGTGTCGAGGGGTTTGGCATCATGTCGTCCGATTCGGACTTCATGCCGCTGGCCACTCGGCTCCGGCAGGATGGCCTGCCGGTCTATGGCTTCGGTCAGGGCAAGACCCCGGAGGGCTTCAAGCGCGCATGCACCCGCTTCATCGATGTCGACAAGCTGATGGCGGCCGAAGAAGATGCGCCGACGCGAGCGCCGATGCCCGTTGCGCCGGCCAAGGAACCACAGCCACCCACGACAGCCGGTAAGGAACCAGCGCAGCCCGCGCCTGCTGCTGCCCCAACAGATGTCGGCACACCAGAAGTCACCGCCGCGGAGCCTGCCACGTCGCAGGGCCAGGCGCGGATCGATGACGAACTGGTGAAGCTGCTGATCGATGCCTATTCCGCGGTGAAGCGCGACGAAAAGGGCTTCGTCAGCCTGTCCGCCATGGGGCAGCTTGCCGCCAATCGATCGAGCTTCGACGTGCGCAACTATGGCTACAAGCGCCTGTCGGACCTGATCGCCGCCGTCCCCAATTTCCAGACCGAGCGGCGCGAGGATGGCCGCGTTTTCGTGCGAAGGTTGCGTTGATGAAGAACAAGACGATTGCCTATCTCCTCCCGCTGATCGCCATTGCGGCCACCGAACCGCCCAAGACTGACCCCGCCAAGCTTTCCGAGATGACCAAGGTGCTCGCCTCCGATGAATTCGGCGGCCGCGCACCGGGGACGCAGGGCGAAAAGAAGACCATCGACTGGTCGATCGCACGCTTCAAGGCGCTGGGGCTTGAGCCCGGCGGACCGGACGGCGCGTGGACGCAAAAGGTGCCGCTGATCCACACTCGGCTGGGCGATGGTCCCGTCAGCTTCGGCGCGACCAGCCTGAAGCAGGGCACCGACGTCGCACTCACCACCGTTCGACCCGACGCGGCCGTCGCGATCGAAAACGTACCGCTCGTCTTCGTCGGCTATGGCGTCAGCGCGCCCGAAGCGAAGTGGGATGATTTCAAGGGCGTGGACCTGAAGGGCAAGGTCGCCGTCTTTCTGGTCAACGATCCCGATTTCGAAGCAGTCGCAGGCGAGGACGCCAAGGGTCGCTTCGGTGACAAGCGGATGACCTATTATGGCCGTTGGACCTACAAGTACGAGGAAGCGGCACGACGCGGCGCGATCGGCGCGCTGATCATCCATGACACCGCAGGTGCCGGTTATCCGTGGTCGACGGCGAACGCCTCCAACGGCGAGAATTACGACATCGTTCGTGGCCCCGAGGATCCGCGCATTGCGCTTCAGGGCTGGCTGTCGGGCGACGCGGCAACCCGCGTCTTCGCTGCCGAGGGCCTCGATCTCGCGGCGCTGCGCAAGCAGGCACGCTCCGCCGCCTTCCGTCCGGTGACGATGAAGGCGCGATTCACCGCGAAGCTGCCCGTCAACGTCGAGCGGATCGAAAGCGCCAATGTCATCGCCAAGATTCCGGGCACGGTGAAGCCGGACGAGACGGTGCAGTTTGCCGCGCATTGGGATGCCTATGGCGAGGGCCCGCCCGACGCGCAGGGCCGCACGATCCGCCCCGGCGCGAACGACGACGCGCTCGGCGTCGCTGGCGTGATGGAGCTTGCCCGCCTGTTCAAGGCCGGCCCGGCGCCCGACCGCACGCTCGTTTTCGCGCTGTGGACCGCCGAGGAACGCGGCCTCTTGGGCTCCGAATGGTATGCCACCCGGCCCACCGCACCGCTGGAAAAGACCGTCGCAAACCTGACGTTAGACATCCTGCAGACCGCGGGCGAGGCGAAGGACGTGATCCTCGTCGGCGCTGGCCAATCCTCGCTCGAGGACCTGCTGACCGAAGCAGCCCGCGCGCAGAATCGCGTCGTTACGCCAGAGGAAGCCAGCGAACGCGGCCTCTTCTACCGCGCGGATCATTTCTCCGTTGTCCGCCGCGGCGTGCCGGCGCTTCAGCTGATGGCGCTCGGCGGCGCCAGCGACATGCGTGTCGGCGGGCGCGAGGCGGGGCAGAAGTGGCTCGACGGCTATATGGCCTGCTACCACAAGACCTGTGACGCCTGGGCGCCGGACTGGAACTTCACCGGTGCGGCGCAGGATGTCGATCTGTTCTACGCGATGGGCCAGCGGCTTTCGAAGGCGGGCGTCTGGCCCGAATGGCGGCCGGCTTCCGAATTCCGCGCGATCCGCGCCAAGAGCGCCGATCAGCGCCGATAATAAAAGGGCCCGCCGCGGCATTTGCCGGGCGGGCCTTTCCTTGATCCACCGTCACCCCGGACACAAAGCCTGGGTGACGATCACGTAGGATCAGCGCGTCAGCTTCTTGTAGGCAAGCCGCGTCGGACGGTCGGCCGCATCGCCCATCCGGCGACGCTTGTCCTCCTCGTATGCCTCGAAGTTACCCTCGAACCATTCGACGTGGCTGTTGCCTTCAAATGCAAGAATGTGGGTGCACAGACGATCGAGGAAGAAGCGATCGTGGCTGATCACCACCGCGCAGCCGGCGAAGGTTTCCAGCGCTTCTTCCAGCGCGCGCAGCGTTTCGACGTCAAGGTCGTTGGTCGGTTCATCGAGCAGCAGGACGTTGCCGCCCTCCTTCAGCATCTTCGCCATGTGAACGCGGTTGCGCTCACCGCCCGATAGCTGACCGACCTTCTTCTGCTGGTCGGGCCCGCGGAAGTTGAACGCGCCGACATAGGCACGCGTCCCCATCTCCTGCTTGCCGAAGCGGAAGACCTCCAGCTCGTCGGATATTTCCTGCCAGACGTTCTTGTTGGGATCCAGATGGTCGCGGCTCTGGTCGACATAGCCCAGCTTCACCGTGGAGCCGACCTCGATCGTGCCGCCGTCGGGCTTCTCCTGTCCGGTGATCAGCTTGAACAGCGTCGATTTGCCGGCGCCGTTCGGGCCGATCACACCGACGATCCCGCCCGGTGGCAGGTTGAAGTCGAGGTTCTCGAACAGCAATTTGTCGCCATAGGACTTGGTCAGCCCCTTGGCCTCGATGACCTTCCCGCCAAGCCGCTCGGGCAGCTGGATCAGAATCGCGGCCTTGCTGGCGACGCGGCTCTCCTGCTTCTCCATCAGCTCGTCGAAGGCCCGGATACGCGCCTTGGACTTGGTCTGGCGTGCCTTGGGGGTCTGCCGCATCCAGGCCAGCTCGTCGGCGATCGCCTTCTGCTTGCCCTGCTCCTCGCGCTCCTCCTGCTCGAGGCGCTTGGCTTTCTTCTCGAGATAGCCGGAGTAGTTGGATTCGTAGGTGTAATACCGACCGCGATCGAGCTCGAGCACCCAGTTCACGACATTGTCGAGGAAGTAGCGGTCGTGCGTCACCAGGATGACGTTGCCGGTATATTCCTTCAGGTAATTTTCCAGCCAGCTGACGCTTTCGGCGTCGAGGTGGTTGGTTGGCTCGTCGAGCAGCAGAATGTCCGGCTTCTCGAGCAGCAGGCGGACCAGCGCCACGCGGCGCTTCTCACCACCCGACAGGTTGGTCACCGGGCTGTCCGACGGCGGGCAGCGCATTGCCTCCATCGCCTGCTCCAGCTGCGAATCGAGGCTCCAGCCATCCGCGGCGTCGATCTTCGCCTGAAGCTCGCCCATCTCCTCCATCAGCGCGTCGAAGTCGGTATCGTCCTTCGGATCGCCCATCTCGGCAGAGATCGCGTTGAAGCGATCGACCATCGCCGCGATCGGCCCCGCGCCCAGACGAACGTTCTCGATCACCGTCTTGTCGGGATCGAGCTGCGGCTCCTGCGGCAGATAGCCGACCTTGATCCCGTCGGCGGCCCAAGCCTCACCGGTGAATTCGGTATCGATCCCGCCCATGATCTTCATCAGCGTGGACTTGCCCGAGCCGTTCGGACCGATGATTGCGATCTTCGCACCCGGAATGAACTGCAGGCTGATATTGTTGAGCACCGGCTTATTGGCGCCTGGGAAGGTCTTGGTCAGACCCTTCATGACGTAGGTATACTGGACGGCCATGGGTCGCCTGCTGCTCCGTAACTGGAATGGCTGGGATTATGGCGCGCATGTAATGCTGCGCAGGGCCGTTGGCAAACGAACCGCGGCGACTTACGCGAGGGGCATGATGAAGCGCTTCACCCTTGCCGCCCTGCTGCTTGCCAGCGCCACGCCCGCCCTCGCCCAACGCGCAGCGCCGATCGCCGCGCCCGCGGGTGTCGATCAGCGCGTCGCCGCGCTTCGCGATGCCGCGCTGAAGGATGATGTCGCCTATGACATCGTCGAAGGCATGACGACCGAGGTTGGCCAGCGGCTCGCCGGCACCGAAGCGGAGGCGCGCGCCCGCACCTGGAGCGCGGCGAAGCTGAAGGCGCTGGGCTTCAAGAACGTGCGGATCGAGACGTATCAGATGCCCGTCTGGGTACGCGGCGAGGAACGCGGCGAAGTGGTCGCCCCCGTGCCGCAGAAGCTTCACCTCACCGCCCTTGGCAATTCGGGCGCGACCTCGGCGAACGGCCTGGAGGCCGAGGTCGTGATCTTCCCGACCTATGCCGATCTCGCCGCGGCGCCGGACGGCAGCCTTACCGGCAAGATCGCCTATGTCGGCAATACGATGATGAAGACGCAGGACGGGTCGAGCTACGGCCAGGCCGGGGTCGCACGCTTCGCCGGCCCTGCGCTCGCCGCAAAGAAGGGCGCCGCCGCGATCGTCATTCGCTCGATCGGCACCGACACGCATCGCCTGCCCCACACCGGCACCACATATTTCCGCGACGGTCCGGCAATCCCTGCCGCCGCCCTCTCCGTCCCCGACGCCAAGCTGATCGAGGCGCTGGCGAAGCGCGGCAAGCCGATCCGCATGAAGCTGGTCCTGACGCCGCGTCAGGTCGGTGAGCAGGAATCGGGCAACGTCATCGCAGAAGTTCCCGGCACCGATCCCAATGCAGGCATCGTCCTCATTGGCGGGCACCTCGACAGCTGGGATCTTGCCACCGGGGCGATCGATGACGCCAGCGGCGTCGCGATCACCGCCGCGGCGGCGAAGCGGATCCTCGACAGCGGAAAGCGTCCGCGCCGCACGATTCGCGTCGTCTGGTTCGGCGCGGAGGAGGTCGGCGGCTTCGGCGGTCACGATTACGCCGCGAAGCATGGCAAGGAACGCCACGCGCTGGCGGCGGAAAGCGATTTCGGGGCCGACAAGATCTGGCGGCTTGGCATGACGCTGCCCGACTCCGCTAAGCCGGTGGGTGATCGTCTCGCCGCCGCGCTTGCCCCGCTCGGCATCGTCCGGGGCAGTGGCTCGGGCGGCAGCGGCGCTGACATCGGCCCGACGGTGGCGCTCGGCGTCGCGGGCGTCGACCTCAACCAGTCCGGCCTCGACTATTTCGACGTGCACCACACGCCCGACGACACGCTCGACCGGGTCGACCCCGAAAACCTCCGCCAGAACGTCGCTGCCTGGACCACGATGCTCGCGATTGTGGCCGACGCACCGGAGGAAATCGGACCGGTTGAGCGGCCCGCACGCTGAATCCGTTCGTCGCGAACCTTGCTGCCAGATGAATTTCATCATTGACCCATCAAATTGGTGCGGTATTTGCGGTGTCTCGCGACGGCAAACGGGTCGGCCGCGAAATGAATAAATGCTTGGGAGCATTCGAATGAAGAAGATCGTTCTGATCGCTGCCGCCGCCGGCCTGATGTCCGTGGCTGCTTGCTCGAAGTCGCCGGAGGCCGCTGCTGTCGAGAACAACGCGGACATGATGGCCGACAACATGGAAATGATGGCCGACAACCTTGAGGACCTGGCTGACAACTCGGCAAACGCCGTTGCTGCCGAGGGTCTCGAGAACGCAGCTGACAACCTTGAAGACACCGCGGACAACGTCCGTGACGTCGCCGAGGAAAAGGCTGACAACATGCAGTAATGCTGTGCGGATCATCAGATCCGCCGCATGCTGAATGATGAAACGGGCGTTTCCGCATCGCGGAAGCGCCCTTTTCTTTTGCCCGTTGACCGCAGCATCGCGCGCCATTTGAGGCATTGCCGCCGCAACGGGCCGCGGCTTATAGGCAGGCGCTCACGCGGGGGGCCTGTAGCTCAACGGTTAGAGCTGGCCGCTCATAACGGCTAGGTTGCGGGTTCGAGTCCTGCCGGGCCCACCGCGTGATCGCTTGCACTTGAGGCGGGAACCGCCTAGGCGCTCGCTCGTGTCGGGGAGTGGCGCAGTCTGGTAGCGCGCCTGCTTTGGGAGCAGGATGTCGCAGGTTCGAATCCTGTCTCCCCGACCAACTGCCTGCAAGCTTTTGGTTTCGCTCATTAACGATGTCGATCAGGGACGGTTGTACCCACGACTGTGCCCCTCGCTGTACCCTTGGGGTGTCAAAATGGGCTTTCAGAACGTCGTGCTTCGCGGCAGCAGATACCACCGGCGAAAAAAATGACGGTCGCAGGCGGGTGGTTAACGCTGACTTTACCGTTGGGAGCAATGAGCTTCAAAGACCCGCGCGTTACCGCTGTGCGTCTTGGTTCTGCGGCAGAAGCGTTGCGCATGGGATACGGTCAGTCGTCATTAGGGGGCCGCCCCGATCAGCTTAAGAAAATTTTCAGCGATGCGCTGCGATGGCAGTCGCAACGCATCCTCGAGGATCAGGTGCGCGCTATCTCGCGCGCCCTCGAACACGCGGCGGTCAATTCGCGCTATGCGGAAGCGTGGACGTTCCTGTCTAAGTTCGGTGTTTGGACGCCGTGGTCGCTCGACAACCATGAAGAACTGGTCAGGCAGGGTTGGAACCGGGCGGACGCGGAGGCAGTCGCGGAAGTTGAATTTGACCTTCAGACTACGAGTCCAATCTCGCGCGAGCAGATCGAGACGTACGTTGTAGCCTTCGATATCGAACGGACAAGCATGAACCTGGCCGAGATGCGCCGAACCATCTGCGCCGCGAAGGCAGCAGGATGTCGACAAGCTACGGAGAGGTTGTCGACGAACCCGGATGTTCACGCAGACTGGACCGACGATGCACTCGCTTGCGGCGCGCCGTTTGCATGGCAGTTTGCAGCGGTCGACACGGCTTAACTACCCGCGGCGGGACCAATAAGCAGTCACACGCCCGAGCCGCCTACGGCGGAGCCAGTTCCAGACAAGCCGAAGATGCGTCTTATCAGCGCAGCGGAGGGGTGCATCGACGCACACGAGAAAGCTGATGCATGAGACGCCGATATAATCAAACAGGTTCGTACCGCGACTCGCTTGTTCGACTTCGCGTGCGGGGGAGAAGCTTTTATCGCGGATATTCAGCAGCGACATGTGACTGCATTCACAGACTTGTGTCGGACGCTCCCAATCGGTGGTGATCTTGCCCCTGTTTCGCCGGACGGTTTCAAACGGTTGTTGAAACCAGCGCGCGATGTTCGCGCGGCGAACGCATTTTGAGCCCCGAATGTGGGTGGTTGTCGTTGTAGTCTTCGATCCATCCGGCGAGAGATGTCAACGCGGTAAGCGCGTCGGGTCAGGGCGAGACGCGGACATAGTCGCGCTTGAGGGTATGGATGGAAGCCTCCGAGATGCCGTTGGACTGCGGGCTTCGGACAGGGGTGAAGCAGGGTTTCAGACCCAGCTGCCGGGCAAAGGTCCGTGTGTCGCGTGCGGTGTAGGCGGAGCCGTTATCGGACAGCATCTCGACCGGCGAGACAGCGCGCAAAGCCCCGAAGCGGGCCTCCACTGCTTCCAGCATTATGTCGCGGATGTCGGACCCGCTGACGCCGGCATTGGCGACCGCGCGCCAGGCATGACCTCACGGTCGTGCGCATCGATGATGAAGGCGTCGCGGACGATCTCGCCGTTCCAGCATCCGAACTCGAAGCCGTCCGAGCACCAGCGCAGGTTCGAACGGATCGTCACCACGATGCCGTCATGCCCATAGTCGGGTCGCTCGGTGTAGCGCCGCGCCAGCAGCAGGCGGTTGATCGCCATCACGCGGTAGACCCGCTTGTGATTGACCGGTGCCAGACTGTGTTCGCAGCTGTCGATTGAGGACCGCCGCGCTGCGGCGGTAGCCATACGTGGGCCGCTGCGCGGCGATCTGTCGAATCCGGGGCAGCAGGTGCGCGTCTTCGGCCTTGGCATAATGGCCCCTCGCTTTGGAGGTGCCGGCCAAGCGTTCGTACACGGTGGAGCGTCCGACACGGAGCGTGCTCGCCACCAAACTCACCGAAAACCCTCCGGTAGTGGCGAGCGCATGAGCAAGGTCGCTTTTTTTGGGCGCGAGCGGTCGAGAGCTTTCTTCAGTATCTCGACTTCGAGGGTCTTGCGGCCGAGCTGGCGCTCCAGTTCACGGATCCGGTTCTCCATCTCGCGAACCTGACGATTGCTCGTCACGTCATCATCGCCGGCGACCGCGACGCTCCCGCCTTCCAGCATTAGCCGGCGCCAGCGGTACAGCAGATTAGGCGCGACGCCATTGCGTCGGGCGACGACCGGGATGCTGTCACGACCATCAAGCGTCTCCTCGACAATCCTGAGCCTCTCGGTGGCACCCCAATGACGTCGGCGAGCGCCATCGGTGATGATCTCTGACACGGACATAAGCCTATGCTCAGGGGATATCCCCAAGCCTCCTTCTTAGGCTTGAAATCGTCCGGTCGAAAAGGGGGCCAGTTCAAGCCCCCTCTTTCCACCGCGCCCTTAGATACACATGCTACGGAGATGATCGTGGCCGAGATCGTCAATTTGGAACAAGGTGGCTCAATCGACCGCGCTGGTTTGCAGCCTTTTGTGCATATCGCTGACAGAGAGCGCCTCTCGCCAACCTCGCTAAAAGCGTTTCTCCAGCTCACGGCGAAATGGAGCTTGCCGGACAGCGAAGCCGGGCACGAACCTGCGGAGAACTCAAGTCAGCCGAAGCCCGGCCGGTGCAGCCATCCCAAAGCTCAAATCCGGTGTGATGTTG
Source organism: Sphingomonas sp. (assembly GCF_029239295.1). Classification (GTDB taxonomy): domain Bacteria; phylum Pseudomonadota; class Alphaproteobacteria; order Sphingomonadales; family Sphingomonadaceae; genus Sphingomonas. The sequence continues at coordinate 79,028 of NZ_JAQZBC010000014.1, forward strand.
AGTGGGGTCGCCAGGATTATCACCCAAGGACGCGCTAGCCGGAAAGTCAGGCCAACACTTGCCGGTGTAGTTTAGATAGAGCGTGAACTTTTCACATAGCAGTAGGTAGTATTCCGGGGGTACGCATCACTAGTCATCGGATACCTTGCCATTCGAGAACCGCATGTCCAGTCCGGGACGGACGACGCTTCTTGCGGACGGGTTCGGTATACGGAGACCGGCAATGTGCACTGGGCTCAGCTTCACAAATAAGGGCTACTATTTTGGCCGTAATCTGGACTATGAGCGATCGTACAACGAGACCGTCGCCATAACCCCCCGAAACTTTCCAATCACATTACGCAAATTGCCGGCTATTCACGCCCATTACGCAATTATCGGCATGGCAACCGTAGCGGACAACTTCCCGCTTTATTATGACGGAACCAACGAGAAGGGCCTCAGCATGGCCGGGCTCGCCTTCACCGGAAACGCCGTCTACCTGCCCGAGGCATCCGGAAAGCAGAACGTTACTTCGTTCGAGTTCGTCCTGTGGGTTCTTGCCCAGTTCGAAACGGTAGACCAGGTTAGGGAAGCCCTGCGTTCGGTCAATCTCGTGGACGCGGCGTTCAGCGAAGGATTACCACCCTCTCCACTGCACTGGATCATCGCGGATCGGTCATCCTCGATCACGGTCGAGCCCATGCAGGATGGCCTGAAGGTCTACGACAATCCGGTCGGGGTGCTGACGAACAACCCCACCTTCGACATTCAGCTCTTCAACCTCAACAACTTCATGCACTTGTCGTCCAAGGCACCCACCAACAACTTTTCCGACGCCATCAAGTTCGACGTCTATAGCCGGGGCATGGGCGCGCTCGGTTTGCCTGGCGACTTGTCTTCCGCATCGCGCTTCGTGCGGGCCGTCTTCACCAAGATGAACTCCCTCGCCCATGAAACGGAGTCGGCATCGATCAGCCAGTTCTTCAAGATCCTGGGATCGGTCGCGCAGCAGCGCGGGTGCGCGAATGTCGGAGACGACCAGTATGAGATCACCATCTACTCGTCGTGCTGCAATGTCGACAAAGGCATCTATTACTACACGACCTACGAGAACAGCCAGATCACCGCGGTGGACATGCACAAGCACGATCTCGACGGCTCGGCGCTGGCCAGCTTTCCCCTGATTACAGGTCAGCAGATACGGATGCAGAATTGAGCACGCCCCGGTCTCACGCCGCGCGACCTGACGTGCGAAACGCGCGTCCAGAAAACGCCGCTGCGGGATTGGTTTCGCCTGCGCAGCGCGACCGATAGCGGCGCGTGATGGGCGGCACCGAGGCTCTCCAGCAGCAGTCGCCTCATGAGTTGCTGCTCTTCATGGATCTTGGCGGCACCTTCGTATTCGCCATCAGCGGCGCCATGGTGGGCGTGCAGCGCAAGCTCGACGTGTTCGGCGTGCTCGTGCTCTCGTTCGCCGCGTCGAGCGCGGGCGGGATCTTGCGCGACATGCTGATCGGCGCGCTTCCTCCAACCGCGATCAGCGACTGGCGCTACCTTGCTGCTTCTGTCGCGGCCGGCATCGTGATCTTCCTCTGGTACACGCCGATGTCGCGCCTTCACCGTCCGATCCTGCTGTTCGACGCAGCCGGCCTCGCGCTGTTCTCGGTGGCGGGCGCCGAGAAGGCACTGGCGCACGGGCTCGATCCACTGATGGCGGCGCTGCTCGGGATGGTGACCGGAGTGGGCGGCGGAGTAGCGCGAGACCTCCTCGTGGTGCGCACGCCTACCATCCTCCAGAGCGACATCTATGCCGTAGCGGCCCTGCTCGGCGCGGCGCTCGCTGTCACCGGCACCTGGCTGGGCCTGCCCCTCTCGCCCACCGCAATCGTTGCAGTCTTGGCATGCTTTGCGCTGCGCTTAGCGGCAATCCGTTTTGGATGGCGCCTGCCCGTCGCACTATCGCCGGGCAACCAGCCGGGCGGCGGGACGCAATAGTCCGCATTGCCGGGGTGGCCATCCTGAAGAAGCCGGTGGACGAAGCTGAGGTCGTGCTCGCCTTCAAGAGGCTCGCGGCGCTGTAAGGGAACACGCCAACGTGGCTCAGACCGAGGCCCCCGCACTTACATCTGCGATAAATGGGCGCCAATCCTTGAGCAAAGTTTAGCGCGCCGCGATGCTTCGGCACCGCTCGATCCGCTTCTCCTGCCTCTCCCGTCACTTGCGTTGACGAATTGTCTTGCCGTTTTCCGCGACGAATCGATGCGAGCACATCGCGCATTCTGTGGCAGGGAAACGTGGGCTTCTCGCCCGCGAAGGTAGCAGATATGGCTAAGAGTCAGCAGAAGTCGAACAAAGAGATCAGAAAGCCCAAGGCTGAAAAGGTGAAGACCAACGTGTCCAATCCTTCGACCAAGTCTGACCCGGTGAAGATGGTCACCATAAAAGGCTAGAGTACGCCCGGAACGTGGGCGGCGGCCGCTCACGTGACCGCGGCGGGAAGGCTGTAAGATGATCCCGACGGCGGCTGGCGATTATGAACTTCGCAACGTCCGCTAACGACGGTTGGCGCTAGCTGCAGCACTCCCGCAGCGCCGGCTCATTTTCGCGAATGAGGTTGCTGAACCCGCATACGCATGCGCCGCATCATACCCTCCACATCGCCTGCGGTGCGGCCGAGCGCCGCGGCGAGGTCTTCAACCGTCATGATATCCTGCAATCCTGCACGCAGGTCATCAATCGCCGTCTGCGTCCAACGGGGACCAACGGCCATTTAGCGGCCCTCTTCCGGCGACACTGCGGCCTCCCGACGACGAGATGCCCGCGCCTATGCATCATACCTGTCGGCCAAGTCGGCGTTCGCCAAGGCGTCAAAGACGTTCTTGCATCGGGCGGCGACGGCTCTGCACGTTGTGGCCCGCTCCGTAAAATACTCCGCCTCTGCCTGGAAAGCCATTTACCCGTCTCCTGCAAGCGGGGAGCGCTCTCCCCTAGGTCAAGACAAGCTTCTGATAAGTGCGATACCTCGAATTTCGTGATCCACCCGTTCTTTTATTAGTCCTCGACCTTTACCCTGCGCCGCGACTAGTTCGTCAGGTGCGAAAATACGCGCTGCAACGAGCCTATCTTTTCCCTCATTCCACGCCCATATCATGTTTACTGCGTCGTCGATTTGAGCATCGACGCGGCTGAGAGACAATGAGCTCCCGCTTTATGGAGGAGCCGCCATGTCCCGCGCAATGAACGTCAACGCCACTGAAGCTGAGGTCACTCGGATCTGCCTGGAGAAGGGCGCGATTATCAGCGCGATCGAAAACTTACCGTGCGGCGGCACGCGAGTTGTCTTTACGAGCGGTGATGCAGCGACGGCGATGAGGGCGACTTTTGGCAGTAAGCTCATTTCGGGCCCCGTGGCCCGAACAGCTTTTCAGCAGGCTAGGTAGGTGACGCCTGAACCAAGCGGTGAGCGGGCCACTTTGTCCAAGGTTACCTTTACACGCCCCTTCCGAATTGGCGACGATCCGACCGAGATGCCGGCTGGCACTTACGTGATCCACACTCGTGCGCTGGCGTACACGACCGGAGACCGCACGACGTTCATCCCGTTCAGTGTCGACCTCGAGGTGCCGGAAGCTTCTGGACGCACAGCGTACCGCGTCGTGAGGCCGTCCGACATGTCGGCTGCACAGGCAAGGGACGGATAAAAGGGGAGATCGCTATCGGCGCGTAGATACGAATAGCTGACGCCCGCAACGGTCGCAGCGCCTTGCTGCGTGTGCCCCCGGCGGGGACTGACAGATCATCGCGTGGTCCCGGTTTGTGGCTAGGTGTTTAGTCCCGGCATCTGGTGGATCGGATTGACGATGAACCGGTCTGGCTCTGACGTCCAGATCTTGGCAATGTATTCGTAGGGTGTGAGGCCG
>NZ_JAQZBC010000036.1 GCF_029239295.1 Sphingomonas sp.
GCATCAACGCGGCGCCATGCGGATCGCGCCGTCGAGGCGAACGTCCTCGCCGTTGAAATAGCCATTCTCGATCATCAGCGTGGCGAGGGCGGCATATTCTTCCGGATCACCCAGACGCTTCGGGAACGGCACGGAAGCGGACAGTGCATCCTTCACGTTCTGCGGCGCGCCCTGCAGCAGCGGGGTGTTGAAGATGCCCGGCAGGATGGTGTTGACGCGGATATTCTCGTTCATGAGATCGCGCGCGATCGGCAGGGTCATGCCGACAACGCCGCCCTTCGACGCGGAATAGGCAGCCTGGCCGATCTGCCCGTCCTCTGCCGCAACCGACGCGGTGTTGACGATCGCGCCGCGATCGCCATCGGGAAGCGGATCAAGCGTCATCATGCCCGCGGCCGACTTGGCGATGCAGCGGAAGGTGCCGACGAGATTGATCTGGATGATCCAGTTGAACGCGTCGAGCGGGAAGTGCTTGATCGAGCCGTCTTCCTTGCTGCGGCTCGCGGTCTTGATCGCGTTGCCGGTGCCGGCGCAGTTCACCAGGATACGCTCCTGACCGATCGCTTCACGTGCCTTGGCGAAACCGGCGTCGACCGATGCCTCGTCGGTAACGTTGACCTTGCAGAACACGCCGCCGAGTTCCTTGGCGAGCGCCTCGCCTTTTTCTTCCTGCAGATCGAAGATGGCGATCTTGACGCCCTTGGCGGCGAGCTGGCGTGCCGTGGCCGCACCCAAGCCGGATGCGCCGCCAGTGATGACGGCCGAAATCGTGTTGTCGAGCTTCATTGAATACCCCTCCCGAAGAAGTGCGCCCGCATCGGCGGGGCACGATCCCGTCCCCCGCGCGGGCAGGGGACGGGCTAGTTAATCAGTGCACGGGTTCAGGCCGCAGCCTTTGCCTCGCCCGACCAATCGCAATTCTCGATGATCGTGACGTTGGCGACGCCGCCGCCTTCGCACATCGTCTGCAAGCCATAGCGCCCGCCGCGGCGACGCAGCTCGTGGACGAGCGTCGCCATCAGCTTCGTGCCCGACGCGCCCAGCGGGTGGCCAAGAGCGATCGCGCCGCCGTTGACGTTCAGCTTGTTCGGGTCCGCCTTGGTATGCTCCAGCCATGCGACCGGCACCGAAGCGAATGCTTCGTTCACTTCATAAAGGTCGATGTCGTCGATCGACAGGCCGGCCTTCTTCAGCGCCTTGTCGGTAGCGAACAGCGGCTCTTCGAGCATGATCACAGGGTCGCCGGCGGTGACCGTCAGGTTCACGATCTTCGCCAGCGGCTTCAGATTGTACTTCTTCAGCGCTTCCTCGCTGACGATCAGCACCGCGCTGGCGCCGTCGCAGATCTGGCTCGACGAGGCGGCGGTGAGAACGCCCTCTTCCGACAGCTTCTTCACGCCGGCCATGCCCTCGGCCGACGCGTCGTAGCGGATGCCCTCGTCGGAAGTGTGCACTTCCTTGCCCTCGGGCGTCTCGACCGCGATCGGAACGATCTCGTCCTTGAACTTGCCGCCCTGCGTCGCGGCCACCGCCTTGCGGTGCGAGTTCAGCGAATATTCGTCCAGCTGCTCACGGGTGTAGCCGTACTTCTTGGCGATCATTTCCGCCCCAGCGAACTGGTTGAAGTTGATGCCGGGGAACTTCTCCTCAAGGCCGGGCGACTTGTTCTTGCCGAGACCGGCGTCGTAGAACAGCTTGTAGGTGGAGCCCATCGGCACGCGCGACATGCTTTCGATGCCGGCGGCGATCACCACGTCCTGCGTGCCCGACATCACTGCCTGTGCCGCAAACTGAATCGACTGCTGCGAGGAGCCGCACTGACGGTCAATGGTGACCGCGGGCGTCGACTGCGCCAGCTTCTTCGATGCGAGAACGGCATTGCGACCGACCTGGCCGGCCTGTTCGCCGCCTTGGCTGACGCAGCCCATGATCACGTCTTCGACCGCGTCTCCGGGAATGCCCGAACGCTCGATCACCGCATCCAGAACCTGTGCTGCCAGATCGACCGGATGAACCCCCGCGAGCTTTCCGCCGCGTCGTCCACCAGCCGTCCGCACCGCTTCGACGATATACGCCTCGGCCATCTTTCGACTCTCCATAACAGATGTTATCCCAGTCGCTCATGTGGCGCGATTTCACGCGCACGGCAAGAGGTGGAGAGGCGAATGAACGTATCCGACGCAGTCCGGGAGCGGCGCTCCGTCCGTGGTTTCCTCGACAAGGAAGTGCCGCTGGACGTGCTGAAGGAGCTGGCGCTGACGTCCGCGCGTGCGGCGACGGGCGGGAATATCCAGCCGTGGCACATCGACATCGTGACCGGCGACAAGATGGCCGAGCTGAAGGAGATCATGCGCGGCAAGATAGAGCGACGGGAAACGGAGACGCCGGGCTACGACATCTATCCGCGTGAAATGAACGACGCCACGAAGGCGCGCACGTTCCAGATCGGCGAGATCATGTACGGCCACCTCGGGATTCCGCGCGAGGACAAGCGCGCGCGGGCGCAGTGGTTTGCCCGCAATTTCCAGTTCTTCGGTGCACCGGCCGCCTTCTTCGTGACGGTCGATCGGCGGATGGGGCCGCCGCAATGGGCCGACCTTGGCATGTACCTTCAGAACCTGATGTTGCTGGCGGTCGAGAAAGGGTTGGGGACCTGCCCGCAGGAATGCTGGGCGGTCTATCCGAACACCGTCGAGGCGTTCCTGGGCACACCATCAGAGCGGATGCTCTTTTGCGGTGTGGCGATCGGTTACGAGGATGCCGAGGAGCTGGCGAACCGGACGCGTAGCCCGCGCGCGCCAGAGGAGGAGTGGCTTACCGTTCTTGCCTGAACGATCCGCGACGGGGGCGGCCTGAGATCAGGCCCCCTCCGGCTGCGATTCTGCGATGGCGGCAAGGATCATCCGTTCCCAAACGGCGGTGTCGCCCGCGGCTGCCATCGACGCGCTGGGTGCGCGTAAGGTGTGAAGGACGGCCATCGCCTCGTCGCGATAATCGCGCCAGACGGCATCCACCGCACCGCCGGCAGACTCCTGATCCCCGTGAGCGTTCACGCTAAGCCGCTCGCCGGCTAGCACGCGCGCAATACGCTCCAGAACCGGGCCAGTCGCGATATCCATGGTGGCGTCTCCTTTACCAGGAGAAGCAACCGATCACGCGCGGCCGGGTTGCACGGCCGCGCGTATTTGGGTCAGGCCTGCGCGACTGCGCGGGAGCCACCACGGCCTCGGCCGCGTCCGCCGCGAGCGCCACCAGCGCCGCCGGGCCCGCCACGACGGCTTGCGTTGGCGTAGTCGCGCGTCGCGGTCGGCGAGTGGGTCGC
>NZ_JAQZBC010000015.1 GCF_029239295.1 Sphingomonas sp.
TGGCGCAGACCACTGCGAAGATCATCGAGCGCGGTCTGCGTCCATCGGGGTCCGGTCGCCATTTAGCGGGCCGGCATCGACGAGGGCGGCGCTTCACGATCGCGAGAAGCCTTCGAATAAGCGTCGTACCGCTCGGCCAGCTCGGCATTCGCCAGCGCATCGAAAACGTCACGGGACTTGGCGGCAGCAGCGCGGCAGGCCTTCGCCCGCTCGGCAAAATAGTCCGCCTCTGATTGCGCAGCCATTGATCGAGCTCCTCAAAGCGGGAGCATTCAGCTCTCGGTCGCACCATGCTGTTTATAGGCGTGCGATAGACCCAATATCGTGATCTGCCGTTCTTTTTACCAGTCCCTCGAAAATGCGGCGCGACAATGTTGCCGGATCCGCACCCGGCAGACGTCTTTTATGCCGCAAGGCTATCTATTCCGCCCATTCACGCCCATATAGCATCTACCGTGTCGCCGATCTGAGCATCGGCACGGCTGAGAGACGATGCGCTCCCGCTTTACCGAGGAGCTGCCATGTCCCGTGCCATGAACGTCAACGCCACTGAAGCCGAAGTCGCTCAGATCTGCCTCAAGAAGGGAGCGATCATCAGCGCGATCGAGGATCTCGCTTCTGGCGGCACTCGCGTTGTTTTCACGAGCGGTGACGCTGCAACAGCGATGCGAAAGGTGTTCGGTCGCAAGCTGATCCCTGGCCCCGTTATTCGCACACCGTTCCAACGCTCCAGATAACCCCTCGCTCGAGCCAAGTGGTGATCACACCACAGGGTCGGGCGTCATCTTTGGCCTCTCCTCCGGCAACGGCGACGATGCTGGCAGGAAGCCCCGTCTTACTTGCGCGCGCTGCTTCCTCCTCGTCTCCCCCAGGGGATCCACTCAGGTACCTTGCTGAGCACGCAAATGCAGAGGCGCAGAATTAGCCGCTTCCAGAGGCGAGGCGCCTCAGCACCGGTACATCCGTCGCCCCTCCCTACCCCGCGAACGCTTTCAGGATCGGGCAAGGTCCGGCGCTGCCCGACGCGCAATCGCGCTCCAATTCGCTCAGCCAGTTTCGCGCCGTCTGCAGGTCCGCGATACGACGATCCAATTCCGCGATCCGTTGCCCCGCCAGCGCCCGCGCGCGCGCGCGATCGTGCGATGCGTCCAGCGCCAGCAACTCGCCGATCTGCTCCAGCGAAAATCCCGCCCCCTGCGCCGCACGGATGAAGCGCAGCCGCCGAACATCATCGCCATCATAGCGCCGTACGCCATTGACCGGCCGCCCAGGCTCGCTCAGCAGCCCCCGACGCTGATAGTAGCGGATCGTCTCCACGCCGACCCCCCCTTCGCGCGCCAGCCCGGAAATCGTCATCGTCGGCATACTTGACTCCGTACCATGGTACGGCGGCTATATCGGCCTCCGAGCTGCACCGGGCAAGGATCGGTGCACAAGGAGCTTTGATGACCATGCGGCGCGAAAAGACAGCCGTTCTCTACCGGATGATCCTTCCCGATCATCTGTGCCCCTCCGGCCTCAAGTCGAAATGGCGGCTGGAAAGCCATGGCTATGCCGTGGAGGATCACCCGCTGCGCACCCGTGCAGAGGTGGACGCCTTCAAGGCGGCGCACGGCGTTCAGACGACGCCGCAGACCTTCATTGACGGCCGGCGCATCGGCGGTAACGATGATCTGACACGCTTCCTGGGCAAGCGCGTGCCGGCGCCCGGCGATACGAGCTACCGACCAGTCATCGCCGTATTTGCCATGACGGCGCTGATGGCGCTCGCGGTCAGCACCGCGTCTTTCGGCACGCCTTTCACCGAACGGGCAGCGATGTGGTTCGTCAGCCTGTCGATGTGCGTGCTCGCGCTGTTGAAGCTGCAGGACGTGGAACGGTTTTGCACCATGTTCCTGTCGTACGATCTGCTCGCGCGACGCTGGGTGCCCTACGCCTATCTGTATCCGTTCGGCGAAGCGCTCGCTGGTGTGTTGATGACGGCGGGCGTGCTCCACTGGATTTCCATCCCGGTCGCCCTGCTGATCGGCGGCGTGGGTGCCGTGTCGGTCTTCAAGGCGGTCTATATCGATCGGCGCACGCTGAAATGTGCCTGCGTCGGCGGGTCGAGCAACGTCCCGCTCGGCTTTGTTTCTCTTACCGAAAACCTGTTCATGCTGGGAATGGCGATCTGGATGCTTGTACGATGAAGACTGTGATCACCCTCGTCGCCGGCGCCGTGATGGCCATGCCGGCGCTCGCTCAGGCGCAGACCACCCCTCTTCCGGCGTCTACGGATGGTCACACCCATCACGATGCAGGCACGGCCCCGCAAAGTGCGGCGCCCACCTCTGCCGCGCCAGCCTCGCCCACGTCGACACCGACGCCGGCTTCCCAGGATGGTGAGCATTCAGATCACCTGCACCAAGGTCACGCGCAGGTCGATCCCGCCGCCGCTCAGGGCGGCGCACATGACCTGCACGAGCAACACGCCCAGGACCGCCAGCACAACGCGCCGGCGCCAATGGATCACGCCCCGGCACACGGCGCCGCCGCCATGAACCACGGGTCGGACCATCAAATGCCCGCCATGCTGGGGCCCTATGGCATGAGCCGCGAGGCGTCGGGCACGGCGTGGCAGCCGGATAGTTCGCCGGTGCTCGCGACCATGTTCCACGCCGGCGACTGGATGGGGATGGCCCAGGGTAATGCGACTCTGGTCCATTCCGATCAGGGCGGCCCCCGCGGCGATCAGCAGAATTTCGTCGAATCGATGGCGATGGTCATGGCCAATCGCCCGATCGGCGACCATGGCCGGCTCGGGCTGCGCGGCATGCTGTCGCTCGATCCCCTGATGGGGCGGCGCGGCTATCCGCTGCTGTTCGCCGTCGGTGAGACCGCAGACGGCGTGAACAAGTTGGTCGATCGCCAGCATCCGCACGATCTGTTCATGGAACTGGCGGTCAGCTATTCGCACGATCTGGGCGATGGCCGCGCCGCATTCCTCTACGCGGGACTTCCTGGCGAGCCGGCACTCGGCCCCCCCACCTTCATGCACCGCTTATCCGGCCTCGATAATCCGGAAGCGCCGCTTGGCCACCATTGGTTTGATTCGACCCACATCACATGGGGTGTCATGACCGCCGGCTTCTCGACCCGCACCTGGAAGATCGAGGCCAGCGCCTTCAAGGGGCGGGAGCCCGATGAGAAGCGATGGGACATCGAAACGCCTCGCCTCGATAGCTGGTCGGTCCGCGCTTTCTGGAATCCAACTGCCAATCTTTCGCTTCAAGCCTCGACCGGCTTCCTGAAGTCGCCCGAGCAACTGCATCCTGATGAGAATGAACAGCGCACGACCGCCTCGGCGACGTGGAACAAGCCACTCGGGCCGGGTGCGAACTGGGCCACGACGGTGGCGTGGAGCCGCAAGGATCTGCAGCCTGGCCCGGTGCTCAACGCGTGGCTCGCGGAAAGCCTGATTCGCTGGAACGATCGCCACACCGTCTACGCCCGCGCCGAACGCAACGATCAGGGGGAGCTCTTCAGGGAGGATAATCCGCTCCACCACGACATCTTCACCGTGAACAAGGTCAGCCTTGGCTATCAGCTTGAAGTACCGGTCACGCGCGACGTGCGCTTGGCCTTTGGTGGCCTGGCCAGCGCCTATGCCTATCCCCGCGCGCTGAAGCCCTTCTACGGTGACGATGGGCTGAAGAGCTTCATGGTCTACACCAGGGTCAATTTCGGCAATCGCTCGCTTCGCTAGGAAGGCGACAGGGCAACAGGGTCGCTGCGGGTATGACCACCGCCCGCAGCGACCGATGAATTGATCTGTGTTTATCGCGTACGGCGAGTGCGGAACGCGTGCCGTCGCCGGGACTTGTTGAGGGCATCCCCATGATGAGGAATGCCATGTCTCGCCGCCCTGAACCGCCCTATCCCGAACAACAGCAGCCGATGCCCGGTCAAACCGCCGAGATGGACCCGCGCCCCGATCATGGGGAGGACAGCTACGTCGGTCATGGACGGCTGCTCGATCGCCGCGCGCTGATCACCGGCGCTGACAGCGGCATCGGCCGCGCCGTGGCACTCGCTTTCGCGCGAGAGGGCGCCGATGTGGCGATCAGCTATCTCGACGAGCATGAAGATGCCGAGGAAACGAAGTGGTTGGTGGAGGATGCCGGCCGCCGCGCGATCCTGCTTCCAGGCGACATCAGCGACCCCGCCCATGCCCGCGCGATCGTCGATCAGACGGCGAGCGCGTTCGGCCGAATCGACATCCTCGTCAACAATGCGGCCCACCAGGCAACCTTCTCACGTCTGGAGGACATTTCGGACGAGGAGTGGCAGGTAACGTTCGCCACGAACATCCACTCGATGTTCTATCTGGCGAAGGCCGCGCTCGCGCACATGCAGCCGGGCAGTTCGATCATCAACACCAGCTCGATCAACGCCGAGGATCCGAGCGAGCAGCTGCTGGCCTATGCGACAACGAAGGGCGCGATCTACAATTTCACCGCCGGCCTCGGAAAGATGCTGGCCGATCGGAAGATCCGGGTAAACGCCGTGGCGCCCGGGCCGATCTGGACGCCGTTGATCCCATCCACGATGCCGGTGGAAAAGGTGAAGAACTTCGGCAGCGACACGCCGATCGGCCGCGCCGGTCAGCCGGCGGAGGTTGCCCCACCCTACGTCTGGCTCGCCAGTGACGAGGCCAGCTACATCACCGGTGCGACCATACCGGTCACCGGTGGGCGCGCGTTTCTCTAGGCTGCTCCTACCGTCGCCAACACGCGAATGGCGCACGCACGGCAAAAGGCCGGGTGGCACCAAAGCCACCCGGCCTTTTCGCTATCCTCAGCCCTCCCGTGACGGGAAGGCTGCCCGGATCAGGCGAGCGCCGACAGACGCTTGGTCAGGCGCGAGAACTTGCGGCTGGCAGTGTTGCGGTGAAGAACACCGCGCGCGACGCCGCGCTGCAGTTCCGGCTGCACTGCGGCGAGAGCCGCCGACGCTGCCGTCTTGTCACCCGCTGCGAGCGCTGCCTCGACCTTCTTCACGAAGGTGCGGATGCGGCTCACGCGCGCACCATTGATTTCGGCCCGGCGCTGGTTGCGGCGGATGCGCTTCTTCGCTTGCGGCGTGTTCGCCATTTACAGTCCTCGAAATAACGGTCGATGAAAAAAGGGCGGCGGGAACACCCATCGCCCTAGAAGGCGCTCCCCTTACCGATCTCGCCCTGGCTGGTCAACTACGCTGACAGGTCGGACACCAGAAGGTGGAGCGTCCACCCTCTGCATAGCGCTGCACCGTTCCGCCGCACGCACAGGGTTGCCCTTCCCTTCCATACACCGCGAATTGCTTGGAAAAATAGCCCAGTTCGCCGTCGGGCCGTGCGTAATCGCGCAACGACGATCCCCCCGCCTCGATCGCGGACAGCAGCACGGCGCGAATCGCGTCGACCAGCCGCTCGAGTCGCGCCAGCGAGATTCGGCCTGCCGCCCGCTTGGGTGAGATGCGCGCCATGTAGAGCGCCTCGCATACATAGATGTTGCCGAGACCCGCGACGATGCGCTGGTCGAGCAGCATCAGCTTGATCGATGCGCGCCGGCCATGAAGTGCCTGCTTGAGGCCGATAGCGGTCAGTTCGGGGCCAAGCGGCTCCGGTCCCAGGCGGACAAACGCCGGAAACGACTCGATCATTGAGCTTGGCCAAAGGTCAACCGAGCCAAATCGACGCGGATCGTTCAGCGCAACCCGACGGCCCTCGTCGGTATCGATCACCAGATGATCGTGGGTCAGCAACTCCTGCGGATCGACTCGCCATCGCCCGGACATGCCCAGGTGAAAGATCATCGTCTGCTCGCGATCGGTGTTGATCAGCCCGTATTTCGCCCGTCGCCCAAGGCTGGTGATCGTCGCGCCTGTCATCACTTGCCGCAGGTCCGGCGGAAACGGACGGCGCAAATCACCGCGGCGCAGTTCGATCGAGGCCACCCTTTCGCCCTCCAGTACGGGGCGCAGGCCTCTCACAGTGGTTTCGACTTCGGGTAATTCCGGCACCCACGCCCCCTAGCCCGCTGCGCTGCACCGGGCTAGAGCCGCGGCCATGAGCGAAACCGTCTCCTTCGGCTACGAGGAAATCCCCGCCACGGAGAAGACTGCCCGCGTTGGCGGCGTCTTCACCAACGTCGCCAGCCGCTACGATCTGATGAACGATGCGATGTCGGGCGGCATGCACCGTTTGTGGAAGGATCGCTTCGTGCGTCGCGTGAAGCCGCGCGCCGGCGAGCAGATCCTCGACATGGCCGGCGGCACTGGAGACATCGCCTTCCGCCTTGAGAAGTCGGGCGCTTCGATCACCGTCGCGGACATCAATCCCGCGATGCTTGAGGTCGGCGTGAAGCGCGCGCAGGAGCGCGGGATCGACGGCCTGGTCTGGACCGAGGCGAACGCTGAGTCGCTCACCTTTCCCGACCGTTTCTTCGATGCCTATACGATTGCGTTCGGCATCCGGAACGTGACTGACATACCCGCTGCCCTGCGTGAGGCGCATCGTGTCCTCCGCCGTGGCGGGCGCTTCTTCTGCCTTGAATTCTCCACGACCACCTGGCCGGGTTTCAAGGAGGTGTACGACACCTATTCGCACAAGATGGTACCCCGACTGGGTCAGCTGCTGGCGCAGGACGCGGATAGCTATCGCTACCTTATCGAATCGATCCGCCGCTTCCCGGACATGCCGACGTTCGAAGGCATGATCCGAGATGCCGGCTTCACCCAGACGAAGGTGGAACCGCTCCTTGGGGGTTTGGTCGCCATCCACAGCGGCTGGAAGATATGATCCCTGCCCGTCCCCTCTCCCCGACGCGGGAGAGGTAAGTGACCAGTCCGATCGTCCATAGCTGGCGCCTGCTGAAATGGGGCCGCACGCTCGCGCGCCACGGCGCGCTGCGTGGCTTGGAGCAGGACCCCAACACGCCGCCCCGGGTCCGGCGGATGCTGCGCATCGCGCGCTTTGGGGCGCGTGTCCCCGCTCAGCCCGGCTACGCCGACGCGTTTGAGGCAATTGGACCAGCGGCAATCAAGCTTGGCCAGACGTTGGCAACTCGCCCTGATATCGTCGGCGACGAAGCAGCGCTCGACCTGCTGCGCCTGCAGGATGCACTGCCCCCGCTGCCGTTCAGCGTCATTCGCCCGCAGATTGAGAAGAGCCTCGGGCGTCCGCTGGAGGCCCTGTTCGCCAGCTTCGACGAGACACCCGTAGGCGCAGCATCGATCGCGCAGGTACACCGCGCGGTTACGATCGATGGTCGGGCGGTGGCAGTGAAGGTCCAACGTCCGGGCGTAGAGGCGGACTTCGCCGAAGCGATTGACACCTATGAGTGGGCTGCTGCTCAGCTCGAGGCCGCCGACCGTAACGGCGGCGGAGAGATAACCCGGCTTCAACCCCGGCTCGTCATCGCGACGTTCAAGCGCTGGACCGCGCGCGAACTCGACTTCCGGCGCGAAGCCGCTTCTGCCAGCGAATTGGCTGAAGGCATGGTGTCGGAGCCGAACTTCCAAGTGCCGGCGATCGACTGGGCGCGCACTTCGGGCAAGGTGCTGACTCTCGAATGGATCGAAGGCATCAAGCTGTCGAACCGCGAGGCCTTGCGCGCCGCCGGCTATGACCTGCCCCTGCTCGCGCAAACGCTGATCCACGCCTTTTTGCGGCAGGCGATTGCCGAAGGCTTCTTTCACGCAGATCTTCATCAGGGCAATCTGTTCGCGCTGCCCGGTAATCGAATTGCCGCGGTTGATTTCGGCATCATGGGCCGGATCGATCGCCGGGCGCGCATCTGGCTGGCCGAAATTCTCTACGGGCTGATCACTGGCAACTACCGCCGCGTTGCCGAAATCCATTTTGAAGCCGGCTACGTCCCACCGCACCACGACGTCGCCGAGTTCGCGACCGCCCTTCGCGCTGTCGGTGAGCCGATGCGCGGTTTGCCGGTCAAGGAAATGTCGATCGGGATGATGCTCGACGGGCTGTTCTCGATCACTCGCGATTTCGACATGGTCACTCAGCCGCACCTCCTGCTTCTGCAGAAGACGATGGTGATGGTCGAGGGAGTCGCGACCGCGCTCGATCCCGACATCAACCTGTGGGAAACCGCGGGCCCGCTGGTCGAGGAGTGGATCCGCACTGAATTGGGTCCGGAGGCCGCCATCGCGGACCGGATCGTCGCTGATGTGAAGACGCTGTACCGCCTCCCGGAACTGGTCCGCCGCATCGAAGCACGCTTCCCCGCGCCCGGCGGCGCCCCCCCCGCACCGCCGCTCCGGGAGATCGAAGTCATTCGGATCGGCGGCGGCTGGCGCTATTTCGCGGTCGGGCTCGCCAGCGCGGCGGCAGGGATAGCCGCAACCTGGGCGATGATCGGCTGACATGCGTACGGCGGTCGGCCGCCCTCTCCTGATCTCCATGCCATCCCGCGTCGCCGGGCTGGCGCGACCGCGCGCGCGCCTGTTCCTGGCACTGCTCGCCCTGCTGATGCTCGCGTCGCTGACTGCGCTTTCGAACCCGTCATTGCAGTCCGCTGCGACACCAAACGATGATCCGGCGAGCACGATCGCTTACGGTGCAACGGTTGAGGCGTTGCGCCACGGCGCAAATTATTATTCCGCCACGGTCGACGCGCTGCGCGCCAGCGACCAGCCGGTCCGCCCCTGGCTCGCCGTGCGCCTTCCCACCCTGTCTGTGGTGCAGGCCAGCCTCAGTCCGGTGACCGCCGCGCTCCTGCTTTATGCGCTTGCTCTCGTGACGCTCGCATCATGGTGGAAATGTCTCGGCAGCATTCTTCCCCGTCCCATCCCCCGACTGGTAGCCGTCGTGTTCGCGGCGGGCGGCATGTGGTCCGCGCTTCTCGGGCAGCACGTTATCGATCACGAGCTTTGGGCGGGACTGTTGATTTCCTTGTCGCTAGCAACGCGTGCTCCCGATCGATCTACCGCATCTGTGGCACTTGGCCTTTCGGCGATGCTGCTCCACGAGGGCGCCGCACTGTTCGTCATCATCATGGCCGTCTGCGCGTTATCGGAAGGTTTTCGGCGCGAGGCGGCTTGCTGGGGCATTGCCGCAGCGGTGTTCGGCATCACTCTCTGGTTCCATGCCGGCGCAGTCGCCGCGATTACCGGCCCGCTTGATCAACCATGGTCGGGTTGGCCTGGGATCCTCGGCTTCGGCTTTGCCGTCCGCTCTTTGGTGGGCACAACAATCCTGTCAGCCCTTCCCTTGTCACTGGGCGCACTGGCGATCGGCCTCGCACTCGCTGGCTGGGCATCCTGGCGCGACCCGCTCGCCTTCCGGGCGCTCGCAACGCTGATCGGATATCTTCTCTTTCTGTCGTTGCTCGCGCCGGTCGATGCGTCTGGCTGGGCCTATTTGATTGCGCCTATTTCGATGATCGGGCTAATCTTTGTTCCCGATGCGCTGCGCGATCTGGTGCGTGCTGCGCTCGACAGACGCCGCATCACCGTGACAAGAACAGCCCCATGAGCCGCATTCTCCTGATCGTTGGCGGCGGGATCGCCGCATACAAGGCGTGCGAAATCGTCCGCTTGTTGCGCAAGGCGGGGCATGGCGTTCGCTGTGTTCTTACCGAGGGCGGCAGCCATTTCGTCACTCCTATGACGCTGGCTGCCCTGTCGGAACAGGAAGTGCACACCACGCTGTGGGATCTCAAGGATGAGGCCGAGATGGGCCATATCCAACTCAGCCGACAAGCGGATCTGGTGCTGATCGCCCCCGCGACCGCTGATCTCCTCGCGCGCATGGCAGCCGGTCTCGCGAACGATCTGGCCACCACGCTCCTGCTGGCCACCGACAAGCCGGTACTCGCGGCGCCAGCAATGAACGTACGTATGTGGCAGCATCCTGCCACGCAGCGCAATGTTGCGCAGCTACAGGCGGATGGCGTCGCGATCATGGCTCCTGATGAAGGGGCAATGGCATGCGGAGAATACGGCCCAGGTCGTCTGCCGGAGCCCGCAGCCATCGTCGCCGAGGTCGAGCGCCAGCTACGTTCGCCTCCCTCGCTGACGTCCGGCGCCAGCCTGATGTCGCCGGACGCAGCAAGGTTGGCGGGCAAACATATCCTGGTCACCGCCGGGCCGACCCACGAACCGATCGATCCGGTGCGCTACATCGCCAATCGCTCCTCCGGGAAGCAGGGCTTTGCTATAGCGGGCGCGCTGGCTGCGCTCGGCGCCCGCGTGACGCTTGTCGCCGGGCCGGTATCGCTGCTGACCCCGCCCGGTGTCGACCGCGTTGATGTGGAGACAGCGCGAGAGATGGCCGCGGCCGTCGATGCTGCACTGCCGGCGGACGCCGCGGTGCTCGTTGCAGCGGTCGCCGATTGGCGCGCGGCGGGGACAGCCGATCAGAAAATCAAGAAAAATGGGCCAGGCAGCCTCCCTGACATCCGTCTCGTGGAAAATCCCGATATCCTCGCCGGGCTCGGCCATGGCTCACAACGGCCCAGGCTCCTGATCGGGTTTGCCGCCGAAACCGAGAATGTCGTGCCCCACGCTCAGACGAAACTGGTCCGAAAAGCCGCCGACTGGATTGTCGCGAATGACGTCTCCGGTGACGTGATGGGCGGCGATGCCAACACGATCCACCTCGTGTCGAAAGACGCTGTGGAGACCTGGGAACATATGCCGAAGCAGGCCGTGGCAGATCGTCTCGCGGCGCGAATTGCTGATGCGCTGGAGAATATGTCGTGATCGCGATCCGCCTTCGCCGTTTACCTCACGGGATGGACCTGCCGCTTCCCAGCTATGCCACCGCAGGCGCTGCCGGAATGGACGTCGTCGCGGCTGAAGATGTGACGCTTGCCGCTGGAGCGCGTCACGCGGTGGCTACTGGCTTCGCGATCGCCATCCCCGACGGGTTCGAGGTTCAGGTGCGGCCCCGGTCCGGTCTGGCCCTGAAGCACGGCATCACCTGTCTCAACACACCAGGCACGATCGACTCGGACTATCGGGGCGAGGTGAAGGTGATCCTGGCCAACCTCGGCGACGCTGCGTTCGACGTGAAGCGTGGCGACCGTATCGCTCAGCTCGTGCCTGCGCCCGTCACCAGAGCATCGCTGGTGGAAAGCGACATGCTTGATGACACTGATCGGGGTGACGGCGGCTTCGGGTCGACGGGTCGGTGAACGTCATCGCGGTTGCGCTGGCGCACATCGCCCAGGTGGCAACTTTCGCCCCGGCGGAACGCGAGCATATCCCCCAGGTCGCTGCACCCGCCGCACCGGAGATGTCGCCGACGGCCGTCCCTGGCGACTTGGCCGCGCTGCCCGAACTGAAGTTTCGGCGGCGGCGTATGATGCCGCGCGCGCTTTCCTCCTTTGTGCGGGACGAAGTGGCAGCCAAACGATGCGAAGCCGCTGACAACCGCCTCCGGGTCAATTTGGCCGTGCTCGTTGCCGCAGACGGTCAATTGCGCCGTATCCATCCCCAGGCGATCGGCTGCCCCACGGTTGAACAATATGCGTCCGGCGTGATGTTGAGCATGGCGCGGGCGAACCTCTCACCGGTGGGTGAGACCCGATGGTTTCGTACATCGCTGGTGTTTGAATGGCAGTAACGCTGGGCGAGGACGAACGCGCACGCTACGCTCGCCAGATCATCCTGCGGGAAATCGGGGGCGCTGGTCAGAAGCGTTTGAAGGCCGCGAGCGTGGTCGTGATCGGCGCTGGCGGTATTGGCTCCCCCGCAATCGCCTATCTTGCGGGTGCAGGGGTCGGCAGGATCTCCATCATCGACGACGATCGCGTTGATCTGTCGAACCTTCAAAGGCAAATCCTTTTCGGCACACCCGACCTAGGAAAGTTGAAGGCCGATAAGGCTGCGGAAGCGGCCGAACATCGCAATCCGTTCGTCACCGCTGCGGCCATTTCGCGCCGACTGACTCCAGAAAACGCCCGAGAAGTGCTGGCTCGCGCCGACGTGATTCTTGATGGCTGCGACAATTTCGCGACGCGCCTAATCGTCGCCGACACCGCGCTTCAGCTGCGCATTCCGCTTGTCTCGGCCGCAGTCGGGCAGTTCGAGGGGCAATTGGGTGTATACCGCGGTTGGGAGCCAAACCTGCCCTGCTACCGCTGCCTCGTCGGGAGCGCACCAGACCAAGATGAGGGCACCTGTTCGGAACAGGGCGTTCTCGGTCCGGTGACGGGCGTTTTGGGCAGCCTGGCCGCGCTAGAGGTGATCCGCGCGATTGTCCGTTTTGGCACCGACCCAGCAGGCAAGCTGACGCTGATCGACCTGCTGGAATTTCGTTTCCGCACGATCCGTGTGCCGAAGGATCTGGCCTGCCCGGCATGCGGATCTGCGTCAGGCGACTAGGTCGATCGCAAACGCCCGGATGTCAGCCCCGATATCCTCGCGTTCAAGCGCAAGGGCCAGATTGGCTTTGATATAGCCGGCCTTGCCACCGCAATCGAACCTTCGTCCGGAGAACGTGTAGCCGTGGAACGGCTGTTTTCCTATCAACTGCGCCATGGCGTCGGTCAGCTGGATCTCGCCCCCTGCGCCTCTCACCGGATTGTCGAGGATCTTCATCACCTCGGGCTGCAGAATATAGCGGCCGGGCGTCATGAGGTTCGACTTTGCCGTACCGGGCTTCGGCTTTTCGGTGACTTCCAGAACCTCGGTCAGTGGTCCGTCCACTGCGCCGGGCGTAATGATCCCATATTGGTGTGTCTCCTCGGGCGCGACCTCGAGAGCGCCGATCAGGTTGCCGCCCACTCGCTCATAGGCCTTGACCATCTGCGACAGAAAGCCGGGCGTACCGACCATCAGCTCGTCAGGTAGGAGAACGGCAAACGGCTCGTCGCCCACGATCTCCCGCGCGCACCACACCGCGTGCCCCAAACCAAGAGGCTCCTGCTGCCGTACGTATACGGGTGAGCCAGGCTTCTGACGGATGTTCTCGATCAACTCGAGGCTCCTCCCCCGCGATTGCATGGTCATCTCAAGTTCGAACGACACGTCGAAATGATCCTCGAGCGCGCCTTTCCCGCGGCCAGTCACGAAGATGATTTGCTCAATCCCCGCCTCGCGCGCTTCCTCGACGGCATATTGAATCAGCGGCTTGTCCACGACTGTCAGCATCTCCTTGGGCATTGCCTTAGTCGCAGGGAGAAAGCGGGTGCCAAGCCCGGCCACCGGAAACACGGCCTTTCGCACTGGCTTGATTGAGGACATCGTTGACTTCTCCCGATAGCTGCGCGCGACCTTAACGAGCCGGCCGCCGGCAGCAAAGACGCTGACGCAGTTCCGGATTTAGTCCGCTCTTAATCAGCCATGTGATAATCCGCATGCATGAAGACCTTGGTAATTTTCGGGACACGACCCGAAGCCATCAAATTATTCCCTGTGGTGCGCGCCCTAGCGGCTACGCCCGGGATGGAAGTGCGAACCTGCGTCACGGCCCAACATCGCGGGCTGCTTGATCAGGTTTTGGCGATTGCCGAACTGTCACCAGACATTGACCTCGACCTTATGGAGCCGGGCCAGACCCTGGACCGGCTGACAACCCGGCTCCTGACCGGGATCGGCGAGGTGCTCGACCGTGAGCGACCGGACCGGGTCGTGGTGCAAGGCGACACCGCAACTGCAATGACGGGTGCCCTGGCCGCTTATTACCGCCAGATACCCGTCGCTCATGTCGAAGCGGGGCTACGTTCCGGCAACATCTATCATCCTTGGCCGGAAGAGGTGAACCGCCGCATCATTGCGCCCATTGCTGACCTGCATTTTGCGCCAACCCCGACGGCGGCCGAGGCTCTGGCACGTGAAAACGTCCGATCGGGCGTGCACGTCACCGGAAACACCGTAATTGATGCTCTGCACTGGACCCGACAGCGCATCGAGCATGATCCCGCCCTAGCCTCAGGATTGGATCAGACGCTGAACCGCTTTGGCGATAAGCGTATCGTGCTTGTGACCACGCACCGGCGAGAGAATTTCGGTGACGGTATGGCCGCGATTGCCCGTGCGATCGCGCGTATTGCACAACGTCCCGACGTAGCGGTCTTGTTTCCAATGCACCCAAACCCGAACGTCGGCTCTGTAATGGACGGAGCGCTTGGCGCCCACGAGAACGTGGTCCGGATTGAACCGCTCGACTATCCGCACTTCATCCGCGCGCTGAATGCCTGCACGCTCGCGCTGACCGATTCTGGCGGTGTCCAGGAAGAGGCGCCCGCGCTCGGTAAGCCAGTGCTCGTGATGCGCGACACCACGGAACGCCCAGAAGGCGTTGAGGCCGGTACCGCACGGCTGGTCGGCACCGCGGAAGAGCGCATCGTTTCCGAAGTCTTCACCCTTCTTGATGACAAGCCCGCCTATGCCGCCATGGCCCGCGCCCACAACCCGTTCGGCGACGGTCGTGCTAGTCAACGGATTGCGGAGATAATCGACAATGCTGTCTGATAGCGAGCTCAAGGTCGCAGTTCTCGGGCTGGGGTACATCGGTTTGCCCACTGCGGCTGTCATCGCCCGTACTGGTGCCAAGGTGCTCGGCATCGACGTTCATCAGAACGTTGTCGATACGGTCAACTCGGGCAAGGTCCATATCGAAGAAGTCGACCTGGACGGGCTCGTCTCTGGCGTAGTTGGGCGCGGTTATCTCCGTGCCTCGACCACGCTGGAACCGGCGGACGTGTTCGTCATTGCGGTGCCCACACCTTTCACCGAAGATCGAACGCCTGACATCAGCTTCGTGCTGAAGGCGGCGCGCGCTCTCGCTGCCGTCCTTAAGTCCGGCGATACGGTGATCCTTGAGTCTACCTCTCCCGTCGGCACCACAGAGCAGGTGCGCGATCTGCTGGCAGAGCTACGCCCAGACCTCCGGGCGCCCGGGCTCAGCGAAGGCTCTGATTATGCGATCGCCTATTGCCCCGAGCGGGTACTGCCCGGCCGTATTCTCGTCGAACTAATCGACAATGACCGGGTCATCGGCGGCATCACGCCACGGTGTGCCCGCAAGGCTCTGACCTTCTATCGCCGGTTCGTTCGCGGTGCCTGCATCACCACCAACGCACGTGCCGCTGAGATGACAAAACTGACCGAGAACGCCTTTCGTGACGTCAACATCGCCTTCGCCAACGAGTTGAGCCTGGTTGCCGACACGATGGGCGTTGACGTGTGGGAGGTCATTCGGCTCGCCAACCGTCACCCGCGCGTCAACATACTTCAGCCAGGCCCTGGCGTCGGCGGACATTGCATCGCAGTCGATCCATGGTTTCTCGTCGCCGCCGATCCTGACAACACACCATTGATCCGCACCGCCCGGCAAGTGAATGATGGAAAGACCGATCACGTCATCGCTGCCGCTGCGGCGATGATCGCCGCGCATCCAGACGCACCGGTTGCGTGCCTTGGCCTAGCCTTCAAGGCGAATATTGATGATTTCCGAGAGAGTCCCGCGTTGAAGGTCGCGGTCGCGCTCGCAAAGCAGTTCCCGGATCAGGTGCGCATCGTCGAACCATATGCTCGAACATTGCCGGAGGCGTTCGCTGGGACGGGCGCTCGCCTTGTCGATGTCGACCTGGCGATCGAAACCTGTCAGATGATGATCGTCCTCGTCGATCATGACGTCTTCCGCTCAATCCCTCTTGAGGAGCGCGCCGACAAACAGGTCTTGGATACACGGGGCATCTGGCCGGACCAGCCTGCATTCCGGTTGGCGGCACGACCTCTCCAGCTGGCGAGTTGATGACGCTTGTTGCAGGTGCGATGCGGCTAAGGTAAGGGGCGCCTACTTCCGCACATCGATGTATCGCTTATGCTTTCGCGCCTCCTTTCGCGTCGTCGTCCCGCTCCTGTCCTCGCGCAGCTTCCCGCCGGTCGCCGCCTGTACGCGATTGGCGACGTTCACGGCCGACTCGATCTTCTGGATCAGCTGTTGGCGCGCATTGACGAGGATGATGGCTCGCGTGGCGCGGCTCAGACTGGAATCATCCTGCTAGGCGATCTGATCGATCGCGGACCTGACTCTGCTGGCGTAGTGGAGAGAGTGCGCCAGATGTGCGCCAGCCGGAACGACATTCGTTGCCTATGTGGCAACCACGAGGAGATCCTTCTCGGGGCGTACGACGGCGACTCAGACCTGGTTCGTCTCTTCTTACGCGCCGGCGGATACGAGGCTCTGCTTAGCTATGGCATGGACGCCGCAGCCATCGACCATGCTAGTATCGCCGAGTTGGTGGAGATGATGGAGCGGAACATTCCCGGGGAGCAGATCGCCTTCCTTCGGTCCCTTGAGGATTATGTCGTGGAGGGCGACTATCTGTTCGTGCACGCCGGTATCCGACCTGGCTTACCGCTTGAGCAGCAGACGTCACGCGACCTACGCTGGATTCGGCAACCCTTCCTCGACCATGGTGGCTCCCATGGAAAGTTCGTGATTCACGGCCACACCATCAGCGAGCAGGTTGACGAACGCGCAAACCGGATCGGGATAGACACGGGCGCCTATCGCACTGGTCGTCTCACCGCATTGGGAATCGAGGGTGAGCAGCGGTGGATCATTGATACTGTAGATCATCATGCAAACACCAAGGAAATCCCATCCGTTTTACGGTAGAGTGTTGCAAAAAGGCCCTGATTTGCTGGTAGATCGAAGTGGCCCGATCAAGATAGCCGATTGCGCTGCACTGCAAACTCTGTCAGATGGACGCGACGGACAAAAAAGGGAGTTCGTGATGAAGGTTCGTGGTTATCTCGCGGCTGTTGCCGCTGCTTCGCTGGCTGCAGCACCCGCTGTTGCGGCGCCGACCTCGGCATCCAGCCTGTCGGTCGCTAAGGCTGCTCGCGCCAGCACCTCCACCGCCAAGGCCGACAAGGCTGCTGGCGGCGGCGTGATCGTTGCCGTTCTCGCTGCTGCTGCAGTGATCGCGGGCATCGTGATCATCGCTGACTCGGACGACGATTCCGACAGCAACTGAGTTTTTACTCAGGATGAAAGAAATAGCGGCCCTCGGGCCGCTATTTTTTTGTTTGCCGTCGGACTCCTGCTCGTACCGGCCTTTATGATATGAACGCCGCGCGCCGTTTCGCTCCGCCGTTCGTTGACGCCTTGATCCAGTTTATCATGGCAAGGAAACGGCGATGGGCGACAACAAGACAGGCCAGGGTGCCGGCGGGGAGACGCACCAGCAGGCGATAGGTGATGGGCCAGTTCTCACCACCAATCACGGCCTTCCCGTCAGCGACAACCAGAACAGCCTGAAGTCAGGCGCGCGCGGTCCAACGCTCCTTGAAGATTTCGTCCTTCGCGAAAAGATCTTCCACTTTGATCACGAGCGCATCCCAGAGCGGATCGTCCACGCGCGGGGTTCAGGAGCGCACGGCTTCTTCGAGGCTACCGACGATGTCAGCGATCTCAGCAAGGCGGCGGTGTTCAAAAAGGGCGAGAAGACCGAGGTCTTCGTCCGATTTTCAACAGTTGCCGGCGGTGCGGGATCGGTTGACACGCCCCGCGACGTGCGTGGCTTCGCCGTAAAATTCTATACCAAGGAGGGCAATTGGGACCTCGTCGGTAATAACATCCCGGTCTTCTTCATCCAGGATGCGGTCAAATTTCCTGACCTCGTCCACGCCGTGAAGATGGAGGCTGATCGAGCCTATCCGCAGGCTGGCAGCGCTCACGATACCTTCTGGGACTGGGCGTCGCTCATGCCCGAGTCGACCCACATGCTGATGTGGGCCATGTCAGACCGGACGCTCCCCCGCTCCTTCCGCATGATGGAAGGCTTTGGCGTGCACACGTTCAAGCTCATCAACGCCGACGGCCACGCCAGCTTCGTCAAATTCCACTGGAAGCCTCGCTTGGGCATTCAGTCGACGATCTGGGACGAGGCATTGAAGCTGCAGGCAGCCGACAATGACTATCAGCGCCGCGACCTTTGGGAAGCGATCGACACAGGAGCGTTCCCTCAATGGGATCTCGGCATCCAGGTGTTTGATCAGGCCTTCGCAGAAGCCCAGCCCTATGACGTTCTGGATGCAACAAAGCTGATCCCGGAAGAGGATATCCCAGTACGGATCGTCGGCACGCTGACGCTGAACCGCAATCCCGACAACTTCTTCGCTGAAACCGAGCAGGTAGCGTTCCTGCCGACCAACATCGTCCCCGGCATCGATTTTTCTAACGATCCACTGCTGCAAGGCCGGTTGTTCAGCTATCTCGACACCCAGAACTCGCGCCTCGGCACGACGAATTTCCACCAGATCCCGATCAACGCCCCGCGCTGCCCATTTGGCAATTTCCAGCGGGACGGAAAGATGCAGACTCAGGTGCCCAAGGGCCGCGCCAATTATGAGCCTAACAGCCTCGCAGAGCATGGCGAGGAAGGAGGTCCGCGGGAGTCACCTGAGCGCGGCTTCAAGACGGTCAACGCCGTGACCGGCAGTGATGAACATGGCGAAAAACTGCGGGTCCGCTCAGAGCTGTTCGCCGACCATTATAGTCAGGCGCGATTATTCTATCGTTCGCAAACGCTAGCCGAGCAGGCGCACATCGCATCATCCTTCGTGTTTGAGCTGTCGAAGGTCGGCTTGCTGGATCAGGTGCCGCCACGAATGGTCGCCAATCTCCGCAACGTTGACGAGGACTTGGCCAGGCGCGTTGCCGATGGGTTGGGGATCGATCTTCCGGAGAAGGCGGGCGCCGCGCGAGATCCCATCGATCTATCGCCCTCTGACGCGTTGTCGATCCACAAGAATATGAAGGCGACGCTGGAAGGCAGATCGGTCGGCATTCTCTTCACCGATGGTAGCGACGCGGAAACTCTCGATGCGGTGATCGAAGCGATTGACGCGGAGGGAGGCAAGGCTGTGCTGGTAGCGCCGAAGGTCGGCGGTGCCACCTTGTCTGATGGCACAAGAAGGAAGGCCGATGGCCAACTTGCCGGAACACCCTCGCAGTTGTTCGATGCGGTGGTAGTGGTGCTTTCAAACGACGGGTGTTCGGCCATGTTGAAGGAAGCGGCAGCGGTTCAGTTCGTGATGGATGCGTTCGGGCACCTCAAGGCGATTGGCGCCAGTCCGGAGGCGCAACCGCTGCTCGACAAGGCAGGCGTGCAAAAGGATGCAGGCGTGACCAGTAGCGACAGCTCGTTCATCTCCGCCGCCAAGCAGCGCTTCTATGATCGTGAGCCGTCTGTCCGCTTGCTTGCGTAGGGCCACGACGACGCTCGCTAACAGCGAGCGTCGTCAAACGTGGCGAAATCACCTTCAGACGGCGAAGCGGGAGTGAGGCGCGCAAGCGCTCCCATGCTGTGCGCTCTTCGCCGCACGAGCACGTGATGCGGCCCGCACGCGATGAAGGTCTCTCCCGCAACCAACTGCGCGCGCGAGCGAAGCGCGGTTTGGTTGGAAAGCCGAGCGGGGACGCACCTGCTACATAACGTCCGCTCGCGCCCGAAGTCGCCCAACCAAGGATATAGCTAGAAGGGAGCGTCGCGGCACAGCTATTTGGCTGGCGACAGCAGCGCCGGCATCACCCACGCGCGGGATCAGGAGAAATCGTGCTTCAATTAAGCGGCAAAATTGCACTGGTGACCGGTGCGAGCGGAGGCTTGGGCACCGAGATCGCCCGCGGGCTTGCCTCCGCCGGCGCTCATGTCATCGTTCAGGGGCGCAACATCCAACGGCTCAACGCCCTTGCGCGCGCGATCACCGATGCAGGCGGATCCGCGGAGGTCATCGTCGCCGACCTCTGCGAAGAAGGCGCCGCCATGGCGCTCGCTCCCCCGGGTAAGCCCGTCGACATTCTCATCAACAACGCCGGCGAGCGCGACAGGCGCCCGCTCATCAGCATTGATCGCCGTGCGGTCAGGGAACTGCTGGAAACTAATCTCGTCGCGCCGTTCGATCTAGCGCGCGTCATCAGCGCGCGGATGCCGCCGGGTGGGCGTATCATCAACATCAGCTCTATTGCCGGTCAGATCGCCCGCTCCGGTGACGCGGCGTACACCATGTCGAAGGGGGGCCTTGAGGCGCTGACACGTGCGCTAGCGGCTGAACTGGGCGAACGGCAGATCACCGTCAACGCTGTGGCGCCCGGCTTCTTCGCCACTGCGGCCAATGCAACAATGGTAGCTGATCCCGCCGTCGCGGAACATCTCGCTCGCCGCACATCCCTCGGACGCTGGGGCCGACCTGAAGAAATCGTGGGCGCGATCATCTTCTTCGCGTCCCCTGCCGCGTCCTATGTCACCGGACAGGTTCTCGCAGTCGACGGAGGCTATCTCGCGCACTTCTAAGCAGCGACGCAGTCACGAGTACGAGGCAGCTACAACAACGATTAAACCGCACCCCGAGTGGTGTACTCCGCGGCTCGTACCGGATGATGCCGTGAAGGTGCGATGTGCGGTGCTAAAGTCGCCCATGTGCGCTGCCTGAAGACCCAATACTGGCAGGCCACCGACGATCCGTATCGGTTGAGGTTCCTCGCCCAGCAACTCCGTCTTCATTTAGTTTCGTGTGAGAAGCGGAAGAGCGTTGGGTAACTAAGCCGCATTCGCGGCCAGCCCTGATCGCTTCTGCCGGAGATGTTGGAGGGCGATTGGTGCCGCAGTTCTCACACAAGATCGCCGACTTGGGCGCCACAGCGTTTGGCGGGATGGCGGCCCCGGCGTTGCGGTTCCTGGGAAAGCATTACAACAAAATGAGCCACTTCCGCGCTCTCCAGGATAGAGCCGGATTTCAGATACGGACTACGCACTACTATCAGCCCACTTATTGCGAACAGGATCTTCCGAAAGATACACACAAGCCCAGGTTTCTGCCGGGTTTCGACATGAATGAAGAAGCGCAGCTAGAGCTGCTTCGTTCATTCCGCTTCGCCGAGGAGTTGCGGTCACTCCCTGACAAAAAGCCAAGCGAGGATGCCTTCGGGTACGACAACGGCATGTACTCATATGGTGATGCCGAGATCCTCTACAGCATGATTCGCCTGAAAAAGCCGTCTCGAGTCATCGAAGTCGGCTCAGGCCAATCCACTCTGATGGCTCGCGCCGCGATTGCCGCGAACCTGCGCGAGAACAGCGACTATTCTTGCGCTCACACCTGTATAGAGCCTTATGAGGCGCCTTGGCTCGAAAATACCGGCGTGATTGTTGTCCGCGAAAGGGTAGAAGATCTTGATCTAAGCTTCTTCTCGGCGCTCGGGCCGAACGATATCCTGTTCATCGACAGCTCGCACGTGATCCGACCCTGGGGGGATGTTCTGAGGGAATTCCACCAGATCGTGCCAACCGATAAGAGCGGCGTCATCGTCCATGTCCACGACATCTTCACGCCGTTCGATTACCCGGACAAGTGGCTGCGCGAAGATCGCAGGCTTTGGAACGAGCAATACCTCCTAGAGTCGTTCCTGTGCTATAATTCAGAGTTCAAGTTAATCTGCGCCAACAATTGGTTGAAGCAGGAACGGTTCGATGACTTCAATGCGGCCTGTCCGATGACGGCGGCACATCCTCAAGTTCGGCCAGGCGGGTTCTGGTTTCAACGGCGCTGAAGCGGCTCGAAGCTTATGCTCTCAGCCTCCGCATGCTTCGGGCGAGATGTATAATCTAGAATGCGCGGCTTCCTTTGGACCCGCAAATTAGCAGCAGCAGCGGCATCTCTCGTAGCGGTACAGCATTCCATGAGCACCGGTGAGAGGCTGCACAGCCAGGCCGATCACAGGAGCGTCCCGTGCGCAGGGCTGCAGCTCAGTGCGGCAGGCGCAGATAGTCGCGGAATCCACATCAGCGGGCTCAAGCGTGGTTTTCCAGAGGTGCTTCCGCAGGGCCTCGCTATAACCACGCCCACACTTCTCTATCTTGTTAGATAAATGGCGCACCCGGTAGGATTCGAACCTACGGCCTACGGCTTCGGAAGCCGCCACTCTATCCAGCTGAGCTACGGGTGCGTGCGGCCCCCTATGGAGCCCCCACCGCGCTTGGTCAACGTGAAAGAGCCGGCTCGCGCCCCCCCAAAAAGCGCGGAGCGCTCCAAAGCCCTGTTCCGGTGCGAACTCAAAAAAGCCGATCACCTGCTGCCCGTTTTGACAGCGATGAGCAATTCTTGAAGGGACCGGCTGCCAAATGTCTCGCAGGGCAGCGCTCCGTCCAGCTGAGCCACCGGCGCCAAGAGAGATGTGCCGAGCAGGGCGGATAGACGCCGCCAGCAATCTCGGGTCGCCGCTGCTACTTCGCCAGCGTGACCGGCTGGAACGGCGCAAGCCCGCAACTCGCCCCGGGGGTCACAGTGGTTCCCACCAGCACAGTGATGATGTCCTGCTGGCATAACTGGCTAAGCGATGTCGCGTAGCTGAAACGACGTTCGAAGCCGAGTTGCGGGCAGCGCCGGTCGAGCGTCACCCGATAATAGCGCCCGCCTGTCATGCGGAAATCGATCACTCGGTCGTTGCGAACCAAAGTCTCGCGGATGTTGCGGAGGGGAATGCAACTTTGCGGCTTTCCCGCAGGCGTGGCAGCCGGGGCGGCGTTAAGATCGCGGGCCGCACCCGGGGCAGCGACAACCGCCAATGCCACGGCGGCCGGGAACAGGATACGCATGGTCCTTCTCCTCTACATTCCCCGCCCCCGGTCGGCTCAATCTCCGGCGAAGGCACTCTTCAGACGAGCGAAGAAGCCTTGGCTCTCGGGGCATTCGTCGCCTGTCTCCGTTTCCCGGAACTCTTCCAAAAGAGCCCGCTGACGGGTGCTGAGCCGCGTCGGCGTCTCCACGTCGATCTGCACCACCAGATCGCCGAAGCCGCGCCCCTGTAGAACCGGCATCCCTGCGCCGCGCTGGCGCAGTTGCTTGCCCGACTGAATGCCGGCCGGGATCCGCAGCTCGTGGTTCCGCCCATCCAGCCCCGGGATGGTCAGCGATCCGCCAAGCGCGGCCGTGGTGAAGCTGATCGGCGCTCGCGCGAACAAAGTGGTGCCTTCGCGTTCGAACAGATTGTGCCGCTTCAGGTGAAGGAAGATGTAGAGATCGCCGGCCGGCGCGCCGCGTGCACCCGCCTCGCCTTCTCCGGTCATCCGAACCCGGGTGCCCTCGTCGACACCGGGCGGGATTTCCACGCTAAGCGACTTGGTGCGCTCCACCCGCCCATCACCGCGACAGTCGGGGCACGGATCATCGATTACCTGGCCAGATCCGTTGCAGACCGGGCACGCACGCTCGACCACGAAGAAGCCCTGCTGTGCGCGCACCTTCCCGTGCCCGGCGCAAGTATTGCAGGTATGCGGATGGCTGCCCGCCCGCGCGCCCGATCCATGGCATGTGTCGCAAGAGGCGGACACGTCGACGGTAATCTCCGCCGACTTACCATGATACGCCTCCTCGAGCGTGATCTCCATATCATAGCGCAGGTCCGCGCCACGGCGCACCTGCTGCCGCCCGCCTCCGCGCCCGCCCATGAACTCGCCAAAGACGCTTTCGAAAATGTCGGAGAAGCCGGAGAAGTCCTGCGACTGGCCGCCCGCGCCACCGCCGTTGCGGAATGCCGCATGGCCGAAGCGGTCATAGGCGGCGCGCTTCTGCGGATCCTTGAGGCAATCATAAGCCTCACTGACCGCCTTGAACTTGGCCTCGGAATCCTTGCACCCGGCGTTCTTGTCCGGATGATACTTCATCGCAAGCTTGCGGTACGCCGACTTGATGGCGCCGGCATCGGCCGAGCGATCGACCTCAAGCAACTCGTAAAAATCGACTTCAGTCATTCAGCGCCCCCGCGCGGCGACACGCCGAGCCGCCACTCACCCGTGTGAATGGCGGCTCGATCACGTCGTTTACGCCTTGTGGTTGTCGTCGACTTCCGAGAATTCGGCGTCGACCACATCATCTTCCTTCGGCGCCGCATCGGCGTCGGCATTCGGCGAAGCTTCAGCCTGCTGCTGCTTCTCGTAGATTGCCTGGCCAAGCTTCATCGCAACCTGAGCCAGCGCCTGGCTCTTCTCGTTCATCTGCTCGACGTCGCCACCCTCGACCGCTGCCTTAGCGGCATCGATCGCGGACTGGATCTCGCCCTTCAGCGCCTCGTCGACCTTGTCGCCATTGTCGGCGAGTTGGCGTTCGGTGGTGTGGATCAGGCTCTCGGCGTTGTTCTTCGCTTCGGCGCTGGCCTTGCGCTTCTTGTCTTCCTCGGCGAACTGCTCGGCTTCCTGCACCATCTTCTCGATGTCGCCGTCCGACAGACCACCAGATGCCTGGATGCGGATCTGCTGCTCCTTGCCGGTGCCCTTGTCCTTGGCGGAGACGTTGACGATGCCGTTGGCGTCGATGTCGAACGTCACCTCGATCTGCGGCACGCCACGCGGTGCCGGCGGAATGCCCACGAGATCGAACTGCCCGAGCATCTTGTTGTCGGCCGCCATCTCGCGCTCGCCCTGGAAGACGCGGATCGTCACCGCCTGCTGATTGTCATCGGCAGTCGAATAGGTCTGCGACTTCTTGGTCGGGATCGTGGTGTTGCGATCGATCATGCGAGTGAACACGCCGCCGAGCGTCTCGATGCCGAGCGAAAGCGGGGTCACGTCGAGCAGCAGAACGTCCTTCACGTCGCCCTGCAACACGCCGGCCTGAATTGCCGCACCCATCGCAACCACTTCATCCGGGTTCACGCCGGTGTGCGGCTCCTTGCCGAAGAAGTTCTTCACCGCCTCACGCACCTTGGGCATGCGGGTCATACCGCCGACCAGCACCACTTCCGAGATGTCGCCCGCCTTCAGCCCAGCGTCGGCGAGTGCCTTCTTCATCGGCTCGATCGTGCGCTGGATCAGGCTGTCGACCAGACGCTCCAGATCGGCGCGGGTGATCGTCTTGACAAGGTGCTTCGGCCCGTTCTGGTCCGCCGTGATGAACGGCAGGTTCACTTCGGTGGAGGCAGCAGAGGACAGCTCGATCTTGGCCTTTTCAGCAGCTTCCTTCAGCCGCTGCAGCGCCAGCTTGTCCTTGGTGAGGTCGATGCCCTCATCCTTCTTGAAGCTCTCCGCCAGGAAATCGACCAGCTTGTTGTCGAAGTCCTCGCCACCGAGGAAGGTGTCGCCGTTGGTCGACTTAACTTCGAACACGCCGTCGCCGATCTCCAGGATCGAGACGTCGAACGTGCCGCCGCCAAGGTCATAGACCGCGATCGTCTTGCCGTCCTGCTTCTCCAAACCATAAGCCAGCGCAGCCGCAGTCGGCTCGTTGATGATGCGCAGCACTTCGAGGCCCGCGATCTGGCCGGCGTCCTTGGTCGCCTGGCGCTGCGCGTCGTTGAAGTACGCCGGCACCGTGATCACGGCCTGCGTGACGGTCTCCCCGAGATAGCTCTCGGCGGTTTCCTTCATCTTCTGCAGGGTGAAGGCGCTGATCTGCGACGGCGAATAATCCTTGCCACCGGCCTGCACCCAAGCGTCGCCGTTGGCGCCCTTCACAATGTGATAGGGAACCAGCTCGGTGTCCTTCTTCGTCACCGGATCGTCGAAACGGCGGCCGATCAGGCGCTTCACCGCGAAGATCGTGTTGTCACCATTGGTGACGGCTTGGCGCTTCGCTGGCTGCCCCACCAGTCGCTCGCCATCCTTGGCGAAGGCGACGATCGACGGCGTCGTGCGCGCGCCTTCCGCATTTTCGATCACCTTGGGCTTCCCGCCCTCCATCACTGCCACGCAGCTGTTGGTGGTGCCGAGATCGATACCGATAACTTTTGCCATGAGTGCTCTTCCAGCCCCTGCTCGAACAAAAAACCAAAAAGATGTGCTGCCACGCCCCGTTACGGCGACGGAACAGCGTTGACGATTGGCGATATAGGTGGCCCTCGGCTTGCCGCAAGGCACCGCTCCAAGTAGCGGGTCTCACACTGTTTCGGTTCGGGAGAAGGCCATGTTCCGCGTCGCCGCCACGCTTGTTTTCGCTTCTGTGGCGATCGCTGGATGCGGGCAGCAGAAACAATTGGTGGTGTCGGACGCGTGGGTCCGGCTCGCTGCGGTCGATGGACGGCCCGCCGCCGGCTATTTCACGATCACCGGCGGCTCAGTCGACACTGCGCTGACCAGCGTCTCCACCAATGCGGCAGCACGCACCGAACTACACGAGAGCCGGATGACGCACGGCGGCGGTATGGCGATGGACTCGCTCTCTTCCGTCCCGGTTGCCGCGGGCAAGCGGGTCGTGTTCGCCCCCGGTGCAAAACACGCCATGCTGTTCGAGGTATCGCCGACAACAAAGCCGGGCGGCACCCTCACCTTCACCTTCACCTTCGCCGACGGCAGCCGCCTCGACCAGAAGGCTCGAGTTGTCGGTGCCGCGGATCCTGCGCCGACGGGCGCAAACTGACGGCTGCGATTGCCGCCTGGTACCGTCAGCTGAAAGCATTGATCGGAAAAGTCTGGCTCACGCCTCCGTAACCTTTCGGCGTCTATGTTGAGGCCTATGCCCAATATTTCCTCGTTCGTGGATGGCGTGAAGCGTCGGTTGCAGGGACGCACCCCGGCCGAAGTGATCGCGCTGAGCTTCAAGACGGTGCGACATGCCGGACGGCGCCTCAGCCCCGGCGCCGCGCGCGCACGGAACGCAGACCAGGCCTTCGATCGTCGGTGGGGCACTGACACGGGAGGCACGGTTAACCTGTCGGCGCTCAGCGTGTCTCGGGATCGGGCATTGCTCGGCTGCGGCTATCAGGCCAGCAACGGGGTGGCGCTGGAGGAGGCGCTGGCAGCGGCGGGGGTCAATCCTGCGGACTACAGCTTTATCGATTACGGGTCGGGCAAGGGCCGCGTCGTCATGATCGCCGCCGCGCTCGGCTTCCGCCGCGCCATCGGTGTCGAGTTCGCGCCCGAGCTGCACGACGTGGCCTTGCAGAACGGTGACCGGTTCGCGGCAGCCGGCGGCGCCAGCACACGCTGCGAGTTCGTCCTGGGCGACGCGGGTAGCTACGATCCGCCGGCAGGCCCGATCTTCGCCTACATCTACAACAGCTTTGGCACCGTCATCCTACGTGAAGTGCTGAACCGGCTGGAAGAACGCGCGGCACAGGGCGATCCCGTCGTTGCGGTATATGTGAACCCGCGCAACCGCGACGCCTACGAACAGAACGGACGCTGGGACATTGTGGCTGACCGCAACGATTGGGTCCTCTACAACCCTGTCCGGTAGAAATGTCGGCAGCGGCCCGCTGGATCGTGATCGGCCACCACCTACCTTAGCGAGGATGAGCACCCGCAACCTGACCACCGGCGAGCGCAACCTCGCCCGATCGATCTACGCGGACGCGATTGATCTGGATCGGGTGGAGGTCCGTCGCCGCCGTTGGTGGTTTCTGCAGCCGCGCGACATCGTGATGGCACCGCGCGGGCACATCCATTTTCACCCGGACGCTTCGACATGGAGCGACGATTTCAGTCGGGAAAACCTCGGTCTGCAGGGCCTGTTCGTGCACGAAATGTGTCACGTCTGGCAGCATCAGCGCGGCGTCTTCCTGCCGATCGCTCGCCACCCCTTCTGCCGCTACCACTATAGCTTTGTCCCCGGCTGGCCATTGAAGCGCTACGGGATCGAGCAACAGGCGGAGATCGTGCGCCACGGGTTTCTGCTGCGGCAGGGTGCCACCATCGTCGGCGCCCCGCCACTTAGCCAATATGAAGGGCTGTTGTCAGTCTTCCGTTAAACGTCCTCGCCCCTGCTCTCGCTTACTTCAGCAGCACCAGTTCCTCGGCCATGGTGGGGTGAAGCGCGACAGTCTCGTCGAATTGAGCCTTGGTCAGGCCGGCCTTCACGCACACTGCCGCCGCCTGGATAATCTCCGGACAGTCAGGACCGATCATATGAATACCGACCACTCGATCGGTCTCCGCATCGCAAACCATCTTGTACAGCGAGCGCTCGTCGCGTCCG
The DNA here is from genome assembly GCF_029239295.1 of Sphingomonas sp. Taxonomy (GTDB): domain Bacteria; phylum Pseudomonadota; class Alphaproteobacteria; order Sphingomonadales; family Sphingomonadaceae; genus Sphingomonas. Next base: position 27,913 of record NZ_JAQZBC010000015.1, read on the forward strand.
GCCAGCACATTCTTCATCGGCCGGAAATCGGACGAGTAGATCTTCACCGATCCCAGCTTCTGCCGCGCCTCGCTTTCAGTCATGCCGACGCCTGCGATCGGGGGATGGCTGAAACACGCGGCCGGAACGCAGTTGTAATCTACCTTCACCCCGCCCTTGCCGAACAGATTATCCGCAAACGACTGGCCTTCGCGAATGGCGACAGGGGTCAGCTGGATCCGGTTGGTAACGTCGCCGACCGCATAAATTGAGGGACAGGCGGTGCGATTATCATCGTCCACCGGCACGGCGCCCTTCTCATCGACGTCGATCCCGGCCGCGTCGAGCCCCAGCCCGTCGGTATTCGGCACGCGGCCCGTGGCGTACATGACGCAATCCACCACCGCCGGTTCGTGCCCGGTCATATGGACCTCGAGGCAGCCGTCCTCGCGCTTCTCGATCTTCTCGAACGTCGCGTCGAACCGGAACTCCAGCCCCTTCATCATGCTGATCTGCAGCAATCGGTCGCGGATCTGCAGGTCATAGCCGCGCAGGATGTCCTTGGTGCGGTTCATGATGATCACGTGCGCGCCAAGCTGGTGAAAGATTCCCGCGAACTCATTGGCGATATAGCCAGCCCCCGCGATCAGCACGCGGCGCGGAATAGCATCGAGGTGAAACACCTCGTTCGACGTGATGCCATGTTCACAACCAGGGAAGTGAGGAACATGCGGCCGCGCGCCAGTCGCGACCAGGATGTTCCTAGCTGTCTTCGTCGTGCCGTCCGCCAGGGTTAGCTCGTTCGGACCTGTGATGGTCGCGCGCTGATGGATGATCTCCGCGCCGTTCGACTCCAGCGTCGTGGTATAGGCCTGGTTGATCCGGTCGACCTCGGCCAGAACATTTGCCTGCAGGCACTTCCAGTCGAATTCGCATTCGTTGGGCACGCGCCAGCCGAACCGCTGTGCGTCCTTCAGATCCTCCGCAAAATGGGCACCGTACACCAGCAGCTTCTTGGGTACGCACCCGCGGATCACGCACGTCCCACCGACCCGATATTCCTCCGCCACGGCGACCCTTGCGCCATGCGCCGCCGCGACGCGGGAGGCTCGCGTGCCACCTGACCCGGCGCCGATCGTGAAAAGGTCATAGTCGAAATCGGGCATCAAAGGTCTCCGCTGGGCTCAGGCCCGAATATAGGTCCGCGCGAAAAGACAAAAGCACCCATCGCGCTCCCGCCTTTGCGGAGAGCGCGACGATGCAGCGCCAATGGTTAGCGTCGGCTACGCTAGCCCGGCGCGCTTGATCAGGTCCGCGGTGGACGGATCAAAATCACCGCCACCCTTCGCCGCAGCCTTTGCCATTTCCTTGCCCAATTCGACGCCGAACTGATCGAAGGAATTGATCCCCAACAGCACGCCGTTCACGAATACGCGATGCTCGTAGAACGCGATCAACGCGCCCAGCGTACGTGCATCAAGTACATCGAGCAGCAGGGTGGAGGACGGACGGTCGCCGGGATAGGCGCGGGCGGGATCGTCAGGGTTCGGCCGTCCCTTCATCAGCGCTGCGCCCTGCGCAAAGGCGTTCAGCAACAACTGCCGGTGATGTTCCTCCGCCAGAGTATCGCCAGGCTCGGTGACTGCCAGGAACTCGACCGGCACCAAATGGGTGCCCTGGTGGAGCAACTGAAAAACGGCATGCTGCGCATCCGTCCCAACTCCGCCCCAAGTAATGGGCGCCGTAGGACGTCCTACCGGCGCGCCATCAACCGTCACGCCCTTCCCGTTCGACTCCATTTCCAGCTGCTGCAGATAGCTCGGCAGCAGGCGCAGCCGCTCGTCATAGGCAAACGGCGCGCGGGTTTCACACCCTCGAACCTGCGTATAATACAGATCGGCAAAGGCTGCGATCACAGGCGCATTCTCATGCAGAGCGGCCAGTCGGAAATGGCGGTCCATTTCCGCCGCGCCTTCCAGCAGTTCCTCGAACTGATCCCAGCCCAGCTTGATCGCTGCGGGAAAACCGATCGACGACCACAGCGAATAACGGCCGCCCACTCCTTCCGAGAACGGCAGGATACGGGTCTCGTCGACGCCCCACTCGACGGCCTTTTCTGGCGACGCGGTCAGCGCGATTACCCGGCCATACGGATCCTCGACGCCATGCTCCCCCATCCAGGCGATGGTGCTTTCGGCATTCATCATCGTCTCGGTTGTGGTGAACGTCTTGGACGCGACCACCAGCAGCGTCGCAGCCGGATCGAACCGTTCGAACACATCCTCCAGCGCCATGCCATCGACATTGGAGACGATGGCCACGTCGTAGCGCTCATTGTCCCGGCCCAGCGCGTCGACCAGCAAGTTCGGCCCCAGCGCCGAACCGCCGATCCCGACATGCAGCACGTGGCGGACCGGTCCGAACGCCTCCGCCTCGATGGCGTCGATCAGCATCCGCATACGGGCGTGATATTCGGCCGCGCGGGCCACGCTTCCGGGATTGCCCTCGCCGCGTTCGGCGGTGTGCTCCACCGGTCGGTCCTCGGTCACATTGACATGCGCGCCGCCGAACATCGCCTCGCGCTTGCCGGCGAGATCCTGCTGCCCCGCCAATGCCTCGAACGCTTTGATTGCTTCCCGGGTCAGATGCGTCTTGGACCAGTCAAAATGAATTCCGGCCACGTCGAGCGATAAGGTGCCGAGCCGCTCGGGATCATCGGCGAACAACTGCTCGATCCTCATTTGGGGCAATGCTTCGATCGTGGACCAGTCGGCCATGCTGCTATCTCCGTTCGGCGAGACCTCGACGTGGCCCCGCGATGTCGTTCGGCGTTAAGAACGAAAAAGCCGGCGCACGGCAAGTTCAGCGCGAACGGAGCCGGTCACAGATCGTTCCGCCGCTTGACGTCCAGCCTGTGTTCGGCAACGCGCGATCCATGGCCGATCCCAAACCCGCCAAAGGCGTGTCGCCCGCGAAAAAGTCCGAGATGTCGGAGACGATCCGCTTCCTGCTGAAGCTTACTCTCGTCGTCTGGATCTTTCGCAGCTTCGTCCTTGCGCCATTCTCCATTCCGTCCGAATCGATGCTGCCGCGCCTGTTGATCGGCGATTATCTGTTCGTGTCGAAGTGGAATTACGGATATTCGCGTTGGTCGATGCCGTTCGGTTTCCCGCCGGTGCCGGGCCGGCTGTTCCCCCGCACGCCCGAACGCGGTGACGTCGTGGTCTTCCGCTCCAAGGGCGCAGACGATCATGACGTCATCAAGCGGGTCATCGGCCTGCCGGGCGACACGGTGCAGATGCGCCGCGGCCAGCTGGTCCTGAACGGCCGCGCCATTCCGAAGCAGCGGGTCGCAGATTTCGTGCTGCCGCTTTCGCCGAACTTCACCACCCGCGAGTGTGAAACCGATTTCGTCAGAAACGACGTGCAAGGCGCCACCTGCCGCATCCCGCGCTTCCGCGAAACGCTGCCGGGAGGGCGCAGCTACTATGTGCTCGACCAGCATTACATCCCGGATGCTGACGATACCGGCGTCTATACCGTACCCGCAGGACACGTCTTCCTGATGGGCGACAACCGCGACGACTCGGCGGACAGCCGCTTTCCCTCGGCCGACGAAGCGCTGCCGGGCCAGGTGCAGGGTATGGGGTTCATCCCGATGGAACGCGTCGAGGGCAAGGCGCTGGTGATCTTCTGGTCCACGGATGGCTCGGCCAACTGGCTGCTGCCATGGACGTGGTTCACCGCCGCGCGCTGGGATCGCCTGGGGGGCGGCTTTGAGTGATCTCGTTCGATGGATCACCGAAACGTTCGGTGAGGCTCCGCGGGATCTGAAGCTCTGGGAGCGCGCGCTGACCCATGCCAGCCGCGCCGATGTTCACTACGAACGCCTTGAGTTCCTCGGCGATCGTGTGCTCGGCCTGGCCATGGCCGAATGGCTGTTCGAAGAGTTCCCGGATGAACCTGAAGGCGCCCTGTCGAAGCGGCTCAATGCGTTGGTCTCCGGCGCAGTCTGCGCCGATATCGCGCGCGAGATCGGGGTGCAGGCGCATCTGCGTTTGGGCAAGCAGGCGCGTGACGACGGCGCCAGTGACAGTGACAATATTCTGGGCGACGTCATGGAGGCGCTTCTGGGCACGCTGTTCCGCGAGCGCGGACTTGACCCCGCGCGCGCCGTCGTCCGCCAACGTTGGTCGACGCGGCTTCATGCTGAGGCGGTGGCGCCACAACATCCCAAATCGGCGTTGCAGGAATGGGCTGCAGCCAACAATCGCAAGCCGCCGGTGTACGAGGTCGTCGATCGGTCCGGCCCAGGCCACGCGCCCCGCTTCACGATCAAGGTCTCGATTCCCAAGCTCGCTGACGCGGTGGCGGATGGCGGAAGCAAGCAGGAGGCCGAGACGGATGCTGCGCGCAGTCTGCTGAAAGAGCTGACGGCAGCAGCGCCCAAGCGCAAGAAGGGATGATGGTACCGCGCTGAGCGGAGGCATTGGCCTTTCCGCCTCAGCCAGCGACAGCCTCGACGGTGCGGGCTCCGGCCGGTATGGCGGCGGCGACAATGCAAGGAAATACCATGACCCGTTGCGGCCTCGTTGCCGTGCTCGGCGCCCCGAACGCCGGCAAGTCCACCCTCGTCAACGCGCTTGTCGGGCAGAAGGTCGCGATCGTCAGCCCCAAGGCGCAGACGACCCGCACCCGCTTGCTGGGCGTCGCAATGGAGGGCGAAACCCAGCTCCTGCTGGTCGACACACCGGGCATCTTCGATCCGAAGCGCCGGTTCGATCGCGCGATGGTTGCTGCTGCCTGGGGCGGCGCCGAGGGCGCTGACGTACTGGCGCTGGTGGTCGATGCGAAGGGTGGCCTTGGACCCAAGGTTACCGATGTCGCGGAGCGCATCCGCGACCGGCCTGAACCCAAGTTCCTGATCCTCAACAAGGTCGATCTGGCTGACAAGCCAAAGCTGCTCGTCCACGCGGAAAAGCTGAACGAGCTAGTCCCCTTCGCGCAAACCTTCTTCATCAGCGCGGCGACGGGCGACGGCTTGCCCGAACTCAAGCGCACGCTTGCGGCCGCCATGCCGAAAGGCCCTTGGCATTTCCCCGAGGATCAGGTGTCGGATGCAAGCGAGCGCACGCTCGCCGCCGAGGTCACGCGCGAGCAACTGTATCTGCAGCTTCACGCCGAACTCCCCTACGCCGCCACCGTGGAAACGGAGAAGTTCACAGATCGCCCGGACGGCGCGGCCGAAATTCACCAGCAGATACTCGTGGAACGGCCGACCCAGCGCGCGATAGTGCTGGGTAAGGGCGGTGCGCGCATCAAGGAGATCGGCGCCAGGGCCAGGGCAGAGCTTGCCGTCCTGCTCGACCGTCCGGTTCACCTCTACCTTCATGTGAAGGTGAAGCCGGGTTGGGACGAGGATCGCGGCGTCTATCGAGACATCGGGCTAGATTGGGTCGATTGATCGGCGAGCAGCGCATCGATCCAGGCCGGCACCAGCGTGCTGGCCGCGCCTAGCCTGCTCTCATCGAACCATCCGCTGCCTGCGGATGGCTCCAGGTTCAGCTCCAGCGTTCGCGCGCCGTGATGCCTCGCCAGTTGGACAAAGCCCGCAGCCGGATAGACCGCCCCGGACGTGCCGATCGACACGAACATATCGCACGTCGCGATCGCCGCCTCGATCTGATCCATCGCGTAAGGCATTTCGCCAAAGAACACGATGTCCGGCCGCAGGTCACCCGCTCCACACGCGGTGCAGCGCAACCCCGGTGGCAAGGCACCGCGCCACGGACGCCGCTCCCCACATGCGGGGCATAATGCCGAGTTCAGTTCACCATGCATGTGCAGCAGGCGCCGCGCACCAGCACGTTCATGCAGGTCGTCGACGTTCTGGGTCACGATCAACAGGTCACCGCTCCAATGCGCATCCAGCCGGGCGAGAGCCGCGTGCGCGGCATTGGGCGCCACATTCTCCAATGCCGCTCGGCGCAAATCGTAGAAGCGATGCACAAGCGCCGGATCCGCAGCGAGCGCTTCGGGTGTGCAAACATCCTCGACACGGTATCCCTCCCACAGGCCGCCGGGGCCGCGGAACGTGGCAAGTCCGCTTTCCGCGGAAATGCCCGCACCGGTAAGTATCAGGATGCTTTTGGTTTCGTTCATCCAAAACAGCATAGGCGTTCGGTCCTCGACACGCGACTGCAACTGCGGCGTCCTACTCGACGCATCAGATAAGCAACGATAACGGGAACCCGAATGAACACCGAAGGACGCGCATGACCGCGATCGGCATCTATGGAAGCGAAGGCCGCATGGGGCGTGTTATCGCCACCATCGCGGAAGATGAAGGCGCACGCGTCGCTGGCGGCGTCGATGCCGGGGGCGATCCTGTTGCGCTCGCCCATGCCTCCGACGTGCTGGTCGATTTCTCCACCCCCGCCGCGCTGGAGGCGCATCTGGCGGCAGCGGTTGCCGCCCGCACGCCGATCCTGGTTGGCACCACGGGTCTGACGCCAGCGCATCACGCGATGATCGATCGCGCCGCGGAAACGATTGCCGTGCTTCAGACCGGCAATACCTCGCTCGGTGTTACCCTGCTCGGTATCCTGGTGCGGGAAGCTGCCCAGCGCCTCGGCACGGAGTGGGACGTCGAAATTGTCGAGATGCACCACCGGCACAAGGTGGATGCGCCGTCAGGTACCGCGGTTCTGCTCGGCGAAGCCGCGGCGGAAGGCCGGAACACGACGCTCAATGAAGAACGCGTCGATGGACGCGCCGGCCTGGTTGGTGCCCGAACGGAAGGCACGATCGGCTTCTCTTCTCTTCGCGGCGGAACGGTCGTGGGCGATCACCTCGTCGTGTTCGCCGGCGAAGGCGAGCGCATCGAACTTGGTCATCGCGGCGAGGATCGATCGATCTTCGCACGGGGCGCCGTGAAGGCAGCGCTTTGGCTCGCTGACCGGCCGGCCGGCCGTTACGGCATGGCTGAAGTGTTGGGGCTGTGATCACGGCACCATGAAGCGCGCCGAGGTTTTCGAGTTCTTCCGGCGCCTGGCGGAGGCCAATCCGCACCCCGAAACGGAACTGGAATCGGGCAACACCTACCAGCTCTTAGTGGCTGTGGTGCTGTCCGCACAGGCGACCGATGCGGGGGTCAACAAGGCAACGCGTCGGCTGTTCGCAGAGGTAAAGACTCCGGAACAAATGCTCGCTCTTGGCGAAGAGGGCCTGCGGCAGCACATCAAGACGATCGGGCTGTTCAACGCCAAGGCGAAGAACGTGATCGCCCTGAGCCAGACTTTGGTGGACCAGCATGGCGGAGAGGTGCCGGCGGAACGGGACGCCCTCGAACAATTGGCTGGCGTCGGGCGGAAGACCGCAAACGTGGTGATGAACGTTGCGTTTGGCGCCGAGACCTTCGCTGTCGACACTCACATCTTCCGGGTCGGCAACCGAACCGGGCTCGCGAAGGGCAAGACGCCGCTCGCGGTCGAACTAAAGCTGGATAAGGCCGTGCCTCAGCCGTTCCGGCTCCACGCGCACCATTGGCTGATCCTCCATGGCCGCTACATCTGCAAGGCGCGTAAACCCGAATGCTGGCGCTGCCCGGTGGAAGATCTCTGCGCGTTTCGCCCTAAGACGCCGCCGCCTGCCACAAAGACGGCTAAACCCTCCATCCGCGCCGCTGGCTAGATCAAGACGCGAAGGCGGCCTTCAGACGTTTGCGCAGGCGCCCAGGCATGAAACGGCGCGCAAAGCTGGCCTGTCGGCCTGCCTTGCCAACGATATACTCACGATCACGGCCATGAGCGGCCTGCCAGACCATCTCCGCGGCCTCATCCACCGTATAGACCGGGGAATTGCCGATCGAGTCACGGATGGTCCTGTTGCTACCCACCGATCCCGCATCGAGGATAGGGGTTTCGACGAAAAAGGGCATGACACAGGTCACATCGATGCCATGGCGCGTCCACTCCGCGTCTAGTGCCTCGGTCAGTCCGCGAACCGCGTGTTTGGTCGCGGAGTATACGGCAAGCCCCGGCGACCCGACGATCCCAGCCACTGAGGCGACGTTGACGAGGCGACTGCCGGGCGTTGCCTTCAGGTGTGGAAGCGCGGAATAGGCTCCGTTCACTACACCCTTGACGTTGATGTCGATCTGCAGGTCGCTCTCGTCCGGCGTCACTTCCTCAAACATGCCGTACCGCGCGATACCGGCGTTGTTCAGGAGGACGTCGAGCCTGCCCGTGCGGCCGACGAACGCCTCAAGCGCGCTTTGCCACTGAACGCGATCGCGCACATCCAGGGGAAAGCTCATGATGTTCAGTTCCTCTGCCGCGCGGCGTCGGCCTTTCTCGTCGATATCGCCGATCCCGACGATCCATCCTTCGCGGGAGAAGCGCTTGGCCGCAGCCAGCCCGATCCCGGAAGCCCCGCCCGTGATAAAAATCGAACGCATACAGTCCCTCCCCCGCTTCTCGTGCCCGTCCGCTTTCGTGCCAGCCATCGAGTTCACATCGCCAACTGCCTAAGGCGCCGGCGCTTACCCTGCGCGGACATCCCGGAACGGGATCGTTCGATCGACCTCAGGCTCCTTCGGCAATGCCAGCACGCGCTCTCCGATGATGTTGCGCTGGATCTGGTCCGTTCCCCCGCCGATCGAGGTGAAATAGGCGTTCAACGACAGAAAGTTTGCGTCCTCGGCGCGGGGATACTCTGGCCCTTCCAAGAGGCTTTCCGCACCAAGCAGCATGGTGCGCACGCGCGCCTCCTCGTGCAGGATCCGGCTCATCGCGAGCTTGCCAAGCGACATGATCGACGACGAAGTGCCCTGCGCCAGTTCGGCCTTCGCGCGCTGCGTATTCAGCTTGTTCAGCGCGCGCCACGCGATCACCTGCGCCACATCTTGCCGGACGACCGGATCGCTGATCCGCCCCGCCTCGCGCGCCAACCCAAGCAAGGCGTGATCACCCTTCGGCCCTCCCGCTCCCGATCGTGGCCCACGCGCGGCATCACCCATGACAGACCGTTCATAGGCCAGCGCCGTCTGCAAGACGCCCCAGCCACCATTCAGCGGTCCGAGCAGGTTTTCGTCAGGGATAAACGCATCGGTGATGAACACCTCGTTGAAATGCACCTCATCCGTGATCTGGCGCAGCGGCCTTACCTCGACGTCATCTTGTCGCATCGGCAGAAAAAAGAAGCTGATGCCGCGGTGCTTGGGCACGTTCCAGTCGGTCCGTGCGATCAACATGCCATAGTCAGCAACGGCGGCGCCCGACGTCCACACCTTCTGCCCGGTGACGCGCCACCCACCATCGACCTTGTCAGCGCGCGTCCGCACCGCCGCAAGGTCGGATCCCGCGCCGGGTTCGGAATAAAGCAGGCACATGCCGACTTCGCCCGCCAGCAGCTGCGGCACGATCGTCCGCTTGAAGCTGTCGGTTGCGTGGGCCAGCGCAGTATTGGCCCAAAGGTTGGAGCGGTCCTGTCCAGCGCCGGGCGCGCCAACGGCCGCAAATGCCCGTTCAATGATGCGGGCCTGCTCGTTCGACAGCCCCCGCCCGCCCCATTCAGGGTCCCAGCGCGGCACCGCCCAGCCGGCATCACGTACCTTGGCCAGCCATTCGCTACGCGGATCCCGGCCGAAGCTTTCGTGATGCGCGGGAGCGCCGGTCCAATGTTCGGCCAGCCAAGCCTGCACTTCGGCGCGCAGACGTTCGTCAGTTAAGTCATCGCTCATGATTGTGCCTCCAGCGCCTGGAGATATCCCTCACGCCACAGCTTGCTGTCGCCATACAGCTGCGCCGCCGATCGTGCCCGCCGCAGGTACAGGTGCGCTGGATGCTCCCAAGTGAAAGCAATCCCGCCGTGCATCTGGATGCCGTCCTTGGCGACGCGCACAAAGGCATCGGCACATGCGAAGGCCGCCAGCGCAACCGCCGCGTCCTTCGTATCTGTCCGTTCTGCCACCTGACGTGCCGCATCGCGCGCGGCAGACGTTGCGGATTCGCTTTCCAGCAGAAGATCTGCCGCCATGTGCTTGATCGCCTGGAAGCTGCCGATTGCGCGCCCGAACTGATGCCGTTCGGCCGCATAGGCGACGGTCTTCTCCAGCATCCGGCGCGCGCCGCCTGCCTGCTCGCCGGCGAGGGCGACCAACGCTATGTCCCTAGCCGCTTCGATACGGCTGCCATCGGCGATCTGCTTGGCACGCCCGTCAAACGCCACATCGGCCATCCGGCGCGTGCGATCGAACACTGGCAGCGGCGACGCAGTCATATCGGCGCGATCTACCGCAAAGACCGCATCGTCGCTGACCAAGAAGAGCGTATCGGCGATGGCAGCGTCAGGTACGAAGCGGGCAACGCCCGTCAGCCGATCGCCTGTCCAAGCGACAGTGCTGCGCCCCGTCCAGTCGTGCTGGCCGACAAAAGCAACCGCCACGATCCGCGATCCATCGGCGAGGCCCGGCAGGTCAGGGCAAAGCGTTGCCGCAATTGCGGTCGACAGTACCGGCGCCGGCAGCAACGCAGCGCCAACCTCCTCCATCACCAGCTCAAGTTCGATCGCACCCAGCCCCGCCCCGCCGGCACTGGTTGGAACCAGCAGACCGGGCAGGCCAAGATCGCACAGCACGCGCCACAGTGCCGGATCGTGCCCGGTTTCGCTGTCCATGATACGCCGGACGTCCTGCTCGGTACAACGCTCTGCCAACAGCCGCCGAACTGTGTCGACCAATGCGTCGCGATCGGCGGTGTCCGGCGACTGCGCATCGGAAGTCCGGATCAACGTGTCCGTCATGCGGCGACCTTGCCCGTCTGCGCCTTGGCGCGCCGCTCACCTTTGGCGATTTCTTTGTGCAGATCGGCGACATAGCGGGCGAAATCGACCTGGATCGTATGCCGGGTGGACTGGTAATAGTCGCCCAGTTCCACCGCCTCATCATGAGCGGTAATCTGTCGCATCTCTTCCTCGCTCGGCAGCGCGTAGCGTCCAGCGAGATACGCACCGACAAGCTTAGACTGCTGCTCCGCGAAGTTCACCAGCGTCGGCAGCGGCTGCGCCAGCCCCATGAAGAACAGGTCGTGGATCCCCGGGATCACCATTCGCTTGAACAGCGGAAAGCGGTTCTGGGCATCGGGCAGAAGCTGCGGATCGTCGAAGAACGGGAAGCTGATCCGGTACCCGGTCGCGTAGATGATCGCGTCCACTTCCTCGACGCTACCGTCGTCGAAGCGGACCCGCGTTCCTTCCAGCGCCTTGATGTTGGGTTTGAACTTGATGTCACCACAGCTCGCGCGGGTCAGGAACTCGCCCGAAACACTAGGATGGGCGTCCAGTGGTTCATGATCAGGCTTGGGCAGGCCATAATCTTCCATTCTGCCGACCAGCTTCTTGATCGCACGCCGCGCCAGTGCCTTGCCTAGCTTCCGCGGCATCCACGTCGGCATGGCGGACTTGTCCATCGGCTTGCCACCCGCCATCTTCGGCAGCACCCACACGCCGCGGCGTGCGGACACCCACAGGTTCTTCGCCAGATGTCGCTGCGACAGTTCGCTGGCGACATCCATGGCCGAATTGCCCATCCCGACGACCACCACATTCTTTCCACGAAGGTCGACCGGATCGTAAGGGTCACGATAGCTGTGAACGTGGAAATGAGGCCGATCGAACGTGCCCGGATAGGCCGGGATGTTCGGATCCCAGTGATGACCGTTGCAGACGAACAGAACGTCGTAGCTGCGCGTCTCACCTGTCGACAGCGTCACATCCCAGCCGCCCTCACGCCGACGAATGGCCCGCGTCACTTCGGTGTTGAAGGTGATCTGCCGCCGAAGATCGAAGTGGTCCACATAGTCGCGGAAATACTGACACAGCTGGGCATGGCTGGGAAAGTCAGGCCAGTCGGCCGGAACGGCATAATCCTCGAACGCGAGCCGCCACTTGGATGTATCGATGTGGAGCGACTGGTAGCAGGCCGAGCGCCCGTTGGGGTTCCGGTAATACCAGTTGCCGCCGATGTCGTCTGACATCTCGAAACAGTCGAACGAAATCCCCTCGTCCTGCAGTCGCTTGGCAGTGGTGAAGCCGGAGCAGCCGGCACCGATGATGCAGGCCCGCTTGCTTGTTGTCATTTCCCTCTCCCGGCTGCTCTTTCCCGGCAGCCATAACGAAAGTTATGATGGCCTGAAGCGAGCGCCGAATCAACCGGGGCCGTAGAGGAGAGGATGATGCGCTTTCAGGACAGGGTCGCCGTGATCACGGGCGCCGGCTCCGGGATTGGCGCCGCCACCGCCCGGCTCATGGCGCGGGAGGGCGCCCGGGTCATTGTCGTTGATGTTGACGAGGATCTGGCGCGCGGCGTGGCGGGCGAAATCGGCGGCACCGCGATTGCAGCCGATGTGGCGGATCGCGCCGCGGTCGAGGCGTTCGTCGCCTTGGCCGTCAACCACCACGGGCGGATCGACGTCCTCGTCAACAATGCCGGCATCGGCTGCTTTGGACGAACCCCGGAGCTTGAACCCGCCACCTGGGAACGGGTCATTGCCATCGATCTGAACGCTGTCTTCTACGCCTGCCGGGCCGCCATTCCGCATATGACCGGCGGAAAGGCGGCGATCGTCAACACCGCCTCCATCTCGGGGTTGGCAGGGGACTATGGCTTCACGGCCTATAATGCCGCCAAGGCGGGGGTCATCAACTACACCCGCAGCTTGGCCGTGGATCATGCCCGTGACGGCATTCGGGTGAACGCGCTGTGTCCCGGCTTCATCGCGACGCCGCTCACTGCGGGCGCCAAGGCGCTGCCGGGTCTGGAGGCGGCGTGGCTCGATGGAATTCCGATGGGCCGGGCGGGAACGCCGGCAGAGATGGCGGAGGTAATCGCCTTTCTTGCCTCGGACGCCGCTTCTTATGTCACCGGCGCGGCCTTTGTTGCCGATGGCGGCCAGACCGCCTGGACCGGCCAGCCGAACCTTTTCCGCTTTTCTCCAGCAGCAGGAGCTTCTGCATGACGCCAAGTTGGTCACCCCCTGCCGACAGCGGCATCACCATTCGCGAGATCGCTGCCAACGGCCAAACTTTCGAAGTGGCCGAGGCCGGCAGCGGCGATCACCTGATCTTGTGTCTGCATGGGTTTCCGGAACTCAATTTCTCGTGGCGCTTCCAGATGCCGCTACTGGCCGCGATGGGCTATCGCGTTTGGGCCCACAATCAACGTGGCTACGGCGCCTCCACGCGGCCTAAGGGCGTTGCCTCCTACACCGCCGACAAGATCGTCGAGGATGCCGCTGCGCTCTTTGACGCCAGCGGCGCGAAGAAGCTGACGCTGGTGGCCCATGACTGGGGCGGCGCGATCGCCTGGCTATTTGCGATCTGGAAGAAGCGTCCGCTGGAGCGTCTGGTCGTCATGAACCTGCCGCATCCCGCCTGTTTCGCCGAAGCGCTGAAACATGGGCCGCAGCGCCGCCGCAGCTGGTACATGGCGTTCTTCCAGCTGCCGTTCCTCCCTGAAAGGATGATGGGTGCGCGCAACGCCCGGGGGGTGCGCGAATCATTCCGCGGCATGGCGATCGACAAGAGCCGGTTCCCGGATGACGTGCTCGACGTGTATGCCAAAGCAGCGAAGCGGCCGGGCGCGCTGACCGGGATGATCAACTGGTATCGCGCGGCGGCGCGCCACCGTTCTGAAATGCGGATCGGCGACGGAAAGGTCGACGTACCAACGCTGATCGTGTGGGGAGAGCAGGACAAGGCACTTGGTTTGGAAACGCTCGACGGCACCGACCGCTACGTCCGCGATCTTACCATCCGCCGCCTGCCCGGCGTATCGCACTGGGTACAGCAGGAAGCGCCGGAGAAGGTCAACGCTATCCTGACCGAGTGGCTGCCACGCGCGGACGCCTGACGAATCCCCGCGCCGTCGTCGTCAGCGGCTCCGAGGCGTGGTGACGAGGCAGTGGCCACTGCCCGTCGCCAGCGCCCGCCCGGCTTCGTTCCAGATGCGAACTCGGCCGCTGATCAGCCCGTTTCCGGCCATGTCGCTGTCCGCGTCACTCAACAGCCACTCGCCCGCGGGCTCGCTGCCGTGGAAATAGACGGTCAGGTCAAGTGACGGCGCGAGATAGGTGCCGGCTTCTTCAAGCCGATGCCAGTGGCCGGGCCAGATGCCCAGGTCGATCAGCAACGCCGTTCGCATCGCATCGAAGAACAGGTCGTCCCCGGCATCCCACGTCCTGAAGCGCATCCAACGTCGCTGATTGGGGTGCTGGGCCGGCGGATCATCGTGCAGGCGGAACTCGAACGGGCGCCCGTCCAGGTTTCTCCAGAACTTGCCATGAGCGATCCCGCGTTCGGCGCTTATTTCTTCATGGCTGCGTAGCGCCGCCGGCCTGGGCACATCGGGCATCACCGGCTGGATGATCGCGGATGGTTCGGTGCGTTTGGTGGTCCAGATCTGCGAAAGAAAGACCGGCCGCCCTTCGTGCGCCAGGGTCACGGCGTACAGCGCCGACCCACCCTCTTTCACGGGTTCTACCATCACCTGAATATCGCCCGGCTTCGCGACGCGCACGAATTGCCCGGTGAGCGTCACCGGGCGGTGCCCTTCACCCGCGCACGCGCGCACGGCACGAAGCGCGATAGCGGCCATGTAGCCCCCAGCCGGCCCCCAGATCTCCCAATCTGGATCAAGCGTCGCAACAAAGCCTCCGCCGTCCGGGCGCAGCGCAGTCGCCTCGATCAGCCCCGCCATGGTCCGCCGCGCCCTCCCACAGTTTCGCTCACGCCATCAGCGCCAAGGCATCGCAATCGATCGCCTGCGCACAGCCGCCCCGCGCCATGGCAAGGAACATCGCGTCTCCCCGCTCGGTCCGCTTGGTCGACGCGGAGGCAAACACCGCCGTCGACACCCCAGACAGCAATGTCAGCCGGTAATCACGATAAAGGTCATCATAGTCATACCCTTGCACGCCGTAGCTGCGGAGATGCTCAAGGTAGCATTCTAGCAGATGCCGTTCGTGGCGACGCCGATCGTCGATGGAAATCGCCAGTCCCATGAAATAGGCGACGTCCACTGCACCCAATCCAATCGCGGGCGATTGCCAGTCGAGCACCGCGAGCGGCACCGTCCCGCCGCTCGCATCAAACAGCATGTTATCGAGGCGAAAATCACCATGGGTCAGCGTGAAGTTCGTCGGCTCCGGCGTCTTGGCGCTCGCCATCAGCGAGCCATAGCGGTCGCATACCGCCATATATTCGGGCTCAAGGATGCCGTCATAGCGCCGGTGAAATTCGGCAAGACAGTCCGGGAACACGCTGATCACGAAGTCACGCGCGCCGCTTACGTTGAGGAAGGGGTGATCGCGCAAGCTCTCGTCGTTCCATCGTGGCCCGTGCAGCGCCGCCGCTTGCTCCATCGCCCGTTCGGCATCCGCGATGTTGCATCCGGTGAGCTGGTTACCGGACCGCGCCGGGGTCAGGTCTTCCAGCAACAACGCGAAAGTGCCATCTGCGGGATCATGTTCCGCGGTGATGCAGCCGGGTGAACGGATTGCCACCGTGTCCGCGATGTGCCGATAAAATCCGACTTCGCGCTCATAGAGGCCAAATCCAGCGCCCGTTTGCCTGCTCGTGGGATCAGTGCTGGCGAACTTCCCCACAAATGACGCGGGAGCTCCCTCGTCGCGATCGTAAAGCACTTCGAAGCGGATCGAATCGCCCAACATGCCGACGCCGACCGGAGTTGCCGTGACATCTACGACGTTGGCCTGCTGTAGCACGCCCCCCGCTCGCAGCCGCTGCGTCAGCCACGCCGCGTCGACCGCTGCTGCCTCAAGTTCAGCGCTCATCAGCAGCCACCATCGCAACGGATCACGCTTCCCGTCACGAAGCTCGAGGCGGGACTGGCGAGATACAGCGCGCTTGTCACGATCTCCTCTGGACGCCCTGGGCGTCCGATCGCGCTGGCCGCCGTCTCGCGCGCCTCTTCGGTCCATGCCTTGGAGATGTCGGTCAGAAAGGGGCCGGCGGCTATGCCGTTGATCCGCACCTTCGGCCCATATTCATGCGCCATGCTTACGACCATCGCGTTCAGCGCCGCCTTGGCTCCGGCATAGGGCACCACCCGCGGCGTCGGGCGGAGCGAGGCAATCGAGGATGTGGCCAGGATCGCACCGCCCTTCCCCTCCGCCATTCGGTGGGCGATGTTCGCCATCAACCGGAACGGGCCCTTGAAGTTCAGCCCCACGACGCTGTCGAACAGTGCTTCCGACACTTCGTGGCTGGGGACCAGCGGTCCCATACCAGCGTTGGCGACCAGGATGTCCAGCCCGCCGAATGCCGCCCAAGCCTCCTCGGCCAGCCGGTCCATCTCGTCCCATTTGCCCGCATGGGCGGGGATGGCGGCTGCGCGGCGGCCCTTCGCCTCCACCTCAGCGACGACCGCCTCGCAGGCCTCCGCCTTGCGGCTAGACACAATGATGTCTGCGCCGGCATCCGCAAAGGCGAGCGCCATTTGGCGCCCAAGCCCACGCGAACCGCCGGTAATCAACGCAACCTTGCCCGACAGATCGAACAACGGATGTGGTACGGCCATCCTCGTCTCCTAAGCGTCGCCGATCGTAAGCCGGCTGACTTAGGCGTGTTAAGCCGATTGCGCGGACTGCTGCAAGTGACGCGGTCGTTGCCTATCTCTACGAACATGGGACGGGTGAAGCGGAAGATTGGGCTGCGGGAGGCGGAAGCGCGGGTGCAACGCGCCGCGCCCGATCGATGCGCCTTATGCGATCGTCCGCTGGGGAAACGCACCGAATGGCATCACGTTATCCCGAAGAGCGAAGGTGGCACCGAGACACAGCCACTTCACCCGATCTGCCATCGGGCCATTCACGCCGCGGCCGATAACGTCAGGCTGGCGCGGATGGGTGATCTATCCACGGTCCGCGCGCTTCCGGCTATCACGCGATTTCTCAACTGGATCGCTCACAAGCCGGCGGATTTCCATGCGCCGACGCGCCGCGCGCGATGACACGTTGATATCATGCAGCGAGCAACGAATCGCCTCTGACCAGTACGCGCAACGCCAATCCGGCCTGCGCCGCCCGGTCGAGCGCCAGCCGCGTCGGCGCGGAAATGGTGGCCAGCAGCGGGCATTGTGCCAGGACAGCCTTTTCCACCAGCTCATAGGAACAACGCGATGTCAGCAAGGCAAAGCCGCCGTCCCAGGCCAGGCCCGCGCGCATCCCTGCTCCGATCAGTTTGTCGAACGCATTGTGTCGGCCGACATCTTCGCGAACCATGAGGATCGTACCGTCACGGCGGCACCATGCGGCCGCATGAACACCGCCGGTCGCGACGTTCAATGGCTGCTGGGCACCGATCGCCTGATAGGCGCGGAAGATCGCGGCATCCTCCCCGTCCCAGCGCGCCGCTGGCGGCAGCGGCCGCAGCGCCTGTTCCATCGTGGCAACGCCGCACAGGCCACAGGACGCGTCAGAGGTCCGATGGCGAACCCGGTCGTTGATCCGCGGCGCAACGCGGCGCGCGAGCGACAGCCGCACGACCATGCCAGCGCCCGCATCATGCACATCGATCGCGCGCACGTCCGCCGCCTCGTCGATCAACCGCTCGGTCAAGGCGAACCCTAGCGCTAGATCCTCCAGCGCGTCAGGAGTCGCCATCAGCACGGCATAGCCGATGCCGTTACATTCAATCGCGATTGGCAATTCTTCCGGCGCCGGGCGCACGACAGACGATTGCTCGCCGTCGGCGCCCACGCGAAGGAAGTGCCGCGATGCGGCCGTGCATTGATCGACGTGATCCGTCATCGGTTCACCGTGCGCGCAGCGCCTGCGCGATGCAAGGCGCGCCGCTCAGCCTGCAAACTCCCCCTCCAGCGCCGACAACAAGGCGCGGTTGAACGCGGGAATGTCATCAGGCTTGCGGCTGGTGATCAGGTTCTCATCGACGACTACTTCCTCATCGACAACGTCGCCGCCCGCGTTTTCCAGGTCGGTGCGGACCGACGGCCAACTGGTGACACGCCGTCCGTCCACCACGTCGGCCTCCACCAGCAGCCATGGCGCATGGCAGATCGCCGCCACGATCTTGTTGTCGTCCATGAACTCGCCAACGATCGCCACGGCACGGTCTTCCATGCGCATCTTGTCGGGATTGCCGACGCCGCCCGGCAGCAACAGTGCGTCAAACTCTTCGGTATCGACCTGGTCCAGCGTCATGTCCGGCGTGATGGTGCGGGTCGGGTCAGTATCGCCCTTCACGCCCTGGATTGGATCTGTCTTGATGGAGGCGAGCGTCACTTGGGCGCCAGCATCCAGCAGCGCCTGGCGCGGTTCGAACAACTCGGCATCTTCGAAGCCGTCGGTCGCCAGGATGAGGACGCGCGCACGCGAAAGATCGGTCATCTGGGGGTAGCTCCTGTCTGGGGAATTGCCCTCACAACCCGCGGCAGCGGGGGCCGTTCCGGAACCGCGCGATACCCTGCGCATTTCCTGAGCCACGCGGAGGTCTTTCAGGTGACATCAACCAGGATCGTTTATCACGACGACGAGGAACCCGGCATCACCCGGCGCACGATGCGCCATGGCTGGGGATATTTTGATCCCGCCGGAAACCGCATCACCGATCGCGAGGAGATCGACCGGCTGAACAGTATCGGCCTTCCGCCCGCATATCGCGACGCATGGTTCTGCCCCGACCCGCTCGGGCACATCCAGGCAGTCGGCTGGGACGAGAGGGGCCGCAAGCAGTACCGCTATCACCCCGAGTTCCGCGCCGCGCGCGAGGATGAGAAGTATAATCTTTGCGCGTCGTTCGGGCGTTCTCTTCCCAAATTGCGCGAACGCGTCGAGCAGGATCTGAAAAGCCGCCGGCACAGCAAGGAGAAGACGATCGCTGCGATCGTCAAGCTGCTGGACACCGCTCACCTGCGAATTGGCAACGAAACCTACGCCAAGAGCAACAAGAGCTTCGGTGTTACCACGCTCCGTGACCGCCACGCACAGATCAAGGGCAGCACATTGCGCCTGCAATACCGGGCCAAGTCCGGAAAGCTGCGCATGCTGACAATAACCGACGGCAGCCTCGCCCGATTCGTCAAGAAGTGCCAGGATCTGCCCGGCCAGAAGCTGTTCCAATATGTGGATGAGGCCGGCGAGCCCCGCCCCGTCACTTCTTCAGACGTCAACGCCTATATCAAGGCGGCGATGAAGGGCGACTTTACTGCCAAGCATTTCCGCACCTGGGGCGCGAGCGTCATCGCCTTCGAAACGCTGGCGCAGGCGGACAAGGCGATCAGCCTCAAGACCCTTCTCGCACCGGTCACGGAGCGGCTGGGCAACACGCCAGCGATCGCGCGCAAGTCCTACGTCCATCCCGCGTTGATCGCCTTGATCAAGGATGGGCAGGAAGCCTTTCGATCGTCGCTTCACCTGCCGCGCTCGACGCGGTGGCTTAGCCGTGCCGAACGAGGCTTGATTGCCTTCCTCGAAACGGGCGAAAACGGCACCGCGCGGCAAGCCGCCTGATTGATCCAGAAGGCCATAATGACAGCAAAGAAAAGTGCGGCGCCGTTGCCGAAGATTTCGGGTGACGAGGTCGAACGACAGATTTCGACCTTTTCACTGACCAGCATCGACTGGATCCAGGACCATTGGCTGCAGATTGCTGTCGCAGCCGCGATCGGCGCCGGCATCGTCCTCGGGCTTTTGTGGTTGCGCCAGTTGGGGCCGCGCCTTGCCCGGCGCTCGACGTCGGGAGCAGGATGGTCGGCGATCATCGGTCGGGTGATTACCCGCACGAGCACGTTCTTCATCGTCATGGTCGCTGCCCGCCTCGTCGTCGGTTACGCGGATCCGCCGGAGATCGTCGCCCGGACGATCAACTTCCTCTTCACCGTCGCTGCTGTGTTCCAGGCGGCAATCTGGGCGCGTGAACTGATCCTGGGGGCTATCGAGCACCGGACCCGCGCAGAAAATTACTCGGGCGAGGCGCTGATGAACGCGATGGGGCTGATCCGCCTCCTCGTGACGATCGTCGTATTCGCGATCGCGCTGGTAGTCGTTCTCGACAACCTCGGCGTGAACGTCACCGGCTTGGTGGCCGGTCTCGGCGTTGGCGGCATCGCCATCGGTCTGGCGGCGCAGGGCATCTTTGCCGACCTGTTCGCGGCGCTGGCAATCATCTTCGACCGCCCCTTCCGTCGTGGCGACGCCATCACCTACGATTCCAGCTCCGGTACGGTGGAGGAAATCGGCCTCAAATCGACGCGGATCCGGGGCGTCAACGGCGAGCAGCGGATCATTTCTAACCGTAACTTGCTGGACAAGGAGATCATCAACAATTCGCAGCGCGAACGTCGCCGGACGAAATTGGCGATCGGTGTCGGCTATGAAACCGATCGCGACCTGCTGCAGCGGCTGCCTGACATATTCAAGGAGGTCGTCGAGGCGCAAGATCTGCTCTTCATCCGCGCCGGCTTCGTGGCGTTCGGCGCCTCCTCGCTCGACTATGAACTGGAGTTCGAGTCCATGTCGGCCGATTATCAGCACGCCTATGACGCGCGCCACAACGTGGGCATGGCGCTCTATCGCCGGCTGGACGAAGAGGGCGTCTCCATCCCCTTCCCGACGCAGACCACCTACACCGCTGCGCCGGACGGTCGGCTCATCATGCCGTTCCCCGATGTTCAGCCCATTCGCGACGTGTCTGCCCGCGGCGAAGCTGACGAAGCGGCAGCGACGGCACCGCGCGGGGCAATCGTTTAAGCCCCAGTTACGCGCCGCGCGTCACGTAGGGTCGGAAGCGCCGGTTCAACCGGCGCTCGCTCTTACCGCTGCTTGGCGAACAGGCTGGACATGAAGGCGCCAGCGGCGTCGCTGAGCGCGTCAACGACACGATTGGGATCGACTGTCGCACCATCGGCCTTGGTCCCGCCGTTCGGGCCAGCGGCCTCCGCGGTACTTTCGGCAGAGGAGGCCTCGTCTTCCTTGCTGCACTGCGCGCGCGCCTGACGCGCGGCCACTGCCGCAGCGGCGGTGGCCGCCATTGCGATGCCGGAAGCAATCGCTTGTCGCCCGGCGGGGCTGCTCGCCTTTTCGATCAACGCCTCCCCGGCACGGCGTGCTTCCTTCGGAACCTTGATCCCGCCAATTTCCTTCGGGATTCGAAAGCCCTTTTTGTCCTTTTTCGCCATACCGTCCTGTCCGCTGGTGTTTCGGCAAGATAATACACCAGCTGTCTTGTTCAATAGTCGCGAACCTTGCCGCGCCCGGCCTTGATCTCGCTTCGCCCTTTCTTGGCGTCGACCCGCCGGGCCTTTGCGGCACGCGACGGCTTGGTCTTTACGCGCCGCGCCTCCCGCTCCTCCGCCTTCTGCAGCAATTCGGCGAGGCGTGCGCGTGCGTCTGCGCGGTTGGCTTCCTGCGTGCGATAGCGCCGCGCGGTGAGGACCAATGTTCCTGCGGCGGTCAGCCGCGATCCCGCCAGCAGCTTCAGCCGACGGAACGTCTCCGGATGCAGTCCCAGTCGGAAGACGTCGACGCGCAGCTGGCACGCCGTCGCTACCTTGTTGACGTTCTGCCCGCCCGGTCCGGTAGCGGCGAGGAAGCGCTCCTCCAGCGCCTCCTCCGGGACATCAACCATCGAAGCCAATCTCGACGAAGCGCGCTGGCCACGGGGCCTGCCCCGCCGCATCGGGCTTGCCCGCCCGCGGAACCACCAGCTCGGCCGCGTGGAGCATCATGCCGGCGGGATGTGCCGTGCCATAGACCGGGTCACCCACCACCGGCACCCCCAGCCCCTCGAGTGCATGAACGCGGATCTGATGCGTACGCCCTGTTGCTGGGTGAAACTCCACCAGCGCCTTACCGTCCGCCACGCGCAGAAGGCGCCAGTTCGTGCGCGATGCCTTGCCAGCCGGATCGCCTGTCATTCGCCAACCACGTTCGGCCGAAGAAATCTTGACGAGTGGAAGGTCGATCTCGCCCTCCTCGCCCTCGGGAACCCCGTCAAGCACGGCGATGTAGCGCTTGCGCACCACCCCTGCCTCGAACGCCTGCTGCAGCCGCGCGTGCGCCTTCGGATTGCGCGACAGCAACAGGCATCCGCTGGTGTCGCGATCCAGCCGATGCACCGCATGCGGCCACCGCCGGAACCCGAAGGTGAGATTGGCCAGATGGTTTTCCAGGCTGATCCCTCCGTTCCTGGGGGGGTCGACCGGCAAGCCTGCCGGCTTATCGATGATCAATGCCTCGCCATCGAGGAACAATACCCGCTCATTCAACATGAAACTGCCCTTGCCATTGCGGAGCACCGGAGGCCAGAGAGACACTCGGATGCGATCTCACCTTTCCTTCTCCTTGGCCGCCCTGGCCATTGTCGCCAGCGGATCGGCACAAGCGCAATTGTGTAATGGTGTCAGCATCGCCAAGGGGCGGGACGGCCGCGCGCTCGGTCATTTCGCTTATGGCGATGCCGCGCCCGATGCGCTGATGGCAGTACCTCCCTCGCTGGCGACGGGCACGTGTCGATTGCGCCCGGAGGCCGCCGCGGCGTTACAGCGCTTGCTCGCAGCAGCAGCCGGTGATCCGGCCGTACAGGGCCGGCTCTACGCTTTCTCCTGCCACCGCTCACTCGTTCGCCAGCAATCGACATTCTGCCGCACGCGGGAAAGTGACAGTGGGGTGGATCGCGCGATTTCCGCGGCACCACCCGGGCACAGCGAACATGGCACCGGCTATGCGGTGGATTTCACCGTCCGTCCCGCCGACGGCTGCCCGGATGCGGAGGCGTGCATGGCTGCAAAGCCTGCCTTCCGCTGGCTTACCGCCAACGCGCCGCGCTTCGGCTTCGAACTGTCGTTTCCACCCGGCAACAAGCAGGGCGTGAAGTGGGAACCATGGCATTGGCGCTGGGTCGGCACCTCAACCAGCGAGCCCGGCGCGGCGAGGGCGCGTTTCCTGTTTGCGCGCGCGCGTACGGCCTTCCCGGCCGACCCAGCAATCGATCCGATCCTGCCGCGCGTGGTACCGCCAGTCGTCGTTCGCACGATCGAACCGGCGGCGACTGACGACAAAGGCAAAAAGAAGCGGCGCCGCAAGGAGCGACGCCGCGACTGATTGCGCCTATGCCCCCCACACGAAGAGTGGGGGCGAGAGCCGGTCAGCCTTTCAGCTTGGCGGCAACTTCGGCGATGCGCTTCCCCTGATAACGCGCGCCGCCAAGGTCGATGTCGCTCGGCTGACGGCTGCCGTCGCCGCCCGCGAGCGTGGTCGCGCCATAGGGTGATCCACCGTGGATCGCATCCATCGTCATCTGCGCCTGATAGCCATAGTCGAGGCCGACCACCGTCATGCCGAAGTGCAGCATGTTGGTGATGATCGAGAACAGCGTCACTTCCTGGCCGCCATGCTGAGTCGCCGTGGAGGTGAAGGCGCCGCCGACCTTGCCGTTCAGCGCGCCCCTGGCCCACAGGCCGCCGGCCTGGTCGAGGAACGCCGCCATCTGGCTGGGCATCCGGCCGAAGCGGGTGGGCGCACCGATGATGATCGCATCATAATCGGCAAGCGCATTCACACCCTCGATTTCGGGATGCGAATTGTCGACGTGAAACCCTGCAGCTTCAGCCACTTCCTTCGGCGCGGTTTCCGGCACGCGGCGCACATCGACCTCGACGCCGACCTCGCGCGCGCCCTCGGCAACCGCGTCGGCCATCTTGGCGAGATGGCCGTAGGACGAATAATATAGAACCAGAACCTTGGTCATCGTGGATACTCCATGCTCCCTTTCCGCGGCCGGAAAGGCTGTGTGTGAAAGGGCCGCTTATAGACCCCGGTCAGAGGTGAAACGGGCAGGTTTCGGCCTCTTTCCTCCCTCCTTGGGAGGAAATCGGCTCAGTCGGCGTCGACGAGCACCAGTTCAGCGTCCTCGCGAGCGACGATCTCATACGTCCCCCCGCGTAGTGCCGCGCCGTCGCGCGCGTCGAACGGTTCCCCATCGATGGTGATCGCACCGCGCGCCGCGACCAGATAGGCATGCCGCCCCTCGCCCACCGTGTAACTGACCTGCTCGCCCGCATTCAGCGTCGCACCCAGCACGCGGGCATCGGCGCGGATCGGAAGCGCATCCGGATCCTCGGCAAAGCCACTGGCGAGTGTCACGAACCGGCCGGAGCGATCGCCCTTGGGAAAGGGCTTGGCACCCCAGCTGGGGCTCCCGCCGGTCGAACGCGGCTCGATCCAGATCTGGAACAGCGTCGTCGGCTCATTCTCCAGATTGTATTCGGCGTGACGGACACCCGAACCTGCACTCATCACCTGGACGTCGCCGGCGCCGGTGCGGCCGGCATTGCCCATCGAATCCTGGTGCGTGATCGCGCCGGTGCGAACGTAGGTGATGATCTCCATGTCGCGGTGCGGATGCGGCGGGAAGCCGGTTTGCGGGGCGATCGTGTCATCGTTCCACACCCGGATCGCGCCCCAAGCCATGCGGTCGGGATCGTGATAGCTGGCGAAGCTGAAGTGATGGCGCGCGTCGAGCCAGCCGTGATCAGCATGGCCGAGCGAGCCGAAGGAGCGGCGTTCGATGCGGGAGCGGGTGTCGGTCATGAGAACCTCCAAAGTGTTGACCGAGAGATAGGCACCCTCGATCATCACGAAAACAGAAACGATCGAAACGGATTGTTTCACACCGCCTCTTTGGGCTACAAAGTTCGCAACACTGCAAAGGCGATGACGATGCGCTTACCCGACCTGGAAGCCTGGGCGATCTTTGCCACCGTGGCCGAGCACCGCTCCTTCACCGGAGCGGCGGACGCGCTGGGGCTGAGCAAGGCGACGGTGTCCAAGGCGATCGCCCGGTTGGAAAACGACCTGGGGCAGTCGCTCTTCCACCGAACATCGCGGCGGCTGGCCCTGACCGAGGCGGGGCGGCCGCTGGCTGAGCGTGCCGCGTTGATCCTCGCCTCCGCGCAGGCCGCGGAAGAGGCGGCGCGCGATGCCGCCAGCGCCCCGGTAGGGCGGATCAGGCTGGCCGCACCAATGACCTTCGGGGTCAGCAAGGTGGCGCCGCTTTTGGCCGATTTCCTGACGGCGCATCCCGGCGTCGAACTGGAGCTGCACCTGTCCGACGCGCGGGTCGACATTGTTGCGGAGGGGTTCGACGTGGCGCTTCGTATCGCCGAACTGCCCGACAGTTCGCTGCGGGCGCGGCGGCTGTGCACCATCCAATCCTATCTGGTCGCCGCTCCCGCCTATCTCGACCGACGCGGCGCCCCCACCCATCCCGGGCAATTGGGCGAGCATGACCTGCTCGGCTACACCAACATCTCCGGGCCCTGGCGCTTTCGCGGGCCGGGTGGCGCTGAGGTATCGGTAAAGGCGCAAGGGCCGCTGGCGGCGAACAGCGGCGAGGCGCTGATCCCCGCTTTGGTTGCCGGGCTCGGCATTGCGCGCCTTCCCGCCTTCATCCTGGGCGACACGATCGACACCGGCCAAGTGGTTGAAATCCTGCCGGAGTGGCGCCCCGCCCCGATCGGCCTCCACTTGCTGACGCCGCCCAGCCCGCTTCGCCCGGCCCGGGTCGAGGCGCTGATCACCTTCCTCGCCGAGCGGCTGCGCGACTAGGATCGATCAGAAACGCGCCGAGAGCGTAACGCCATAGGTCCGCGGATCGCCCGGCTGGCCGACGATCAGACCGGTCGATCCGGACTGGGTGGCGAGCAGTTCGTAATAATCCTGGTCAAAGGCGTTCCGCAGCCAGGCGAACAGGTTCAGCCCGTCATCGGTCTTGAACCCCAGACGGAAGTTCGACAGCGAATAGCCGTCGACATAGGTGTAGGCCGAGGGCGAGGGATTGGACGAGAAGCGCGAACGGTAGCTGCCGTCATAGCCGAGATAGACCTGGCCCTCTCGCCCGCTGATCGTGGTCGGAACGCCATATTCCGCGCCATAGCTGAACGCCCATTTCGACACGCCCGGCAACACCTGCCCCGAGATGTCGCAGGATGGTGGGCTTAGTGCGCCCGGCACGCCGGCTGGCCCCGGACGCTGGCTGCCGGTCGCGGTCGCCCCGCCCGCCAGCTCAGGCGGGCATGGCGCATCGACGAAGCGGACGTATTTGGCATCGGTATAGGCGCCGTTGACGTACAGGTTCAGACCGTCGAGCGGGCGAAACGCGCTGTCGACCTCAATCCCGCGCGTGCGCACCTTGCCGGCGTTAGCGAGATAGCCGCGCAACACGCCGACCTGCTGGTTGTTCACCGTCGCCTGATAATCATCGATCTCGGTCCAGAAGGCGGCAACGTTGACGGTGGCGCGGCGATCCCAGAACTGGGTTTTCAGCCCCAGTTCGAAATGATTGACCGTTTCAGGATCGATCGTCTGAACCGCCAGGATCGGGTTGTTCGCAGCATCAAGCGGCAGCCCGGACAGGTTGATCCCGCCCGATTTGTAGGTGTGCGCGTAGGTCGCGTAATAATGGATATTGGACGTGATGTCGTACGACACGGTGATGTCGCCCGAGATGTTCCAATTGTCGAATTCCGGCTGGTAGCTCTGCGGTGACAAGACGCCGCGCTGGTCGTTGGTCAGCGCTGAACCGCCACTCCCCGTGATGACGGTGGCGACATAGTCGCCCTCCTTCTTGTCGTAATTGACGCGAAGACCGGGCGCGATTTCCAACCGATCGGTCGGCCGCCACGTCAGCTTGCCGAAGACGGCGGCCGAGGTGTTCTTGAACCCGATTGTGTTGCGCGATGTCAGGCCGTTCAAAACCGCAGGATTGCAAGCGGCGGTGGTCGGCGTCGCGCAGCCATTGGGGCCGTACGGCGGATTGCCCGGGTTTAGCAGGAAGCGGCTCGCCGCCGGCCCTTGTACCTGAAGCCCCTGCGTATCGATCGTCTGGTAGAAGTAGAAGGCGCCAACCGTGTAATCCACCGGCCCTTTGCTGTCCGACGCGTAGCGGATTTCCTGTGTGAACTGGCTCTGCTGCGACGGGTTGGCGGACACGGTGGTGATCGGCAGGCCGATGAAGTCGCGGTCGTTGGACGGGTTCCAATGCCAGAACCGCCACGCCGTGACCGACGTCAGCGTACCCGAGCCGAGCGTCCAATTGGTAAGTGCCGACGCCCCGCCCAGCTCCTGCTCGGCGCGCAAATTGGTGTCGACGTCCGTGCGCCGGTCGAACGCGTCGGTTGAGGGCGGCGCATAGCCGGAGGCGGCGGCGAGCGCTGCATATTGGCGGCTGACCGGCCGCTGCGTGGCACCGACCCGCGCATAATATTGTACGCAGCAATTAGGGTCCTGCCGATTGTAGTCGGCGAACAGCGTAATATCGAGGTCGGGACTCGCCCGGAACAGCATCTGGCCGCGCAGCCCGACATTGTCCTGGCTGTTCTGCCATTCGCGTTGCAGCGTGTTGTACACCGTGCCGCGACGGGTGGTGATCGAACCCGAAATGCGCGCGGCGACCACGTCATCGACGATCGGTCCGGACAGCGAGAACTTGCCCTGGAAGAAATCGTAATTGCCCCCGCTCACCTCCACGCGGGCTTCCGTTTCGAAGCTGGGGCGGCGCGTGGTGATGTTGATCGCACCCGCCGTCGTGTTCTTGCCGTACAACGTGCCTTGCGGTCCGCGCAGGATCTCAATCCGCTCGGTATCGGTGAAGTCGAACGTCGCCGAGGCGATACGGCTGTAATAGACTTGGTCGACATAGATACCGACGCCCTGCTCGATTCCGTCGTTGGTCAGGCCGAAGGGCGCGCCCAGGCCGCGGATGTTGGCAGCCGAATTACGCGGGTTGGTGGAATAGAATTGCAGCGTCGGCTGAAGCTGGGTCAGGCGATTGACGTTGTAGGCGCCGGTTTCCGCCAGCGCCTCGCCGCCGATCACCGACATCGCAATCGGCACGCTTTGCACCGTTTCTGCGCGTCGCCGCGCGGTGACGACGATGTCGCCGCCGCTCTGCTGCGCCGGCCCCAGCCGCCCCGGCGATTCGCCATTTGCCTCAGCGGTGGGGGTTTGATCCTGGCCTGAGCCAGGCGCTGCCGGGGCTTGCGGCGCGTCGTTGACGGTGGGAGCGGCAAGCTGCGCACTCAACAAGATGGCAAGCGTGATCGACATCAGAACCGTCCCCTGGATTGGTGGGCTGAAGGTCCATCAACAAACTAGGGATTGCAATACCCGATCAACTTAGAGGGGATTTGGCAGGCCCCTTGAAAAATATGTTGACCTTACCAGATTTCGTTCGTGCGGCGCCGATACCGGGTCGCACAGACGGGGGCGCGACGCTGGTCGTGCGCCTCCGCTTTCAACTCGCTCATTGGAGGAATTGAAGATGCGTCTTGACCTTACCCCCTATCGCCGTTCGACCATTGGCTTCGATCGGCTGTTCGACTTGATTGAAACCAACGCCCGCAATGCGAGCGACAATTATCCGCCGTTCAACCTCGAGCGCGTGGCGGAGGATCGCTATCGGATCACCCTCGCGGTGGCCGGGTTCACCCGCGACGAGATTGAAATCACGGCACAGCAGAACCTGCTGCTGGTGTCCGGCAAGAAGGACGACAAGGCCACCGGGCCCAACTTCCTTCACGTCGGCATTGCAACGCGCAGCTTCGAACGCCGGTTCGAACTGGCAGACTTCGTCTTCGTCGAGGACGCTCGGCTGAACGACGGCCTGCTGGTGATCGACCTGGTCCGTGAAGTACCCGAGGCGATGAAGCCCAAGAGCATCGCCATCAAGACCGGCCAGAAGCCGACGGTCGTCGAGGACAAGTCCGGCGAGACCGCGCAGGCCGCGTAACCGTTCGGCGCCTCTTTGCTCCCTTTCAAGGCGTCGTGGGGCGTCCGGGCCAATCGGCTCGGGCGCCTTCGCTTTGTCCGGGGAGCGCCCGGTTCGGTTATCGGCGATGATCAGGCGAGCGGCGCGCCCCAATGCTGCGGCAGCGCCATGGCCAGCGCCGCAACGTGCATCGCCTGAACGATCCCGCCGACGCGCGCCTGCGTGATCGCGTCAGCGACCGGGATAACAGACAGACGCAAGCGCTCGGTCGGCTCATCCATGGGTTCGGCAAGGCGGCAGACGCCGGTGGCGAGGACCGCGTGGCAGCGGTTCGATTGCGTCGCCGGGTTGGGCGCGAGCGTTGCGACCAGCCGCCATGTGCCGCCGCCAAAGCCGGTTTCCTCCAGCAACTCGCGGCGTCCGGCGGCAACCGGATCCGCATCGGTCGGGTCGATCGCGCCGGTCGGCAACTCGCGTGAGATGACGCCCCAGCCGTGGCGGTATTGATCGACCAGCAACAGATTGCCGGCGTCGTCCAGCGCGACCACGATCACCCAGTCGGGATATTCGGTGACGAAGAAGGGTGCGATCCGCACCCCCTCCGCCGTCACGCAATCATCGGCGCGCACTCGCAGCCAGCGGTCATCGACCACCAGCCGCGATGCCTCGACCCGCCATGCCGGCAGGTCGTCGTCGCCCGTGTCAGACAAGCCGGCTCTGCTTGACCGCCGCCGCGATGAAGCTGGCGAACAGCGGGTGCGGATCGAACGGCTTGGACTTTAGCTCCGGGTGGAACTGCACGCCCACGAACCAGGGATGGTCGGGCCGCTCGACGATCTCGGGCAAGGTGCCATCGGGCGACATGCCGGAAAAAACGAGACCGCCCTTTTCCAGCGGTTCCTTGTACGCCGTGTTCACCTCGTAACGGTGGCGGTGGCGCTCATAGATGGTCGTGTCGCCATAGATCGACGCGACAACGCTGTTGCCGGCGAGCCGCGCCTCATAGGCGCCCAGCCGCATCGTGCCGCCCAGATCGCCTTCCGCCTCACGCTTTTCCAGGCCGTCCCGACCCATCCACTCGGTAATCAGGCCGACCACCGGCTCGGTCGTCGGTCCGAACTCGGTCGAGGATGCTTCCTTGATCCCGGCCAGATCGCGCGCGCCCTCGACGCACGCCATCTGCATGCCGAAGCAGATGCCGAAGTACGGGATCTCACGCTCGCGCGCGAACCGCACGCTGGCGATCTTGCCCTCCGCACCGCGCTCACCAAACGCACCAGGCACCAGGATTGCGTCGCATGGCTCGAGCTGCGCCGCGATCTCCGCGTCGTCATTCTCGAACAGCTCGGCGTCGATCCAGTTGATGTTGACCTTCACCCGGTTCGCGATCCCGCCATGCACCAGCGCTTCGTTGAGCGACTTGTACGCATCCTGCAGGCCGACATATTTGCCCACAACGCCAACGGTGACTTCGCCCTCAGGGTTGGTCAGGCGATCGACGATCTCGGTCCAGCGTGACAGGTCAGGTGCCGAAGACGGCGTGATGCCAAAGGCGCGAAGCACCTCGGTATCCAGTCCCTCGCCGTGATATTGCAGCGGCACGGCATAGATGCTCTTGGCATCGAGCGCCGGGATGACCGCGGTTTCCGGCACGTTGCAGAACAGCGCGATCTTGGCGCGTTCCGATGGCGGCAGCGGATGTTCGCAGCGGCAGACCAGCACGTCGGGCTGAACGCCCAGCGCGGCAAGCTCGCGTACCGAATGCTGCGTCGGCTTGGTCTTCAGTTCGCCCGCAGCGGCGATGTAGGGCACTAGGGTCACGTGGACGCTGATCGCGTTTCCACGGCCGACTTCGTTCTTCAGCTGACGGATCGCCTCGATGAACGGCAGCGACTCGATGTCGCCGACCGTCCCGCCGATTTCGCACAGCACGAAATCCAGGTCGTCGGTCTGGTCCTTGGCGAATGCCTTGATCGCATCGGTGACGTGCGGAATGACCTGGACCGTGGCACCGAGATAATCGCCGCGACGCTCGCGCGCGATGATCTGCTGATAGATCCGGCCGGAGGTGACGTTGTCGCTCTGACGCGCCGCAACGCCGGTAAAGCGTTCATAATGGCCCAGATCGAGATCGGTCTCGGCGCCGTCGTCGGTGACGTACACCTCACCGTGCTGGTACGGGCTCATCGTGCCGGGATCGACGTTCAGATAGGGATCGAACTTCCTGATCCGAACGCGATAGCCGCGCGCCTGAAGCAATGCGGCGAGGCTCGCCGCCATGAGACCTTTGCCGAGCGAGGAAACCACGCCGCCGGTGATGAAAATAAACCGCGCCATGGGGATATCGACTTAGCCTCGAACAAACATGGTGGACAAGCGCCCGCTTTCACGGACGCGATGAATTTCCGGCGAACCGGGTGGATCAACGGGCGAGCGGAACGCCGTTTTCGGCCGGAGCCGCCTGGTTCGCAGCTGCCGCAGCGGCCGCAGCCTCTGCTGCGGACAGGCCGGCATCGCCCTGCGGCTGCGGCGCGGTCTGGCTGACCGGCGCGCGACGCTCAAGCGAGGTGTCGACGCTGGTGCCACCGCGGGTCGCCGCCAGAACGGCCAGCGTGATCGACATGAGCACGAACAGCGCTGCAAGCACCGAAGTAGCGCGCGTCAGGAAGTCCGCCGCACCACGCGCGGACATCAGGCCCGACGGGCTGCCGCCGGTGGTCAGCCCACCGCCTTCCGATCGCTGCATCAGAATCACCGTCACGAGGGCGGCGGCAATGATCGCCTGAACGACGAGAAGGAAGGTGAACATGTCGAATCCGATGTTGTGCCGGCGCTGGCTGGCCGATGCGCGCACATAGGCGCGGCGCGCCGCACGATCAACCGTTGGTCGATTTCGTGACAGTACTGAAACCAGCCGCGCAGGCAGACGTTATCTTCGCGAACGGCGCGCATGAGCCGCCTGTTATCCGGATGACGCATGGTGGCAGTTTTCGCGAATTCCGAATTGAGCTCCTGGATGAACACCCTGGTGGATTATGTCCGCTCGGGGGAGCCTGACCTGACGAACCGCCAAATGGCGCTTCTTCTGGTCGTTTATCTGAAACCGGGTCCGCACACGGTGCGCGGCCTGGCCCGGATCCTCAACGTGTCGAAGCCCGTTGTGACTCGCGCCTTGAACAGACTTGGCGCGCTCGGCTATCTGCGCCGCCAACGCGACGATAGCGACAAGCGCAACATCTTTGTCGCACGCACATCCGAAGGGGCAGTTTTTCTTGAGGAGTTCGGCCAGTTTCTCGGCGACGGCGACCAGCCCGTCCCCAACCGCGCAAGCGCCAGCGCGTAAATCGTTCGCGCTGGTTGGACGCTCGCGCACGCTCGATCCGACCCGCTTTGCGGTGCGCAGCGACTTGGCCGACGTCCGCCTCGCGGATCAGGTATTCGCCCCTCATTACGCAGCGCCGCAGCCGCGCCGCGTGAAGACGTCCGTCGATCTGCGTACCTCGCGCGCTGCCGATTCGGCGGTGCTCGCCACCTTGTCCCCCGGCGATGCCTTCGAATTGCTCGACGTTACCGGTGAGACCGCGTGGGGCATCGCCCCTTCGACCGGCTTCGTCGGATATGTCCCGGCATCGACGCTCGAGGAGCAGCCATGACTGCAACCGTTTTCATCGACGGCGCCGTCGGTACCACCGGGCTGGAGATTCGGGAGCGTCTCGAAGGCCGGAGCGACATCGCACTCGTCACCTTGAGCGAGGATCGGCGAAAGGACGTGGCGGCACGGCGCGAGGCGATCAACGATGCTGATGCAGTGATCCTGTGCCTGCCGGATGAGGCCGCGAAGGAAGCGGTCACGCTGGTCGAAAATCCGCACGTTCGCGTGATCGACGCGTCGAGCGCCCACCGCGTGGCCGATGGCTGGACCTATGGCTTCCCCGAACTGGGCTTCGACGTGGCGGACGCGACCCGCGTGTCCAATCCGGGCTGCTATCCCACCGGCTTTCTCGCGCTGGTCGCGCCGCTGATGCGCGCTGGCCTGATCCGGCCGGACGCTGGCCTCGTGGTGCATGGCACCTCGGGCTATTCGGGCGGCGGCAAGTCGATGATCGCCGAGTTCGAGGGCGGCAACGGATCGGCACACCGCGCCTATGCGCTACGCCTTGGGCACAAGCATGTGCCGGAGATGACGCGGCACGCGGCGCTGTCGCTCGCACCAATCTTCCTTCCCTCGGTCGCGAACATCCATCGCGGGATGGTAATCGAAGTGCCGCTTCATGCGGCCCAGCTCGCCCCCGGTACGACCGCGGAGGCGATCCGCGCCGCGCTGGCCGACACGTTCCGCGATACGCCGCTGGTGCGGGTGTCGGTTGAGGACGTGAACCTGATCCGCATCGAGGATGATGCCGGCACTGATCGGATGACGCTGTACGTTTTCGCCGATCCATCGGCGGGACAGTTCAGGCTGATCGCGACGCTCGACAATCTCGGCAAGGGCGCCTCGGGTGCCGCGGTCCAGAACCTCAACCTGATGATCGGCGCCGATCCGCTGACCGGGCTGGTCTATTAAATCGCGACCGGCATAAGGGGTCGTGCGTTCCACTGCGAACGCCGACAGCCAACAGGAGAAGCACGCATGCAGCGCAACCCGGTCGGGAAGCTATTGTTGTTTGGCGCGACGGGCGATCTGTCCCAGCGCATGCTGCTGCCGTCGCTGTACGGCTTGCACGCCGACAAGCTGCTGCCGGACGGGCTGACGATCACCGGCACTGCGCGCTCCGACCATGACGACAAGAGCTTCCGCGACTTTGCCCGCAAGGCGCTGGACGAGTTCCTGGCGAAGGATCGCTGCGACGCCGACACGATCGAAACCTTCGTCGCCCGGCTGCAATACCAACCGCTCGATGCCACCGACACCAAACATTATGGCGCGTTGGCGAAGAAGGTTGGCGACGTGTCCGGCGGGCTCGCGATTTTCCTCTCAACGGCACCCTCGCTGTTCGAACAGGTGATCCGCGGCCTCGAGGGCGCGGGGCTCGCCGGTGAGACGGTGCGCATCGGGCTGGAAAAGCCGCTCGGCTATGATCTGGCGTCCAGCCGCGAGATCAACGACACCGTCGCCACCGCCTTTCCCGAGGAGCGGATTTTCCGCATCGACCATTATCTCGGCAAGGAAACCGTCCAGAACATCATGGCGCTCCGCTTCGGCAATTCGTTCTTCGAGCCGGTGTGGAACGCACAGGGAATCGACAACGTCCAGATCACGGTCAGCGAAACCGTCGGGCTGGAGGATCGCGCCAGCTATTATGACGGCGCCGGCGCGCTGCGCGACATGGTGGCGAACCACATCCTGCAGCTTGTCGCGCTAATCGCGATGGAGCCGCCGGCGCGCTACGACGTCACTGAGATCCGCGACGAAAAGGCCAAGGTATTCCGCTCGCTGCGCCAACTGAAGCCGGAGGATGTTCCGCACAACAGCGTAATCGGCCAATATCTCGGCGGCGCGGTGAATGGCGAAATCGTCAAGGGCTATGACGATGAACTTGGCCGCGATTCCAACACCGAGACGTTCGTGGCGCTGAAGGCCCATGTCGACAATTGGCGCTGGCAGGGCGTGCCGTTCTACCTGCGCACCGGCAAGAGGATGCCGACGCGGCGTAGCGAAATCGCTATCCAGTTCAAGCCGGTGCCGCATTCGATGTTCGCGGGCCGCGGCGGCCTGCTTCAGCCCAATATGCTGATCATCCGCTTGCAGCCGGAGGAATATATCCAGCTGCTCGTCATGGCGAAGGAGCCAGGGCTGGATCGCGACGGTATTCGCCTGCGCGAAGTGCCGCTGAACCTCAGCCTCGACGCCGAATTCGCCGGCAAGCGCCGCCGCATCGCCTATGAACGGCTGCTGCTCGACCTGATCGAGGGTGACCAGACGCTGTTCGTCCGCCGCGACGAGGTGGAGGCACAATGGACCTGGATCGATGCCATCCGCGAAGGCTGGAAGGCGAATGACATGAAGCCGAAGCATTATGCCGCCGGCACCTGGGGGCCCGCCGCCTCGATCGCGCTGACCGAGCGTGATGGCGTCAGCTGGCAGGACGATTGACCATCGGGGACCTTGCGGGGTCCCTCAGCCGTTCGTGTCCCGCATGGTCGGGACGCAATCTTGAAACGATTTCCGGCATTGGCCGGACAATGGAAGTGACATCATGAGCGACGAAATCGAGTGGTGGGAATATGACGACGCGCAGGAGATGGCCGAGGCAGTAGCCGGCGACATCCAGTTCATCATCGAAAGCGCGATCGACGCGCGCGGTGCTGCAGTGGTCGCGCTGTCAGGCGGAAAGACGCCTATTCCGATCTACCAGAAGCTCGCCGCTGCCAAGCTGGACTGGAAGCGCGTGACGATCGTACCGACGGATGAGCGCATCGTGCCCTTGGGCGATCCGCTCAGCAACGTGACCATGATCGGCAAGACCTTCATTCCAAGGGGCGCGCGGGTAATCCCGATCGTGCCGGCCGCAACCGACGACTATAAGGCGGCGGGCCGCTCGGCTGACGCGCTGATGCAGGATCTCCACTGGCCGCTCGACCTGTGCCTGTTGGGCGTGGGCGGCGATGGTCACACTGCGTCGATCTTCCCCGGTGCAGATTACGACGAGGCGCTGAACGGCCCGCGCGAACGCCGCGCGCTGGGCGTCATGCCCGATCCGCTGCCGCCCGAGGCGCCGGTCGCGCGCGTCACGCTGTCGCGCGCCGGGATCATCTCGGCGAAGGCGCTGATGATCGCGGTGACCGGCACGGCCAAGCGCAAGGTGCTGGAGGATGCGATCGCGCAGGGCGCCGGATCACCGTATCCGATCGGGCGCGTTCTGGCCGATGCCGAACTGCCGGTGGACATCCACTGGGCTGAATAGCGCCTGACGGGGCGCGTGGCCGGGCCGGCCGATGCCCTTCGGCAGGCCCGGGACGAACGGAGTGAAGTGCAACAATGCCCCAGCTGAACCCCATCGTGTCCGCCGTCACCGATCGCGTGATCGCGCGATCGCGTGACAGCCGGGCGCGCTACCTCGACCTGCTGACGCGCGAGCGCGACCAGTGGATCGGCCGCCCTTCGCTCGGCTGCGCCAACCTCGCCCATGCCTATGCCGGGACAGAGGAGGACCGCCCCGCCATGCGCACGGGCGACGGCATGAACATCGGCATCGTCACTGCCTACAACGACATGCTCTCGGCCCACGCGGTATATTATCGCTACCCCGAGCAGATGAAGGTGTGGGCGCGTGAGGTCGGCGCGACGGCGCAGGTCGCAGGCGGCGTGCCCGCGATGTGCGACGGCGTGACGCAAGGCTATGCGGGCATGGAATTGTCGCTGTTCAGCCGCGACACCATCGCGCTGTCCACCGCGATCGCGCTCAGCCACGGCACCTTCGAAGGCGCATTGCTGCTGGGCATCTGCGACAAGATCGTGCCGGGCCTGCTGATGGGGGCGCTGCGCTTCGGGCACCTGCCGATGCTGATGGTGCCAGGCGGGCCGATGCCGAGCGGCATTTCCAACAAGAGCAAGGCGGAGGTGCGCGAGCGTTTCGCCACCGGCGACGCAGGTCGCGAGGAATTGCTGGATAGCGAGATCGCCGCCTATCACACGCGCGGCACCTGCACCTTTTTCGGCACCGCAAATACCAATCAGATGATGATGGAGGTGATGGGCCTCCACATCCCCAACGCTGCCTTCGTCAATCCGGGCACCAAGCTGCGCCAGGCACTGACCCGCGCGGCGGTGCATCGCGTGGCCGGCCTCGGTTGGCGGGGCGAGGATTATCGCCCGATCGGTCACTGCATCGATGAGCGGGCGATCGTGAACGCGGCGGTGGGCCTGCTCGCGACCGGCGGCTCGACCAACCACCTGCTCCACCTGCCGGCGATCGCGCGCGCCGCCGGCATCGTGATCGACTGGGAGGACATGGACCGCCTGTCGAGCGCGGTGCCGCTGATCGCGCGCGTCTATCCCAACGGCGCCGCCGACGTGAACGGCTTCGAGGCGGCCGGCGGCATGGCCTTCGTTATTCGCGAGCTGCTGGCGAGCGGCCATCTGCACGGCGACATCCTGACCGCGGGCGGCCAATCGCTGAGCGACTATTCGGCCAAACCGACGCTGGAGAACGACTCGCTCGCGTGGCGCGATCCGGGGCCCAGCGGCGACGATACGATCCTGCGCACGTCCGCCGCGCCCTTTTCCGCTGACGGTGGCATGCGGATCCTTGCCGGCAACATCGGCCGCGCGTGCATCAAGGTATCGGCGGTCGACCCGGAGCGCTGGATCGTCGAGGCCCCGGCGGCCGTATTCTGCGACCAGGCCGCCGTGCTCGCTGCCTTCCAGCGCGGCGAACTCGATCGCGACGTGGTGGTGGTCGTCCGCTTCCAGGGTCCGCGCGCCAACGGCATGCCCGAATTGCACAAGCTGACCCCGCCCTTGGGCGTGCTTCAGAACCGCGGCTATCGCGTGGCGCTGGTCACCGACGGGCGAATGTCCGGCGCGTCCGGCAAGGTGCCGGCGGCGATTCATGTGTCTCCGGAGGCGTTGCCCGGCCTGAACGGCGCTGGCGGACCGATCGCGCTGATCCGCGATGGTGACATGATCCGCGTCGACGCAGTGGCGGGAACGCTCGGTGCGCTGGTCGACCCCGCGGAATGGGCAGCGCGCATCCCCGCGGCGGCGCCGGCAGCCGCCGACGGCTTCGGGCGCGAGCTGTTCGGCATGTTCCGCGGTCTCGCCGACGAGGCGGAAAAGGGCGCCTCGGCGGTGCTCGCGGGCGCGGGACTATAGCTCCGCGGTGAGGCGCCAGCGCTTCACGCCCCTGACGTTGTTACCCGCAAGGCGATGCCGCGCGGCTTGGGAGTTTGAATGATGGACATCGTTTCGGTCGATATCGGCGGCACACACTCCCGCTTTGCGATCGCGGGAGTCGAGAATGGCCGGGTCGTTTCGCTGGGCGAGCCGATCACGCTGAAGACGGCCGAATATGCCAGTCTGCAGACGGCGTGGCAGATGTTCGAACGCAAGCTCGATCGCCCCGCCCCGCGCGCTGCAGCGATCGCGGTGGCCTCGCCAGTGACTGGCGACATCATCCGCCTGACCAATAATCCCTGGGTGATCCGCCCGTCGCTGATCCCCGAGCGGCTGGGCGTCGACAGCTACACGATTATCAACGATTTCGGCGCGATTGGCCATGCCGTCGCGCAGCTTCCCGACACGGCGTTCGACCATCTCTGCGGACCAGACACGCCGCTCCCCGACAAGGGCGTGACCACCGTTTGTGGGCCCGGCACCGGGCTGGGCGTCGCGCAGGTCTTCAAGACCGGCGGCAATTATCACGTCCTGCCGACCGAGGGCGGTCATATCGATTTCGCCCCGCTCGACGACATTGAGGACGCGCTGCTGAAGCGGTTGCGGCGCACCTTCACCCGCGTGTCGGCGGAACGGATTTGCGCCGGCCCCGGCATCGTTGGCATCTATGAGATGCTGGCCGAGATGGAGGGCCGCCCCGTCCGCATGCGCGACGACAAGGTGATCTGGACCGAGGCACTCGAGGGCACCGATCCGATCGCGCTGGCCGCGCTCGACCGCTTCTGCCTCGCGCTCGGCGCGACTGCGGGCGATCTGGCACTGGCGCATGGCGCTAACGGCGTCGTGATCGGCGGCGGGCTGGGCCTGCGGATCAAGGATCGGCTGCTTCGCTCCGGCTTCGGCCACCGCTTCGTCGCCAAGGGGCGCTTCCAGTCAATGATGAGCGGCATCCCGGTGAAGCTCATCACCCATCCGCAGCCGGGCCTGTTCGGCGCCGCTGCTGCCTTTGCACAGGAACATACGGCATGAGCGAAATCGGAAACATCATGCGGACGAGCGCGGTGATTCCGGTGCTGGTCATCGAGGACGCCGCCACGGCGCGCCCGATGGCCGAGGCGCTGGTCGCCGGCGGGCTGAGGGTGCTGGAGGTGACGATGCGCACCCCGGCCGCGCTGGATGCGATCCGCGAGATGAAGCAGGTGCCCGGCGCGATCGTCGGCGCCGGCACGGTGGTGACGACCGACCAGTTCGAACAAGTGATTGATGCCGGCGCCGAGTTCATCGTGTCGCCGGGCCTGACCGAGCGACTGGCAGAGCCGATCATTGCGAGCGGCGTTCCGTTCCTGCCGGGGGTCGCTACCGCGGGCGACATCATGCGGGGGCTGGACCTGGGCCTTACGCATTTCAAATTCTTTCCGGCCGAAACATCCGGCGGGATCAAGGCACTGAAGGCTCTCGCCGCGCCCTTCTATCAATGCCATTTCTGCCCAACCGGCGGGATTACCGAGGCAAGCGCGCCGACCTGGCTAGCGTTCGATCGGGTGCTCTGCGTCGGCGGTAGCTGGGTCACCGGCGGCACCCCGGCGGAGATCGAGGCCAAGGCACGCGCCGCGGCGGCGCTGCGCGGCTGAACCGACACACTGGCACCCGCTCGCCCGGCTGCCTCCTCCGGCTCTTGTCAGGTGAGCCCGGCGGCAACCGCCGGGCTCACTCAGCGGCGTCTGCCTCGGCGATCAGCTTCGTCAGCGGACGCGCTGCCTGTTCCACCACCGGTGGGACCTCAATCGCCTTGCCCGCGGTATCGATCTTCAACGCCTCGAAACGCCTCGCCTGGGTGAGCACCTGGGATTCAAGGCTGCCGACGAACTGGTTGTACGCCGTCATCGCGGTATCCAGGTTCTTGCCCAATTTCGCGACGTGGCCGCCCATCACGGAGAGGCGCGCGTACAGATCCTTGCCCAACTGGGCGATCTCGCGTGCTTCCTTGGCCAGCATCTCCTGCCGCCATACCGCGGCGACGGTGCGGGAAATGGCGATCAGGTTGGTTGGCGTCGCCAGCAGGACCTTACGGTCAAAGGCATAATCCCACAGCGTCGGATCATGCTCCAGCGCGGCCGATAGAAAATGCTCGCCCGGCACGAACATCACCACATAATCGGGCGCGTCCTCGAACTGGTTCCAATAGGCCTTCGCACCCAGCCCGTTGACATGCGCGCGCATGGCGGCGGCATGGGCGTTAAGACCGGCGGTCCGCTCCGCCTCGTCCACGGCACCAAAGGCGTCCTGATAGGCGTTCAGCGACACCTTTGCGTCGATCACCAGAGACTTGCCGCCTGGGATACGCACGATCACGTCCGGTCGAAAACGGGCACCATCCGCATCGGTCACCGACACTTCGGTCTGAAAGTCGGCGTGTTCGGAGAGGCCGCAACTTTCCAGCACGTTGCGTAGCTGCTGCTCGCCCCAGCGGCCGCGCGCCTTGGGCGCGTTGCGCAGTGCATTCACCAGCCGCGCTGCCTCGCTGCGGACCGATTCCTGCCCCACCCGCATCTGCTCGATCTGGCCGCGCAATTCGCCAAAGGCGTCGCGACGCTCGGCTTCGATCTTCGCCACGCCTTCCTCATAGCGTTGCAGCCGGTCGCTCACCGGCTGAAGCATCGCTTTCAGGTTCTGCCCGGCGGTTTCCTCGGATTCGCGGAAACGTTCGTTGGCGCGCTGCAGAAACCGGTCCTGCGCCTCAGCCAGCAGCTTCTGCCCGACCTGGCCAAATTGTGCGGCCAGCGCGTCCTTGGCCTCGCGCAATTCGGCCAGCCGCGCGTCAAAGCCGCGCGCTTCCGCCTCCAGCCGCGCAATGTCCGCCCGCGCGGCATCGCGATCGTCGCGGATCGCGGCCAGTTCCTGACGCAACGCGTCAGCGGCCCGGGCGCGCTCCTCCGCGCCGGCCAGATCCACGATCGCTTTCTTGAATTCCGCCGCGCGCGCATCGCGTTCGGCCCGAAGCGTCGCCGCCGTGCGGCTGGCAAGCCACCAACCGGCGGCCAGCCCAAGCACCAGCGCTACGAAAATGAACAGGATGGCGACAGGCTCCACGCTTCCTCCAATCTGGAACGAAGCGCGAACCTATCGATCGCCACCGCTAGTGGCAAGCCGCCTCAGGCGGCGTTCTTGCGTGCCTTAGCCAGCTTCTTCAGCAGCATGTCGCGCTTCAGGCGGGTGATATGGTCGATGAACAGCACGCCGTTCAAATGATCGATCTCATGCTGCATGCAGGTGGCGAGAAGGCCATCCATTTCCTCTTCATGCCGGTTGCCGTCGACATCGAGCCAAGCGACGCGGCAGCGTGCAGGACGCTCCACCTCGGCATATTGCTCGGGGATGGACAGGCACCCTTCCTGATAGCGGGACAGCTCCTCCGATTCCCACAGGATCTCGGGGTTGATGTACGCCCGGGGATCGCGAACCGTGGCAGGGGTTTCGCCCTCCTCCACCGGCTCATCGCTCTGCCGGTCCTGAAGGTCGATGACGACCACGCGGCGCAGCACACCGACCTGGATCGCGGCAAGGCCAATCCCGTGCGCGTCATACATCGTGTCGGTCATGTCGGAAAC
The DNA here is from genome assembly GCF_029239295.1 of Sphingomonas sp. Lineage (GTDB taxonomy): Bacteria > Pseudomonadota > Alphaproteobacteria > Sphingomonadales > Sphingomonadaceae > Sphingomonas. The sequence continues at coordinate 69,139 of NZ_JAQZBC010000015.1, forward strand.
GAGCTGACGCACATCGTCGTCGATCGTCGCCACGGGTTCGCACATCTGACGAAGGCGGGGATCGGGAATTTCTACAATGGGAAGAACGGCCATGGCGGGCAGATATTGGCAGCGGTCGCCCGAATCAAGCGAAGCGGCCGAATGCCACCTTGATCAGGCGACGGGGCGCCGCGCCCGCAGCGCCTGCGCGAGTGTTCCCTCGTCCAGATAATCGAGCTCTCCCCCCACCGGAAGGCCGTGGGCGAGCTGAGTCAGACGAACCGGATAGCGTTCCAGCCGCTCGGCGATGTAGTGCGCGGTCGTCTGACCCTCCAGCGTCGCGTTCATCGCCAGCACCACTTCGTCGATCCCGCCCGCCTCGATCCGGCGCACCAGTTGATCGATCGACAGATCCTCGGGCCGCACGCCCTCCAGCGCCGACAGCCGCCCGCCCAGCACGTGGAAGCGGCCCGGAAACAACCGCGACCGATCCAGCGCCCACAGGTCGGCGACTTCCTCCACGACGCACAGCGACCGCGCATCCCGGCGCGGATCGACGCAGATCGCACAGGGATCGATCGTGTCGACATTGCCGCAGATCGAGCAGGTCGCGAGCCGCTCCTCCACCGCCTGCAGCGCAGAAAGCAGCGGGATCAAGGCGCCCTCGCGCTTCTTGACGAGGTGAAGCACCGCCCGCCGTGCCGATCGCGGCCCCAGCCCGGGCAGCCGCGCCAACGCGCCCGTCAGCGCCTCGATCTCCTGTGATGCCATCCTGGGAACAGATAGGGGGTTGCGTCCACGTCCGCCAGCGCGTTGAAGCGCCCGCCATGCGGATCATCTTCATGGGCACGCCCGCGTTCGCCGTCCCGGCTCTGGAAGCGCTGGTCGCCGCCGGGCATCAGATCGTCGCCGCCTACAGCCAGCCGCCGCGTCCGGGCGGGCGGCGCGGCCGCGCGCTGGTCCCCTCCCCCGTTCACGCGGCGGCGGAGGCGCTCGGCATTCCGGTGCACACGCCGGTATCGCTACGCAATGCCGAGGAGCAGGCGACATTCGCCGGGCTGGGCGCCGACGTTGCGGTGGTGGCGGCCTACGGCCTCATCCTGCCGCGCCCAATCCTCGACGCGCCGCGGTTCGGCTGCCTCAACATTCACGGATCGCTGCTCCCGCGCTGGCGGGGCGCCGCGCCGATCCAGCGCGCGATCCTGGCGGGTGATGCCGAAACAGGCGTGGGCATCATGCAGATGGAGGCCGGGCTCGACACAGGACCGGTCCGTCTGGAAGGACGCACCCCGATCGCGGCGAAGACCGCTGGCGAGTTGACCGACGAACTGGCGCAAATGGGCGCGCAGCTGATGGTCACCGTGCTTACGGATCTCGACAGCCATCCGCCCGTCGCCCAGCCGGAGGACGGCATCACCTATGCGGCAAAGATCTCCAAGGAGGAAATGCGGCTCGATTTCACACCTGCCGCTGAAGTGGTCGAGCGACAGGTGCGCGCGTTCAATCCACCGGGCGCCTGGTTCGAAGCGAACGGCGAGCGGGTGCGCCTGCTCGCCGCCGACGTCATCACCGATACTGGTGCGGCCCCAACGACGCCAGGCGAGGTCATCGACGATCGGCTGACGATCGCCTGCGGCAGCGGCGCGCTGCGGCCCACGCTTGTCCAGCGCGCAGGCCGGGGCGTGATGAGCGTCGATGAGCTGCTCCGCGGCTTCCCGATACCGGCCGGCACGCGCCTGTGACCCGCTTCGCGCTGACGGTCGAGTTCGACGGGCGGCCCTTCATGGGCTGGCAGCGGCAGGACCATGGCCCCAGCGTGCAACAGGCGATCGAGGATGCCGCGTTTGCGGTGACTGGCGAGCGCACCACCGTCCATGCCGCCGGCCGCACCGATGCCGGCGTACACGCCACCGCGATGCGCGCGCATGTCGACATCACCAAGCCGATCACTGCCTTTCGGCTGAGCGAGGCGTTGAACGCACGGCTGCGCCCCAACCCGGTGGCGATCCTGGCGTGCGAGGTCGTGCCGGACGATTGGCACGCGCGCTTCTCCTGCCTTGGCCGATCCTACGAATATCGCATCGTCAATCGCCGCGCGCCGCTCACCTGGGAAAAGGGTCTCGCCTGGCAGGTCTCCCAGCCGCTTGATGCCGCGGCAATGCACGATGCCGCGCAATTGCTGGTCGGGCGGCATGATTTCACCACCTTCCGCTCTGCGCATTGCCAGTCGGCAAGCCCCGTGAAATCAGTCGACCGGCTGGCGGTGCACCGCACGGGCGATCGCATCATGGTGGAGGCGGCAGCGCGCTCCTTCCTTCACCATCAGGTCCGCTCGATGGTTGGCTGCCTGGCACTGGTCGGGCTGGGTCGCTGGTCTGCGCAGGATCTGCGCGCGGCGCTGGAGGCGGCGGACCGCACCCGACTTGGCCTCAATGCACCGCCCGACGGCCTGTTCTTCATGGGCGCGGTCTATCCCGCCCCCCAAGGGGGGACGCCGGCCTAATAGGCCAGCGCGCACCCATCCGCGCGCATCTCGCTTGCCGCGCCGTAAACACGGGTGTCGCCGTCCATCCGATGTTCGACGCACTGATATCGGCCAAAGCTGCCGTCCGGGTCGCCGATCGACCACCCCATCTCGGCCAGCTTCTGCCGGGTTGCCAGCGGCACCCCGCTTTCCAGGCGCAAGCGCCCGGTCGGCGCCAGCCCCGGATCATCCTCGCCCATCGACTGCGACGATCCTTCGTGGTGCCAGCGCGGCGCGTCGCCGGCAGACTGCGCCTCCAGCCCATAATCGACGCGGTTGACGATGATCTGCGTCTGCCCCTGCGGCTGCATGTCGCCGCCCATCACGCCAAAGCTCATCCACGGGTTTGCACCACGCGTCGCAAAGCCCGGAATGATCGTCTGGAACGGCCGCTTGCCCGGCGCATAGATATTGGGGTGGCCGTCCTTCAGGCTGAACAACTGCCCGCGATCCTGGAACATAAAGCCAAGGCCGTCGGCTACCAGCCCCGAACCCATGCCGCGGAAGTTGGACTGGATCATCGACACCATCATCCCGTCCTTGTCGGCGCAGGAGAAATAGGTGGTGTCGCCGCGGCTCGGCGCCTGCCCCGGATAGACCGGTGTCAGGATACGATCGGGCCGGATCAGCTTCGCGCGCTGGGCGGCATATTCCTTGGAAACCAGCCAATCGACCGGCACGTCGGAAAACTTGGGATCGGCATAGAAACGCGCGCGATCCTCATAGGCCAGCCGCTTTGCCTCCGCCTGAAGATGGATCGACAGCGGCGATTGGAAGCCGGCATCCTTCAGGTCGAAATGCTCGAGGATGTTGAGCATCTGAAGCGTGGCGATCCCCTGCGTGTTGGCGCCCAGCGCATGGACGGTGCTGCCGCGATAATCGGTGTGGTTGGGGTCGATCCATTCGGAGCGGTGTGCTGCCAGATCCTCATAGCGCAGCCAGCCGCCGATCCGCTTGAAATAGCGGTCCATGGTGCGCGCCAGATCACCGGCGTAGAAGGCGTCGCGGCCGCCCGCGGCGATCGTGCGATAAGTGCGCGCGAGGTCGGGATTGCGGAACACCTGTCCTGCCGCCGGTCCCTTCCCGTCAGCCATGCCCCATGTCTTCAGCGCGTTCGCCGTCTCTTCCACGCCGTTCCCGGCGCGGGCGAAGTTCGCCATGCTGCGACGGATGTAATAAGCAATGATGTCGGGGACCGGCGTCCCTGCTTCGGCCATGGCGATCGCCGGTTCGAACAGCACCTTCCACGGCAATTTGCCGTAGCGCTGGTGCATCGTCCACCAGCCATCAACCGTGCCCGGCACCGAAACCGTGATCGCCCCCAGCGGCGGCAGCGCACCGTTCTTCGCCCGGCCGCGCACCGTGTCGAGCGACAGGCCACGCGGGCTGGCGCCCGACCCGGCAAGCCCTACGACCTTCTTCAGCTTCGGATCCCAGATCATCGCATAAACGTCGCCGCCGATGCCGCTGGCGGTCGGCTCCAGCAAGCCGAGGCAGGCGTTCATTGCGATTGCCGCATCGACCGCCGATCCGCCACGCTTCAGCATGTCGATGCCCGCCTGCGTGGCGAGCGGGTGGGCGGTGCCGGCCGCGCCGTTCAGGCCATAGACCGCCGTGCGCGAAGCGAAGCTCGCTCCCACCGGTCGGTCGCCCGCATGCACGTCGGGGCGGATGAAGCGATCTTCACCCGGCGCCCAGTATCTTGGCAGTTCGGCGGCCTTCGCGGTGGCCGGCTGCGGCGCCCCGCCCTGCCCCGGCCCCTCGGTTCCCTGCGACTGGCTGGACGTTCCCTGCTGCGCCCGCGCGAACGTGGGAGCGATGGCAAGCGCCGGCAGCGTGGCAACAAAGGTTCTACGTCGCATGGAAGGCTCCCCGTTTTCAGCGCCTTGTCGCGACAAACGCGGGGCGCTGCAAGCAGCCGGCCGACGGCAAGGGAACGAAACCTGCCGTTCGGGCACTCCATCGCGTGATGACCGTCACTGATCTGGCCACGCGCACCTACAACCACAGCTTCCGGCTCGATCCGATCGTCCGCAGCCTGCTCGACACCGATTTCTACAAACTGCTGATGCTTCAGCTGATCTGGTCGCGTCATGCGGATACGAACGTCACCTTCTCACTGATCAACCGAACCCGCACCGTCAGGCTGGCCGAAGTGATCGACGAGGGCGAGCTTCGCGAACAGCTCGATCATGCGCGCACCGTCCGCTTCACCAAGAAGGAGCTGATCTGGCTCGCCGGCAACACCTTCTACGGCGTAGAGCGGATGTTCCGTCCGGACTTTATCGCGTGGCTCGCGCGCTATCGCCTGCCCGACTATGAGCTTCGCCGCGTAGACGGCCAGTTCGAACTGACGTTTGCGGGCCCTTGGGCGGAGGTGACGCTGTGGGAAATTCCCGCGCTGGCCATCGTCAACGAGCTACGCTCGCGCGCGGCGCTGCGCCATCGCGGTCGCTTTGCCCTCGACGTACTCTACGCGCGTGCCAAGGCGCGGCTGTGGAGCAAGGTGGAGCGGCTGCGGGAGTTGCCTGATCTCGCGCTGTCGGATTTCGGCACCCGCCGCCGCCACGGCTTCCTTTGGCAACGCTGGTGCGTCGAGGCGCTGAAGGAGGGCCTCGGCCACCGGCTGATTGGCACGTCCAACGTCCTCCTCGCGATGGACGCCGATCTGGAGGCGATCGGGACCAATGCCCATGAACTGCCGATGGTCGCCGCGGCCGAGGCGCCGGACGATGGCGCGCTCGCCCGCGCGCCCTATCGCGTGCTGGAGGAATGGCAGGAGGATTATGCCGGCAATCTGCTGATCGTCCTGCCCGACACTTATGGCACCGCGGCGTTCCTGCGCGATGCGCCCGACTGGGTGGCGAACTGGACCGGTTTTCGTCCTGACAGCATGCCGCCGATCGAGGCGGGGGAGCAGATCATCCGCTGGTGGCAGGACAAGGGTCGCGACCCTCGGGGCAAGCTGCTGATCTTCTCCGACGGGATGGACGTCGACAGTATCGAACAGACCTATCACCACTTCCACAGCCGCGCGAGGATGAGCTTTGGCTGGGGCACCAACCTCACCAACGATTTCCGCGGCTGCGACCCGGAAGGGGACGCCCCGCTCGCGCCGCTCTCGCTCGTCTGCAAGGTGACGCGCGTCAACGGCCGCTCGGCGGTCAAGCTGTCCGACAATCCGGCCAAGGCGACGGGCGACCCGGACGAGATCGCGCGCTACGTTCGCATCTTCGGGGAAGCCGGCCGGACGACGCAGCCGGTGCGCGTCTGACCGCACACCGCCGCCGCCTGTGCGTCAGAAGCTGCGCGGCATCCCCAGCACATGTTCGCCGACGAAGCTCAGGATCAGGTTCGAACTGATCGGCGCGACTTGGTACAAGCGCGTCTCGCGGAATTTGCGCTCGACGTCATAGTCGGCCGCGAAGCCGAAGCCGCCATGCGTCTGCAAACAGGCGTTGGCCGCCTTCCATGACGATTCCGCCGCCAGATGTTTGGCCATGTTCGCCTCCGCCCCGCATGGCTGATGCGCATCGAACAACCGGCACGCCTCGTAGCGCATCAGGTCAGCGGCGCGCACTTCCATATACGCCTGCGCGATCGGGAATTGGACGCCCTGGTTCTTCGCGATCGGGCGATCGAACACGATCCGCTCAGAACCGTACTGCACCGCGCGTTCGACGAACCAATAGCCATCGCCGATGCATTCCGCCGCGATCAGCGCCCGTTCGGCGTTGAGTCCGTCCAGGATGTAGCGGAAACCCTTGCCTTCCTCACCGATCAAACTGTCGGCGGGCAGTTCCAGGTCATCGAAGAACACCTCATTGGTCTCGTGGTTGACCATGTTGCGGATCGGGCGGATTTCCATGCCCTTGCCGATCGCCGCCTGAAGATCGACGAGGAAGATCGACAGGCCGTCAGCCTTCTTCTTCACCTCTTCCAGCGGGGTGGTGCGTGCCAGCAGGATCATCAGGTCCGAATGCTGGATACGGCTGATCCACACCTTCTGTCCGTTGACGACATATTTGTCGCCGCGGCGCTCGGCGCGGGTCTTCAGCTCGGTGGTATTGGTTCCGGTGGTCGGCTCCGTCACCGCCATCGATTGCAGGCGAAGCGCGCCGCTTGCGATCTCGGGCAGGAAGCGCTGCTTCTGCGCCTCCGATCCGTGCCGCAGCAGCGTGTTCATATTGTACATCTGCCCGTGGCAGGCGCCCGAATTGCCCCCCGCGCGGTTGATCTCCTCCATGATGATCGACGCTTCGGTCAGGCCCAGCCCGGCGCCGCCGTAGCTTTCGGGGATCAGCGCCGCCATCCAGCCGGCCTTCGTCAGCGCATCAACAAACGCCTCGGGATAGGCGCGCTGGTCATCGACCTCCCGGAAATAGCTGTCGCCGAATTCGCGGACGAGCGCGCGCACGGCGTCGCGGATTTCGGGAAAATCATTGCGGGCAGCGGGGATCATGCGCGGGCCTTTCTGGTCGGCGAAAGCTGTTTCTGATCGAGCGCCGCGATATCGGCGGCAAGCTGGTGAAGCGCGTCGGCAAGCTCGGCGAACTCCGCCTCGCTGCGCGATCCGGCAAAGACGGAGGCAGATACACACAGCGAATGCGCATCGTCGGGCAGGCACACCGCAAGCGACGCGATGCCGGCATAGCTCAGCCCGTCATCCACCCCATATCCCTGCGCCACCGCCTCGGCGACCTGCGTCGCATAATCGTCAAAGGCGATCGGCCGTTGCCAGCGGACGGCGGCAAAGCGGCGGGCCAGTTCGTCGCGGCCGACGCGCTGCGCGGCGGCGAGCGCGCGGCCTACTGCCCCGCTGCCGATCGGCTGGCGCTGCCCCTCTTCCATATGAATCCGCGTCGCAGCAACGCTTTGCCCCAGCGCGACCAATTGCAGCCGGTCACGCCCGATCACCCGCCACAGGCCGATCGGCGCGTGCCAGACACGCGCGGCGCGCTCCAGCATCGGCCGCGCCCGCGCGACCAGCCGGGTTGCCCGATCCAGGTCGCTGGCCGCGATCTCCGACCAGGGCGGCGACAGCGCGTAGCGCTTTCCCTCACCCAGCGAGAGCACGCCTTCGCCTACCAGCGTGCGTAGTAGGCCCAGGCAGCTCGACGGGCTGATCCCGCAGGTCTGCGCCACCTCCGACAGCGTCAGCGCCCGCCCGTCCGCCAGCGCACGGACGATCGCAAATGCCTGAACGACGGAGGGAACGGGTGAACTCATGCAGCGATCCATAAACTTCATTGGACTGAAACCGCAATGCGCCATCTTGAAATGATTGCCGCCGCGCCGTAACCCGTCGCGCAATAGTTTCAGGAGGTGGAGCATGGGCATTCTCGACGGAAAGGTCGTGGCCGTCACTGGCGCCGGACGCGGCATCGGGCGCGAAATCGCCCTGCTGTGCGCACGTGAGGGCGCCGCGGTGGTGATCAACGATCCGGGTGTCGGTGGCAGCGGCGAAGGCGGTGAAGCCGGCCCGGCCGAGCAGACCGCCAGCGATATCGTTGCCGCCGGCGGCCAGGCAATCGCCAATCTCGCCAGCGTCGCCGATCCGGCCGCTGCAGCGACGATCGTCGAAGATGCGGTCAAGCAGTTCGGCCGCATCGACGCAGTGGTGAACAACGCCGGCATCCTGCGCGATTCAATCTGGCACAAGATGAGCCATGAGGATTGGCGAGCGGTGATCGACGTTCACCTCAATGGCGCGTTCAACGTGTCGAAGGCCGCAACGCCCTATTTTCGCGAGCAGCAATCGGGCAGCTTCGTCCACTTCACCTCGACCAGCGGCCTCATCGGCAACATCGGCCAGGCGAATTACTCCGCGGCGAAGCTCGGCATCGTCGGCCTGTCGCAGTCGATCGCGCTCGACATGGCGCGCGCCGGCGTCCGCTCCAACTGCATCGCACCCTTCGCCTGGAGCCGAATGACCGCGTCGATCCCGGCCGAAACACCCGAGGCTAAGGAGCGTGTCGCCCGCCTCCAGACGATGAGCGCCGACAAGATTGCGCCGCTCGTCGCCTTCCTCGCTTCGGACCTGTCGAAGGACGTGAGCAACCAGATCTTCGCCGTGCGCAAGAACGAGATCGTGCTGTTCTCCAAGCCGCGCCCGATCCGCTCGATGACCAAGCTCGAAGGCTGGTCGGCGCAGGCGATCGCGGACGAACTGATCCCGTCCTTCCGCCCCAGCTTCGCGCGCGCCGACGAAGTGTCGGCCAACGTCTTCCCCTACGATCCGATCTGAGGTTCCCACGCATGAGCACGCTCAACCCCGGCATGGACGCCGAAACGTTCGACCAGTTCATCGACCAGCTGCGCCGCTATGTCCGCGACCGGCTGATCCCGGCTGAAAAGGAAATCCTCGAGACCGATCGCATCCCCGCCGACATCCTTGGCGAGATGCGCGACATGGGGCTGTTCGGGCTGACCATCGCCGAGGAATATGGCGGCGCGGGGATGAACACCTATCAATATACCCAGACGATCCGTGAGCTGGCCTATGCCATGCCCTGCTTCCGCTCGATCATCTCGATCACCGTGGGCATGGTCAATTCGGCACTGCGCAACGGCGGTACGGAGGAGCAGAAGGCCAAGTGGCTGCCGCAGATGGCGGAGGGGATGGTAACCGCCTTTGGCCTCACCGAACCGGGGTCGGGCAGCGATTCCGCGGGCATGCAGACGATGGCGGTCAAATCCGGCCACGGCTGGGTGCTGAACGGCACGAAACGCTACATCACCAATGCCCCCGACGCGAAGATGGCGGTCATCATGGCCCGCACATCCAAGGAAGCGCTGCCCAAGAACGCGCACGTCTCTGCCTTCATTGTGCCGATGGACACGCCCGGCATCACGGTCGGCAAGTCTGACAAGAAGATGGGCCAGGCCGGCACGCACATCGCGGACATCATCCTGGAGGACGTGCACCTTCCCGCCGACGCGCTGCTCGGGCTTGAGGAAGGCAAGGGCTTCGTCACCGCGATGAAGAGCCTCGACAATGGCCGCCTGTCTGTCGCCGCGGCGTCGATGGGCTATGCCCGCCGCGCGGTGGACTCGGCGCTTCGCTATGCCAGCGAGCGCAAGGCGTTCGGCGAGCCAATCGCCAATTTCCAGCTGATCCAGCAGATGCTCGCCGACAGCGATATCGAGATTTACGCGTCCGAGACGATGCTCGCCGATTGCGCCCGCCGCGTCGACGCTGGCGAGCCGGTGTTGCGCAAGGCGGCAGCGACGAAGGTCTTCGCGTCCGAAGCGTGCGGCCGGATCGTCGATCGCGTGGTGCAGATCTACGGCGGCGCGGGCTATCTCGCCGAATATGACGCCGAGCGTTTCTTCCGCGATGCGCGCATCTACCGCATCTACGAAGGCACCACGCAGATCCTGCAGCTGCAGATCGCCAAGCACATGCTGCGCGAGTTCAACGCCGGAGTGGATTGAAATGTATAACCTCATCCCAGGCCTGACGGTCATCGAGGCGTCGTCCTTCGTCGCCTCGCCCACCGCCGGGCTTTATCTGGCGCAGATGGGGGCGGAGGTTATCCGCGTGGACCAGATCGGCGGCGGTCCCGATTTCCGCCGCTGGCCGGTCACGCAGAACGGCGATTCCCTTTATTGGGAAAACCTGAACCGCGCGAAGAAGAGCCTCGCGCTCGATCTCGGCCGGCCGGAGGGGCGCGAATTGCTCCAGGCGCTGGTCCGGGCGACCGGGCAGTTCGTCACCAACTTTCCGGTGAAGGGCTTCCTCGCGCACGACACGCTGGCGCAGGGCCGCCCCGACCTGATCACCGTACGCGTGATGGGCTGGGCGGATGGCAGCCCGGCGCTTGACTACACCGTCAATAATGCGGTCGGCTATCCGATGCTGACCGGACCGGGGCCGGAGCCCGTCAACCACGTCCTCCCGGCCTGGGATCTGCTGACCGGCGCCTATGCCGCGTTCGCGATGATGGCTGCGCTGCGCCGCCGCGACACGACCGGTGAGGGCGGCGAGATCCGTATCCCACTGTCCGACGTCGCGATTGGCACGGTGGCCAATCTTGGTGGCATTGCCGAGGTGATGGACACCGGCACCGATCGCCCGCGCCTGGGTAACACCGTATTCGGCCTGTTTGGGCGTGACTTCACCACCCGCGACGGCAAGCGCACGATGATCGTCGTCGTCACCCACCGCCAATGGGCTAACCTCATCGCCGCGCTAAACCTCGGCGACGCGATCGCCCGGGTGGAGGCGGAACGCGGCGTCAGCTTCGCCACGGATGATGGCTTGCGCTTCACGCACCGTGACGCCTTGTTCCCGCTGTTCGAGGCGACGATCGGCGCGCGCGACCATGATGATCTCGCCGCGGCCTTCGACGCTGGCGGCATCGTCCATTCCGCTTATGGGACGACGGCCGACGCGGTGCGCGATCCGCGGCTGGTCACCGAAAATCCGATCTTCGGCACTGCCGACGATCCCAGCGGCACGCGCTATCCCGCGGTCGGCGCCTTTGCCACGCTGCCGGGCGAGGAACGCCGCCCGCCTGCCCCTGCCCCGCGCAATGGCCAGCACAGCGAACAGGTGCTTGCCGAAACACTCGGCCTATCCTCGGGCGAAATCGCGCGATTGTTCGACGCGGGCATCGCCGCCACATCCAAGTAAATGCTGTCTCCGCAGCCGGCGTATCCCTGATCAACCCCGACGACCTGTGTTGCAGCGCAGAATACCCGCGCAACGGTGCGATCCTCTACATATTTGTTATTTATGGGAACTGAGTTACTCTCTTGATCAAAGAGGGAGCCAGACATACTCATGCTCGCACTGCTGCTGTCACTTGCCCAGGCTACTCCCGTCGCGGTCGCCCCTCCCGATGATCGAAATAAAGAACGCCGCTGCCGTCCGGCGTTACTATCCACGCTCTTCGCTGTCTCGTGGCGAAGAGGGGGATGTCCAGTTTGAAGTGGCGCTGAACAAGAACGGGAAGCTGACGCCACATCTCGTGGCGCCTTCCGGCTGACGTTCGGCCCGTCAAGTACGCGACCGCCGACACGCGGATCAAGCCGCGCAACAATGAGAGGATCATCTGCAAGCGCACGCTGAAGGAGGGCTCGCTGGTGATCGTCAAGAAACAATGCCTCTCCGCGCGCGATTGGGATCGGCAGGTAGGCATTGCGCAGAGCACCACCATCGGCATGCAGATGCCCGGCGGCACAGTGCCTTTCTAGGCGCCGCTTGCATGTGAGCGTCATGTCGCCTCCGCATGTAAAGGCGTCCATGCCATGACCAGCGCGCCCACGTAGCCGGCGACATAGCGTCGCAGCCCGTACGAAAGAGCCGGCGCCCGCGCTCCGCGGGCGCCGGCCCCACACTCACTTGCCGACGGTTTCTTCCGCCATCGCCGGCGCCGATTGAATGTCCGGTGCGCCGCCCATGTCGCCGTTCTTGGTCCGGCCTGCACCTGGGCCCGCGCCAAGGTCCGCCCCGGTCGTCGGATCGCCCGAGGGATCGGACATGGTCCGCTCCGCCATCTTGGTGGCGACCTTCTTGTCCTTTGCGGGTAGCTTCACGCTCGCCGTGCCGTCGCCGTCGTCGGCGGGCATCACCTGCTCCAGGTCATCGACGCGCTCCCACTGCTCGCCGCTGTTCCACGGCCCCGTGGTGTCGCCTTCGCCCTGCGAGGTGTTGACGTACATGTTGGCATATTTCTCCACGCCCGGCAGCTTGCCCGACGGGAAGTTGTTCTCGATCGCGTA
>NZ_JAQZBC010000016.1 GCF_029239295.1 Sphingomonas sp.
TGATCCGTGGCTGCACACACGCGCCTGGGTGGATGAGGCAACGCGCGCGCTGGCGGCGGTCGGCGCGACGCTGATCCCGGTAGACACCAATCCGGTCGATGCGGTCTGGCCGGACCAGCCGGCAGCGTCGGACGCGCCGCTCGCGGTGCATGACGATACCCATGCCGGGCAGTCGTCGGCCGAGAAGCGCGCCGCCGTCGCCGACTGGCTGGAGGCGCAGCGCGCCGATGCGGTGGTGCTCGCCGCGCTGGAATCGACTGCCTGGCTGCTCAACGTGCGCGGCGGTGACGTGTCGCGCACGCCTGTCGCCCTCTCCTATGCGGTGGTGAACGCGGACGGCACCGCCGATCTGTTCATCGCGCCGGAAAAGATGAGCGATGCGGTCGCCGCGCATCTCGGCAACGCCGTGCGCGTGCATGACCGGCGCGCGTTCGCCGATGCGCTCGGCCAGTTCGCCGGCAAGCGCGTGGCGGTGGATCCCGCGCTCTCGGTTGCGGCCATTCCGCTCGCGATCGAGGCTGGCGGCGGCACGGTGCTGCCGCTCCGCGACCCGACCGTCATTCCACGCGCGACCAAGAATCCCGTCGAACAGGCCGGCCACCGCGCCGCCAGCATCCGCGATGGCGCCGCGCTCTCACGCTTCCTGCGCTGGATTGCGATCGAAGGGCCCAAGGGGCGCCAGACCGAACTGTCCGCCGCCGCCAAGCTGGAGGAATTTCGCCGCGAGACGGGCGTGCTGAAGGACCTGTCGTTCGACGCCATCTCCGCCACCGGCCCGCACGGCGCGATCCCGCATTATCATGTGACCGAGGAATCCAGCCTGCCGATCGAAATGGGTCAGCTCTACCTGATCGATTCGGGCGGGCAGTATGTCGATGGCACGACCGATGTGACCCGCGTCGTCCCGATCGGCTCGCCGACTGCCGAGATGCGCGATCGCTTCACCCGCGTGCTGAAGGGGCATATCGCGCTCGCCACCGCCGTCTTCCCGCGCGGCACGACGGGCGCGCAGCTCGACGCGCTCGCCCGCCTTCCCTTGTGGCAAGCCGGGCTCGATTTCGCGCACGGCACCGGGCACGGCGTTGGCAGCTATCTCTCGGTGCACGAAGGCCCCGCCCGCATCGCCAAGCCAAGCTATCCTGGCGCCGGCCCGTCGGAGCCGCTGCTGCCCGGCATGATCCTTTCCAACGAGCCGGGCTATTACAAGGCCGGCGAATACGGCATCCGGATCGAGAATCTGCTTCTCGTCGAGGAGCGGGACATCCCCGGCGGCGAGGCGACCATGCTCGCCTTCGAAACGCTCACCCTCGCGCCGATCGACCGTGACCTGATCGATCCGGCGCTATTGACCCCGACCGAACTGTCATGGCTCAATGACTATCATGCCCGGGTCGCAGCCACGCTTGCCCCCGTGCTCGAGGGGGAGGAACGCGAGTGGATCGTCTCAAGGTGTTCGCCCATCACTGCCGGGTAACCTTGCCCTGGGCGGTGGTCGGCGGGGCGGCGCTGACCATCGCCTATCTGGCGGGCGATTTCTGCTACGCGGTGGGGCGCTTCGTCGCCGACTGATCGTCGCCTTCGTCCGCCGCGGCAGACTCCTTTGCGCCGCGCGCCTGTTCCTTGCGCCGTCGCAGGTTCGCCCGCAGCGCCGCGGCCAACCGCGCGTCCCGTTCTTCCTTGCTTTCCATGGAAACGGGCTATCGCTCGACTTTAGCGCCTTGACAATCGGTCGCCGCTCGTCTCTAGCGCCCCCTCGCCCGCCGATCGCGGGCCGAGTGCTGCCGTAGCTCAGTGGTAGAGCGCATCCTTGGTAAGGCTGAGGTCGTGAGTTCAATCCTCACCGGCAGCACCATTTTCCCCAGACCTGTTCCGGCGAGACGATCGCCCGTGGCGTAGGGCGCCCGGGTGTCTTGGACGTCCCATTCACGCGAGCGGGGACAGCAAGACTGTTCTTCAGCAGGCGACGCACGCGTCCGGCGCGTCTGACCCTGAAAGTCTTCACGCCCCGCCGCCGCCAACGCCCCTTGGGTGATCTTACTGATTGCCGCGCAGCGCCCGCGCGCCGCATCTCACGTCGCGGCGGTTGGCCTGTGCGATTGCAGGCTCGATCGTACGCTGCGGCAAAGGATGACGTGTGGCCGATCGCTTGTTTGATCCCGAACGATTTCGCCTCACCGGTCAGGTGGCGGTGATCACCGGCGCGGGCAGCGGCATCGGGCGCGGCATCGCCAGGCTCTTTGCCGGGGCGGGCGCCGCCGTGGTGGTGAGCGATCTCGATCTCGACAAGGCAGAGGCCGTCGCGGCCGATCTTCGCGCAGGCGGCGCCCGCGCGCTCGGTGTCGCGTGCAATGTCACGCTGGAAGCGGACCTGGTGAGCGCGGTCGACGCCGCGATCAGGGAATTCGGTGCGCTCACCATCCTTGCGAACAATGCCGGCGGCGGCGGGCCCAAACCGTTCGACATGCCGATGGAGGATTTCCGCCGCGCCTTTGAACTGAACGTCTTCTCCTCGTTCCGGCTGGCGCAGCTTGCCGCCCCGCACATGGCGGCGCACGGTTCTGGTGCGATCCTCAACATCTCATCGATGGCGGGAGAGAACCGCAACCGCCACATGGCGTCCTACGCCGCGTCAAAGGCTGCGGTGAATCACCTCACGCGCAACATCGCCTATGACCTCGGGCCGTCCGGCATCCGCGTCAACGCCATCGCGCCGGGTGCGACCAAGACCGATGCGCTCGCCTCCGTCCTGACGCCGGAGATCGAGAAGGCGATGCTGCGCCATACCCCGCTGCCGCGCCTCGGCACCCCCGACGACATCGCCTATGCCGCGCTCTTCCTCTGCTCGCCCGCCGCATCCTGGATCAGTGGGCAGATCCTCACTGTGTCGGGCGGCGGCGTCCAGGAACTCGATGGATGATCGCGACGCCAGCCGCTGTTCCCGCTCGTGAGCTTTCACCCCGCCCGATCGTCGGGCGACTGCGCCGCGGAGGCGGCCGCCTGACACGGAAGCGAGGCTCCTATGGAATTCCCGGCGGGAATGCTCTTCGGTTTGCTCTTCATGACCATGGGGCCGATCCGCGCCGTGGCGGTATTCGCGACCGTCGGGACGGATGACAATGCGCCCGGCGTCCGCCGGCTGGCCGCGCGCGCCGCGCTGCTCACGGCACTCGCCTTCGTTCTTGCCGTCTATGGCGGCACCGGCACGCTCGCCTCGTGGGACGTGTCGCTTCCGGTACTGATCGGCAGCGCCGGCGTCGTGCTGCTGGCGCTCTCGCTCCAGTCGCTGCTCGTCCCCGCGGCTCAAAGCCCCGCGCTGCTCGATCCGCAGAAGCTGCGCCCGACCACGCTGGTCTTCCCCGGCCTCTTCCCGCCGATCGCGGTGACGATCCCGATCATCTTTGCCGCCGCCGTGCCGGATACGCGTGCCCAGCTGGAGATCATTGCCATCGGCCTTGGCATCATCCTCCTCAACTGGCTGCTGATGCTGCGCGCCAAGTGGCTGATGCGCAAAATGGGCCCCAGCCCGCTGGAGATCATGGGCGCGGTATTCGGCGTGCTGCAGGTGGCGCTGGCGATGCAGTTCATCGTCAACGCCGTGAAGATGCTGTGAGCGGCGTGGGGCATCATGTCCCATGGCGATCGGGCCACCACCGGCATACAAGCCGGCGCCGACGCGCTGCGCACAACAGGGAAGCAAGATGGCCGACGACGAATATGTCTATGACGAGGAAAGCGGCGAATGGCTGCCGGCGAACGAGCTTGCCGCCAAGCGCGCGCATGCCGATCAGGTGGAGGTGCGCGACGCGGTCGGCAATCTGCTGGCGGACGGCGATCAGGTCACGCTGATAAAGGATCTCGAGGTCAAGGGCGCGGGCCAGACGCTGAAGCGCGGCACGCTCATCAAGTCGATCCGGCTGACCGGCGACCCGCAGGAAATCGACTGCCGCTACGAAGGGATCAAGGGCTTGGTGCTGCGCGCCGAATTCGTCCGCAAGCGGTAGCGCGTGGGCGTTGGCCCGGTCCTTGTGCGACAAGGAACGGGCGCGCACCATCGGCGACCGTTCAGGCCGTTTTGGGACGCCGCGTGATCTTCTTGATCACCCCGGAATAGCTCATCACCGCGTCGCCTGCGTCGTCGATCACACCGCGCACGAAGATCAGGCTGCGCCCGGCCTTCACCACTTCGCCGCGCGCAGTCAGCAGGCGGCCGGGTACCGCTGCCCCGACGAACTCGGCGTTCAGCGTCGCCGTAACGCCATGGAACGCCGGCAGCACGGCCGATGCCACCATGAACAGCGAGAAATCGGCAAAAGTCAGCAGCGCGCCGCCATGGACATTGCCGCCGCCGTTGCGGTTCTTCGCCTCAGGGCGGAATCCGCATTCGATCTGGCCCGCGGCATCATAGCGGCCGAAGAACGGCCCGGCATGATCCTCGAACGGGTCGGTGCCCGGCCAGCTTAGCCACCCCTGCCATTCGCCCTCGTTGATCGGCGTCAGCGCGACGCCCGGATTGGTCGTGATGTCCACGATGCCCTCTCTTGGTTCCGTGATGTTGAACTGCGTTTCGCCCGCGCCGCTCCCCTTGGCGGCCGCGCTCAGCGCGCCGGCGATCCGACGTTCGGCAGCGTCGCCTCCTCCGCGTTGGGCATGTTCCCGAACAGCGCGCGATCGGCCGGCGTGAAGGCCCAGCGCCACAGGACGAACAGGTAAACAGCAGCAATCGCCGGAATACCGAACACGATCTCGGCCCACTCATAATCGTGCGGCAGCAAGGTGACCGCCCCGCCAACGACCAACGCCGCCAGCATCGCCCACAGCAATGGCCAGCGCAGCGGCGATACCGGTGCCGACAGGATGTGGCGAAGCAAGCGCGCCTTGACGACCGAGGTCAGCGCCACGCTCACCATCAGCGCCACCGCTGGGCCCGCCGCCTGCGCCTCTGCCGACCAGCCCAACTGCCGCATCGCGACGATCAGACCGAAACTCAGCGCCACCTGGAACACCAGCATCACCGCTGAAATCAGCAGATTGCGATGCCGCGCGGTATAGACCAGCGCCGTCTCGCACACCGCCCCGGTCGACGCGAGCACCTCGGCAAACAGCAGGAAGGCGAGCGCCGCGGTTCCGGCCACGAACTGCGGCCCGACCGTGCCCATTACCGCCTCGCCCGGGATCGACCCCATCAGCGCCAGGCCAAGCTGCGCCGCCATGATCCAGAAGGCGACCTGTCGCACCTGGTTGGCGATCGCCTGCCGGTCGTTCACCGCCAGGCTCTGCGTGATGACCGGGCCCAGGATCGGATCGAACGATGTCTTCAGCTTCTGCGGCAGGCTCGCGACCTGCTGGGCCATATAATAGATGCCGACGATCTTCGGCTCGAACATCACGCCCAGGATGAAGCGGTCGACGTTGCGTGATCCCCATTCGAACGCATCCGCGCCCGCGAGTGGCACATTGTCGCGGATCATGCCGATCAACTCGGTCACGCGCGGCGTCCACCCGCGCGGCAGGCCATAACTGCGCACCAGCGGGACGATCGAGGCGATCAGCGCCGCCGTCATCGACGCGACATAGCTCAGCACCAGCCCGTCGGTGATCGTGAAGAAGGAGAATATCCACGCAGCGATCGATATCGTCCACGGCTCCACCACCGCGCGCGCCGTCACTGCCGCCTTAACATTGTGGCGATAGGCGAGCGCCGCCAGGCTGACGTCCGACCAGGCGATCGCCAGCACGATCAACCCCAGCCATCGGTCCAGCCCGACGATGGGAGTGTTGGGGTACATGATCTCCGGCACGGTCCACAGCACCGCGCTGGCCGCCAGCGACATGATGGCCGCCACGACCAGGCCGTCGGCCACGACATGGACATGCGGCCGGTCGGTCCGGCTCAGTGCCTGCGCGAGCCCGCGTTTCAGCCCCAGCGTCGCGACCAACGCGGCCAGTTCCACCACCACCACCGCGATGGCGAAGCGACCGACCAGATCCGGGCCGTACAGCCGCCCGGCGATGAACAGGAACGGGATGCGCGCTGCCAGCCGCAGGATGAACCCGGCGACGTTCGTCCGCCCGCCCTTGGCGAGCTGCGCGATATCCTGCGAGGATTCGGTCATGCCCGTGCGGCCATCGGTCCGACGGTCGGGAAATCAGCCGGCGTGATCAATGCGCCGCTCCCCAGCTGGCGCCGGTGCCGATCTCCACTGCCAGCGGCACGTCGAGCTTCACCGATGGCTCGGCTGCGGTCGCCATTACGCGTTCGATCACCGGCTTCGCCGCCTCGACCTCACCTTCGGGCACCTCGAACACCAATTCGTCGTGCACCTGCAGCAGCATGCGCGTGCCGGTCAGCCCGGCCTCGGCCAGCGCCGGTTCCATCCGTGCCATGGCACGTTTGATGATGTCGGCGCTCGTGCCCTGGATCGGCGCGTTGATCGCGGCACGCTCGGCGCCCTGCCGCTCGTGCTGCACCTTGCTCTTGATCCGCGGGAAGTGGGTCTTGCGGCCGAACAGCGTCTCGGTGAAGCCCTGCTCGCGCACTGCCTGCAGCGTTTCCGCAATATAGCGGTTGATGCCGGGGAAGCGCTCGAAATAGCGGTCGATCATCGCCTGCGCCTCGTCCGCCGTGACGTCGAGCCGCCCGGCAAGACCCCAGCGGCTGATGCCGTAGAGGATCGCGAAGTTGATCGTCTTCGCCCGTCCGCGGGTGTCGCGATCGACCGTGCCGAACAGCTCCTGCGCGGTCAGCGAGTGAATGTCGTCGCCGCGCGCGAACGCTTCCTTCAGCGCCGGCACGTCCGCCATGTGCGCCGCCAGCCGAAGCTCGATCTGCGAATAGTCCGCCGCCAGGATGACGTTGCCGGGCTCGGCGACGAAGGCGTCGCGAATCTGCCGGCCGATCTCGGTGCGGATCGGGATGTTCTGCAAATTCGGGTCGGTGGATGACAGGCGCCCGGTCTGCGCGCCGGTCAGCGAATAGCTGGTGTGGACGCGGCCCGTCGCCGGGTTGATCTGCTCCTGCAGCGCATCGGTATAGGTGGATTTCAGCTTCGACAGCTGGCGCCAGTCGAGCACCCGCGCGGCAATTTCCTTGCCCGGCGAATCCTTGTCCGCCGCGATCCGCTCCAGCTCGTTTACATCGGTCGAATAGACGCCGCTCTTGCCCTTGCGGCCGCCCTTGATGCCCATCTTCTCGAACAGCACATCGCCCAGCTGCTTGGGGCTGCCGATCGTGAACGGTGTGCCCGCAATGCCGTGGATCACGCCTTCCAACTCGACCATCTGGGTAGCAAACTCGCTCGACAGCCCTGCCAGCCGCTCGCGATCCACCTTGATCCCGTGGCGCTCCATCCGCGCGATCACCGCGACGAGTGGCCGATCGACCATCTCGTACACCCGCGTTGCCCGCTCGATCGGCAAGCGCGTCCGGAACCTGCGCCACAGCCGCAACGTCACGTCAGCGTCCTCGGCGGCGTAGCGCGTCGCGGCGGCCAGATCGACCTGGTTGAACCCGATCGCCTTCTTGCCCGTGCCCGTCACGTCCTTGTACGCGATGCAGCTGTGCGACAGGTGGGTGGCGGCCAACTCGTCCATGCCGTGGCCATGCAGCCCGGCATCCAGGTCGAAACTCATGACGATCGTGTCGTCATACGGCGTGACGTCGATCCCCAGCCGCCCGAGCACGACCAGATCGTATTTCAGGTTGTGCCCGATCTTCAGCACCGCCGGATCCTCCAGCAGCGGCTTCAGCTTGGCGAGCGCCACATCACGATCGAGCTGCGCGGGCTTCTCGGCAAACATATCGCCGCCGCCACCCTCTCCGACATGCCCCAGTGGCACGTAGCAGGCGAGGTTGGGCGCCAACGCCATCGACACGCCGACCAGTTCGGCCAGCATCGGATCCTTGGCGGTCGTCTCGGTATCGATCGCGACCCAGCCCTGATGCCGCGAGACCGCGATCCAGCGGTCCAGCGCATCCTCATCGACGACGGTTTCGTAATTGTCGTGGTCGCAGGGTGGATCCTCCTCCTGCGGCACGCCGACCGGCTCGGGCGGGGTCGGATCGACGCCGTCGTTCTGCTCGGCCGCCAGCTTCGTGAGGAGGGACTTGAACCCGTGATGCTCCAGAAACGCGCGCAGCGGCGCTTCGGGAATGCCGTCGAGCGCCATTTCCTCCAGCGGATGCGGCAGCGGCACGTCGCACGCCAGTTCCACCAGCTTGCGCGATAGCCGAGCCTGATCGGCGAACTCGATCAGATTGTCGCGCAGCTTGCCCTTCTTCATCTCGGGCGCGGCGGCGAGAACCGCTTCGACGCTGCCATGCTCCAGGATCAGCTTCGCCGCCGTCTTGGGGCCGACCCCGGGCACGCCCGGCACATTGTCGACGCTGTCGCCCATCAGCGCCAGAACTTCGCCGAGCTTGTCCGGCCCGACGCCGAACTTCTCCACCACCTCCGGCGGGCCGAAGCGCTTGTCCTTCATCGTGTCGAGCATGTCGATGCCCGGTTCGGTCAGCAGCTGCATCAGATCCTTGTCGGAACTGACGATCGTCACTTGCCAGCCCTGCGCCAGCGCCGCCTTGCTGTACGACGCGATCAGGTCATCGGCTTCCCACCCCGCTTCCTCGATGCACGGCAGCGAGAAAGCGCGCGTGGCATCGCGGATCATCGGGAACTGCGGCTTCAGATCCTCGGGCGCTGGCGGGCGATGCGCCTTGTACTGATCGTATAATTCGTTGCGGAACGTCGTCTCGGATTTGTCGAGGATGACGGCCAGATGGCTTGGGCCATCCGCATTGTGCAGGTCGTTAGCCAGCTTCCACAACATGGTGGTGTAGCCATAGACCGCGCCGGCCGGCTCGCCGTGCTTGTTCGTGAGCTTCGGCAGCACGTGGTACGCGCGGAAAATGAAGCTCGAGCCATCGACGAGGTAAAGGTGCGGCATGGTGGCCGCTTAGCGGATCGGCGCGCCGCGAACAAACGGTCCGGTAGCGGCCGTGTCGCGGCCGCCGGGCTCAGAGCTTTCCGAACCTTTCCTCGAACGTCTTGATGTCACCGGCGGCAAGCAATTGCGCCTGTTCCAGCCAGCGATCGCGCCCCATGCGGCCGGTGAACGGCCCCAGATGCGCGTCCAGATCCTCCGCCGCGCGCTGGTCCAGCGCGGCCAACTGCCCGACGCTGGTGATGCCCAGTTCGGCAAGCCGCGCCGCGACCTTGGGGCCTAGCCCCTTGATCCGCGTGACTGGCGCCTCGCCATGCGCGGGGGTGGCGGCCGGCGGCGGCAAAGGCGCAGCTGCCGGTGGGGCCGGCGCGACTGGCTCCGGCTGCGCCTCGGCCGCTGGAGACGCATCGAGCGGTGCGGCGGCGGCGATCGGCTCATCGCGCAGCGGCGATGGTTCGTCCGGCGTCGCTTCCTTCGGCGCCGGCTCGGAGGGCGCGGGCGCGACGTCGGGCAGGTCGGTCAACGGCGGCGGGGGTGGCGCGACCGGCGGCTGCACCGGCGGCACCACTGGCGCAGCAGGCGGCTGCGACGGGACGGCAGGTGCCGAAGCCGGCGTCGCCACCTTGACGGGCGCGTCCGCTAGGGCAGGCGTGCGCCGCTGCTGCACTGGGGTGTCCCCCAGCCGCTCGCGCTCGGTCCGTTCCGCGTCGCGGCGGGCCCGCTTGTTGCGGCTTCCGACCAGCATGACGGCAATAGCCAGCACCGCGATAACCGCGATGATCGCCAGCACGATGCCGATCAATGTGTTGTCCACCGTGGTGGGCTGCATGAGACACTCCGCTACGCCGAACGCCAAGCCTTAGGGGCGCGCTATGGTTCCCGCAACGGGGGCGAAACGTTGCCGGCCATTGTTGTCGCCCCCGTTGGAAGACGGGCCCGCCGAGATCAGACCGCCCGCCACCCGATATCGCGGCGGCAGAACCCGGTCGGAAAGTCGATCAGGTCGACCGCCTCATAGGCACGGCGCTGCGCCTCGGCGACGTCGCGCCCGGTCGCCGTTACGGCGAGTACACGGCCGCCCGCAGCGACGATTTCCTCGCCATTGGCGCGCGTTCCCGCCTGAAAAACCACCGCGCCTGTTTCCTCGGCCGCAGCGATGCCGCGGATCGCGCCGCCGGTTTCCGGGGTGCCGGGATAACCCTTCGCCGCCATCACTACGGTCAGAGCCACATCATCGACGAACGCCGGCGCCGGCAGATCGGCGAGCCGCCCTTCCGCCACGGCGAGCAGCGTTTCCACCAGGTCGCCGGCGAACCGCGCCATCAGCACCTGACACTCCGGATCACCGAAGCGGACATTGTATTCGATCAGCTTGGGGCCGTCCGCCGTCAGCATCAGCCCGGCATAGAGCACGCCGACATAGGGCGTGCCCGATGCGGCGAGCGCGTCGATCGTCGGGCGCACGATCTCGCCCAGCGCCTGCTCCTCCAGATCGGCCGTCAGTACCGCCGCCGGCGAATAGGCGCCCATGCCCCCGGTGTTGGGCCCGGTGTCACCATCCCCGACGCGCTTGTGATCCTGCGCGCTGCCGAAGCTCGCGGTGCTGGTCCCATCGGACAGCACAAACAGGCTCGCCTCTTCGCCTTCCAGGAACTCCTCGATCACTGCCTCGGCCGGGCCGCTCGAAAACAAAGCCGCGATCGCCTCTTCGGCCTCACCGCGGGTGATCGCCACGACAACGCCCTTCCCCGCCGCCAGCCCGTCGGCCTTGATCACGCAGCGCAATTCGTCGCCGATCGCGAAATCGTCGAGGCAGGCGAGCGCGCCGTCGCGGCTGGTGACGCGGAAATAGCGCGCGGTCGGGATGCCGACCCGCGCGCACAAATCCTTGGTGAAGCCTTTCGACCCCTCCAGCTTCGCCGCCTCGCGCCCCGGCCCGAACACCGGCACGCCGATCGCGCGCACATTATCCGCCAGCCCGTCGACCAGCGGCTGTTCCGGCCCGATCACCACCAGACCGATGCTGTGCCGACGGACGAAATCGATCACCGCGCGGTGATCCGTCACCTCCAGCGCGGCAAGCGTCGCATGCTGGGCGATGCCGGGGTTGCCGGGCGCGGCATAGAGCGTATCTAAGCGCTCAGACTGCGCGAGTTTCCATGCCAGAGCGTGCTCGCGCCCGCCCGATCCGATCAGCAGGACGTTCATGCCCGACCCCTTATTTGACGTTTCCGCGCGGCTCGTAGCGGACCCGGTGCCTGGGGACAACGCAGCCGCGATGTCGGTGGGCGAGCTGTCCGCCCGGCTGAAGCGCGTAGTGGAGGGCGAATTCGGCCATGTCCGCCTGCGCGGCGAGATTTCGGGGTTCAAGCGGGTGGCGTCAGGCCATTGCTATCTCTGCCTGAAGGATGACGCCGCGGTGATCGACGGCGTGATCTGGAAGGGCCAGGCCGCCGCGCTCGCGTTCCGGCCGGAGGACGGGATCGAGGTGATCGCCACCGGCCGCCTCACCACCTATCCCGGCCGCTCCAAATATCAGGTCATCATCGAGCGGATGGAGCTTGCCGGCGCGGGCGCGCTGATGGCGCTGCTCGAACGCAACAAGGCGCGCTTCGACGCCGAGGGGCTGTTCGCCAAGTCAAAGGCACGCCGCGCACTGCCCTATCTGCCGCAGCGGATCGGCGTCGTGACGTCCCCCACCGGCGCGGTGATCCGCGACATCATCCACCGGCTGGAGGATCGCTGCCCCAGCCATGTGATCGTATGGCCGGTGAAGGTGCAGGGCGATGGCGCCGCGAACGAGATCGCCGCCGCCGTTCGCGGGTTCGATTCGCTGCCCGATCACTTGCGTCCCGATCTGGTCATCGTCGCACGCGGCGGGGGCTCGATCGAGGATCTGTGGGCCTTCAACGAGGAACCGGTGGTCCGCGCGGTCGCCGCCTGCTCGATCCCGATCATCTCCGCCGTCGGACACGAGACCGATACCACCTTGTGCGATTACGCCGCCGATCTGCGCGCGCCGACGCCCACCGCCGCGGCGGAACTGGCCGTGCCGGTCCTCGCCGACCTGCGACTCACCGTCGCGGCACATGCGCAGCGGACCGAACGGTGCGCGCGCCGCTATATCGATCGCGGACGCGAACGGCTCGACGCGATGGTGCGGCTTCTACCCACGCGCGACCGGCTGCTCGGGCCGCAGCGCCAGCGCACCGACGATCTGGGCGCACGGCTCGATCGTGGGCTCGAACGCCGCGTGGTCCGGGCCCGCGGCGAACTGGATCGCACCGGCGCGATCCTGCGCCCGGCGTTGCTTCAGCAGCGGCTGGATGGCGCGCGGCAGCGGCTGGAGGATCTCGGCCGGCTGCTCGCCTCGGTCGATCCCGATGCGCCGCTCGCGCGCGGCTATGCCCGCGTGACCGACCGTGCAGGCGCAACACTCACCACCGCCGCTGCCGCCCGCTCGGCTGGTGAGCTGACGCTCAAATTCGCCGATGCCGCGGTGGATGCAAAGGTTGAGGGCGCGCGCGCTCGCTCCTATCCGTCGAAGAAGCCGGAACAGCCGACGCTGTTCTAGGGAGATAGAGATGTTGATGTCGAATACCGATCGCCCCGCCCGCCTGCACTATATGGCCAACGGCTTCCGTGTCCTGACGCCGGGCGATCATGTCACCTGCGCCGTCAGCGGTGCCCGGATCGCGATCGAGGATCTGCGCTATTGGGACGTCGCATCGCAGCGCGCCTTTGCCTCGGCCGCACTCGCATCGGAGGCGATGGCGCCGCAATGATGCGCTGGCGGCGCGGGCTGATCATCGCGCTGACGCTGGCGGGCTGCGTCCCGCCGGCCGGCCCATCTGCGGCCGCATCCCGCCCCGCACCCGCGCGGCCCGCACCCCAGCCCGCCCCTGCGCGCGCGGCTCCGCTACCGCCGGCAATCATCAGCGTCGACGGTCCGGCGAACCAGGGCGGCCTGACGCTCGGCACCGCTCCTGAGGGCACCGAAAGCCTCACGCTCGACGGCCAGGCGGTTCCGCTCGCGCCCGACCGCCGCTTCTTGATCGCCTTTGATCGTGACGCTGGCCCGGTCGCCACGCTGGAGGCGCGGTTGCGCGATGGTCGCACGGTCAGCCGCACGATCGCGGTGGCACCTCGTGCGTGGCGGATCGAACGGCTTGATCGCGTTGCCAAATATCCGGTGCCCAGCGCCGAATTCCAGCGCCGCCGCCCCGAGGAGCTCGCCCGCATCGCGGCGGCCCGAGCGATCGATTCGCCCGTGGACGGCTGGCGACAGCCACTGACCTGGCCGGTCACCGGCCGCATCTCCGGCCTGTTCGGCGCCCAGCGCATCTATCGTGGGGAGCCCGGCTCCTATCATTCGGGCGTCGACGTCGCCCGGCCCACCGGCACGCCGGTGATGGCACCGGCGGACGGGGTGGTGGTGCTGGCCGCGGCGTCGCCCTTCACGCTGGAGGGCAACCTCCTCATCATCGATCACGGCATGGGGCTGAACAGCGCCTTCCTCCACCTGTCGCGGATCGACGTGCCGGTAGGCGCGCGGGTGCGGCAGGGGCAGTCGGTCGGCGCGGTGGGCGCCACCGGCCGCGCCTCCGGCCCGCACCTGCACTGGGCAATGAAGTGGCGCGACGCGCGGATCGATCCGCTGCTGATCGCAGGACCGATGCCGAACTGAGCGCGCGGGTCAGGCGGTCTGCGCCTCGGCCTCCATGCACGCGCAGCCATCTTGATCCGTAGTCCACAGCGCCACCTTGCTCTCCCCCGCCAGGTTCAGCGCCGCCGGACGATCGACGAACAGCGGGCGCGCCCCGCGAAAGGAGAAATGCGTCAGCCGCGTGCCCCGCCGTTGGCGCAGCAGGTGATCGGCCAGCAGCATCGCCTGATAGGGACCATGCACCACCAGATCGGGATACTGCTCCTCCTCGATCGCATAGGGCCGGTCGTAATGAATGCGGTGCGCGTTGAACGTCAGCGCGGAGAAACGGAACAGCGCCGTCGCATCGAACTGCACCGCCTGCTGCACCTGCGCGACGCGGGGACCGGCCGGGGCCGGCGGCGGCGTGCCGTTGCCTGCGCCGCGAAACACCAGATCCTGTTCCTCGACGATCGCCGTTTTGCCATCGACCAGGATGTCGTGGCGCACCGTGACAAAGGTCAGCCGCCCCGACCGCCCGTCCTTCACGCGCGCGTCCGTGACGATGCTTCGCCGCACGGCCTTCGCGCCGATCGGCAGCGGCGCATGAAAGGTGAGCCGTCCCCCCGCCCACATCCGGCGCGGCGCGTCGATCGGCGGCAGCGCGGCGCCGCGCGCCGGATGGCCATCGGTGCCGATCGTCGATTGCGGAGCCTCGGGCAGGAAATACAGCCAATGTGCGAGCGGCGGCAGCGCGTCCGCCGGCCAATGTGCGCCGTCATGATCGAACAGCGCGGCCAGACGGCGCAGTGGCGCGGCGACCAGATCATCCGTCTGCACCGCTTCCACCGGCGTCCAGCCCTCGAACTGCTCCATCGCTCTCCCTCCCTTTGTCTCGCAGCGGTGCGTAGCGTCCGCACGCTACCCCGCCAAGCTTGGCGGGCGGACCGATCACCGCTCTGCTGAACCCGCGCCCGCGTGTCGGCGTTAAGCACCCATGGCCAAACCACCGCATCACCACGCCACCGCCACGATCCGCGCCGGCAAGCGCGCGCGGATTGGCGCTAGTCTCGATATCACCAGCGCCGGCCTGCTCGCGATCGGCGGGCTTGTCTCGGCGATCCTCCTGTCCACTGCCGTCCTCGTCCGCGTCGCCGTGCGCGAGGGTGGGAAAGCCAAGGCAATTCAGCGCTAGGCGAAAGTAATACGGCTGGCTTATATCGGATCAAAATTAGGAGAGAGATCCGATGGCAACCGCGCCCGCCGTTACCAGCCCGCCCCCCTTCCGCCGTCTGCCGCAGAAGGGCCCGGACATCACCGTTGAGCATCGCCCCGATGGCTCCATCCTGATCAGCTCGAATCACGCGATGGGCACGCCGGCCCGCTCGATCCCGCACCTCATGGCGGAGCGGGCGTCGCTCCACCCCGATCGCCCCTGGCTGATGCAGCGCGCGCCCGGCCATGGCCCGTGGCAGGGCGTCAGCTATGCCGATGGGAAAAAGGCCGCCGACAGCGTCGCGCAATGGCTGCTCGATCAGGGCCTTGGCGCGAACGATGCGGTGATGTGCCTCAGCGGCAATTCGGTCGCGCATGGCATCCTGATGCTCGCCTGCTTCACCGCCGGCGTGCCGATCGCCCCCTTGAGCCCGGCGTACAGCCTGATCTCGACCGATCACGCCAAGCTCAAACATTGCTTCAACACCGTTCGCCCGCGCATCGTCTTTGCGGAAAACGCGGCACAGTTCGAACGTGCCTTCGCTACGCTGCGCGCCCTCGATCCTTCGCTGACCTTCGTATCGATGGATGGCGATGCGGGCACGATCGCCTTCTCGGAACTGACCGGCACGGTGGCGACCCCGGCGGTGGACGAAGCGCGCGATGCGCTGACGCATGAGACGGTTGGCAAATTCCTGTTCACCTCCGGCTCTACCGGCATGCCAAAGGGCGTGCCGCAGCATCAGGGCATGTTCGTCAATCTGATCGCCGCGTCCGAAGGTCTGCGTGATGATCCCGATCCGGTCGATCATCCGATCTCGCTCGACTGGATGCCGTGGAATCACATTTCGGCGGGCACGATCCACTTCAACGCCAATATCGCCGGCGGCGGGACGCTCTACATCGACGAGGGCAAGCCGGTGCCCGGCATGTTCGAGACGACGATCGCCAACCTGCGCGAAGTCTCACCGATGAGCTTCGGGTCGGCCCCCGTCGCCTTCGCCATGCTGGCCGACGCGATGGAGCGCGACCCGACGCTCAGGCAGGCGTTCTTCCGCAACCTGCGCGGCATGGGCTATGGCGGCGCCACGCTGTCCGACGACCTTTATGATCGCATGCAGGCGCTGGCGATCGCCGAGACGGGTGAGCGCATGCCCTTCACCACCATGTACGGCGCGACGGAAACCTTGGGCGTCACCGTCGTTCACTGGGCATCGGAACGCGTCGGCCTCATCGGCCTGCCGCTGCCGGGCTCGACGCTCAAGCTCGTGCCCAACGGCGCCAAGCTGGAAGTCCGCGTGAAGGGTCCGACCGTCACGAGAGGCTATCACAATGACCCGGAAAAGACCGCAGCGGCCTTCGACGAGGAAGGTTTCTACATGCTGGGCGACGCGGCGAAGTTCATCGATCCCGAGCGGCCCGAGCTCGGCCTTGTGTTCGACGGCCGCGTGACCGAGGATTTCAAACTGTCGACCGGCACCTGGGTCTCGGTCGGCACGCTTCGCCCGGACATCTGCGCCGCCTGCTCGCCGTACATTCAGGATGTGGTGATCGCGGGGCAGGACAAGCCCTATATCGCCATCCTCGCCTGGCCATCGCAAGCCGCGCTACAGACGCTGGCCGAGGCATCGCCCGGTGCCGATCCGATTCCGACGCTTGAGGGCTTGGTGAAGGAGAAGCTCGAGGCGTTCAACGCCACCGCCGGCGGCTCATCGCGCCGCGTCCGCCGCTTCGCCATCCTGCGCACGCCCCCGTCGATCGACGCCGGTGAGATCACCGACAAGGGCTATGTGAACCAGCGCGCGACGCTCACCGCCCGCGACGATGTGGTGAAGTCGCTGTTCACCGAGGAACTGAGCGACGGCGTGATCGAGGTCGACGCCTGAACCCGCAAAGGCGGGAATCCATATTCTCGAACGCCGCGGCTCCATCAGGACCGCGGCGTTCATGTATCGGCTCTTTCGGACGCGCCGCTCAGAACAGCCCGAGCGCCGCGACATCCTCCTTCGACAGATCGATGCCGAACATCATGCTCAGCCGCATGCGATAGACGCGCGGATCCTCGATCACCGCCGCCGTCTCTTCCTCGCCCGCCCGCCGGCGATACTGCCGATCGGTCAGCGTCGCGAGGCCATGCGGCAGCACGATGCTCACCACCTTCAATGTCGTGAAGCGCGTGTCCGGCGCGGTGGACGTCCAGCGGTTCGACAGCTCCAGATCCACCGGCCACACGGTGTCGGTGGTGAAACTGTACTGCGGCTGGAACCCCTCGCCCCCGC
Organism: Sphingomonas sp.; assembly: GCF_029239295.1. Taxonomy (GTDB): domain Bacteria; phylum Pseudomonadota; class Alphaproteobacteria; order Sphingomonadales; family Sphingomonadaceae; genus Sphingomonas. Next base: position 17,077 of record NZ_JAQZBC010000016.1, read on the forward strand.
CGCGGCCATCGGTCGTGGCGCTATGGCCATCGCGCAGCAGCATCCAGCCATGCTCGGCATCGCGCGTCAGCCGGAACGTCGCCCCGTCGGGCGCTTCCGCCTCGGCGCCATCCACCAGCGGCAGCGGCGGGGTGTAGCTGCCGCCGAAGCCCGGGTCGGCGATCCATTGCTCATCGCCGAAGGTGACGAGGCTCAGCGTATGCGTCTTGGGCGGCACCCCGCCGCCGTTCAGCCAGACCCGCGCCAGCAGCGGCCGCGCCTCGAACCCCAGCGCCTCCAGCGCATCAAGGAACAGCCGATTATGCTCGAAGCAATAACCGCCACGCCCCGCCACAACGAGCTTGCCGAACACCGCGTCCGACGAAATGTCGATCCCGCGCCCCAGCGGCACGTCGAGGTTTTCGAACGGGATCGCCAGCCGATGCGCGCGCTGCACCGCGGCCAGGCCGTGGTGATCGACCGTCGCACGTGCCGGCAGGCGGATACGCTCGAGATAGGCGGGCAGGTTGAAAGGCAGGCTCATGCGGCAAACGCCTCCGCCTCGAGTGCATAGAGCGGCGCCGCCGACGCCTCGGCCGCGGCGCGCAAGCCCAGCGCCTCGGGCACGATCTGGTCGAGATAGAAGGCGACCACCGCCTTCTTTGCCTTACCGAAAGCATCGTCGCCGGCCTCGGCCGCTTCCCGCTCCAGCAGCCAGCCGCAGGTCGCGACCGACAGCATCGTCAGGAACGGATAGCTCGCCGCCAGCCGATCGTCGGCATCCGCCGTCTGCAACCGCCGGCCGACCGCGTCGCACGCATCGACCAGGTCGCCCAGCGCGAGATGAGAGGCACTCCGCAGATCCTCGATCAGCGTTGCGAACGCCGCCCCGTTGGACAGCGACAGCTTGCGGCCGACGAGGTCTGCCGCCTGGATGCCGTTCGTCCCCTCGTAGATCGGGGTAATACGCGCATCGCGGAAGAACTGCGCCGCACCCGTCTCCTCGATATAGCCCATGCCGCCATGAACCTGCACGCCGAGGCTCGCGACCTCGTTACCGATGTCGGTGCCATGCGCCTTCGCCAGCGGCGTCGCGATCTCCAGCCGGTCGCGCGCCGCCGCATCGCCCAGGTTCGCGCGGTCCACCTGCCCCGCGGCATAATAGACCAAGGCGCGCGCGGCCTGCGTCTGCGCCTTCATCCGCATCAGCATACGGCGAACGTCGGGATGCTCGATGATCGCCGCGGCCTTGCCCTCGCGCGCGCCCTGGATTCGCTCGCGGGCATATTCCACCGCCTTCTGCGTCGCGGCCTCGGCTACCTGCACGCCCTGCAAACCGACGTTGAGGCGCGCATTGTTCATCATCGTGAACATCGCGCGCATGCCGCCGAACTCCGCGCCGATCAGTTCGCCGACGCAATCGTCATGGTCGCCGAACGAAAGCACGCAGGTCGGCGAGGCATGAAGCCCCATCTTGTGCTCGATCGAGACGACGCGAACGTCGTTGGGCGTGCCGTCGCTGCGCACCTTGGGCACCAGGAACAGCGAGATGCCCTTGGTCCCCTTGGGTGCATCGGGCGTCCGCGCGAGCACCAGGTGAACGATGTTGTCGGCCAGGTCATGGTCGCCGAACGAGATGAAGATCTTGGTGCCCTTGATCGAATAGGTGCCATCGCCGCGCGGCGTGGCGGTGGCGCGCAGGGCGCCGACATCGCTGCCCGCCTGCGGCTCGGTCAGGTTCATCGTGCCGGTCCACTCGCCGGTCGCTAGCTTGGGTAGCCACGTCGCCTGCTGTTCGGGCGTGCCATGATGCTGCAACGCCTCGATCGCGCCCACCGACAGGATCGGCGCCAGCGCAAAGCCCATGTTGGCGCTGCCCAGCGTCTCCAGCACCGCGCATTGCACGGCAAACGGCAGCCCCTGCCCGCCGAATTCCTCCGGCACGCCGATCGTGCCCCAGCCGCCCTCGACATAGGCCTTGTACGCCGCCTTGTAGCCGTCAGGCATCACCACGCCGTCCGGCGTCCACTTGGCGCCGACCGTATCGCCAGCGCGCGCCAGCGGCGCCCATTCGCCTTGCGCCAGCTGCCCGATTCCCTCCAGCACCGCCTCGATCACATCGGGGCTGGCGGAATGATAGCGTTCCGTAGCGGCAAGCTCGGCGATACGCACGATATGCTCGAGTACGAAACGCTGCTCGGCGACCGGGGCGGTGTAAGGCATGTTCTTCTCCAGTGTCGCGCCGCTATACCGTCCGGCGATGACGGCTCAAATCCCTCGAATTTTGCCCTTTGGTGATGCGGCGATCACCGAGGCGGCGGCGCTGATCCGCGCTGGCGGGATCGTCGCCGTGCCGACGGAAACGGTATATGGGCTCGCCGCCGACGCAACCAATGCCGACGCGGTCGCGCGGATCTATGCCGCCAAGGGCCGGCCCAGCTTCAACCCGCTGATCGTCCACCTGCCCGATCGCGCGGCGGCGGAGCGGATCGCGCTGTTCGACGGATCTGCGCGTGCGCTGGCGGATCGCTGGTGGCCCGGCCCACTCACCCTCGTCCTGCCGCTGCGCCCGGATGCGGGGATCGCCGGCCTGGTCACCGCCGGCCTCGACACCATCGCGCTCCGGGTACCCGCCCACCGCGCGATGCAGGCGCTGCTGCGCGCTTCCGCCCGCCCGCTCGCCGCTCCGTCAGCCAATGCCAGCAACGCGATCAGCCCGACCCGCGCCGAACACGTCGCCGCCAGCCTCGGCAACCGCGTGCCGCTGATCCTGGACGACGGGCCGACGACCGCCGGCCTCGAATCCACCATCGTGGGTTTCGGCGTCGGAAACGGCGCGATCCTGCGCCCCGGCCCGATCACCGCCGAACAGCTCGGCCTGTCAGCCGCCGCCCCCAGCGCGAACGTCACCGCCCCGGGCCAGCTCGCCACCCATTATGCGCCCGCCAAGCCGCTGCGCCTCAACGCGACCCAGCGTGACGGCGACGAATGGCTGATCGGTTTCGGTGAGATCGCAGGCGACGACACGCTGTCCGCCACCGGCGATCCCGTAGAGGCCGCCGCGCGCCTGTTCGATGCGCTTCACCGCGCCGACGCCGTCGCGCCCCCGCGCATCGCCATCGCCTCCGTGCCCGACAGCGGCATCGGCGCGGCGATCAACGATCGCCTGCGCCGCGCCGCGCATCGCTAATCGCGCTGATCAGGCGGTGACGGTCGCCGCCTTCGAGCGCGCCGCGAAGCTCTTGCGCAGCTTCTGCAGCTTGGGCGGGATCACCGCCATGCAATAGGGGTTCCGCTGCCCCTCGCCGTTCCAATATTCCTGGTGGTAATCCTCGGCCGGATACCATTCATCGGCATATTCGACCGTGGTGACGATCGGCTTGTCATGGTCGGCCTGCGCCCGGGCGATCGCCTGGTTCGCCTGCTCCTCCTGCATCACCGTCATCGGGAAGATGGCCGAGCGATACTGCGTGCCCACGTCATTGCCCTGGCGGTTGAGCTGCGTCGGATCATGCGTCGCGAAGAAGATGTCGAGCAGGTCGCCATAGCTGATCTGCTGCGGATCGAAGCCGACCCGGATCGCTTCGGCATGGCCGGTATCGCCGTTGCACACCTGCTTGTACGTCGGGTTGGGCACGGTGCCGCCGATATAGCCGCTCTCGACGCTTTCCACGCCGATCACGTCCTTGAACACGGCCTCGGTGCACCAGAAGCAGCCACCGGCAAGCGTCGCATATTCGGTCATGGATGCAGTCTCCTTTGCGGCCAATGTAGGAAGCCGCTAGGTCCCGCGCAAAGAGGGAGATCGACATGGCGCTTGGCGGCGAGACTTTGGGCGGCAAGGTGATGGTGACGGGCGGTGCCGGCTATATCGGCAGCCACGCGGTGCTCGCGCTGCTCGATGCCGGCCATGACGTGGTGGTGATCGACAATCTCGTCACCGGATTCGACTGGGCGATCGATCCGCGCGCGGCCTTCGTCAACATCGCAGTCGAGAATCCGGGCGTGCGCGACGTGATCCGTCAGCACAACGTCCGCGCGATCATGCATTTCGCCGGCTCGGTCGTGGTGCCGGAATCGGTCGAGAACCCGCTCAAATATTACCGCAACAACACCGCCGCCACGCGCAGCCTGATCGAAAGCGCGGTGGCGGAGGGCGTCCCGCACTTCATCTTCTCCTCCACCGCCGCGACCTACGGCAACCCGACCAGGGTGCCGATCACGGAGGCCGATCCGCAAGCGCCGATCAACCCCTATGGCATGTCGAAGCTGATGACTGAGGCGATGCTGCGCGATGTCGCTGCGGTGCATCCGATGAACTATGGCGCGCTGCGCTATTTCAACGTCGCGGGCGCCGATCCGCAATCGCGCAGCGGCCAGTCCACCGTCGGCGCCACCCACCTCATCAAGATCGCGGTCGAGGCGGCGACCGGCAAGCGCGCCGCGGTTGGCGTTTTCGGCACCGATTTCGCCACCCGCGACGGCACCGGCGTGCGCGATTACATCCACGTGTCCGATCTCGCCGACGCGCATGTCGCCGCGCTGAAGCAGCTGATCGCCGCGCCGACCGAAAGCTTCACCTTCAACTGCGGCTATGGCCGCGGCTTCTCGGTCCTCGAAGTGCTCGACGCGGTCGACCGCGTCACCAACATGACGATCGAGCGCCGCATCGAGGGCCGCCGCGCCGGCGATCCCGCCGAACTCGTGGCAGACAACGGCGCGATCCTCGCCGCGCTCGATTGGCAGCCCAGGCGCGCCGATCTCGACGGCATCGTGCGCGATGCGCTCGCCTGGGAACGCAAGCTTGCGGAGATGGGTAAATGAAGTTGCGATCGCTCCTGTTCGTCCCCGGCGACCGGCCGGAACGCTTCCCCAAGGCGGTCGCAACCGGCGCCGACGCGCTGATCCTCGACCTCGAGGATGCCGTCGCCCCGGATCGCAAGCCCGAGGCGCGCGCCGCCGTCCGCGCCTGGATCGAGGCGCCGCGCGACGACGGCCCGGCCATCTTCGTGCGCATCAACCCGATCGACAGTGACGAGGTCGCCGCCGATCTGGAGGCGCTCGCCGGCCTCGCGCTCGACGGCGTCGTCCTGCCCAAGGCGGAGGGCGCGTCCTCCGTCGCCACGCTCACCGATCGCCTGCCCGGCGATTACGCGATCCTCCCCGTCGCCAGCGAGACGGCGGCGGCGGTGTTCCAGCTCGGCACCTTCGGCAGCGTCGCCGGCCGGCTCGCCGGCATCACCTGGGGTGCGGAGGATCTCCCCGCCGCGATCGGCGCGACCAGCGCGCGCGAGGAGGACGGCAGCTACACCGATCCCTATCGCGTCGTCCGCGCGCTCACCCTCTTCGGTGCCCACGCCGCCGGCGTCCCCGCGATCGAAACGGTCTACCCCGATTTCCGCAACCTCGACGGCCTCGCCGCCTACGCCGCGCGTGGCCGCCGCGACGGCTTCACCGGGATGCTCGCGATCCACCCCACCCAGGTCGCCGTCATCAACCAGGCCTTCACCCCCAGCGAGGCCGAACTCGCCCACGCCCGCGCCGTCATCGCCGCGTTCGAGGCGAATCCCGGCGCCGGCGCGCTGCAACTCGACGGCAAGATGATCGACGCCCCGCACCTGAAAAGCGCGCGGCGACTGCTCGCGCTGGTGGGCTAGCCACCGGCGCGCGGCGGTCAGTACATGTGCTGGCCGCCGTTGATGCTCAGCGTCGATCCCGTGACGAACCCGCTGTCCTCGGAACAGAGAAAGACGACCCCGCGCGCAATCTCCTGCGCCTTGCCCAGCCGCCCGACCGGGATCTTGGCGACGATCTTGTCCAGCACGTCGGCCGGCACAGCTGCCACCATGTCGGTGTCGATATAGCCAGGCGCGATCGCGTTGACGGTCACGCCGACGCGCGCAGCCTCCTGTGCCAGCGCCTTGGTGAACCCATGGATCCCGCTCTTCGCCGCGGCATAGTTCACCTGGCCATATTGCCCGGCCTGGCCGTTGATCGATCCGATGTTGACGATCCGGCCCCATTGCCGCTCGCGCATCCCCGGAAACACGGCCTTGGCCATGTTGAAGCAACCGCCCAAGTTGGTGTCCATGACCTCCTTCCACATTTGGTAGGTCATCTTCATCAACGTGCCGTCGCGGGTGATCCCGGCATTGTTGACCAGCACGTCGACCGGGCCGAGCTCCGCCTCAACCTGCGCCACCCCGGCAAGGCAAGCGTCATGGTCGCCGACGTCCCATCGATAGGCGCGGATGCCGGTACGCTCGGCGAAGTCCGCCGCGCGCGCGTCGTCGCTGGCGTAATTGGCGGCGACGGTCAGCCCCGTGTCGCGCAGCGCGACGCTGATGGCTTCTCCGATCCCCCGCGTGCCGCCCGTGACAATCGCAACCCGGCCCATCAACGCCCTCCCTCGTTCGCAGTGACGGCAAACGCTAGGAGACGGGCAACCAGCCTTCAAGCTCGCGGCGGATCAGCGTTCGTAACAAATCAAGTCCGACCGGGCTGTCGTTCAGGCACGGCAGATAGGCAAAGTCGGTGCCGCCCGCCTCGATGAACGTCTCGCGCCCGCGGATCGCCAGTTCCTCCAGCGTTTCCAGGCAATCGGCGGAGAAGCCCGGCGCGACGATCGCGACCTTGCGGATGCCGCGCTCGGGCAGGCCGGCCAGCACCACATCGGTTGCCGGCTCCAGCCAACGTGCCCGGCCGAAACGTGACTGGAAGGTGATCGTCACCTCACGCCCCAGCGCCTCGCCCAGCAGCCGCGCGGTCTTCTGGCACTGGCAATGATAGGGGTCGCCCAGTCGCAGCGTGCGCTCGGGCATCCCGTGGAAACTGGCGAGCAGCGCGTCGGGCGTGAAGGGCAATGCGGCGATCTGCTCGCGCACTGACGTGGCCAGCGCGCCAATATAGGCGGGGTCATCGTGATACGGCGGCAGCGTGCGGATCGCCGGCTGCCAGCGCATTTGCGCGAGCTTGGCAAAGGCCTTGTCGTTCGCCGTCGCCGTCGTCGCGCCCGAATATTGCGGGTACAGCGGCGCCAGCAGGATGCGGTCGCACCCTGCATCCTTCAGCGCCTGAATCCGGTCGCCGATCGCGGGACGGCCGTAGCGCATGGCATAATCCACCGTCACGTGCGGACCAAAGTCATCGACCAGCGCCAGCGCCTGCGCGCGGGTGATCGCGGCGAGCGGCGATCCATCCTCGCGCCACACCTGCTGATAGGCATGCGCCGATTTCTTCGGCCGGGTGGTCAGCACCGCCCCGCGCAGGATTGGTTGCCAGATCAGCCGCGGGATCTCCACGACGCGCCGGTCGGACAGGAACTCCGCGAGATAGCGGCGCACCGCCGGCGGGTCGGGCGCGTCGGGCGTGCCGAGGTTGATCAGCAGCACACCGATCCGGCGCGGCGCTATCGGGGGATGATCGGGGGGCGGGGTCATGATGCTCCAAACGGCAGGGTGCGCGGGCGGTTGCCGGCGCCGGCGGCCAGCGCATTGGCGATGGCGGGTGCGACCGCCACGACACCCAGATCGCTGACCCCGCCCGGATCGCTCCGACTGGGGATCAGTTCGACGGTGATCTCCGGCGTGTCGGCCAGTCGCGGCAGCCGCAGGTCGCCCAGCGTACAGGTGTCGGCCAGCCCCGCGGTGAAGCGGGGCGCGCGCCCGGTGGCCAGCGCCAGCCCTAGCAAAATGCCACCTTCCACCTGCTGGCGGACGATATCGGGGTTGATCGCGCGGCCGCAATCCACCGCAGCGACGATCCGGTCGACCTTCACGCCGCCGCTGCCGTCATGCTGCGCCTCTGCCAGCAACGCGATGCGGCTGCCGGCCATGGCGTGGCAGGCGAGCCCCTGCCCGCTGCCGGCGCGCCCGCCGTCCCATTCGCCCAGCGCCGCGGCGGTGCTGAGGCACCGTGCCAGTTGCGGATCATGGCCCAGCATCCCGATCCGGTAGGACATCGGTTCGGTGCCGCTGCGATGCGCCAGTTCGTCGATGAAGCATTCGGTGAAGAACGCATTGGCGCGGTCCGCCCCACCACGCAGGTGACCCACGGTCAGCGGAATATCGGCTGGGTGGTGAAGGATCGACGCTGCCGGAAACCGATAGGGCGGCAGCGCGCCGGCCATTGCATAACCGTCAGCCTGCTCGGGCAGGAACATCGTCGATCGCGCCAGCGCATCATGGCCGATCAAGCGACGGGCCAGCGCGGCGCCTGTCGCTGGCGTGGCGATCCGCGCCTGCCAGTCGAGGATCCGCCCGTCACTCGCCAGCCGCGCCGCCATGCGCGCCCGTGCCGGTGCGCCGAAGCGGTCGTGCAACGTCGCCTCGCGCCGGGTCCAGACCAGTTGCACCGGCCGCCGCAGCGTTGCGGCCAGGATCGCCGCCTGCTCCACCGCCTCATGATCGAGCGCGCGGCCGAACGATCCGCCGATCATCATCGGGTGGATGGTGACGGCCTGTTCCGGCACCCCGATGGCGCGCGCCGCTGCGGCACGGGCGAGGCCGGGTGCCTGCGTCGGCGCCCATAGCTCCAGCCGGTCGCTGTGCCACCACGCCGTCGCGCACGGCGTCTCCAGCGAGGCATGGACGCCCGGGCCGATGACGTAGCTGGCGCGCGCCACATCGCCGCTCAGCGTGTCCGCCGCCTCGCCCTGTCGCACAAACGCCAGGCCGGCCCGGTCGAACGCCGCCTCCAGCCCCGCATCGATCGTCGATGTCTCGGCCAGTGTCCCGCGCGTCTCGAACCGCGGGCGAAGCGCCGCGAGGCCCTGGATCGCGGCCCAGCTGGTGTTGGCGATGACGGCTACCCAATGCGGGTTCTCGACCACCCCGGTCACGCCCCGCACGCGATCGGCGGCCTGCTTGTCGACCCGGACCAGCCGGCTGCGGCCCGTCCCACCCGCCTCTCCGCCGGCAGGCCCCTGCGCAATCGTGGCAAAGACCATGTCGGGCAGCCGAACGTCGGCGGTGAAATTGACCGACCCGTCCACCTTAGCCGGCGCGTCGAGCCGTGGCAGCGACTGGCCCGTCAGCCGCCCTTCGTCGCCAAAGCGCAGCGGCAGTTCCTCTGGCAGGTCAAACGCCGCCGCCGCCGCGGCCAGATCGCCGAAGCGAAGCCGCTGCTTGCCGTTGACCACCAACCCGTCTGCGGTGTCGCATTGCTCCCAGTCGACGCCCCAGCGCGCCGCCGCCGCCTTCGCCAGCAACACCCGCGCCGCCGCCCCTGCCTCGCGCAGCGGCGCCTCGAACATCCGGACGGAGGTCGATCCCCCCGTCAGCACCAGCCCGGATCGTATCCAATGTTCGCGCCGGACCGCGTCGGGCACATGCGACAGCCCACCACTAAACAGCGCGGCCGCCGCCATCGGATTGGCATAGGTCGGCCCCGGCAGCGCCGCCTCAACCCCGATGGTTCGCCAGTCGGCGCCCAATTCGTCCGCCACGATCTGCGGCAGCGTGGTGTACACGCCTTGGCCATGCTCGGCCTGCGGGACCGCGATGGTGATCCGGCCGTTTTGCGCGATCTTCAGCCAGGCGCCGATCGCGGTCTCGTTGCGCTCGGGCGCGAGGTCGACGGCATAGTCGCGCGGCCACACCGCCCAGGCCAGCGCCAGTCCGGCTCCAGCGCCTCCGGTCACCAGCAGGGATCGCCGCGAAATCATCGCCGGTCTGTAGCGCGCGCCAACCGCCCCGTCATCGGCTGCGTCACCCACCTGCACCATTGGGTAGCCGGCCCCAGATGTTGCGTATTCCTGGGGCGGAGGGGGCAGCGCTTCCGCCGCCCCACCGGCCTAGTCGACGGTCACCGCCAGAACATAGCCTTCCATCCGCTGGCGGATCAGCTTCTTGTCGATCTTCCCCGTCGCGCCCAGCGGGATCTCGTCGACGAAGACGACGTCGTCGGGCATCCACCATTTGGCGATCTTCCCTTCCAGGAAAGCGAGCAGGTCGTCGCCGGTCGCTTCTTCGCCGGGATTGAGCTGGCACAGCAGGATCGGGCGCTCGTCCCATTTCGGGTGTGCCACCCCGATCACCGCCGCGATCGCGACGGAGGGGTGGCCGACCGCGATATTCTCGATCTCGATCGAGCTGATCCATTCGCCGCCCGATTTCACCACATCCTTGGCCCGGTCGGTGATCTGCATATAGCCGCGCCCGTCGATCGTCGCGACGTCACCGGTGTCGAAATAGCCCTCGCCATCCAGGATCTCGCCGCCCTCGCCGCCGAAATAGGACGATACGATCGTCGGCCCCTTGATCTTGAGGTGGCCGAAGGTCTCGCCGTCGTGCGGCAGCGGGTTGCCGTCATCGTCGGTCAGCTTGAACTTCAGCCCGCACATCAGACGGCCCTGCTTGATCTTGTGCGCGACCTGCGCGTCGTCATCCATCGCCGCTACCTCGGCAGAGGGGGTGGACAGCGTCGCCAGCGGCGATGTCTCGGTCATCCCCCAGCCTTGCGTAACTTCCACGCCGAATTCATCGCGGAAGGCGCGGACGAGCGCCTCGGGCACGGCCGACCCGCCGATGGTCACGCGCTGGAGCGAATCGATCCGCCGCCCCGATGTACGCAGATACTGGAGCAGCCCCTGCCACACGGTCGGCACTGCCGCCGAATAGGTGACGCCCTCGGCCTCGATCAGGTCGCAGATCGATTCGCCATCCATCCGCGGCCCCGGCAGCACCAGCTTCGCACCGACGGCGGGGGCGGAATAGACCACGCCCCACGCATTGGCATGGTACATCGGCACCACCAGCAGCACCGTGTCACGCGCCGACAGCGCGAGCGCATCGGCCTGCAGCGTCAGCATGGTGTGCAGATAATTGGAACGGTGCGAATACAGCACGCCCTTGGGATTACCGGTCGTGCCGCTGGTGTAGCAGAGGCCGCAGGCGAGGTTTTCGTCGAACCCGCCCCAGGCATATTCCGCCGGCTCGCCTGCGATCCAATCGTCGAACGCGGTGGCGGCATAATCGGTCGCCGGCATCGAGGCTGCGTCGCACAGGAAGATCACCCGCTCGATCGACGGCGCCTGCGGCAGCAACTGCGCAACAAGATCGGCGCAGTTCGGATCGGCCAGCAGGATGCGATCACCGGCGTGGTTGGCGATATAGACGATCTGCTCCAGGAACAGCCGCGGGTTCAGCGTGTGGAGCACCGCGCCCATGTTCGTCGCGCCATACCAGGCGGCGAGATGGCGATGGCTGTTCCACCCCATCGTCGCGACGCGGTCACCCTGGCGGATGCCGGCGCGCGCCAGCGCCGCGGACACTTGCTTTGCGATGTCGCGGACGCCGGCATAATCGCTGCGCGTGACGAGGCCAGCGGCATCGCGCGACACGACTTCGCGCGTCGGCTGCCAGGTGGCCGCATGGTCGAGGAAGGTATCGACGGTCAGTTGCCCCGACTGCATCAGCCCCAGCATCAGTTTCTCCTAATATGTTTTTGACCCCGGCAGTGGGATGCGCGGGGCGCCGTTCGGTCGGCATTATGGTGGCGAGAGAAGAAGAAGCGGCGCGGCTGGTCAAGCACTGACTGCCGCCCCTTCATGCGCCGCGTCAGGCAATGCGGCGAATGAACGGTCGCGCGCGCTGTCCCACCCGGGAAGATCCCCCGGCCGGCCCCGGCGTACGGCGGGGAAACACTTGGGGTCAGGCGCCCTGCGCAGCTTTCCAGTCACGCTTCACCTTCTTCGCGAGGCTCCATTTGTGAACCTCCGTGGGGCCGTCATAGATGCGGAAGGCGCGGACCTCGCGGAACACCTGCTCGACGATCGTGTCGCCGCTGACGCCGGTCGCGCCCATCACCTGGACGCAGCGATCGGCGATACGCATCAGCGCCTCCGACACCGCGACTTTCGCCATCGAGCTTTCGACCGTGCCCAGCACGCCGGTGTCGAGCACGTCGGCGCACCAGTCGATCATCAGTTCGGCCTGCTTCAGGTCGATCAGGTTTTCCGCCAGCATGAAGCCGACGCCCTCATGGTCGACCAGCGGCTTGCCGAAGGCGTGGCGGCGGTTGGCGTAATCGGTCGCGATCTCGTGCGCGCGGGCGCAGGCGCCATGCCAGCGCATGCAATGGGTCAGCCGCGCCGGCGCAAGCCGGACCTGCGCCAGCTTGAAGCCGTCGCCGGGGTCGCCCAGCATCTGGTCGGCCGGCACGCGCAGATTGTCGATCGTCACCACCGAATGGCCGCCCGGCATCGAGCTGTCGATCGTGTCGAGCACGCGTTCGATGCGAATGGCGGGATCGGGCAGGTCGACGAGGAACATCGACGCGCCCTCATCAGCCTTGGCCATCACGATGCCGACCTTCGCCCCATCCGCGCCGGTGATGAAGGTCTTGCGGCCGTTGATGACCCAATGGTTGCCGTCGCGCACCGCCGTGGTGCGCATCATCGACGGGTCGGACCCTGCGCCGCCGCCGCCCTCGCCGTCCATTGCGGGTTCGGTCATGAAGAAGGCACTGCGCGCCTCGCCGCTGACCAGTGGCTTCAGGAAGCGTTCCTTCAGCTCCGGGCTCGCTTTCTGGCCGAGGAGGTACATGTTGCCCTCGTCCGGCGCCATCACGTTGACCGCGAGCGGCCCCAGCGGCGACAGGCCGGAGGCGCGCAGCACGTCCGCCGTTTCGCGGTGGGTCAAATGACCGCCATCGGGCAGGATGTGCGGCGTGAGAACGCCCGCCTCGCGCGCCAGCCCGCGCATTTCCTGCACGAGTTCGTCCGACGGCCCATGCGAACCGCAGCGCGGATCGCGCTCATAGGGGACGATCCGCTCGCGCACGAACGCCTCGACCCTGGCGGCGATCTCCTGGCCTTTGTTCATCCCCATTCCCGCATGATTGTTGTCAGATGAGGGGGCTAATGTCGTGTTTCGTTTCGTGTCGCCAGTCTTATCACCGCCCCCTCGGCGTCTAGAAACCAGCGGTAGGTCGCCTCAATCCCCTCGCGAAGCGCGATGCTGGGTTGCCATCCCAGGCCCCGAAGCATCCCCGAATCCATCAGCTTGCGCGGCGTCCCGTCCGGCTTTGTTTCGTCGCGAGCGATCGTGCCGGTAAAACCGACCGCGTCCGCCACCATCTTGGCCAGTTCGTGGATCGTCACGTCCTCGCCAAAACCGACGTTGATCGGGCCGTCGCCTGAATATTCCCGCATCAGGAACACACAGGCATCCGCCAGATCATCGACGTGCAGGAATTCGCGCCGCGGCGTGCCGCTGCCCCAGATCTCCATCGTCGCCGCGCCCTGCCCCCGCGCCTCATGTGCCTTGCGGATCAGCGCCGGCAGCACGTGGCTTGATTGCAGGTCGAAATTGTCGCCCGGCCCGTACAGGTTGGCAGGCATGGCGGAGATGAAGTCGCAGCCATGCTGCCGCCGATACGCCTGCGCCAGCTTGATCCCGGCGATCTTGGCGATCGCATACCATTCGTTGGTCGGCTCCAGCGCCCCGGTCAGCAGCGCGTCCTCGCGGATCGGCTGGGGCGCCAGCCGGGGGTAAATGCAGGAGGAGCCAAGGAACAGCAGCTTCTCCACGCCGCTGCGATACGCCGCGTCGATGACGTTCGCGGCGATCATCAGATTGTCGTGGAGAAAATCGGCGGGATGATGATCGTTGGCCAGGATCCCGCCCACCTTCGCGGCGGCGACGAAGACCGCGTCGGGGCGGTTCACCCGGAACCATGCGCGCACGGCTGCCTGATCCTTCAGGTCCAGGTCGGCGCGACCGATGGTCAGGATGGTGCAATGCTCCCCGCGGAGCCGACGCACCAGCGCGGAACCGACCATGCCGCGATGCCCGGCGACGAACACGCGCTTGCCCGCCAGCTCATACCGCGCGCCGATCATGCCGCTGGGCCCGTCGTGTTCCGTGCCGCGCGCATGTCATGCGCCCCGGGCGATCGGGGCGGTCTCCATCTCCTCCAGATCCGCGAGCACCATTTCGCGCGCGAGGTCACGCACCGGCGTCTCGTGCGTCCAGCCCAGCTTTTGCTTCGCCTTGCGCGGGTCGCCGATCAGCAGGTCGACTTCGGTCGGGCGGAAATAGAGCGGGTCAACTTCCACCCGGCAATCGCCGCTGCGCTCGCAATAGCCCTTCTCGGCCACGCCCTCACCGTCCCAGCGCAATGTGATCCCGACATCGGCGAACGCCCATTCGACGAACCGGCGCACCGGCGTCGTCTCGCCCGTCGCCAGTACATAATCGTCGGGCTCGTCCTGCTGCAGCATCATCCACATGCCGCGGACATATTCGCGCGCATGGCCCCAGTCGCGCCGGGCATCGAGGTTCCCCAGGTACAGCCGCTCCTGCCGCCCCAGCCTGATCGCGGCGGCCGCGCGGGTAATCTTGCGGGTGACGAATGTTTCGCCGCGTAGCGGGCTTTCGTGGTTGAACAGGATGCCGTTCGACGCATGCATCCTATAGGCCTCGCGATAGTTCACCACGATCCAATAGCCGTACAATTTGGCGACGCCGTAGGGGGATCGCGGATAGAAAGGCGTGGTTTCGCGCTGCGGCACTTCCTGCACTAGGCCGTAGAGCTCCGACGTTGATGCCTGGTAGAACCGTGTGGTCTTCTCCATCCCCAGGATGCGGATCGCCTCCAGCAGCCGCAGCGTGCCCAGCGCATCTGCGTTGGCGGTATATTCCGGGGATTCGAAGCTCACCTGCACATGGCTTTGCGCGGCCAGATTGTAGATTTCGCTCGGGCGCACCTGCTGCACCAGCCTGATCAGATTGGTCGCATCAGTGAGGTCGCCATAATGAAGGTGAAAGCGCTGATCCTGTTCGTGGGGATCCTGATAGATGTGTTCGATCCGCCCCGTGTTGAACGAAGACGATCGTCGCTTCACGCCATGGACGTGATAGCCCTTCGCCAGCAGCAACTCTGACAGATACGCCCCGTCCTGCCCCGTCACTCCGGTGATCAGCGCCACCTCGCGTTCCGACATCCTGTTTCCCCGCCCCGTTAACCCTGAGGCTAGGTGGCACATCGGCGCCCGGCAAGCCGGCTCCGCAGGTATTCGGCCGATCGGCCTGTCGCATTTTGACGCGCTGCGGCGCATGTTAATCCGGGTCGGCGGCGCTATTGCGCCCAGCGACTTGCGCGTAATCGGCTAAGCCACTCAACCAGCATCGTTTCATTCGCTTGCTGATCGACGCAGTCGATCAGCGAGAGCGAAGATAAACGATTTGATCACTCGCTGCGGCGCACTATCTGGGGGGAGCATTCACCCAAGGAGTTACGCATGTCGCTTATCGGCACGACCATCAAGCCGTTCGAGACCCAGGCCTATAAGGATGGCAAGTTCATCACCGTCACCGACGCGGACACGCGCGGCAAGTGGGCGGTGTTCTTCTTCTATCCGGCCGATTTCACCTTCGTGTGCCCGACCGAGCTGGAGGACCTCGCCGACCATTACGAGACGTTCCAGAAGATGGGCGTCGAGATCTACTCGGTGTCCACCGACACGCACTTCAGCCACAAGGCATGGCACGATACCTCGCCGGCGATCGGCAAGATCAAGTTCACCATGCTGGGCGACCAGAACCACACGATCTCGAACAATTTCGACATCCTGCGCGCTGGTCAGGGCCTGGCCGATCGCGGCACCTTCGTCGTTGATCCGGATGGCGTGATCCAGCTGATGGAAGTCACCAGCGAGGGCGTCGGCCGCAACGCGGTCGAGCTGCTGCGCAAGATCAAGGCGGCGCAGTACATTGCGGCGCACCCGGGTGAGGTTTGCCCGGCGAAGTGGGAAGAGGGTGAAACCACGCTCGCCCCGTCGCTCGACCTCGTCGGCAAGATCTGAGCCCACGCGCAACGATCCTGGACGGGGCAGCGTAACCGCCCCGTCCAGCCACGCCGTCATGCCGGGCCCGTCCCGGCATCCACCACCCCGCAGGCGCGCCCCCGCGCCCGGTAAGCGGGACAAGGATGGGCCCCGGCCACCCGGCCGGGGCGACGACGTTCCCTCACCTGCCCTCATGCCAGCGGTGCGGCGCAACTCCCCCCGCGTCTCCCCCTGTCCCCGATGCGGGGCCGCACCGCTGACATGACGGCAGCCACCAATCACAGGAGGGCTCTTGATGCTCGACCAGAATCTGAAGACCCAGCTCAAGGGGTATCTTGCCAACATCCGCCAGCCGATCGAGCTGGTCGCATCCGCGAACGACAGCACCAAGTCGCGCGAGATGCTGGAACTGCTGGATGAAATCGCCGCGCTGTCTGATCAGGTCAGCGTGGTGGGCGCCGACGACGATCAGCGTCGCCCCTCGTTCCTGATCCGCCGCGTCGGCACCGACATCGGGGTGCGCTTCGCCGGCGTGCCGATGGGGCATGAATTCACCTCGCTCGTCCTCGCCCTGCTCCAGGTCGGCGGCCACCCGCCGAAGCTGTCGCAGGAGGTGATCGAACAGGTCCAGGCGCTCGACGGCGACTATCAGTTCGAAAGCTATTTCTCGCTCACCTGCCAGAATTGCCCCGACGTGGTTCAGGCGCTGAACCTCATGAGCGTGCTCAATCCGCGCATCCGCCACGTCGCGATCGAAGGTGGCGCGTTCCAGGACGAGGTCGAGGCGCGACAGATCATGTCGGTGCCGGCGATCTTCCTCAACGGACAGCCGTTCGCGCAGGGCCGCATGGACGTGGAGCAGATCCTCGCCAAGCTCGATACCGGCGCCGTCGCGCGCACCGCGGAGAAGATCTCGGCCAAGGAGCCGTTCGAGGTGCTGGTGGTCGGCGGCGGTCCCGCTGGCGCGGCCGCGGCGATCTATGCCGCGCGCAAGGGCATCCGCACCGGCATCGCGACCGAGCGGTTCGGCGGGCAGGTGCTCGACACCATGTCGATCGAGAATTTCATCTCGGTCCCGCACACCGAGGGCCCCAAGCTGGTGGCCCAGCTCGAACAGCATGTCGGCGACTATGACGTCGATGTGATGAACTTGCAGAAGGCGGCGAAGCTGGTCCCGGCCAGCCAGGAAGGCGGCCTCCACGAAGTGACGCTGGAAAGCGGCGCGACGCTGAAGGCGCGGACCGTGATCCTGTCCACCGGCGCGCGCTGGCGCCAGATGAACGTGCCGGGCGAGGACGCCTACCGCAACAAGGGCGTGACCTATTGCCCGCACTGCGATGGCCCCTTGTTCAAGGGCAAGCGTGTCGCCGTGATCGGCGGCGGCAATTCGGGCGTCGAGGCGGCGATCGACCTTGCCGGCATCGTTGCGCACGTCACGCTGATCGAATTCGATCGCGAGCTGCGCGCCGACGCGGTGCTTCAGCGCAAGCTCGCCAGCCTGCCGAACGTGAAGGTCATCACCTCCGCGCTCACCACCGAGGTGAAGGGTGACGGCAGCAAGGTGACGTCGCTCACCTACAAGGATCGCAACAACGATACGCTGCACGAGATCGAACTGGAGGGCATCTTCGTCCAGATCGGCCTCGTCCCGAACACCGAATGGCTGAAGGATGCGGTCGCGCTGTCGAACCGCGGCGAGATCGAGATCGACCATCGCGGCGAAACCTCGCGGCCGGGCATCTTTGCCGCGGGTGACTGCACGACCGTGCCGTACAAGCAGATCGTGATTGCCATGGGCGAAGGCTCGAAGGCGTCGCTGTCCGCGTTCGATTATCTCATCCGCCTGCCGGCCGACCTCGCCGAGGCGGCCTGAACCTGCCGCCCCGGCGCTGCGATCGGCGCCGGGGCGCACCGCTTTCCCGCATTTGTCTTAAGCTCGCCGCAATCCTCATGCGATAGGCGGCGCCGGACGACGCCGGACAAGGGAAGCGGAGTATATGGCCTATCTCGTCACCGGCGCGGCCGGGTTCATCGGTGCCGCGGTCGCGCGGCGGCTGCTGGATCGCGGCGAGCAGGTCGTCGGCATCGACAACCTCAACGATTATTACGACGTCCAGCTGAAGCGCGATCGGCTGGCGACGCTCGCTGGCGCTGCCTTCACCTTTGCCGAAGTCGATATCGCCGACAATGCGGCGCTCACCGCCGCGCTCGCGCCGCACCGGATCACCCACATCATCCATCTCGCGGCACAACCTGGCGTGCGCTACTCGATCACCAATCCCCACGCCTATGTGCAGTCCAACGTGGTGGGCCAGCTCAACCTGCTGGAATATGCCCGCGGCCTGGATGGTCTTGTCTCGATTAGCTACGCCTCGTCCAGCTCGGTATACGGCGGCAATACCAAGCTGCCGTTCGCGGAAGACGACCGGGTCGATACGCCCGTCTCGCTTTATGCCGCGACCAAGAAGGCGGACGAGCTGATGGGCCATGTCTATGCCCATCTCTATCGCCTGCCCCTCACCGGCCTGCGCTTCTTCACCGTCTACGGCCCATGGAGCCGCCCCGACATGGCGACGTGGCTGTTCGCCGACGCGATCCTGAACGGCCGGCCGATCCGCGTCTTCAACCATGGTGACATGAGCCGCGACTTCACCTTCATCGACGACATCGTCTCAGGCGTGATCGCAGTGACCGACAGCCCGCCGATCGATGATGGCAGCATCCCGCCGCACCGCGTCTACAATATCGGCAACAACAAGCCCGAACCGCTGCTGCGCATGATCGACGTGCTGGAGGATGCGCTCGGCATCAAGGCGGTGCGCAGCCTGGAGCCGATGCAGCCCGGCGACGTCCCCGCCACCTACGCTGACATCACCGCGATCCAGCGCGATCACGGCTTTGCCCCCGCCACTCCGATCGAGGTCGGCATCCCCCGCTTCGTCGACTGGTTTAAAAGCTACCACAAGATCGCCTGACCCCTCCCCCGAACCTCCGGCGTCATTCCCGCGCGGGCGGGCTCGATAACCGCGGCCGTTGCGGCTCCTGCGCCGACACCCGCCGCTGTCCTACATCTGCCCAGCCGATTATGTTCCCTTTCTGTTCCCACGCAGGAGAGGACCATGATCGACGATCTCATCGACGCAGTGATCGACCGCGAAGGCGGCTACACTCATCACCCGGCGGACCGCGGCGGCGCGACTCGCTGGGGCATTACCGAGGCGGTGGCGCGCGCCAACGGCTATGCCGGCGACATGCGCCATTTCGCGCGCGAGGCCGCCGCCGCCATCTACCGCCGTATCTATTGGCAGCGCCCGCGGATCGACGATGTCGCGACGCGCGCGCCGCTGATCGCGGCGGAATTGTTCGACACCGGCGTCAACATGGGGCCGTCGGTCGCGATCGGCTTCTTTCAGCGCGCGCTGAACGCGCTCAATCGCGGCGCGCGCGATTATCCCGACGTGCTGATCGACGGGCGCATCGGCCCGCAGACGCTGGGTGCGCTCGACGGCTTCCTCGCGACGCGCGGGGCGGCCGGTGAAACCGTGCTGCTCAAGGCACTCGAGGCGCTGCAGGGCGAACGCTACCTCACCCTCGCCGAACGGCGGCCCGCGAACGAGGCGTTCCTCTACGGCTGGCTCGCCAACCGCCTCGCCTGAAGGAGAAGGCTCATGGCATTGCTCGACACGATCATCGGCCCGGTCGCCGGGCTTCTCGACAAGATCATCCCAGATCCCAAGGCGCGCGAGGCGGCGAAGCGCGAACTGCTGCGGCTTGAGGGGTCGCAGGAACTCGACGGGATCAAGACGCAGATGGCCGCCGTGCTGGCGGAGGCGGAATCGCCCGATCCCTGGACCAGCCGGGCGCGCCCGAGCTTCCTTTATGTCATGTATGTGCTGCTGCTCTGGTCGATCCCGATGGGGATCATCGCCGCGGTCAGCCCGGCGACGGCGCGGGTGATCGCCGGCGGGATGAACACCTATCTCGCCGGCATTCCGGAGCCGCTCTACGCGCTCTTCGGCACCGGCTACCTCGGCTACACCGTGGCGCGTGAATGGGGGAAGGCGCAGGGGCGGTAGAATGGGGGCGCGAAACTTCCCGGCCGGCAGACTTTATGCGCGCATGCACAAGGTTCGAGAAGTTTCACCCCCGGGATCGTCGCGGTCGCCGCTCTCGGGGGTCTGTTCCACGCCGGCCATCCACCCTACATCGCGCGCCATGAGTGAACATAGCAGCATGCCCGTGTGGCACGGCACGACGATCCTGTCGGTGCGCCGCGGCGGGAAGGTGGTCGTCGCGGGCGACGGCCAGGTATCGATGGGCCAGACGGTGATGAAGCCGAACGCGCGCAAGGTCCGCACGCTCGGTCCGGAGGGCAAGGTGATCGCCGGCTTCGCTGGCGCCACTGCCGACGCCTTCACCCTCTTTGAACGGCTGGAGGCAAAGCTGGAACGCCACCAGGGGCATCTGATGCGCGCGGCGGTGGAACTGGCCAAGGACTGGCGCACGGACAAATATCTGCGCAATCTGGAGGCGATGATGATCGTCGCCGATCGCGACGTAACGCTGATCCTGACCGGCAACGGCGACGTGCTGGAACCCGAGGCGGGCATTGCCGCGATCGGGTCGGGCGGCAATTTCGCGCTCGCCGCTGCGCGTGCGCTGGTCGACTATGAAAAGGACGCCGAGACGATCTGTCGCAAGGCGATGGCGATCGCGGCAGAGGTTTGCGTCTACACCAATGACCGGCTGGTGGTGGAAACGCTCGACAGCGCGACGTAATCCGCGCCGACCGTGATTGCGACGGATTGCGCTGGAGCAGCGGCTAAGCGCTTGTCTTCCGACGCGCGTCCGTCCAATCACGGCGCCCATGACCCTCCGCACCCTCACCGTCGGGCGCTTGCTGGCGGCCGGCGTCGCCGCGCTTTCGCTCGTCGCCTGCTCGCAGGGCGATGCCCGCCCCAAGACCGCATCGTCCAAGGCTCCGGCCAAGCCCTATTCGCGCGATCCCTACCCCTCCACCTACCGCGCCTATCCGGGCGTGCCGACGGTGGTGCGCAACGTCACGATCTTCGATGGCGAGGGCGGCCGGATCGACAACGGCCAGGTGCTGTTCGCCGATGGCAAGATCGTCGCGGTCGGCCAGTCGGTCGATGCGCCGGCCAACGCACAGGTGATCGACGGCACCGGCAAGTGGGTGACCCCGGGGATCATCGACATTCACAGCCATCTCGGCGATTACCCGACCCCCAGCGTCCAGGCGCACAGCGACGGAAACGAGGCGACCAGCCCGATCACCGCGGATGTCTGGGCCGAACACAGCGTCTGGCCGCAGGACCCGGGCTTCAGCCGCGCGCTCGCCAATGGCGGCGTCACCACGCTGCAGATCCTGCCCGGCTCGGCGAACCTCATGGGCGGCCGCTCGGTCACGCTCAAGAACGTCTATTCGCGCACCATGCAGGGGATGAAGTTCCCCGGCGCGCCCTACGGCCTGAAGATGGCGTGCGGCGAAAACCCGAAGCGCGTCTACGGCTCCAAGAACCGCCAGCCCTCCACCCGCATGGGCAATATCGCGGTCGACCGAGCAACTTGGGCCAAGGCGCAGGACTATCGCCGCAAGTGGGACAAATATGAGGCCGACGGCGGTGAGCCGCCCGCGCGCGACATTGCGATGGATACGTTGCGCGGCGTGCTGGCGGGCGAGATCCTGATCCAGAACCATTGCTACCGCGCCGACGAAATGGCGATCGTCGAGGATATGGCGAAGGAGTTCGGCTACAAGGTCACCGCCTTCCACCACGCGGTCGAGGCGTACAAGATCGCTGACCTCCTGAAGGCGAACGGCACCTGCGCCGCCGTCTGGGCCGATTGGTACGGCTTCAAGATGGAAAGCTATGACGGGATTGGCGAAAATCTCGCCATCCTCGAAAATGCCGGCACCTGCGCGATGATCCACTCGGATGACGAAAACGGCATCCAGCGGCTGAACCAGGAAGTCGCCAAGGTGCTCGCCTCGGGCCGCCGCGTAGGCATCAACATCGCGCCGGAGGTGGCGTGGAAGTGGCTGTCGCTCAATCCCGCCAAGGCGATGGGCATTGCCGACCGGACCGGCAGCCTCGTCCCCGGCAAGATGGCCGATGTCGTGCTGTGGAACGGCGATCCGTACAGCGTCTATACCCGCCCGGAAAAGGTGTGGATCGACGGCGCGCTGCTGTTCGATGCCAATGATCCCAAGCGTCGCCCGGTAAGCGACTTCGAGCTTGGCCAGCCCGGTTCGGGAGACGTCAAGTGAAGCGCGCTTTCCTCCTCCTCGCCACCATGCTGGCGAGCCCAGTCGCCGCGCAGACGGTCGCGATCACCAATGCGACGATTGCGGTCGGCGATGGCAGCGCGCCGGTCGAAGGCGGCACGGTCGTGTTCCAGAACGGGCGCATCGTCGCGGCCGGCTCCGGCGTCGCCGTGCCTGCCGGCGCGCAAGTGATCGACGGCAGCGGCAAATGGGTCGCCCCCGGCTTCGTCGCTGGCTTCAGCGATCTCGGCATCAGCGATGCGGGCGGCGTGCGCGAAAGCAATGACACGGGCGCGCGCACCGCGCCGTTCAACGCCGCGATCGACATTTCTACCTCGATCAACCCGGCCGAGGTGAAGATCGCCAACGAGCGATTGGGCGGCGTCACGCGCGCGCTGGTCGCGCCGGAGGCGTCGAACTCGATCTTCGCCGGCCAGGGCGCGGTGATCGATCTCGGCAATGATCCCAATGCCGTAACGCGCCCGCGCGCCTTCCAGTTCGTCGAGCTGGGCGAAGCGGGCGGGCGTCTCGCCGGCGGCAGCCGCCCGGCGGCCTATGCCGCGCTGCGCGACGCGCTGGCGCAGGCGGAGGATTTTCGCCGCAACCCCGCCGCCTTCGGTGGCCGCGAAAAGGATTCGATGGTCAAGCGCGGCGACGCCCAGGCGCTGCTGCGTGTGCTCGACGGCACCGTTCCGCTCGTCGTCCATGTCGAGCGGGCGAGCGACATCCTCACCGTCCTCGCGCTCCCGCGTGACTATCCCAAGCTGAAGCTGGTGCTGACCGGCGTCACCGAGGGGTGGATGGTCGCGCGCGAGATCGCCGCCGCCCGCGTCCCCGTTATCGCCGCCGCGCTCGCCGATCTGCCTGCGCAGTTCGAATCGCTTGGCGCGACCGAATCCAACGTCGGCCGCATGCGCGCCGCCGGCGTCCAGGTCGCGCTCGCCTCTACCGGCAACAGCGGCGGGGAGCACAATCTGCGCCAATATGCCGGCAATCTCGTCGCGATCACGCGCGTGCCTGGCCACACAGGGCTGACGTGGGGTGAGGCGCTCGCCGCGATCACCTCCGGCCCGGCCGCCGCGCTCGGCATGGACAATGAGATCGGCTCGCTGCGTGCCGGCCGCCGCGCCGACGTCGTGCTGTGGGACGGCGATCCGCTGGAGATTGCCTCCGCCCCCACCGCGGTGTGGATCGACGGCCAGCCCCAACCGATGCGCTCGCGCCAGTCGCAGCTGCGCGATCGCTATCTGGTGCCGACCGAAGGCGCACTGCCCAAGGCCTATGAGCGCTGAGCAGCAGGTGAGCGGCGGTGGCTGACATGATCGAGACCGGAAGCGCGGGCGCAAAGGGCGCCGGCGCATGATGGCGGAAGTTGGCCTCGCCGCTCTGTGGTTCGCCGCGGCGCTCGCGGCGATGCAATTGCTGCTCGCCGCGCTGGCGGTGAAGCGTGGCGACGACACGCTCGCCGCCGCGGTCCGCCCCGTTGCGATCGTTCAGGGCGGGCTGTCGCTGCTCGCCATGGCGGCGTTGATCGGGGTGTTCCTCAAATCGGACATGTCGGTCGCGCTGGTCGTGGCCAACAGCCACTCGGCCAAGCCGTGGCTTTACAAGTTCGCCGGCGCCTGGGGGAACCATGAGGGCTCGATGCTCCTGTGGGTCACCATCCTCGGGCTGGCCGGCGCGGCGGTCGCCGCGCTCGAACGCCGCCTTGCCGAACGCACGCTCACCGCGACGCTCGGCGCGCAGGCGCTGATCGCGCTCGGCTTCTACGCCTTCCTGCTCTTCGCCTCGAACCCCTTCGCGCGGCTCGTCAATCCGCCTGCGGACGGCCAGGGGCTCAACCCGTTGCTGCAGGACCCCGGCCTCGCCTTCCACCCGCCGACGCTCTACGCCGGCTATGTCGGCCTGTCGGTCGCCTTCTCCTTCGCCGTCGGCGCGCTGGTCACCCGCGATGTCGGCCCCACCTTCGCCCGTGCGATGCGCCCCTGGGTGCTCGCCGCCTGGGTATTCCTGACGATCGGCATCACCGCCGGCAGCTATTGGGCCTATTATGAGCTCGGCTGGGGCGGCTGGTGGTTCTGGGATCCGGTGGAGAACGCCTCGTTGATGCCCTGGCTCGCCGCGACTGCCCTGCTCCACTCGGTCAGCGTGCTCGCCACGCGCGATGGCCTGCGCGCGTGGACGGTGATGCTGGCAGTGGTCGCTTTCTCCATGTCGATGCTCGGCACCTTCCTGGTCCGCTCGGGCATCCTCACCAGCGTCCATGCCTTTGCCGTCGATCCCGAACGCGGCCTCTTCATCCTGGTGCTGCTGTCGCTCTACATCGGCGGCGCGCTGGTGCTGTTCGCCACCCGCATCGGCGTGGTGCGCGCGGGCAATACCTTCGAACTGCTGAGCCGCGAAGGCAGCCTGGTGGCCAACAACCTCCTCCTCTCGGTGATCCTCGGCATCGTCCTGATCGGCACCTTCTACCCGATCGTCGCCGGCGCCATGGGTACGCAATTGTCGGTCGGCCCGCCCTTCTTCGAAAAAGCGGCGGGGCCGATCGCGCTGATCCTGGTGGCGGTCATGGCCGCGGGGCCGCTGCTGCGCTGGCGCAAGGATGATGCACAGGCGCTGGTGCAGCGGATGACTTGGCCGATCGCCGCCACCGTCTTCACCGCCGCCGCGCTGGTCGTGTTCGGCGGCGGCATCGGCATCATGCCGCTCATCGCCATCGCGCTTGCTGCGGGCCTCGCGGTCGCCAGCGTCGCACCGCTGTTCGGCCGCAACCTGCGCCGCACGCCCTTGTTCGTCTACGGCATGGTGGTGGCCCATCTCGGCATCGCGGTCAGCCTCGTCGGCATGGCCGCGTCGTCGGCCTATACCAGGGAAACGCTGGTCGCCGCCGGCATCGGCGAGCCCGCGCGCGTCGGCCCCTATCGTGTCACACTGCGCGGCATCCGCCCGGTGATCGGCGACAATTGGACCGCGCTGGAGGCACGGCTCGAAGTGCAGCGCGGCGATCGCCCAATCCGCTTCCTCGCGCCGCAATCGCGCTATTTCTCCAGTCCGCCGACCACCACCAATGAAAGCGCGATCCTCACCAGCGCGGATGGCCAGCTCTACACCGTCATCGGCCAGCCCGACGGTGCCGGGCGCTGGCAGCTGCGGCTGTGGTGGAAACCGTGGGTGACGCTGATCTGGTACGGCGGCGCACTGATCGCGCTGGGCGGCGCGCTCTCGATCCTCGGCCATTGGCTGCGCGATCGCCGGCAGAAGAAGCGCGCGGATGAAGCGGCGGAGGCGCTCGCCTGGGCATGAAGCGCTGGCTCCTCTGGCTGCCCCTGGTCGTGTTCGTCGTCCTCGCCGGCTTCGCCGTGCGTGAGCTTCGCCGGCCGAGCGACCGCACCGTCTATTCGGCGATGGTGGGCAAGCCGGTGCCCGACATCACCCTGCCACCGATCGTCCCGGGCAAGCCCGGCGTCGCGCCCGCCGATCTGCGGACCGGCCAGCCGCGCCTCCTCAACATTTTCGCCAGCTGGTGCGTGCCGTGCATCGCGGAGGCGCCGCAGCTGATGAAGCTGAAGGCGATGGGCATTCCGATCGACGCCGTCGCGATCCGCGACACCGGCCCCGCTATCGCCACCTTCCTCGCCCGCCACGGCGATCCCTACCAGCGGATCGGCGACGATCGCGACAGCCAGGTGCAGCTCTCGCTCGGCTCCTCCGGCGTGCCCGAAACCTTCGTGATCGATGGCAAGGGCGTGGTGGTGAAGCAGCATGTCGGCGACATCCGCGACGATGACGTGGCCGCGCTGGCCGAGGCATGGCGCAACGCACGGTGAGCGCGCTTCTGCCCCGCATCATCGCCGCCCTCGTGCTGGCGATCGCCGCCCCCGCCGCCGCACAGACGCGCCCGCCCGCCGATTACGCCAACGTCCAGCTGCGCGACCCTGCCAAGGAGGCGGAGGCGAAGGCGCTGATGGAAACGCTTCGCTGCCTCGTCTGCCAAGGCCAGTCGATCGCGGATAGCGACGCCGACATGGCCGGTGACATGCGCAGCCTGGTGCGCCAGCGCATTGCCGCGGGCGACAATCCCGCTGAGGTCCGCGAATGGCTGATCGCGCGCTACGGCGATTACGTCACCTATGATCCGCCGATGAGCGCGGTGACGCTGCCGCTCTGGCTCACCCCGATCGCCCTGCTCGCGATCGGCATCTGGATCGCGCGATCCAGCTTTCGCCGGCGCCGACGCCGACACAAGTGAAAGTAGCGAAATAGGACTGGATTTGTCCGCCGCCGCCGCATAGCCTCTTCCACAACAAAAGTTATGGAGAGGGTGCGGCATGACCGTCACATTGTGGGATCACCCGCTGTCGCCATATGCGCAGAAGGTGAAGATCGCGCTGCGCGAAAAGGGCGTGCCTTTCGAAACGGCGGTCCCCGGAGGCATCGGCGTCGGCGGCGCGGCAGGCGATTTTCTCGCGGCCAATCCGCGCGCGGAGGTGCCCGCGCTGATCCATGACGGCACCGCCATCTTCGATTCGACCATCATCCTCGAATATATCGAGGATTGCTGGCCGGAGCCGTCGCTGCTCCCGGCCACCCCCGCCGATCGCGCCCGGGTGCGGATGATCGAGGAAGTGGTGGACACGCATCTTGAGGCGGTGAACTGGGGCCTCAGCGAATTGCGCTGGTTCCGCCGCGCCGAAGGGCCGCTGGGTGAAACTCTTGCCGGCAAGGCGGCGGAGCAGATCCGCGGCTATCACAGCTGGCTCGAACGCGCGCTTGGTGATCGCGCCTGGTTCAACGGCGACAGCTTCGGCTGGGGCGATCTTTGCGTGGTTCCCTATATCAACGGTTCCGCAGGGCACGGCGTGCCGCCCGCCCCGGGATCGAAGCTCGCCGAATGGCTGGCGCGCGCCAATGCTCGCTCTTCGGTGCGCGATACGGTCGCCGATGCCGCGGCGAACGCCACCGCCGGCGGCATGGGTGATGTCGCGGCGCTGCTCGAACAAGGGCTCTTCAAGCGCGAATATCGCGACCACCGGCTCGAATGGATGGTGAAATCCGGCGGGCTGGAGGTCGTCACCAAGGGTCTTGAGAAAGGCAACATCCGCTTCTCACCCGATCTCGCCTGATCCTCATCCGATAGACAGAGAACCAGACATGCATCTCGTCAGCGACCATATCATCGAGGGCCGCCATGGCCCGACCCTCGGCCAGGCCTATCCGACGCTGCCCGGCGTCGACCTCATCGACATCAAGCGCTTCACTGCCGGCCAGCCGTGGGACGATTTCCAACGCATGCGTGAAGAGGCGCCGGTGATGTGGCACCCATTGCCCAACAACGGCGTCGGCTTCTGGGCGGTCACCAGCTACGAAGGCGTGAAGCGCGTCAACGGCGATCCGGAAACGTTCAGCAGCGAGAAGGGCGGCATCCTGATGGCGCTCGGCCCGCAGGAAACGCGCCACCCGGTGCTCTTCTCCGCCTCGACCAATTCGATGATCAACCTCGACGCGCGCCCGCACCGTGAGCTGCGCCGCGAGCACATGCCCTATTTCACCGCCAGCTACATGAAGGGGCTCCGCGCACGCGTCTCGGCGGAGGTCACGCGCCTGCTCGATACGATGGCCCCGCTCGGCAAATGCGACCTGGTCGAGAAATTCTCGCAGCGGTTGCCGATCTTCACCCTGTGCGAAATGCTCGGCGTGCCCGAGTCCGATCGCGAGCGGTTCATCGGCTGGATCCACTTCCTCGAAATGGCGCAGCAGGTGGCGACGGAACAGGCGCAGCAGATCGCCAGCGGCGGCGAACTCAGCCCGCAGATCCTCGCCTTCATCGAGATGTTCAACAAGAACATCGCCGAGATGTTCGACTATGGCCGCCACATGCTGGCCAAGCGCCGCGCCGACCCGCAGCCGGACCTCATGAGCGCGATCGCCAATGCGATGGTGGAGGGTGAGCCCCTGCCCGATCCCTATCTCGACGGCGCGTGGCTGCTGATCGTCTTCGCCGGCAACGATACGACGCGTAACTCGATCTCCGGCGCAATGAAGCTGTTCACCGAAAATCCCGCCGAAAAGCAACGGCTTCAGGCCGATGGCAGCCTGCTGACCAATGCGGTGCACGAGATCACCCGCATGGTCTCCCCGGTCATCTACATGCGCCGCACCGCCACCCGCGATACCGAGGTCGAGGGGCAGAAGATCGCCGAGGGGGAAAAGGTCATCATGTATTACGGCGCGGCGAACCGTGACTCGAAGATGTTCGCA
Source organism: Sphingomonas sp. (assembly GCF_029239295.1). Taxonomy (GTDB): domain Bacteria; phylum Pseudomonadota; class Alphaproteobacteria; order Sphingomonadales; family Sphingomonadaceae; genus Sphingomonas. The sequence continues at coordinate 45,390 of NZ_JAQZBC010000016.1, forward strand.
GATCCCGACCGTTTCGACATCACGCGCGCCAATGCCGAAAAGAACATCGCCTTCGGCCACGGCCCGCACATCTGCATCGGCCGCATGACCGCGCAGCTGCAGCTCGAGGAAGCGTATCGCCAGATCTTCGCCCGCTTCCCGGACATCCGCTGGACGGGTGACATGGATATCGCGCCAAACAATTTCGTCCACGCCGTCCGCCGGCTGGAGGTGGAATTCACCCCCGAACGCGCGGCGCAGGCGGCCTGATGGCCGGCGGCAGCGCTGCGGCGGGCGCGCCGCGCTGGGTAAGCCTGTGGTTCCGGGGCGCGGCGATCTTCGGCCTCGTCGCGCTGCTGCCGCAATATCTCCTGCCGCAACCGACGGGCGCGGAGCTGGTTGCTTACGGCTTCATCGGTACTGCCGCCGCCTTCCAGCTCGTCTTCTGGGTGATCGGCAGCGATCCGGTCCGCTACCGCGCGCTCATGCTGCCCTCGGTGGCGGAAAAGCTGGCGTTCGGCGTGCCCGCGGTGCTGCTGTTCGCCAGCGGCAAGGTGCCCGCGCCCGTGCTGCTGTTCGGCGCGATCGACCTCCTCCTCGGATTGGGCTTCTTCCTCGCTTGGCGTGCCATACCAGCCCATCGCGCCTGAAATAGGGATTACGCCGGCTTGACGGCGGGGGCCGGCGCTCTCCACCCTCGCGCATACGTGTGAGGATCACTAGTTAGGCGCCAATGCAGCTTGTAATTGTCGAATCGCCCGCAAAGGCGAAGACCATCGAAAAATACCTCGGTTCCGATTATCGCGTTCTCGCGAGCTACGGCCATGTTCGCGATCTGCCGGCGAAGGACGGCTCGGTCGATCCCGACGCCGGCTTTGCGATGGAATGGGAAAATTATGCCGACAAGGCCAAGCAGCTGAAGGCGATTGCCGATCTGGCGAAGGGCGCGGATCGTCTGATCCTCGCCACCGACCCTGATCGCGAGGGGGAAGCGATCAGCTGGCACGTCCAGGAAGTACTGGCGAAGCGCAAGGCGCTGCCCAAGGACGTTCAGCGCGTCACCTTCAACGCCATCACCAAGGCCGCGGTGACGACCGCGATGGCGAACCCGCGCGAACTCGATACCGATCTGATCGACGCATACCGCGCCCGCCGCGCGCTCGATTATCTCGTCGGTTTCACGCTCTCGCCGGTGCTGTGGCGCAAGCTGCCCGGCGCCAAGTCCGCCGGCCGCGTCCAGTCGGTCGCGCTTCGCCTGATCGTCGATCGCGAGCGTGAGATCGAGGCGTTCCGTGCGCAGGAATACTGGTCCGTCACTGCCGCCATGGAGAAGGACGGCACGCCCTTCACCGCGCGGCTGGTGCAATGGGAGGGCAAGAAGCTCGATCGCCTGTCGATCGGCAATGAAGGCGATGCGCTAAAGGCCAAGGCAGCGGTCGAGGCCGGTCGCTTCACCGTCGAACGGGTCGAGACCAAGCCCGCCACCCGCAATCCGCCGCCGCCCTTCACCACCTCGACGTTGCAGCAGGAGGCAGCGCGCAAGCTCGGCTTCTCCGCCGATCACACGATGCGGATCGCGCAGCAGCTCTACGAGGATGGCGCGATCACCTATATGCGTACCGATGGCGTGCAGATGGACGGCAGCGCCATTGATGCCGCGCGCGGTGCGATCGCCAACCGCTATGACGCGAGCTACGTGCCGGACAAGCCGCGCCAGTATCAGACCAAGGCGAAGAACGCGCAGGAAGCGCACGAGGCGATCCGCCCGACCGACTTCTCGCGCGACAAGGTCGGTTCGGGCGACCATGCGCGGCTGTACGATCTGGTGTGGAAGCGCGCGCTTGCCAGCCAGATGGCTTCCGCCCGCATGGAGCGCACCACGGTCGACATGGCCGACGGCACCGGCCGCAACATGCTGCGCGCGACCGGCCAGGTCGTCCTCTTCCCCGGCTATCTCGCGCTCTACGAAGAGGGGCAGGACGACAGCACGGACGAGGATGCCAAGCGCCTGCCACGGATGCGCGATGGCGATTCGCCGGCCAAGAAGAGCGTCGACGCCGAACAGCATTTCACCCAGCCGCCGCCACGTTTCTCCGAAGCCTCGCTGGTCAAGCGGATGGAGGAACTCGGCATCGGCCGTCCCTCCACCTACGCCTCGATCATCAAGACGCTGAAAGACCGCGCCTATGTGCGGGTCGAAAAGAACCGCTTCTTCGCCGAGGAGAGCGGACGGCTCGTGACGGCGTTCCTGGAACGCTTCTTCGAACGCTACGTCGGCTATGATTACACCGCCGAGTTGGAAGAGGAGCTGGACGACGTCTCCGGCGGCCGCGCGCAATGGCAGGCGGTGCTCGAAAGCTTCTGGCGCGATTTCAAGCCGCGCACGACGGAGGTGATGGAGTTCAAGCCGAGCGAAGTCACCGAACAGCTCGACGCCTTCCTCGCACCCTATCTCTTCCCCGAGCGCGCTGACGGCAGCGACGCGCGCCTGTGCCCCAATTGCACCACCGGCAAGCTCGCCTTGCGCGGCGGGAAGTTCGGCGCGTTCATCGCCTGCTCCAATTACCCGGAATGCAAATACACCCGCCGTTTCGCACAGCCGGGTGGCGAGGCGGGCGACAGCGGCGAGCCGGAGCAGCTCGGCCAGGATCCGGAAACCGGCCTGCCGGTGGAGCGCAAGTCGGGGCGGTTCGGTCCCTATATCCAGCTGGGCGAGGGCAAGGACGCGAAGCGCGCCTCGATCCCCAAGGACGTGGGCGAGCTCGATCTGGAGATGGCGCTGAAGCTCCTCAGCCTGCCGCGTACGATCGGCCAGCACCCCGAAACGGGCAAGGACATCGTCGCCTCGATCGGTCGCTACGGCCCCTATCTGCAGCATGACGGCAAATACGCCCGGCTGACGAGCACCGCCGACGTGTTCGAAACCGGCATGAACGCTGCCGTCGTGAAGCTCGCTGAGGCCGCCGCCGGTGGCGGCCGCCCGCAGCGTGGCTCGCGTGAGCCGCTGAAGGTTCTGGGCAAGCACCCGCGCACGGAGGCGGAGATCAAGCTGATGGAGGGGCGCTACGGCCCCTATGTCACCGACGGCGAGACCAACGCCACGCTGCCCAAGACGATCGCGCCCGACGCGCTGACGCTGGAGGAAGCCGCGCAGCTGATCGACGCACGCGCCGCCATGCCAAGCAAGGGCAAGACGAAGAAGAAGGCACCGGCCAAGAAGGCTGCCCCGAAGAAAGCGGCGGACGCACCGAAAAAAGCGGCCGCAAAGAAGCCTGCTGCCAAGAAAGAAGCCGCCGCGAAGTAACGGCGCCGGATCACTACGTCGCGTCGTCCTTCCTCTTATGGGGAGGTCGACGCCGACCGGCCGCTGATCGCCAGCTAACCTCACGATCTTTGACAGGAGGCCGCATCCACTTGCGTTGCCCCCTGCGGCTGATACGCTTCGTCCATGGAGGATCGGATCGGCTGGCTCGATATGGCGCGCGCGATCGGGATCGTCGCGGTGGTACTGGGTCATTCCACCAGCTACCCGCTGCTGTGGTCGGCGATGTTCCACTTCCACATGCCGCTGTTCTTCATGATGTCCGGCATGGTCTTTGGCGCCCCCGCGCCCGCTCTTCTGGCCCGTCGCCGCATCGCGACGCTCCTCCTGCCCTATGCGGCCTGGCTGCTCGTCGTCGCGCTCGCAGACATCGCGATCGGTGCCCTGCCGGGTCACTCGGCGCATCTCCCGTGGGGCGAGCCAGCGGTCGCCCTCACCCGCTTGCTGCTCGGCGGCACGTTCCTGGTCGAACCTTTCGGCATCTTCTGGTTCGTGACCTGCCTCTTCCTCGTCCAGATCATCGCAGCCCTGCTACTGTTCCATCATGCGCAATGGCTGCCTCTTGTCACCGCCGCATCGGTTGTCGCCGCCCTGGTGATGCCCCGCCTGCCCAATCCTTGGGGCATCATCAGCGTCCCGCTGGCGCTGTTCTTTTTCCTGATGGGCATCCTCCACCGCCGGCACACCGACCGGCTCGGCGTGCGGTTGACGATGCTGGCCGGTGCCCTCGCGCCGCTCGCGCTTCTATCGCGTCCGCTGGACCTCAAAGTCGCCGACGCAGGGACACCTGTGCTCAGCGTGCTGGCCGCGCTTGGCTTGTGTCATTTGGTTCTGGCGGGCGCGCGGCAACTGCCGCGATGGCCGGTGGTAGAGGTGCTCGGCCGCGCCAGCCTCGTCATCATGTATGTCCATCTCACGATCTTCTACGCGCTCCGCGGCACGATCGGCGTACCGCTGCTCGTCCTGCTGTCGCTGGCGACCGGCGCGGGTCTATGGATGTTGCTGGACAGGTTCGACGTGACCCGAACGTTAATGCTGGGGCAGCAGCGGCCGCGCGAGGCTGACCGGAGGCCGTTCCTGCGCCGCTTCCGCCACAAGAGTGCGTAAATCCCGGCCAAACGCATCCAATATCGCGTCCCTGTTCCAGCGCTCCCGCGCAAGCCGCCGACCCTCCAGCCCCATCGCCGCGCACCGCTCCGGGTCGTCGAGCAACTGCTCGATCGCATCGGCGAGCGCGGCGGCATCGTGCGGCGGCGTGATGAGCCCAGCCCCGAACAGCTCGCCCGCTATCCCGGTCCCCTCCTCCGCCGTCGCGATCACCGGCCGCCCGGAGGCCAGCATGTTCGGCAGCTTCGACGGTAGGACGAGATCAGCAGCGCCCGCAATTTGTGGCAGGATGTGCACGGTCGCGAGCGCGAGCAGTTCAGGAAGCCGCTCGATCGGCTGAAGATCGCGGATCAGAATACCGCTCCCCTGCGCGGCATCCTCAAGCGCTGCGCGATTCGCGCCGTTGCCGCAGATAACGAACTGAATATCACCGCGGTGAGCGCACCGGTGAGCCGTCTCGACGACGATCTCAACACCCTGTTTTGCAGCGATGTTTCCGGAATAAAGCACGACGTGAGGCCGGTTGATCCCCCATTCCTGCCGGTACGAGGATTCCCCGTGCTCGCGGCAGGCGATCGCCGGATCCGCCCAGTTCCTGAACTCGCGGATGTCCTGCGCAACAATCTGCTTTGCGGCGAGCCGCGCGCACATTGCGGGCGAGATGCTGCTGACGCGATCGCCGCTCAACGCCCAGCGTTCGACGATCCGCAGCAATGTTGCACTGAACCTGCCGCCCGGCAGCAAACCGGTAGCTTGCGCCACGTCCACCTCAAGATCCTGGACATGGATCCACAGCGGGCGCCGGATGCAGACAGCGAAGACCCGCGCGACGATCGTCGACATGAGAGAGGGCGCAATCGCGACGATGACATCCGGCCGACGTTGCCGACACGCCCGATACGACGCGCGCACCGCCAGCATGGCAAAGCTGAGATGGTGGAGAGCGCGAAGCCAGCCGCGGGGGACTAACGGGACGAAGTGGGGAAGGCGGGTCACCTCGACGCCCTCTTCACAGCCATGCGTCACGCCGCGGCGCGCATACCCCTTCATCACAGCCCAATGTGGATAGCTGGGCACCCCACAAATCACCCGAACATGATGATCAGATGCCGCGAGCATCTGCGCCATGCCCGTAGTATAAGGCGCGATGCCGACGGGCTCGGGTGCGTAATTGTGGCCCAAGATTAGGATATCGAGCGGCTGCTCGGTCATCGTGAGTAGTCAATCAGGCGACCCAAATACTGGCTCCCCGTTGATGACGAATCGCACCTATTTCCCGTCGTGTCGCCCCCCGGCCTGCATTTCGGCAGGGGCAAGCTTCACCGAGCGGCGGGAAATGTCCAGAAGGGATTAACTATATTTGTCCGAGGCGGGTCACGATGATGAACCCGTCCGCCGCGCTGTTCTAGAACTTTGGCCCGGCTACAGCACGCACCGCACGCTTCGGCTTTTCATCAATCAACTTCGCGATCGCTGGGGATCGCGAGTCCGCATGGGCGTAGTCGCGCGCCGACATCCCGGCGACATTGTCGGTCTGGTCGGGGTTGGCGCCGGCAGCGAGAAGGGCACGCACCAGCGGAAGATCGCGCTTTTGAACCGCGCGGATCAACGGCGTTTCACCGCCGCCGTTGCCAAGGTTAGGGTTGGCCTTGTTGGCGGTCAGCACATCGACGATCGCGTTCTGACCATATTGGACAGCCAGGATCAGCGGCGTGTCGCCGCGGCCATCACGCATGTTGGGATCGGCGCCACGCTGCAGCAGGAAGCGCAGGTACGTCGAGTCGCCGCGCTTCACCACGATGTGCAACGCCCCTTCGCCGGTCGTTACGTCGCGCGCGTTGACGATACGCTGCCCGGGCTGGTCGAGCATCTTCACCACCGCGTCCCCGTCAGCTTTGCGGACCGCCTCCAGGAACTTGTAGCCCTGCGACTGCTGCTGGGCAGCGGCCGGCACGGCGGCGGTGATCAGGAGGGGAACGAGCAGGCGACGCAGCGTCTTCACAGGTAGAAGGTCCATCCGATGGTTGCGATCGGCGCCTTAACAGATCAAGGCTGGCGATGCCATGAACGTCCGACTTCTCATCAGCCTAGCTCCCCTCGCCCTGCTTGCTTGCTCACCCGCGGCCACACCTGCCCGACCGCCGCTGGAGGGTGCGCGGATCGGCGGGCCAATGAAGCTGATCGATCAGGACGGGAAGCCGTTCAGCGATCAGGCACTGTCGGGCAAATACCGGATCGTGTACTTCGGCTACACCTTCTGCCCCGACGTATGCCCCGTCGACGTGCAGAACATCGCCGCCGGGCTGAAGCTGCTGGAACGGAGCGATCCAGCATTGGCGGCCAGGATCGTGCCGGTGTTCATCACGATCGACCCGGAACGCGATACCCCCGCAGTGCTCAAGCAGTTCGTCTCCGCCTTCCATCCGCGGATGATCGGCCTCACTGGAACGCCGGACCAGATTGCCGCGATCGCAAAGGATTACGCGATTTTCTACCAGCGTGGTAAGGGGACGTCAGGCGGCTATCTGATGGATCACAGCCGCCAGGCCTATCTGATGTCGCCTGACGGCAAGCCGCTCGCGCTGCTGCCGCAGGAGGGACCGCCGCAGGCCGTTGCCGATGAGATCAAACGCTGGGCTGAATGACGCGCTTCTGGGAAGATACACCGCTCGAGAAACTCGACCGCGCGCAATGGGAGGCGTTGTGCGACGGGTGCGGGAAATGCTGCCTGCACAAGCTTGAGGATGAGGAGACGAACGAGCTCTTCCCGACCAACGTCGCGTGCCGCCTGCTCGATCGACGCAGCGGCTTTTGCTCCAACTACAAGCATCGCCACGCCTATGTGTCGGAGTGCGTCCGTCTATCGATGCGCAACGTCGATATGATTGAGTGGCTGCCCTCCACCTGTGCCTATCGCCTCCGATTGCATGGTGAGCAGCTTCCCGAGTGGCATTATCTTGTTTCCGGTGATCGCGAGGCCGTTCACCGCGCAGGCGAGTCAGTGCGCGGCTGGACCATCAGCGAAGACGACGCGGGCGAACTGGAATATCACATGGTCGACCGCACGCTGTGAGCGGTCCGTCTCGGCCGATGGCGCCGGGACATTTGGGTCCTGCCGCCAACCTCACCATTGCTGACACCGACCCGTATACGACGCCAGCCGACGTAATCGATGTGGTCCGCCACCCCACCGCCCGCCGCGTGAAGCTGAGCTTCGATCCCTTGAGCGGCCGTGTCCGCCTCACGATCCCGAAGCGGGCGTCGGCGACAAAGGCGCTGTCCTGGGCCGCGCAATATGGCGAATGGATCGCCGCTCAGCGCGAGCGCCTGCCCCAGGCCCGCCCGTTTGTGGATGGCGCGCAGATCCCATTCGGAGGTGGCCTTCTCACGATCGCATGGCAGCCGGGCGCCTCGCGGATTGTTAGGCGAGAGGGCGATAGCTTGACGCTCTCGGGGCCGGCTGAGACAGTCGCTCGGCGGGTGGAGGCATGGCTGCGCCGGGAGGCGCTGTCGCTTCTGGAGAGCGACACGCGCTTTTATGCGGATCGTGCCGGCGTCACCGTCGAGCGGATCTCGATCGGTGATCCGCGCGGCCGCTGGGGAAGCTGCACCACCGCCGGTGCGATCCGTTATAGCTGGCGCCTGGCGCTGGCGCCCGTTGCCGTTCGACGCGCGACGGCCGCGCACGAAGTGGCGCATCGCATTCATATGGATCATTCGCCGGCATTTCATGCGCTGGTCGAGCGACTGTATGGCAGCGACCCGACGCCTCACCGCCGATGGCTACGCACCCACGGCGCCACGCTTCACTGGTACGGGCGGTCCTCGGCCGGAGGCGGCTGATACCGCCGATCCGCACGCGGCTCACGGGCCGGCGCGCGCGGATCCCTTCCCGTGACCCGGTCGATCCAATCCTGATCCAGCCGCTGCGGCGGCGGCGCGGCAGCAGGCACTTCAGCATCCGGATCGTCGCTCAGCGGGCGTTCCGCGCGCGGCGACGGGCGCTCTATACCGCGGCCATAGTCATCCTCCGGCAGCGGCGCTGCATCTCCGGGCAGTGGATCGCCATTATCATCAACGAACACGCTATTGTCCGGTTCGCCGAAATAGCTCTCCTCATCGGGCTCAAGCTGCCATTCGGGGAGGGTCACTTCGGTCTCGAACTGCTCGATTGGCCGCTTGGCGACCGCCTTCGTCATGAACTGGGCAAACGCCCGGGCAGGCGCGGCGCCGCCCTGCAGGCCACCGATCGGCCGCGCATCATCGCGGCCCATCCACACGCCGGTGGTCAGCCCGGACGAGAAGCCAAGGAACCAGCCATCCTTCGACGATGACGTGGTGCCAGTCTTTCCCGCGACCGGGCGCCCGATCTGCGCAGCGCGGCCGGTACCGGTATTGACTGCGGTTTGCAGCAGATCGGTCATCTGCGCCGCCACGTAAGGCGCGACGAGAACACGACTGCGGTCCACCTCGTGCTGATAGATCACCTCGTTGTTCGCCGTCACCTTGGTGATGCCATAGGGGGTCACCGCCACACCTTTGTTGGCGACGCTGGCGAAAGCCCGGGTCATATCGATCAGCCGAACGTCGGACGTGCCGAGCACCATCGAGGGCTGCGTATTTATCGGGGTCGTGATGCCGAAGCGGCGCGCCATATCGGCAACGGTGGCGAACCCGACCTGCTGGCCGAGACGCGCTGCCACGGTGTTGAGCGAATAGGCGAACGCCGTGCGCAACGTCACCTGACCCGAATAGCGTCGGGAGCTGTTGCGTGGGCTCCACCCGCTGATCGTGATCGGTTCGTCAACCACCGTCGTCTCAGGCGTCATGCCCGCCTCAAGCGCCGCAAGATAAACGAACAGCTTGAACGCCGACCCCGGCTGGCGCTGCGCCTGCGTCGCGCGATTGTATATCGACGACACGTAGTCCTTGCCGCCGACCATCGCACGCACCGCCCCATCACGGTCGAGCGATACGAGCGCACCCTGCGCGCCGGCGGGCGCATTGGTGCGCACGGCGGCATCCGCTGCACGCTGCATGTTCAGATCAAGCGTCGTCCAGACTTCGAGGGGCTTTTCGGTTTCATCGATTAGCAGCTCCAGCTGCGGCAGCGCCCAGTCGGTGAAATAGCGTACGCTGTTCTGCTTGGGCTCAGGCGCGAGCTTCACCGACTGCGGATCGGCATCCGCCGCCTCAGCAGGCGAGATCACGCCATTCTCCGCCATCACACGCAGCACGACCTGCGCCCGGTCAACCGCGGCCTGTGCATCGGCTGTCGGCGAATAGTTCGACGGGGCCTTCACCAGACCGGCGATGATCGCAGCCTCGCTCAGCGTCAGGCGATTGGCGCCGTGACCGAAGAACTTGCGCGCGGCCGCATCGATGCCATAGGCGCCGCCGCCATAATAAACCTTGTTGAGATACAGCTCGAGCACCTGCTCCTTGGTGAACTTGCGCTCCATCGCGAGCGCCAGGATCCACTCACGGAACTTACGCCCGAACTTCTTCTGATTGTTGAGGAAAACGTTCCGCGCGAGCTGCTGCGTGATCGTCGACCCACCCTGAACCCAGCGTCCGCGATCCAGCCGCACCTTCACCGAACGGGCGACGCCGATCGGATCGACCCCGACATGGCTGTAGAAGCGCTTGTCCTCCACCGCGATCGTCGCGTCGCGCATCACACGCGGAATACGATCGAACGGCAGCCACTCACCATAGCTCGGGCCGATCGATACCAGCACCGTGCCGTCGGCGGCATGGACGCGGATCATCTGGCCGTTAGGCGAGGATTTCAGTTCATCGAATGACGGGAGCTGCGCCCGCGCGATGTAAACGGCGGTCAGCAACGCGCCAAAGGCAACGACAGCTAGCGCGATCAGGATCTTGATCGCGATCGACAGGCGTCGACGCCAGGGCGAGCGGGGAATGGGGCGGCGGGCCATCGGGTGCGATGTGGCGGATAGAAGCTTAGGCTGGGCTTAACAAGATCATCGCGTCGCGCGTGGCAAAGGAACCTGTCATCGCGAAAAAGTTATGCGGCGAATCGGCACACGGCGGAGGATATCGGGCCGCCGTGTGCCAGCATTTACCCGCGCGGGCGAAAATCCAGGCTGACCGAGTTCATACAATAGCGCAGCCCTGTAGGGGGTGGCCCGTCGGGAAATACATGGCCGAGGTGGCTGTCGCATCGCCCGCAACGCGATTCGATACGAACCATGCCGTGGCTAGTGTCGCGATGATCGGTCACCGCGTCCGGCGCGATCGGCTGCGTAAAGCTGGGCCAGCCCGATCCCGAATCGTATTTGTCGGCGCTGTCGAACAGTTCCAGCGCGCAGGCGGCGCAGTGGTAGATGCCGTCGGCCTTATAATCATTGTACTTGCCGGCAAACGCCCGTTCGGTGCCGGCCTCGCGCAGCACATGATATTGTTCGGGAGTCAGCCGCTGTTTCCATTCGGCTTCAGACAGGTTCAACTGATCCATTGGCGACGGGTCTCCGTGATTGACCCTGCATCTGGGTTCGCGGGATGCGGGGTGCAAGTCAGTCGTTCGACCACCGCGCCCAGATTGCCGTGGGCAGCACCAGGCCGCGCGCCTCCTCTCGCACGCCCAGTTCGCCGCATTCCACCTTGCCTGGCAGGTCGGCGAACACCTGACGCAACATCTCGCCGATCGCCAGCGCGGACATGCGCACTGCGTAGACGGTGAGAAACAGTGCGCGCGATTTTTCATCGAGCAACTGCCGACAATCGGCGATGAGCGCCGGGAGATGTTCCTCCAGCCGCCAGATCTCGCCCTCCGGGCCACGGCCGTATTTGGGGGGATCGAGCAGGATCGCGTCGTAGCGGCGGCCCCGGCGCACCTCGCGCGCGACAAACTTGGCCGCATCGTCGATGATCCAGCGGATCGGGCGATCGGCCATGCCGGAAAGCTTCGCGTTGGCCCGCGCCGCCTCGACCGACTTCTTGGACGCATCGACATGGACCATCTTTGCCCCCGCCGCCGATAAAGCGAGCGTGCCGACCCCGGTATAACCGAACAAATTCAACGCCTCAGGCTCGGCCACGCCGTCCAGCCGCTCGCGCAGCCAGGACCAGACCGGCGCCATGTCGGGGAAGAAACCCAGGTGCCTGAACGGTGTGTTCTGGGCGGTGAAGCGCACCGTGCCGGGACCGACGCCCCAGGCGAGCGGCCAGCCGTCGCGCGGGACAGCGCGGTTGAGGTGCCACTGGCCACCGCCATCCTCGTCGCTGCCCGGAATGAATTCGCCATTGGCATCCCAATCGTCATGCGCCGGGGCCCATAGTGCCTGCGGTTCAGGACGGATGAAGCGATAGTCGCCGTAGCGTTCCAGCTTCCGACCGTGGCCGCAATCGACGAGGCCATAGTCGCCCCAGGGTTCACCGATGAGCGTGTCGAGTTTCATGGGAGGAGCGTTACCGCCATGTTGATGGACTTGGAACCGCCCGGCGGCACCAGGAAAATACCGGGTTTGTCTGCGAATTCACCGGCATAGCCCTGCGGATCGGCAATGCCGTGCCAGGGCTCGACGCAGATGTATCGCGCGCCGGGCTTGGTCCAGATGCCGAGCATCGGGGTGTCGGGAAAGTCGATCCGCAGCTGAAGGCCGCCGGGCGCGCCATAGGTGACGCTGGAGGAGCGGACATGGTCCCATACCAAGGCATCATGCGCGAACAGATCGTCGGCGAGATGGAGGGTGCGCCCGTCCAGTGGCGAGGGGAGCGAACCGGCCTTGATCGTCCCGTCGTCGGCAATGGGTCGGACACCATCCGGCTCATTTTGGCCAAAGGTGATGACGTGCTGGCCACGTTCCGCGCCGCCCGGCAGCGGCCAGGCGAAAGCGGGATGAAAACCGAAACTGGCCGGCATTTCGTTTTGGTTCGAATTGCTGATGACGATGTCGGTCTGCAGCGTCGCACCGTCGAAACGGAACGTCGCATCGAGCGTGAAGGCGAAGGGGTAATGCGCGCGCGTCTCTTCGCTGTCCTTCAAACGGAAGGTCGCATGTGCGGGGCCGCGGTCGATCAGCGTGAACGGCAGACGGCGCGCGAAGCCGTGCTGTTTCATTTGGTATTCGCGACCCTGGATGCGGATCACCTCGCCCGCGGGCTTGCCGACGACGGGAAAGAGCAAGGGCGCGCGGCCGGTCCAGAACGCGGGGTCGGCGTCGGTCATCAGCTCGCGACCGGCCGCGTCCTTCAGCGAGGACAGTTCCGCGCCGAGCGGGTTGATCGCGGCGGACAGATGATCGTTCGCGATCGTGATCCAGTCTGTCACTTTGCCTCCTTCATCGTCACCCCGGCCGGGGCGGGGATGACGAATATGTGTCAGCCGCGGAGCGACGCGCCCAGCTTGGCGGCGGCGGCGACGACCTTGTCGGCGATCGCCTTCAGCTCGGCCTCGACGAACGCCTTCTCGACGGGCTGAAGCACCACCTCGACCGCCATCGACGTCTCGCCATCCTTGGTGAAGACGTCGAACACGCGCGCCGAGACGATCGCGGCCTTGTCCGCGCCCTTCACCGCGCGCGCCAATGCGTCGGCGGCGACGCCGTCGGGCACCAGGAAGGCAAAGTCGCGGCGGACGGCTTGGAGCGCGGGCGGCGTATAGGCCGGGCGCATGAAGCCCGCGGAGCGCTTTCCGGGGATCGCATCGAGGTACAGCTCCACCGCGGCGACACCGGCGTCGAGATCGAACGCGCGGGTGACGTTGGGGTGGAGGATGCCGAAGGCGGCAAGCACCGTCTTTGGCCCCAACCGCAGCGTGCCGGACTGGCCGGGGTGCCACGCGTCGCCCGCTTCGCCGAACACCTGAAGGTTGTCGACCGGCGCGCCGGCGGCGGCGAGCAGCGCCAGCGCTTCGGCCTTGGCATCGAAGGCGTCGAAGCCCTGCGCCTTGCCCGTCTGCCAGTGCCGCGCGCGGCGGTCGCCGGCGAGGACGAGGCTGAGCGTCGGACGCTCCTTGTCGGCGAGATAGCGGCGGCCGATCTCGAACAGGCGGATCGTGCCGGCACCGCGCCGCACGTTGCGCGCGGCGGCCGAGAGCAGGCCGGGCAGCAGCGAGGGCCGCATGACCTTCAGGTCCTCGCTGATCGGGTTGGCGAGCGTGAAGGCACCACCACCGAACGGTGCGGCTTCGGCTTCCGAGATGAAGCTCCACGTCACCGCTTCGTCGAGGCCGCGCGCGGCGGCGGCGCGGCGGAGGCGACGCTCCAGCTTCTGCTCGGGGGTGGCGGTGGGCGTCGCGACACCCGGGGCGCGCGGCAGCGGCACCGAGGGGACATTGTCGATACCCTCGATCCGGATCACTTCCTCCACCAGATCGGCGGGGCCGTCGATATCGCGACGCCAGGTCGGCAGCGTGACCTGCCAATCGTCGCTGACGTTGAAGCCGAGCGAGGTGAGGATCGCGCGCTGCCGCTCCGGCGCGACGGCAAGGCCGCCGAGCGTCTCGGCGCGGGCGGGATCATAGGCATAGCTGCGCGTTCCCAGCGGCGGCTCGCCAGCGCGGGTGATGCCGGTCGGCTGACCGCCGCACAGATCGATCACGAGGCGCGTCGCGATGGCGAGGCCGTCGTCGAGGAAGGCCGGATCGACGCCGCGTTCGAACCGCTGGCGCGCATCGCTGGTCAGCATCAGCTTCTGGCCGGTGCGCGCGATATGCTCGGGATCGAAATAGGCGCATTCGATGACGACGTCGGTCGTCGTGTCCGACACGCCCGATTCCTCGCCGCCCATGATGCCGCCAATGTCGTGGACATGGGCCTCGTCGGCGATGACCGTCATCGTGTCATCGAGCGTGTAGGTCTTGCCGTTGAGCGCGAGGACCGTCTCGCCGGCGTTCGCCTTGCGCGCGACGAGCCCGCCGGAGAGCTTCGCCTTGTCATAGACGTGCAGCGGGCGGCCGAGATCGACGGTGACGTAATTGGTGATGTCGACCAATGCGGAGATCGGCTTCTGACCGATCGCGCGCAGCCGCTTCGCCAGCCATTCGGGCGAGGCGCCGTTGGTGGCGCCGTTGACGCCCTGCGCGAAGAAGGCCGGACAGCCGGCCGGATCGTCGGTGCGCACGTCGGGGCCGGGGCCTTCGCCCGCAACCGGCTCGATCGTCAGCGGCTTCAGCGTGCCGAGGCCGGCGGCGGCGAGATCGCGGGCGATGCCGCGCACGCCCATGCAATCCTGCCGGTTGGGGGTGATCGACACGTCGATGACGGGATCGTTCAGGCCCGCCCATTCGGCATATACTTCGCCAACCGGGGCGTCGGCAGCCAGTTCGATGATGCCGTCATGATCGTCGCCCAGCTCCAGCTCGCGCGTGGAGCACATCATGCCGTTCGATTCGACGCCGCGGATCGCCGCGACCTTCAGGACCATGCCGTTGGCCGGCACCGTCGCGCCGGGCATGCCGAACACGCCGACGAGGCCGGCGCGCGCGTTGGGCGCGCCGCAGACAACCTGGAGCGGGCCGTCACCGGCATCGACCGACAGCACCTGAAGCTTGTCCGCTTGCGGATGACGCTCGGCGGTCAGCACCTTGGCGATGCGGAAGGCGGCGAGCTTCTCGCCGGGATTCTCGACCCCTTCGACCTCGAGGCCGATGCGGGTGAGGCCGACGAGGATCTCGTCGAGCGACGCCGAGGTGTCGAGGTGGTCCTTGAGCCAGGAAAGCGTGAATTTCATCTCAGTCGTCCGATCACGCCGCGCCGACGCCGCCCGACAGCGTCGGGACGTCGAGGGCGGAGAAGCCATAATGCTTGAGCCAGCGGATATCGCCGTCGAAGAAGGCGCGCAGATCGTCCATGCCGTATTTCAGCATGGCGAGACGATCGATGCCGCAGCCAAAGGCGAAGCCCTGCCACTCGTCGGGATCGAGCCCGCAGGCGGCAATCACCTTCGGGTGGACCATGCCGCTGCCGAGCACTTCCATCCAGCCACCGTTCGGCACGTCACCGCCGCCGCCGATCACGCGCTTGCCCTTCTGCAGCGTGTAGCCGACGTCGACCTCTGCTGAAGGCTCGGTGAAGGGGAAGTAGCTGGGGCGCAGGCGCAGCACGATGTCGTCGCGCTCGAAGAATGCCTTCAGGAACGTCTCGAGCGTCCACTTGAGGTGGCCCATCGTGATGCCCTTGTCGATCACCAGCCCTTCGACCTGGTGGAACATCGGCGTGTGGGTCGCGTCGCTGTCACTACGATAGGTGCGGCCGGGCGCGATGATGCGGATCGGCGGCTTGTTCGCCAGCATGGTGCGGATCTGCACCGGCGAGGTGTGCGTGCGCAGCAGACGCGGGCGCTCGCGGTCCTCCGGGACATGATCGCCAGCGAGGTAGAAGGTGTCGTGCATCGCGCGCGCCGGATGCGTTTCCGGAATGTTGAGCGCGGTGAAATTGTGCCAGTCGGTCTCCATCTCCGGGCCGGTGGCGACCGCGAAGCCGAGGTCCGCGAAGATCTCCGCCAGTTCGTCCATCACCTGGCTGACCGGGTGGATCGTGCCGGCGAGCGGCGCATCCACCGGAAGCGTCATGTCGATCCGCTCGGCGGCGAGCTTCGCCTCCAGCGCGAGGGCCTCAAGCGCGGCCTTGCGGCTGGCGATGGCGTTGGTCACCGCCTCGCGCAGGCCGTGGATCGCCGGGCCCTTCACCTGACGCTCCTCGGGGCTGAGGCCGCCCATGGACTTCAGCAGCGCGGTGACCCGGCCCTGCTTGCCCAGCGCGTCGACGCGCACTGTTTCCAGCGCCTCCAGCCCGGCCGCGGCCTCGATCGCGGTCAGCAAGTGCGTTTTCAGGTCGTCAATTTCGGTCATCAGTCTCGCCCGTGCGGGTTGTTAGACGCGCTTTAGTCGCGAATGCGCCAGACACGCAAAGGGCGCGGGTGTTGCCACCCACGCCCTTCCTGTCGCTTCAGGTCCGAACCATCGCCCGGCGGCGAGAGGAACAGCTGGGCTGCCCGCTCACCGCCTTGGCGACGTCCTGATCCAGCAGGTGCTAGATCAGGCGGCCGCTGCCTCCGGCAGCGCGTTCTTCGCCTGAGCGACCAGCGCGCTAAATGCTTCGCCTTCGTGCATCGCGATGTCGGCCAGGACCTTCCGGTCCAGTTCGACACCGGCCAGCTTCAGGCCATGCATGAACTGGCTGTAGGTCAGGCCCTCGGCGCGGACGCCGGCGTTGATGCGCTGGATCCACAGACCACGGAAGGTCCGCTTCTTAACCTTGCGGTCGCGATACGCGTACTGGCCGGCCTTTTCGACGGCCTGCCGCGCGACGCGGATCGTGTTCTTGCGACGGCCGCGGTAACCCTTGGCCTGTTCCAGAATGTTCTTGTGCTTGGCGCGAGTGGTTACGCCCCGCTTGACGCGTGCCATATCTTAAATCCTCTCGCTCAACGCAGGCCGTACGGCGCCCAGGCCTTCACCGTGGCGGTGTCGGCCTTCGACAGCACCTTGGTGCCGCGGTTCTGGCGGATGTACTTGCTGTTGTGGCTGATGAGGCGGTGGCGCTTGCCAGCGACGCCATGCTTGAGCAGGCCGGAAGCGGTGAGCTTGAAGCGCTTCTTGACGCCGCTCTTGGTCTTGAGCTTGGGCATTTTGGTCCTTTCAAATCGAGCGAGACTGGAACCGCCGCGGCAGCCCTGATGGCCGGGCGATTCTTTATACCTCGCTGGGAAGAAGCGGGGCGCATAGCTGGCGGGCGGGTGAAATGCAACCAACGCCTGCGCCATGCGCTTCCGGTGCTGATGGACATGGCGTCTCACCATGATGGGCAGCCGGCGCTGTCCGGGGCAAAGCCCCCGCCCCCCGGCGGGCCGCAGGATAAGCGGCGCCGTCGCCATCTGGCGCGCAACATCATCATCGCCATTCTCGCGGTCCCGGCGCTCATGTGGCTGGTGCTGTTCATCACCAAGGGGCGGTTCCTGAAGGGACCGTTCGAGACGATCGTCGGCCGCATGACCAACCGCGAGGTGCGTGTCGGCGGCGACTTCCAGCTGTATTTCGCGCCGCTCAAGATCAAATTCTACGCCGAGCGCTTCACCATCGCCAATCCGGACTGGGCGACGCGGCCGTATCTGTTCCGCGCCGATCGGATCGACACGCGAATCGCGCCCCTGTCGCTGCTGTTCGGCAAGCGACGGTTCTATTGGCTGGACCTGCAGAACGGCGCAGCGGACCTGGAGTGGAACCCCGGGCACACCACCAACACCTGGACGTTCAGCGAGAAAAAGGGCGGCAAGCCGCTCGAATTCCCGCGAATCGATGTCGCCACGGTGCAAGGCACGACGGTGCGCTATCTCGATCCCCGCATGCGGCTGCTCGCCGACCTCGGGATCGAGGATATCCGCTCGGAAGATGCGCAGATCGGCAAGTCGGTTCGGGTCGGCGGCACCGGGCGCATCCGCGACACGCCGTTCCGCGTCACCGCGCAATTGCTGTCGCCCGACGCAACGGTGAACCGCGGCGAGAACAAGCTGACGGCGCGCGCCTGGGCGGCGAACAACGTGGTCGACGTGTCGGGCACCCTGCCCTCGTTGGCCGAAATCGAGAATGTGCCGTTGCAGACCCGTGCGCGCGGGCGGGACCTGTCCGAACTGCTCGGCATCATCGGCGTCGTCCTGCCCGAGACGCGGCGTTACGCGCTGAAGGGCCAGATGGTGAAGGACGGCGAGGTCTATCGCTTCACCAACATCGCCGGGACCGTCGGCGAGAGCGATGTTGCGGGCAAGCTGACCGTGACGAACGGGGAGCGGCTGCACCTCGATTCGGTCATCCGTACGCGCAGCCTAGATATCGTCGATGCGTCGGTGCTGGTCGGCTACAACCCCGACATCGTCGAGACCAAGGGGGCGGTCGCGGCGGCGGCGGCCACCGGATCAGGCCCGCGCAAGCTACTGCCGGATGACGACATGCCGGTGGAGAAGATGCGCACCTTCGACGCCGATCTCGTCTGGACGGTCGATCAGGTGAAGTCGCGCCGCGTGCCGATTTCGAACATGGAGCTGACGCTTGATCTGGATCGCGGGCGGCTTGCGCTATCGCCGTTCAACTTTGCGATGGCGCGCGGCAAGGTCGCCAGCGACATCGTGTTCGACACCCGCCAGCGGCCGAGTCTGGTGAAATATGACTTGCGCCTGGCGCCGACGCCGATGGGGCGCTTGCTGGCCGGCTGGGGCGTCGAGGAATCGGGTACGACAGGTACGATAAAGGGCCGGGTCCAGCTGAACGGCCGCGGTGATTCGATCGCCGATTCGCTCGCCACGTCGAGCGGCCGGATCGCCTTCGTCATGCCGCAGGGCAGCCTGTCGACGCGCAACGTCCAGCTGTCCGAAATCGACATCGGCACGTTCGCGCAGAAGATGTTCGCGGGCAAGCTGAAGGAACCGGTGAGCATCAACTGCGGGTTGATCGCCTATACGGTGCGCCGCGGCATCGCGGCGGCCGACCCGATCCTGATCGACACGCGCAAGAACGTGATGCTGGGGCGCGGCGGCTTCAGCTTCCGCACCGAGGCGATCGACCATGCGATCCGCGCCGACGCCAAGAAGTTCAGCCTGTTTTCCGGCCAGTCGCCGCTTGGCATTGGCGGGTACTTCTCCGCTCCGACGCTGAACGTCATCAGCCCGGAACTGATCGGTCGCGCCGGCGTCGGGCTGGGCCTCGCGCTGGTCGCGGCGCCGGTCGCCGGCGTGCTCGCCTTCGTCGATATCGGGGATGCGAAATCGGCGGCATGCGGCCCGGTGCTGGCCGGCGCGCGCGCCGAGGCGCAGCGCACGACCAAGGGCGAGAAACGCGACGACGTAGGCCGCGGCACGACGGCGAAGGACGAAAAGGGCAAGGAAAAGCCCGGCAAGCAGCAGCGCAAGAAGTTCCTGGGGATCTTCTGAGACGCGAGCTCTCGCAGCGCGTCAGTCGCTGATCTGCAGCGCCCCTTCCGGCGCCGTGTCCGACTGATCAGCCAGCGCGTAGAAGGCGCGCAGCAGGTCGCGCTCCTCTTCGGTGATATAAGGATTCCATACGTCGAAGATGAGGATCGCGCGCATCCGGTCCGACCGGTTCCACGCCTCGTGATCGATCGTATCGTCGAACGCCCAGGCCTTGCCTTCCTCCCAGCGGCGCGTTTCACCGCCCACGCGGAATTCGCAGCCCTCGGGAACGATCAGCGGCAGATGGATGATCGTGCGCACGTTGCTGACCCCGGTATGCGCAGGCAAATGCGTGCCCGGTTTCAGCAGCGAGAAGAACACCGTCGGGGTACGGCCCGGCAGATCGCTCAGCGGCAGCCGCTCGATCGCAGCGGCGGTGCGCGGGAAGCGCGCACACACGGCGTCGTCGCGCTTGCCATCCTTCCACAGATGCATCGCGCCCCAGGCGAGCGAATGATCGAGCGGCGACCATTTGTTCTGCGGCGTGCCGGGATCCATCGCGACATAGGGGCGGATCGGTGCCGCATCCTCCGCCAGCACCGCGTCCAGCTCGGCACGGATCACATCGGTTTCGGCCTCGATCTCCGCCATCCAGGGGAAATGATCACGATCGAAGAATTCATCGGCCGGCAAGAACGGGAAGTGAAGGCCGTGGCATTCGTTGGCATAGATGCGGCGGCGACCCAGCGCGTGATCGACGCAGGCGTCGAACCGGCGGCGACCGGCCGGTCCCGCCGCATCACGCGCCGCCGCCAGCCCGGCGTCGAGCGCATCGGAGAAGCTCGCATGTTGCCGCGCCACCACTTCGCGCGCATGCTCCAGCATCAGTTCGAGCGGGGGGGACCGCTCCGCAATGCCGGCGGCGATCGCCAGCACATTCGTCCACCGTTCGGCCGCGCGGCGCAGATCGCCGGCGCGCTCATGCAATTCGGCGAGCCGCACCAGCGCCATGAAATGCGTCTGGTCGATCGCCAGCGCGCCGAGCAGCGCCTGCTCCTCGCCAGCCGCGTCGCCTCCCTCACGATACGCCTTGGCCAGGTTCATCTGCAACTCGGGGGCGGTCGGATCCGCCGCAACGGCGCGCGCGAAAAAGGACACTGCCGACGCGAAGTCGCGGCGGGCAAGCGCATCCATGCCCAGCGCGTTCAGCGCAACCGGTTGTTCGCCGCCCTTGGCAAGCAGTTCGCGAAACAATGCCATGGCCTCACCCTGTCGTCCGGCCTTTTGGGCGGACACGGCCCGGCTGATCATCTGCTGTATGGCTGATTGCTGCACATCAAGCGGCATATCACGGGCCGCGCGCTAGACAACTAACCTTGTTTGCGCCCACATCGGAGCGACCATGACGGCTATGCTTGCTTCCTCGACAGACTTCATCGGCATCGCGCGCGATCCGCAATGGCTCGCGCATCGATATGATCCCGGCCACGACGCCATTCATTTCATTCCCGCACCGCGCGAGATCCATCGCGCCACCACATTTCTCATCGACGATCACCTGCCCAGCGGCCTGACCCCGGTGGTGTTGCGGCGGGACGATGTGATGGCGACCTCGCCCAGCGCCGCGCCGATCCACTTCCTTTTCCACTCCGGCTATTGCTGTTCCACCCTGTTGTCGCGCGCGACCGACAAGCCCGGCTGGGCGATGGGCCTGAAGGAACCGATGATCCTGAACGACCTGGTCGGCTGGCGCCGGCGCGGCGGCCAGGGTGCGGACATGGCGACGGTGCTGGACAATGTCCTGACGCTGCTGGCGCGCCCCTTTGCGCCGGGCGAGGCGGTGGTCGTGAAACCATCGACGGTCATCAATGCACTGGCGCCTGCGATCCTGGCGCTGCGGCCGGACGCGTGTGCGATCGTGATGTACGCGCCGCTGCGCACTTATCTCGCCTCGATCGCGAAAAAGAGCATCGACGGGCGACGCTGGGTCCGCACGCTGCTGACCGGAATGCTCGACGACAATCTGGTCCGGCTGGGCTTTTCGACACGCGATTATCTGGAGCAGACCGACCTCCAGGTGGCGGCGCTTGGCTGGCTGGCGCAGCAGCAGCTCTATGCCGACATGATCGCCCGCTATGGCCCGTCGCGGGTACGCTCGCTCGACAGCACACGCCTGCTGGCCGATCCTGCGGCGGCGATGACCGAGATGGGCGCCTTGTTCCGCCAGCCGCTGAGCGTTGAGGACGCGCAGGCGGTGGCGGCGGGGCCGGTATTCACCCGCCATTCCAAGTCCGGCGAAGCATTCGGCACGGCAGAGCGCGACGCCGAGCATCGCGATGCCGCCGCGGCCCATGCCGATGAGATTCACAAGGTGGCGGAATGGGCGGCGGTGGTGGCCCAGTCAGCCGGGATCGACCTGGACGCGCCAGCCCCGCTGATCAGCTGACGTTCGCGCCGGCTCGACCCGGGCGCAACCGGCGGCGTTGTTCAACAGCGGCCAGTCACATCCGAGACGCCGCATGAGATTGCGTGATCTCGCTGGCGCAGGGCGTCGCGCTCACGATCCCAATCGCGCTTCGACTTGCAGACGCGGTCCGACCCGACCAGCGTGCCGATCCGCTGGAAACGCTTGCAGATCACCTTGTCGGCCGGATCGGCTGATCGCTCGGCCACGTCGCGCCGGCTCGGCTTGTCAGGAGCCTGCACCGGGGCGGCAACGAGGAGAGCAAGAAACAGCGTCAGCATCGATCAGGTCCCTTGCCTGTTGTCATCGCCGAGGCCGTTGATCGGCTGACCTGCCTGGACACCGCATCGGTGATGCGAACGCGACAGGCGGCGTTACGCGCCGATGGGCAGAGCCGGTGTCAGTCCCTGTCTATTCCCATTCTGGCGTTCAGCAGGCGCCGGGTGTGCCCGAAATACCGCACGCGCCGGCCTGGCTCGGCTGGCGCAGGGCGTCGCGCTCGCGGTCCCAGTCGCGCTTCGGTTTGCAGACGCGGTCCGACCCCACCAGCGAGCCGATCCGCTGGAAACGTTTGCAAATGACCTTGTCGGCCGGATCGGCGGACCGCTCCGCCACCTCACGCTTGCTCTGCTTTTCAGGCGCTTGGTCAGGGGCGGCGGCAAGGAGTGCGAGCAAGAGCGTCAGCATCGATCAGGTCCCTTCACTATATGTGCCAGACCGGCGGGGCCGTCCTGACGGTATCTGCGCGGCCACCGATCGTTCGGTCTTGCGGCCCGAAGAACGACTGCTCGGGCAGAGCACTATGGCGCCTACCACGAGAAACACACCCAATCGGGTCATGCGCAGTTGAAGGAAGTAAAACGGCATTCCTGGTCACTGTCAATTCAATGACGTGCGAGTCCTTCTCACCATCTTTCCTCCGCTTGAACGTGGCAGATTGTTGCAACGCCAAGAGATCGGCAGCCCGATGATTAGGGATCATCGCCCCGCCTCCACGACACAAAAGAAAAGGGGCAGACCTTTCGGCCTGCCCCTTCGCTTTGATCAATCTGATCGTGAAAGATCAGAACTTCAGGCGCGCACCGATCGCATAGCGGCGGCCCAGCGCGTCGAAGGTCGACGGATAGGTGTTGCCGCTGTTGTACGAGGTCGAACCAGCGCTCGATCCGACGATCGGCGGGTCCTTGTCGAACAGGTTGGTCACGGTCAGCGTGAAGTCGAAGTTGTCGGTCACGCCAACGCGGGTCGCGATGTCGATGTAGTCGGCCGACTTGATGCGCGCGAAGTCGTAGTTGCCACCACCGAGGGCCGTGACCGGACCCGAGTAATATGCACCACCCTCTTCTGCGTCGAGCGGCTCCTGACGGAAGCCGTCGATGTGACGCCACAGCACCGAGAAGTCGACGTTCTCGAAGCTGAAGGTCGCGCGGCTGTTCCACGAGAACTCCGGCTGCAGCGAACCGGTGTACGAGCAGTTGACAGAGTAGAAGCCGACGCACTCACGATTGATCGAGGTCGGCGTCGCCTGGAACTGCGACCGGTTGGTCCAGTTGCCCTGGAAGCTGAGGTTCAGCTTCGCAAAGCCCAGGTCACGACGGTAGTTGACGTTGAGGTCGATACCGTCGGTCTGCAGCACACCCAGGTTCGACAGCACGCCGAACAGGCCCGGAGCCAGCGCCGGGAGACCGTCGAGGCCGCCGGTGACCGAGTTACGGCGGATGCTGGTGCAGGCCGCGCTGGTCGTGCTCAGGTTGTTGAAGCAGGCGCTGACGAGGTCGCCCACGGTCGGCGTGGTGATCGCGCCGTCAACCTTGATGTTGTAATAGTCGACCGCGAACGAGAAACCAGGGATTTGGTTCGGCTGGATCACCGCACCAACGGTGTACGAGTTCGACGTTTCCGGACGCAGGTTCAGGTTACCACCGGTGGTGATGTTGGCCTGACCCGAGGTCGGGTTCTCGATCGAACCGATCGTGCCGGCCGGTGCACCCTGCGCAAGGCAGACCGCACGCAGCGCCGCGTTGGTCACCGGAGCCTGACCCGCGCACGGATCGGTACCCAGGTTGGTCAGCACGGTGTTCAGCGGCGA
The DNA here is from genome assembly GCF_029239295.1 of Sphingomonas sp. Classification (GTDB taxonomy): domain Bacteria; phylum Pseudomonadota; class Alphaproteobacteria; order Sphingomonadales; family Sphingomonadaceae; genus Sphingomonas. The sequence continues at coordinate 69,219 of NZ_JAQZBC010000016.1, forward strand.
GAACAGCTCGCTGATGTTCGGTGCACGAACCGCGCGCTGGTAGTTACCGCGGATCTTGAGGCCGTCGAACGGCTCCCAGCTACCGCCGGCCTTCCAGGTCGTGGTGTCGAACTTCGGCGCGGTCGGCGTCTTGATCTCGTAGCTGGAGTAACGGATGCCAGCTTCGAGGGTCAGGCTGCGGAAGCCCGGGACGTCAGCGACGAGCGGCGCGATGATTTCGCCGTAGCCCTCGTACACCTTGTAACCGCCGTCGATGTTCGGCGAGGCGCCACCGGCACCACCGAGGTCGTTCGCCTGGGCGAGCGAGTCGGCGCGCTGCGATGCCTGATACTCACGATATTCCGCGCCAGCTGCGAAGCCGATCGGCTCAGCTGCCCACGGGCTCGTGAAGCCCAGGTCGCCCGACAGAAGCGCACGCGCCTGAGTCAGGGTGGTGCGGACCGTGGTGGTGCTTTCCGCCGTCAGGTAACGCGTCTGCGCCCCGTTGATCGAGCCTTCCGGACCGAAGATGTTGACCGGAACGCAGCCCGAGCCAGCGCCGATCGACGCCGCGGTGGCCGGACGACCCGGACCCGAGGCAAGGCACGCCGTGGTGCTGGTCGCGTAGGCAGCTGCCTGGAAGCGCGAGTTCAGCGTGTAGTTCTGCGAGGTGTTGTCGAGCTCCGACTCACCATAGGCGCCCGACACGTCGAGGTTGATCGAGTCGGTGATGCCGAGGCGGATACCGGCCTTATAGTCGAAGATCGTCGTGGTGTAGCGGCCGATGCGCGGACCGACTTCCGGGGTACGACGCGACAGGTTCACGTTCGCGGTGCGGAAGTTCGGATCGTTGGGATCGGTCGCGACTGCTGCAGCGGCGCACTCGTTAGCGTCGAAGCGCGGCGTGTAACCGCTGACGACACCGTTGACGACCGGAGCGATGTTGAACGCGCAGATCTGGTTGCGCAGCGCGGTCGGCAGGTACGGGTTCGACAGCGGCACGGCGATCGGCACGCCGAACGAGCCCGACGGTGCGATGATCGTCTCAACGGTGTTCTTCGAGAACAGGCCGCGGCTGTACACTTCGATGTTGTCCGCCAGTTCATAGCGGCCAGCAGCGTAGATGTTGTACCGCTCGAACGGCGTCTGGAAGATGTTGAACGGGCTGAAGTTGTACGGCGCATAAGCCGCGACTGCCTGACCCGTCGTCGGGTTGATCTGGCGCAGCGAGCCGTTCAACACCGCGGGATTGGTGCTGGGCTGGCCGGTTGCCGGATCGATCGGGCGCGTGCCGGAGATCGTCGAGGGAACCGAGGTGCCCGAACCGGCGAGTGCCAGGTTGTTCGGCGTGAAGGAGTTCAGCGCGAGGATCGAGAAGTCGCGATCGCCCTGGTAGACCGGGTCGGCCTGCTGGTAGCCAACCGACAGAACCACGTTGCCGCGGCCGTCATCCATGTTGGCGCCGATGGTTAGGTCGGCACGGAAGTAGGCGCCATCGCCACGCTCGGTGATCTGGTTCGAGACATTTGCCTCGACGCCCGAGAAGTCCGAACGGGTGATGAAGTTGATCACGCCCGACACGGCGTCTGCGCCGTAGGTGGTGGCAGCGCCGCCGGTCAGCGAGTCGACGCGCTCAACGAGAGCGAGCGGGATGTTGTTCAGATCGACGCGGCCGACGAGGCCCGACGGGGCGATACGGCTGCCGTCGAGCAGAACGACGTTACGGAACGAGCCGAGACCACGAAGGTCGGCATAGGACGAACCGCCGTTGCCGTTGTTCACGGCCGAACCGATCGACGCAACGTTGCCCGGGAGGTCGCGCAGGACCTGCTCGGCGGTGTTGGTCTGACGCAGGCTAAGCTCTTCCTGGCCGACAACCGTGATCGGGCTGGACGCGATGAGGTTAGGGTTGCGGATCAGGGTGCCGGTGACGACGATGTCGCCGGTGGTGTTGTCAGCGGCCGGAGGAGCGGCGTCCTGGCTGGAAATGCCGGCAGCAGGCGCAGCAGGATCGTTGCTCTGGATACCAGTCTTCGGCTGACTTGCGGGATCGGCGTCCTGCGCGAACGCGGTACCCGACGCCATCACGGCGCCGACGAACAGCGTCGTCGTCAACAGGCGCGAACGAAGATTTGTGCGCATGCATTTTTCCCTTTTTGTTGCCCCGGTTTGAACCCGGTTTTGCGGCATTCCCAAATGTGCGATCGACCAAGACCGACCCACATAGGTCAACGGCTAGAGCGCTATTCATCCTGCCGCAATGTTTGCTCAACGCAGCTGCAACATTGCGGCGCGGGTGTAACAGGAAGGCAACAGTTTCCTGTCCGCCTTGTCCGTTTTCGCGACACACTCTATCCCCGAACAAGTTCAGGGAGATGCAAAATGGCACGGTGGGGCGTTCTGGTAGCTGGCGCGGGCGCCATGATGATCGCGGGAAGTGCTAACGCCGCGGAGCCGGACGTGGCCGGACAGCGCGTTCTTCAATCCTTTGCACAATGCCGCGCGTTGACTGATGCTGAGCAGCGGCTCGCCTGCTTCGACAAAGCGGCGGCTGCACTGGAACAGGCAGTAAAGGCGAAGGACGTGCGGATCGTCGACCGGACCGACGTGCGCAAGGCGCGGCGTTCGCTGTTCGGCTTCACGCTGCCGCGGATCGACCTGTTCGGCGAGCCTGATGCCGACGAGCAGAAGGAGGATTTCGCCGAGATCAACACGACTGTCGCGGCGGTGAAGTCGCTTGCCAACAATCGTGTCGAGATTCGGCTGGGCGATGAGTCGGGCGCAGTCTGGGTGACGACCGATCCGATGCCCTTCCCGCCCAAGCCGGGCGCGAAGATCCGTATCCGCAAGGGAGTGATGGGTAATTACTTCCTGAACGTCGACGGAAAGACGTATCGCGGGATGCGCGTGCGCTGACCGCAAGCGGGCCAGCGCACGCAGCATTCAAGGGCTGACGAGCGCTGGCAATACCGACGCGCGAATCGCCTGTTCGATGCGCTGCGCATAATAATCAAAGCCGATCTCCGGCGGATGAACATTGTCCGCCGCGAGATATAACGGCGCGTTGGTGATGCCCCCGGGCACCCCGGCGGCGTTGTTCCAGTGGCCCAGGACCCAGGGCGGGCTCGCCGTGCTGACCGGGACGAAGAAGGTCAGCGGGTCGTCGGCAGCGCGCACCGCTGCGGCCAAAGCCTGTTCTGTCGCGACGACGCCAGGCAGGTTGATCGAGGGAACACCCACGACGATGATCGGCGCGGGCGTGCCGGCCCGCAGCGCGCGCACCGTGGCCAGCGCCGCCGCCTCGACGGCCGCCGGCGCATACCCCGCGTCGTTGGTCGATCCCATCAGCAGCACGGCGTCGGGGAGAAGCGCCAGCGCCTGGGGCACCCGTTCGCCAAAAGTACGCAGGCCGCCAGCCGCACGGTTACAATAGCCGGTGCCGCCGATCGACAGGTTCCACGTGTCGCGCCACCCAAGCCGCTTCGCCAAAAGTTGCGCGATCGATCCGCCCGCTAGCCATGGGCCGTAGGACGAACCAGCATTGTAGCTGTCGCCGATGACGACAAGGCGCGGCTCGGCAGTTTCGGGCGCTGTGACGATTGCGGATAAACCGGCCTGGACACAGCCGAACTGGGCTGCGCTTTTCCCCGCCTCAACTTCATAATGGCGCATCCGCCGCCCGCTGCTGCCGCTCCAGTCGATCATCAGCCATTGGTCCTGCCCGCCGATCACCAGGCTGCCCGGCGAGAGATAACGTCCTTCGACGATCACGCGCAGCTGCGCCGAATTGGCGGGAAGAAACAGCGCCAGCCGATCGCCGTCGCAGCAGAAGGCGACCGAGGCGCCTGGGCACATCATGGTCCCCGCCTTCGCCTCGACAGTTTCCAGCGACCAGAAACTGGTGCGTAGCGGCGCGGGCCGCGCGCCGCGCACGGCATAGGCGCCCGGACAGGACGCTGGCAGCCAATTGGCGCCTAGCGCGGGATTGCTGCTCAACAGGGCGACCATTGGTGCGCCATCTCCGGGATCAGCGAGTCGAGCGCCCCCAAGAGACGTCCAGTAGAGGCCGCCTGCGCCATCCGGCTGATATTGCCCGTTGTGGCTGGCGGTCGGCCCCGGTCCGCTCGCCGGCGCGGTACCGGCGATCCCGCACATGTACCAATTGCCCCCGTTCGCGACCACCTGCCCCGCCGCATAGGCCGCGCCGGGTGCATAGGCCGGCGGTGCAAGCCATGGCGGCAACGTGGCCGGGTTACGCCCCGCCGCCATGTCTGCCGCGCGCAGCAAGGGCGCATGACGCACCGCCGCCCGAGTCGCGGCGCGTGCCTGTGTCGCCAGCCCCCGGGCGATCGGATCGTGGCCATTCATTGCGCCACCCGATAGGCCAGCGTGCCGCCGTGCAGCGCGACGGACAGGTAATAGGCCGCCCCCGCTTCACTCTCGCCCCCCACCGCTTCATTGGCGTTCGCACTATATCGCCCCCAGCGTTCGCCGGCGATCGTCAGCGGCAGCATCGTCGCCCCGCCATCGACCGATCGGAGCAGGTCAACCCGACCCTGCCAGTCGCCTGACAGGCTGAGCCAGATCGGCCGATCAAGCTCAGGCACGAACGGGCCCGCCACCCCGCTGGTCGCCATCGTTCCGGCCAGCGCGGCCGCCTCCGCCGGGCGACGCACCGCGCGCACCGGAAGCGGATTATCCGTCTGCACCGCCACCGCGGGCCCATCCACCGCGCCGAACGCCATCGCATATTGCGGCACGAACCCTGCCGGTACTTCCACTTCCGCCACCATCGCGCGCCTCCATTATGTTCGCGCTATGTTCTACATTGGACGGTGGCGTGTAGGACAGTCGCGATCAGGCGCGGTGCTGCTCGACCAGACGCAGGAGGTGGTCGGCCGCCTCGTCGATGCGAAAGCGGGTGGTGAAGCAATGCCGCGCGCGCCGGCCCATCAGCGCGCGTTGCCGCACCGGCAGCGCGCCGAAGCGGGCCAGCATCGCTGCCGTGTCCGCGGCCGTTGCGGGCGCCACCATCCCGGCGCCATCGGCCAGGATTTCACGCCAGATCGCCACCTGATCGCTGACCAGCACCGGCGTGCCCGCCGCCAGCGCCTCCGCCACGGCAATACCGAAATTTTCCTGATGCGATGGCAACACGAATGCCGATGCTCCGCGCAGCGCTCCCGCCTTTGCCGCGCCGGACAACATGCCGGGAAAGTGCACGCGATCCGCCACCCCGCGGCGCGACGCCAGTTCGCGAAGGGTCGCCACCAGCCCGACCTGATCCGGACCGGCAATCACCAGGTCGGTGCCGCGATCGTCCTGCGCGATGGTGGCAAATGCCTGCAGCAGCAGATCGCAGCCCTTCTTCGGGTGGATGCGGCCGAGAAAGAGCAGGAATGGGCGCTGGCCCAGCGCCGGGAGCAGACGGCGGAAGGCCTCGATCTGCGCGCCTGCGTCCCCAAGGGCCGCTCCGGCGCCATCGCCAGCCGGGTCGCCACTCAAACCCGGATCGATATCGCTCGTCCCATAAGGTGCGACCGCCGCGTTCACCCGCCAGGGACGAAACGCATTTTCCGCGCGGCGGCGCTCCTCCTCGCTGGTGAACAGCACCGCCTTCGCGCCGGCGAGCAGCGGCCCTTCCGCCCACCACCAGCTCACCTGCTTCCCAAGGTGCTTCAGCGGCATAGTCTGGCGGAACCAGGGATCGAGCATGCCGTGCGGAAAGACGAAATAGGGTACCGGGCTGCCCGCGAGCGCCTTGGCCGCCCCCCGCGCCGCGTAGCGCCATAGGCCCGAGACGATCACCGCGTCATAATCGCCCGCGTGACGACGCAGCCACGGCACCATCGCGGGGGCGTAGCGATACCGCTGTCGAAGGCCGCGGCCTCGCGGCGGACCCAGCGGCACGATCTGCCCGGGATAATCGGGCAGGTGAAGTTCGTCCGGAGGATCGAGCGTCAGCATATCCTGCCGATGCCCCTGCCGCGCCCATATTTCGCCAAGCCGGCGCGCACCCTCGATCGGGCCGCCCTCACGCGGATCGGCGCTGTTGATGATCCGCAGGATGCGCGTCATGCCGGATCGCCGAAGCGGATGTGCCGTGGGCGGATCGCCGTCGCCGGGTTGCCGCGATACACCGTCCACGGCGCCAGATCGCGCCAGGCACAGCCGCGCGCGCCCAGAACTGCGCCCTCGCCAACGGTGACCCCGGGGCCGACGAACGCCTCCGCCGCGACCCACGCCCGCGCGCCGATGGTGATCGGCCGCGTCTGCAAGGCAAAGCCGGCATCCTCGATATCGTGCGTACCGGCGCACAGATGCGCCCGCTGCGAGATGATCGCGAAGCGCCCGATGGTCACCTGTCCTATCGAATAGATGTGCGCGCCCGGCCCGATCGTCGCGTGATCGCCGATCGCCAGATTGGCCGGCGACCAGATACGCGCGCTGCCATAGATGTTGGCGGTCCGCGCGACCCGTGCGCCAAAGGCACGCAGCACGAGCCGGCGCCATTGGCGCAGTGGCGGTGGGGTCCAGCGTACCAGCAGCAGCCAAGCAACCGCCCAGCCGGCGCGGTACAGCCGATTGCGGAGCGGGAAGCTGGCGCCCCTCTCCCACAACGGCGCGGCCCGCGCATCATGCGGCTGCGTCATTCCTTCTGCCCCCTTGCTCCCCGGCCGGGACGCTAGGGCGCTCGCGCGGCCGGCGCAATTGCTCATGTTAACCATAATTAATGCCGTCGCGTGGCGCCCTCGACGGCTGCACGCCCGCCGCCTAGGCTGATGAAAACGGGGGGAGTGCTGGATCGCCGATGAGCGCGCTTGGCTGGCTATATCTGCTGGCGCTGGCCACACTGGGGGCGTGCAACTGGCGCTGCGCGCCGACCCATGGGTGCTCGCGATCCTGCTGCTGATCGCCGCCGCGGCGCTGCTGCCGCTGGCACGTGGCGAATGGCGCGTGTCGGACGGCCTTTACGCGATCATGACCGTTTATTTCGGCAGCGGTGCGCTGGTGGTGAAGACGCTCGCCGGCCAGCCGGTGCAAACTAACCTGCACGTGCCGGATCTGTCCGCCGCCTATCTCCTCGCCGGCTTTGGTTCGATCACCATCGGCTACGGGTTGAGCCAGGGACTGCGCCGGCCGTCGCGCTTCGCGCGCGATCTGCGCCGGGTGACGGGGCACATCCCGAACCTGCGCCGCTTCGCGCTGCCGGTCTTTGCACTAGGGGCAATGTTCCTGTTCCTGCAGACGCAGTTTCGGGCCACCGCGGTTGATGGCGGCTTCACCGCTGGCGGGTTCGGCGGCTTCGGCACCTTTTACCCGCTGCTGATGCTGGGCGCCGCAATGCAGGCCGCACTCGTCATCCGCCTGCCCGATCAGCGGCGGCACCGACTGGTGCTCGCGGGGATGGCGGCGGCGATCCTGGCGTTGACCCTGGCCGACAATACCAAGCGGACGCTCTTCGATTTCGTGTTCGTCGTGGCGCTGACGTTGGTGGCGCTCGATGGGCGGATCCGCTGGCGCTGGGCGGTCCCGACCGGGCTTGCCGCAGCGCTGGTCATCGGCCTGATCGTGCCGGCGATCCAGATCGTGCGCGCCGATCCGGCGGTACGCGGGCCCGAACGGATCGCGGCGACCTGGGCGGTGCTGCGCGCGCATGATTTCCAGCCCGCGAGCCTCGATGCGGCGCAGGCACGGATCGCGACCAGCTATCGCTTCGCGTGGCGCGACAGCTACGTCTATCCGCTGACCTGGAACAGCGAACGCTTCACGATGATCCAGCCGATCGACCAGGTCGCCCGCGCGATCGGAGAGCGCGGCGCAATGGGCGGCGCGGACCTGTGGCGCGATCCCGCCGAAACGCTGCTGCCCGGTTTCCTGATCAAGAAAACGCTGGTCACCGCGCCTGACCGGATCGCCTGGCATTACGGTTTTCGCGCACGGGGATCGATCGCGCTCCCAGTGGTGGGGCTGATCGCGAGCAGCCTGGCCGCCTTTGGCTTGGCCGGCGTGCTGCTGTTGCCGGGCGCGATCGTCGCGCTCAGCTTCACCGCGCTGGATTATGTCGGCGGGCGATTGCCGGGCAACGTCTGGGCGGTGTTCCTCCTGGCGGCGACCGCGTTTCTGGCGGAGCGCGAAGCCAGCACTACGCTGTCGTTCTTCTGCCGCAGCTTCCTGTTCATCCTGATCGTCGGCGGCGCGCTGTTGCTGACCGCGCGGCGGCCGCGTCGTGCAGACAACGAGGAGGGTTACGACCCGATCAGCGCGCGCAGATTGGCGACGAACGCCGGCCCGGAATAATCGCGCGCCACCCGCGCCCGGCCCGCCACCGCCATTGCCTGGGCGAGTGACGGATCATCCAGCAGGCGCTGCATCCGATCGGCCAAAGACGGAATGTCCGCCGGATCAACGGTGAAGCCGTCCACGCCATCGCGAATCACCTCCCCGCCAGCTCCAAAGCGCGATCCGATCACCGGCAGCCCGTTCGCCCATGCCTCCAGATAGACGATACCGAAGCCTTCCTTCGACAACGGAAGCGCAAAGACGCTGGCGGTCGCATTGGCGTGCGCCAGTGCCGCTGCACCCAGCGCCCCGGGCAGGTCGACACGCGCACCGACGCCAACCTCCTGCGCCAGCCGCGCCAGCTCCTCGCGCAGCGCCCCTTCCCCCACGATCGTCAGCCGCGCATCAGGCACCAGCGGCAACGCGCGGATCAGCGCATCAAGATGCTTCTCGCGCTCCCCCGCGCCCAGCCGGCTGACCGCCAGCACCAGCCGTTGCCGCCGCGCCGCAGGGGGCGTCGGCTCGGCCGGAAGGTCGACGGCGTTGGGGAACAGCGTGAACCGCGCCGCAGACAGCCCGAACGCCTCGGCCATGCGATCGCGCGAATACCCGCTAACGACCGCCACTTGGTCGATCGCGCCGCGTAGCATGGCCGGCTCCCAGCGGCGCACGCGGCGATAGGCGGGATCGCCCCATATCTCGATGCCATGCGCGAACAGGATGCGGCGTCCCCCCGGCCGCACCAGTCGATGAAGCAGCGCCAGCGGCAGCAGATTGACGTGCCCCAGCAACAGCAGGTCAGCCGTGGGCAGCAGGCGAAGCGCGGCGCGTGCGAATGCCCCCGTTCCTTGGTCAGCGCGCATCGCCACGTCGACGCGATTGTCCAGCGTCGCCAGCCCTGCGGCAACCCGGCGGTTGAACGCCTGAATGCCGCCATGACCGGTCGCGCTGATGCCGAGGAACACGATCCGGCGATCATCGCGGGGCCTAGCCATCCTGCCGCCGCCGCGCTCGCACGCAGATCACGATCATCGCTAGGTGCGCGCCGAGCATGGCGAGCGCCAGCCCGCTCAGCCCGAGCCGTGGCGCGAGGAGCCACGCCAGCGCCACACCCGCCCCCGCGACCACCGCAAAGCCGATGGTGAGGCGAGAATGCCGGTTGATCGCCGCCACCGGGCTGAACAGCGCCGACCAGATCATCTCCGCAGCGACTGCCATTGCCAGCCATGTGAGGAAGGGCTCGGCGACGCGCACGGCATCATGCGTCAGCACCGCGACAATCGCGGGCGCGATCAGGATGATGGCAACGGCATAGCCAAGCGTCGCGACCAACGTGACGCCGACATGCCAGCGGAACAGCGATGACGCAGCCTTGCGGTCGCCCTTGCCATGAAGCGCGGCATATTCGCTGACCACACTGTTGTTGATCATGTTGATCCCCGCCGTGCCCAGTCGCGCCACGGTAC
>NZ_JAQZBC010000029.1 GCF_029239295.1 Sphingomonas sp.
CTATCACTCCTTGATCCCCCGACAGCCAGCCGGGGTGAGGTTGAGACACGGGTCACTTCTCGGTGGAAATTTACGCCTTCTCCGGGTCAACTCTCAGTGAAAATCAACATCTCGACCTTCTTCCGCTGCCGGCGTGAGGTGACGTAGGCATCGGTGGTGGCGATGTCGCGTGCCAGGTCCCGCGCGCCTTCGTGGATCGACCGCATGATCTTGCGTGCCGGCATATTCGGCGTGCAGCGCTGGCGCAGATCGCAGCCGGCGCAGTCCTGCTGGCGGGCGCGATAGCGGATGAAGCCATCCTGGCCGACCTCGCTGCGAGGCGCTGCGAAGTTGCGGTTGCGTGGGCGCAGGCGCTTGCCGCCGGGACAGAGATAGCTGTCGGCGATATGTCTGCTTACGATCATCGCGGCGGAGGTTACCTCCGGCGAGCGCATGAAGCTGTTCTCGCCAAGCCAATGGGAAGCCATGGTCGATGAATGGGCGTTGAGCCTGCCCGACTATGCGCTAGTCGAGCGGGCCGGTAACGAAAGCCCACCGGGGCATTGAATACCCACTGGCCTCCGGACAACCTGGATGCTGTGCTTCCGGATGGACGAGCTGAGCCCGTGGCGCATTCAGGGCAGGTACCCCCCGGCGGGATGCTGCCGCCACGAGTCGCGGCATGCACACGATGCAAGAATAGGGCGGCGGAGCATGCCCGCCGCCTACCGGTGCCTGTTCCGCCGCCCGGACCCGCGTCGCGCGAGTGCGCGCCTTCGTCACAGATAGCCTACAACGCCACCGCCTGATCAGCGTCTTCCGACAGCCTCCGCAGGTTTTCTTCGTGCCGCTCTTTAGTGATCGGGAAATTAATCACGAACAAAAGCGATATAAACGAAAGACCGAAGATCACCATCGGCTCGAAGATCGCGAGACTATTAAGCACATCTGCCGGGACATCGCCGCGTTTGGCGCCTTGGGGGAAGCTGACGGCATCCAGTATGAGTCCTGCGCCAAACACGCCAAGCCCAGAGACGCACTTCATAATGAAGGCATTGGCGGAGAAAAACAGTCCTGCAGAATGCCGGCCGGTCCGCGTGGCGCTATCCTCGACCACGTCCGCCATCATGGATGACCCAAGGATACCGGCTGACATCACGACGACAGTATTGATGAAGCTCGTGCCGAAGAGGAACCAGAATAGGGCCCCTGTGCCATTCGCTGGAACCAGATCAAGGAGTCGGCCGAGATAGGGAACAGGGCCAAGCAACATGCCGACGCTCGAGAACAGGATGATTGCTTTCTTTTTTCCGAAAGCCACGCCCAGCTTTGGCGCCAAGAAAAGCGCAACCACGACAGAAGCGAAGTTGCCGACCATCAGAAGCGAGATCTGATCACCGCTCAACTCCCAGAAATATATCCGGAAGTAGGTGAGAATCGCTGCGGCGATGCCAGCCGAAGCGTAAGAGAACAGGCCCGAACCCAGAAGGATCAAGAACGGTCGGTGCCCCAAGGTTTCGCGCAGCTCCCGGACCGAACGCGACAGAACGAACTTGCGCCTGGGCTCTGGCTGCCGGAACGTGGGGATGTGTCGCTGCGTACCGAGCGCGGAAACCAGGATCGCAACCAGCATCAGCAGCGATGCGGTAAGGCCATAGTTCGAATAGCCTGACAGGTTGAGCTGACCCGAGGAATCCTGAGCGGAAGGGCGCAGGAAAAGACTGAAGGCGGCAATTCCCATCGACAGCCCGCCAATCCAGCCGAAGAAATAGCGATAGCTTAAAAAACTGGTGCGCTCGTGATAATCTTGGGCGAGGTCTACAACCAGCGCGCTGCTCGGGATTTCGTACATCGTGATAAAGAGGCGGATCAGCACCGTGATGCCCAGGAGATACGCAAAGAGTGCGTTCTCGCTGAGGCCGGCCGGAGGGTTCCACAAGAAGAAGTAGGACACCGCGACCGGCAACGCGGCAGCATACATGAACGGATGCCTCCGGCCGAGCCGCGAGCGCATGTTGTCGGACCAGTGGCCTACGATCGGATCGGAAAGGGCGTCAACTACCAGCGCAATCATGATCGCCAGCCCAACTGCCTTGGCAGGGAGCCCGAGCGCCTGATTGTAGAAGATCATCAACAGAACGGTAAAACCGTTGTCCTTCACCCCAAACGCGATCGACCCGAAGCCATACGCAAGCTTGTCCAGGAGCGTCTTGCGTGTCTGCGGGAGCGAGGTGGCGCCTTTACTGCTCATATACTCCGCCTTTTCCCCACCATCACAACGATAACCCCCGTTTTTCCCCTGGGATGGCCCCTGCCTCCCCGCGCGGCCGTCTTCCTCCGCAAAGCCGCGACTGGGCCGATGTGGATCGATAAACCGATCCCCTGCCGGTGGCGGAGGGTTGCGCATTGCTGAAGGAAATCTCTGAACAAGGTCTGCCCTCGAACGCGGACCGGATCTGTGGTGAAACCTTTGAAGGGTGCACGATTAGCGGCTCCCGTGCCCGGCGGGCGACAAATCGGCAAGCTTCTTCATGCTCCCCCCTACGACATACGCCATCGGCGTTTCGAGATATCGAGTATGTTCTTTATGATGCGGCATCAAGGTAAATACTGCCCCGTGTCAGAACACTGGTCTGCGAAGAATCGCAGCATGGCATGTCATTTGACGAACGATCTCGCGTAGGAGCAGGTCGGAACTGGGCCAGAGGGAGCTTGCAAAGACATCGGAGTACCAGGCCCGGCTGCGGGCAGTAGCGCTGTCACAGCGCATCGGATTGTAATGTCACGCCCGAGGACCGGCCTCTCAGCGGGCTCCCAATCAGCGCCGCTCAGCACCTAGGCGGCGAACCGGATCGTCCGTAGCAATAAGGGAAACGTGGCTGGCCTATCTCGGCGCGCCGTTCATGCAGAGCGGGAAAGCAGGCCGGAGAACATTGGCCGCACGTAAAGATCAACAACGGTATTGGCGGATACTCCGGCGGCCCAGCGCGGCAACTCCTCCGTGGAGTTGATCAAGCCGGTTACCATCTGGGCCGCTATTCGCGCGTCGCAGGCGATGCCGCTCCCGTCCGCGATGCCATCGATCAGCATATCCTCGAACCGCGCGGTGAGTTGGTTCATCCGGAAGTTCATTTCGTCGCGCAGATGTACGTCAATGGCGGTTAGGGCGGACGTCCGTAACAGCGTGCCGGTTGGGCGCAACTGGAACTGGACTAGGTTCACCATTGCCTCCGTCAGCTGAGCAAAGCCCTTGTCGTGGCGCCGCAGCGCCTCGTTCTGGCCGCGCCGCATCACGTCGAAGGTCCGTTGAAAGCAAGCTACAACGAGATCCTCCTTCGTGTCGTTGTGATGGTAGAATGAGCCCTTTGTCACGTTGAGCGCGGCAGAGATTCGCTCCACCGAGGCGCCACGATACCCGTGCGCATTAATCAACTCGGTCGCGGCGCGAAGAAAGGAGTCCCGTGAAAGTCGTTCGCCGTCTGCGACATCGTCCTGGAGATCGATGCCCACCACCTCTGGCATCGGTCGCCCGGGCGCAATGCCATGCAGCAGGAGGTTGCCGAACCGGTTCGCCACGCGAGGGAAGTCTTCCGGAAGATAGTACCGCAGCCAGACAACCGACCATAGCAGTTGCGAGAGGAGAGCATGGGTGCGCGCGTTCAGTACTTGCTTGTCCCATCCATCACCGGGTTGATGGATCAAGCCGCGCATCCGGCGGAACATGTCGATATACGCCGTGAAGACGATCGACGCCTGCGGCTCCGTAAGCGCGCGAACATCGCCAAAATGTACGAATTCGGGCTGCTCCCCTTTTCTGACCCGGGCCTGAAGCGCGAAATAGCCGTCAATGAAGGTTCGCAATCGCGCTTCAGGTGTCGGCTCCGCCTCGGACGCATCGATGAGCTGCTGGTGTAAGTCGATCGAGTGTAGAAAGGCCGCCGCGACCAGATCTTCCTTGCGCTTGTAATAGTAACGCAAGCTCTTGAGGTTCAGGTCAATCTCAGATGCCACCATCGACAGCGTCGCGCCACGTAATCCATGACGGTTCAGGAGCGCACCCGACGCTGCCAGAATTTCCTGTCGGCGCGCGTCGAACTTATGGCCCTTGCCAGAACCGCGCGGAGCAGGCGCTTGAGCTGCAGCAGCGATAGACACATGCTTCCTTGATATCAAAGAGCCACACCGTCTATCATCAAACCAAGAAGGCGCAAACGAAGCAGTTTTCCGCGCGAATCTATGTTCCTGAACACCAGTCAGCGCGCATAGCGCAACAAGAACTCCTGCGTCACCGTCGCCACTAACGTGCCTGCCGCATCGAAGATTGTGCCTCGCGCAAGGCCACGTCCGGCAACTGCAACCGGACTATGCTGCACGTGAAGTAGCCAACCGTCCGCACGGGCCGCACAATGGAAGCGGATCGTATGATCTAGGCTGGCGAAATCCAGCCGGGTGCCTGTGCCAAGCGAATTGTGCGGCAGGGTCCCGACATGAACCATGCCGGCGTCAGAGGCAAAAGCGATGACGGCTTGATGTAGCACCGGATCATCGGACAGCGGCCACCGCGACCGAAACCATACGTACCGCTGTCCCTCCATCCCGTGCGTGGTATTTATGGGAAGGTCCACAGAGCGCGCGTCGAGCATCTCTTCGCTAGCGTACCGTCGCACCGGCCGTCCGCGGGCGGCCGCATTACGCCAGCGGAGTTCGCGCTGGTCCTCCAGGGTGTGGGGAAGGCCCACGTCCGGCATGGCGACTTGGTGTTCCGGACCTGCATCGCCGTTGTGGAACGACGCTAGCGCCGAAAGGATGAGGCGGTCACCCTGAGCTATCGCTATCGAACGGCTTTTGAAGCTCCGCCCGTCGCGCAGGCAGCTCACAGAAATCTGTGCCGGTTCAGCTACGACCCCACCGGCAACGAACAGTGCGTGAAAGCTGTGACACGGCAGCCCGTCGGCGCTCCGAGCGGAGGCCGCAAGCCCTTGGCCTAACAGGACGCCACCGAAGGTTCGTTTTTCGTCGGTGCCTGCTGCCGGCCCGATGCATCGGCCGCTGCCGTCCGCCATGACATCAAGCAACTGAGCAAGAGGGCTGCCGCTTTGATTCACGATCAGAAGATCTCGAACAAGCCGGCACCGCCCATGCCGCCACCCATACACATGGTCACGACCCCCCATTTCGCGCCACGGCGGCGACCTTCATGCAGGACGTGCCCGGTCATGCGGGCACCGCTCATGCCGTAGGGGTGGCCGACCGAGATGGCGCCGCCGGAGACGTTCAGGCGATCATCGGGGATCCCGAGCTGGTCGCGGCAATAGAGCACCTGACTGGCGAACGCCTCGTTGAGCTCCCAAAGGTCAATGTCTTCAACAGCCAAGCCATGCTTCGCCAGCAACTTTGGAATGGCGGACACCGGACCGATGCCCATCTCGTCCGGCGCACAACCGGTCACCGCCAGCCCGCGATAGGCGCCCAGCGGGGACAATCCGCGCCTCTCGGCCTCTCGCGCATCCATCAAAACCAATGCCGCCGCGCCGTCCGAGAGCTGAGATGCATTGCCGGCGGTAATGAAGCGTCCTTCCTTGATCTGCTGGCCATTTTTGAACACCGGCTTCAGAGCCTGAAGATCTTCCAGCTTGGTTGTGGGCCGGTTTCCTTCATCCTGCGCGATCGTCACGGTTCGCGACGACGTCTCGCCGGTCACCTTGTCAGTGATGGTCATGGTCGTTGTGATCGACATGATTTCGGCGTCGAACCGGCCGGCTGCTTGAGCCTCGGCGGTACGTTGTTGCGACCGAAGGGCATATTGGTCCTGCGCTTCCCGACTGATGCCGTAGCGGTGGGCGACGATCTCGGCGGTTTCTAACATGCTCATGTAGAGCGCGGGCTTCTCCGCGATCAGCTTCGGATCACCGGCGCGATAGTTGTTCATCTTCGGCGTTTGAACCAGGCTGATTGATTCAACGCCGCCGGCAACGGCGATCATCTGCTCGCCCGCCATGATGCGGTTGGCTGCGGCGGCGATCGCCATCAGCCCGGAGCCGCACTGACGATCCATCGTGGTGCCCGGCACGGTCACGGGCAGACCCGCCCACAATGCTCCCTGTCGCGCAACGTTGAAGCCGGTTGAACCCTGCTGGAGAGCGCAGCCCATCACCACATCTTCGACCTCCGCCGGATCGATGCCGCCCCGGCGGACTGCTTCGCCAATCGCGTAGCCCGCAAGCGCTTGTCCTTGGGTGTCGTTGAACGCGCCACGATAGGCTCGGCCGATCGGGGTACGTGCGGTGGAAACAATTACGGCTTCAGGCATGAACACATTCCTGTTGGCATGACCCGCAGAGAGCTGCTGGTAAAAATGAGAACAGGGGTATGGTTGAAATTTTTGGGGGCGCTGTCAAGTGTGCTGCGGCGGAGCCGCATGCCCGCAGATCCAAAAGGAAGATCTATTTGGAATGCATCTTTTCCGGTAGAGAGTGGGCGCTTCTGCTCCGCTTACAAGAAAACGGGTATTCTATACAGGATTGGCGACCCGCGTTGCGGGGGCGGCCGTCGCGGCCTCGAAGTCATTCGCAAGGAGCCTCGAGCGCTCTCCTGCGGGTCACGCCGGGCGCTCTCGTACGTCGCCATGGACACGAAGTCCGACGAACGCCGAGGATATGAGTGCTCTCGCACTCGGCTCCTCGAAACTGTCCCTGATCGCTTGTCACAGGAGTTCACTGCATGACCAATGACCCCGCTAACGCCGCCTATGTTGAAGAAGCGATTTCCCGGGCTAATGGAATTGATGACATTTCCCCCGACACGCAGCCACTGCCCATAAGCAAGGTGGGCATCGTTGGCGCCGGTACGATGGGGGGCGGGATAGCGATGAACTTCGCGAACATCGGCATCCCTGTCGTTATCGTCGAAACCAAGCAGGAAGCGCTTAGTCGTGGCATGAAGACGGTGCGCGCCAATTACCAACGCAGCGCTGATCGTGGCCGCTTCCCGATGGAAGAGGTCGATGCACGCATGAACGCGATCACCGGCACGCTCGACATGACCGATCTCGGCGATTGCGACCTGATCATCGAGGCCGTGTTCGAGAGCATGGATCTCAAGAAGTCGATCTTCCACCAGCTGGACGGCATAGCGAAGGCCGGTGCGATCCTGGCATCCAACACGTCCGGCTTGGATGTAGACCAGATCGCAAGCGTAACGAGCCGTCCGGACGCCGTTGTCGGACTACATTTCTTCTCGCCTGCCAACGTGATGAAGCTGGTTGAAGTGGTCCGCGGTGCTGCGACGTCCGAAACTGCCCTAGCTACCGCAATGAAGATGGCGCGAGACATTGGAAAGGTCGCGGTGATCGTAGGTGTGTGCCCCGGCTTCGTCGGCAATCGCATGCTCTACCCGCGCCAAGTGCAAGCGAATGCCCTTCTCGCGCGCGGCGCCATGCCGTGGGATGTCGATCGCGTGCTCAAGGACTTCGGCTTCAAGATGGGGCCGTTCGAAATGAGCGACCTTGCGGGCTTGGACATCGGCTGGAGCAAGGGCGCAAAGACCCGAGACCCGCTACGCGACGCGCTTTGCGAAGCCGACCGACGCGGGCAGAAGACAGGCGCGGGGTTCTATGATTACGACGAAAACCGAAGGCCGTCGTCGTCGCCGTTCGTCGCGGACCTGATTCGTAGCACGCTCAACTCCCCCACGGACGCGCCCGTGCCGTCCGATGAAGAGATCCTGGAATCGTGCCTTTTTCCGCTCGTCAACGAGGGGGCAAAGATTCTGCAGGAGGGTAAAGCACAGCGCCCGTCCGACATCGATGTGGTGTGGGTATTCGGCTACGGTTGGCCGCAACATACCGGCGGCCCAATGCGCTGGGCGGACAGCGTGGGGCTGGACCGGGTCGTGGCGCGTGCCGAGGCGCTTGGCGCAGGTAACAGCTGGTACAAGCCCGCCGACCTGCTCGTGCGTCTAGCGGCTGAGGGGCGTACCTTCGCCAGCCTTTAACGGCATGAAAGCGCTCTGCTCGATCGTGACGAGCAGAGCGCAAGGCCGGCTTGGCGAGCGGATCTGCTGCCTGCAGGCACTTCCGTTCGGGAGCGCTTGGCGCAGGTCGCCGCGCCAAATGTGCGGCTTCAGATGCCGACCTCGCACGTCATGCGGGGGTTCAAGCATTATGGTCACGCGGCGCATTCTCGATTGCCGACATCGAAAAGGTCAATGCTCTCGTCGCGCCCCCTCGGCGAGCAGCAGCCTAAACCTCTGTCGAACAGCTTGAGGGCCGATCCGGCTCAGGCGATCGCTATGATCTAGAGCGGTTTTCGGCCGATCTGAATCATCGAGGATTCACACGGGTCGGGTTTTCTGATTCAGCCTTCGTGCTGGCGAAGGAGGCCGGCAAGGATGGGTCGAGCCTTGTCGCGTGTCTGCGGGACCGTGTGGTTGCCGCTGTCGACGGTGGATTGTCGTGCCGGGCTGCGGCGGGGCGGTTCGGGGTCAGCGCTGTGAGCGCGGTCCGCTGGCGGCAGCTATCGCTTCAGCATGGCACGCCGGCTGCCAAGCCTCAGGGTGGCGATCGCCGTTCGGCCAAGATCGAAGATCATGCGCCGCTCATCCACGCTGCCATTGAGCGGCAGTGGGATATCACGCTGGACGAGTTGCGTACGCTGCTAGCTGAACATGGTGTGACCACCAGCATCGCAACGCTGTGGCGGTTTTCGCCCGACACCGGATCACGCGCAAAAAAAGACAGCCCATGCGAGCGAGCAGGATCGAGCCGACATCGTAGAGCGGCGCTGGGCATGGTTCGAGGGCCAGCTCGACCTCGACCCCGCGCGGCTGGTGTTCATCGACGAGACCTGGGCGTCGACCAACATGGCTCGCCGCCATGGCCGGTGTCGACGTGGGCACCGCCTGCGCCCAGCGTGCCGCACGGGCACTGGAAGACGACCACCTTCGTCGCCGGGCTCCGCCGCACCGGCATGGTGGCACCGATGGTGCTCGACGGTCCGATCAACCGCGATGCCTTCCACGCTTATGTCGGCCAAGTACTCGTGCCCGAGCTCAACCCCGGCGACGTCGTGATCATGGACAACCTGTCGAGCCATAAGGCGCCGGCCGTGCGCGAGATGATCGAAGCTGTCGGCGCCAGCCTCCTCTACCTCCCGCCCTACAGCCCCGACTTCAACCCAATCGAGCAAGCCTTCTCAAAGCTGAAGGCTCACCTGCGCAAAGCCGCCGAACGCACCATCCACGGACTCTGGAATGCCATTGGCCGCATCCTCGACCTCTACTCGCCCAACGAGTGCGCCAACTTCTTCGCCAACTGCGGCTATGATGCAGACTGATCGAAAATCGCTCTAGCCTTGTCTTCCCTGCCCATATTAGGCTGCGCGTTCCTTGGCATACCACTCCTGCAATTCGCGCTTCAGGGTCTTGCCGATCGGGTTGCGTGGTAGTTCATCGACGATCATCACTGATGAGAGTCGTTGCATTTTTCCAAGCTGGGCATTGGCCCAGTCGCACAGAACGGTCGGTTCGACCGCAGCGCCGGGCTCCACCGTCACGATGCCGACCGGCGTTTCGCCCCACCGTTCTGATGCGGCGCCGATCACGGCAGCTTCTCTGACCGCAGGATGCGAGATCAGGACAGACTCCAAGTCCACGGGATAGATGTTGATCCCGCCGGAGATGATCATGTCTTTGACGCGGCCGATCAGAGTGAAGAAGCCGTCTTCATCGACGCTGGCAATGTCTCCGGTGCGGATGAAGCGTTCGCCCTCCGGGCTCCACCATTCGGCCTCGGCAGTTTTCTCGGGCTGATTGTGATAACCGTTCATCATGGAGGGCGACCGGCCAACCACCTCGCCGATCGCCCCTGGTGGCAGCTGATTGCCGGCCTCGTCCACGACGCGCATTTCGTGTCCCGGCATTGGCTTTCCAACCGTAGCCAGCTTGTCGGGATGCTCATGCGCGATGAGCATGCAGGAACCACCTCCTTCGGTCATGCCGTAATATTCGATTAGTCCACCGGGCCAGCGACGCAATACTTCTGCCTTCAGATCGGCAGGGAATGGCGCTGACGTTGCATACTTCATGTAATAGCTTGAAAGATCGAACGTGTCGAAGTCAGGCAAGTCGAGGATGCGACGATACTGCACCGGCACCAGCATGGCGAAATTGACGCGGTGTCGCTCACTGAGCTCCAGGAAGCGGCGGGCATCGAACTTGGCCATTAGCACCGCTGTTCCGCCGCCCCCCAGCGCAGGAATGAGGCTTACCAATGTAGTATTCGAATATAGCGGCGTGGAAATGATCGCTACTGCGCCCGGGCCATACCCTGGCGGATCAGCACGGTGGACGTGGGGCCAGCGCATTCGGTGACTCTGCACGATGCCCTTGGGAGTGCCCGTAGTTCCTGACGAGTAGATGATGTTGAACGCCCCGTCAGGATCGACGCCTACCGGCTGCGGACGCGAGCCTTCCGGAGCAAGCCATTCGGCGAGCGGCTCACCCGTGGCTCCAGTGCACAAGGCGATGCGGCGGGCTCCGATCTGGTCTGCGACCTCACGGAGATGGCGCGAGACCTCGCCATCAGTGAAGAGATGGGTTGCACCGCTGTCGTGGATCATCACGCAGAGCTGCTGCGGCGTCGCCGACGGCGAGACCGGCGAAATAGCGGCCCCGGCGCGCAGCGTGCCTAGCAGAACGACCACATAGTCGATCGATGCAGAGGCGCAGATCGCAACGACATCACCGACCGCCACACCATCACGTTGAAGGCTGGCCGCCAGGCGGTCTGCCCTTGCATTCAACTCAGCGTAGGTGACCTGCGCTGTCTCGTCGATCACCGCCACACCGTCTGGGCGGGCCGCACTTTGCAAGGCGACCAATTCGGCAAAGGTGCCGAAATCGCGTGCTATATAATCGGCGATCGCGCTCATCACCGCTTCTCCCGTTAGTTCAGCTTCATCGAACATTGGCAATCGGACGGAGCCTCGCTGTCACTGGCCCCTACTCGCCACTCATGAAGCAGATTGATCCGTGACAGCGGTAATCCGCCGATGCTCTCAGCCGGAGACCCAGGATCTTCAAAAGGCATTTCCGGGGGCTGCCAACAAATGACAACCCCTCGCTGAAGATCGCTTTCGCCCCGCTCGCCGCTCAATTTTCCGACATTGTGCTCGCGAGGGAAATCTACGTCAGAACGTAGCGCGCATGCCAAGCCGCCACGTGCGCCCAAGTGGATTGCCCACAAAGGGATCATAGCCATATTCCAGACGCGCAGCTGACGGATCCCGATCAAACAGATTGATCACGGCGCCTTGAAGTTGGATCGGCGTGCCAGCGACGTCGAGATCGTATGTGACAACCACGTCCTGCTGTACGAATGGCCTGATCGTGCGGCCGAAGTCCGTTGTGCCCACCGCTGTGTTGGCGAACGCAGGAGCGGCATAACGATTGTCTTCCACACCATCGATATACGTCACGTTGTAGCGCGCGTTGATAGGTCCGACCGCATAGTTGACGTAGCCATTGCCGCGCCACCGCGACATCGTGCCAGGTTCACGATCATAGTTGGCATACCCGAGTGCGTTGTACGCCTGCGAAAAGAGGACGCCATCCAGTTCGTAGCGGGACACTTCGTACTTGAGCACGACGCTGGCGTTGGCGCCCAGGTTCACCTTGCCACCCAAGGCATCGAACCGCAGATCCGCGGTCATGTCCAAGCCTCGGATGTTCGTCGTAGATCCATTCACATAGGGCGAGATAACACGTGCAAGATCATTGCCGGTCGTCACGCCCTGAACGCAGGTGTTGTTGTCTCCAAAGACGACCAAGTTCCTGAACGGCGATGCACAGTTAACAAACTGCGCGCCGGTACCGATCCCCGCCACGCTGTTAGCCGTGATCGTTCCCGGCAGCGATATGATCTTATCTTTGAGCCTGATGCTGTAATAATCTGCGGTGAGCGTCAGCCCCCCCACTTTCACAATGCCGCCGGTGCTCCAGTTGAACGCCTTCTCGGGCGACAGGCTAGGGTTGCCGATCAGATCTACCGCCCGATTGTTGTTGCCGACAGCCGCTAAGCCAACCAGCGTCGTGGCGCGGGTGGGCGTGGTCTGCGAAGGCAGTGGGCCTCTGAAAGTCGTGCCGACCGAACCGCGCAAGGTGAGGAAGTCGAGCAGTTCCCACCGGACGTTTGCCTTGGGGTTCGTCGTTGAACCGATACCACCGCCATAATCTTCGCGGCGCAAAGCCAGTTGCACGTTGATCCGTTCAGTGACGGGCACGTTAAGCTCACCAAGGATCGCATAGACGCTTTGCGAGGCGTTCACCGGGGTTTGAAGCCCAATAAAGGTGAGGGGGCCGGTCTGCGCCGAGCAGTTGAAGTCCCCGGGAGCCGGGCACGGGGTCAGCAACTGGTTTTCAAGCGCATTCAAGGGCTTGGCGCTGTAGTCGACGGTCCGGTACTGACCGCCTACGGCAAAACTGACGTCGCGGCCGCCGAGTTGGAAGAGCTTGCCGCTGACCACGGCATCGAGAACGAATTGCTCCTCTTTCCAGCGGTAGCCGATCTTCTCAAACATCCAGGCGACCAACGCCGGATCGTTTGCATTCGCCGCTACGTAGCCGGGGTTGGTGAGGCCCAAGGCCGGGTTTCCGGCAATCGCGTTGGAAAATGGGTTGAAGTACTGGCATCCGCCCGCGCCAGGCGTTCCGGACCGAACGTCGCATGCTGCGCCACCGAGACCTTCGAGGGCGTTCTGCAGGCGGCTGCTGACGATATCCGTAATCTGCTGATACCGAGTTGACCTGTTGTAGGTGCCCGTGACGTCGAAATTAATGCCACTACTAATCTGCCCGTCGAACCCGGCAGAGATCCGGTATGCGTCATTGGTGCGACGTCCGACCTGCCCACCAAAGCCGAAGCGGTCGGGGAAGGCGGGATTACCGCCGGTCGCGAACGGACGATAGGAGATTAGATAGGCGCCGGCGCCTGCGATGGACGAAGGCGTCGATGCGTTCGCCTGACCCGGAAACAGCGCCCCCGTCTGCCCCTGAAAAGCGGCAAACCCTGGGTTTGTCTGCGGAATGAAGTATCCGAATGCCGTTCCCGGCCCGCGCGGACCTTGCTGCGGCAAATAGCTCGGAGAAACGCGAACGTTCGGCAGGTCAGTGCGAGCCCACAGAACATCGGCGCGGAACCGAAGGGTATCAGTAAGGTCAGCAGTCATTCGACCAAATGCCTGATAGCGATTCTCGTCCTCGACGATATTGTCGTACGGAACGTAGGAGAAGAAGCAGGTCGGGCTGGCCGCCAATGTGCCGCCAAGGCTGGCACAGTTCGAATCCGCGACTACGTTGGACAGCAAACCGTTGCGCGGATTGTACGCAACGTTGGCAGGATCATTGCGGTACGGCCCCGCAGGATTAACACCAAGAATGAACGTTCCTGGGTTGCTTAGCGATGAGTAGCCGGCAGGATTATCCCCATACGGCAGCTGCGTATACCCGCGTGCGCGTGTTTCAAGCTCGGACCTGTGCTGATACCCAAAGCCGGCATAGAGATTCACGCGCCCAAACGTTTTGCCGGCGAGCAATGAAACGGTATAGTTGTCGTCCGAGCCCCGGACGCCCGTGTAATCGCCTTGGACCTCAACACCTTCGAACCGGTCGCGCGTGATGAAGTTCACCACGCCCGCGATGGCGTCGGATCCATAGGTCGTAGCGGCACCATCCTTGAGCACCTCCACCCGCTCCAACGCGAACAGAGGAAGAAGATTTGTGTCGACAAATCCCGTTCCGGGCGTGGCGATGGTCCGCCTGCTATTGAGCAGTACCAGCGTGCGCGACGCACCCAAATTCCGTAGATTGATACTCCCAACGCCGATGTAGCTTTGCGCAGTAGAGTTAAACTGGTTGCTGTCGCCGAGAACCGTACCCGTAGAAGGAAGTTGCTTAATCAACTCGAGCGGCGAGTTGATCCCGCTGCGGCGCAACGTTTCGGACGAGAACACGTCGACGGGCAGCGCCGCGTCGCGCGGCGTCCCCCTGATCAACGATCCCGTGACAACGATGTCGGCGGCATCCTCGCCGGACGCAATCGATGCCTCCGGTGCCGCCGAAGTGGCCGACTGGGAAGATGGTGGCTCGTTGGTGGCAGATGTGGATTGAGCGAGAGCCGGGCAGCCCAATGTGGCTGCCAGCGCGATCATAGCCGTTCCGCACGCAGCCCTTCCAACGATCAAGTCTCTACGTGACAACTCGCTCTCCATCAATTTTTTCCGAAACAGCGTATGTTGGGTATGCCTGTCAACCGAAAAGGTGCTGCGTTTTCCGCTAGGCGGAACCTCGAATACCGTTCGTCGATGATGATACTGCGAATTCCAGTATGTATTCGTCTTTGTCGAGCGGTATTCACTTTCGGGCTTTGTCGGCGGCGCTCAAGCTTGATGAGAGCGGCTTCCCGGTGAACCGGCCTCTGCCGTCCGATAGCGACTTGGGGCACGTCCAGAGCTGCGGCGACATCCGCCCGGGCTACGGGCGAACGGCGGCTCTCCAAGCTCTCGAGCCACAAGTCCCCTGTCCGCTACTGATGCTGTGGACGGCTCTCCACCCGTGCTGCGGTATTATTGCGGGCTTGAGCTGGAAGGAGAGTCACGAGGGAGAAGGTCGCAACGATCGGCCCGGATAATGCAAAGTCTGTATTCCAGGTGCACGGGGTGGGTGCGGATGGTGAGGTTTTGATCCGCCGCCGGTCGACTCGAGCGAGGATGCTGCCGTTCTTCGCGAAGCTGCTACCCTGTCTGATCGGCATTGAGGCGTGCGCGTCGTCGCACTACTGGGCGCGCGAGTTGGTCGCGCTGGGGCACGACGTGAAGCTGATGCCGGCGCAATATGTGAAACCGTACGTCAAACGCGGGAAGAACGATGCGGCCGATGCCGACGCCATCGGCGAGGCGGTGACACGACCGACGATGCGCTTCGTTGGTATCAAGACCCCGGACAGCAGAGCGCGATGATGCTGCACCGTGTCCGGCTGATCCTCAACCGCCAGCGAACGCAACTGTCCAATGCGATGCGAGCGCACCTCGCTGAGTTCGGCGTCGTGGCC
>NZ_JAQZBC010000017.1 GCF_029239295.1 Sphingomonas sp.
CGCATCGCCGCTTCGATCGCCGCCACCGATTTGATCCCGTCTTCGCGGAAATAGCCCAGGATGCGCTGGAATCCGGACCCAAGCTCCGCCTTCGCCTTGGCAAAGGCGTCCCCGTCCACCAGGATCCCAGGCTCGACTGACACTGCTTATTCCCCTTTGCCGCATCGGCTGCGATCGTTCTTCGCAACCGCAGCTACGGCTTCAGGGTAAACACTAGGTAAGCGTCACTTTCCGAACGGGTTTTTGGGCGCGCGAAGCGTCAGTCGGATCGGCACCGCGCCAAAGTTCAGGTCGCGCCGAAGCGAGTTTACCAGATATCGTTCGTAGCTGGCGGGCAACTGATCCACGCGGGTGCCAAAAATGACGAAGCTCGGCGGGCGGCTCTTCACCTGGGTGACGTACCGCATCTTGATCCGCTTGCCGCCCGGCGCTGGGGGCGGGTTGGCCTCGATCGCCCGTTCGAACCAGCGGTTGAGCTCACCCGTGGGCACGCGCCGCGACCACGCCTCACGCGTCTCGAACGCTGCGGCCAGCAGTTGGTCGATCCCTCGCCCGGTCATGGCGGACACGGTGATCAACGGCACGCCCTTCACCTGGCTGAGGCCATCGCCCAGCGCCGCCTTCACGCCATTGAACAGCGATGAGGGATTGTCCGCCACGTCCCATTTGTTCAGCGCGATGATCAGCGCGCGCCCTTCCTCGAGCACGCGGTCAGCGATCCGCAGATCCTGCGACTCCAGTCCCAGCGTCGCATCGAGCAGCAGGACGACCACTTCGGCAAAGTCCACCGCGTGCAGCGCGTCGGCGACCGACAGCTTCTCCAGCTTGTCCTGCACCTTGGCGCGCTTGCGCATGCCCGCAGTGTCGATCAGCCGCACCGGGCGGCCCTGCCACTCCCAGTCGATCGCGATCGAATCGCGTGTGATCCCGGCCTCCGGGCCAGTAATCATGCGATCCTCGCCCAGCATCCGATTGACCAATGTCGATTTGCCGGCGTTCGGCCGCCCGACAATCGCCAGCTTCAGCGGCGCGGCGGGATCGTCCTCATCTTCCTCGACGGCAATCTCGTCCTCATCGCGCTCCAGATGGGGAAGCAGCGCCTCGAAAAGGTCAGCGATGCCCTCGCCATGTTCGGCGGACAATTGCACCGGGTCGCCAAAGCCAAGCGCCATGGCTTCCAGCACGCCCTGATCGCCCGACCGGCCCTCAGCCTTGTTCGCGACCAGCACGATCGGGGTTGTCGATCCGCGCAGCCAGCGACCGATCTCTTCGTCGAGCGGTACGATGCCGGCACGCGAATCGACCATGAACAACGCCACGTCGGCCTGAGCGACCGCCGCTTCGGTCTGGAGCCGCATCCGCCCCGGCAGCGATTGGGCGTCATGATCTTCATAGCCGGCGGTATCGACGACGCGAAAATCCAGCCCCAGCAGATGGGCTTCGCCTTCGCGCCGATCCCGCGTCACGCCGGGCCGGTCATCGACCAGCGCCAATTTCTTGCCAACCAGCCGGTTGAACAGGGTCGACTTGCCGACGTTAGGTCGGCCAACAATCGCAACAGTGGGAAGACGTGCCATCACGTGCCCCTACAGCGCCCCGCATCACAGCGGAAGCCGCAGCGTGTCGCAATAGATGTGCCGGCCTCGCAGCCGGCACATGATCACCGATAGGCGGACAGCCGCCCCTTCTGGTCGAGCACGTAAAGCGTCTGGTTCGCGACGACCGGCGCCAGCGTGAACGGCGTGCCGTTGTCGATCGTCACCTGCACGCTGCCATCAGCGGGAGAGGTACCGACCAATTGCCCGCGCGAATTGCTCAGCCACAACCGGTCGCCGGCCAGCACCGGGCCGAACCAGGTATAAGCGTTCTTGCGCTTCTCGACGCTGCGATAGGCTTGGAGCTGGCTGATCCAGCGAACCTTGCCATTGGCGCGTGACAGGCAGACGAGCCGCGCATCATCGGTGATGATGAACAGCCATTCGCCCGCCAGCCAGGGCGTCGCGATGCTCGCGAAGTTCTGCTCCCACAAACGCTGGCCGGTCGCGATCTCCACCGCCACCATGCGGCCGCCCTGCCCAACCGCGTAAACGCGGCCGTCGGCAATTACCGGGTCGGCATCGATGTCCGCCAGGCTCGACACGGAGGTCGAGGCGCTGGTCCGCGACAGAGCGTCCTGCCACAGCGTGCGGCCGTTCTCGTAGCGATAGGCGTTGAGCTCACCCGACGAGAAGCCGGCAACTACCGTACCAGCGGCGGCAGCCGGCGCCGCGACGCCGAACACGCCCTGCGTCTCGACGCTGGCGGTCGCCGTCCAGACAACCTTGCCGTCGTTCTGGTCGAGCGCGAACAGCTGATTGTCCTGGCTCAGGACATAGACCTGGCCGTTGGCGACCGTCGGGGCGCCGCGCAGCGGGCCGCCCGGCTTGGAACGCCATACCACCGTGCCGTCGGTCGCATTCAGCGCGACGACATCGCCCAGCCCATCGGTCGCGTACACCCGGCCGCTGTCGAAGCTCGCGCCGCCGCCGAACAATGCCGACTTGTTGGCGTCGCCATTCGACAGATCGGTCGACCACTGGCTCGCGCCCGTATCGGCGGCGAAGGAATGCACCCGCGCCTCGACGTCGACGACGAACACGCGCCCCTCGGCGATCACCGGCGCCGCGCCCAGCCGCTGCCGGTTCGATCCGCCATTGATGGAGGCGCTCCACAGCCGCGATGGCGATCCGCTCAGCGCCAGATGGCCCATCGACTTGGAGGCATTGCCGCCGGACTGCGCCCATTCGGTATTGACCACCGCAGGGGGCAACAGCACCTGAACCCCGGCCAGCGACGGATCGACCTCCGCGGCGCTTTCCGACACCAGGATCGGAACGCGGTTACCGACGGTAGGCGTCTTCTTGGGTCCGCCCTTGAACACGCCGCAGGCGCTCAGCCCCATCAGCGCCGCGAGGGCGATGGGCGCGGCAATCGATCTTTTCATTGCTTCGTCACGTCCTCTTTCGTGCCTGCCTCGGCCGGCACGGCATCGACGCCCAATACGCCCGCCATCTGAACTGCGCGTTGACGGATGGAGGCCGGCACCTGCTCTGCCTGCGCGATCTGCCCGAACAATCGTCCCGCCAGGTCACGCCGGTTCTGCTTCAGATACGCCATGGCCACCAGTTCGCCGGCGCTTCCGAAATACGGATTTTCCGGCACCGCGATCGCGCGCAACCGCTCGACCACCTGTTCCGGTTTGATCGAATCATATTCCGCGCTCGTCTGGCGGATCAGCGCCAGCTGGCGGAACGGCTCCGCCAGCGAGGTGTCGGCGGCAATTGCCCCGAACTTCGCCGCAGCGCCCTTCAGGTCTTCCTTCTGCAGCAGCAGGTCGGCCTCGGTGAACAGCGCCACCGCGCGGTAGCCCGGCGCGCCGGATCCAGCCAGCTTGGCCAGTTCAGGCGACGCCTTTGCGGCGTTGTTCGCCGCCAGCTCATCCCAGACCAGCTGAAGCTGTTCGCCCTCGCGACCGGCAGCTTCATTCTGCTGGTGGCGCCAGAACAAATAGCCGGCAAAGACCGCCAAGCCCACGACCAGGAGAATGGCAATGGCCAGCCCCCAGCGCTTCGCCAGAGCGGCCGCCTGCTCCTTGCGGAGTTCCTCGTCTACTTCACGCAGAAAGGCTTCGTTATTTTGCGGCGTCAGCGCCACGGCTTACTCCAACTTGTCGGGAAGGCGGCGGACGATACGCTCGCCGCTGAAAAAACAAAAGCGGCTCAGGATTTCGGAACGTAGATCTGATCGGCGCCCGGAAATGTCCGTTGCCGCACCTCATCGGCGTAGCTGGCGGCGCGCTCACCGATGTAGCCCGCCATGTCGCCATAACGCTTCACGAACTTGGGTACGCGGTCGAACATGCCCAGCATGTCCTCGGTGACAAGAACCTGTCCGTCGCAAATGGCAGAGGCGCCGATGCCGATGGTAGGGACCGCGACCGATTGCGTGATCTCCACGGCGATCGGCTCCATCACGCCCTCGATGACGATCGAAAAGGCGCCGGCGTCCGCGACTGCCTGCGCATCGCCCACGATCTTGCGGGCTTCGGCTTCGGAACGGCCGCGCGCGCCATAGCCGCCCAGCGCATTCACCGCCTGCGGCGTCAGCCCGACATGCGCCATCACCGGGATGCCGCGCTCCGACAGGAACGCGATGGTCGATGCCATGGCTGCCCCGCCCTCCAGCTTCACCGCCGCCGCGCCAGTCTGCTTCAGCAGCCAGGCCGCGCTTTCGAATGCCTTTTCGGGGCTCGCCTCATAGCTGCCGAACGGCATGTCCACGATGACCATCGCATGATAGCTGCCGCGCACCACGGCCGCGCCATGCGCCGCCATCATGTCCAGCGTGACCGGCACGGTCGATGGCAGGCCGTAGATCACCTGCCCCAGGCTGTCGCCGACCAGCAGCATGTCGCAATGCGGATCCAGGATCTGGGCCGTGCGCACGGTGTACGCGGTCAGCATGACCAGCGGCTCCTTGCCCTTGCGCTGGCGAACGGCAGGCACGGTCACCCGCTTCATCGGTGCCGCCACCGGGGTAGCCCGGCTGGTGGAACTATCGATCGTGAAGGTCGTGGACATAGGGGCCGCTTAGCCGGTTCGCGTGGGGCAATCCAGCCGAGACCTCAGGCTGGTGAAACAGCGCTGTCCCGCCCCGATGCGTTGTTCAACACTTGCGCGTACGCCTCGGGGGAAAAGCCAACCTCGATCGTGTCGCCTGCGACCAGGATCGGCCGTTTGATCGTCGATGGATGGTCATGCATGATCCGCATCGCGCGCGCTGCGTCCAGCGACTCCCGCTCCGCCTCGGGCAATTTGCGGAACGTCGTTCCCTGGCGATTGAGCACCCGCTCCCAGCCGTGCCGCGCAATCGCGCGCTGAAGCACCTCCCCGTCGACCCCGGCCTTCTTCCAGTCGTGGAAGCGATAGGCGACGTCGTGGCTCTCCAACCAGCCGCGCGCCTTCTTCACCGTGTCACAGTTGGGGATGCCATATACAGTAATCGTCATCATCGCCCTCGTCGTGTTCCGGACCCCCGATAGCGGATGGAGGACGCGAAAACAGGCCGTCTGCTTTCGTCCCAACTGCTGCCATTACGAACCGCTCGGAAACTTAAACACGCCGCAGTCGCGGTCTTCGCGTCGTCGCCGACGAGGTTACCTGATACACACCAGCTTTGGGATCATGGTCATGCTGCCGTCACTGGACATTGGCCGCATTTCTGTGCGCGTCTTAGTGCAGGGGCGTCCATTCTTATCGACAGGTGGCGCAGCATGTCTGGCACGTATCGCGGCCCTCGCTTGCGGACATGCGCTTGTCCGGATCCATTCTTCGGCGACGGCTTTGCCCTTAGTACGGACGCGAAACCTGTAGCGCGACCCGTATCGCTTCTGGTCCGCTGCCGATAACATCGCGAAGGAAGAGCATTGGGGCTGATCGGGTAAAAAAGCCGACGTCGCAAGTAGCACGGCTGCGAGGTTGATAATCATCGTCGCTCCCCAGGATCATGTTTATGCCAGGGTAGAACGCTTGGAAGATGAAGCGGCTGCTCACCACCCCGAAGCGGACAGGAGCGAACCGCACCGCATTGCGCCGCGCGCCACAACGGGTCGAAGTGCAGGATGTCGTATAAAGCCACCGTCATGGCGGTTTTTCGATGTAACAGACGTTAGCGGCATACGCCGGTTCGTCAGTTGCCTCTTGTTAGGAACTCGCCGCTAGAGGATGTGTGGGGTCAAGGGCGAGAACGGGGCAATAGGGGCAGGTGGCAGACGTCAGGGCAATCTGGTGCGCGATGCTGCTGCTCTTCGCCTGTGCGTTCCCACAGGGCGCCAATGCGACCAAGATCGACCTTCTGCACAACGCCTGCGTCGCCAACGTACCCGATGGCGCCTCCCCTTCGGCCATCGCCAACGCCGCCTACGCCTGCGGCGACGCCACCCCCGAGCGTCATCACGAATGGCTGTGGCTACGCCTCGATCATGATCGACTGAATGGCCTGGCTCCCGGCTGGCATCTCCTCGTTGATCAGACCCGTTTCGACAAAATCTCGGTCCTGGTGGTCGACGGCCAGGGCACGCACCGGTCAACTTGGTCGGCCAATGACCTCGGCGACAATTGGGCGCCGGGCGGGTTGCTCAGCTTCCCCGTGGCAAGCGCCGGCTCCGACACGCGCGCCCTCTACCTCGGCTTTCGCAAGCTCGATACGCTGTCGCTGATGCGCAAGGTCCTGGCGGTCTCGCCGGCGACCGCCGTTCGCGACGACTCGCGCTGGCTGATCCTGATGGGCCTGTTCACCGGCGCGCTGCTGTCGGCGCTACTATACAATGCCGTCATCCACGCCGGACAGCGCTATGCCTTCCAGCGCTGGTACCTTTTGTGGATCACGGCAGCGCTCGCTTATGGCCTGACGTGGACCAACATGGCGGCCTTCGTCATCCCCGGGATGGTCGGCCCGACGGCGGTCAGGCTCGACTTCACTCTCGTCGGGCTGATGGTGGCGGCCGGTAACATGTTCTTCTTCGCGGTGATCGAACGCGGCATGTTGCCGCGGCCGATGATCATCGCCGGACGAATGCTGGCGCTGACCGGTGCCATCCTTGGCCCGATGGCAGCGGCTGAAATGTGGTTCCCGCCGCTCCTTACCGACCGCATGCTGAATTATTCGATCGCTGCAACCGGCGTTACCGTCGCTTTGTCCTGCTGGATCGCGGTGCGCCGCGGCAGCCGCGTTGTCTGGTTCTACATGATCGGCTGGGGGCCGGTCATTTGCGTGTTCCTGGCCCGCCTCGCGCGTAATCTGGGTTTTGCGCCGCAGAACGACTTTGTCGACATGGCTACCTTCGCCGCGCTCGCGTTCGAAGGGCTCATCCTATCGCTCGCCATCGCTGACCGCTTCCGGCTGCTGCGGCAGGAACTGGAGCTTTCCCGCCAGCGGCGCGAGATCGTTCAGGCAGAGGCGAACGCCTTGCGGGTCGCCGCGCGGACGGATTTCCTGACCGGCCTCAGCAATCGTGCCGCCTTCAAGGACGAGGCGCAGGAACTGATCTTTGCCCGCACCCCCTTCACGCTGTTCCTGGTCGATGTCGATTATCTGAAGCACACCAACGATCGCGTCGGTCACGCCGGCGGTGACCGGCTGCTGAGCGAGATCGCCCGGCTGCTCTCCGCCATCATCGCGCGCATTCCCAGAGGCCACGTGGCGCGTATCGGCGGCGACGAATTCGTGATCCTCTGCCCCGGCGGCGAGGCGTGCGAGACCGTGCTCGCGCGGGAGATCGCGCAGATGCAGGGCGCGTCTTGGCAGTTCCTGGGGCAGGAACGCACCATCTCGCTCAGCGTCGGTTCAGCGCGCTTCCCGGAAGATGCGACGACGCTCGACCTCCTCTACCAGAACGCCGATCTCGCGCTTTACAATGCCAAGCGGCTCGGCCGGATGCGCTATTATCGTTACGATCCGCTGCAGCGTGCGCTGCGCGATCTGCAGGTCGAATTCAGCAACGACGCGCGCGTCGCGCTGGATCGCGGCGAATTCGCGCTCCACATGCAGCCGCTGGTGACGCTCTCCTCCGGCGCGATCTGCGGCTATGAGGCGCTGCTGCGATGGGACCACCCCGAGCACGGCATGATCACGCCCGAGCGGTTCGGCGATGTCCTGGTGGCCGAGAAGATCGGGCTTCAGATCCAGGAGCGCGTGCTCGACCTCGCGCTCGCGTGGATCAACCGGCATGGCCCCGCGATCGGCACGTTGAGCGTCAATTTCACCGCGGCGCAACTCGTCGGGCGTCAGGCGGCAGACCGCGTGATCGAACGCCTGCGTCACCACAAGGTGCCCCCCTCGTTGCTCTGTATCGAGGTGACCGAGGGCGTGATGCTGGATCGCGGCGCCGATTCGATCCTGGCCAACCTGCGCACGCTTCACGACGCCGGCATTGCCATCGCGCTGGATGATTTCGGGACCGGCTATGCCTCGCTGGTCCATTTGCGCCGCATGCCGGTGGATCGGATCAAGATCGACCGCTCCTTCATCGCCAGCATCGATGAACGCGATGGCGGGACGCTCGCGATCGTCCGCGCGATCATCGGAATGGGTCGCGGCCTGGGCAAGGTCGTGGTGGCGGAGGGGATCGAGACCGAGGCACAGGCGCATCGGCTTCGCCTGCTCGGCTGCCACGTCGGCCAGGGCTTTTATTACGCCCGCCCCGCGCCCGATCCGGTGGTTCAGCAGGAACCAGCACCGGCCCCGGCAGCCCCGAAGCTGATCGCGGAGCCCGCCGACGCGCGGCAGCTACGTCGTATGATCATCGCTGACCGCTAAGCGGCGAACGGCCCGCTACGCTGCCCTGCCCGCCCGTACACTCCCGACATGGCACAGGCGCCTGTCAGCGCGTCGATCAGCGGCCGATCACTCCCATTCGATCGTGCCCGGCGGCTTCGACGTATAATCGTACGTCACCCGGTTGATGCCCTTCACCTCATTGACGATCCGGGTCGCGACTCGCGGCAGGAACCCACCCGGGAACTCGAACGCCTGCGCAGTCATCCCATCGGTCGAGGTCACAGCGCGCAGTGCAAGAACGCTTTCGTACGTCCGCCCGTCGCCCATCACCCCAACCGACCGAACCGGCAAGAGCACCGCGAACGCCTGCCAGATCGCATCATAGAGCCCCGCGTTGCGGATCTCTTCCAGATAGATCGCATCCGCCTTGCGCAGGATGTCGCACCGCTCCTTGCTCACTTCGCCGGGGATGCGGATCGCAAGGCCGGGCCCGGGGAACGGGTGGCGACCCACAAAGATGTCGGGCAGGCCCAGCTCTCGGCCAAGCTCGCGCACTTCGTCCTTGAACAGCTCACGAAGCGGCTCGACCAGCTTCATGTTCATCCGCTCGGGCAGACCGCCGACATTGTGGTGGCTCTTGATCGTGACCGACGGCCCACCAGTGAAGCTGACGCTTTCGATCACGTCGGGGTACAGCGTTCCCTGCGCCAGGAACTCCGCCCCGCCGATCTTCTTCGCCTCGCTTTCAAACACTTCGATGAAGGTCTTGCCGATGAACTTGCGCTTGGCCTCGGGGTCGGTCACCCCGGCCAGCCCGTTCATGAACAGCGCCTCGGCGTTCACATGGACCAGCGGAATATTGTAATGCCCGCGGAACAGGCTGACGACCTGATCCGCCTCGCCGGCGCGCAGCAATCCATGGTCAACGAACACGCAGGTCAGCTGCTCACCGATCGCCTCATGGATCAGCACCGCCGCAACCGCGGAATCGACGCCGCCCGACAGGCCGCAGATCACCTTCTTCTGGCCGACCTGCGCGCGGATCTCGGCGATCTTGGTCTCGCGGAACTCAGCCATCGTCCAGTCGCCGGCCATGCCGCACACGTGCCGGGCGAAATTCTTGATCAGCCGCGCGCCGTCGGGCGTGTGCACCACTTCGGGGTGGAACTGCATGCCGTAGAATTGACGCTTTTCGTCGGCGATGATCGCAAACGGCGCGCCAGGCGACGTCGCGACGGGAACGAAGCCGGGTGCCAGCTCGCTCACATGGTCGCCGTGGCTCATCCACACCTGATGGCGCTCGCCTTCACGCCACAGCCCGTCGAACAGGCCGCAACCGCTCTCCACCTCGACGAATGCCTCGCCGAACTCGCCAGCGTATCCCTTCTCGACTCGCCCGCCGAGCTGGATATTCATCACCTGCTGGCCGTAACAGATGCCCAGCACCGGCACCCCGCTGTCGAACACCGCCTGCGGTGCACGGGGGCTCGCCTCGTCGACGACAGACGCCGGGCCGCCCGACAGGATCACGCCGCGCGGCTTCATCCGGGCAAAGGCTTCGGCGGCTGACTGGAACGGGGCGATCTCGCTGTACACACCCGCCTCGCGGACGCGGCGCGCGATGAGCTGCGTCACTTGGCTGCCGAAGTCGATGATGAGTATGCTGTCGAGCTGTTCCATGGCGGGCCTGTAGCGATCCCGCGCGCCCGACGAAAGAGGGGCAGCACCACAAGGCGTGGAACCAGCGGCTATGTCCTTTCCGCAGTTCAGGCGCCCCAACCGCTTGCGGCTTCATCAGTCCGCTCGCGCCCCCAGCGGCGCAACGAAAAAGGGGCGCTCTGGAAACCAGAACGCCCCTCTTTAGGGATCAGTCGATCGGCGCGATTAAGCGGCCTGATCGAAATCCTCGTCGGTCATCACGGGACCCGAATCCTGGCCCTTGGCCGAGACGTCGCGGTCGACGAACTCGATGATCGCCATCGGCGATGCGTCCGACGCGCGGATGCCGGCCTTGATGACGCGGGTGTAACCGCCGTTACGATCGGCGTAGCGCGGGGCCAGCACGTCGAACAGCTTCACCAGCTGCGCGTCATCGAGCAACCGGGCGTGGGCCAGACGACGGTTCGACAGGCCGCCCTTCTTGCCCAGCGTGATCAGCTTTTCGATGTACGGGCGAAGCTCCTTCGCCTTGGCGAGCGTGGTGGTGATCTGCTCGTGCTTGATCAGCGCTGCCGACATGTTGCGGAACAGGGCAATGCGGTGGGCCGAGGTCCGCTGAAGCTTACGACCGCCTACACGATGGCGCATGGTATATCCTTCTCGTTCGTCAGGGGGCCGTTTGACGGAACCCCGGGACAGGTGGGACGACAGGGCCACCCGATGTACGTCACCCCGGCATCATGCCGGGGTCCCGGTAACTTTGTGCCAGCAGCGGCGTGGCTGGGCCACGCCGTCCGGGCTTGCCCTTGCTCCGACGCAGCCAGGCTGCGCCGGTGCAGGATCAGCCCATGATTTCCTGCTCGAGCTTCTTGGCCATCTCTTCGATGTTCTCAGGCGGCCAGCCCGGGATTTCCATGCCGAGGCGCAGGCCCATCGACGACAGCACTTCCTTGATCTCGTTCAAGGACTTGCGGCCGAAGTTCGGCGTGCGCAGCATTTCCGCCTCGGTCTTGCCGACCAGATCACCGATATAGATGATGTTGTCGTTCTTGAGGCAGTTGGCCGAGCGAACCGACAGTTCGAGCTCGTCGACCTTCTTGAGCAGGTACCGGTTGATCTGCTGCGTGTCGCTGACCGGCTCCGCACCAGCGGCCGGTGCCGCGACGCCGACCGGTGCCGAACGGGTAACCGCCGAATCGTCGAAGTGAACGAACAGCGCCAGCTGGTCCTGGAGAATACGGCCGGCATAGCCCAGCGCATCTTCCGGGGTGACCGTGCCGTCAGTCTCGACGCTCAGCGTCAGCTTGTCATAGTCTAGGTCCTGACCGACGCGGGTCGGGTCGACCTTGTAGCTGACCTGGCGGACGGGCGAATACAGCGCGTCGACCGGGATCAGGCCGATCGGGGCATCAGCCGGACGATTGACGGTGGCAGGCACATAGCCCTTACCGGTGTCGGCGGTCAGCTCCATGTTGAAGGTCGCGCCTTCGTCCAGGTGACAGATCACCAGTTCCGGGTTCATCACTTCGATGTCGCCGGACACTGCGATGTCGCCAGCCTTCACCTCGGCCGGGCCAGTCGCGGACAGCTGCAGACGCTTCGGGCCTTCACCCTGCATCTTCAGTGCGATCTGCTTCACGTTGAGGACGATGTCGGTAACGTCCTCGCGCACGCCAGCCAGGCTCGAGAATTCGTGCAGAACGTTCTCGATCTTGATCGACGTGACGGCGGCGCCCTGCAGGCTCGACAGCAATACGCGCCGCAGCGCGTTGCCGAGCGTCAGGCCAAAGCCACGCTCCAGCGGCTCGGCCACGAAGGTCGCCTTGCGCTTGCCATCGCCGCCCTTCTTCTCGAGCGCGTTGGGCTTCTTAAGTTCCTGCCAGTTCTTTGCGTTGACGGACAAGGCTCGTGTCCCCTGATGTTGGGCCAGTCGTGGGGCGCGACCAGCCTGGAAATAAAAGGGCACCCCGACTCGTCAGCCGGGGGCCAGAACCATCAGACGCGGCGACGCTTCGACGGACGCACACCATTGTGCGGGATCGAGGTCACGTCACGAATCGACGTGATCTGAAAACCGACCGCCTGCAGCGCGCGAAGCGCCGACTCGCGGCCCGAACCCGGACCCTTCACCTCAACCTCGAGCGTGCGCACGCCGTGCTCGGCGGCCTTCTTGCCCGCGTCTTCGGCAGCAACCTGTGCGGCATAGGGGGTCGACTTACGCGAACCCTTGAAGCCCATCATACCGGCCGAAGACCAGCTGATCGCATTGCCCTGCGCATCGGTGATGGTGATCATGGTGTTGTTGAAGCTGGCGTTGACGTGCGCCACGCCGGCGGTGATGTTCTTGCGCTCGCGACGGCGAATACGCTGCGGTGCCTGTGCCATTTGGTAACCCTGACCTTACTTTGCAATGCGGTGGCGGGAGGCACGCGCCTCAGACCAGCCACCGACGGAGAAGAAATGTGATGCTGTTCTTTCGAACAGCGCCCTTACTTCTTCTTGCCTGCGATCGGCTTCGCCTTGCCCTTGCGCGTACGCGCATTGGTGTGCGTGCGCTGGCCGCGGACCGGAAGGCCCTTACGGTGACGCAGGCCGCGATAGCAGGCCAGGTCCATCAGACGCTTGATGTTCATGGCGGTCTCGCGACGCAGATCGCCTTCCACGGTGTAACCGGCGTCAATCGCTTCGCGGATCTGGAGAACCTCCTGATCGCTCAGGTCCTGCACACGGCGCTCCGGTGCGATCTCGAGCTTCTGGGTGATTTCCTTGGCCTTCGAGGGGCCAATGCCGTGGATGTACTGGAGCGCGATCAGAACGCGCTTGTTGGTCGGGATGTTAACACCCGCGATACGTGCCATGAAATTCTATCTCCTCATGCTCCACGGGACGCGGCATGGATCACGCGCCCCATCTCTTCGCAGGACCTTCCGCCACGCAGAAATGCGGCAAGCGCGTTTCGCACTGCCGGAAATCAGGTGTTGGAAGGGCGGTGAATTAGGCGCGCGCAAACGCCATGTCAAGCAATGGGTTCCGCTGCCGGCCGGTGGGGCCCGTTACGAGGCCGAAACCAGGCCGGCGGCAGGCCGGCAGATGACTACGCAAGGCCAAATGCCGCCAGCGGCGATTACCCGCGGTCGAGGATTTCCTCGATCGAGCGCGTGACATCGGCAATGTCAGCCATGCCGTCCACTCGCCGCACCAGCCCGCGCCCATCGTAGATCGGCAGGATCGGCGCGGTCTTCGCCCGGTATTCCGCCATCCGCGTGCGGACCGTTTCCTCATTGTCGTCCGGGCGCCGCTTGAACTCATGCGCCCCGCAAACATCGCAGGTATCCGCCACTTTCGGCTGCTTGAACCGGTCGTGATAGCCCGCGCCACAGTTGGAACAGGTGAAGCGCCCGACGATGCGCTCGACCAGCGCGTCCTCGTTCACCTCAAGCTCAATCACATGATCGAGTGTACGCCCACGCTCTTCAAGCAGCAGATCAAGTGCATCCGCCTGTGCGGCCGTCCGGGGATACCCGTCAAAGATCGCGCCTTGACCGTCCGACAGCCGATCAAGGTTCTCCCCGATCAGCGCCGACACGATCGCGTCGGAGACGAGCTCGCCCGCGTCCATCACCGCCTTGGCCTGGAGCCCGACCGGCGTGCCGGCCTTCACCGCAGCCCGCAGCATGTCCCCGGTGGACAGCTGCACCATGCCGCGCTCCGCGACGAGTCGCTCCGACTGCGTGCCCTTGCCCGCGCCCGGAGGCCCAAGAAGAATGATGTTCACGAAAAAACGTCCTCCCCTTTCGATCCGCCCGCGCGTGTCAGCGCAGACGACCGCCCTTCAGCTTCGCCTTCTTGATGAGGTCGCCATATTGATGCGCCAGCAAGTGTGACTGGATCTGCGTCACCGTGTCCATCGTTACGTTCACGACGATCAACAGGCTCGTTCCCCCGAGATAGAAGGGGATCGACAAAGCAGATACCAGGTATTCCGGCACCAGGCAGATGAACGCCAGATAGGCGGCACCGATCACGGTGATACGCGTCAGCACATAGTCGAAATACTGCTCGGTGTTCTTGCCCGGGCGGATGCCGGGAATGAAGCCGCCGTAGCGCTTCAGGTTCTCCGCCGTCTCCTCGGGGTTGAACACAACCGCGGTGTAGAAGAACGAGAAGAAGATGATGCCGGCCCCGTACAGCAGCATGTACAACGGGCTGCCGTGCTGCAGATACTGGTTCAGGCTGATGATCACATCGCCCCACCAGCTTTCACCCGAGACGCTCTGGCCGGCAAACTGCGTGACCGTCAGCGGCAGCAGCAGAAGCGACGAAGCGAAGATCGGAGGGATCACGCCTGCCGTGTTGATCTTCAGCGGCAAGTGGCTGCGATCAGCCTGCACGCCGCGCGCAGTCTGACGCTTGGGATACTGGATCAGGATGCGGCGCTGAGCACGCTCCATGAAGCAGATGAAGAGCACAAGGCCAGCGACCGCGAGAATGATCGCAATGACGATCGC
Source organism: Sphingomonas sp. (assembly GCF_029239295.1). Lineage (GTDB taxonomy): Bacteria > Pseudomonadota > Alphaproteobacteria > Sphingomonadales > Sphingomonadaceae > Sphingomonas. The sequence goes on from NZ_JAQZBC010000017.1 coordinate 14,484, forward strand.
CGGGCTCATCGAACCCGTGCGGCCGCCCTCGAGCAGGTTGACGATCGTCGTCGGCAGATGGGCAACAATGCCCGCCATGATGATCAGCGAAATACCATTGCCGATGCCGCGGCTGGTGATCTGCTCACCGATCCACATCAGGAACATAGTTCCGCCGATCAGCGAGATCACTGCGGCAACTCGGAACAGCATGCCCGGCTCCACGACGGCACCACCAGCCTCCAGGCCAGTCGCGATGACATATCCCTGGATCGCGGTGAGCAGGACCGTGCCGTAGCGCGTATACTGGTTGAGTTTCTTGCGACCGCTCTCACCTTCCTTCTTGATCGCTGCGAGCTGCGGCGAAAGCGAAGTGGCAAGCTGAACGACGATCGACGCCGTGATGTACGGCATCACGCCGAGCGCGATCAGCGAGGCGCGCTCGAGAGCGCCGCCAGAGAAAGTGTTGAAGAAATCCAGCACGCCGCCCTTGGTCTGCTGAGCGAGTGCAGCGAGACCCGTCGGATCGATGCCCGGCAGGGGCACGTAACTGAGCAGGCGGAAAACGATCAGCGCACCGATCGTGAACCACAACCTCTTCTTGAGGTCGGTCGCCTGCGCGAACTTCGCCAGGCTGATGCTTTGCGCCATTTGGTCGGCTGCGGATGCCATCGTACGTCGGTGCCTTCGGAAACGAAAAACGGCGGAGCGGGTGATAATGCCCTGCCCCGCCGCTCATATAGGCCTGCTCGAAGGCTTGTCTAACCTAGCGAGCAGATTCTGCCCCGGCGAATACCGGAAATCAGATCGCAAAGCGGATCCAGGCGGTGCTCTGACTGTACTTCAGAGCACCGGGCCTAGTCAGTTGCCGGACTTTGCCGCCTTGCTGGCGAGACGCGCCTCGCGTGCCTTGCCCTTCTTGGCAGCAGCCTTGTCAGCCGCAGCGACAACGTCGATCACGTTGACCGAACCGCCGGCCTTCTCGATCGCTTCGCGCGCGGACGCCGAAACGCCTGCAACGGTGAAGTTCAGCTTTGCGCTGATCTCGCCCTTGGCCAGCAGACGCACACCGTCCTTGCCGCCACGCGCCAGGCCAGCGGCCTTGAGAGCCGCGTGATCGACGTCGGTGCCGGTCAGCTTGCCTGCGTCGACCGCCTTCTGGACCGCGCCAAGGTTCACCTCAGCATAATCCTTGGCGAAGATGTTGTTGAAGCCACGCTTCGGCAGACGCATGTGGAGCGGCATCTGACCGCCCTCGAAGCCGGCGATCGAAACGCCTTCACGGCTTTTCTGGCCCTTCTGGCCACGACCGCCGGTCTTGCCCTTGCCCGAGCCGATACCGCGACCAACCCGCATCCTGCGGTGACGGGCGCCTTCGTTGTCGCGCAGTTCGTTCAGTTTCATGTGTGCACTCGCTTTCGCTTTTGTCGCGCTGATAAAAAGGAAGGGGGCCGCTTAGCCCCCTTCCCGGTATTTGTCACTAGTCAGGTCGGAAGGGTCAGTCCTGAACCTCGACCATGTGCTGCACCTTGCGGATCATGCCGCGGACCTCGGGGCTGTCCTCCAGCTCCGAGACACGGTGCATCTTGTTGAGGCCAAGACCGATCAGCGTCGCGCGCTGATCCTTGGTGCGACGGATCGGCGATCCGGTCTGCTTCACCTTGATGGTTGCCATGTCGGCTTACTCCGTGATGGCCGCAGCGTCCGCCTCGGCGGTCTGCGAACCACCGCGGCCGAGCAGATCGGCGATCTTCTTGCCACGACGCTGGGCAACCGCCTTCGGCGAGGTCTGGTTGTTCAGCGCCTCGAACGTGGCGCGGATCATGTTGTACGGGTTCGACGTACCGACCGACTTGGTCACCACGTCAGCAACGCCGAGCGACTCGAAGATGGCGCGCATCGGACCACCGGCGATGATGCCGGTACCCTGCGGGGCCGAGCGGACCGTGACGCGGCCGGCACCAAAGTGACCGTTCACGTCGTGGTGCAGCGTGCGGCCTTCCTTCAGCGGAACGCGAACCATTGCCTTCTTGGCAGCGGCAGTAGCCTTCGAGATTGCCTCCGGCACCTCGCGAGCCTTGCCGTGGCCGAAGCCGACGCGGCCCTTGCCGTCACCAACGACGACCAGTGCAGCGAAGCCGAAGCGCTTACCGCCCTTAACCGTCTTGGACACGCGGTTGATGTGGACGAGCTTCTCGATCAGCTCCTCGCCACCCTCATCGCGGTTGCGATCGTCGCGACGTCCGCGGTTGCCGTCACGGCCGCCACGATTGCCGCCAGGACCACCGCGGCCACGACCGCCACCCGGGCCGCCGCGTCCACGTCCACCACCGCCGCCACCGGCGTAACCGCCGCTCTGCGGCGCGTCATTGGTGGCGGGAGCTGCGTCCTGCTGCACCGCTTCCGGCGCGTTGTTTTCGTCAGCCATGTCTTAGAACTCCAGTCCGGCTTCGCGCGCAGCTTCCGCCAGCGCCTTCACCCGTCCGTGAAAGAGGAAGCCGCCACGGTCGAACACGACCTGCGTGACGCCGGCAGCCTTGGCCGCCTCAGCGATGCGCTTGCCAACGGCAGTCGCAGCATCGACGTTCGACGTCGCACCTTCGTGGCCCTGGAGCGTCGAAGCAGCAGCGACCGTACGGCCCTGTGCGTCGTCGATTACCTGAGCGTAGATGTGCTTGCCCGAACGATGCACGGACAGGCGCGGACGAGTACCGCTGCGCGCACGAAGCGCCGTACGGTTGCGGCGACGCCGCTTCTCGAAAAGCGAAAGGCCCTTGGTCACTTCTTCTTTCCTTCCTTACGGAAGATGAACTCGCCGTCGTACTTGATGCCCTTGCCCTTGTACGGCTCGGGCTTGCGCCAGCGGCGGATCTCGGCGGCCAGCTGGCCGACCTTCTGCTTGTCAGCGCCCGAGATTTCGACCGTGGTCTGATCGGGAGTTTTCACCTCGATGCCTTCCGGCACGTCAATGTCCACATCATGGCTGTAGCCGAGCTGCAGCTTGAGCTTGCGGCCCTGTGCCGAGGCGCGATAGCCGACGCCGGTGATCAGCAGCTTCTTGGTGAAACCGTCGGTCACGCCAGTGACCAGGTTCTGCACCATCGTCCGCTGCATGCCCCAGAACGCACGCGCTTGCTTGGAGTCGTTGGCCGGCTGCACCGAAATGCCGCCATCCTCAACCGTGTACTTGATCTCGTCGCGCAGTGCGAGGTTCAGAGAGCCCTTGGGCCCCTTCACCGTCATCTGCTTGCCCTCGATCGTGGCAGTAACGCCGGCCGGAACCGTGACTGCCTTCTTGCCGATGCGGCTCATCAGAACACCTCCGCCAGCACTTCGCCACCGACGTTCTGCTCGCGTGCCTCGGCATCCGAGAGTACGCCGCGCGGCGTCGAGACGATCGTGATACCAAGGCCGTTCATCACACGCGGCAGGCTCTGCGAGCCGCTGTAGATGCGACGACCTGGCTTCGAGACCCGGGCGACATGCTTAATCGCCGGCTGGCCCTCGAAATACTTGAGCTCGATGCGGACGCCCTTCACGGGGCCCAGATCTTCCTCGCTATAGCCACGGATATAGCCTTCGCGCTGAAGCACGTCGAGCACGCGGGTCCGCAGCTTCGAGGCCGGCGAAACAACGCTGTCCTTGCGCGCACGCTGGCCGTTGCGGATGCGGGTGAGCAGGTCACCCAGGGGATCGGTCACTGCCATCTTGGTGTCCTTACCAGCTCGACTTCGTCAGACCGGGGATCAGGCCCTTGTTGGCCAGATCGCGCAGCATGACGCGGGCAAGACGGAACTTGCGGTAATAAGCGCGCGGCCGGCCGGTGATCTCGCAGCGGTTGCGGACGCGGGTCGGATTCGAATTGCGCGGCAGTTCGGCCATCTTCAGGCGCGCGATGAGACGCTCGGTCTCGTCGAGCGACTTATCGTTCGCCGTTGCCTTCAGCTTCGCCCACTTCGGGGCATATTGCTTCACGAGCTTCTTGCGACGCTCGTTCTTGTTCACGGAACTCAGTTTCGCCATGGACTTAAGCTCTCTCGTTCAGTTCGTTGCCAAGGGGCTCACGCCGCCTTCTTCTCTTCTTCCGCCTCATCCCGCGGGAACGGGAACCCGAACAGGCGAAGCAGCTCGCGCGCCTCGTCGTCGGTCTTGGCGGTGGTGGTGACGATCACGTCCATGCCGCGCACCTTGTCGATGCGGTCATAGTTGATCTCCGGGAACACGATCTGCTCCTTCAGGCCGCAGGCGTAGTTGCCACGTCCATCGAAGCTCTTCGGGTTCAGACCGCGGAAGTCGCGGACGCGCGGAAGTGCGATCGTGATGAAGCGATCGAGGAATTCGTACATGCGCTCGCGACGCAGCGTGACCTTCACGCCGATCGGCATGCCTTCACGCAGCTTGAACTGCGCGATCGACTTCTTCGCCTTTGTGATCACCGGCTTCTGACCAGCGATCAGCTCCATCTCGGAGGCGGCCTGCTCGACGCGCTTCTTGTCCTGGGTCGCTTCACCGACGCCCATGTTGAGCACGATCTTCTCGATCCGCGGAACTTCGAGTGCGTTCTTGTAGCCGAACTTCTCGATCATCGCCTTTGCGATGGTCTCGTCGTACAGCTTGCGCAGGCGGGGCGTGTAGCCATCAGCCATCGATCTTCTCCCCGGTCTTGACCGCAACACGGACCTTCTTGCCGTCCTGCATTTCGAAACGGACGCGCGTCGGCTTACCCTCTGCGGTCACGTGAGCGACCTTCGAGATGTGCAGCGGCGCTTCGAAGCGGTTCAGGCCACCCTGCGGGTTCGTCTGCGACGGCTTGGTGTGGCGCGTTGCCACGTTCACGCCGGCGACGACAACCTTGCTGTCCTTCGGCATGGAAGCGGTGACGGTACCGGTCTTGCCCTTGTCCTTGCCGGACAGAACGATGACCTGGTCGCCCTTCTTGATCTTGGCGGCGGCCATTACAAAACCTCCGGAGCCAGCGAGATGATCTTCATGTGCTTCTTGCCACGAAGTTCACGCACGACCGGGCCAAAGATACGGGTGCCGATGGGCTCCTCGTTCTTGTTGACCAGCACCGCGGCATTGCCGTCGAAACGGATGGTCGAACCGTCCGCCCGGTGAATGTCCTTGGCGGTGCGCACGATGACGGCGCGATGCACGTCACCCTTCTTCACCTTGCCACGCGGCTGAGCTTCCTTGATCGACACGACAATGATGTCGCCGACGCTGGCCGTGCGGCGCTTGGAACCACCAAGCACCTTGATGCACTGCACCCGCTTCGCGCCGCTGTTGTCAGCGACGTCGAGATTGGACTGCATCTGGATCATTGATCCGCTTCCTTCTCTCTACTGGGGTGGATACCGACCCAACCCCGCCTTAAAAAAACGACCCCGGGCGCGGCGACCGCGTCCAGGGGGAGCGGCCCGGTAGCCGCTCCACAGACAAAAGGCAATGCCCCGCGGGGCCGCACCCTTGCCTGCTCTCGATCGCCCTGCCCCTCGACTGGTCTCCGGAGTGATCCGGACCCTGGCCGATACTGGCAGAAGCGCCCTGGTCTTCGACCCGGGCCTGCGGCTTACGCCGAGGCCGGCTCGTCGATGTCGACCCGCTCGGGCGCCGCGTGGGTGTTCACCCGATCGACGACCTTCCAGGTCTTCAGCTTGGAGATCGGTGCGGTCTCTTCGATCCGCACAGTCTCGCCCTGCTTGTACTCATTCGCCTCATCATGGGCGTGGTACTTCTTCGAACGACGGATGATCTTCCCGTAGAGCGGGTGCTTCACCTTACGCTCTACGTTCACCACCACCGTCTTGTCCCCCTTGTCGGAGACGATCAGCCCGGTCAGCACGCGCTTCGGCATGGCTGTGGTCCTCTTACTTGCCGGCGGCAGCGGTGCGCTGCGCCTGCAGGGTCTTGATGCGGGCGATATCCTTGCGGATCTCGCGCACGCGGCTCGGCTTCTCGAGCTGGTTGGTCGCTGCCTGGAAGCGCAGGTTGAACTGCTCGCGCTTCAGGTTGCCCAACGCCTCGACGAGCTGGTCGTCGCTCTGGCCGTTGAAGTCACTCTTATTCGCCATCTTACTCGCCTCCGAGGTGTGACGTGTCGCCGAGACGCGCCACGACCTTGGTCTTGATGGGGAGCTTCATCGCTGCACGCTCGAAAGCCTCGGCAGCAAGCGGACCGGGAACGCCGTCCAGTTCAAACAGGATACGACCTGGCTTGACGCGGGCTGCCCAATATTCCGGCGAGCCCTTACCCGAGCCCATGCGGACTTCGGCCGGCTTGCCCGACACGGGCACGTCCGGGAACACGCGGATCCAGAGACGACCCTGACGCTTGATGTGACGCGTGATCGCGCGGCGAGCCGCCTCGATCTGGCGTGCGGTGATACGCTCCGGCTCCATTGCCTTCAGGCCATACGACCCGAAGTTGAGCGCGGTACCGCCCTTGGCGTCGCCGCTGATGCGGCCCTTGAACGCCTTGCGGAACTTGGTGCGCTTTGGTTGCAGCACTTCTTCTACTCCTTAGCGGCGGTCATCGCGCGCAGGGCGCACGCCGGAGGTCTGAGCCTCCATCATCAACCGGTCGGTAGCCATCGGATCGTGACCAAGGATTTCGCCCTTGAAGATCCAAACCTTGACGCCGCACACGCCGTAAGCGGTGTGCGCCTGAGCCTCGGCATAGTCCATGTTCGCGCGCAGCGTGTGCAGCGGAACGCGGCCTTCGCGATAGCTCTCCGAACGGGCGATCTCGGCACCGCCGAGACGGCCGCCGCAAGCGACGCGGATGCCGTCGGCACCCAGGCGCATCGCCGACTGAACCGCACGCTTCATGGCGCGGCGGAAAGCGATACGACGCTCGAGCTGATCGGCGATACCCTGTGCGACGAGCTTCGCGTCGACTTCCGGCTTGCGGATCTCGACAATGTTCAGCGACACGTCCGAGCTGGTCATCGCGCCGAGCGTCTTGCGCAGCTTCTCGATGTCCGAGCCCTTCTTGCCGATGATCACGCCGGGACGTGCAGCGAAGATGGAAATGCGGCACAGCTTGGCCGGACGCTCGATCACCACCTTGGAGATCGCCGCCTGCGGCAGCGTCTTCATGATGTACTGGCGGATCTTGAGATCCTCCAGCAGCAGACGACCGTAGTCGGCACCGTCGGCGTACCAGCGGCTGTCCCAGGTGCGGTTGATCTGCAGGCGCAGACCGATCGGGTTGCTCTTATGGCCCATTAGGCTTCTTCCTGCTCGCGCACGACGATCCGCAGCCGCGAGAACGGCTTGAGGATGCGGGTGGACTTGCCGCGGCCGCGAGTTGCGAACCGCTTCATGGTGATCGACTTGCCGACCGAAGCCTCGGCGACAACAAGCGCATCGACATCGAGGTTGTGGTTGTTCTCGGCGTTGGCGATCGCCGAAGCGAGCACCTTGCGCGCGTCAACCGCCATACCCTTCTTGGAGAAGGCCAGGATGTTCATCGCGTCAGCCGCCGAACGGCCACGGATCAGCGCCGCGACCAGGCCCAGCTTCTGCGCCGAACCACGGATCTGCGTGCCGACCGAGAGGGCTTCCTTCTCGCCGACCTTACGCGGGGACTTAGGCTTGCTCATCAGCGCTTGCCCTTCTTATCAGCGGCGTGACCCGGGAAGTAGCGCGTCGGCGCAAACTCACCCAGCTTCATGCCAACCATGTCCTCGTTCACCGACACCGGCACGAACTTGCGGCCATTGTACACGTTGAACGTCAGACCGACGAACTGCGGCAGGATGGTCGAACGACGCGACCAGGTCTTGATCGGACCCGTGCGGCCATTCTGGTCCTGCGCCACCTCTGCCTTCTTCAGCAGGTGAAGGTCCACGAACGGACCCTTCCAGACGGAGCGAGCCATTACTTCTTCCTCGCGTGACGGCTGCGGATGATCATCTTGTCCGTCGCCTTGTTGTGGCGGGTGCGCGCACCCTTCGTCGGCTTGCCCCACGGGGTGACCGGGTGACGGCCGCCCGAGGTGCGGCCTTCACCGCCGCCGTGCGGGTGGTCGACCGGGTTCTTCGCGACGCCACGGGTAAGCGGACGCTTGCCCATCCAGCGGGTACGACCCGCCTTGCCGAAGTTCTGGTTCTGGTTGTCGGGGTTCGACACCGCGCCAACCGTCGCCATGCACTCGCTACGGATGTAGCGCTGCTCGCCCGAGTTCAGGCGAACGATCACCATCCCGCGGTCACGACCCACGACCTGCACATAGGTGCCTGCCGAACGAGCGATCTGACCGCCCTTGCCCGGCTTCATCTCCACGTTGTGGACGATGGTACCAACCGGCACCTGGCCCAGCTCCATGGCGTTGCCCGGCTTCACGTCGGTCTTCTTGGCAGCCACCACCTTGTCACCAGCAGCAAGACGCTGCGGTGCGATGATGTAGGCCTGCTCGCCGTCGGCGTAGCTGACCAGCGCGATGAACGCGGTGCGGTTGGGGTCATACTCGAGCCGCTCAACCGTGCCCTCGGCGTCCCACTTGCGACGCTTGAAGTCGATGTAGCGATACTTCTGCTTGTGGCCGCCCGCGATGCCGCGGCTGGTCACGTGACCCTTGTTGTTGCGGCCGCCACTCTTGCGCTTGCCTTCGGTCAGCGCCTTGACGGGCGCGCCCTTGTGGAGCGTCGAGCGATCGATCAGGACCAGGCCACGGCGAGCCGGGCTGGTCGGGTTATAATGCTTGAGCGCCATCTCAGTTGGCCCCCTCGGTGACGTCGATCGACTGCCCGTCCTTGAGCGTGACGATCGCCTTCTTCATGTCCTGGCGGAAGTACGGAGCGCCCTTCCAGCGCTTCGTCTTGCCCTTCTGGACGATGGTGTTCACGCCAACGACGCTAACGTCGAAGATCGCTTCAACCGCCGCCTTGATCTCCGGCTTGGAGGCCTTCTTGGCCACCTTGAACACCACGGCGTTCTGCTCGGAGAGAAGGGTCGACTTCTCGGTGATGTGCGGCGCGACAATCACGTCATAGTGACGCGGGTCGATCGCCTTCTGCTGCTTAGCCATTGAAGCGCGCCTCCAGCTTCTCGACCGCCGCGCGGGTCAGCACCAGCGTATCGGCCTTGATGATGTCATAGACGTTCGCGCCGACTGCCGGGAGCAGATCCACGCCCGGCAGGTTGTAGCCGGCGCGGAAGCTCTCTGCAGTCTCGCCGTCGATCACAAGCGTACGCTTGCCAACGTTGAGCGTCGCGAAGTGCCCCTTGAGTTCCTTGGTCTTCTCGACCTCGAAACCATCCAGAACGATCAGCGAACCAGCCTTGGCATGGCTCGACAGCGCCATCTTCAGGCCGAGTGCACGGACCTTCTTGTTCAGACCCGGATTGAAGTCACGAACACGGGCACCGTGCGCCTTACCACCGCCGATGAAGACGGGAGCCCGGCGATCGCCGTGACGAGCCACACCGCCGCCCTTTTGGCGACCGAGCTTCTTGCCCGTGCGAGCGACGTCCGAACGCTCGCGCGTTCCGCGGGCGGTGCCGCGACGCTTCTCGAGCTGCCAGGTGACGACGCGGTGCAGGATGTCAGCGCGCGGCTCGAGGCCGAAGACCTCGTCCGACAGCTCGACGTCTGCCACTTCGTTCCCGGCGAAGGAGGAAACCTTGACCTTCACGTTCAGCCCTCCTGGCCGTCGGTCGCTTCGGGTGCCGGAGCATCCGCTGCGTTGTTGCTATTGGCAGCCTTCAGGCCGGCCGGACGCGGTGCGTCGGCGTGCGGCTTCAGCTTGACGGCGTCCTTGACGAACAACCAGCCGCCCTTCGAGCCAGGGACGGAGCCCTTGACGAAGATGAGGCCGCGCTCGACGTCGGTGCCGACGATCTCGAGGTTCTGCTGCGTGCGGTTACGGTCGCCCATGTGGCCCGCCATCTTCTTGTTCTTGAAGACGCGACCCGGATCCTGACGGTTACCGGTCGAACCATGCGAACGGTGCGAGACCGAAACGCCGTGCGTCGCGCGCAGACCGCCGAAGTTCCAGCGCTTCATGGCGCCGGCGAAACCCTTACCCTGGGTACGACCCTGGATATCGACGAACTGACCAGCAACGAAGTGATCAGCCGAGATTTCAGCGCCGACGTCGAGGAGATTGTCCTCGCTGACGCGGAATTCGTGGACGACCGCCTTGGGCTCGACTTCGGCCTTGCCGAAGTGGCCGCGCTGCGGCTTGGCGACATTCTTGGACTTGGCGACACCTGCACCAAGCTGGACAGCCGTATAGCCGTCACGTTCCGTTTCGCGACGAGAGATGACCTGAAGCCCTTCCAGCTGCAGGACGGTGACCGGCACGTGGCGGCCGTCGTCCTGGAACAGGCGGGTCATGCCCATCTTCTTCGCGATCACGCCGGTACGCATGATCCGTAGCTCCTCAACAGAGGCACCCATGGGCCCATCCCACAGGTGCTTGTGACGCCCCCTTGAAGGAGGCATCGCAATTCCAACCCGGTACAAGCGAAGCGCGCCCCCGTCCCGGGCTGGGCGCCCCTCGCAAGCGAGAGGCAGACGGGAGACGCTGTCCCAACCGCATGCGGCTGGCGGTATCTCTAGCTCCAGGTGCCCTTCACGGGTCCCACGCGTTTCCGAATCCGCGGAAACGACAAACCCGCGGGACTCACGTCAACCGCGGGAGGCAGGCCATTACGCCAGCTTGATCTCAACGTCAACGCCTGCAGCCAGGTCGAGCTTCATGAGCGCGTCCACAGTCTGCGGGGTCGGCTGCACGATGTCGAGCATACGCTTGTAGGTGCGCACCTCGAACTGCTCGCGGCTCTTCTTGTCGACGTGAGGGCCACGGTTGACCGTGAACTTCTCGATACGCGTCGGGAGCGGGATCGGACCACGAATAAGGGCACCGGTACGTCGGGCGGTGTCGGCGATGTCGCCGGTCGCCTGGTCGAGCACGCGATGATCGAACGCCTTCAGGCGAATGCGGATGTTGCTGTCCATAATCCCTACCGATGCGAAAGAGCGGGCCACGTGAACGCGGCTCTTGCTGTTCATGAAACTGTTGAAGGCGCGGCCAATAGCCCTGCCCTCATAAAAAGGCAACCGCCCGGCGCACCTTTCGGTACACCGGGCGGCAGCTTTGCGGCGAACCACTAGATCCGGTGAAGGATCTTACTTGGCGATCGCGCTGACGACGCCTGCACCAACGGTGCGGCCGCCTTCACGGATCGTGAAGCGCTGGCCCACGTCCATGGCGATCGGAGCGATCAGCTTGATGCCCAGAGCGACGTTGTCGCCCGGCATCACCATCTCGGTGCCCTCAGGCAGCTCGACGGTGCCGGTCACGTCCGTCGTACGGAAGTAGAACTGCGGACGATAGTTGGCGAAGAACGGCGTGTGACGGCCACCCTCTTCCTTCGACAGCACGTACACTTCCGACGAGAAGTCGGTGTGCGGCTTGATCGAGCCCGGCTTGCAGAGCACCTGGCCACGCTCGACTTCGTCGCGAGCGACGCCACGGATCAGCGCGCCGACGTTGTCGCCAGCCTGGCCCTGATCGAGCAGCTTGCGGAACATTTCCACGCCGGTAACGGTCGTCTTGCGGACTTCCGGGTGGATGCCGACAATCTCGACTTCCTCACCAACCTTGATGATGCCGGTCTCGACGCGGCCGGTCACCACGGTGCCACGACCCGAGATCGAGAACACGTCCTCGATCGGCATCATGAACGGCTTGTCCAGCGGACGCTCCGGCTGCGGGATGTACTCGTCAACAGCCTTCATCAGCTCCATGACGGCGTCGGTGCCGAGCTTCTGGTCCGAACCCGAAAGGGCGCAGGTAGCCGAGCCCTTGATGATCGGAATGTCGTCGCCCGGGAATTCGTACGAGCTAAGCAGCTCGCGAACTTCCAGCTCGACCAGCTCAAGGATTTCCTCGTCGTCGACCAGGTCGACCTTGTTGAGGAACACGACCATTGCCGGCACGCCGACCTGACGAGCGAGCAGGATGTGCTCACGAGTCTGCGGCATCGGGCCGTCGGTGGCCGAGACGACCAGGATCGCGCCGTCCATCTGGGCAGCACCAGTGATCATGTTCTTCACGTAGTCGGCGTGACCCGGGCAGTCGACGTGCGCATAGTGACGGTTGGCCGTCTCATACTCGACGTGCGCGGTCGAGATGGTGATGCCGCGCTCACGCTCTTCCGGAGCCTTGTCGATGTTCGCGAAGTCGACGGCTGCGTTACCAGCGACGTTCTCTGCGAGAACCTTGGTGATCGCTGCGGTCAGCGAGGTCTTGCCATGGTCGACGTGACCGATGGTGCCGATGTTCAGGTGCGGCTTGGTCCGCTCAAACTTAGCCTTAGCCATTGTTATCCTACCTTCTGGATTTCCACTTGAGCCGCACGAGGACTCGCCGTGAAGGCGGCCCCATAGCGGCTGAATTGTCGTTGCGCAAACCCTCTCCCGTCACCCGGGCCGGCCGGATGACGGGAAGAGCGATTACGCGAGCTTCGCCTTGACCTCGTCCGCGACGTTCTGCGGCACTTCGTCATAATGCGAGAACTGCATCGAGTAGCTGGCGCGTCCCTGGGTGAACGAGCGCAGCGAGTTCACGTAGCCGAACATGTTCGCCAGCGGCACCATTGCAGTCACCGCCTGCGCGTTGCCGCGCGTGTCGGTACCCTGAATCTGGCCACGACGCGAGTTCATGTCGCCGATCACGTCGCCGAGGTAATCCTCCGGCGTCACGACCTCAACCTTCATCACCGGCTCGAGCAGCGTAATGCCCGACTTCTGCGCCGCTTCGCGCATCGCGCCACGGGCGGTGATTTCGAACGCCAGAGCCGACGAGTCGACGTCGTGGTACGCGCCGTCATACAGCACGATCTCGAAGTCGATGATCGGGAAGCCAACCAGCGAACCGGTTGCTGCCGTCTCACGGAAGCCCTTTTCGATCGCGGGGATATATTCCTTCGGAATGTTACCGCCCTTGATCTCGTCCTTGAAGATGATGCCAGCGCCACGCTCGCCCGGCGTCAGCTTCACCTTGACGCGACCGAACTGACCCGTGCCGCCCGACTGCTTCTTGTGGGTGTAGTCGATGTCGACCGGCTTCTTCAGGTACTCGCGATACGCCACCTGCGGCGCACCGACGTTCGCCTCGACCTTGAACTCGCGCTTCATGCGGTCGACGAGGATCTCGAGGTGAAGTTCGCCCATCCCCTTGATGATCGTCTGACCCGATTCGTGATCGGTCGACACGCGGAACGAGGGATCCTCGGCTGCCAGGCGGTTGAGGGCGACGCCCATCTTCTCCTGGTCGGCCTTGGTCTTCGGCTCCACGCTGAGCTCGATAACGGGCTCAGGGAATTCCATCCGCTCGAGGATGATCGGGTTCGCCGGATCGCACAACGTGTCGCCGGTCGTCGTTTCCTTCAGACCTGCGATCGCGACGATGTCGCCAGCGCGCGCCTCTTCGATGTCCTCACGCGAGTTCGCGTGCATGAGGAGCATACGACCGATCTTTTCCTTCTTGTCCTTCACCGAGTTCAGGTAGGTGCCCTTGGCCAGCTTACCCGAATAGATGCGCGCGAAGGTGAGCGAGCCGACGAACGGATCGTTCATGATCTTGAAGGCGAGCAGCGACATCGGCGCGTCATCCGACGGCGGACGCGAATCGACCGTCTCGCCGTCAAGCTTCACGCCCTGAACGTCAGGGATGTCGAGCGGGCTGGGGAGATAATCCACCACCGCGTCGAGCAGCGGCTGAACACCCTTGTTCTTGAACGACGAGCCGCACAGCACCGGCACGAAATCGAACGCCAGCGTGCCCTTGCGGATCAGGCGCTTCAGCGTCGCCGTGTCAGGCTCGTTGCCCTCCAGGTACGCGTCCATCGCTGCATCGTCCTGCTCGACGGCGATCTCGATCAGCTCGGAACGGGCAGCAGCAGCCGCGTCCTTCATGTCGTCCGGGATATCGCGATATTCGAACTTCGCGCCCAGCGATTCGTCGAGCCACACGATCGCGCGGTTCTCGACCAGGTCAACCAGACCGACGAACTGGCTCTCGATACCGATCGGCAGGTACAGCACGGCCGTACGGGCGCCCAGGCGATCCTTGATCATCTGAACGCAGCGGTCGAAGCTTGCGCCAGTACGGTCGAGCTTGTTGACGTAGCACAGACGCGGAACGCGATACTTGTCCGCCTGGCGCCACACCGTCTCCGACTGCGGCTCAACGCCGGCAACGCCGTCGAAGCAGGTTACCGCACCGTCCAGCACGCGCAGCGAACGCTCGACCTCGATGGTGAAGTCGACGTGGCCCGGCGTATCGATGATGTTGATCAGGTGCTCATCACCCTTACCTTCCTCAGCGCGCCACTTGCACGTGGTCGCCGCGGAGGTGATGGTGATGCCGCGCTCCTGCTCCTGCTCCATCCAGTCCATCGTCGCGGTGCCTTCGTGCACTTCGCCGATCTTGTAGGACTTACCGGTGTAGTAAAGGATGCGCTCGGTCGTCGTCGTCTTGCCGGCGTCGATGTGCGCCATGATGCCGATGTTACGGTACTTCTCGAGCGGATGGCTGCGGGCCATGGTCGGGCTTTCCTTAGAGATGTGGGGAGCAGGCCCATGGCCAGCTCCCCACGATATAGTTTACGTGCGAGACGCTTCCAAGACGGAAGCCGCAACCATTACCAGCGATAGTGGCTGAAGGCGCGGTTCGCTTCCGCCATGCGGTGCGTGTCTTCGCGCTTCTTCACCGCGTTGCCGCGGTTATTCGCCGCGTCGAGCAGCTCACCCGACAGACGCGCATCCATCGTGTTTTCGCTGCGACCGCGCGCGGCGGTGATCAGCCAGCGGATCGCCAGCGCCTGTGCGCGCTCAGGACGAACCTCGACCGGCACCTGGTACGTGGCACCACCAACGCGGCGCGAACGGACTTCGATGCCCGGCTTGATGTTGTTCAGCGCTTCATGGAACACGCCAAGCGGCTCACGCTTCGCGCGGGCTTCGACGGTGGTCAGCGCGGAATAGACGATGCCCTCCGCGACGGACTTCTTTCCGTCCATCATGACGGAGTTCATGAACTTCGACAGAACCTCATCCCCGTAAACGGGATCAGGCAGGATTTCCCGCTTCTCGGGACGACGACGACGAGCCATCTGGTATCTTCCTTCTAAACTTCAGCCTTGTTGATCGAATACTCGATCGGCTTACTTCGGACGCTTGGCGCCGTACTTGGAACGGGACTGACGGCGGTCCTTGACACCCTGTGTGTCGAGCACGCCGCGCAGCACGTGATAGCGCACGCCCGGAAGGTCGCGCACACGGCCGCCGCGGATGAGCACAACCGAGTGCTCTTGCAGGTTGTGGCCTTCGCCCGGGATGTAGCTGATGACTTCGCGCTGGTTGGTCAGGCGAACCTTGGCCACCTTGCGCAATGCCGAGTTCGGCTTCTTCGGGGTCGTGGTGTACACACGGGTGCAAACGCCGCGCTTCTGCGGGTTCTGCTCCATCGCAGGGACCTTGCTCTTGGCCTTCTGCGGTTCGCGGCCCTTGCGGACCAGCTGGTTGATCGTCGGCATTGAAGCCTTCACCTTTCGTATAGGTTACTTTGCTGGAGCCCTGACAGCACTTGGAATACGAAAAGGACCATGGGGCGGCCGCATACAGCCTCCCGGGTCCTCTAAGCATCCAGCAATGTTCAAGCTTGCCCGGAGCAGGTCAGACCCACCACGAACGGGCGCGGCTATACGCATCAGGGGCGATACGGTCAATGGTAGCGCCGGAGCCCAGCTCGACCCATGCGGGGCGGCACATCACGGCGCCTGCCGTTCAGTCGATCGTTGCTAGCAACGCCTTTTCGAAGCGGGCGGGATTCTCCACCTGCGGCGAATGGCCGAGGCCCTCGAGCGCTAACAGCCGTCCCTTCGGCATTCGGCGCACAGCATCGGCGGCGACTTGCGGAATCGCCTTCAGGAACTGCCGCAGTGATGCCGGTGCCTGAGCACGCCCGAACGCCGTCTTGTCCAGCGTGCCGACCATGACGGTGGTCGGCGCCGTGACGCGATGCAGCTCATGCGCGATCGGTTGGGTGCGTATCATCTCGCTGGTCTTGGCCTGCGCAAGCGCCACGCTGTCGCGCGCGGAACCAGCGTACATGCCGGCCTGCATTCCGACCCACCGATCGTAGGCAGGCTGCCAGCTGCCATGATAATAGTTCGCCAGCTGATAAGCCTTGATCGATGCGTAGCTCGTCTTCTTCTCGGCCGCCCAGAGGGTGTCGAGATCGACATACGGGACGCCATCTTCAGACCGGTCGACCAGCCCAAGCGGATTGACGAGCACCAGGCGCTCGACCGCCTCAGGGAACATGATGGCGTAACGGGTCGCCAGCATGCCGCCCATCGAGTGACCCACGACCGTCGCCTTCGTCACCCCTCGTGACGCGAGCAAGCGATGTGTGTGGTGAGCGAGCATGGCGAAGCTGTATTGCGCGGCGCGCGGCTTGGCCGACTTGCAGAAGCCGATCTGGTCGGGGACGATCACACGATAGCCGGACGCGCTGAGCGCCCTGGCGGTCGACTCCCAGGGCGCTCCGCAGAAATTCTTGCCGTGCATCAGCACGACCGTCCGGCCGTTCGGACGCGCCGGCGCCACATCCATGAACGCCATCGTCGCCGGCTCCCCCACGACGTCGACAGTGATCGTCTGAACGGGCCATGGGTAGGGAAAGCGCTCAAGATTGGGACCATAATCAGGGACCGCAGGTGCCGCCCCCATCAGAATCAAAGCACCTGCCATCACGCCGATCGTCCGCATCACATGTCCCTGAAGCCAGTTATTCAGCTGCCGTGCCCCTTCGCTCTTCCGCACCGCGCATCTACCCGCGCCAATCCTTACCCGAAGCCAAGTAAGGGAGCAGCGAAGAGGAACAGGCCATCTCACGTACAAGGCCCGCACTCTTCCCTGCACCACCGGTAAGCGGCCGGGCAGCCGGAGCTTACTCCACCAGTGTGCCACCCTTAATCACGGCAGCGGGCGTCTCCAGCACCGTCACGTCCTCCAGCGGATTGCCGGTGACTGCCACGATATCGCCAAAGCGCCCGACAGAGATGGCGCCGACGTCTCGGGTGCGCCCCAGGGCTTCGGCAGCGGTCAGCGTCGCCGCGCGGATCGCCTGCAGCGGCGTCATGCCATATTGCACCATGATGCGGAACTGCTTGCCCGCGTCCTTGTGTGGCATCACGCCGGCGTCGGTCCCGAACACGATCTTTGCGCCTGCCGCATTGGCCTTGCGGAAATTGTCGCGCTGGATCTGCGCAATCTCGCGGTCCTTGCGCAGGTTATCCTCAAGGACGCCGTTCTTCTTGCCTTCGGCCTGGGTATATTCGGTGTTGTAGATATCCATCGACAGATAGGTGCCGCGTTCCTTCGCAAGCCGAATGCCCTCGTCGTCGATCAGGCTGGCATGTTCGATCGTATCGATCCCAGCGCGGATCGCGGCCTTGATACCGGCAGCGCCATGCGCGTGCGCTGCGGTCTTCAGCCCCCATTGATGCGCCTCGTCGGCGATCGCGCGGAGTTCGCCTTCCGACAATTGCTGCTGCCCCGGTTCGGTATTGCGGCTGAAGACGCCTCCCGTCGCGCACACCTTGATCACCTCGGCACCATATTTGCGCTGTTCGCGAACCCGGGTGCGCAACTCGTCCGGCGTATCTCCCACTGCCTTGCCGCGCTGGTTGAAGCTGGGCGGGAAAAAGGTGCTGTCGCAATGGCCCCCGGTTGCGCCGAGCGCATAGGCGGCCGGCACGATCCGTGGGCCGACCATCAGCCCCTCGTCTATCGCCTGCTTATAGGCGACGTCGTTGTAATTCTCGGAGCCCACATTGCGCACGGTTGTAAATCCCGCGCGCAGCATGGTGCCTGCATTGCCGACGCCCTGAACGCCCCAGAAGCTGTCGGTGAATTGGAGGCCGTTGTAGCCCCCATATAGCGGCGTGCTGTCGAGATGGACGTGCATGTCGATCAAGCCGGGCACGAGCGTCACGTCGCCCAGGTCAATCCGCTTCGCACCGGCGGGCCCCGCCCCGCCAATCGCCACGATCCGCCCATCCGTGATCGTGATCACTGGGCGCGCAACGAGCGTACCTTTTTCGACATCAAGCATCCGCGCCGCCGTCACCACCACCGTGTCAGCGGCGGCAGGAGAAGCAGCGGCTACCAGAACGGCAGCCGCGATCATCACTGACTTCAAGAAACACCCCCCATTGCTTGCACAGCGCGATGGTAAGCCCCCGCCACGGAGGCGATATCGACAAAGAAACCGACCCACATGGCAAGCAGGATCGCTACCGAGACGAGATAGGCCAGGAAGCGTGCGGACACCTTCTTCGGGCCGATATGAATGTAGCTGTGCACCGCCCGCGCGATAACGAACAGCCACGCCAGTGTCACTTGGATGCTGTTCGCCTGCCCCGACATGATCAGCAGCGGGACCAGTGCAAAAAACAGCACCGGCATCTCGAACAGATTAGCCAGATTGTTGGCCGGCATCTCGACTGGCCGGAAGTAGCGCAACGCCGCTTCGCCATTGGCGAAATCCTCCTGCCGGGGCGGCGTGTTCTTCATGTGGCGAATGCGACGGAAGAACAGAGTGAACCAGACGATGAAGATCAATGCGACCAGCGCAAAGGTCGGCCACAGGATGTTCAATGCCGGCATTCGGGGCCCCCACCGCAAAAAAGCGCAGCATGGGACCAATCGAGGGAAGTGAAAAGAGGCGTCGCCGCGACCTTCAGTTCAACGCCGCGCTGCGATGGCAAGGACGGCAGGCCAGCAATCAATTGAGCGGTACGATAACCTCGTCAGGATGCGCGACGTTCAATTCCCGCCGCACCAGTTCGTCCACCATGTCGGGATTGGCATGGCGCGGATCGAGCAGCGCAACTCGGTTGCGCAGCACTTCGCGTCGATGGTCGAGCGCGACATAATAGCGTTCGCGCTTGGCCACCTGACGCTTGTATTCGCCAAAGGCGAAGATGCCGTTCGAACCAAGAACGGCATAGCCGCCAAAGAACGCCATCACCATCACCGCAGCAGCGGGCCAGGCGGCACGCTTGAGCACAGCGCGAAAGGTGGAGGGCTTACGGCGTTTCACCATCGGATTTTCGCCGAAAGCCCCCCTTTATTCAAGCTGTTTCAGCGGGTGCGAAGCACGTCCCGGCCAGCATAAGCTGCAACGGTGCCCAGCTCCTCCTCAATGCGGATCAGCTGGTTGTACTTGGCGAGCCGGTCCGATCGCGCGAGGCTGCCAGTCTTGATCTGGCCGCAGTTGGTGGCGACCGCCAGATCCGCGATCGTCGAATCCTCGGTTTCGCCGGACCGATGGCTCATCACCGCGGTGTAGCCGGCGCGCTCGGCAATACGGATCGCCTCCAGCGTTTCGGACAGCGTCCCGATCTGATTGACCTTCACCAGCAGCGAATTCGCAAGCCCACGACCAATTCCGTCACGCAGCCGCGCCGGGTTCGTCACGAACAGGTCGTCACCGACCAGCTGAACCTTGTTGCCGATCTTGTCCGTCAGCGCCTTCCACCCGTCGAAATCGTCCTCTGCCATGCCGTCCTCGATCGACAGGATCGGATAGCGCGCGACCAGATCAGCGAGATAATCGGCCATCGCCCCCGGCTCGAGCGTAAGCCCCTCGCCGGAGATGACGTACTTGCCATCCTTGAAGAATTCGGTCGCCGCACAGTCAAGTGCCAGCATCACGTCCT
This sequence comes from Sphingomonas sp., assembly GCF_029239295.1. Classification (GTDB taxonomy): domain Bacteria; phylum Pseudomonadota; class Alphaproteobacteria; order Sphingomonadales; family Sphingomonadaceae; genus Sphingomonas. Next base: position 34,212 of record NZ_JAQZBC010000017.1, read on the forward strand.
CACCGGGCGTGTATCCAGCCTTTTCGATCGACTGCATGATGAAGTCGAGCGCGTCAGTCGTGCTGGCGAGGTTGGGCGCAAAGCCGCCCTCGTCGCCAACAGCGGTTGCCATACCTTTGTCGTGCAGGCCCTTCTTCAGCGTGTGGAAGATCTCCGAGCCGCAGCGCACCGCCTCCAGGATATTTTCCGCCCCCACCGGCATGATCATGAATTCCTGGAAATCGATCGGGTTGTCAGCGTGTTCGCCGCCGTTGATGATGTTCATCATCGGCACCGGCAGGACGTGAGCGCCCACGCCACCCACATACCGATAAAGCGGCAGGCCACGGGAATCCGCCGCCGCCTTCGCCACCGCCAGGCTGACGCCCAGAATAGCGTTCGCACCGAGGCGCCCCTTGTTCTCGGTACCGTCGAGTTCGATCAGCGCGGTGTCGATCTCCAGCTGATCCTCAGCCTCCAGACCGCGGATCGTATCTGCGATTTCGCCATTGACGGCCTCCACCGCGCCCTCGACGCCCTTGCCAAGCCAGCGCGCCTTGTCGCCATCGCGCCGCTCGACGGCCTCGTGCGCGCCCGTTGACGCCCCCGACGGCACCGCCGCCCTTCCGAAACTGCCATCTTCGAGGAACACGTCGACCTCCACCGTGGGATTGCCACGGCTGTCGATAATCTGGCGGCCCTGCAGGTCGATGATTGCGGTCACGTAACGATCCTTCTACGGTGGCGAGGACGGGTTTGCGGCGTCCGATACCGTGACGCGCGCCCTGCGGCAATTCGCGATGGAACCACCCTCGCCGCGGCGGGGTTGTCAGTTCCGATCAAGGAAGGATTCCCCATGGCCGACGACACCTTAAAGCCGATGACCGATCAAGATGTCGCGCCCGCGATCGCTAATCCGGCCGGCGCGACCGACGATTTCCAGCCCAGCGATCCGTTGAAGAGCACCGATCAGGGCGCATCCGACTTTTCGTCGGGAGGCGAGACGAACAATGGCGCGTCGGCGAGCCCGCGACAGCTCATCAATGACAATGTAGTCAAGCTGAAGAGCGAAGCGGGAGACCGCGCTCGTACCCTCGCCGATCAGGGCAAGGTAAAGGCGACCGACGCGCTTGAGCAGTTGGTCACCATGCTGAACGATGCTGCCCAGCAGGTCGATGAGAAGCTGGGTTCGCAATATGGTCAATATGCGCGCTCAGCGGCCGATCAGGTGCAAGGCCTGTCATCCAAGCTGAACGACCGCAGCGTCGACGAATTGCTCGATGACGCGCGCGACCTCGTACGCAAGAGCCCGGCCGCCGCAATCGGCGTGGCCGCTGCAGTAGGCTTCGTCGCTGCACGCCTTCTGTCCGCGGGGCTAGACCAGCGCGACCAGGCGTGACCTTGATGATGGGGGAACGGACGGACGAGGATGCCGGCATCGGTCAGCTGATGTCTCAGCTGGCAGCGGATGCCAAGGAGGCTGCACAGGCCGAGGTCGCGCTGGCGAAAGCCCGCGCGGCCTTTGCCGCGACCCGGTACAAATGGGCGGCGGTCTACTTCAGCATCGCCGGCGTGCTCGCCCTTGCCGCGCTGATTGCCCTGCTGGTGGGGCTGATCCTCACCCTGGCGACGGTGATTGGCCCCGGCTGGGCCACGGCAGCGGTAGTTGTCGGCGTGTTGGCCATCGCCACGATCCTGGGGCTGATGGGCAAGGCGCAGCTGTCGAAGAAGGTGGTCTCTTGAGCTCCGATCCCCAAGCGTTGACGGTAACGCTCGCCGAGGAGCGAGCCGCCGCTGCGCGCCAGCGCCTGACCCAAACGGCGGGTACCCTTCAGGCGCGTCTGAACCCTAAGGTGGTGGCGCGCGACGCCGTCGAGAATTTGCAGGTCTCGGGCGAGCGCGCGCTGCGCAGCGGCGTTGCGTCAGCACGGGCCAATCCGGAGGCGCTGGTGTGGGCGGTTACGCTTGCCACAGCGTGGCTGGCACGACGGCAGATTGCAGCGGCGCTCTTTGGCCGCAAACGCAAGCTCCCGCACGATCGCGAAACTCCCGCGCAACTAGCGCGTTCGATCCCCGGTGACTGGCCGGAGACGGCCGAGAGGAAAAACATATGACCGACGCCAACACGCAGACCAACAAGCAGGGCAACAGCGCCGATCACAGCGACTCGCTGCGCGACCGCGCGACTCACGCTTATGAAAGCGCCGTAACACGCGCTGGCGAGACGGTAGAGACGTCGAAGGAAAGCGCCCGCGACGCGGCCCACAAGGCCAATGACTTCATCGAGGGCAATCCACTCGGCGCGCTCGCCGGGGGTCTCGCCCTGGGCGCGGTGGTAGGCGCACTGCTACCGCGTAGCGAGCGCGAGAAGAAGGTGCTGGCGCCCGTCGGCAAGACCGTCAGCGCAGCGGCACTGGCCGCGGTCGCGGCCGCCAAGGAAGCCGGGCGCAGCGAGCTTGAAGAGCTGGGCCTGACCAAGGATGCCGCGCGGGTGCAGGCTAAGTCGCTGTTCCAAGGCGTCGTGAAAGCAGCCTCCCACGCGGGCACCGCCGCCGCCGAGGCGGGGCGCGAACAGATCAAGCCGGCGCACTGAAAGGGTTCAAACCTGGCCGTCTAGGGGGTAAGGGAGCCGCCATGAGCAAGCTTCACCTCGTTTTCGGCGGCCGGGTTTCCGACCCGCGCACGCTGGACTTCGCCGACCTCAAGTCCATCGACATCGTCGGCGTGTTCCCCGACTACGCTTCGGCGGAAAAGGCCTGGCGGGCCGCCGCGCAGCGGACGGTCGATGATGCCGAAATGAAGTATGTGGTGGTGCACCTGCACCGGCTGCTGGAACCTGAGCTGCTCAAGCCTGCAGGCTGATCGCAGCTTAGGGACCTCGCCCCTCTTCAACCTCATAGGCTGCGCACGCTTCGGCGTTCGCAGCCTTTTTATTGATGATGGTTGGAGAGGGGAGTTTTCGCGGGTGCTGGCGCGCCGTCGGGCGCCGATGCCGCTCCTGAGCGCCGAGTCGTCAGCGTGCGCTCAGGGCAGCGATCGCACGGGTCAGATGAATTCGATCTTCGACACGACGTAGTAACGGTCGCCGGCGGGAACTGACACCTCGACCTCATCGTCGACACTGCGCCCGATCAACGCGCGTCCGATTGGCGAATTGTAGCTGATCCGCCCAGACTTCGCGTCCGCCTCGGTCTGGCCGACGATCTGGTATTTGATCGGCTTGTCATCCTCATCGAGGAGCGTGACCGTCGCGCCAAAAACCACCTTGTCGCCCGACAGGTCGCGCGGATCGATGATCTGCGCGCGCGACAGCTTGTCCTCGATGTCAGCGATCGTCGCCTCGATCTGGCCCTGCCGCTCCTTTGCAGCATGATATTCGGCGTTTTCCGACAGATCGCCATGGGCACGCGCTTCCTCGATCGCATCCACGATCTGCGGCCGTTCGATCTTCAACCGTTTCAGCTCCGAAGTCAGCTTGTCGTAGCCTTCCTGGAGCATCGGCATCTTCTCGACGGTCGCCATTTGCGCGTCACCCTTCAATAAACACGTCCCCGAGCGACTTCCTCTTAGCCGCTTCGCACCTCAAACAAATTGTCGGGGATTAGTTGTGCGACTGCGAATAATAGGCCTGCAGCGGACGTACTTCAAGGTTCTGTGACACCGTCGTGATCGCCTTCGCCGCCTGGATGCTTGCCTGGGCAGTGGTGAAGTAGGGGATTTTCTGATTCACCGCCGAGGCGCGGATCGGCTGCGAATCCTTCAGGCTCTGCCAGCCTTCGGTCGTGTTGAAGATCAGCGCGATGTCGCCATCCTTGATCCGATCCACGATATGCGGACGGCCCTGCGCAACCTTGTTCACGAGTTCGATCGGCAGGCCAGCACGCTGCAAGTGATCGGCGGTGCCTCCGGTTGCAACGATGGTGAAGCCAGCCTCAACAAGCTCGCGGATCGCCGGGACGATCGCCGCCTTGTCACTGTCCTTCACGCTGACGAACACCCTGCCCCCACTCGGCAGCACGTTGCCCGCGGCGAGCTGCGACTTGGCGAAGGCAGTGGTGAAATCGCGATCGATCCCCATCACTTCGCCGGTGGACTTCATCTCGGGTGACAGGACGGGGTCGATCCCAGGGAAGCGGTTGAACGGGAAGACCGCCTCCTTCACCGCGACATAATCGATGTCGCGATCGATCTTCGGCAAGTCCTTCAGCTTCTCACCCGCCATCACGCGCGCAGCGATCTTGGCGATCGGCGCACCGATCGCCTTGGCGACGAACGGCACGGTGCGGCTGGCGCGAGGGTTCACCTCGATGAGGTAAACCTTGCCGTCCTTCACGGCGAACTGGATGTTCATCAGACCGCGAACACCCAGACCGCAAGCCAACGCCTCGGTCTGCCGTTCGATCTCTGCGATGATTTCGGGCGGAAGCGAGTATGGCGGGATCGAGCAGGCGCTGTCGCCCGAGTGGACGCCAGCCTCCTCGATATGCTGCAGCACACCCGCAACGACGACATCGTCGCCGTCGCAGATCGCGTCCACGTCCACCTCGACGGCGTCGCGCAGATACTGATCGATCAGGACCGGGGCGTCGCCAGACACCTGGACCGCGGTCTGGATATAATCCTCCAGCTGCTGCGGCCCGTCCACGATCTCCATCGCGCGGCCGCCCAGTACGAAGCTGGGGCGCATCAACACGGGATAGCCAACGCGCTCAGCGACGATCAGCGCTTCGTCACGACTCCTAGCGATGCCGTTGTTGGGCTGAAGCAGGCGCAGCTTGTCGACCAGCGCCGCGAACTGCTCGCGGTCCTCGGCCAGATCAATCGCCGATGGCGAGGTGCCGAGGATGGGAATACCCGCCGCCTCGATCGCACGAGCGAGGTTCAGCGGAGTCTGGCCCCCGAACTGGACGATCACACCGACGAGTTCGCCCTTCGACTGCTCGACATGCAGAATTTCCAGCACGTCCTCCGCGGTGAGCGGCTCGAAATACAGACGGTCGGACGTGTCATAGTCGGTCGACACCGTCTCCGGGTTGCAATTGACCATGATCGTCTCGAATCCGGCATCCGCCAGCGCGAAACATGCGTGGCAGCAGCAGTAATCGAACTCGATGCCCTGCCCGATCCGGTTAGGTCCGCCCCCCAGGATCACGATCTTGCGACGGTCCGACGGCATGGCCTCATTCTCGGGCTCACCAAAGGTCGGCGCCTCATAGGTCGAGTACATGTATGGCGTCTTGGCGTCGAACTCGGCCGCGCAGGTGTCGATGCGCTTGAACACCGGGCGAACGCGAAGCTTGTGGCGATGCTCGCGCACTTCCTGCTCGGTAACGCCGCCAGTCATCGCCTTGACAGCCTCATGGATCAGGCCCGAGCCCTGCGCGATCCCGCGACGCATGCCGCGGAGGTTGGCGGACTGAAGCGCGAGCCAAGCGAGGCGCTTGTCGCTGAAGCCCATGGCCTTCAGCCGGCGCATGCCGGCAGCATCGATCGGCAGGCCGTTGCGGCACACTTCCTCTTCGGCGCGGACGATCTCCTCGATCCGCGCCAGGAACCACGGGTCGTACTTGGCGATCGCGTTGACCTCGGCGACCGTGAAGCCCTCACGCAGCGCCTGGGCGGCGACGAGGAGCCGATCCGGCGAGGCGACGGCGAGCGCCGCCTCGATCTCCGCGCGTGGCGCACCGACCAGCCGCTCGACCCTGTCGAAGCCGCTGAGGCCAGTCTCGAGGCCGCGCAGCGCCTTCTGCATCGACTCATGGATGTTGCGCCCGATCGCCATGACCTCGCCGACGCTCTTCATCGCAGTCGACAGCACGGCCTCGGCGCCCTTGAACTTTTCAAAGGCGAAGCGCGGGATCTTGGTGACGACGTAATCGATCGTCGGCTCGAAGCTGGCCGGCGTTGCGCCAGTGATGTCGTTCTCGATCTCGTCCAGCGTGTAGCCAACCGCCAGCTTCGCTGCGACCTTGGCGATCGGGAAGCCGGTGGCCTTGGAGGCAAGCGCCGACGAACGCGACACACGCGGGTTCATCTCGATGACAATCAGGCGGCCGTCCTTCGGATTGACTGCGAACTGAACGTTTGAACCGCCTGTTTCCACGCCAATTTCGCGCAGCACCGCAATGCTGGCGTTGCGCATGATCTGATATTCCTTGTCGGTCAGCGTCAGTGCTGGCGCGACGGTGATCGAATCGCCCGTGTGGACGCCCATCGGATCGATATTCTCGATCGAGCAGATGATAATGCAATTGTCCGCACGGTCGCGGACCACCTCCATCTCATATTCCTTCCAGCCGAGCAGCGATTCCTCGATCAGCACCTCGGTGGTCGGCGAGGCATCGAGGCCCTTACGGACGATCTCGAGGAACTCCTCCCGATTGTAGGCAACGCCGCCGCCGGTTCCCCCCAGCGTGAAGCTGGGGCGAATGATTGCCGGCAACCCGGTCGTCTCCAGCGCCTCCAGCGCCTCCGCCTCGGTATGCGCGACGGCCGAGCGGGCGCTTTCGAGTCCGATCTTGTCCATCGCATTGCGGAATTTCTGCCGGTCCTCGGCCTTGTCGATCGCCTCGGCATCGGCACCGATCATGGTGACTCCGTACTTCTCCAGCGTGCCGTCATGGAAAAGCGCCAGCGCGGTGTTGAGCGCGGTCTGCCCACCCATCGTCGGGAGCACTGCGTCGGGCCGCTCCTTCTCGATGATCTTCGCCACGATCTCCGGCGTGATCGGCTCGACATAGGTGGCGTCAGCCAGCTCGGGATCGGTCATGATCGTCGCCGGGTTCGAATTGACCAGGACGATGCGATAGCCCTCTTCCTTGAGCGCCTTGATCGCCTGCGTGCCTGAGTAATCGAACTCGCACGCCTGGCCGATCACGATCGGCCCGGCGCCAATGACGAGGATGGAGGAGATGTCGGTGCGCTTGGGCATTGTGTCTCTCTTGGTCCTATTCGGCGGCGCCAGCTTCGGCGCCGATCGGCGTGAGGCTGGCTCCCGAAATCTTCTTCACTTCGGCGGCGATGCACGCGGTGGCCTGTTCAGCCGCAGCCGCTGGCATGTCGCCCGGCAATTCCATCGTCACGTTCGAGGCCGACGTCGCCTTCAGTCGCGCCTTCGTCGCCCCGCACTTGTTCGGGATCGGGGAAAGTCGCGCCTGCAATTGGTGCTGGTTCGCCGGGGCAGCCTGCGAACAGGCAGCCGCGGCGAGGAGCAGCACAGGGGCGGCAAGCCAGCCCCGTGCGATCACCGCAGCGAGCCTACGAAACGCTCGAACAGGTAGAAGCTGTCCTGCGGCCCGGGGCTTGCCTCGGGATGATATTGCACGCTGAACGCTGGCTTGTCCGTCAGCTCCAACCCGGCATTGCTGCCGTCGAAGAGCGAGACATGGGTCTCGCGCGCGTTCGCCGGCAGGCTTTCGCGCTTCACCGCGAAGCCGTGGTTCATGCTGGTGATCTCGACAGCGCCGTCGGCGAGACGCTTCACCGGATGGTTCGCACCGCGATGACCCTGGAACATCTTGGTTGTTTGCGCACCGACGGCGAGGCCGAGCAGCTGGTGGCCCAGGCAGATGCCGAACAGCGGCTTGCCGGTGTCCAACACCTGCTGGATCACCGGGACGGCATATTCGCCCGTCGCAGCGGGATCGCCGGGGCCGTTCGACAGGAAGATGCCGTCGGGGTTAAGCGACATGATCGTGTCGAAATCAGTCTCCGCCGGCACCACCGACACCTTCGCACCCGCCTGAACAAGATTGCGGAAGATGTTGTGCTTACTGCCGTAATCGATCGCTACGACGTGCGGGCGATCTTGGCCTTCCACACCATCATAGCCGAAGCCAAGCCGCCAGATTCCGCCGGCACGATCCTGACCCCAGGTACCGTGCGTTTCTCGGGTGACTTCTTTAGCGAGGTCCATGCCCTCGAGGCCTGGCCATTCGCGCGCCATCTTCAGCAATAGACCGAGGTCAAATTGGCCATCTGCAGCATGGGCAACGACACCATTCGGGGCCCCCCCGGCCCGAATGCGCCGAGTCAGTGCGCGCGTGTCGATCCCCGCGAGGCCGATGCGCGCGTGGCGTTTCATCCAGCCTTCGAGGTTTTCCACCGCACGGAAGTTCGATGGTGCGGTCGGATCCTCGCGCACGATCATGCCGAGCGCGTGCGGCTCGTCAGCCTCGACGTCGTCCGGGTTCGCGCCGACGTTTCCGATGTGCGGAAAAGTGAAGGTGATGATCTGCCCGGCGAAGCTCGGGTCAGTCATGATCTCCTGATAGCCGGTCATGGCGGTGTGGAAACACACCTCGCCAACGGCCTGTCCTTCCGCGCCGAACCCACGCCCCCACAGCACATCACCCGTTGCCAGAACGAGAACACCTGTGGCTCCATCGGGCCGAGGCGCGTGCGAGGGTATTGCGTCTGCCATGGTGGCGGGCACTCCTGGTAAGCGGCGATGTACGTTAAGTGGGGCGCGCTAAACTCGCCCCTCCGCCGCGTCAATCTGATATGGCCTCACAGATCATGATTCGAGACGATATCAAGCAAGCCCAGCTCGCTGCCATGAAGGCCGGCGACAAGGAGACCCGCGCTGCGATCAGCCTGATTCAGGCGGCGATCAAAAATCGCGACATCGAAGCACGCACCCAGTCCAACGCACCGGAGGACGATGCGCTGGTGGTCGAGGTGCTGCAAAAGATGAAGAAGCAGCGTACCGAGTCGATCCAGATGTTTCGCAGCGGCGGACGCGAGGAACTGGCCAAGGCCGAAGAGGCGGAGGTCGCGGTAATCGATCGGTTTCTGCCCAAGCAGATGGACGAAGCCGAAACCACTGCCGCGATCGAAACGATCAAGGCAGACATCGGCGCTGCCGGGATGAAGGACATGGGCCGGGTGATGGCCGAGCTGAAGGCGCGTCACGCGAGCGTGCTCGACATGTCCAAGGCAAGCGCGCTGGTGAAAGCCGCACTAGCCTGAACCAAACACGCCTCCCGCTTGCGGGAGGCGCTAGGGACGCGAATGTCTTCACGAACACCATCATGTCGCTGACCCCCACCTTTCTCGACGAGCTGCGTGCGCGCACGTCGCTGTCCACGCTGATCAGCAAGACCACCAAGCTCACCAAGGCCGGGCGCGAATATAAGGGCTGCTGCCCGTTCCATAACGAGAAGACGCCCAGCTTCTACGTCAACGACGACAAGGGCTTCTATCACTGCTTCGGCTGCTCGGCGCACGGCGACGCGATTCGCTGGATGACCGATCAGCGTGGCTTGCCCTTCATCGATGCGGTCAAGGAGCTGGCCCAGGCCGCCGGCATGGACATGCCGGCGCCCGACAAACGCGCCGCGGAGCGGGCAGAAAAGGCGAATTCGCTTCATGATGTTATGGCCGCAGCGGCGGAGTGGTTTCGTCAGCAGCTCGACGGCATTGAGGGTGGCCCCGCCCGCGCGCTGCTGGACAAGCGGGGCATCTCGGACGCGACGCGGCGAACCTTCGGCTTTGGCTTCGCCCCCGACGCTCGCGGCAAGCTGCGATCGGCGCTGAAGCAGTTCGGCGATGCCATGCTGATCGAGGCAGGGCTGCTGATCAGCGTCGAGGGCAAGGAGCCCTATGATCGTTTCCGTGGGCGCCTGATGATCCCGATTCGCGACGCACGCGGCCGGGTGATCGCCTTCGGCGGCCGGATCATCGGCGACGGCGAACCGAAGTACCTGAACTCACCCGACACGCCGCTCTTCGACAAGGGACGCACGCTCTACAACCTCGATCGCGCCCTGCCTGCCGCGCGAAAGGCAGACCGCGTGCTGGTGGTCGAGGGGTATATGGATGCGATTGCGCTTGCCCAGGCGGGGATCGGCGAAGTGGTGGCGCCGCTGGGCACCGCGTTGACCGAGCATCAGCTGGAGCGGCTGTGGCGTATTGTCGACGTGCCAACGCTTTGCCTGGACGGGGACAATGCTGGGCAGAAGGCCGCCATCCGCGCCGCGCATCGTGCAATGCCACTGCTCGCGCCCGGCCGCAGCCTCCAGTTCGTCACTCTGCCCGAAGGACAGGATCCGGACGATCTGGTCCGCGCAAAGGGCGCCGGCGCATTCGAAGCGCTTGTGGGCGAGGCCACACCGCTGGTCGACCGGCTTTGGAGCCATGAGGTGGCAGCTGAGCCGCTCACTACGCCGGAACAACGCGCCGGCTTTCGCGCGCGAATGGCGGAGCTCGCCAAGACGATCGGCGATCCGGTGGTGCGATCGGAATATCAGGCCGAATTTCGTCGCCGCTATGACGAGCAGTTTGGCCAGACGCGCCGCCCGTTCGAGCGCGGGCGCAGCTTTGAGCCGCGCCAGCCGTTCACTCCGCGGCGGCCGGGCCAGAAATGGACACCCCCGCCCCTGCCGGTCACCGATGATGCCAAGGCCTTTCGCGCGGCGGGCATCGATAGGGTGTTGGCAAAGGCGGTGCTGGCCGGACTGATCCGCCATCCGGCCGAGATCGCCCGCCATATGGAGGTGCTGGGCTCGCTCCGCATGGCCGATGGTGCGCTCGGACGGCTGTTCGAAGCAGTGGTCGATGTCGCGCTTGAGGATCGGGAGCTTGATAGCGCCCGCCTCGTTACCATATTGCGGAACAGTGGTTTCGAAGCGGTCGCCCGTGACCTGCTGAGAGCAGATACGATGCCTTATTCCTTTACGCAGCCGATGGGGGATGCGTCGCGCGCCCGGGAAGACCTGGACGAGGCGATTGCTATCCTTGTGACGCAGCCGGAAGTGGATGCGGCACTGGCTGATGCGACGTCCGCCATGCAGGCGCGCTTCACTGATGAAGCGTTTCAGCGACAGGTGGCGTTGGTGAAAGAAAAACAGGCGCTGGAGCTTCGGCTTGCAAATCTCGTTCAGTCGAACGAAGACGCCCGCGCTTTTGATTCCGAGGACGATTGATGGCGAAGGTTAACGGTAGCGGTGCAGAAGACGGCGTAGAATTGGCCGATGCCCCGCTGATCGACCTGAACGATGCGGACATCAAAAAGCTGATCGCCCGTGCGAAGAAGCGTGGCTACATCACTTACGACGAACTGAACGCCGCGCTGCCGCAGGACCAGATGTCCAGCGACCAGCTCGAAGACGTCATGTCCGCGCTCAACGAAATGGGCGTTAACATCGTCGAGAACGAAGAAGCCGGCGAAGACGGCGAGGAGCAGGAGCAGCCCGAGGACGAGGTCGAGTCGGTCGACGCGGATCAGGGCACGGCGCCGGCCGTCGAGAAGAAGAAGGAAACGGTCGACCGCACCGATGACCCGGTGCGCATGTACCTGCGCGAGATGGGCGCCGTCGAGCTGCTCAGCCGCGAGGGTGAGATCGCGATCGCCAAGCGCATCGAAGCCGGTCGCGACACGATGATCATGGGCCTGTGCGAATCGCCCATCACCTTCAACGCCATCATCGACTGGTCGACCCAGCTGAACGAAGGCACGATGCAGCTGCGCGAGATCATCGATCTCGACGCAATGCTCTCCAAGGGCCCGTCTGCCGAGCAGGTCGAGGGCGCGGAGGAAGATAACGGCGAGATCAGCGAGAAGACCGCGGGCACGACCTTCAAGGAAGAAGACGAGCCGGAGGAAGCCTCGGCTGACGACGACGATGACATGACCGAGCGCCGCACGCCGCGGCCTTCGGACGAAGAGGAGGAGGACAATACCCTCAGCCTCGCGCAGATGGAGGAGACGCTCAAGCCGATGGCGCTTGAGAAGTTCGCCAACATCACGTCGATCTACAAGAAATTCTCCAAGATGCAGCAGGGTCGGCTCGACGCCATGGGCGGCGGTACCGAGCTGACGGCGGCGGAAGAGCGCAAGTATCAGAAGCTGCGCGAGGAGCTGACGGCCGAGGTCGAGAGCGTCCAGTTCCACAACGCCAAGATCGAGTATCTGGTCGATCAGCTGTACAGCTACAATCGGCGCCTGACCGCGCTGGGCGGGCAGATGCTGCGCCTGGCCGAGCGCCACAAGGTGAGCCGCAAGGACTTCCTTGATCGCTACATGGGCCATGAGCTCGACGATACGTTCCTGGCGACCGTGAATGGCCTCGACAAGAAGTGGACCGCCTTCGCGACGAACGAGTCGGGCGCGGTAGAGCGCATCCGCAGCGAGATCGCCGAGATTTCGCAGCAGACCGGCATGGCGCTCGGCGAGTTCCGCCGCATCGTCAACATGGTGCAGAAGGGCGAGCGCGAGGCGCGTATCGCCAAGAAGGAGATGGTCGAGGCGAACCTGCGGCTCGTGATCTCGATCGCCAAGAAGTACACCAATCGCGGCCTTCAGTTCCTGGATCTCATCCAGGAGGGCAACATCGGCCTGATGAAGGCGGTGGACAAGTTTGAGTATCGCCGTGGCTACAAGTTCTCCACCTACGCCACGTGGTGGATCCGACAGGCGATCACTCGCTCGATTGCGGACCAGGCGCGGACGATCCGTATCCCAGTCCACATGATCGAGACGATCAACAAGCTGGTCCGCACCAGTCGCCAGTTCCTGCACGAGCAGGGCCGCGAGCCGACGCCGGAGGAGATGGCCGAGCGCCTTTCCATGCCGCTGGAGAAGGTGCGCAAGGTGATGAAGATCGCCAAGGAGCCGATCAGCCTCGAAACGCCGATCGGCGACGAGGAAGACAGCCACCTGGGTGATTTCATCGAGGACAAGAACGCGGTCATCCCGGTGGACGCCGCAATCCAGGCGAACCTCAAGGAAACGGTCACCCGCGTCCTTGCCAGCCTTACCCCGCGCGAGGAGCGCGTGCTGCGCATGCGCTTCGGGATCGGCATGAACACCGATCACACGCTGGAGGAAGTCGGCCAGCAGTTCAGCGTGACGCGTGAGCGCATCCGCCAGATCGAGGCGAAGGCGCTCCGCAAGCTGAAGCACCCGAGCCGCAGTCGAAAGATGCGCAGCTTCCTCGACCAGTGAGGGTCAAAACGGGCGGGAGGAGCGATCCTCCCGCCCGTTTTGTTTTGGCACGTGGCGCATTCCCGGCGCTTTCCCTTCACGTCCGCCGACCAGCCTTCGCGCCAGCCTGGCGACACTCTGCCGCATAGTTGTGGCCAACTTTCCGCCGCCTCTTCGAACGGTGAACAGCGCCAACCACGGGCGACCCCCCTCACCGTGCTTCCGCACCGCCTGATCCCGCGCGCTTAACCGCCCCTTTACCTTGTTTGCCTATGTACGGACGCGATCTGTCGGAAGGTAGCCTTGGTGACCCCCACCGCGGGACATGCATCGATCCGTCACTCCTTCGACACAATTGTCGTCGCTGAGGGTACGATCGGCTGCGCCCATGCAGCGGCGTTAATCGGCGGAGATGGCGCCGTTCGTGACCTGGCCGATGCGGTACATGCCTTCTGCGCCTTGCACGGTAGCACACCGAACATCGTCGAACGCGCGATCGCAGCCAATGGCGCGGCGCCGATCCAGGGCTGGCTGCGTGACGCAGCGATGGGCTTCGACGAGGAACGGCAGCTTCTTGCGACCTTGACTGCGGCGATTGGACCGCGCCCTTCTACCCCGCGCGCCGCCCAGGCCGAAGCCGCGATGACGGCGCAGCAGCATGCGCTGGCCACGCTCGCCTCCTCCGAACGTGCCGGTTGCGCCGTCGGCGCGGCGCTGGCGCTCCTGCTGGATTGGCATGTCGTTCGGGACGTGCTCGGCGTTGCGGCTTATTGTGCGGGAGTGGTCCTGTTGCCGCCCAGCATACCCTTGCGCGAAGAGATCATCTCGGTCGCCTCCACAATTTCGGCCAACCCGGCGCATGCCCGCGCGCTGAGCTTTGGCGCGCAGCAACTGGCGCTTCAACATCGCGGGCTCTGGCAGCTACTTGCCTCACGGATGGATGCGCGCAACGCGCTTTGAACCAGCCGAACGCCAAGCGTCTTGCACCCGTCCGAAAATTCCCGCATCGCCATACCCGATAGTCGAACAAGACGGGATGAGGGCATGAAGCGCTTCGAGGGCACGCAGAGCTACGTCGCAACCGATGATTTGAAGGTTGCGGTCAACGCCGCAGTGGCGCTTCGCCGGCCGTTGCTCGTCAAGGGCGAGCCTGGCACAGGCAAGACTGTCCTCGCCTATGAGATCGCGAAAGCAACCGGCGCCCCGCTCATCGAATGGAACGTGAAATCCACGACCAAGGCGCAGCAGGGCCTGTACGAATATGATGCCGTCGCCCGCCTGCGCGATGGCCAGCTCGGCGACGAGCGCGTCCACGACATCTCCAACTACATCCGCAAGGGCAAGCTGTGGGAAGCGTTCACCGCACCGGAGCTGCCCGTGCTGCTGATCGACGAGATCGACAAGGCCGACATCGAGTTTCCGAACGACCTTCTGCAAGAACTCGATCGCATGGAGTTCCACGTCTATGAGACGAAGGAGACGGTCCGCGCGGTCGAACGGCCGATCGTCGTAATCACGTCGAACAACGAGAAGGAACTGCCCGACGCGTTCCTGCGCCGTTGCTTCTTCCACTACATCAAATTCCCCGACCGCGAGACGATGCAGGCGATCATCGATGTCCACTTCCCCGGCATCCAGCGGATGCTGGTGTCGAAGGCGCTCGACATCTTCTACGACGTTCGTGACGTCCCCGGCTTGAAGAAGAAGCCGTCGACCAGCGAATTGCTCGACTGGCTGAAGCTGCTGCTGCACGAAGACATGCCGCTTGAGGTTCTTCAGAACCGCGACCCGACGAAAGCGATCCCGCCGCTGCACGGCGCGCTGCTGAAGAACGAGCAGGATGTCATGTTGTTCGAACGCCTTGCCTTCATGGCGAAGCGTCAGGCGAACAAGGGCTGATCGCGTCAGCCCCGCCGCGGCGGGGCTCACCCCCGCCCCCCGGTTCGTCGTCTGCAGTTCGAGATAGGCACCCGCTAAGCGTGTCGCTAAGCCAGCCTGTGTCCCTGATCCTTTCGATCGCCTCCATCGCCACCGCATCCGCCCTTTCCGCGGGGCCTACCGCGGCTATGTCGGCGCCTTCCACATATTCCTCGGCCGTATCCCCGTCCGCGAAGCCGCCCGGCATCTCGGTGCTGGCGCCTGATGCCGAAAGCCGCTGGATCTCCTTTGATCTGACGCCCGGTAATCAGCTGCGCTTCGCGCTGACGATCGACGGGCGCCCCGCGACGGCAATCCTCGATACCGGTGTCAGCTATTCTGTCTTGTCGCGTCGCTTTGCAGACGCTGCCGGGCTCAAAGTAGCGCCCGGAGGTAACGCCACTGCGATCGGCGGGATCGTGCCGATCGGATGGGTAGCAACCGGCTCAGTCAGCTTTGGCGCGATGACCCGGCGCGGCGGCGGGCTAACGGTCGCGACATTGCCTGCGCTGGCGACGGGAAGTGCGGAACCGGTCGACTTGCTGGTCGGACGTGACCTCACCGGAAAATACGCACTCGATATCGACTTCGAAGCCCGCCGATTCAGGCTGCTGCCGAGTGGACGGATGCCGTTTCGTGGTAAAACCGCACCTCTTTCCATCTCGCGAGACAGCCTAGTTTATGTAAGCCAGATCACGCTGGGCGCCGCGCAGCTGCGGCCCATGATTGTCGACACCGGCGATGGTTCATCGGTAACCGTGACGTCGGCAGGATGGCAGGCCGCCGGCGTTGCCAACGTTAGGACCACAACAACGATTTCTTTCGGCCTTGCCGGGACCGTCACCAGCACGATCGGCATTATTCCGAGGCTAAGCACCGGCGAACTGGTGGCGCGCAACGTTGAGGTGCGAATCGAACCGCCAGGGGGGTTCTCGGAATCGATCTCCGCCGCCGGACGTATCGGCACCGGCTTTCTACAGAACTACCGCGTTCTGCTGGATCCGAGCGCCAACCGCATGATCCTAGCGCCAGGTCGTAAGGCGGATACACTACCGCTGCGCTCCACCAGTGGATTGCTGTTCGGGATCGATCGCGACCGCCTCCGCGTGCTCCACGTCATGCGCGGCAGCCCGGCAGAGGCAACGGGATGGAAAGAGGGTGACATGATCTGCGGCATCGACGGTCAGCCAATCCCGCGCGACTATGGCACCCTTCCCCTCGCCACGTGGTCCGCTGGCGAACCCGGACGTACGGTTGCCTTACGGCTGTGCAACGGCGCCGAGCGAAAGCTGACTCTGAGGCAGTTCTACTGAGCCTTGCGGCTCACTGTCGAAACGCGCGGTTGAACTGATCGACCAGCGGTTTGAGGAGATAGGACAGCAATGAGCGTCGCCCCGTCTGCATATAGGCTTCAACCGGCATCCCGACCTTCAGCTTGAGATCACCCAGCTTGCGCACCTCGGCCTCCGGCACGCGCAACCGCGCCTCAAAGAAGGTGGCGCCGGTCCGCTCGTCACTTTTACGATCGGCACCGATGTAGAACAGCTCGCCCGACAATTCCGGCGTCGTCTGCGCGCTGAACGCCGAGAGACGAATGACGGCCGCTTGCCCGAGATGAAGCTGATCGATGTCGGCGGGGCTTACCGCCACGTCGACGATCACGATGAGACGTCAGATCGGTCATCGTGCACACCCTCCCGGCACAGCGGCCGCGCAATACTGGTGAGCTGACGCATAGGCGATTGCTCAGCCAAAGCCGCGCTTTACCGCCAGATTTCGTAGTTCCGCTTCGCGGCCAGGTGCTGCTTTCTCCATGCGTGCATCGAAGGCGGCGACCAGCGTTTCGCCTGCTCCTGCTGGGCTGCCGGCGTCGAAGGGCGGCGCGGGGTTATATTCCAGCCCTAGTTGCACGCCGCGTGCATGATCCTCACCACGCAACAGCGCGGTGAGCGTCAGGCCGAAGTCAATGCCTGCGGTTACGCCGCCACCGGTGACGCGGTTGCGGTCGATGACGACGCGTTCGGCGACGGGAGTGGCGCCGAACAGGGTGAGCATGTCGCGCCAGGCCCAGTGCGACGTGGCGCGGTAGCCGCGGAGCAGCCCGGCGGCGCCGAGGATCAGCGAACCGGTGCAGACACTGGTTACCCATTGCGCGGATGAGCCGAGCTGTTCGACCCAAGCCATCGCCGCATCATCGGCGATCACCTGGTTCACGCCTATCCCCCCGGGAACACACAGAATATCTGCGGCTGGCACCTCATCGAAGGTGGCGGTGGGGAGGATCGAGAAGCCCGCGTCGGTGGGCACCGGATCGCGCGTTTTCCAGACAAGATCGAGCGTGGCATCGCCGCCGAGACGCGAGAGGACCTGGGCGGGGCCGGTCAGGTCGAGCTGGGTGATTTTCGGGAACAGCAGAAATGCGACGCGCATTGGCCCTCTCCTCTTAATCGACCCCTTATTTTAGCCGGAGATCATCGGCGTGATGCTGCGGACCCCGGCCGCGAACGACCTGCTACCGGCCTCCAAACCGACGCCGCCGGAGACAATCGGCCATTTTCAGTCAGCGGCGGCCAGCATGCCTGCCGCGCGATCAGAAAGGGCTGAGATCCGGGTTGGCACCCTTGTCGCGCGCCTGAGCCTCACGCTTCGACCGGCGCGCGTTCTGAACGAAACAGCCCGTCGCGCCGCCTGCGCCAACCGTGCTGCACGATCCGACACCGACCGCGCCGACATCCTGATTGCTCTTTTCACGCGCCGCCCAGCTTTCGTTCTCCGGCGTCACTTCGAGCGTCCGTACTTCCTGCGGAATGCGGAACTGTTCCTGCGCGCTGCGCCGCTGGCAGACGACGATTTCCTCGCCATTGCTGTTCGTCGGGCAGCGTTCGTTGCCGTATAGGACCAGCACCCCGTTCACCGGCGCGCCGCGCGCGGTTTCCGTTGAGACGGTCTGTCGGCTGGCGCGGGGTGCGCCGGGAGCGGCCACCGGCTTTGACGGCGGCGGCAGGATCACGACCTTGGGCGGGGAGGCCGGCGCGCCCTCAACCGGCGCCGTCTGCGCCGCCGCCAACGGGCTGGCGATCAGCAGGGCCAGCACAGACGTTCCGATCAATCGCATCGCTCAAACTCTCCTTCAGATCCGCTTGGCGGTGGCAATTGCGGCGCGGCAGCCGAGCCGGATCACGGCGGACAGCAACGGATAGGCGGGTGCATTCTCCGCCCCGCTCGCGAGAGCGGTGTCACGATGCTCCAGCTCCTCGGCCTGAAACTCCGCGATCGCGTCGCTCAGTTCCGGGTCGTCATTGCCCAGTTCGACCAGCTGTTCGGCGTAATGTTTGTCGATCTCGGTCTCGACCGCGGCGGTGCAGGCCATCGCGGCCTCCGGCCCGATCGTGGCGGTGACGGCACCAAGCGCGAAGCCAGCGACGTCCCAGAACGGCTGGAACAGCGTGGGCCGCACGCCGCGTTCGGCGATCAGCCGATCGAAGAACTGCCGATGCCGTTCCTCCTGCAGCGCCATGCCGGCGATCTGCCGCGCCGCGGGCGACCGATGCCCCATGATGGCGAGCTGCCCCGCGTAGATGCGGGTCGCGCCGAATTCACCGGCCTGATCGACACGGATCATCGCTTTGGTGTCGCGCCGGCGATCGCCCGGTTTCCAGTTCATCGTGCCTTTCCAATCAACAGGCCGATCACCGCCGCCCCACCGAGCGACAGGATCGCATTGTACCCCGCGAGAGAAACGCCGAACAACGTCCATTGTGCCGCGTCACAGCGCACCACCGGAGCCGCAAGGATCCGGCGAAGCATCTCGTCAGTGGAAACCCCATCGCCCGCCACCATGGTGGAGCAGGCGGTGATTCCCGGCCACCAATGATATTCGACGCCCGCGTGGAACACCCCGATCAGGCCCGACAGCGCGATGAGCAGTGCCGCCACGGCAGTCATCGTGATCTTGCTGGACCGGCCCGGCACGATGAAGGCGAAGGCGGCCACCACGACGGCGGCATAGTGCGGCCAGCGCTGCCAATGGCACATCTCGCACGGGACCAGCCCGCCGATCAGTTGCGAGGCCCACGCACCGGCCAGCAGCAGCAACGGCAATAGCAGCGCGATCAGGCGCGCACGTGACTGCGATTCGGTCACTTGGCGGCAACGTCCTTCTTCATCGATGCCGTGACAGCCGCGACCTGGGTCGGGCCGCCGAGCCGCGCAATCGTCTTCAGCGCATACCAGAGCTGGAAGTCCTCCACGCCCTGCTTCTTCAGATCCTCGGGCGTCGCGGCAAAGCGCGGATCGTCCTTGGTATCCTCCTCAAGGATCTTGTCGTCGGCCTTCACCTCATTGATCAGGTGGCGGCGCAAATCGGCCTCACGGAACACCGGGCGGGACTTGTAATCCGGATCGCTGATCTGCGGCACGGCGATGTCGGGTTCGATCCCGCCTTCCTGCACCGAACGACCCGACGGCGTGTAGTAACGCGCGGTGGTGAGGCGAAGCGCGGTCGTCGGCCCGATCTGCAACAGCGTCTGCACCGAGCCCTTGCCGAACGTCCGTTCGCCCATGACCAGGCCGCGGTGATGATCCTGAAGCGCGCCGGCGACGATTTCGGACGCGGAGGCGGTCCCGCTGTCGGTCAGCACGATAATCGGCAGGCCGTGCGCCAGATCGCCGGGCTTCGCGTAATAGCGTTCGATATCGCCCTTCTCACGGCCACGCTGCGACACCACTTCGCCGCCCTCGAGGAAGACATCGGCGACCTCGATCGCCTGGGTCAGCAGCCCGCCGCCGTTGGAGCGGAGGTCGACGACATAGCCGAGCGGCTTGCGACCCAACGCCTTCTCGATCGCCACCATCGCGGCGCGCGTGTCGGCGCCGGTGGTTTCGGAGAAGGTATTGATGTTGAGGTAGCCGACGTCGCCCTTCACTTCCCATTTCACCGGGCGCTGCACGATCAGTTCGCGCGTCAGGGTAAGCTCCATCGGCTTGTCACGGCCCGGGCGGACGATGGTGATCGCCAGTTTCGAGCCGGGCTTGCCGCGCATCTGTGCCACCGCCTCATCCAGCGAGCCGCCGTAGATCAGCTTGCCGTCGATGTGGGTGATATAGTCGCCGGCCTTGACCCCGGCGCGCCACGCGGGCGAATCCTCCTGCGGCGCGATGACCTTTACCGCCCCATCCTCCATCGAGACGGTGAGGCCGAGGCCGCCGTAATTGCCCTCCGTCGCGATGCGCAGATTTTCGAAATCGCCCGCATCGACATAGCCCGAATGCGGATCGAGCGACGCGAGCATGCCGTCGATCGCGCCCTTGATCAGCTGCGCGTCGGTGACCTTGTCGACATAGTCCGCCTTGACGCGATTATACACGTCCATGAAGCGTTCCATTTCGCGGTAGGCACTGGCATCCACCGCCGCCATCGCCCCCGTCGTCAGCGGCGCGAGCGCAAGCGTCGCGACCAGGGCAGTGGCAGAAAGCAGCGGGAACTTCATAGGTGTACGTCCTAGGGCGAACCGGATCGACCGGCTTTAGCGGCTTTCATGCCGGCGAGCAAAGCGCCCGGCGAGCTTAATGGAGGCTGAGCATCACGCCGCATGGCGGGGCTGACAGAGGGTGCGCAGGCGATCAATCGAGCAGCGCCGCAATGTCCATCGGCTGACCACGGCGGCGCAGCTCAACGGTGATCTCCGGCGTGTCGCTTTGCCGCGGAGCGCGGCCGATCGCCTGCCCTGCGGCGACGGCGCTGCCGCGCTTCACCGTAGCCGTCCCCAGCCCCGTCACCAGCGTATTCCAGTCCGCGCCATGATCGATCACGACGATCGTGCCGAAGCCGCGAAAGGGCCGCGCGAACACCACCTGCCCGGCGGCCGGCGCCACCACCGTTGCACCGCGCGGCACCGCCAGCGTCAGCCCGCGCGCGCGCACGCCGTTCGCCGACACCTCACCCAGCCCGGTAACGAGCGTACCCCGGACGGGCAGGCGATAGGCGGGAGGCGTCGCTGCCCCCGGGGCCGTGACGGGAGACGACCCCGGGCGTGCGGGCGGGCCCGGCAGGGCAGCCAGTTCGCTGAGCGTCGCGCGGGTGGCGCCGATCGCGGCCATGCGATCAATGATGTCGCGCGCCTCCTCACCCATCGCGATGGCGCGATCGGACGCCAACAGCGCATCGCGATTGAACTGAAGCGCCGCGGCGGCGTGACGTGCCTGCAATGCCGCGAGCTTCTGCCGCTCATCGACCAATGCGGCACGACTGTCGTCGAGCGCAGTGGCGGCAAGTGCCACATCGGCGCGCAATTGGCGTGTATCGGAAAGCGCGGTGCGCAGGGCGGCGGTTTCCCGACGCACGGCGGGCAGCGTGCTGCCGAGTACGGCGCGGACATGGACAAGATCGCTGACCGATCCGGGCTGGACGATTGCCGCCGCCGCCGGCCGCCGTGCCAGCGACGCGAGCGCCGCGACGAGCCGCGCCACCGGCTGCTGCCGCTCGCCCAGTTCGGCCAGCTGGCGCGCCAGCAGCGCCTCGACAATGGCGACGCGGGCGCGGGCGGCGATTACATCAGCCTCCGCGCGGCGGATGCGGGCGGCGACCGCCCCCTCCTCCGCGCGGGCGCGGGCGACGGCGTTCTGCTCCTGCGCGGCGCGCCGTTCCAGATCGCGCGCACGCGCGGCGGCGCTCACCGCCTCCTTGCGCGCGGCGGTCAGCCGGCTGCGCTCCATGTCGATCGGGTCAGGTGCGGCGGTCGCGCTGGCGAGCAGCATTGCCGCTCCCACGAGCATCGCTGTCGCCCCCATCCGCATCGGCGGCTAGCCTTCGCGATGATAAGGGTGATTGGCAAGGATGGAGGTGGCGCGAAACAATTGTTCTGCCAGCATCGCGCGCGCCAGCATGTGCGGCCAGGTGGCACGTCCAAAGGAAAGCAGCAGGTCGGCGCCGTCGCGCTCGGCATCGCCAAAGCCGTCCGCCGCGCCGATCATGAAACGCGCCTCGCGCACGCCATCGTCACGCCAGCGTTCAAGCTGACGCGCGAATTCGACCGAGGACATGACCTTGCCGGTTTCATCCAGCACGACACGGCGGGTGGCGGCGGCGACATCGGGCAGCTTGCCACCACGATCCGGCAGTTCAGTGACGCGCGTGGGCCAGGCGATCCGCTTCAGATAGCGGTCGACCAACTCGGATTCCGGCGATCGGCCGATCCGCCCGCGCGCGACAATGTGAAGAAGCAGATCAAGCGTTCCCGGGGGCGACCTGATCCGTCGGCGTCGGTGCGTCCCCGAACGACCACATCCGTTCCAGATTGTAGAAGGAACGAACCTCCGGCCGGAACAGGTGGACGATCACGTCGCCCGCATCGATCAGCACCCAATCCGCGGTGGGAAGGCCCTCGATTCGCGGCGAGCGGCCGGTTTCGCCCTTGATCTTCTCGGCAAGCTTCGTCGCCATCGAGGCGACCTGACGCGTGGAACGACCGCTGGCGATCACCATGTGATCGGCAATCGACGATTTCCCCGCGAGCGGGATCGAGATGGTATCGGCGGCCTGATCGTCGTCCAGGCTGTCGAGGACAAGCTTATGCAATGCCGCGACGCTGTCAGCGTCTGAGGATCGATAGGCGTTGGCGGAAGCGGGCAAGTTCACTCCTGGGTGAAAGGTTTGGCTGCGGATATGGGAAGCGCATAGCGGCGATGCCAGGCAGGATCTGCGGCGCGCAGCTGCGTCGCGGAGGTCGGGTCAGGGCGGAAACGTAGCAGCACCAGGGCTGGCACACTCCACTCGGTCCAGTTCTTCGCCTGGCGTGCGGGCCTCTGGAAGCGCCGCAGCCAACCCGTCGCGGGTGCCGCGAGGGCAGCAGCATCATATCCCGGACGCGCGACAACTGCAATCGGAACCGTGCGCGCGATCCGGCGCCACTCGCGCCAGCGGTGGAATTGCCCCAGATTGTCCGCTCCCATCAGCCAGATGAAGCGATGCCGCGGGTAGCGGCGCACCAGCGCGGCCAGCGTGTCGACGGTGTAGCGGGTGCCCAGCCGGGTCTCGATATCCGTCGGGCGGATGCGGGCGGCACGCGCCACGCGGCGGGCCGAGGCGAGGCGCGCAGGAAGCGGCGCCATGCCGTCCGCGGGCTTCAGCGGATTGCCCGGCGAGACCAGCCACCACACCTCGTCCAGATCAAGCGCGTCGATCGCGGCGAGGCTGATCCGGCGATGCCCCTTGTGGGCGGGATTGAACGATCCGCCGAGCAGGCCGATTCGGCGCGGGGTCCGACGCGACAGGCGCGCGTCAGCCACGCCGGTGCGCCCGGTTCAGAAGCTCTGCTCCGCGTAGACCTTCGACACGTCGCCGCCCCAAGGACCGTTGTAGCGATCGAGCAGCTGCTGCGCGGGTACCTTGCCCGAGCGGACGATATCGCGCAGCGGATCGAGGAAGCCGGTTTCGTTGTCGCCCGACGAATTGAGCCGCGCGCGGGCGGCAAGGCCGGCATTGGCGATGTCGAGCACCTCAGTGGCGATGTCACGCAGCGTGCCGCGGCCGGGAACGGGCGCGTCGAGCCCCAGCTTGGGCACCGAATCGCGCAGCGCCTGGCGCGATTCCATCGACCAGCCCTTCACCAGATCCCAGGCGGCATCGAGCGCGCCCTGATCGTAGAGCAGCCCGACCCACAGCGCCGGGAGCGCGCAGATCCGGTTCCACGGGCCACCATCGGCGCCGCGCATCTCGAGGAAGGTCTTGAGCCGAACCTCGGGGAAAGCAGTCGAGAGGTGATCGTTCCAGTCGTCGAGCGTCGGGCGCTCCCCCGGCAGGACCGACAATTCACCCTTCAGAAAATCGCGGAAGCTGAGCCCGGCAGCGTCGATATATTTGCCGTCGCGGTAGACGAAGTACATCGGCACATCGAGCATGTAGTCGGCGTAGCGTTCATAGCCAAAGCCGTCCTCGAACACGAAGGGCAGCATGCCGGTGCGCGCGGGATCGGTATCCGACCAGATGTGGCTGCGGTAGCTGAGGTAGCCGTTGGGCTTCCCCTCGGTGAAGGGCGAATTGGCGAAGAGCGCGGTGGCGAGGGGCTGGAGCGCGAGGCCAACGCGGAATTTCTGCACCATGTCGGCTTCGCTGGCATAATCCAGATTCACCTGGATCGTGCAGGTGCGCAGCATCATGTCGAGCCCCATCGTGCCGACGCGCGGCATGTGACGCAGCATGATGGCGTAGCGGCCCTTGGGCATGATCGGCAATTCGGCGCGGGTCTTGTCCGGCCACATGCCAAGGCCAAGAAAGCCGATCCCCAGCTTGTCCCCGGCGGCCTTCACCTGATCGAGGTGGCGGCCGGTTTCGGCACAGGTCTGGTGAAGATTGTCGAGCGGCGCGCCGGACAGCTCAAACTGGCCGGCTGGCTCTAGGCTGACGGAACCGTCCGCGCCGGTCAGCGCGATGACTTTCCCGCCCTCCTCGACCGGCTTCCACCCATATTGCTGCAATTCGCCCAACAGCGCGCGAATACCGGCCGGCTCGTCCCAACTGGGCGCATGATGATCGTCGCGCGCATACACGAACTTTTCGTGTTCGGTGCCGATCCGCCAGCGGTCCTTCGGCTTCTCGCCCGTCGCAAAACTTGCGATCAGCTGGTCGCGCGACTCGATCAGGGGCGAGTTGCTATCCGAAACGGTTTTCGTCGTCATGGCGAGGCCTTAATCGGGCTTTGTGACGGCCGCTAGGTTGTTTCGCCGGTGACGGCACGGCGGGCGGGACACGGCGTCGGCAGGATCGCGCGTCACCAGTCGCCCGCAACCGCCATCCAGACCGCGATCGCTGCGGCGGCGGCGGTATCGGCGCGCAGGATGCGCGGCCCAAGCCCCATCCCGACCGCCTGCGGCAGCGCGCGGATCGCGGCGCGTTCGTCATCGTCGAACCCGCCCTCCGGCCCGATCAGGATTGCCGCCGGCCCCGGCCTGATCGCATCGCGCGCGGCAATACCGCCAAGCTCGTCGGCGAAGTACAAGGCCCGGTCCGCCGGCCAATCGCGCAGCAGGGCGGGAAGCTTCACCATTTCCGCGACCTGCGGCAGCGCGGTTCGGCCGCATTGTTCGGCCGCCTCGATCATGTGCGCGCGCAGCCGATCTAGGTTGAGCTTGTCCACCACGGCCCGGCGGGTGAGCACCGGGACGTAGCGTGCGACGCCGAGCTCACACGCCTTTTCCGCCATCCAGTCGACCCGCCCCTTTTTCAGCGGCGCGGCGACCAGCCACAGGTCTGGCACGGCCTCCCGCGCGGCCAATTGCTCTGTGACGTCGAGCGTGACATCGCGCTTGCCCGCAGTGGCCACGACGCCCAGCCATTCGCCGGTCACATCATCAAACAGGCGCACCGGTTCGCCCGCCTTCACCCGCATCACCCCCGCAAGGTAGTGCGCCGCCGGGCCATCCACCTGCAGCGGGCCGAGCCCGAGTGGGCGATCGATGAAGAGACGGGGCGTCGAGCGCGGCGGCCAGGCGGGAGTAGCTATCATTGGCCGGTCCCCTTACGGCGCCCCCGCCCGATCAGCCAGCGGGCGATCAGGAACAGCATCAATCCGGCCAGCGCGATCAGCAGCACGACGCCGGTGATCACCCCCGCGACGCGCAGGATGGCGTAGAACAGCGCCTCAACAAAGCGGCCGACCGCAACGGACAGATGAATCATTCGGCGCGCTTCACCAGGTCAGTCGATCATCGTTTTGCAGAAACCCGTCGCCACGTCTGCGATTTGCAGCCGAAATTGGCGAGTAGGCACCCCTTGCCAACGATCGTGTCGCGATCGACCTGATCGATTGTTCCGTCAAATTCCTGGGCGATATCGGGCACATAAACACGGCCGTACCACAAACCATCCTCGCCGCGCCGGAAACCGTGAAACAGCTGCGTACCCACCAGCCGCGCCGTCCCGCCGGCCGCCGCATCGGCCTTTGCCTTGGCGCTGGCTTCCACCACCGTGCCGCACAAGCTGCTGCCACATGGCGCGAGCTTTATCCGAACGCTGTCGCTGCCGTTGCGCCAGATCCCTTGCAGACCGGCGGCGCCCTGAGCGGCGACCTTCTGAGCACCAACGCGTTGGGCGGCGGCCGGCTGGGCCCCGACCGGCGACATTGCCAGCGCCATGGCACTGACCGTCAGCATCGCCATGCGTGCGACAAAGGGGGTGAGCATATCCTGTTCGTCCTGTCCTGCATCCACCGACCGACAACGCACGCGGCCGATTGTCGGCCCCGCAACGCTGCCCGTCGACACCAGCAACGGTGCGCCTGACACCCGTGGGTTGGCACAGCGCTGTGGCGAAACCACGGCAGCGGCGATAGGTAGTCGCCTGTGACCAGCGCGCCTCCCCTCCGCCCTTCCGACATCACCCCCGACAGCGAACATCGCGGCCTGATCGCGGCGCTGCCAGCCGGTATCCGCCCCTATGCCCTGCTGGCCCGGCTCGACCGGCCGATCGGCTGGTGGCTGCTGTTCTGGCCGGGCGCCTGGGCGGTGGCGCTGGCAGGCGAAGCGATCGAGCGGTGGAACCTGATCCTGCTGCTGCTGATCGGCAGCATCGCGATGCGCGGCGCAGGATGCGTCTATAACGACATCGTCGATCGCGACCTCGACGCGAGCGTCGCACGGACGCGTTCGCGGCCGGTGGCGTCGGGCGCGGTTTCGGTAAAGGCGGCGTTCGTGTGGCTGGGGCTGTTGTGTCTGGTTGGACTGCTGGTCCTGCTGCAGCTTCGGCTGAACACTGCAATCCTGTCGGTCGCGAGTCTGGCGCTGGTCGCCGGCTATCCCTTCATGAAGCGGATCACCTGGTGGCCGCAGGCGTGGCTGGGGCTCGTCTTTTCCTGGGCGGCGCTGGTCGGGTGGATGGAAGCGTGGGGATCGATCGCCGTGCCGGGGCTGCTGCTGTACGCCGGCTCGATCTTCTGGGTGATCGGCTATGACACGATCTACGCGCTGCAAGACCGCGAGGACGATGCGCTGATCGGCGTGCGCTCGTCGGCGCTGCGTATGGGACGCCACGTCCGCGCAGGGACGGCGATCTGCTACGCGTTGGCGCTGCTGCTGTGGGCAGGCGCGCTCTGGTTTCGCCGCCCGGATCCGCTGGTCTGGGCCGCGCTGCTGCCGATCGGCGCGCATCTCGGCTGGCAGGTAGCGACGCTGCGTCCCGACGATGGCGCGGGTGCGCTGGCCCGGTTCCGGTCCAACCGCTTCGCCGGGCTGCTGATGTTCCTTGCCTGCCTGGTGGTGGGGACGCCGCTCTGACGCGGGGACCGGCCGGGCCGCGCGCAAGTTACACGCGCCGCGCCGGTTCACCCTAGCAACGGGCTGTGCGGCCCCCTAAGTCGCGAGTCATGCTGACTTCCGCCCAGGCGCAGGATCGCGCCGCAGATATCGTCGCCCGTGCCGTTGCCGCGGGCGTGGACGCCGCCGACGCCGTATTCGCCGCCGATGCATCGAACGACATTTCCGTCCGGCTGGGCAAGCTGGAGGATGTCGGCCGCTCCGAAAGCGAAGACCTGGGGCTGCGCGTGTTCATCGGGCAACGATCGGCCAGTGTCTCCACGTCTGACCTCTCCCCCGCCGCGCTGGACGCGCTGGTCGAGCGTGCCGTGGCGATGGCGCGCGAGGCGCCGGAGGATCAATGGGCCGGCCTTGCCCCCGAATCGCGGCTGATGCGCGGCGCAGCGCCGTTGCTCGACCTCGACGACCAGGAAGAGGTCTCGCCAGCGACCCTGCGCGAGATGGCGATGCAGGCGGAAGAGGCGGCGCTTGCCGTCAGCGGCGTCACCAACAGCGAGGGCGGCGGCGCGAGCGCATCGCGCAGCGTCTGGGCGCTTGCCACCAGCCATGGCTTTGCCGGGAGCTATGCGACGTCCGCCTATGGCCTGTCGGCCAGCGTCATCGCCGGTGAAGGCAGCGGGATGCAGCGCGATTACGGCTTCGACTCGGCGCGCCATCGCAGCCGGCTGGAAAGTCCGCAGGAGGTCGGCAAGCGCGCCGGCGAGCGGGCGGTCGCGCGGTTGAACCCCGGCCGGATCGAGAATGCGTCGCTGCCGGTGGTGTACGATCCGCGCGTCGGCGCCGGCCTGCTTGGCCATCTGACCAGTGCGATCGCGGGTCAGGCGATCACCCGGCGCACGTCGTTCCTGCTCGATGCGCTGGGCACGAAGGTGTTCGCCGACGGGGTGACGATCTCCGACGATCCGCACCGCCCGCACGGGCTGCGATCGCGGCCGTTCGACGGCGAGGGCCTGCCGGTGTCGCCGTGCGACATCATCAACAACGGCGTTCTGGAAACATGGCTGCTCGACAGCGCCTCCGCCCGGCAACTGGGGCTGGAGCCGACCGGCCATGCTGCGCGCGGCGTCAATGGCGCCCCGGGCGTGACGACGAGCAACCTCTACATGCATGCCGGGCATGTCCCGGTCGAAACGCTGATCGGCGACATCGCACGCGGCGTGTATGTGATCGAGCTGATCGGCCAGGGGGTCAATCCGGTGACCGGTGACTACAGCCGCGGCGCGGCGGGCTTCCTGATCGAGGACGGGCAGATCACCCGACCGATCGCCGAATTCACCATCGCCGGCAATCTGAAGGACATGTTCCTGAACCTGACGCCGGCCACCGACCTTGAGTTCCGCTATGGCACCAACGTGCCGACGGTTCGCATCGACGGGATGACGGTCGCAGGAGGGTGATGCCGCCGCCGCACGATCTGGCCAGCGCGATAGCCGGTATCACGCGCGAAGCGGGGGCGCTGGCGATGGCGCAGTTCCGCACGGATTTCGCGCGGTGGGAAAAGGAAGCCGGCAGCCCGGTGTGCGAGGTTGATCTGACGGTCGACCGGATGCTGCGCGACCGGCTGAGCGCATTGCTGCCCGACGCGGGCTGGCTCTCCGAAGAGACGGCAGACAGCCCCGAGCGATTGCAGCGGCGACGGATCTGGGTGGTCGATCCGATCGACGGCACGCGCGACTATATCCGCGGACGCACCGGCTGGGCGGTATCGGTGGCGCTGGTAGAGGACGGGCGCGCGGTGGTCGGCGTGCTCGATGCGCCCGCCCGTGGCGAGCTGTGGCAGGCGACCGCTGGTGGCGGGGCGACGCTGAACCACCGGCCGATCACTGCCAGCCAGCGGACGGATTTCGCCGGATCGCGCGTGCCGACCGATGCGCTACCCAAGACAGACCGCGATCTAGCGATGGTCGAGAAACCCAATTCGATTGCGCTGCGCATGGCGATGGTGGCCGACGACCGCGCCGATCTGGTCGCGACGCTGCGCTGGGGCAATGAATGGGACATCGCCGCCGCCGCGCTGATCGCGCAGGAGGCTGGCGGGTGCGTCACCGATGCGCTGGGCGGCCGGCTGGTGTTCAACAAGCCCGACCCGCAGGCGTTCGGCGTCATCACCAGCAGCAAGGGGATTCATCAGGCGGCGCTCGATCGCCTGGCGACGCGCGCACAGGCGATCCACACGCGCTAAGGGCGGCCACAACGAAAACGGGGCCGCGAGTCATGCCCGCGACCCCATGGTCTCTCATGGTCGACTGATGCTTACTTCTGGCAGGCGACGATCGCGGCTATGACGCTGAGCGTTTCCTGCGGGTCGCGTACGCGCACCGTATCCAGCCCCAGTTCCTTGGCCGGATAGTCATTGCCGCCCGGGAAGATCGCGTCGCCGATGAACATCATCGAATCGAGCGGAATGCCGCTTTCGTCGCGCAGCCGCTTCAGGCCGTAAGCCTTGTCGACGCCCTCCTGCGTGATGTCGATCGAGGTCGCGCCGCCCATGTTGATCGAGAGGCCCGGCAGCCGCTTCTTGAGGTCAGCCTGGATAACCTTGCGCTTGGCGAAATCAGGATCCCAGGTCTCCTTGGCGTGGATCGGCGCCTGCTGGCCGAGCGCGGAGAAGGTGATCTGGCTGCCGCGATCCTCGATCCGCTCGCCCCAGGTCTGTTCGGGGACGAAGCCGGTCGCCTCCAGCGCCTCGTCGAAGGCGGTCAGGATCTTCTTCTTCTGCTCGTCGGTGAACAGTTCGGCATAGACCGAGCCCCATTGGCCGTCGCGGAAGGTGTACAGTTTCGTGCCCGTCGTCGGCATCAGCCACAAGCGCGCGCGATCCGCGTTCTCCGGAAGCTGGCTGGCGACCTGCTTGTCGAACTGCGGCCAGTCGCCGCCCGAGATCACGGCCACATGCGCAACCGTGAGCAATTCGGCGAGCGCGGCCGCCATGTCCGGCTGGATCGCCTGCTTGCTCTCCGCGAGCGTGCCATCAAGATCAAAGGCAACGAGTTGCTTCACATCATTCTCCCAAGGATGAACCGGTCAATGGCGTGCGCGACGCCGTCTTCGCTGTTGGCGATGGTCACGTCGCCGGCTTGCGCCTTGACCTCGTCGGTCGCATTTCCCATCGCAATGGCACGATTGGCGCGGGCGAACATCGGCAGGTCGTTGGCCTGATCGCCGATGACGATGGTGCGGTCGAGCGAAAAGCCGAGCGCATCGGCCAGCATGGCGACGCCATCGCCCTTGTTGGCGCGGGTGGCGGTGATGTCGAGATAATAGGGCTGCGACTTGGCGATCGTCGCCTGGTCGCCGAACTGCGCCACCAATGTATCGCGGAGGCCGTCGAGCACGGCCGGATCATCGCTGACGAAGGTGATCTTGTCGGCATGATCCAGCAGATCATCGAAGCCGGCGCAGATCACCGGTTCCTGGTTGGACGAGACACGCTCGCTGGCGACGTGCGGATTGTCCACGCTGGTCGCGTACCATTGGTCGCCGGCGAACAGCCAGGTGTCGACCGGCAGGTCGCCGGCCTGCGCCACCGCGCCGCGCGCCACATCGGGATGGATGCGATGGTGACACAGGATCTCGCCGCCGCGCAGGAACACCGTTCCCCCGTTGAACGCGCCCATCGGCACGTCGAGGCCAAGCGCCTCCGCGATCGGCGCGATGCCGGACATCGGCCGCGCGCTGATGATGGTGAAGCCGAAGCCGGCGTCCTGCAGCCGTTTCACGGCCGCGATCGTGCCGGGCGTGAGCTGCTTGGCGGTGTCGACCAGGGTACCGTCGACATCGCTGATGAGGAGCATCATTGCGGGCGGCTCACTGCGGGATTTCGACGTGGCCGCCAAAGCCGTAGCGCATCGCGGAGAGCAACTTGTCCCCGTACATCTCGTCGATGCGGCTGCGGTAGCGTGCGAACAAGGCGGTGGTCAGCACCGCGACGGGCGTCGCCTGCTCCATCGCGGCGTCAATCGTCCAGCGTCCCTCGCCTGAATCGGCGACCTTGCCCGAGAAGCGCGACAGCGTCTGATCCTGCGCCAGCGCCGAGGCCGTGAGGTCGAGCAGCCAGGAGGAGATCACCGAGCCGCGGCGCCATACCTCTGAAATCTCGGCGAGGTTGAACTCGAACCGCTCGTCCTCAGGCAGATGCTTCACGTTGCGGCCCCACAGGACGTCGAAGCCTTCCGCATAGGCCTGCATCAGGCCGTATTCGATGCCGTTGTGGACCATCTTCACGAAATGGCCGGCGCCGGCGCGGCCAGCGTGGATATAGCCCTTTTCCGCGCGCGGATCGCATTCGTCGGCACGGTTGGGCGTACGCGCCACGCTGCCGACGCCAGGTGCCAGCGTGTCAAAGATGGGATCGAGCAGATCAACCGTTTCCTTGTCGCCGCCGATCATCATGCAATAGCCGCGCTCCAGCCCCCAGACGCCGCCCGAGGTGCCGACATCGACATAGTGCACGCCCTTTTCGGCGAGCGCCTTGGCGCGGCGTACATCGTCCTTCCAGAAGGTGTTGCCGCCATCGATGATGATGTCGCCGGCGGCGCAATTGTCGCCGCACAGCGCCTGAATCGTGTCCTCGGTCGGCGCACCCGCCGGCAGCATCACCCAGAAGATCGCCGGCTTGTCGAGCTTCGCGCGCATGTCGTCGAGCGAGGCGGCAGTGATCGCCCCCTCCCCGCCGAGCGCCGATACCGCTTCCGAATCGCGATCCCAGACGACGACTTCATGCCCGCCGCGCATCAGGCGACGCGCGATGTTGCCGCCCATCCGGCCAAGGCCGATGATGCCGATCTTCATATGTATTGGCTCCACGTCACTGCCATTCAGGCTTCGCCAGCCGCGAGACCCACCAATGGTGGCACGTCAGGGGCCGGCAAAGCGCGAACGGGGGAACGAGTGCTTCCGTTCCCCAGCAATCAGGCGTCGGCGGGGTGTTTTGCCTCGATCGAGCCGAGCAGATCGTCGAACGACTTGCTGAAGGAGGCAACGCCCTCCTCCACCAGCCGCTCCGTCACGCCGGGAAGATCGAGCCCGAGCCGGTCGGCATCGGCCAGCACCTTGCGCGCGCCGTCCAGATCCTGGGTCAAGGTGACCGCCGCCGTGCCGCGCTCACGATAGGCGTCGAGCGTCTTGGGCGGCATGGTGTTGACCGTGTCCGGGCCGATCAGCGTGTCGACGTACAGCGTGTCGGGATAGTCGGGGTTCTTGGTACCCGTCGACGCCCACAGGAGGCGCTGCGGCTGCGCGCCCTTGGCGGCGAGCGCCTGCCAGCGGTCAGAGGCGATGAAATCCTGATACCAGGCATAAGCGAGCTTCGCGTTCGCGATCGCCACCTTGCCCTTCAGCGCCTTTGCCTCACCGGCGTCCGGGCCGCCCTTTGCGACCAGTTCGTCGATCTTCTTGTCCATCTCAGCGTCGATGCGGCTGATGAAGAAGCTGGCCACGCTGGCGATCCGGTCGATCGGCTCACCGCGCGAGGCGCGCAGTTCCAGGCCCTCGACATAAGCGAGCGCGACCGCCTGGTAGGATTCCTGCGAGAACAGCAGCGTCACGTTGACGTTGATGCCGTTGGCGATCGTCGCGGCGATTGCCGGCACACCCGCCGGGGTGCCCGGGATCTTGATCATCAGATTCGGGCGATCGACCGCCTGCCACAGCTTCTGCGCCTCGGCGATCGTGCCGTCGGTGTCATTGGCGAGGTAGGGCGACACTTCGAGGCTAACGTAGCCATCCTTGGCGTTCAGCCGGTCATACACGGGACGCAGCGTTTCGGCGGCAGCCTTGATGTCCTGAATCGCGAGATGTTCGTAGCGGTCCATCGCGGACGCGCCGGGATTGGCCCTGTCGAACGCCGCCAGCGTGCCGTCATAGGCCGTTCCCTCGCCCATCGCCTTCTGGAAGATGGTGGGGTTGGAGGTGACGCCGGTCACGCCGTCCTCATCGACCAGCTTCTGAAGGCCGCCGGCCTCCAGAAACTTGCGGTCGACGAAATCGAGCCACACCGCCTGGCCGACACCTGCGAGATCGTTGAGCTTGCCCATCAGTCCTGTCTCCGTCCGTTCGTGCCGAGCGAAGTCGAGACACGTTGGCGTCCATGTCGCCTGCCCGTCCAGCCCCGACCCTCGACTTCGCTCGGACCGGACGGGTTCGTTACCCTAGAGTTAGGCAGCCATGACCTCTTTCGCCACCTTCACGACATTGTCGGCGGTAAAGCCATATTGGTCAGCGAGCTTCGCGATCGGTGCCGAGGCGCCGAACGTGGACATGGTGACCGTGCGGCCTTTCAGGCCGACGTAGCGATCCCAGCCGATCTCGCCGGCCATCTCGATCGCGACGCGCGCCGTGACGCCTGCGGGCAGAACGCTGTCCTTGTAGGCGTCGGACTGCTTTTCGTAGCGGTACCAGCTGGGCATCGAGACGACGCGGCTCTTCTTTCCGTCGGCGATCAGCTTCTCATGCGCCTCAAGCGCCAGCGTCACTTCGCTGCCCGTCGCGATCAGGATCACCTCGGGGGTGCCGTCGCAATCCGCCAGCACATAGCCGCCCTGCTTCACGCCATCGGCGCTGGCATATTTGGTGCGATCGATCGTCGGCAGCGCCTGGCGCGAGAGGACCAGCGCGGCGGGCTGCTTGTGGCTTTCGACGATCGCACGCCAAGCGACGGCCACTTCGTTGGCATCGGCCGGACGGAAGGCGTCGAGACCCGGCGTCGCGCGCAGCATGACCAGCTGCTCGACCGGCTGGTGGGTGGGGCCGTCCTCACCCACGCCGATCGAATCGTGCGTGAATACCCACACCGCTCCCAGTTCCATCAGCGCCGACAAGCGGACCGGCGGACGCATGTAATCGAGGAACACGAAGAAGGTGCTGCCGTAGGAGCGCAGCCCCGATAGCGCCATGCCGTTGACGATCGCGCCCATCGCATGTTCGCGCACGCCGAAGTGGAAGTTGCGACCGGCGTAATTGTCGGCCTCGAACGATGCCTCGCCCTTGATGTCGGTCTTGGTGGACGGCGCCAGATCGGCGGAGCCGCCGATCAGCCACGGCATCTTCTTGGCAATCGCATTCAGCACCTTGCCGCTCGAATCGCGGCTGGCGAGCCCCTTGGCATCGGCCTCGAAGGTCGGGATGTCGGCATCCCAGCCGTCAGGCAGCGTGCCGTTCAGGATGGCATCGACTTCCTTGGCGAGATCCGGATGCGCCTCGCGATACTTGGCGAGGCTGGCCTCCCACGCCTCGCGCAGCGGCGCGCTGCGTTCTACCATCGCACCCTCGAAGCCTTCCTGCACGCCTTCCGGCACGTAGAAGCTCTTGTCCTCGGGCCAGCCATAGGCCTGCTTGGTGAGGCGGACATTCTCTTCGCCCAGCGCCTCGCCATGCGCCTTCTCGCTACCGGCGCGCGGGGAGCCCCAGCCGATGATCGAATGGACGATGATCAGCGTCGGCTTGTCATTGGTGGCGCGGAACTGCTCGAACGCCTTGGTCAGCGCGGCGACGTCATTGGCGTCGTTCACGTGGATGACGTTCCAGCCATAGGCCTGGAAGCGCATGCCGACATCCTCGTCGAACGCGAGGTTGGTGTCGCCTTCGATCGAGATGTTGTTGCTGTCGTAGATCCAGCACAGGTTGGACAGCTTCAGATGGCCCGCGAGGCTAGCGGCCTCCGCAGCCACGCCCTCCATGAGATCGCCATCGCCGCAGAGCGAATAGACGTCATGGTCGAACAGCGTGAAGCCGGGCTGGTTGTAGCGCGCCGCCATCCAGCGCTCGGCAATCGCCATGCCGACCGAATTGCCGCAGCCCTGGCCGAGCGGGCCGGTGGTCGTCTCGACGCCGACGGTGTGGCTGTATTCGGGGTGACCCGGCGTCTTGGAGCCGAGCTGGCGGAAGGCCTTGATATCGTCGAGGCTGACTGCCGGGGCGCCATCGGGCTGCTTCACGCCGGCGAGATGCAGCAGCGAATAGAGCAGCATGGAGGCATGGCCGACCGACAGCACGAAACGGTCGCGATTGGCCCAGTGCGGGTGCGCGGGATCGTAGCGCAGGAACTTCGTCCACAGCGTGTGGCCGACCGGCGCCAGCGCCATCGGCGTGCCGGGGTGGCCGGAATTCGCCGCCTGCACCGCGTCCATCGACAGGGTGCGGATGGTGTCGATCGCCAGACGGTCAGGCGTGCCGTCCTCATGAACGTTCGCGGGATTGGCGGTGTCGGTCATCGGAGGCCCTCGCTGAATGGGTATCGAACGCCCGGGCAAGTGCCCGGTTGCCGAGTCGCGGCCCCTCTAGTCGCTCCGTCCGTCGCGTTCCAGTCGCGCAACGATCCCGTTGGTGGCGATATAGGCGGCATCCACCTCGTCCAGGAACAGGCCGTGACCCAGCGCGCCGGGGATTTTGCCGATCACCCGCGCGAGGACCCGCGGGTCGGGCATGGGATCGAACCGGCAGTCGGCGACGAGATTACCATTGTCTGTGGCATAGCCGGGGCGCACCACGACATCGGCACCGAGCGTCGCCAGTTGGGCGACGACGAAGCTGCGAGCAAAGGGCAGAACCTCGACCGGCACCTTGGCAGCGCCGATCGCGGCCACCCGCTTCGACCCATCGGCGATCACCACAAACCGCCGTGCTGCGGCGGCCACCGCTTTCTCGCGCAGCATCGCGCCACCTGCGCCCTTGATTGCCCAGAGCCGATCGTCGACCTCATCGGCGCCGTCGATGGCGAGATCGATCATGGAATAGTCCGCGAAGTCGCGAACGGTGAGGCCGGCGGCCCCTGCCGCGCGCTCGGTCGCGATGCTGGTCGCCACGGTCTGCACGCGCAGCCCGCGTGAGACCCGCTCCCCAAGGGCCGCGATGGCGAAGGCCGCGGTGGAGCCGGTGCCGAGGCCCACGACCATCCCGTCGAGCACCTCCGCCACCGCCGCCGCCGCGGCCAGCCTTTTGTCATCCTCGACACTCATGCCGCGTCATAACGCGGCAGCGCGTCGTTAGACCCTGTGGTTCAGCCGTAGCGCTGTTCTTCCCACCAGGGGAAAAAGTCCGGCATGTTGGACGAGACGCGATCGGGATAGTTGGGCGTGCGCTTCTCGAGGAAGGAAGTGACGCCTTCCTTCGCGTCGCCCGAGCGGCCGCGTGCCAGGATTGCGCGGCTGTCGATCTTGTGCGCGTCCATCGGGTGCTGGAAGCCGAGTCCGCGCCACAGCATCTGGCGGGTGAGCGCGACCGAGACCGGCGCGGTGTTGTCGGCAATCTCGCGGGCGAGTGCATTGGCGACCGCCAGCAGCTCGTCACCCGGCACCACCTGCTTCACCAGCCCACCGTCGAGTGCCTCCTGCGCGCTGAAGACGCGGCCGGTGTAGCACCATTCCAGCGCCTGGCTGATGCCGACAACGCGCGGCAGGAAGAAGCTGGACGCCGCCTCCGGCACGATGCCGCGACGAGCGAAGACGAAGCCGAAGCGCGCCGAGTCGCTGGCGATTCGAATGTCCATCGGCAGCTGCATGGTGGAGCCGACGCCGACCGCCGCGCCATTCACCGCGGCGATCACCGGCTTCAGGCATTCAAAGATACGCAGCGTCAGACGGCCACCACCGTCGCGCGCTTCTTCCATCTCATAGGACAGCCCGCCCTGGCCGCTGCCATGATCGGGGCGGTCGCTGCGATTGTCATAGTCGAACGTCTTGGCGCCGGCAGACAGATCGGCGCCGGCGCAGAACGCCCGGCCAGCGCCCGTCACGATCACGCAGCGAACATCGTCGTCGGCATCGATCTTGTCGAAGGCGTCGATCATCTCGGCCATCATCGTGCCGGTGAACGCATTCAGCTTTTCGGGACGGTTCAGCGTGATCGTCGCCACGCCATCCTTCACGTCATAGATGATCTGCTCGTAAGCCAAGCTGCCTCTCCTTTGTCGCGCCGCCCCTCCGGCAGCTGTCTTTATCACCATAACATTATTTATGGTGGCAGGCGCAAGGCGCGACCGATGCCACAGCGCCGTAGCGGCAGTTTTCGAAGATGGGGTTCGTTCAGCCGCCCTGTTCAAGCGGCGAGTTTCCAGCTTCCGGTCGACAAGGCTTGCGGGTGCGCGGGCCAACCGACTAGAGGAGTGCTGCACCCGCGAACGGGATGAGGAAGCCAAGGGGAGTCTTCGTGAACGCAGACGAGATGAAGGCCGCGATCGGCAAGGAAAGCGTGTCCGAATGGGTCGAAGTGACCCAGGAGATGATCAATAAGTTCGCCGACGCGACCGGCGACCACCAGTTCATCCACATCGACCCGGAACGCGCCAAGCAGACGCCGTTCGGCACCACCATCGCCCACGGCTTCCTGACGCTGTCGCTGCTGCCGCTGCTGTCGGCCAAGAACCCGGACATGCCGCGGCTCGACGGCGTGAAGATGGGCGTCAATTACGGGGGCAACAAGGTTCGCTTCCTGGCGCCGGTTCCGTCGGGATCGCGTGTGCGCGGCCGTTCCAAGCTGACCGAGTTTGATGAGAAGCGGCCCGGCCAGTATCAGTTCACCACCGAGACCACGATCGAGATCGAGGGCAGCGAGAAGCCAGCGATGATCGCCGAGTGGATCACGCAAGTCTTCACCTGATATTCTTCCAACCGCCGCCCTCCCCGGGGAGCGCCGCCCGCATCAGCGGGCGGACCGGCAACATCTACTACCAAGGATCTAGAACATGCGCTCCGCCGTCATCGTTTCCACCGCCCGCACGCCGATCGGCCGTGCCTATCGCGGCGCCTTCAACAACACGCTGTCGCCCACGCTCGCCAGCCACGCGCTCAAGGCCGCCGTCGAGCGCGCCAAGATCGACGGCGCGGAAGTGCAGGACGTGGTGATGGGCTCCGCGCTCCAGCAGGGTGCGCAGGCGACCAACATCGCACGCACCTCACTGCTGCGTGCCGGCCTCCCCGTCTCGGTGTCGGGCATGTCGCTCGACCGTCAGTGCGCATCGGGCCTGATGGCGATCGCCACCGCCGCGAAGCAGATCATGGTCGACAACATGGATGTCACCATCGGCGCGGGCGTCGACAGCATCAGCATCGTCCAGACGCCGCAAATGCGCGTGCAGCCAGACCCCGAGTTGGTCGCGATGCACAAGGACATCTACATGCCGATGCTGCAGACCGCCGAAGTGGTCGCCAAGCGTTATGGCATCAGCCGCGACGCGCAGGACGAATATGGCTTCCAGTCGCAGCAGCGCACCGCCGCCGCTCAGGCCGCCGGCAAGTTCGATGACGAGATCATCCCCGTCACCGCCAACATGGCGATCGTGAACAAGGAGACCAAGGAAGTCTCCTACAAGGAAGTGACGCTGGCGAAGGACGAGGGCAATCGCCCCGACACCACGCTGGAGGGCCTGAAGTCACTGAAGCCGGTGCTTGGCCCCGATCTCAACATCACCGCCGGCAATGCCTCGCAGCTGTCGGATGGCGCATCGGCCAGCGTGCTGATGGAAGAGAAGCTGGCCGAGAAGAAGGGCCTGACGCCGCTGGGCCGCTATGTCGGCATGGCCGTCGCCGGCACCGAGCCGGACGAGATGGGCATCGGCCCGGTCTTCGCGATCCCCAAGCTGCTCGAGCGCTTCAACCTGAAGATGGACGACATCGGCCTGTGGGAGCTGAACGAGGCCTTCGCGGTGCAGGTGCTGTACTGCCGTGACAAGCTGGGCATCCCCAACGAGCTGCTGAACGTGAACGGCGGCGCGATCTCGATCGGCCACCCCTATGGCATGTCGGGCGCGCGCATGACCGGCCACGCGCTGATCGAAGGCAAGCGTCGCGGTGCAAAGTATGTCGTGATCACGATGTGCGTTGGCGGCGGCATGGGCGCAG
>NZ_JAQZBC010000030.1 GCF_029239295.1 Sphingomonas sp.
TGTGACGCACGGTTAATCAGGAATGGCCAAGGCTGTATTGCCGGCCTTGGCAGTCGACGCGGGAGCAGTGTCTCGACCGGCATCACGCCACCCGCCGGCCCACCGACACGATGCTGCGATCCTTGACCCGGTCGATCGTGGATGTGCTGATTCGCTCCTCGCCCGTGTCAATGGCAATTTTGCAGGCGTCCTCCAGCAGGTAGTTGAGACGCCCCACGTAACCTTGGGTCAGCGTGTATGCGAGCTGGATGAGTGTTTCGTTCTCACGAAACCGAGACTGCCGACGCAGCGGGAGCATGCGCTCGAAGGCGAGCAGGATCGGCACGAACTCGGCCAGTGTGAATGGCTTCAGCTTCACGACGGTATTCAGCCTGCCGGCCACCTGATCCTCGCTCGCTATCATGTCGAGGACGACCTGGGTTCCGCCTACTACGAACGGTCGTCCCGTGTCGTTGATCAGGTTCTTCATGAACACAAGAAAGTTGACGATCTTGGAGCTCATGCGGCTGTCGCGCGAAATGTCGTGGATCTCATCGATCATCACGGTTCCTACGCGGCAGGCCTTCAGCATCGTTACTGCGTGGCTGCGCAGGTCGGCCGGGGACGGGTTGTAGCGGAGCGGGTGGCCGAGTGCAGCCAGGATCTTCTTGAGCACGATCACCGGATCAGGGTTGTCGGGCGCGGTCAGATAGATGACACGGTGCTCGGCGTATTCGCTTTTCCGGATCTATGCGCGGCTGATGGAGGTCGCGAAATGCTGTCATCGTGCGGCTCTTGCCCGTGTCGGCGTCGCCGGTGATGATTAGACCCCGAGGCTTCGTGGAAGGTGCTGAGTTCATGCAATCCTGAAGCGCAAGGAAAGCGTCCTTGGTCGATGGCGTCGGGATCCAGACCCGGTTCCAGCACTGATAGAGGCGGTCGCGACCCTCGATATCGAGGAACTCCTGCATTTCCGGCCGAAGCGTCGGGTTGTCGTAGGTGTCGCTCATCCGAACATCGCCTCCACGTCGTCGTCACTAACGCCCGAAAGGATGTCGGTGATGCTGCCCTTGGCGGTTTGTTGCTGGGCTTCACCTTTCCCGCCACGGTGCTCTTCGGGGGGCGGCGCCGCCGATGTGGGACTCGTGAACCTCGCCGTTGCGCCGGTCTGGGCCAACGGGACGGGGGCCTCTTTCCTGATCCGGCCATGGTGCGACTGCCGCGTTGCCTCGCGCTGGGCGCTCTTGGTCTTCTTGATTGCCTCCGCGATGTGGCGATGCTGCTCGTCGATGATCTTACCCAGCTGCTCGGGCGTCGGTTCGCGCTTGCGCCGCAGCGCCTCGCGCCGCGCGGCCTGCAGCTCGAAAATGCTGGCCTCGGGGAAGTTAAGCTGACGGATGTAGACCGGGATCCACTCGTCGCCGTCTTTAGCCTCGGGGTCCTCGGCTGCACGGTCGGGGTGTTTGACGTAGATGACGCGCACGTCGAACGGGTGCCGCCTGATTTCAAGTTGACCGTAGCTCTTGCGGTTCCTCACCAGCCACTCCAGCGACTCGCTGTAGTAGTCGAGATGGTCGATCCTGATGCCGTAGCGCTGAATGCTGCGCTTCACGAGCGGGAACCAGTGGATGCGGAACTGTAGGCTGTCGACGTACACGTCGGGCAGGCGGTGCTTCTGGCCGTTTGGTCCGAAATAGTAGCCCCTGAACTTCTCCAGAGGCGGCATGCCGATCCCGGTGTGGACGTCGTTGTGATATTCGTCCACAATCATCCACGCGTGCTTGGTTACGTCTTCCAGCGTGAAGGCAGCCGTCATCTCCGGGCGGAGCTCCCCGCGTTCGGCGGGGGTGGCGCCGGTGGCGCCGGGCAGGTCCTTGAACCGCACGGCCAGATTGCCGTTTAGCCGCTCGATATGCGCGCCGTACTGCGGTTGACCGAGTGGGCGCCACTTCAGGCGAATGCGGAAGTGCGCGGCCGACGCGTTGGCCGACTGACCGGTGAACTCGCCCGCGTTGTCTGCTTCCAGCCGCTCGGGCTTGCCGCCCATCGGATTGTCCCATTCGAGCCCGTATCGCTCCGCGATCACGTCCTTGCGGGTCATGCCGTTGATCATCGCCATTGCGAACGTGGTGGTGCTCGGCGGGTCGATGCCGACATGCATGCCGAACACCATGCGCGAATAGACGTCGATGGCGAGCGTGATCCAGACGCGGCCGATCGTCTGCAGCCGGTCGTCGGACAGGATCTCGATATCCGCTTTCCAGTGGTCGATCTGCACGACCTCTAGCGGGCGATGGACCTCGGGGTAGTGGTCCCTGATCGGATCGTGGGTTTTGCGTGTTTCGTTGTATCCCTTGCGCGTCTTGGTCCAGCGGTGCTCCGGAATCTTGGTCAGGCGATCGGCCAGGGTGGCTTGGGAGACCTCCAGTCCGGCCTTCTCAAGCCTGCGCTTGACCTCGCGGAAGAACTTGCGGGGCTTGGCTCCGCCGCGCTTCAGCACGGTCGCTTCCAGCACCTCCTCGATGATCTTCTGCGCCTTGGGGTTGATCCGCGACTTGCCCCTTCCGCCCGGCCTGGTCGGGGGCGGCAGCTGGTCGGTCATGCCCGTGTCGCGGAACCGCCTGATCGCGTCGTACGCGGCGGAGGTGGAGATGCCGAGCTTCTTCGCGGCATCCGTCACTGCCGCCTTTGTGTTGCGATCGTTGTCGAGCAGTGGACCTAGCGCCGCGACATAGGCGGGCACCTTCGCGGCGCGCTTGAGGTCGACGGTGGTGCCGGACCGGTCCTTGCCCGAGACCTCCGCCCCAAGGTCCTTGATTGACGCGTTGAAATATTCGCCTTCGGCGCTGACCACCACGAGCGTGTCGAGGTCGCGCGCTCCTACGACGCGCATCTCAGCGCCGCCATATCGGACCTTGTCGCCCTTCTTCGTGCCGATCTTCATCTTGACCTCGGCCGCTAACGGGTCCGCCTAGCTTACATCATGTTTCTATAATGTTCACGCAGAAACTGCGTCTAGCAGTGACCTGAGCAGCGGGTCGTGATTGCGCCCGGGTTGTTCCCCCGGCTCGCGGGCTCGGACGACGCTGGAGTCATTGAACGGCCGGGCAAGGTCGCACAGCAGCATGCGCCAGGCGACCGCCTGCTCGATGCCTGCGCGAATGTCGGGTTCCTCCATACCCAGCCCGCACAGCAGCCTAATCGCCTCCGTCACGGTAACGCCCTGCGTGCCGAGTTCGCGGCGGATGAGGTCGAAGGCAGCGAG
Source organism: Sphingomonas sp. (assembly GCF_029239295.1). Taxonomy (GTDB): domain Bacteria; phylum Pseudomonadota; class Alphaproteobacteria; order Sphingomonadales; family Sphingomonadaceae; genus Sphingomonas. Next base: position 3,245 of record NZ_JAQZBC010000030.1, read on the forward strand.
TTCCGGGTCGGAGTCGAGATGGCGTCGGAGCAGGCGGGCGTTCGTGAGGTAGGGGGTGCGTATGCGGTCCTCGGCCATGATGCGGAAGGCGGCCCCCATGTTCTCGGCGGCGACCCGACCGGCTTGGAACTTTGGGGCGTATTGCGTCGCATTGGCGATCAGGTCCGCCCGGCGCTTCACCTCGATGACGTAGCGGCAGGGTCCGTCGTCCAACGACGCGTGCAGTTGCACGACAATGTCGGGGGTGTATCGCCGCGTTCTGCCGTTCGTCGCGTATTCGATGATTGGCTGGGTCAGCAGATCGTAGGTTCCGGGCGCGAAGGCCAGCTGCTCCAGCAGTTCGGCCTCCAATTCGGATTCGACGTGCTGGGCCCCGGAGGGTGTGCGCAGCGGAACCATGCTTCGGAACGAGCTGAACGTAGCGTCGATGGGACGCTGCTGGAAGTGCTCTTTCAAGACCATGAGGCCGACTTTAGAGTAGGTTACGGCTCTCCCGCCACGCGAAACTGGTCGCATGTGCTTTTTCCTTTCTACAAACTGGTCGTGCTAACTTGTCAGCTATTCCGACTGTCTTGTGCGAGGTTCGAGGCTTGAGCCCTCATCCGGTCCGACATAGTTTCCGGATTCACAGCCGATCTGATGCTGCCGCCGCCGTCGGAAGGATCGGCAGAGGTGGCAGCGCGAGTTGGCGCTGTGCGCGCGATCCAGGCGGATCGATATCGCGACCACGGCATCCGGACCAACGCAGACGCGGATGGTGAACTGCTAGAAACTTTCTGCGCGCCTGATGCCGACGGACGCGCGCTGTTGGCGCAGGCGGCCGAAGCAATGCGGCTATCGGCCCGAGGATATACGCGCATCCTGCGTGTCGCGCGCACGATCGCCGATATGGCGGGAGCGGGAGGCGTGGGCCGGATCCATGTTGCCGAGGCGCTGAGCTATCGCCGGCGTGCACCAACCAACTGAGAGCGGAACCGGCGATCCCGGTCAGCTAGCGAGGCGGTGATCCGGATCGAGCAAGGGGGCGCCAGGCACCAGCAACCGCCGCTCGGCCAGTAGCCGGCGCGTGTTCGCGGAGTTCATCGGGCGTCCGTACAGATAGCCTTGTCCGCGCGCGCATCCTAGGTTGCGCAGCCAGCCTTCGGTTTCGATGTCCTCGACGCCTTCCGCCGTCACCGGCAGGTTGAGGCTGGCACCCAGGCCCGCAATGGCGCCAACGACCGCGGCGCTGTCGCTATGGCCGGCGACCGACTTTACCACGCTGCGGTCGATCTTGATCCGGTCGAACGGCAGGGCGCGTAGGTGGCCGAGGCTGGAATGGCCGGTGCCGAAATCATCCAGTGCGACGCGAATGCCCTGGTTCTTGAGGCTGCCGACGATCGACTGCGCGAGGGGCAGGTTCTCGAACAGGGCGCCTTCGGTGATTTCAATCTCCAGCCGATGCGCGGGGAAGCCGGTTTCGAGCAGGAGCTTGATGATCTTCTGCGGAAGCCAAGCATCGCGCAGCTGCGCGGGCGAAATGTTGATCGACAGGCTGAGGGAGGAATCCCAATCCCGCGCGGCGTGAAAGGCGTGGCGCATCAGCGACAGCGACAGATCGGCGATCATGCCGCTTTGTTCGGCGATGGTGATGAACCGTTCAGGCGGGATGACGCCGTGCAAGGGGTGTTCCCAGCGCGCGAGCACCTCGAACCCGAACAGCTGCCCCGTAGCGAGATCGATCTGCTGTTCGAAATACGGCACGATCTGACCTGCCGGGATCGCTTGGCGCAGGCCGTTCTCCAGTTCGTTGCGGGCATGCAGCGCGCGCGCCATAGCGGGTTCGAACCACCCCGCACGATTTCGCCCGGCCTCCTTGGCGGCGCACATTGCGATTTCCGCAGCGCGCATCAGCGCGTCGATCGAACCGCGTTCCACATCGGAGCGTGCAAGGCCGATGGTAGCCGTGATCTGTATTGCCACGCCGTCAATCTCGAACGGCTGGGCGAGGCGGCTGACCAAGCGCTCTGCGATACGCTGTACCGTGTCGGGATCACGCGGGTCGAAGACGAAGGCGCAGGCAAACTCATCGCCGCCGAGTCGCCCAGCGAGCGCAAAGGGCGGCAGTTCGGCCTGGATGTGGCTGGCGACGCGGGCGAGCAGCTTGTCCCCCATGGCGTGGCCATGAAGTTCGTTGACCGGGCGGAAGCGATCGAGATCGACCAACAACATCGCAGCGGCCCGATGGCGCCGGGTCGCGTCCAGCAGCATGGCGCTGCCCTGTTCTGTTAACGCCCGGCGATTGAGCAAGCCGGTCAACGGATCGCTAGTCGGTGTGAGGCGGGTGCGGGCACCGTTCGCGAGCCGCTGTCCGACCAACTGGGCGATCTGCTGATGGCGCCGCCAGCCCACCAGGATCAGCACGACATTGAGAAGCAGCGCGAGAACCATCAGATCGTCGACGCGCCCGCCGCTGCCAAAGGCGCGTTGCAGCAGCGTGGCGCCGGTCGCGCCGAGCAGTGCTGCGAACAGCCCAATCGCGGCGATCGTTATGCGACCAGCAGGCGTAGCGCGCGGTTCGGCAGAGCCGCGCGGGACCTGGGGGGAGGGCGCCGAGTCATCCATCTTCCCCCCTTCTGAGCGCGCGGCATGTATAATTTGTTAACTGGCGGATGCTTGCCCCGGATCCGTGTTTGCAGTAGAGGCCGCACAACGTTCCGAGTTGAACGCTGAAGACAAGCACCCATTGTGGTGCACGCTGGCCGGCGAGGTTTCGCCCGCCGGCGCTTTTGCGTTTGGGCGGAAGAAAGGAGTTTTGACGCGATGTTCGACAGCCTGAGCGATCGTCTTGGCGGCGTATTCGACCGTCTTCGCGGCCGCGGTGCGCTGACCGAGGCCGATGTCCGGCAGGCCATGCGCGAAGTGCGCATCGCGTTGCTGGAAGCCGACGTCGCATTGCCGGTCGCCCGCCAGTTCGTCGACGAAGCGACGGAAAAGGCAATCGGCCAGAACGTCCTGCGATCGGTGACGCCGGGGCAGCAGGTCGTCAAGATCGTCAACGACGCGCTGGTCGCGATGTTGGGCGGCGACGATCCCGAAGCGGCAGAGCTGAAGATCGACGTCACGCCGCCCGCGGTGGTGATGATGGTCGGCCTGCAGGGTTCCGGTAAGACCACCACGACGGCGAAGATCGCGAAGCGCCTGTCCGGCGGCAAGGGCGGCAAGGATCGCAAGAAGGTCCTGATGGCGTCGCTCGACGTCAATCGTCCGGCAGCGCAGGAACAGCTGGCGACGCTGGGCAAGCAGATCGACGTCCAGACGCTGCCGATCGTTGCCGGGCAGCAGCCCGTCGATATCGCCCGTCGCGCGCTGCAGGCGGCCAAGCTGCAGGGCTTTGATGTCCTGATGCTCGACACTGCCGGGCGTCTCCACGTCGACCAGGGGTTGATGGACGAGATGAAGGCAGTGGCGGAAATCGCCACGCCACAGGAGATCCTGCTCGTCGTCGATTCGCTGACCGGCCAGGACGCGGTCAATGTCGCGCAAAGCTTCTCCGAACAGGTGCCGCTGACTGGCGTTGTGCTGACCCGTATGGACGGCGATGCGCGCGGTGGTGCGGCGCTGTCGATGCGCGCGGTCACCGGCAAGCCGATCAAGTTCGCCGGCGTCGGCGAAAAGATGGATGCGCTTGAGGCGTTCCATGCCGAGCGGGTTGCCGGCCGTATCCTCGGCATGGGCGACGTGGTCAGCCTGGTTGAGCGGGCTGCTGAGTCGATCCAGCAGGAAGACGCCGAGCGCATGGCGGCGAAGCTGGCCAAGGGTCAGTTCGACATGGACGATCTGCGCGGGCAGCTGGCGCAGATGCGCCGCATGGGCGGCCTGGGCGCGCTGGCCGGCATGATCCCAGGCATGAAGAAGGCGCAGGCGGCGATGGCGAACGGTGCTGTCGACGAACGCATCCTGCTGCGCATGGACGCGATGATCACGTCGATGACGCCCAAAGAGCGGACCAAGCCGGAACTGATCAACGCCAAGCGCAAGATCCGCATCGCCAAGGGCAGCGGCACGACCGTTCAGGACGTGAACAAGCTGCTGAAGATGCACCAGGAAATGTCCACGGCGATGAAGAAGATTCGCAAGATGGGCGGCATCAAGGGGATGCTCGCGATGCTCGGCAAGGGCGGTCCCGGTGGCGGCATGGCCGGCATCGGCAATGCGCTGGGCGGCCCGGAACTGGGCGACATGCTGGGCAAGGCCGGCGGCGGGCTTCCGGGCCTGCCGGGGGGGGGCGGCGGACTGCCGCCAGGCTTTCCGAAGTTCAAGAAATAAGCAACCGCCCCGCTGCGGGGCACGACTGTCAACAAAGGATCCCCGCTGGCGCAGGGACGATGAAATCAGAAGGCAAGGAAGACTACAATGGCACTCAGCATTCGCCTGTCGCGTGGCGGCTCCAAGAAGCGTCCGTACTATCGCATCGTCGTGGCTGACGCGCGCAGCCCGCGCGATGGCCGCTTCATCGAGAAGATCGGCAACTACAACCCGCTGCTCGGCAAGGATGACGAGAAGCGCGTGGTTCTGGACGCCGAGCGTGCGAAGCACTGGCTGGGCAACGGCGCACAGCCGACCGATCGTGTTGCTCGCTTCCTGGATGCCGCTGGCGTTCGTGAGCGTCCGGCCCGCGCCAATCCGAAGAAGGCCGAGCCCGGCGAGAAGGCCAAGGAGCGCGCCGAGGAGCGTGCCGAGAAGCTGAAGGCCGCTGAAGAAGCGTCGCAGGCAGAGACCGAGGCCGTTGTTGCGGCTGAAGTCGACGCAGCGACCGAGACGCCGACCGCTGAGGCCGAGAAGGTCGCCGACGCGACGGCCGAGCAGTAAGCATCAAATCGGGTCATGGCGCGTTTTCCTTCGCAAGCGAAAGGAACGTGCCATGACCACCCAACCCAAGCCCGGCTCCCCGGACCCCAGGACCGCAAGTGATGACGACGAGAAAGTCGCCAGCAACGAAGGCGTCTCCGCGTCAGAACCCGCCGAAGGCGCCGACGACGCCCCCTCCGGCGACAAGGACTCCGCCAACGGGTGAGCCTCAGGTCGTACTGGCGGTCATCACCGGAGCGCATGGCATCGGCGGTGAGGTGAAGCTGAAGCTCTTCGCCGATGACCTGGCCGGCTATACCTCCTTCAACGGTGGTACTCTGACGCTCAGGAGCGTTCGGGGCGCGATCGCAAGGTTCGCGGAAGTGGCCGACCGTACCGCCGCGGAAGCGTTGCGTGGGGTGGAACTATCGGTTCCACGTGCCGCGCTGCCCCCGTTGGCAAAGGGCGAGTATTATCACGCCGATCTGTTGGGATTGCCGGCGGTGTCGGACGCGGGCGAGAACCTGGGCAGCGTTGTGTCAGTCGAGAATTTCGGCGCTGGCGACGTGATCGAGGTGGAGCGTCCCAACGGCAAGCGTTTCATGGTGCCGATGAACGAGCAGGCAGTTCCGGAATGGAATGCCGAGCGGATGGTGATTGCAGCGGCGTTCGCCGACGCCTGAGCCGCTGTGCTGCGCCGGTGATGGTGACCGGCAGCAGGTGACTAACCCCTCAGACGTCCATCTGCTTCACGGCCGCATTCCACAGCGAAATGTTGTTGCGCGCTTCCTGCACGAAAGCCGAGCGGCGAACGAAGCCGAGGAAGAAGTCTGCCAGCCACTTGCCGGGATTGCGCAGCGGCCGTTCGAACTGAACCAGAAGAACCACGCGGGTGCCCTGCGTCTCGTTCCACACCTCATGATCATAGGTATCGTCAAACACCAGCGTCTCGCCCTCGCGCCAGCGCACGATCCGGGTGTCGACGCGCATCCGCACGTCGCCGTCGTCCGGCACGATCAGGCCAAGATGACAGGTAATCAGGCCCTTTGACACGCCGCGGTGCGCGGGAATGTGCGTTCCCGGCGCCAGGATCGAGAAGAAGGCGCTGTTCAGCCCTGGGATCTGTTCAACGAGCCGGGCGGTCGTCGGGCAGCGATCGGCGTTCTCGTCGATTCGGTAGCCGTATCCCCAGATGAAGAACGAGCGCCACATGTTGACCTGCGCGATCGAACGATGATCGGGCGAGATGGTGGCGAGGCTGGGCGCCGCCTGGCCACGCAGTGCCACATTCATCGCCTCGGCCCGGATCACGTCCCAATTGTCCCGCAGCAACTGCGTCCAGGGGAAGGTGCGCACGTCGAGAACAGGGTCGTTCGGTACCAGCGATGAGCTGGCGATCAGGCGATCGAATACACCGCGCAGGTGCTTGCCGACACGGATGATCAGCGGCCGGTTGGGATCCGCCTTCAGTTCGTCCGACGCGGCCGGCGCGCCCGAAACGGCGCGGACATTTGGGACAAGGAGCGGTGCACTGTGCGACGCGTCGGGAAGCGTGGCCGCTCGGGAAGGGGAGATCGTGTTCACGTTACCTATCCGTCATCTGAATCCGACGCGCACGCAGCAGGCCAGGACGTTCGAGGTGATCGCCTAGGCGCGATTCGGGTCCAAAACATGGCGGCGAGACGGTCATCGAAAGATCGTGGGCGGGGTGTGGCGGCGGCGCCGCGGGCAGGCTAGAAGCAGCCGCATGACCGCATTTCCGCGCGCGCTTGCTGCGCCGTTCGCCGTTGTTTCCCTTCTCGCCTTGGCGGCCGTTCCGGCCATCGGACAGCAGGCGGCGAAGAAAGCGCCTGCCACCGCCAGCCGCACCGCGGTCGCAACGGCGAAGCCCAGCGTGCCGGTGCAGGGCACGATCATCGACCCGGCATCCGTCCAAGTCGATACATCGCCATGGCTGTTCAAGGGATCGGATATTCCGCCCGACACGGCGTGGAACTTCGGCGCTTTGCCGAATGGATTGCGCTATGCCGTGCGCAAGAACGGCGTCCCGCCTGGCCAGGTGGCCGTACGCGTACGTATCGACGCCGGATCGCTGAACGAGACCGACGCCGAGCGCGGCTATGCGCATCTGATCGAACATCTGTCGTTCCGCGGCTCCAAATATGTCCCGGACGGCGAAGCGAAGCGAGTGTGGCAGCGGTTCGGCGCCACCTTCGGTTCGGATTCGAATGCGCAAACGACGCCGACACAGACGGTCTACAAGCTCGACCTTCCAGCTGCGACCGAAGCCAATCTCGACGAAAGCCTGAAGATCTTTGCCGGAATGATGTCCGCGCCGGGCATCAATGCGCAGGGCCTGGCGGCGGAGCGGCCCGCAGTGCTCGCCGAGCAGCGTGAAGCGCCAGGGCCGCAGGTCCGCCTGTCAGATGCGCGCAACGCTGTTCTGTTTGCCGGGCAGCCGCTCGCCGACCGTTCGCCGATCGGGAACGTCAAGACCCTGGAAGCGGCGACGCCAGAGAGCGTGCTGGCGTTCCACCAGCGGTGGTATCGTCCGGCGCGCACCGTCGTCATAATCTCGGGCGATATCGATCCTGCGATTGCCGCCCGGTTGGTCGTCAAGAACTTCGGCGGGTGGAAGGGGGTTGGACCCGATCCGGCGGACCCGGATTTCGGCAAGCCCGATCCGAAGGCGACGCCGACCGCCGCGATCAACGAACCCTCGCTGCCGCCGCTGGTGATTAGCGCGACGCTGCGGCCGTGGACGTATCAGGACGACACGATCATCTTCAACCAGAGGCGCCTGGTCGACCTGGTCGCGATGCGAGTCATCAACCGGCGGTTGGAAGACCGCGCGCGAGCGGGCGGCAGCTTCCTTCAGGCGAGCGTGAACCTGGAGGATGTAGCCCGGTCGACCAACGGTACCTTTGTCAGCATCCTGCCGATTGGTGACGATTGGGAGGCGGCGTTGAAGGATGTGCGCGCCGTGATCGCGGATGCAATGACCGCCGCGCCCAGCCAGGCCGAGGTTGATCGGGAAGCGGCCGAATTCGAAGGCGCGATGCGCAACGAGGTCGAGACGGCACGCGTGGAGGCCGGCTCCAAGCAGGCCGACGACATGGTGCAGGCGCTCGACATTCGCGAAACGGTGGCCGGCCCGCAGGAATCGTACAACATCTTCCTCGACGCCAAGAAGAAGGGGATGTTCTCGGCGGCGGGTGTCCTCGAATCGACCCGGCGCGTGTTCAAGGGCGATGCGCAGCGCGCGATCGTCAACACCCGCGTCGCGGATCCGGGCGCGGCTGCCAAGCTGGCGACCGCGCTGACCGCCGACGTCGCGAAGCTGGCTGGACGGCGTGATCGCCAGACCAACGTGAACTTCAAGGACCTGCCGAAGCTCGGCAAGCCCGGCACGGTCACGGCGCGCGAAACGATCGCCGATCCCGGGATCGAGAAGGTGACATTCTCGAACGGGGTGCGGATGCTGATGTATCCGAACGCCTCAGAGACTGGCCGCGTGTACCTGCGCGTCCGCTTCGGCCGTGGCTATAGCGCGCTTCCCGCCGACAAGCCGACGGTGGCCTGGGCCGCCGACAGCGCGCTGATCCCGGGCGGGATCGGCAAGTGGAACCAGAGCGATCTCGACGCCCTAACCACTGGGCGCCGGATGGGGCTGGACTTCGACATCACCGACGACGCGTTCGTCATGAGCGCAATGACCACCCCGGGCGACTACGCCGATAACCTTGCGCTGATGGCGGCGAAGCTAGCCGCGCCGCGCTGGGACCCGGCGCCGGTGCTGCGCGCCAAGGCCGGCGCGCTGGCCGGCTACGCCGGTTTCGACTCCTCGCCCGATGGCGTGTTGTCGCGGGATCTGGAGCGCAAGCTGCGCAATGGTGATCCGCGCTGGGGCCCGCCCACGCGGGAGGAGATCGACGCGCTGACGCCCGAGGCGTTCCGGCAGTTGTGGGAGCCGTTGCTGGCGACGGGCCCGATCGAAGTCGACGTGTTCGGCGATGTGACCGGGGATGAAGCCGTAGCGGCTGTCGCCAAGACGTTCGGCGCGTTGAAGCCGCGGCCTGAGACAGCGCCGGTGGCTGCCAATGCGTCTTTCCCGCCGCACAATGACCGTCCCGTCACCCTGACGCACCAGGGCGCTGATACTCAGGCGGCTGCTGTAATCGCGTGGCCGACCGGCGGCGGCAGCGACGGGATCGCTGAAAGTCGTCGTCTCGATATCCTCTCGGCCATATTCGCGGATCGCCTCTTCGATCGCCTCCGCTCGGTCGCAGGGGCGAGCTACAGCCCCAGCGCGGTGAGCCAGTGGCCGCTGGGCCTGTCATCGGGCGGACGCATGATCGCAGTCGGTCAAGTGGCGCCGGAGAACGTCGAGCTGTTCTACAAGCTGAGCCGTGAGATTGCGGCAGAGCTGGTGGCGACGCCGGTCAGCGAGGATGAACTGCGCCGTGCGGTGGGGCCGATGATGCAGTATCTGGCGCGCGCATCGTCGGGGAACCAGTTCTGGCTGCTGCAGGTGAGTGGCGGCGCTTATGACCCCAACCGGCTGGGCGGCGCCAAGACGCTGGTCGACGACTATATGGGTATCACCCCTCAGACGCTGCAGGCGACCGCCGCAAAGTATCTGCGGCCTGAGAAGGACTGGACCTTGGTGGTGCTGCCGAAGGCTCCCGCCAGCAAGTAAACGAAAGACGCCGCGCGGTTCGTTCTGGAACGCGCGGCGATTTTCTTAGGTGTTTAGTCCCGGCATCTGGTGGATCGGATTGACGATGAACCGGTCTGGCTCTGACGTCCAGATCTTGGCAATGTATTCGTAGGGTGTGAGGCCG